>NZ_JBFCVV010000001.1:1245000-1517500 GCF_041053065.1 Tenacibaculum salmonis | reverse complement strand
GTGTGCTTTTAGAATTTGAATGCACAGTAACAGGAGAATGTTATTCTAAAAAAATAGATATAGAAAAAAATGTTATTGTACTAATTAACACAACGAATAATGAACAACAAAAAGTAAAAGAGCTTATAAAAGAATTCAATAAAGAAATTGAAAAACAAGCCATATTTTATATTCCAAGTTATATTTCTTTTATTGATATGATGTACGATTGTGAATGGGACTCGAAACTTAGTCTTGAAAAAATGCTTGAACAAGGACGACTTCTTTCAGAAGAAAGAAAAAAAACAGGAATCAGGCGTTTTGTACAAAGAAAAAAAGGTTTTTCAGATGGCTATTATGATGTAAAGTTTTGGGAAATACACAATACAGGGTTAGAAATAGAAACTCAATACGGAAGTATATATACAAGCTCACCAAGAAAGAATACAAAAATCCATATAAATAAACCAGCAGCAGAAAAAGACTTTGAGAAAAAAATAAAAGTAAAACTTAAAAATGGCTATGAAGAAGAAATTTAGAAAAATGTCAGAACATATTAGTCGCAGAAAGCCATTAATATCATAAAAAATCCAGAGAAACATAAGCTTCTCTGGATTAATTAGTATTTAAAAGTTATCAGGTTATATTTACCTTTACTTTTTTTAAGATTTATTATAAACCAGCTTCTCTCCAAGTCCAAGTTGAAATATCTAAAGGAGTAGCATCTTTACTTGAGTTAAGTGTATACTTTTTAGTTTCACCATCAATTAATGTAGCATCTGCATCAGCTCCTTCGATTTGAACATTAGATAAAGCTCCATTATCTTTCATATCTAAATCAACAGCATAACCATCTAAGTGAAGTCCTGTAATTTGACCTCCAGATGTTTTCTTAAACTGTAAAGCTGTTCCTCCAACTGTAGATATAGCTGTTATATTAGTGAAAGTAGGGTTTCCATTTTCTTTATCACCTTCAAAGACTGTTGAAAAACCTTCAACTGTATTAGATATATATGCATTTTCAACTGATCCATTCCATCCTTCAGTCCAATCGATAGAATCATCTTCGTTGTTTTCTAAGTAAATATTTTTAACATTAGCAGAACCTCCAAAGAATTCTATTCCATCATCAGCACCGTTAATTATAGCAATGTTTTCTAATTTAGTTCCAGAACCTACAGCATATAAAGATACTCCATTGTATTGAGATTCAGAATTAATAGAAGCTCCTGTACCTTTAATAACTAAATTTTTGATTGATCCAGAATTATCTGTATCTTCAGTACCTCCATAAATAAATCCACCAACTTCAGCTTTAGCGTTAATTCCTGCTGTAGTAGTAGCTTTACCACATATAGTTAATCCACCCCAATCACCAGATTTGTTTTGTTCAGAAGCAATAACAACAGGGTTTTCTACAGTACCTTGAATATCAATTTTACCCCCCATTAAAACAGCAATATAAACACCTGTTCCACCATCTCTAGCAGTAATCTTAGTTCCTGCAGGTATTACTAATTCTCCTCCATCTTGAATAAGGTATGAAGAATTTAATACATACTCTTTACTTGCATCTAAAGTTACTTTTGTAGTAACAACACCTTGTAATAAGTTTTCATTTGCATCGACAGATGAGTTAACCCAATCAAAATCATTAACATCAACTGTAGGGGCTATAGTATAATTTAAATTAGCATCAGCATCAGCTCCTTCGATTTGAACATTAGTTAATGCACCACCATCTTTCATATCAATAGAAGTATCAAAACCTGTTAAAGATAATCCTGTAATCGTAGCACCTGACTCTTTTTTAAATTGTAAAGCAGTACCACCAACAGTTGATATAGCAGTTACATTTTTAAAAGTAGGGTTTTTATTTTCTTTATCACCTTCAAAAACAGTTGAAAAATCAGGGACAGAATGAGTTATATATGCATTTTCAACAGTACCATTCCAACCTTCAGTCCAGTCAATTGAATCATCTTCATTGTTTTCTAAATATATATTTTTAACAGAAACTGTACCTCCAAAAAATTCAATTCCATCATCAGAACCGTTTACAATAGCAACGTTTTCTATAGTTGTACCAGAACCTACAGCATATAATGAAATACCATTGTATTGAGATTCAGAATTAATAGAAGCTCCTGTTCCTTTAATAATTAAGTATTTAATACTTCCTGAATTATCAGTATCAGTAGTTCCTCCATATTCAAATCCACCAACTTCAGCTTTAGCGTCAACTCCTGCTGTAGTAGTAGCTTCACCACATATAGTTAAACCACCCCAGTCTCCTGGTTTAGCATTTGGTGAAGTCATAACAACAGGATTACTTTCTGTTCCTTGAATGTCAATTTTCCCACCTTTTAATACAGCAATATAAGCTTCAGTACCACTTCCAGTAACTGTAATTTTAGTTCCTGCAGGAATAACTAACTCTCCACCGTCTTTTACAATGTATGAACTAGTTAATTTATATTCTTTTGATGCATCTAAAGTAACTTTTCCATCAACAACACCTTCTAAACCTGTTGATTTATCTTGAATAATTTCGATATCATCACTTCCACAACTAGTAAAAGTTACTGTTCCTAATGTTAAAGCTGCTAAAACAAAAGCTTTTAAGACTACTTTTTTCATTTTTATTTTTGTTTATTTTGTTCTACAAATTAACTGTATATTTAAGTAGTTCTATTTAATTAAAAGTTAACAGTTTAGGTTTAGTGTTAATAAATCTTTATGTGTTTATTTTTTTTCAAAAAAAAAAGTCTTTGTGAAATACTCACAAAGACTTTTTAAATATATATAATTTTTGTTAGAAACTAAGATTTAAACCTAAACTTAGCTGTAAACCTTTTGTATATAATTGAACAGTTTCATTTGTTTCAATTTGGGTATTTATATCTCTTACTAATTGAGTTTGTTTAATCTCTGGATTTAATAAGTTTTTACCGATTAATTTTACAGATAAGTAATTTGTTACTTTTTTACTTAAAATAGCATCTAATGTAAAAAAACCTTTCTGAATAATTTGGTCATTATAAAGTGTCGCTCTTTGTGCTTGACTACGAGGTGCTCCTAAAGCAAGTACTTTATCTGAAGAGTAATTACCTGTTAAAGTAGCTATTAAAGGTTTTTCTGTTTGTGAATTATAACTTACAGAACCATTAAAAATAAAATTAGATGCTCCTTGTAATTTTGTTTCTTTTACATCTTTATATCTAAATTCTTCACGTAAATCTTGATTTAAATACATAAATGTAGTATTAGCTGTAGCACTTAACAAGTTTTTATCATCTTCATTTTTAATTATACTAACTTTACCTTCAATCTCTAGTCCTAAAACATCTGCTTTATCTCCTGTGTTTTCATAAATGAAATTTCCAGAAGAACCACGTGTTACCGCTAAATTTATAGGGTTATTTATTTGTTTGTAAAATACAGTTGCTGAAACTAACTCTTCTCTACTAGGAAAGAATTCCCATTTTAAATCAATATTATAAGTATCTGATTTTTCTAAATTAGGATTACCTACTGTTACACGACCAGTTGGTGAAACATATTCAAAAGGAGCAAGTTCTTTAAATTCAGGTAAGGTTTGTGTTACACTTGAAGCAAAACGTACATAGTTTTTTTCATTTATCTCATATTTTAAATTAACACTAGGGTAAAGACTTTCATAAGTGTTTTTTAAGCTACCTTTTCTAGGTGTACCTGTTTCGTCAACGTAATTAGCTACATCAAAGTCAACATTTATTTCATCTCTTTCAAAACGTAAACCTAAATTACCAGAAAGTTTATTGTCAAATTTAAAATCAAAATTCACAAAACCTGCGTAAGCTAATAAATCAGCATTATAAGTATCATGAGGACGAGTTTTTAAATCTAAACCGTTGTTAAAATTATAATCATTAAAAGTACTAGTTAATTGATCAACAGAAGGAGCTATAAAGTCAGATCCTTTTGCTTTAACACCAACAAATAAAGATTTAAAGCTTCTTTCTTTTTTTCTTATGTTTATTCCATAATTTAATGAATAAGGTTTCTTTTCATATTCGTCAGTACTTTTACCTAATGCGAATTTATTTTGAATAAGTCCATTATAATCATAATCTTCAATTTTTTGACTCGATTTTCTTTGTTGATAATCTCCAACGTGAGAATATTGAATTTCAGAAGATGGCTCACTTGGGTTTAATATGTTAACTTCGTTTCTAATTCTGTTAGGCTCTTCAGCAAGTACAAAGTTGTAACCTCCAGCCCAATTTAATGTATTATTATCATCTAATTTGTGTTCACCCATTAATTGGTTAACAAAAAGAGTTGTTTGTTTAAAATTTTGATCTCTTACAAAAGCACCATATTCACTAGGATCTTGGTCGTAAACAAATCCTAAACCTTTTCTTCCTTGTTCATATAATATCTCTTTACCTTTGTTTATAACTAAAGTATTGTATTTTAATTTGTTGTTATCGTTTAGCTTTAAAGCTAAGCTAATATATCCTGTTGCATTTGTATTTGTGATATATTTTTCGGTATCATATTCTTTATTTGAAGAAAACCCTCTATCTAAAATGTTAGCTTTATAACTTCTAAACAATCCTTCTTGATAAGAATTAGATGAAGAATAAGATGCTGAAGCAACAAATTTTATTGCTTTACCTAGTACATTAAATTGATAACCACCACCAATTGAAGCTCCATAATTTAAAGGTACTCCAGTTTTTTTTGTGTCCCAACCTTGGTAAGTTAAAGCATCTTGTAGTGCATATTTCTTTTTATGAAAACCAAAATTAACATCATCACTAATGATAGTTTTTCTGAATTCATTTAATCCGATAACATTTGTATTACTACCTCCTGTAAGTCCTATTTTAATTTCTTTTTTACTATAATCTTTAGAAATTATATTTACATTACCAGATGCTTGATCTGAATAATTAGAAGTAGTATATGTTTTACTAATACCTACATTTTGAATTACACTAGTAGGAAATAACCCTAAACTAATATTTTTATTATCTACGTTATCAGATGGAATTGGTAAACCATTCATTGAAGTAGATAAATATCTATCACCTAAACCACGAATATAAATATCACCAGAACCTTCACTTTTAGTAACTCCAGCTATTTTTGTAGTTGCTGCTGCTGCATTACTAACTCCTTTTCTAGATAATTCTTGAGCTCCAATACTTTCAACAATTACAGTTGCTTTCTTTTGTTGTAAAAGTAAAGCACTTTCTTTTTCTCTACTAACACTTGCTTTAATTACAACTTCATCTAAAGAAAGACCTTGATTAGGACCTAATTCTTGGTTGATAATTAAAGGTTGACTTGCTTTTACTACAATAGCTTTTTCTACCGTCTGATATCCAACAAAACTAAATACGATTGTTTGGTTTCCTACAGGAACACTTAAGGTATATTTACCATCCATGTCGGTTGTTCCTCCGATAGTTGTTCCTTTTATAAAAACATTTGCAAAAGGTAATACTTCTCCATTCATCTCTTTATCAGTGATTTTACCTGATATTGTTCCTTTATCTTGTGAGTACACAAAGCTACAAAGGGTTAAAAGAGTAATTACAATTAATTTTTTCATTCTATCTTTACTTAGGTTCTTAAAATACACTGCAAATCTGATGTAATGTTGTAAAGCTAGTGTTACGTAAATATTATGGTTGCCTTATTAGAATGTTTCTTTAACATTAAGCACTACTTATTTATGTTACTGTAATGTTAAGTGTTTGCCGAAAAAACAGTAAACCTGACTATAGGTTTACTGTTTTAACACTAATGTTGTAAATTATTTAGTTAAATATTTTGAAACCTAAAGTATAGGTTCTTGGTGCTGCAGGACCATAAATGAAATTACTATCACGCTCTTTACCTATATCAAATGATGTTTGATAAGCATCAAAAATATTCTTAACACCTGCAGAAACTTCAATGTTTGTTTTTAGTTTTTCTAATTCAAAATTATAGCTTGTTTTAATTCCTACATTAAAAAATGTTGGAGATTTAAAATATTCATCATCATTTAAATTACCTGTAGAAGCTAAATGTAATACATCCATTTTACCAGTATAAACTAAATTTAAAGCTGTTTTAAATTTCTGATTAGGAGTATAAGTAGCGGTTGCATATCCGTAAGTAGTAGGCGTTCTTAAAAAATCTTTTTTAGTATCAAGTGTATCAGAGTTTTTTACGGCAGTATTATATTTGCTTGATTGATAGGTAACTCCTGTATCAAATTGAATAATTCCATCATAATTTAAACGACCTTCTAAAGTAATTCCGTTTACAACAGCACCGTCACCATTTCTTTTTTCAAAAACTTCTCCAAATTCTTCTTCTCCAATTCCTTCTAAATAAAAAGCATCGTTTAATTGGGTATAAAAACTTTCAACAGTAAATCCATAAATATAATGTTCGGTTGGATTATCATAGTTAAAAGAAACCGTATAACTATTAGAACGCTCTCTTTTTAAATCATCAGCAAGCTGAACTCTTGAAATTCCACCACCAGCAAAAGCCATGTGTAAATCAGTATCAAAAGCTTGAGGCGCTCTAAAACCTGTTCCCCAGGTTGCACGTAATTGTGTTTTTTCAAAAGGTTTAAATAATACAGAAACACGTGGACTTGCTACATTATTGATAATATATTTTCTTGTTCCGTCTTGTTTTAAGGCATCTAATTTATGATGATCATAACGGACACCTGCTAATAAATTCCATTTATTGTTGATTTCCCAATCACTTTGAAAAAAGAATCCGTAGTTTTGAGTAATTTGATCTACCACATATTTATAGGCTTTAATTTCATCAAAAACATCATCTTGTACAAATTCAGAACCAATAGTTAATACATTATTTCCTTTTAAGAAATCTTCTAGTTTATGATTAAATTGAAGCCCTCCTTGAAAAGTAGTCGTTTCAGAATTTCCGTATGGTGGATTTGCCAAATGTTTAGTATCTTCTATTGGGTTTTCAGTTCCAGGGCGGATTCCTGTATAATGATCTCTTCCTGTATATTGAGAAGCAAAATAGGTAATTAAAGAGCTTCTATCTTCATTAAAGTTAATTTGATAATCGATATTTCCGACATAAACATTGTGGGTTCTTTCTTCGGATTGTAAGGCAAAATGAGGAGCGTTTTCAATCATTTCACCACCATAACGATATTCGTTCATTTTACTGAAATTAATTTCAATTTTTTGATCATCCGTAGGTAAGAAAAATAAATTAGCACCAAATGAGTTATTTTTTAATTCAGGAAGTTCTGAATAATTATCACCATTATGATCGTAAATTTCACGAGTTCTATTATTGATAAAAAAAGAAATTCCTGCATTTTTATCTTCATTTACAACCGTTGCATTTCCTGCAATTATATGATCAGAAGCTCCTTTAAAATTTTGATAAGTATATCCAATATTATAATCATCTTTTTTAGGAATATTTGTAATCACATTTACAGTACCACCAATAGCACTTGAGCCATATAATGCCGAACCACCACCACGAACTACTTCAATTCTATCAATCATATTGGTTGGAATTTGCTCTAAACCATATAAACCAGTTAGCGGACTAAAAATTGGGCGACCATTTATTAATATTTGTGAGTATCCTCCAGATAAACCATTCATACGAAGTTGTGTATAATTACAAGTTTGACAATCGGTTTCTACACGTAAACCTGTTTGAAATTTTAATCCTTCAGATAAATTACAGGCTTGTACATCTGCTAAAGTTTGGCTATTAATTACGTTAACAATAACAGGGTTTTTTGTACTTCGTCTGTCGGTTCGTGTTCCTGTTACGGTAATTTGATCTAATAATTCAGCATGTTCGGTTAGCGTAAAATTAATAATATTTTCTTTCGTTTTTGATAGTGTTATTCGTTTTTGAGATGAAATAAACCCTGTAAAAGAAGCGACCAATGTTACTTTTTTATACTTAACATTTTCTAAAATAAAATTTCCATTTTCATCGGCATTTACACCAGTGCTATTATTTTTAATAGAAATATTGGCAAATGATAATATTTCACCCTTTGAAGTGGTTACTTTTCCTGTAATAGTTTGTGCTTTACTGAAAATGGTGATTAGTAAAAATGTAACTAAAATTATTTTTTTCATGATTTATTGATATTATTTTTAGTGTTGTCTTTTTTTTATTCACGCAAATGTAAAACAATTTTTTAGTCTTGTCTAAAAATTATTTTATATAAATGAAAATACATATATTTGTATCATCAAAAAAAGAATATGTTTAGTCAATCAGAAGAAAACTATATTAAAACAATTTATCATTTAGGATTATTATCTGATAAAGGAATTTCGACAAATGCTATTGCAAATATGTTAGCGACTAAAGCTTCTTCGGTAACAGATATGATTAAAAAATTATCAGATAAAGAAGTTGTTATCTATAAAAAATATCAAGGAGTTACTTTAACTGATTTTGGTAAAAAAACAGCAGTAAATATTATTAGAAAACATCGTTTATGGGAAGTTTTTTTAGTTGAAAAACTTAATTTTTCTTGGGATGAGGTACATGATGTTGCTGAACAATTGGAGCATATAAAATCGCCAAAATTAATTGATGAATTAGATTTGTTCTTAGGATATCCTAAAACAGACCCACACGGTGACCCTATTCCTGATAAAGAAGGGAATTTACCACAGATTCAAAAAAGTTTATTATCTACATTAGAAAAAAATCAAAAAGGAGTTTGTGTTGGTGTTAATGATACTTCTTCTGAGTTTTTACGCTTTTTAGATAAACAAGAAATTGCATTAGGACAACATATAGAAGTGTTAGATAAAGAACCTTTTGATGATTCTTTTTTAGTAAAGATAAATGACAAAGAAATCACTATTTCAAATAAAGTTGCCAATAATATTTATATCCAAAAAAATTAATATGAAAAAAATAATGATATTACTTGTTGTTTTAATTGCAGTAAGCTGTAAAACAACAGAAAAAAAACAAAATGGTAAATTAAACGTAGTTACAACAACAACTATGATTACTGATTTGGTTAAAAATATAGGTAGAGACAAAATTGAAATAAATGGATTAATGGGCGCAGGAGTTGACCCGCATTTGTATAAAGCAAGTGAAGGCGATGTGTCTAAATTATTTAATGCCGATGTTGTTATTTATAACGGTTTGCATTTAGAAGGGAAGTTAGAGGAAGTATTTGAAAAAATGGAACATCAAAATAAAAAAACAATTGTTGTTTCTGATGTTATTGATAAAAAAAATTTAATAGCTTCAGAATTATTTGCTTCAAATTACGACCCACATATTTGGTTTGATATTACTAATTGGACAAAAATGACTTCTTATGTTGCTGATAAATTAGCTCAAATAGATGTTAAAAATGCATCATTCTATAAAGAAAATGCAAAAATATATTTAGAAAAATTAGAAGTTTTAAACAAGCAAGTAGCAACTAAAATAAATGAATTACCTCAAGAAAAAAGAATTTTAGTAACCGCACACGATGCTTTTAATTACTTCGGAAGACAACACAAATTTAATGTTGTTGGTTTACAAGGTTTATCAACAGCTACGGAGGCAGGTGTTCAGGATGTTCAAAAATTAGCGAAATTTATTATTGATAATAAGGTAAAAGCGATTTTTGTAGAAAGTTCAGTTCCTAAACGAACTATTGAAGCTTTACAAGCTGCTGTAAAATCGAAAAATCAAGAAGTTGTTATTGGCGGAACTTTATATTCTGATGCTTTAGGAAGTACAGGAACTATCGAAGGAACATATATTGGAATGTACAACGCAAATGTAAATACGATTGTTAACGCATTAAAATAATCAACAGATAATACAAATGAGTGAAATAAAATACGCAGTAACTGTTGATGATTTAACAGTTGCTTATAATTACAAACCCGTACTTTGGGATATTGATTTAGCAATTCCTGAAGGTGTTTTAATGGCAATCGTTGGACCAAATGGAGCAGGGAAATCTACGTTGATAAAATCTATTCTAGGCATTATAAAACCGATTGCAGGAAGTGTTTCTATCTTTGGTAAATCGTATGAAAAACAACGAAAGTTAGTGGCTTATGTTCCGCAGAAAGGAAGCGTAGATTGGGATTTTCCTACAACTGCTTTAGATGTTGTGTTAATGGGAACTTACGGAAGTTTAGGCTGGATTAAAAGACCAGGAAGAGCTCAGAAAAAAACAGCTTTAGAAGCGCTTGAAAAAGTAGGGATGTTGGCTTTTAAAAGTCGTCAAATTTCTCAACTTTCAGGAGGACAACAACAGCGTGTTTTTTTGGCAAGAGCTTTGGCACAAGAAGCTGCCATTTATTTTATGGATGAACCTTTTCAAGGAGTTGATGCAACTACCGAAATTACCATTATCAATATTTTAAAAGAACTTCGAAAAGCAGGAAAAACTGTAATTGTAGTACATCACGATTTACAAACTGTTCCAGAATATTTTGACTGGGTAACTTTTTTAAATGTGAAAAAAATAGCGACTGGTCCTGTTAAAGAAATTTTTAATGACGATAATTTAACCAAAACTTACGGAATTAATTATAAAGTAAGTGTGCAACAATAATGGATTTACAAGAATATTTTAAACTCGTTTTTTCAGATTATACACTTCGAACAATTACTATTGGAACGGCTATTTTAGGTGCTATTTGTGGAATGTTAGGAAGTTTTGCCGTATTAAGAAAACAAAGTTTACTAGGCGATGCTATTTCACACGCTTCACTTCCAGGAATTGCAATTGCATTTTTAATTACAGGAACAAAAGATACTAATGTGTTATTATTAGGTGCTTTAATTAGCGGATTAATCGGTGCTTTTTGGATTCGTGGAATTGTAAAAAATACACGATTAAAAACCGATACCGCTTTAGGTTTAATTCTTTCTGTTTTCTTCGGATTTGGAATGTTACTTTTAACCTTTATTCAAAAGCAACCGAATGCAAATCAGTCAGGATTGGATAAGTTTTTATTTGGTCAAGCAGCAACATTATTAGTTGAAGATGTTTGGTTCATGGCAATTGTAACGGCTGTTTGTTTGTGTGTTTTATTACTTTTTTGGAAAGAATTTAAACTTTTATTATTTGATGCCGATTATGCTAAAACTTTAGGTTTCAATGTTAAATTTATTGATGCTTTAATTACTAGTTTTATTGTGTTGGCAATTGTTTTAGGATTACAAACTGTTGGAGTTGTTTTGATGAGTGCGATGTTATTAGCTCCTGCGGCAGCAGCTCGTCAATGGACAAATAGTTTAAGTACAATGGTTGTTTTAGCGGCAATTTTTGGATTGCTTTCTGGTGTTGTTGGAACAGGAATTAGCGCAAGTCAAGCAAACTTATCGACAGGACCTGTAATTGTATTAGTTGCAGGAGTATTTGTGGTGTTTTCTTTTATTTTTTCGCCATCAAGAGGTTTACTTTTTAGTCAGATACGTTTTTTAAAAAATCGTAGAGATTTACAATTACATAAAACGTTATCTTTTATGTTTGATTTGGTAAAAACACATGAAGATAAATCACATCCGCATGCGATAAAAATTTTAAATAATTTTCAAGGATATACAAAAGGAACTTTAAAAAAGTTAGAAGAAAAAAAATATATCAAATTACACGGTAGAATGTGGTCAATGACTGAAGAAGGATATCAATTTGCAGGTAATTTATACAATCAAAATATAGAAAAATAAAAAATAAAATGAGTAGTGCTCAAATTGAAATACAATTAATTGCAAGTTTAGTAGCCATAGCTTGTGCAATCCCTGGCGTGTTTTTGGTATTGCGAAAAATGGCGTTAATTAGTGATGCCATTAGTCATTCTATTTTACCAGGTTTGGTTATTGGTTTTTTTATCACTCACGATTTAAATTCGCCTTTATTAATTTTAATGGGTGCTTTATCAGGAATTTTAACCGTGGTTTTGGTTGAATATATTCAGAAAACAAAATTAGTAAAAGAAGATACTGCAATTGGGTTGGTATTTCCTGCTTTATTTAGTATCGGTGTGCTTTTAATTGCTAAAAATGCAAACGATGTTCATTTAGATGTAGACGCTGTTTTATTAGGTGAATTGGCTTTTGCTCCGTTTGATAGATTATTAATTAATGGAATTGATATTGGTCCTAAATCATTGTGGCTTATAGGAACTATTTTATTAATTACTTTAAGTCTTTTAATCGCCTTTTTTAAAGAATTAAAAGTAAGCACTTTTGACCCAGGTTTGGCAACTGCTTTAGGTTTTTCGCCAGTTGTAATTCATTATGGATTAATGAGTGTAGCATCTGTAACAACTGTTGGAGCTTTTGATGCAGTTGGCGCAATTTTAGTAGTTGCTTTAATGATTGCACCTGCGGCAACTTCTTATTTATTAACAAACGATTTGAAAAAAATGTTGTTTTTTTCAGTGTTTTTTGGTGTTTTTTCAGCAATTTCTGGTTATTGGTTAGCACATTATTTAGATGCTTCTATTTCTGGTTCAATGATAACAATGCTTGGTTTTGTGTTTTTTCTGGTTTATTTATTCGCTCCAAATAGTGGGTTAATTGCTGTTTTATATAGAAATAGACAACAACAAAAAGAAGTGCAATTACTTACTTTTTTATTGCACTTAAATAATCATAAAGAAAAAAGAGAACGTCATATTAATCATTTAAATGAACATATTAATTGGCATAAATTAAAAGCAAAATCTATTGTTGAATTGGCGGATAAAAATAATCTGATTTTTATTGATAATAATATTATATCGCTTACCGAAAAAGGAAAAACTTTTACTGAAAAAGCAATCGATTATATTATTACTAATGATGATTCTGAAATTGAATCCATGAAAAAAGATTTCTTTTTATTTAGAGGATAAATTATTTTTTAAAAAACATCTTAAATAATAAGAGCCTGTTTAGACCTCACAGGTTTTTAAAACCTGTGAGGTCTGAGTTTAACGAAATAATTTATGTGTTTAATTCTTAAATTATTTTATACGAAAAGAGCGTAATGTTGTCGATAATATTCGAAATTTATAATTGATTTATAAAATTATCAAAAATAGTACAAATGCCTAGCCCCGATTGTAGCAATTGTTTGAGCTCTTTTTTGTTTTTCTTTTTAAAAAACAAAAAAAGCGAGTGCGGAAAGCGGGAAATTGCTTCAAAATATTTTTATTACTCTTTTAATTATCTTGTTTAATGTGCTTTAAAAAGGTATTTTGCATTAAAAATTATTCTGTGCAAAATCTATCAAATTTTCAAGTATATAATGCCTCGGCAGGAAGTGGAAAAACGTTTACTTTAGTAAAAGAATATCTTAAAGTTTTATTGAATTCGGAAGATGTTTTTAGATTTCAGAAAATATTAGCCATCACATTTACCAACAAAGCTGCTGGTGAAATGAAAGAGCGTGTTTTAGAAAATTTACAAGAATTTTCGGAAGGAAAAGAAAATGATTTGTTTCAAATTATTATCAAAGAAATTTCGATTGATAAAGAAAAGATACAAGAACGAAGTCAGAAAATATTAGATGCCGTTTTACAAAATTATTCGGCTTTTTCAATTACTACGATTGATAGTTTTACACATCGAATTATTAAAAGTTTTGCCTACGATTTAGGATTACCACTAAATTTTGAGGTAGAAATGGATGCAATTTCATTATTAAATGAAGCGGTTGATGTATTAATTTCTAAAATTGGTACAGATACCGATTTAACAAAATTACTAATAGATTTTTCTTTAGAAAAAACAGATGATGATACTTCTTGGGATATTTCAGTTGAATTAAATGAGTTTTCTAGAATTTTATTAAATGAAGATGATACCGAACATTTTAGAAAACTTGCGGATAAAAAATTAAGCGATTTTACGAATTTAAAAAGTAAACTTTCCAAAGCACAATATCAAATTAAAACTCGATTTTTAGAAATTGGAAAGAAAGGTTTAGCAATAATAGAAACGGCACAATTAGAAGCTAAAGATTTTTACAGGTCAATGTTGCCAAATCATTTTTTAGCGTTGTCTGAAAATTTTACAAAAGCAAAGTTTTTTGAAGAATCGAAACTTCGAGAACGTATTGAAGAAAATAATTTTTATTCAAAATCGAAATCCAACGATATAAAAAGTGCTATTGAAGGAATTTTACCCGAACTTTTAACTTTATATATGGAATCTGAAAAATTGTATCAGCAGTTTTTAATGAACAGATTGGCGTTAAAAAGTGTAATTCCGTTAGCAGTTTTAAATTATATCAATGTAGAATTAACGAATATTAAGGAAGAAAACAATATTCGATTAAATGCTGAATTCAATCAATTAATTTCAGATAATATAAAAGATCAACCCGCACCATTTATTTATGAGCGCATCGGTGAACGATTTATGCATTATTTTATTGATGAAATGCAAGATACATCGGTGTTGCAATGGGAAAATATAATTCCATTGATAGATAATGCACTAGCACAAGAGAATAGTAATTTATTATTGGTGGGCGACGGAAAACAAGCAATTTATCGTTGGCGTGGAGGAAAGGCAGAGCAATTTATTTCGTTAGGTTCAGGTATTGAGAATCCGTTTCATATTGAAAAGGAAATAAAAACATTGGAAACAAATTTTAGAAGTTATACTGAAGTAATTGATTTTAATAATCAGTTTTTTCAGCACACATCTAATTTTTTGGAAAATGAACATTATAAAAAATTGTTTATCGATGGTAATAAACAATTAATAACAGCTAAAAGTGGTGGTTTTGTGTCTTTATCGTTTTTAGATAAGGAAGAAGAAAAGGCGGATAATCTTTTAAAATATCCGAAGAAAATTTTAGAAACTATTGAAAAAGCGTCAGCATCATTTTCTTTAAATGAAATATGTGTTTTGGTTCGTAAGAAAAAAGATGGTATTGCGGTGGCAAATTATTTGTCTGAAAATGGTGTTAATATTATTTCTTCTGAAACGTTATTGTTAGATAATAGTGCGAGTGTTCAATTTATGGTTAATTTATTGAAAGTTATTCAGCATCCTAACGATAAAGAAGCTTTATTAGAAGTTTTATATTTTTTATATAATCATTTGAAATTGGAAATAGCTAAAAATTTCTTTATTTCAGAAATGATTCAAAAACCTATTGATGTCGTTTTTGAAGAATTAAAAATATATCAAGTTTCTTTTGAATTATCAACTTTTCATCAATTGCCATTTTATGAAAAAGTTGAAGAAATTATCCGATGTTTTAAATTAATAGATTCTTCGGATGCTTATGTACAGTTTTTTTTAGATATTATTTTAGAACAACAACGAAAAGGAACAAGTATTCAAGAGTTTTTAGATTTTTGGGAAGAAAAAAAAGCAAATTTAAGTATTGTAGCTCCTGAAAGTGGAAATGCTGTACAAATAATGACGATTCATAAATCAAAAGGATTAGAGTTTCCTGTGGTTATTTTTCCGTATGATTTAGAAATTTATCGACAAATAAATCCTAAAATTTGGCTGGATGATTTGCCAACATATTTTGAAGGTTTTAAGGAATTATTAGTGCCATACACTAAAGAATTAAAATTAATAAATGAAACAGGTTTAGAAATACATAACGAACAACGTTCAGCATTGGAATTAGATAATTTCAATCTTTTATATGTTGCCTTGACACGTGCCGTAGAACAATTACATATTATTACGGAATATAAAATCAGTACAAAAGGTGAAGAAAACACTAGTTTTTATTCAGGTATTTTCATTAATTATTTAAAGGAAAAAAACTATTGGAATGATGGACAGTTAGATTATTATTTTGGAGATTCAGAAAGAGTAAGTGTACAGAAAGAAATTTCTTCGATTGCTGAGGTTCAAGAAGTATTTATTTCAACGCCTTGGCAAGAACATAATATTCATATGTTGGCGAGTGCTTCAAAATTATGGAATACTGAACAAGGGAAAGCAATTGAATTTGGAAATTTGATTCACGAAATGATGTCAAAAATTATGACTCAGCAAGATATTGCACGAGTTGTACGTCAATATGAGCAACAAGGAATTATTGATAAACCACAATCAATAGCTATTGAAGCCGATATTAATAAAATTGTAACTCATCCTGAATTACAAGAATATTACGCAAAAAATGCAACAGTATATAATGAGCGTGAAATTGTAGATGTTGATAATCAAATTTTAATTCCTGATAGATTGGTGCTTTCTGAAAATAATGAAGTTACAATTTTAGATTATAAAACAGGAAAACCATCTAAAAGTTATCATCAGCAATTATTAAAATATGAACGTGTTTTAAAATCTATTAATTATAAAGTAACTAAAAAACTACTTATATATATTAATGAAGAAATTTTGGTTGAAGAAGTTTAAGAATTAACTTTGACCTTTTAAATATAAATACCATCTCGTATAATCGAGATGTAAAATTAAATATAAGATGTACGGAAAAATAAAAGAGCAATTACAACAAGAAATTCAGGAAATTAAAGATGCTGGATTATACAAGGCAGAACGTATTATTACATCGTCTCAAGATGCAGTAATAAAAATTTCTACAGGAGAAGAGGTAATCAATTTTTGTGCAAATAATTATTTAGGATTATCAAATCATCCAGAAGTAATTCAAGCAGCTAAGGATGTAATGGATACTCATGGTTTTGGAATGTCATCGGTTCGTTTTATTTGTGGTACTCAGGATATTCATAAGCAATTAGAAGAGAAAATTGCTGAGTTTTATACTACAGAAGATACTATTTTATATGCAGCAGCATTTGATGCAAATGGAGGTGTTTTTGAGCCATTATTAACAAAAGAAGACGCAATTATTTCTGATAGTTTAAATCATGCTTCTATTATTGATGGAGTTCGTTTGTGTAAAGCAGCACGTTATCGTTATGATAATAATGATATGGAAGCTTTAGAAGCTCAGTTAATCGAGGCGAATAAACAAAATCATCGTTTTAAAATTATTGTAACCGACGGTGTTTTTTCTATGGATGGAATTGTTGCCAAACTAGATAAAATTTGTGATTTAGCAGATAAATATGATGCATTAGTAATGGTTGATGAATGTCATGCAGCTGGTTTTATTGGGGAAACAGGTCGTGGAACTGTTGAATTGAAAAATGTAATGGATCGTGTTGATATTGTAACAGGAACTTTAGGAAAAGCACTTGGAGGTGCGATGGGTGGTTATACAACAGGTAAAAAAGAAATTATTGAAATTTTACGTCAACGTTCTCGTCCGTATTTATTTTCAAATTCTTTAGCACCTGCAATTGTAGGAGCGTCTTTAAAAGTTTTTGATTTAATTTCTGAAGATACTTCGTTTCGTGATAAATTAGAATGGAATACAAACTATTTTAGAACAGAAATGGAAAAAGCAGGGTTCGATTTAGTAGGAGCTGATGCTGCGATTGTACCTGTAATGCTATATGATGCAAAACTTTCGCAAAACATGGCAAATAAATTATTAGAAGAAGGAATTTATGTTATCGGATTTTTCTTTCCAGTAGTGCCAAAAGAAAAAGCTAGAATCCGTGTGCAGTTATCAGCAGCACATAAAAAAGAACACTTAGATAAAGCTATTGAGGCATTTACAAAAGTAGGTAAAGAATTAAATGTGATTTAATAGGTTTTAATCAAAATATATATTTGTTGTAAGTTTTTATAGAATTGCTTTTGTAAATAAGTTTTTACAACTTACATTTGCCTTATATATAAAACGAAATTTTAATTTAAATTTATTTATAATGAAACAAATCAAATTAGCTGTGATAGCTTTGTTTACGTTTGCTACTGTAGCAACTACAAACGCACAGGATTCAGATAACCCTTGGGTTGTAGGTTTTGGGATTAATACTGTAGATGTAAGAGCTTATACAGATGATTTTGGAACTAATTTAAAAGATTATGTAGGAACAAGTGAATGGTCAGACAACACTTTACCTTCTATTTCTAGAATTACTGTTGATAAGTATTTAAAAGATGGTTTTTCTTTACAATTAGCTGGTTCTTTAAATAAACTTGAAACAATAGTTTCTAAAGGTGATGCTGATGATTTATACTATTCTATTGATGCAATCGTAAAATACGATTTAAATAACTTATTTGGAGAAACTTCATGGTTTGATCCTTATGTAGCTTTAGGTGGAGGTTACCAATCTGTAGATGGTGATGGAGACGGTGTTTTAATTGGAGGATTAGGTTTTAATACTTGGTTTAATGATAACTTAGGTTTAAACTTCCAGTCTGGTTATAAGCATGGTTTTAATGCTGAAGGTAGAGATGTATTTCAACATTCACTTGGTTTAGTTTTCAAATTTGGAGGTACTGATACTGATGGTGATGGTGTTTTTGATAAAGATGATGCATGTCCTGAAGTTGCTGGTTTAAAAGAATTTAACGGATGTCCTGATACTGACGGTGATGGAATTAAAGATGCTGATGATGCATGTCCTGAGGTTGCTGGTTTAGCTGCTTTAAATGGATGTCCTGATGCTGATGCTGATGGTATTGCTGATAAAAATGATGCTTGTCCTACTGTAAAAGGAACAAAAGCAAATAACGGATGTCCTGATACTGACGGAGATGGTGTAGTTGACGGTAAAGATAAGTGTCCTACTGTTGCTGGTCCTGTTGCAAATGCAGGTTGTCCTTACGTAGATACTGACGGAGATAGCGTTTTAGATAAAGATGATAAATGTCCTAAAGTTGCAGGTGTTGCTTCTAACAATGGATGTCCTGAAGTATTAATTACTAAAGCTGCTGAGAAAAAATTAAATGATTTCGCAAGAGCTATTTACTTTAACTCAGGAAGAACTACTTTTAAGCCTGGTGTTATTGCTAACTTAGATAGAATTGCTTCAATTATGAAAGAATACTCTAAAGCTAACTTTAGTGTACAAGGTCATACTGATAGCCAAGGTAAAGCTGCTAATAACTTAAGATTATCTGAAAAAAGAGCTAAGGCTGTTTTAGATTACTTAGCTGTTAAAGCTGGTATTTCAACTTCTAGATTAACTTCTGCTGGATTTGGTGAAGACTATCCAATTGCTGATAATAAAACTAGAGCTGGTAGAGCTGAAAACAGACGTGTTGAGATTAAATTAGCAAAATAATTTAACAAAACATAAATATTATTAAAAGCCTCACTTAACGTGAGGCTTTTTTTATACAGTTAATTTAGTAAAAATAGGGTGAAACGTTTTTTAAATTCCACTAAAAAAATTACCTTTGCACCTTGAAAAAAGGGCTAAAGCTCACATAGCAAATTAAATAACTTTAATTACATATAGTAATGTCTACAATAACAGGTAAAGTTTCTCAAATTATTGGTCCAGTTATCGATGTTGAGTTTAATACAGAAAATGCTGAATTACCAAAAATTTACGATTCATTAGAAATTAAAAAAGCTGATGGTTCAATTTTAGTATTAGAGGTTCAACAACATATAGGTGAAGATACAGTTCGTACTATTTCGATGGATGCGACAGATGGTTTAAGTAGAGGTACAGAAGTAATCGCTACAGGTAATCCTATTCAAATGCCAATAGGTAACGATATTTATGGACGTTTGTTTAACGTTACAGGTGAAGCTATTGATGGTTTAGGTGATTTACCTAAAACAGGAGATGCAGGTTTATCTATCCACCGTCAAGCTCCAAAATTTGAAGACTTATCAGTATCTACTGAAGTTTTATTTACTGGTATTAAAGTAATTGATTTAATTGAGCCGTATGCAAAAGGAGGTAAAATTGGATTATTTGGTGGTGCAGGAGTAGGTAAAACCGTATTAATTCAAGAGTTAATTAACAACATCGCAAAAGGACACGGAGGTTTATCTGTATTTGCAGGTGTAGGTGAAAGAACTCGTGAAGGGAACGATTTATTAAGAGAGATGTTAGAGTCTGGAATTATCAAGTATGGTGATGATTTCATGCATTCTATGGAAGAAGGAGGATGGGATTTATCTAAAGTAGATAAAAAAGGAATGAGAGGTTCTAAAGCTACTTTCGTATTCGGACAAATGAACGAACCACCTGGAGCACGTGCACGTGTTGCTTTATCTGGTTTAACAATTGCTGAATATTTCCGTGATGGAGCAGGAGAAGCACAAGGAAAAGATGTACTTTTCTTCGTTGATAATATCTTCCGTTTTACACAAGCAGGTTCTGAGGTATCGGCTTTATTAGGTCGTATGCCATCTGCAGTAGGATACCAACCAACATTAGCTACAGAAATGGGAGCAATGCAGGAACGTATTACTTCTACTAAAAAAGGTTCTATTACATCTGTACAAGCAGTTTATGTACCTGCAGATGATTTAACAGATCCAGCACCGGCAACAACATTTGCTCACTTAGATGCTACTACAGTATTATCTCGTAAAATTGCAGAATTAGGTATTTATCCTGCAGTAGATCCTTTAGATTCTACTTCAAGAATTTTATCTGCTGAAGTTTTAGGAGCTGAGCACTATGATACAGCAACAAAAGTAAAAGAGATTTTACAACGTTATAAAGAATTGCAAGATATTATTGCAATTTTAGGTATGGAAGAATTATCTGAAGAAGATAAATTAGTAGTTCACAGAGCACGTCGTGTACAACGTTTCTTATCTCAACCATTCCACGTAGCAGAGCAGTTTACTGGTTTAAAAGGATGTTTAGTAGATATTAAAGATACTATTAAAGGCTTTAACATGATTATGGATGGTGAATTAGATAAGTATCCGGAAGCTGCATTTAACTTAAAAGGATCAATTCAAGAAGCAATTGATGCTGGTGAAAAAATGTTAACTGAAGCATAATTCAATTAACAATTAATAATAATTAATTCTATTGAAATTATGTTTTTAGAAATTGTAACTCCAGAAGCGATCTTGTTTTCGTCAAAAGTAGATTCTGTTACTGTACCAGGTGTTAATGGTGAATTTCAAATGTTAACTAATCACGCAGCTGTTGTGTCTATTTTAACAAAAGGAACTATAAAAATACAAGTACATACACAAGATGATTTAATTTTTGATGATTTACATGAAAGTATTGTAAGTTTACCAGAAGATAATAAGGTTTTAACCTTAACTATTAAATCTGGAACTTTAGAAATGAAAGATAATAAGGCAATTATTCTAGCAGATTAATTACTTATAAAGTCATAAAATTAAAAAGCCAAACGTAATGTTTGGCTTTTTTTTATTTTATAAAATAGTTTTATTTTTATTTTAAGTATCTTTGTAATGATGAATGTAACGTTTTTATTTATAGGAGGTCCAGAGATTTTTGTAATCGTCTTAATAGTTGTAATGTTTTTTGGTGCAGATAAAATTCCTGAAATAGCCCGAGGCTTAGGAAAAGGTATCCGTCAGGTTAAAGATGCAACCAATGATATTAAAAAAGAAATTAATAATAGTACAAAAGATAGTGGTATAAATACCGATATTGTAGAAGACATCAATAAAGAAGTAACAAAAGTTAAAGACAATATTGATGACTTAACAGGTCCTATAAAACGTCAGTTTTAAAATTACTTTACACGACTGATAGTTAATCCATCACGGATTGGTAGTAAAACTGTTTCTACACGAGAATCTTCATTTAATTTTTTATTATACTCTAAAAGAATTTTTGTATCAATATCTTTTGGATTAAGTTCCTCTACAACTTTACCACTCCAAAGTACATTGTCAGATAAAATAATTCCACCAGAATTCATTTTATCAATAATTAAATCGAAATAGTTTAAGTAATTAGATTTATCAGCATCAATAAAAACTAAATCAAATTTAGTTTCCATTGTAGGAATAATATCAATAGCATTACCTACATATTGTTTAATTTGATTTTTGTAAACTGATTTTTCAAAATATTTAGATTGAAGTCCTTCTAACTCTTCATTTTTATCAATAGTATAAAGTATTCCATCATTACTTAATCCTTCTGCCAAAGAAAGTGCAGAATATCCTGTATAAGTACCAATTTCTAAAATTGATTTAGGTTGAATTAATTTAGAAATCATAGATAAAACTCTACCTTGAAAAGCGCCGCTTAACATTCTAGGATTTAATACTTTTTGCCAAGTTTCTTTGGTTAATTCCTGTAATATTTTAGGTTCTTTTTGTGAGTGATTAACAACATAAGTGTCAATTTTTTCTGGAAGAAAGTGCATGGTTATAATTTTACATCAAAGGTATAAAAAAACCAATTCCTATTATGTTATAAAATAAAATTAATGTAGTTGATGTAGTTGTTCTTTTATTTTATCTTTATCTTCTTTTGATAAACATTTAATTTCATTTTTACAATTACTAGCTTTCATTTTAAAAATAGCTGACATTTTACGGTTTTGTTTTGAATATAAAGAACAAAATTTACAATTTAATAAATGTAAGTTTAGTTGTATTTTTTCATAAAAAGAAGCTTCATTATATTGTGCTTTATCACATATATTAGTAGCTTGTTCACATGTTATTTTAGTTTTTTTAAACATTATATTTTACTTATTAAACCAATTTTTTTCTACACAAGCTCTTAATTGAGTTCTAGCTCTGTGGATAATTACCCATAGATTTGACGGAGTAATATCTAATTCCTTACAAATTTCTTCAGTTTCAAACTCTTGAATAGTTTTCATTTTAAAAACCATAGCATATTTTTCAGGAAGTTTACTGATACATTGCTCTAATTGAGTTTTTAATTCTTCGTTTTCAATATTTTTTTCTACTTCATTACCCCAAGATTGTGGAATTCGTTCTTCAATCCAATTTCCTTCTTGTTCTCCATTATCATAAAAACTCATTCTAATTTCAGCCTTTCCTTTATTAGAGTTTATTTTTCTATAATAATCAATTATTTTTCGTTTTAATATTGAAATTAACCAAGTTCTTTCAGTTGATTTTCCTTGAAAGTTTTTGGCAGATTTAAGACCTGCAAAAAATGTTTCTTGAACTAAGTCTTTAGCTATATTACTATCACTTACACGCACAGAGGCATAATTAAATAAATAATCAGCATAATCATCTACCCATTTATTGGGATCTAAAGTGTTCAATTTTTTAGTCTGGTTCATTAGATCAAATGTAAGTTTTTTTTTATTTATATAAAATTTAAATATATTGAATGAATTTAAGAATAAAAAAAATAGTTAAATAAAGATAATAATAACTGAATTGTAATTTTTATTTAACAGATTATTCAATAAAATAATTGCGTATTTTTACAGTCTAGAAAATTTAAAAAATGTCAGTAGCCAAAAAACAATATAAAAGAGTAACAACAAAATCATTAGTAGATATGAAGGCAAATGGAGAGAAAATCTCTATGCTTACTGCTTATGATTATACGATGGCAAAAATTGTAGATGGAGCAGGAATTGATGTAATTTTAGTGGGAGATTCTGCATCAAATGTAATGGCGGGTCATGAAACTACTTTGCCAATTACACTTGACCAAATGATTTATCATGCAAGTTCTGTAATACGTGCTATTGAACGTTGTCTAGTGGTAGTTGATTTACCTTTTGGTACTTATCAAGGAAATTCTAAAAATGCTTTAGATTCAGCAATTAGAATAATGAAAGAATCTGGTGGACATGCTGTGAAATTAGAAGGAGGAAGTGAAATAGCTGAGTCAATATCTAGAATATTAACAGCTGGTATTCCTGTAATGGGACATTTAGGATTAACACCACAATCTATCTATAAATTTGGAACATATACTGTTAGAGCTAAGGAAGAAGAAGAAGCTGAAAAGTTATTAGAAGATGCTAAATTATTACAAGAATTGGGCTGTTTTGCTTTGGTATTAGAAAAAGTTCCCGCAGCTTTAGCAACAAAAGTAGCCGAAAGTTTAACTATACCTGTTATCGGAATTGGAGCAGGTGGCGGTGTAGATGGGCAGGTTTTAGTAACTCATGATATGATTGGAATGACTCATGAATTTAATCCTCGTTTTTTACGTAGGTATTTAGATTTATATACAGAAATGACAGGAGCTTTTGAAAATTACATTGCTGATGTAAAATCAAAAGACTTTCCGAACGAAAAGGAACAATATTAATTACATAAGCCTTCTTTTTAGAAGGCTTTTTTTATTTAAAACAGCATGAAGATACTGCACTTAGATTCAAATCACGAATTACTTTTAAATCAATTAAATGATTTAGGTTTTGTTAACGAAGAAGATTATACAGCATCAAAAGAAATAATAGAAGCTAAAATTAATCAATATGACGGAATTATTATCCGAAGTAGATTTACTATTGATAAACAATTTTTAGACAAAGCAACGAATTTAAAATTTATTGGAAGAGTAGGAGCTGGTCTTGAAAATATAGATTGTGAATATGCGAATCAAAAAGGAATTCATTTAATTTCAGCTCCTGAAGGAAATAGAAATGCGGTTGGTGAACACGCTTTAGGAATGATATTATCACTTTTTAATAAATTTAGAAAAGCAGATAATGAAGTTAGAAATGGTAAATGGTTACGAGAAGATAACAGAGGAATTGAACTAGATGGAAGAACTGTTGGTTTAATTGGTTACGGAAATATGGGGAAATCATTTGCAAAAAAATTAAGAGGTTTTGATGTAAAAGTACTTTGTTATGATATTAAACCTAATGTAGGTGATGAAAATTGTACACAAGTTTCTTTAGAGGAATTACAACAAAAAGCAGATGTTTTAAGTTTACATACACCTCAAACAGCATTAACTACAAATATGATTGATGCCAATTTTATTAATACTTTTTCTAAACCATTTTGGTTAATTAATACGGCAAGAGGAAAATCAGTAGTTACTTCCGATTTAGTGGAAGCCTTAAAATCATCAAAAATTTTAGGAGCAGGTTTAGATGTGTTAGAATATGAAAAAAAATCTTTTGAAAACTTATTTGTAAATCAAGATATGCCCGAAGCTTTTCAATATTTAATAAAGGCAGATAATGTTTTATTATCTCCTCATGTTGCAGGTTGGACGGTAGAAAGTAAACAAAAATTAGCGCAAACTATTGTTGATAAAATAAAGACTATTTTTTGTTAGATGCTATTAATAATTATTAAAGTTAAATCTTTTTTAATATATTTATAAAAGATTAATTTTTGATAGATAAACAAGCTAAATAAAAATAAAATGGAAGAAAATAATAATATTTCAAAAGAAAATCTAAAAGAAAAAGCGTCAGAATTTGCAACTAAAGCAAGCGAGCAATTTGCAGATGCTATTGAAGATGTAACAACCAAAGTTAATGAAGTAATTTCTGATGAGTCTATTCAAAAGGCTAAAGAAAATGCGACTAAACTTGCTGATGAAGCCAAAGAAACTTTAGAAGAAGTATCTGAAAAAGCATCAGAATTTGCAACTAAAGCAAGTGAAGAGCTTGCCGATTTTGCAGAAGATGCTCAAGAAGAATTTAAAGAAGCAACTATAAAAGCTAAAAAATATATTAAAGATTTATTAGAATAGTAGTAAAAAATAATAAAAAAAGCATCGTTTATATAAACGATGCTTTTTTACTTAAAAAAAGTATATTTATTATTGTTTACGTAATTCTAAAGCTTCTTGCTTTTTTTCTTCGTTACGTTCAATTTTATGTTCAGGTCTTGTCCATTTAGGTTTTTCGCCTAAGTTTTCAAAAGCAGAATCTTTTGCTTCTACAGTTTGTGGTTGTACCTTTTTTGTAAAAGGTTTTTGAGGATTTAAACCTAACATTTTAAACATTTTCATGTCTTCATCTACATCAGGATTTGGTGTTGTTAATAATTTATCACCAGCAAAAATAGAATTCGCACCTGCAAAGAAACACATTGCTTGTCCTTCTCTACTCATTTGCGTTCTTCCTGCAGATAAACGAACCTGAGTTTCAGGTAAAACAATACGAGTAGTGGCTACCATACGTATCATATCCCAAATTTCAACAGGTTTTTGGTCTTCTAAAGGAGTTCCTTCAACAGCAACTAAAGCGTTAATTGGTGTAGATTCTGGTTGAGGACTTAAAGTAGATAAAGCCACTAACATTCCAGCTCTATCTTCTGCATTTTCACCCATTCCAATAATTCCACCCGAACAAACAGTTACATTTGTTTTTCGAACATTACTAATCGTATCTAGTCTATCTTGATATCCACGTGTAGAAATTACTTCTTTATAATATTCTTCCGATGAATCTAAATTATGATTATACGCATATAAACCAGCTTCAGCCAAACGTTGTGCCTGATTTTCGGTAACCATACCTAAAGTACAGCAAACCTCCATATCCAATTTATTAATGGTTCTAACCATGTCTAAAACTTGGTCAAATTCAGGACCATCTTTTACATTTCTCCAAGCAGCACCCATACAAACACGAGAACTTCCGCTCGATTTTGCTCTTAAAGCTTGTGCTTTTACTTGACGTACTGACATTAAATCATTTCCATCAACATTGGTATGATAACGTGCCGCTTGCGGACAATATCCACAATCTTCCGAACAGCCACCAGTTTTTATAGATAACAATGTAGAAACCTGAACTACATTAGGGTCATGACTTTTTCTATGAATCGTTGCAGCTTCATATAAAAGCTCCATTAAAGGTTTATTATATATTTCAAGAACTTCTTCTTTCGTCCAGTTATGTCTTACTTCACTCATAAAAATCAAGTTATTTGTAATGTCAAAAATAAAAAAACTAATTGTCTTTCTATTTATTTTTAGAAGCTATTTCCTGCTTTCACTACTCGCTTTTTTTATTTTTTCGAAAAGAAAAATAAAAAAGAGCTCAAACAAGCCGTTCAATCAGGGCTAAACTTCTTAATTAAATTTATAGTTTATTTTTTAATATTTTTTGCAGATATTAAAACAGAAACAGCATTTCCGCCAAAACCAACAGCATTTACTAAAATGTTTCTTATTTTCTTCGGATGATTTTGTTTTTCAGCAAACGGAACTTCAATTACTTTCTGATGTTGTAAAATTAGCATTGCTAACTCTAAACTCAGTAAACCAGAAGTACCAAAAGTATGTCCGACTTTCCATTTATTAGTGGTTAAAAAAGGTTTTTTATCACCAAAAACTTCCTGAATTGCATTAATTTCAGATAAGTCACCTTTAATAGTTCCAGGTGCGTGCATTACAATAGCATCAATATCATCCATAGAAATATCAGCTAAAGCCATTTTCATAGATTTTTGAAAACAGTCGGCATTTGTAGAAACAGATGTATTATGTTTTAAAACTTCCGTAGCAAAACCGATTCCTTTAATAAGTGCAATCGCATTTTCTTTGATATCTTTTTCTAAACAAAAAACAGCAGCAGCTTCACCTAAAACCATGGTGTTTTTCTGTTTATCTAAATCAAAAGCTTTACAAGGATATTCATCTGTTTCTTTCGAATAAACTTTTAACGCTTGCATTTGTGCGATGGTAAAATCAGTTAAAGAAGCTTCACTTGCGCCAATCATAAATTTTTCTGACATTCCAGATTGTAACCAAGCAATTCCATTTAATAAAGAATGTAAACCCGTAGAACAAGTAATAGAATGCGAAATTTCAGGACCATTAGATTGTAAATCGTGAGCAATCCACGACGAAATATTTCCTAAAGTGGTGGTTGGTGAACTTAAAGTTGCCGATTTTCCTGTTTCTAAAAACTCTTTATGATATTTTTCAAACAAAGAAGTCGCACCTCTTGACGAGCCAATATTAATTCCAAAGTTATCTTGCGGTGTCCAATTTGTTTTTTCAATTGCTTTTCTGGCAACGTAAATTGTATATAAAACCGAATCATCTAAACTTTTGTATTTATTATCAGAATTTCTGATAATATCAATTGCTTGTTTATCTTCATCAGTTAAGCTTCCTGTCCAAACAGTTTCTTTTAAAGTTAGAAAATGTTTTTGGTTTAGATAATTCTCCCAAATTTGATTAGCATTACTACCTAAAGCAGAAACTGAAGCAAAAGAGGTAATAGAAATAGGTTGTTTCAACACATAAAAATTTTGACAAAAATAAAGGTAAAATCAAGTATTACGAAATAAATAAATATTTATATTGTCAAAAAAAGCAAGGTAAAATGGAAGTGCAAAAAGAAAAAAGTTGGTTTAGTAAAAATTGGGGTTGGGTTGTGCCAGTAGGCGGTTGCGGATGTGGTTGTTTAGGTTTTATTTTATTCGCTTTTTTAGGAATTGGTGCGACTATTTTTAGTGTTTTTGATACAATAACAAATGCAACACCTGTAACATATGCAGTAGAACAGGCGGCGAATAATAAAAAAGTTATTCATTTATTAGGAGAACCAATCGAGGAAGTAGGTATTCCATCAGGAAATATATCATTAGAAAATGAAAATGGAGAAGTTGATTTTTCTATTGATATAAAAGGACCGAACGGAAAAGGAACTTTAGTTGTTCGAGGAATAAGAGCAAACGGAGAATGGATTTATGAAGATTTATATGTTCGTATTAAAGAATCATCCGAAGAAATAAACCTATTAAACAACCAAAAGGTTTTAGAAAATATCTAAAACCTTTTCAATAGTTGTATATACTTTTTGCAGTTGCTTTTCTGTAATTATATAAGGTGGCTGAATGTAAATAGTGTTTCCTAACGGACGTAAAAACACGCCATCATTCATAAAATGTTTTAATAATTGGTCACGTAAAGTTCCGTAACGATTGGCATTTGTTTTTAAATCGATAGCTAAAATAACGCCTTTCGAACGTGTTGAAGCTACTTTTGAATGTTGCTTAATTTTATCTTCAAAATCTTTGTGAGAATTTGAAATAAACTGAATACTATCTTGAATTTCTTTAGTTTGTAATAATTCGATAGTTGCTAAAGCAGCGCTACAAGCTATCGGATTTGCAGAATACGTATGACAATGAAAAAATCCTTTAGAAATATCATTACTTAAAAAAGTACTGTAAATTTCTTCGGTACAAGAAGTAATCGCCATAGGCACTAATCCGCCAGTTAAAGCTTTACTTAAACAGATAATATCGGGTTTTGTAGTGATTTCATCCGAAGCAAAATTGTTTCCTGTTTTACCAAAACCAGTCATTACTTCATCGGCAATAGTTAAGATATTATTTTGCTTACAGAATTTTAAAATTTCATTTAAATCGGTTGCTTCATGAATTTTCATTCCCGCAGCACCTTGCACCAAAGGTTCGTAAATGAAACCAGCAATATCATTTTCAGAAATTATTTCTTTTAATTGCGATAAAATTTCATCATTATTTGAGCCATCAGGAACAGGAATACGTTTAATATCCATTAGGAAATCTTCAAAAGGACCATTGTAAGCCGATAACCCAGAAACCGACATTGCGCCAAAAGTATCACCATGAAATCCGTTTTCAAAAGCAATAAAAGTGGTTCGTTTTTCTTCTTTATTAAAATAGTATTGCAACGCCATTTTAATAGCTGCTTCAACTGCTGTTGAACCGTTATCGTTAAAGAATATTCTATTTTGATTTTCAGGAAGAATTTTAATCAGTTCTTCCGATAATTTTACGGCAGGTTCGTGCGTAAAATCGCTAAACATTATTTGATCTAATGTTTGCATTTGTTTGTAAACATGACTCGTAATAAAATCATTACAATGCCCGAACATACACGTGTACCACGATGAAATTGCATCAATATATTCATTGCCTTTTTCATCAGTTAAAATACATCCTTTTGCTTTTACAATTCCTAAACTATCAGGGTGTGTTTGATGTTGTTTTAACGGATGCCATAAATGTTTTTTATCTCTTTCTTGTAAATTCATTCGTTTATAGGTTGATTAAATTCTCTCTAAAAAGTTCGGCATATTCTTTAATTACACTTTTATCAAAATACGGTTCTTCATCAATTCTACCAATAACAGCAACGTTTGTCATCTTTTTGATGATTTGTTCGGTAGTTTTATGTTCATCACCAGAAAAAATAATGGAAACGTCAAAACCTTTTTCTTTCAATAAATTTACCGTTAATAAGGTATGATTAATACTTCCTAAATAATGACGAGAAACCACAATTACTTTATAAGTTGGTTTGATAATATCTAAAATAGTATCGGTATTATTTAAAGGAACAAATATTCCGCCAGCACCTTCAATAACTAAGTTTTGGTTATCAGTTTTTGGTTCGATAATTTTAGCTAAATCAATAGTAATATTATCTATTTCGGCAGCAGCATGCGGACTCATAGGTGTTTTTAAAGCGTATGAGTTATCGTGTATGATCGTTTTTTTATTAGAAATAAATTTCTTTATTTTATGAGAATCGGAATCCTCTAATTCACCAGCTTGTATAGGTTTCCAATAATCAGCTTCTAAGGCTTCGGTAAATATTGCTGAAGCAATTGTTTTTCCTACTTCTGTAGAAATTCCTGTAATAAAATATGTAGTCATTTAAAAAATTGTTTTACAATCATTACAAATTAATTTTCTGCTTTCAAAAAAAGGAAATAACATGAAGAAAAAGTTTTTTCGTTGAGGTGGAGCAACTAATATTCTAGAAGAATTACATTCTTTACAATATATAGGATTACTATTCTCATCCTTTTCATATACTCTTATTTCATTATAAATATGTAGTGCTTTTTCTAAATCATGATTATGAACTAATAATTTTACACCACCTATTGCTTGACTCATCCACGGGTCAGTATCAATAGTTTTTTCATCCATTAATGAGGTTCTAATACTACTTGAATCTAATTTAGATTTTAAAAGATGAGCTTCTGTTGAATTTTCAAAAACGGTTAAAATAGTATAATTATCTTGCATTTTTTTTAAACAAAAGTAACAAGATGTTCTAAAACATTGGTAATTTCTTGTGTAGAATTATAAGAATGTAAACAAAAGCGTAATCTTTCTTCTCCTTTATTTACTGTTGGCGATAAAATTGCTTTTACATCAAAACCTTTTTCTTTAAGTTGTTTTGCGATTTTTTTTACGTTTTCATTTCCCGAAATAATGCAACAATGAATTGCGGAATTACTTGTTATAAAATCAAGTTGTAACCTGTTTATTTCTTTTTTGAAAAATAAAATATTTTTCTGAAGTTTTTCTGTTGCTTTACTTCTGATTAATTCGAAATATGCAAACTTTATGGTTGCTAATGCGTGAGGAGATAATCCTGTGGTATAAATAAAACTTCTCGAAAAATTTATTAAATATTGTTTCAATTCTTTACTTCCTAAAACAACAGCTCCGTGGCATCCTAATGCTTTTCCAAAAGTGATAATTCTAGCAAAAATCGCACTTTCTATATTTAATTCTTGTATTAATCCTTTATTGAAAACTCCTACAGCATGCGCTTCATCTACAATAAAATGGGCATTATTTTTTTTGATGATTTCTGTCATTCTTGTTAAATCAGGCGCATCACCATCCATAGAAAAAATAGATTCTGTTACTACATAAATTTCAGTATCATTTTTTGATTGATGTTTGCTGATTTTTTTCTCTAAATCATCTAAGTTATTATGTTTGAATTTAAAAGATTGCGCATTCGATAACTGAATTCCATCACGAATAGAAGCGTGAATAAATTCATCATATAAAATAATATCGCCTCGTTGAGGTATCGATGAAAAAAAACCAATATTAGCATCGTAACCCGAATTAAAAATTAAAGCTTCTTCGGAACTATGAAATTGAGCGAGTTCTTTTTCGATGCTATTATATAAATGATGATTTCCTGAAAGTAGGCGAGAACCAGTTGCACCATTTTGTAAGATGCTATTGTTAACTAAAAATTGATGTGTTTTATTAAAAATTACTTCTGATTTAGCAAAGCCTAAATAATCATTGGAAGAAAAATCAATTAAAATATTTTTTTGTCCAAGTGTTCTTAGAGAATTGTTTTCTATCCGATGAAGTAATTTTTGTGTTAGTTTTTTTGGAAATGACATAACATAGCATTTAAAATAAAAAAGACTTACAAGTAAATGTAAGTCTTTTTTTAAAGCTCCTCCTTTAGGACTCGAACCTAAGACCCTCTGATTAACAGTCAGATGCTCTAACCAACTGAGCTAAGGAGGAATGTTCATATAGAACAAATTTATGTGTTGTAGCTATTATGGTTGCTACGTTACCTTTGTGGCTCCTCCTTTAGGACTCGAACCTAAGACCCTCTGATTAACAGTCAGATGCTCTAACCAACTGAGCTAAGGAGGATTTTAAAACATTTGATAGTTTTAAAATGCGAGTGCAAATTTAAGACCTTTTTTCAATAAAAAAAAACTTTTTTGAATAAATTTTTAATAAAAAATTATTGATATTGATTTTCAGTTATTTAAAAATAATTATGTGTAAAATTTAAAATAGGAACGCTTATTTGTTCAAAAAAAATAAACGATATAAAATAAGCGTGAAATGAAAGTCTTTTTTTTAGTAAAAGTTGTATTTTTGTATCCATTATTCTTATTGACAGAAAAGCATAGTAAAATATATGGACAAGTTTTCGTTCTTAAACGCAGCACATACAGGTTTTATAGGTGATTTATATGAACAGTATCAAAAAAATCCTGATTCAGTAGAACCAAGTTGGAGGAGTTTTTTTCAAGGTTATGATTTAGCCAATGAAAATTATTCTTTAACCGATGAAGAAGCTTCAGTAGAAGTACCTGACGAAGTACGCAAAGAATTTTTAGTAATTGACTTAATAAATGGCTATCGTACTCGAGGACATTTGTTCACTAAAACAAATCCCGTTCGTGAACGTAGACAATATAGTCCTACATTAGACATAGAAACTTTTGGTTTAAATAAATCAGATTTATCTACTGTTTTTAATGCAGGAGGTATTTTAGGTATAGGTCCAAAAACCTTATCTCAAATAATTGAACATTTAAAAGCTATTTTTTGTGATAGTATAGGTGTTGAATATATGTATTTACGTAGCCCTGAGGAATTAAAATGGTGGCAAAATCGTTTGAGTAAAAATGATAATCATGCTAATTATGATGAAGAGGCTAAAAAATACATTCTTACCAAATTAAACCAAGCATCTACTTTTGAAAGTTTTTTACAAACAAAATACGTAGGTCAAAAACGTTTTTCTGTAGAAGGAGGAGAAACATTAATTCCTGGAGTTAGTGTGGCACTTCGTGATGCAGCCGAAAAATACGGCGTTGAAGAATGTGTATTAGGAATGGCACACCGTGGTCGTTTAAATACTTTGGTAAATATCTTTAAAAAACCAGTTCGTGATTTATTTAGCGAGTTTGAAGGTAAAGATTTTGAAGATCAAGATATTGATGGAGATGTTAAGTATCACTTAGGTTTAACTTTAAGTAAAGAATATAAGGGCGGACAAAAAATGAAGATGAATTTGGTTCCAAATCCATCTCACTTAGAAACTGTTGATGCAGTTGCTGAAGGTATTGTTCGTGCTAAAGTAGATTTAGATTATAATGGCGATAATGGTAAAATTTTACCAATATTAGTACATGGTGATGCTGCAATTGCAGGACAAGGTATTGTATATGAAATTGCACAAATGATGACCTTAAATGGTTATAAAACAGGAGGGACTATTCATGTTGTTGTAAATAATCAAGTAGGTTTTACAACGAATTATACTGATGCTCGTTCTAGTACTTATTGTACAGATGTTGCTAAAGTAACTTTATCGCCTGTATTACACGTAAATGCAGATGATGCAGAAGCGGTTTGTCATGCAATGGAAATGGCTGTTGAATATCGAATGAAATTCAAAAAAGACATTTATATTGATTTATTAGGATACCGTAAATATGGTCATAACGAAGGTGATGAACCTCGTTTTACACAACCAGATTTATATAAAGCAATTTCTAAGCATAAAAATGCTAAAGAAATATATGCTGAAAAATTAGTTAAAGAAGGTACAATTTCAGCTGATTACGTAAAGCAAATTACAGCTGACTTTAAAGCTCATTTAGAAACTGAATTTACAGAATCTAAAAAGAAAACTACTTCTAAAATACAAGATTTCATGCCAGAAGTATGGGATGGTTTTGTACGTAAGCAATTACAAGAAATGTTACAACCTGTAGATACTACGTATTCGGTTGAGGCATTAAAAGATATTGCAAAAGTAATTTCTACAACTCCTGAAGGACATAAATTTGTTCGTAAAGCAGAACGTATTTTACAAGGACGTCAAAAAATGGTGTTTGAAGAAAATGCTTTAGATTGGGGTACTGCTGAAAACTTAGCTTACGGAACTTTATTAGAAGAAGGATTTAATATTCGTATTTCAGGTGAAGATGTAGAAAGAGGTACATTCTCACACCGTCATGCAATTATGCGTGATGAAGAAACTTTAGAACGTGTTAATTTATTAAATACAAACACTAAGAATAAAGGAGAAATGACAATTTACAATTCTCATTTATCTGAATATGGTGTTTTAGGTTTTGATTATGGATATGCAATGGCAGCTCCTAATACATTAACTATTTGGGAAGCACAATTTGGTGATTTTGCCAATGGAGCACAAATTGTTTTTGATCAATATATTTCTTCAGCAGAAGCTAAGTGGAAATTACAAAACGGTTTAGTTATGTTATTACCTCACGGATATGAAGGGCAAGGACCTGAACATTCATCTGGTAGAATAGAACGTTTTTTACAGTCTTCATCAACTGATAACTGGACAATTGCAAATTGTTCAACTCCTGCAAATATGTATCACATATTGCGTCGTCAAATGAAGCGAGACTTTAGAAAACCTTTAGTTGTTTTTACTCCTAAAAGTTTATTACGTTTACCAAAAGCTGTAAATACTATTGAAGATTTAGCAAACGGAACTTTCCAAGAAGTTATTGATGATACTATTGATACAACTAATGTTACAAAAATGGTTTTTTGTACAGGTAAGTTTTATTATGACATGTTAGAAGAACGTGAAAAGTTAAACAGAAATGATGTTGCTTTAGTTAGAATAGAACAATTATTTCCATTACATAATGATAAAATTAAAGAGGTAATGGATAGGTATCCAAATGTAACTCGTTATGTTTGGGCACAAGAAGAACCTAAAAATATGGGGTCTTGGAGTTTTATGTTAGAGCGTTTTGACTTAGCTAAATTAGAATGTGCATCAAGAGGTTATCATTCAGCACCAGCAGCAGGTTCTAGTACACGTTATAAACAACGTCATCAAAAAGTATTAGATCAGGTTTTTGATTAGAAAACTCGATTAAACACAATACTTATAACGTTTAATATAATAAAATATTAAGCGGTTAATCTTAAGAAATTAAGATTAATATCAAAGAAAAGAAATAAAATAATTCAGATATAAAAAGTTAGAACTGATGGTTTTAGAAATGAAAGTTCCTTCTCCGGGGGAATCAATTACAGAAGTAGAAATAGCAACGTGGTTAGTTGAAGATGGTGATTATGTTGAAAAAGATCAGCCAATTGCCGAAGTAGACTCTGACAAAGCAACGTTAGAATTACCTGCGGAAGAAAGCGGAATTATCACTTTAAAAGCAGAAGAAGGAGATGCTGTAGAAGTTGGTGCAGTAGTATGTCTTATCGATATGAGTGCAGCAAAACCAGCAGGTGAATCTTCATCTGAAACAAAAACAGCCGAAGCTCCTAAAGTTGAAGCTCCTAAAGCAGTTGAAGCTAAGGCTACAACATATGCAACAGGAACTGCTTCTCCAGCAGCTAAAAAAGTTTTAGCTGAAAAAGGAATTGATGCAGATGCTGTAAAAGGAACAGGAAAAGACGGGCGTATAACTAAAGAAGACGCTGTAAAAGCAGTACCTTCTATGGGAACGCAACCTACAAACGGTTCTCGTGGAACTGAGCGTAAAAAAATGTCTATGTTACGTAGAAAAGTAGCACAACGTTTAGTAGCTGTAAAAAGTGAAACGGCAATGTTAACTACTTTTAACGAAGTAAACATGCAACCAATTTTCGATTTACGTAAGCAGTATAAAGAAGATTTTAAAGCAAAGCACGGTGTTGGATTAGGATTTATGTCTTTTTTCACTTTAGCTGTTGTTAGAGCTTTAGAATTATATCCTGATGTAAACTCTATGATTGATGGAGATTACCAAATTAAAAATGAATTTCAAGATATTTCTATTGCAGTTTCTGGTCCTAAAGGATTAATGGTTCCTGTAATTAGAAATGCTGAAGATTTATCTTTTAGAGGTGTTGAAAGCGAAGTAAAACGTTTAGCTTTACGTGCTAGAGATGGACAAATTACTGTTGATGAAATGACTGGTGGAACATTTACTATTACAAATGGTGGTGTTTTTGGTTCTATGTTATCAACGCCAATTTTAAACCCTCCACAAAGTGGAATTTTAGGAATGCACAACATTGTAAACAGACCAATGGCTGTTAATGGTGAGGTAGTAATTCAACCAATTATGTATGTTGCATTATCTTATGACCACAGAGTTATTGATGGTCGTGAGTCAGTAGGATTCTTAGTAGCTGTTAAAGAAGCTTTAGAAAATCCTGTTGAGTTATTAATGGGTAACAATCCTACGAAAGCTTTAGAAATGTAAACTAAACTTTAGTTTTATATATATTAAAATCCCAAGTATATTATATACTTGGGATTTTTTTATTAAAATTCATAACAATTTATAGTGTTATTTTCAAATCCATTTTCTTTTAAGATGTTATTCAATTCTTTATCATCTAATTTAGGAATACTTGTTCGTTTATAAATATTTTGAATAATACTATTTTGTTTATCAGTTAAATATTTTTTATGTGTTTTAAACAAGTTATTACAATTTTCGTTTAAATTACCTTCCATTATTAACGTATCTTTATCAAGTTCAATAACAGACATTAATAAAAACCTGAAAATAAATTCTTGAAATATATTAGCAAGTATTTCAGCATCATCATCATCATGTAGAAGTAAAACGATGTGTTTTATTTTATTGTCTTCATCAAGAAAAAAACAATATAAATCACCTCCTCCAGTTTTTCCGAAGGGTATAAATTTATAATAATATTCTTTTTTAATTTCTAAATAACATTCTTCATCTGAATAGAAATCAATATTATCAATAATTTCCTTACTTGATGAAATAATATCAAAATCCCAATAATATAGTAGAAGTGGAGGATTATTTTTTAATTTAGGATACTCATTTTCAAACCAACTGCTACAAACTTCTCCCCAATTAAGCATATTATCTTCGGATAGTTTTCTGTAAATTTCGGGATATTTGAAATTATATTTATTCTCAATTTCTTTTAGTGCTTCTAATTTCATGATTTTAAATTTATTAATTACCTTTTAATCTAGTCCATAAATCAGTTATTAATTTTTTTCCATCACGTTTATCTTTCGGTTCTTCAGTAAAAATTACATTTCCAGAATTATCAACAGTAATTTTATATTTAAAAACAAAATTTTTAGCATTTGGATTGATACTTAAAAGTCCGAACCTTAAATCATTAAAATAAAGTTCATCATCTTTTTTATTGATAGTATACCAACCTTCAGAGATAAAAATCATACGTTTAACAGCTTTATTTTTAGAAAGTTTTCCTAACAAATGATGATTTTTTAGATGTTTTGTAAAAGTGATTGGTTTTGTATCAAAAAAGGAATAATTAGCTAGTAAAAAAGCATTTTCTGTTTGTACGTTGGCACTCCAAAGTATGGTATTTAAAGGGGAAGGTCTTGTATCAATTTCTGAATATTTGATATTTTGATTTTCTAAAGCTTTTTCAAACTGATTAAAAGCTAACCATTTTAATAAAAAAGTTAAGACTAAATAAGAAGAACTGATAATTAATCCCATTTTATTATAAAAAGCACGTTTTTTATTAACTCGCTTTTGTGTCATCGCAAAAATTAAAAATACTAAAAAAGGAAGGGTATAAAGTGGATCAATAACAAAAATGGTTTTAAAAGCTAAGCGGATATCAAAAGGCCAAAATAATTGCGTTCCCCAAGTGGTATGTGCATCTAAAATAGGATGTGTTACAAATGCTAAAAAGAATAACCAAGTCCAATTTTTAAAATTTTTATACTCCTCGTAACGAGTTACAATCCACGTAAAAATAGGAGCAAAGAGCACCGAAAAGATAATGGAATGTGTAAATCCACGATGTATATATAATGCTGTAACTTTATCAGTAAAAAATGATGCGAGCACATCTAAATCAGGAATTGTACCTGCAATTGCTCCGTAAAATATGGCTCTGTTTCCAATCTTCTTTCCTAAAACTGCTTCGCCAACAGCAGCACCTAATATAATTTGAGTTAATGAATCCATATACTACAAAAATAAACGAAGTAGCTTAAATAGTGTAAATAACTTTGGTAAAGCTTTTTTTAAATATAAACTCCACAGTAACAAATGTTACTTATAAAAGTGTATTAAGATAGTAGTTTTGTGGTAACTTAATAGAATAGTACCATGAAAAATAAATTATTAATAGTATCATTTATATTTTTTTCGCTTTTGATAAGAGGGCAAGAGGTGATGATTATTACCAAAAGTGATGTTATTGCTAAAGTAAAAGAAAATAATAATACGCTTAAAATGTCGGAACAAGATATTCTAGCTGCAAAAGGAGATTATAACCAAACCAATGCGGTCTTTTTACCAGATATTACAGCTTCATATACAGGAATAGCAACGACAAATCCGTTAATGGCTTTTGGGTCTAAATTAAATCAAGGAATTTTAACACAAAATGATTTTAATCCTGATTTATTAAATAACCCTTCTCAAACTCAAAATTTTGCAACAAAAATTCAAGTACAACAACCGTTAATTAATCTTGATGGAATTTATCAACGAAAAGCAGCAAAATCAAAATTAAATGCTACTACTTTTCAACATGAAAGAACGAACGATTATATTCAGTTAGCAGTTGAAAAAGCTTATATGGAATTACAATTAGCTTACAAAACTGTTGAGGTTTTAGAAAAAGTACAGCAAACCGCCAACGAAAATAAGCGATTGGCAACTAATAGTTTTCAACAAGGATATTTGCAAAGAGCCGATGTATTAGCAGTTGAAGTTCGTGTAACTGAAATAGCGAATCAATTACAATATGCAAAAAGTGCTATTGAAAATGCGTCTAATTATGTATCATTATTAATGAACGATACTAGTAATCGTATTTTAAAACCATCAGATTTATTGACTGTAACACCTGAAGTTATGGATACTAAAAAATTGTCTGAAAATAGGGCAGATATTAAAGCAATGCGTTTTGCAAAAGATGCCTATCAACAATTATATAAAGCCGATAAAAAGACATTTTTACCTCGTTTAAATGCTTTTGGAAGTTATGAATTATATGATGCTAAAATTTTTAAAACTGGAGCAAACGGTTATTTAGTAGGAATGCAATTGACTTGGGATGTTTTTAAAGGATATAAACGCTTTGGAAAAACTCAAAAAACTAAAGCTACTTTTCAAAAAGCATCTATTGAATTAGAAGAGTATAAGGCTAAAAGTACTGTAGAACTTCATAAAGCAAAACGCTTATTACGTGATGTTAAAAATAACTTAATACTTACTCAATTAGCATTAGCACAATCAGAAGAATCTTTGAGAATTAGAAAAAATAGATTCGAACAAGGTTTAGAAAAAACTACTGATTTATTAGAAGCAGAAACAAAATATGCACAAAAACAATTACAATATTATAACACGATTTTTCAGCATAATTATGCCAACGCTTACGTACAATTTTTAACCAAAGAATAATTTTAAGATGAAAAAATATTTATATACAATCGCACTTGTTTCAGTATCCTTTTTAATAACAAGTTGTGGAAATGATACTAAAAAAATATCAGAAGATATTATAACGCCAATTACTGTAACGGTAAAAAAAGTGGAAGTAATAAATTCAAGTTTATTTGTAACCGCAAGCGGAAAAACTCAAGCTGTACAAAGTGCTGATTTAAGTACTCGAATGATGGGTTTTGTAAATGAAGTTTATGTAAATGTTGGCGATAAAGTAAAAAAAGGACAATTATTAGTCGCTATAAATAACGCCGATTTACAAGCAAAAAAAGCACAAATTAATGCAGGGATTACTCAAGCAAAAGTAGGATATAAAAATGCTGAAAAAGATTTTACACGTTTTAAAAATTTATTAGCTGAAAATAGTGTTTCTCAAAAAGAAATGGATGATATGACGGCCAGTTTTCAAATAGCAAAAGCTAATTTAGAAGCTGTAAATCAACAAAAGAATGAAGTGAATTCTCAGTTTAAATACACGAATATAACTGCTCCTTTTTCAGGTGTAATAACGAGTAAAAATATTGAAAAAGGTGCGATGGCAAACCCAGTAATGTCGTTGTTATCAATTGAAAAACCGAATGAATTTGAAGTAATTGCAATGGTTTCAGAAAGTGAAATTTTGAAAATCAAAAAAAACTCGGAAGCTACTGTTATTATAAAGTCAATCAATCAAAAAATAAAAGGAAAGGTTACCGAAATTAGTACATCAGCAAAAAATACAGGAGGACAGTTTTTAGTAAAAGTAGCACTTGATAAAACACCAATTAAAATTTTATCAGGAATGTTTACTACGGTTCAGTTTTCTACTTCAGAAACAACATCGAAAATTACTGAAAACACAAAAATAAACGCTACAAATAAAATATTAATTCCTAAAAATGTTATTGTTACTAAAGGTCAACTTTCGGGAATTTATACGCTAAGTCAAAGTAATACAGCTGTTTTACGTTGGTTGCGTTTAGGACGTTCTTTTGGTAAAAATATTGAAGTATTATCAGGCTTATCTGCTGATGAAACTTATATCGTTACCGCAAATGGAAAACTTTACAATGGCGTAAAAATTACAATTCAATAATTAAAAACTGCGTTAGGGATAGTAGTGGAAATCCTTTTTTTGCTGCCATATATGGCAAAAAAAGATTGTAACGGATAGCCCGTTTAAACGCCCAAAAATAATAAATAATATGAAAGAAGGTTTAGCTGGTAAAATTGCCAAAAGCTTTATAGGTTCTAAACTTACCGTGCTTTTAATGATCGTTTTTATGGTTGTTGGAGTGTATAGTTCGTTTTTAATTCCGAGAGAAGAAGAACCGCAAATTGATGTGCCAATGGCAGATATTTTTGTTGGATATCCTGGAGCGAGTCCAACAGAAGTAGAGTCGAGAGTGATAAAGCCTTTGGAGAAATTAATTTCGAATATCAAAGGAGTAGAGTATGTGTATGCTACGGCAATGAATGAGAAAGCAATGGTAATTGTTCAGTTTTATGTTGGCGAAGATATTGAACGTTCGTTTGTGAAATTATACAACGAAATTAATAAACATATGGATAAAATGCCGAAAGGTGTTACGTTTCCGTTGATAAAAACAAGAGCTATTGATGATGTGCCAATGTTGGGGTTAACGCTGTGGAGTGAAAATTATACAGGATATCAGTTAAGCCAAATGGCAGAAGAGCTTGAAGGAGAAATTAAGAAGATAAATGATGTAGCAATTACGCATAAAATTGGTGGTAGCGATAGGCAATTACGAGTTGTTTTAGATAAAGATAAATTAGCCTCATCAGGTTTAGATTTTTTAATGGTTTCTGAAATGATTAAGGCGAATAATAGTCAATTAAGTTCGGGAAGTTTTATTAAAAATGATACAGAATTTTTAGTGCAAACAGGTAATTTTTTAGCTTCTGTTACTGATGTTGAAAATTTAGTGGTTGGTATTCAGCAAAATAAACCGATTTATTTAAAGCAAATTGCAACGATTATTGATGGTGCTGAAATTCCTCAAAATTATGTGAGTTTAGGTTTTGGAAAAGCAAGTGAAAAAGTAACAAATTATAAATCTGAATATCCTGCGGTTACTATTTCGGTAGCAAAACGAAAAGGAGCTGATGCGATGAAAATTGCCGATGTAATTTTAGCAAAAGTTGCACATTTACGAACTACTTTAATTCCTGATGATGTACATGTTGAGGTTACTCGAAATTATGGAGAAACAGCTTCGCATAAAGTATCGGAATTATTGTTACACCTTATCGGTTCTATTATTGCGGTTACTTTGGTAGTAATGTTGGCGATGGGTTGGCGTGGTGGTTTGGTAGTGTTTTTATCTGTCCCAATTACTTTTGCATTAACGTTATTGAGCTATTATATGCTTGATTATACGTTAAATAGAATTACACTTTTTGCCTTGGTTTTTGTTACAGGAATTGTGGTTGATGATTCCATAATTATTGCCGAAAATATGCATCGACATTTTAAAATGAAGCGTTTGCCTTTTAAAGAAGCCGCTTTATATGCAATTAATGAAGTTGGAAACCCAACAATTTTGGCAACTTTTACAGTAATCGCTTCTGTTTTACCAATGGCTTTTGTATCTGGATTAATGGGACCTTATATGGCACCAATGCCAATTGGAGCATCTATTGCAATGATTTTATCATTATTTGTAGCCTTAACTATTACGCCTTATTTAGGATATATTTTTTTGAGAGAAAAAGATAAAAAAGGAGCAGTTGAAAAACAAGAAAAACCTTTAGAAGAAACCTTTATTTATAAAATTTATAACAAATATGAACGTCCTTTATTAGAGAATAAAACAAAAAGATGGGCATTTTTAGGAGGTACTTTTATCGTTTTATTAGGAACAATGGTATTGTTTTTTACAAAATCGGTAGCTGTTAAAATGTTGCCTTTTGATAATAAAAATGAATTTCAGGTAGTAATTGATATGCCTGAAGGAACAACTTTAGAACGAACAGGAGTGGTTGCTCAAGAAATTTCACAATATTTAGCAACCCGACCAGAAGTTGTAAATTATCAGAATTATATTGGAACTTCTGCACCGATAACTTTTAACGGGTTGGTACGTCATTACGATTTGCGTGGAGGAAGTAATATGGCGGATATTCAGGTGAATTTAATTGATAAAAATGAACGAACTATTCAAAGTCATGATATTGCAAAATTATTTCGACCTGATATTCAAAAAATAGCTTCAAAATATAATGCTAATGTAAAATTAGTAGAAGTTCCACCAGGACCTCCTGTTTTATCGACTATTGTTGCCGAAATTTATGGACCTGATTATAAAGAGCAAATTAAAATTGCTAATAGTATTCAAGATATTTTAAAAAATACAGATGATGTAGTTGATATTGATTGGATGGTAGAGGATGACCAAACAAAATATCAATTTGAAATTGATAAAGAAAAAGCGATGTTATACGGAGTTGCTCCTAAACAAATTGCCTACACTATGAATATGGCACTTTCTGACCGAGCAATTACGAATTTATATGATGAAAATTCGGTAAATCAAGTTGGTTTGGTGTTGGCTTTAGATGAAAAGGAAAAATCAAGTATTGCGGATATTTCTCAATTAAAGATAAAATCAAAAAATGGAAATATGGTGCCAATTTCTGATTTAGTAAATATCAAAAAAAAAATTGCTCCGAAAAGTATTTATCGAAAAAATCAAAAAAGAGTAGTGTATGTAATGGCTGATATGGCTGGAGAATTGGAAAGTCCTGCTTATGCAATTTTAGGAATGGAAGAAAAATTAAAACAAATTAAACTTCCCGAAGGTTATAAATTAAACGAAATGTATTTAGGTCAGCCAGCTTATGAAGATGATTACACCGTAAAATGGGACGGAGAATGGCAAATTACATTAGAGGTTTTTAGAGATTTAGGAATCGCTTTTTTAGGAGCAATTATTTTAATTTATATTTTAATTGTTGGCTGGTTTCAAAATTTTAAAGCGCCTGTTGTAATGATGGTTGCTATTCCGTTATCATTAATTGGAATTGTTTTAGGACACTGGATTATGGGCGCATTTTTTACCGCAACTTCATTTATTGGGATGATTGCTTTGGCAGGAATTATGGTTCGAAACTCTGTTTTATTAATTGATTTTATCAACCTAAGAATTAATGAAGGAGTGCCTATAAAACAAGCCGCAATTGAAGCAGGAGCAGTACGTACAACGCCTATTTTATTAACCGCAGGAACAGTAGTTATAGGAGCATTTGTAATATTATTTGACCCTATTTTTCAAGGATTGGCAATTTCATTAATGGGTGGAACTATTGTATCAACAGTATTAACATTATTGGTAGTTCCGTTGGTATATTATATGATTGAGCGTAAAAATTATAAGTAATATTAATTTTAAAAAAGAAACAAAATGTTAAATAAATACTTCAGAATTATAGTAGGAACTTTTGTATTATTAAGTGTAGTTTTAACTGTTTATGTAAACCCAAATTGGATGTGGTTTACCGTGTTTATCGGTGTGAATTTAATTCAATCGGCATTTACAAAATGGTGTTTGTTAGAAACTATTTTATCAAAAGTATTTAAACTTAAATAAGTTAATATCATTATTTAAAGAATAAAATCTCATACTTTTTGTGTGAGATTTTTGTTTTATCAGAATTTTAGTAACATCATATTTAAAAAAGTATTTTTGCATTTGTAAGAATATGTAGTGTACTTTTAAGATGATAGAAAATAAAGAATTAGACCTTGCCATTAAATTTATAGAAAAAACAGATAGAAACCTTTTTATCACAGGAAAAGCTGGTACAGGAAAAACTACTTTTTTACATAAAATTAAAAATGAATCGTTAAAAAGATTGGTTATTGTTGCACCAACAGGAGTTGCTGCAATTAATGCAAAAGGTGTTACTATTCATTCTTTTTTTCAGATGCCTTTTGGTCCTATTTTACCAAATCAGATTGAAAACAGTTCGAATCAGCAACGTAAATTTAATAAAACAAAAATTGATATTATAAGGTCTTTAGATTTAGTAATTATCGATGAAATTAGTATGGTTCGAGCTGATTTATTAGATGGAATCGACCAAGTTTTAAGAAAATATAAAAATAGAAATAAAGTTTTTGGCGGTGCACAAGTTTTAATGATTGGCGATTTACAGCAATTATCGCCTGTGGTAAGACCAAATGATTGGAGTTTATTAAAAGAACATTATGCATCGGTTTTCTTTTTTAGTAGCAAAGCATTTCAAGAATCAAATACGGTAAGCCTCGAATTAAAAAAAATTTACAGGCAAGATAATGATGAATTTATCGAAATATTAAATGAAATTAGAAATGATTCTTTGTCACCTAAATCAGAAAAAATATTAAATGAAAGATATAATCCAGATTTTCAACCTAAAAAAAATGAAGGATATATTACATTAACTACTCATAATAAAAGAGCGGATGCAATTAATACTTTAGCATTAGAAAATATAAAAAAGAAAAGCTATTTTTTTAAAGCCGATGTTTCTGGTAAATTCAATGAAAATTCGTATCCAAATAGTGCTGATTTAGAATTAAAAGTAGGGGCTCAGGTTATGTTTATTAAAAATGATAGCTCACCTGAAAAAAGATATTTTAATGGTAAAATTGGAGAAATAAGACTGATTGATGAAGATACTATTTATGTAAAATGTCCTAATGATGATTTTGAAATTGAAACTAAAAAAGAAATTTGGGAGAATATTACGTATTCAATAGATGAAGAAACTAAAGAAATAAAAGAAGATGTAGCAGGTTCTTTTACACAAATTCCTTTGCGATTGGCTTGGGCAATTACCATCCATAAAAGTCAAGGTTTAACTTTTGAAAAAGCAATTATTGATGCAGAAGCTTCTTTTGCACATGGTCAAACTTATGTTGCGCTTAGTCGATGTACTAGTTTGGAAGGGATCGTTTTAAAAACAAGAATTGGAAGTAGTTCAATTATTAACGATAGAACAGTCGATTCTTTTAATAAAAATGTAAATGAAAATGTACCTGATGAAACTGTTTTAAGTGAATCAGAAAAAACATATCAACTTAATTTAATTTCAGAATTGTTTGATTTTAGACCTTTTTTATATCCAACAACTCGAGCTATTGAAATTTTTTATCAAAATCAAACGAGTTTAAATGGTATTATGATTAATCATTTAGAAACCATAAAAGATAATGGAATTATTCCGTTATTAAAAGTAGCAAATGGTTTTAAAATTCAATTACAGCAACTATCGGAAGAAAATATTTTAGCCGAAAATAGCGATGTAATTAATGATAGATTTAGAAAAGCAATTACTTATTTTAAAACTCAAACCGAAGATTTTATAAAAAAACCATTAAGCGGAATTTCATTTTCTACAGATAATCAAGCGGTTCAAAAAGATTTAGAAAAGCAGATTTATACACTACATAATTTATTATCGATAAAATTATATTGTTTTCTGAAATTAAAAGATAGTTTTCATGTAAAAGATTATTTGCAAATTAGAGCAGATGCAATTTTACAAAATGCAGAAAAACCAGTTAAAAAGAAATTAATTTCATCAAGAGATCCTGCTTTAGCAGTAAGTTTACGAGAGTTAAGAGATCAGATTTCGAAGAAAGAAGGAATTCCTCATTTTCAGATTTTTGTTCAAAAAACTTTATATGCAATTTGTGATTCCCTTCCACAAACAGCTCAAGAATTATTGAAAGTTGAAGGAATGGGTAAAATTAGAGTGCAAAAATATGGTGGTCAAATTTTAGATGCAGTTAGTATTTATTGTAAAAAACAAGGTCTTAATCAGAATATTAAATTAGGTGTAAATAAAGTAGGAGTAAAGAAAAAAGAAGTGAAAATCCCAACAAGAGAAATAACTTATAATTTTTTCAAAGAAGGGATATCAGCTAAAGAAATAGCTAAAAAAAGAGGTTTAACATTAAATACTATTGAAACACATTTAGCTAGTTATCTTAGTGCTGGAGATATTGATATACTAGATCTTATGCCTGTAAAAAGGTATAATAAATTATTAAAATCGATAGAAGAGACAGATTTTAAAACTTTATCAGAATTGAAGAAAAAAGTTAGTAAAGAGTTTTCTTTTAATGAGTTAAAAATGGTTTTAATGTCATTGAATTTATAACATTAAAAAGTTAAGAATAAAAAAAACGGAAATACAATTTTTGTTTTCCGTTTTATTATAAGTATTAATTGAGTTTATTTTTCGTTTAAATCCCAATTATATTCTAAATATTTGATGGTTGCTCTATCATTAATAAGTGTATTAGAATACTTATTTATATAGTCTCTTAATGAAGATTTAACTGTAAAATCTTCTAAATACCATTCAAATATTTTAGAAATTTCAATATCATCTGGTGTTATTTGATTTTTATTAGAATCGTTAAGAAAATTTTTCATTAATAATTCTAATGAACTTTCAATGTTTTTTTCTGTAAAAGCAAAATTTGGAAAACGAGGACCAGATTTTGAAGCAGCATTTATAGCTACATGAATTCTAGGGTCATCATGCCAACGACGTAATATTTTGTGTTCAATATGATCTAACGAATATATTTTTTTACCTACAGTTGCAATTGGTATTTTCCATGCATTTTTCCCTTTACGTTTAATATCTGTAATTTTTTTTAAGGGATAGCTATCTACTATCAATTTGATGGTATATGCATTGTATGCATTAATCCAAAATGCTTTAGCTTTTGAAGTACTCCATTTTTTTTGAGGTACAGTTTTTTCTAGATGTTTTAAATATAAATCTAATAAAGCTTTATTTTTTCGTAACCCTTTATAATCGATGTCACCTTCTGTACTAACATAGGTTTTAAGTAGTGCATTAAATACATCTGTTTGCGATTGTGATTGTATGCTAACAAATAATAGTAAACAAAAGAGTATAATAGTTTTTTGCATTTTTTCTGTTTTTTAATGAGTTTTATTCTTTTGACGAATAGTTTTATAAATCATTACAAAATAATTAATTTTAATATAAAAAAAGACCATTCGTTAAGAATGGTCTTTTTTAAGTATTTTATAATTGATTCTATAAATCAAAACCGATATTAACACCTAATTTATTAGCTATTAATTTATTTATTCTTGTTTTAACTTCTGGAATTTTTACACTTTCTAAAACAGTATTTGCAAATGCATACATTAATAATGCTTTTGCTTCTTTTTTAGGAATTCCACGTTGTTGCATATAAAATAATGCATCTTCATCTAATTGACCAATTGTACAACCGTGAGAACATTTTACATCATCTGCAAAAATCTCTAATTGAGGTTTTGCATTAATTGTTGCTTTATCACTAATCAAAACATTATTGTTTTGTTGATAAGCATTTGTTTTTTGTGCTTCTTTTTCAACAATTACTTTACCGTTAAAAACAGCAGTAGAACGACCTCCGTAAATACCTTTATAATCTTGATGAGATTCACAATTAGGTTCAATATGATGTACTAATGTATGATGATCGATGTGTTGCTTTCCTTCAGAAATTGTAATACCTTTTAAAATAGAATCGATATGTTCTCCTCTTTGATAAAAGTTTAAGTTATTACGAGTAATATTTCCTCCAAAAGAAAAAGTATGTACTGAAACAACATTATTTGATTTTTGTTCAATATAAACATTATCAACTAATGAAGCATTTTTATCATCATTTTGAATCTTATAAATATCTACTGTTGCATCTTTAGCAGCATATATTTCTGTTACCGCATTTGTTAAAACAGGGTTAGATGTTAAACTTTGATGACGTTCAATAATTTGCACATGTGCATTCTGTTCAGCTACAATTAAATTACGAGGTTGCGTCATAATAGCATCCTCACTACCTGTAGTAAAATAGATTATTTGTATTGGTTTTTGAACCTCTACATTTTTAGGGATATTAATATAAGCTCCTTCATTAGCAAAAGCAGTATTTAACGATGTTAAATTATCTTGCTTAGCTATTTTATTGAAATATTTATCAATAACAGCTTTATATTTAGGTTTTGTTAATGCAGATGACATTAAACAAACATCAATAGTATCGTGTGTAGTTTCTGATAAAAAAGAACTATATTTTCCATCGATAAACACTATTTTATAAGTGTCTATATCATGAATAAAATATTTTTTTACATCAGCTAATTCTACAGCAGCTTCCGAACTAGGAAAAATACTATAATCTTGTTTTAATACCGATTTTAAAGAAGTGTATTTCCAAGCTTCTAATTTCTTAGTTGGGAAACCTAATTCTTCAAAACTTTGTAATGCTTTCGTTCTAATATCATGAATATCAGAATCCATATCTACGCCATTTTCAAATGCTACGTATGATGCGGTTAGTTTTTCTTTTAATTCCATTTTTTTAAGAATTAACTTCTTCTTTAATCCAATCGTATCCTTTAGCTTCTAACTCTAAAGCTAAAGAAGCATCACCAGATTTTACAATTTTACCATCGTATAAAACGTGTACAAAATCAGGAACGATATAATCTAATAAACGTTGGTAATGTGTAATAACAATTACTGCGTTGTCTTTCGATTTTAATTTATTAACTCCGTTAGCAACAATACGTAAAGCATCGATATCTAAACCAGAATCAGTTTCATCTAAGATGGCTAATTTAGGCTCTAACATTGCCATTTGAAAAATTTCATTACGTTTCTTTTCTCCACCAGAAAAACCTTGGTTTAAAGAACGAGATAAAAATTTACGGTCTATTTCTAATAATTCTGATTTCTCACGAATCATTTTTAACATATCTTTTGCAGGCATGTCTTCTAAACCTTTGGCTTTACGATTTTCGTTAATCGCTGTTTTAATAAAGTTAGTAACAGAAACTCCAGGAATTTCTACAGGATATTGGAAAGATAAAAATACGCCATTATGAGCTCTTTCTTCAGGAGCTAATTCACTAATATCTTCACCGTTTAAAGCTATTGATCCATTAGTTACTTTGTATTCTTCTTTTCCTGCAATTACAGAAGCTAAGGTACTTTTACCAGCACCGTTTGGTCCCATTATTGCGTGAACTTCTCCTGCTTTAATTTCTAAATTCAATCCTTTTAAGATTGATTTATCATCTATGTTAGCGTGTAAATTTTCTATTTTTAACATGGTTATATATCTTTGTTATTGGCTATTAACCAACGCTTCCTTCTAAACTAATTTCTAATAATTTTTGTGCTTCTACAGCAAATTCCATTGGTAACTTATTTAGTACATCTTTACTAAATCCGTTTACGATTAATGCAATTGCTTTTTCGGTATCAATACCACGTTGGTTACAGTAAAATAATTGGTCTTCACCAATTTTACTTGTAGTTGCTTCGTGTTCTATTTGTGCCGATTTATTTTTTGTTTCAATATACGGGAACGTGTGTGCACCACATTCATTACCCATTAATAAAGAATCACATTGAGAAAAGTTACGTGCATTTTCGGCACGTGGTCCAATCTGAACTAATCCTCTATAACTGTTTTGTGATTTTCCTGCAGATATTCCTTTTGATATAATGGTTGACTTAGTATTTTTACCTAAGTGAATCATTTTAGTACCAGTATCAGCTTGCTGATAATTATTAGTTACAGCAATTGAATAAAATTCACCAACAGAATTGTCTCCTTTTAAAATACAACTAGGGTATTTCCAAGTTACAGCAGAACCTGTTTCTACTTGTGTCCAAGAAACTTTTGCATTTTTTTCACAGATAGCTCTTTTAGTTACAAAATTGTAAACACCACCTTTTCCTTCGGCATTTCCAGGATACCAGTTTTGAACAGTAGAATATTTAATTTCAGCATCATCCATGGCAATTAATTCAACAACTGCGGCGTGTAACTGATTTTCATCTCTACTTGGTGCTGTACATCCTTCAAGGTAAGAAACATAACTTCCTTTGTCAGCAACTACTAAAGTTCTTTCAAACTGTCCTGTTCCTCCTTCGTTAATTCTGAAGTAGGTTGATAATTCCATAGGACATTTAACACCTTTTGGAATATAACAGAAAGATCCATCAGAAAAAACTGCTGAATTTAATGCTGCATAAAAGTTGTCTGTAGTTGGAACAACAGTTCCTAAATATTTTCTTACTAATTCAGGATGTTCTTGAATAGCTTCAGAAATAGGCATAAAAATAATACCTTTTTTACCTAATGTTTCTCTAAAAGTTGTTGCAACAGAAACTGAATCTACTACAATATCAACAGCTACATTAGCTAATTTTTTTTGTTCATCTAAAGAAATTCCTAAACGTTTAAAAGTGTCCAATAATTCTGGATCAACTTCATCTAAACTATTTAATTTTGGTTTTTCTTTTGGAGCTGAATAGTAAGCAATGTCTTGAAATTTTGGTTTTTCATAATGAACATTTGCCCATTCTGGTTCCTCCATTTCTTGCCAAACTTTAAAGGCTTCTAAACGCCAATCAGTCATCCATTGTGGTTCGTTTTTCTTTTTAGAAATAGCACGAACTACATCTTCATTTAACCCTTTTGCAAAGGTTTCACTTTCTATGTCAGTATAAAAACCATATTCATATTCTTTGGTTTTTAACTCTTCTCTTAAATCGTCTTCGGTATACTTGCTCATTTGAGTTGTAATGTTATAAAGAAAAACTTTCTCCGCAACCACAGGTACGGTTTGCGTTTGGGTTGTTAAAAACAAAACCTTTTCCGTTTAAACCTCCAGAATACTCTAAGGTAGTTCCTACTAGGTATAAAAAACTTTTTTTATCAACAATAATTTTTATGTCGTTTTCTTCGAAAATTTTATCGTTTTCTTGGGTGTTTTTGTCAAAAGTTAAGTCGTACGATAACCCTGAACAACCTCCACTTTTTACGCCAACACGCACAAAATCTACTGCAGCATCAAAACCGTCATCAGTCATTAACTGGATAACTTTATTTTTTGCTGTTTCTGAAACTTTTATCATTTTTTTAGTGGTTTAAGCTAAATAAGTTGCAAATATACAATATAAGTCTCATTTAATTACAGAACCTTTGATAGGGTTTTGTTATCGTTATATCATTGTTTCTGATTATTCTTGAAATTCAAGATTGTTAATGAAGTCATTATCAGAAAGAGAAAGAAGAAATGTTTTTAAATCATCTTTGTCTTCTTGAGAAAGGTTAACACCTCCTTTGTTTACACTTTTCATTAAAGGGTCTATTGTTGAAGAGTTTTTTAAACCTGTTGAATAATGATTTATAACATCTTCTAAAGTAGCAAAACGACCATCGTGCATGTATGGAGCTGTAAATTTTAAATTCCGAAGCGATGGCGATTTAAATTTTCCATTATCATTCGGGTCACCAGTTATTTTACCTAATCCTAAATCAGTAAAAATAGCATCTAAACCATTATTATGAAATTTATTATCTGTCCATAATGGATTATTATTACTTCCATGACAATGAAAACAATCTCCACGAGTTTCATCCATAAAAACATCAAAACCATTTTTTTCTTCGGATGTCAGTTGTGCTTTTCCTAATAAATATTGATCAAATTTTGAGTTTTCAGAGATTAAAGTTCTTTCAAACTGTGCAAGTGCTTTGATTATTAAAGTAGAATCTATTTTTGAAGTTTGAAAAGCTTGCTGAAATAAAGTTGGATATTCAGCATGATTTTTAATTTTTATCGCAACATTTTTCCAATTGCTATGCATTTCTATTGGATTTCTAACAGGCTCTAAAGCTTGGTTTTCTAGACTTGTTTCTTTTCCATCCCAAGTAAAACGCTCATCAAAATTCCATGCTAAATTAAATAAAGGCATGGAGTTTCTATTGCCAATTTTTCCATCAACACCTTCACTAAAACGATTTTCATCCGTAAAAGCTTTTTGAGGATTATGACAACTAGCGCACGATTGTGTATTGTCTTTTGATAAAATTTCATCAAAAAATAATTTTTTACCTAAGGCAATTCCTTCTTCTGTTAAAGGATTATTTGTAGGGATAACAGGTTCAATTAATTTTTGTTGAAAAAGCTCAGGTATTTTTAATGATGTAGGTTTGGGCGTATATATTCCTTCTTCTTTTGATGAACAACTGATTAAAAGAAGAAGGAATAAAAACAAAATATTTTTTTTAATCATTTGTTTATTGCGTAATTGTACCTAAACTAAAAACGCCTTTTTTACCATTTTCAGACATTGTTTTTTGAGCTTCATAATCCATCATTAAGCTGATGTTTTTTTTATTTAAATCCCAATCATTTGGGTTTTTAAACCATTGCGCAACATTCATTTTTATTTCAATAGTTGCGTTATTTTTAACATTTATACTACCTAAATCAACTGAAAAAGAAGTGTCTTCTGCTTTTTTTGTTTCGGTATTATAAGCTCTAATTGTATGAAAGTTATAAGGGTTTTCAACATTCTTAGTATCTTTATATTTTCCATCCATTTGCATAAAATGGTAACCACCGCCTAGCATCATCGGTACGCCCCAAGAAGCTGTGTTTAAATCAGCATAATTACCATCAATATTATCATCTTCATTAAAACCAAAAGTCATGGATAGGTTGTAATTTCCTTCTGATATTTTTACAGATGGATTAAATAATGAGCTTTCAGAATTACTTAAATCTACTAATTGATAACCATCAAAAGTAGTTGCTTTTCCTGCTCCGTCAGTTAAGGTTATTTTTGATATTAAATAACGTAATTTATCAATTTTAAGAGTTGTTTCTGTTTTTATATCTGTACCTATTATATATGAAAATTCAGTATTGCTTAAATCAGATTTTTCAATAGTAGTTCCGTCCCAGTTTTGGGAAAAATTAACTTGAATAGCAACTTCTTTAATTGGTTCATCATTATCTGAACTACATGAAAAAATAAATAAGCTTAATAATAGTATTGAAAATTGTTTCATCGTTATTTTAATTTGATAATTAATAGGTCTGAAAATCCTTTATTTGTAATTATATCGTCAGTATTACTGTTGCTTTCGCCAACAGCTATTATATTTCCGTTTGATAATTCAATAGCATCATAGCAAAAATCGACAGCTGTACCACCAATAGTTTTTTGCCAAAGTTGCTTTCCATTTTTATCTATTTTAATAAGCCAAGCATCGTTTTGTCCTTTATTGATAATTTCATTATCAGTACTTCTTGAACTTCCAGCGATTAAAAAATCACCATTTGTTGTTTTATTGATAGATCTTCCAACATCAAAACTAGCGCCTCCATAATTTTTTTGCCAGATTAATTTACCGTTTGTATCTATTTTGATAACCCATAAATCAGCCCCACCATTATTAGTTACATCTTTGTCATCGCTTCGAGTATCGCCAATAATGATAAAATTCCCATCATCAGTAGGAGTTATTGCTCTTGCTTCATCAATTTGATCTCCTCCAAAAGATTTTTCCCAAATAAGTGTTCCTGTTTTATTTATTTTGATAACCCAAAAATCATAACTACCTTGATTATTATTGATATCAACATCAACACTATCTGATGTTCCAATCATTAAATAACCATCAGGAGTTGCTGTAATTCCGTAGCAAGTATCGGTATTTTTACCACCAAAATATTTTCGCCATTCAATATTTCCGTTAGCATTTAATTTTATAGCCCAATAATCGCCACCAGCGTGTCTTGCTGCTGATCTTGCATTTCCTGCGCCTCCCGAAGCTGTAACATCTAAAATACCTCCTATAAAAAAGCCACCATCATTGGTTTCAATAATTTGAAAACCTTTATCTGTTCCTGCAAATCCTGTGTTTTTTTTCCATAGAATATTTCCAGTAGCATCTAATTTTAAAATCCAAATATCTTCAAAACCTTCATTTTCGTTAACGTCACCATCAGCACTTTTACTGTATCCTATTACAGCAAAACCATTGTCACTGGTTTCAATAATTTGATACGCTTTTTCATCTTTTGAACCTCCGTATGTTTTTTGCCATTGTAAAGTATCATTTTCATCAAACTTTAATAGCCAATAATCATACTGAATTGTTGTTTTTGATGTTGAAATATCTCCATCAATACTTTGCGTAAATCCTAAAACAGCATAGCCATTATCTGAGGTTTGAATAACGCTTCTTCCACTTTCGTTTTTTGAACCACCATATGTTTTTACAAAATCAATAGTTAATTGTTTTGTTATTGTAGCTGACGGAGTATCATTATTACAACTGATAAAAATTATAAAAGCTGATAAAAGTATTGAAATTGGTTTTAACATTTATTGTTTTTTAACGATGAATAAACCACTGTTAATATCACTTATTACTATTTTTCCGCTATCAAAATATGGATATACGTTCCATACTCCATTAAAATTAGCACCATTATTGTTTGGATAGGTATCAAAATAACCAGTTTCTGTTATTGATTTGCTAGATATATTTGTAATATCAATAAAACGAACACCTGCTGTGTAGTTCGCTAAATAAAATATGTTGTCTTTTATATACCCATTATGATCAATTGCATTAGTAGGACCAGTATAACTAAAATGTTCTTTAGGATTATCTAAGTCTGTAAAATCAAAAATAATATTTCTTGTTTTATTACCAAAACTTTGCTCATCTAACTCATCTCCTAAAATAAAATATTTTTTATTTTCTGTAAACCAACCTTGGTGTGTGTAACCAACATTTGCATACGATATTTTAGAGATATTTTTAGGGTTTGATTTGTCGCTAATATCTACTATAACAACTTCATTTTCGTTACTACCGATTAAAATTTCTTTACCAGTATAATCAGAATCAGGACCGTTATAATTAACGACTTGTGCATCATGACTATAATTATCAGTTCCCCATCCACCTTCAGTTTTAGGATTTTTAGGGTCTTGTATATTGATAAACAAAGGACCTCCTTTATAAGGACCAGATTTACTAGTTCCTACAGGGTACGCATATCCTGATTCTTCATTAATTACCATATTATGAGCACTACCAAATTCTTTAAAGTGCGTATCAGGACTAAATATTTCAGGAGGTGTAGATACGTTTCTTAATCTTGTTAAATCAAAAACTTGCATTCCGTGTCCATAAGCTTCACTAACAATAAAAGCATGGTCTTTATATATTTTAACATCTCTCCAAGAGCTATTAACAGTTGCTGTTGGTATTTTACCTAAATAAACAGGATTGTTTGTGTTTGTAATATCAACAAAAACAGTTCCGTTGTTTACACACATTATTGCATATTCTTTGTTAGTACTAGTATCTGTCCAACCCCAAGAGTCATTTCCTTCAGTAGCGCCAAAGGTACTTAGTGGAATGTGTAACAATAAATCATAACCGTTACAAGGGTAAATTCCTGCCATACCTGAAACACATGGGACTTTATTATCTATTGATGAATCATCACATACATCACCTATACCGTCGCCGTCTGTATCTTTTTGATCTGGATTAGCCATGTTAGGACAGTTATCTATATCGTTTTTTATACCATCTTTATCAGTATCATTTAAATATTTATCACACACATCTCCTATACCATTTCCGTCTGTATCTTTTTGATCAGGATTAGGCATTAATGGACAATTATCATCTACATCTTTAATTCCATCATTATCGTCATCATCATCACAAATATTACCTTTTCCATCACCGTCAGTATCTAATTGCTCTTTATTAGCTGTATCAGGACAGTTATCTAAAGAGTTTATTATTTCATCACCATCAGTATCATTATTGATTTTTACGGAAGGAGAATTACAAGATAAAATAAGGGTAAGTAAAGAATAAAAAAGTGTTTTTTTTATAGTGTTGTTCATAATGATTTTGATTTTAAGTCCTAAATTTACAGAATTAACTAAATATAAAACAGTTAATAACTAGTAAACCCTATCTTTATTTTAAAAGGAGTTATTTATTTATCCTATTTTGTTTACTTACTTGTTGTTATCTTTGCCAAATGTTAGAAGATAAAAATCAAGAAAGAACCTCATTAGCTAAACTAGGAGAGTTTGGTTTAATAAACCATTTAACGGAGCATTTTAAGTTGTACAGTTCATCAACAACAAAAGGAATTGGTGATGATGCAGCTGTAATTAGCGCATCAGAAAAAGAACGCTTAATAACTACTGATTTATTAGTAGAAGGTGTACATTTTGATTTAAGTTACATGCCATTAAAGCATTTAGGATATAAAGCTGTAATGGTTAATTTATCAGATGTATATGCAATGAATGGCGTTGCCGAGCAAATTACCGTATCAATTGCTGTTTCAAATAGATTTCCTTTAGAAGCTTTAGAAGAGTTATATGCAGGTATTCAATTAGCTTGTGATACTTATAAAGTTGATTTAATTGGAGGAGATACCACATCATCAACAAAAGGAATGTTAATTTCTATTACCGCAATAGGAACAGCTAAAAAAGAAAATATTGTTTATAGAGATGGTGCAAAACCTACCGATTTAATTGTTGTTTCGGGTGATTTAGGTGCAGCATATTTAGGTTTACAGGTTTTAGAAAGAGAGAAACAAGTATTTCAAGTAAATCCGCAAAGTCAACCAGATTTAGATGCTTATACCTATTTAATAGAGCGTCAATTAAAACCAGAGGCTCGTAAAGATATTACAGAATTATTAAAAGAAATGGAAGTAAAACCAACTTCTATGATTGATATTTCTGATGGATTATCATCTGAAATAATGCATATCTGTTCACAAAGTAAAACAGGATGTAAAATTTATGAAGATAAATTACCTTTAGACCCGCAAGTTATTTCTACTTCTGAAGAGTTTAAGATGGATAGTACCATGATTGCCTTAAGTGGAGGTGAAGATTATGAACTATTATTTACAGTACCGATTACTGATTTTGATAAAATCAAATCAAACCCGAATTTATCAATTATTGGGCATATTGTAGCGGAAAGCGAAGGGCTGAATTTAGTTACACGTGCAAATCAAGAAATTGAATTAAAAGCACAAGGATGGAATACATTTAAAGAATAAATACAAAACATATTAATATATTAGAAACCATACTTTTTAAAAGTGTGGTTTTTTTTTGATGAAATTTAAAAAATATCTGAAGTTGTTTTTTGAAAAAAAAATATGTTAAAAGTCATAATTTTAATGCTTTACAATGCTAAGGTTTATATTAATATCAAAAAATGTTATTAATTTTTAATATTTTTTTAGATAAAAATAAAAAATGGCGTAAAAATTGTATATTAGTAATCAGAAAGTAATAGTATTAATCAATAAAAAAATCAAAAAGAAAATGGGAATTTTTTCATTTATTAAAAACGCTGGTGCCAAAGTATTTGGTGTAGGAAAAACAACTGAAGAAGAAGCTGCTGAAAAATCTGCTAAATTAGTAGATGCAGTTAATACTTTAGAATTACCTGTTGAAAATTTAGCAATTACTATTGACGAAGATAAAGCTACTATTTCTGGTGAAGCTTCTGATTTAGCAACTAAAGAAAAAGTGATTTTAGTGGTAGGAAATACTAATGGAATCGGTTCAGTAGAAGATAATATGACAGTTGCACCTGTTGTAGTTGCTGAAGAGGAAGAAGTTGTTGAAGAAATAATGGCTCAATTTCACACAGTAGTAGGTGGTGATACTTTAGGTAAAATTTCAAAAGAATTTTATGGTGATGCCATGAAATATACAGTGATTTTTGAAGCAAATAAACCAATGTTATCTCATCCTGATAAAATTTATCCAGGGCAAGTATTAAGAGTACCTGCTTTAGTAGATTAATTAGAAATAATTTACAAAATTAAAATTTAAATTAAGAAAAAGCACTGTGTTTACAGTGCTTTTTTTGTGCTTAAAATATCTTTCGGCATGCTTTTTTGCTAATCAAACAGCTAGTTGTTAAAAATAAATAACAGTATCTTTGTGTTTACTAAATTTATGATATGATACAATCTATGACGGGTTATGGTAAATCCGTATTACATTTACCTTCTAAGAAAGTAACTATTGAAATTAAATCTCTTAATAGTAAAAATTTAGACTTAAATACAAGAATACCTTCTTATTACAGAGAAAAAGAATTAGCCGTTCGTAAGAAATTAGCAAGTCATTTAGTAAGAGGGAAAATCGATTTTTCTATCTATGTAGAAACGACTTCTGATGAAACATTAACAACTGTAAATAAATCAGTAGTTGCAAATTACGTAGCGCAGTTAAAAAATGCAATGCCTGTTTCTGATAATCAGGAAATTGAATTATTAAAGATGGCTGTTAGAATGCCTGATGCTTTAAAAACAGAACGTGAAGAGTTAGACGAAAATGAATGGGCTCAAATTGCTGTTCATATCGATGAAGCTTTACAAGAAATTATTGCTTACAGAACTGATGAAGCTAAATCGTTAGAAGAAGATTTTCAATTAAGAATTGCAAATATTCAATCAGCTTTAGAAGAAGTTAAAAAATTAGACGGTGAAAGAATTGCAAACGTAAAAGAGCGTTTACAAAAAGCTTTAACCGATTTAAAAGTTGAGGTTGATGAGAATCGTTTTGAGCAAGAATTAATCTATTATCTAGAAAAATTAGATATCAACGAAGAAAAAGTTCGTTTAGGAAATCATTTATTATATTTCTTAGATCAATTGGCAACAGATGATTCTAATGGAAAAAAATTAGGATTTATCGTTCAAGAAATTGGAAGAGAAGTAAATACTATGGGGTCGAAAGCTAATTTTGCAGTGATGCAAAAAATAGTTATCCAAATGAAAGACGAACTAGAAAAAATAAAAGAACAAATTTTAAACGTTTTATAAAATGGCAGAAGATTTTAAAGGAAAATTATTTGTGTTTTCAGCACCTTCAGGATCAGGTAAAACAACTATTGTTCGTCATTTATTACAACAAGAAAAACTTAGTTTAGCTTTTTCAATTTCCGCAGCTTCTAGAGAACCAAGAGGTTTTGAGGTTGATGGAGAAGATTACTATTTCATATCTAAAGATGATTTCAAAAATAAAATTGAAGCTGACGAATTTTTAGAGTGGGAGGAAGTGTACACCGATAATTTTTACGGAACTTTAAAAACCGAAATCGAACGTATTTGGGGCTTAAATAAACACGTTGTTTTTGATATTGATGTTATTGGAGGATTACGTATCAAAAGTAAATTTCCTGAAGAAACTTTATCAATTTTTGTGCAACCGCCAAGTATTGAAGAGCTTAAAAATCGCTTAAATAAAAGAAGTACCGAAAGCGAAGAAAAAATTAATATGCGTATTGCTAAAGCATCTGTAGAATTAGCAAAAGCAACAGAATTTGATAAAATTATCAAAAATGATAAATTGGAAGTTGCTTTAGAAGAAGCTGAAAATTTAGTAGGTAATTTTTTAGGATTAAATTAAAGAAGTAAAATAAACGTAATTATATTTTTAAAAAAGGGTTATGGAAAATTTCAGAAAAAATATTGGATTGTATTTTGGAACTTTTAATCCCATTCATATAGGTCATTTAATTATTGCCAATCACATGGTCGAAAATTCTGACTTAGATGAAATTTGGATGGTTGTAACACCGCATAACCCATTTAAAAAGAAAAGTTCGTTGCTTGATAATCACCATCGTTTAGACATGGTGTATTTGGCGACCGAAGGTTACGATAAAATTCAACCTTCTGATATTGAATTTAATTTGCCTCAGCCAAATTATACCATAAATACATTAACACATATATCTGAAAAACATCCTAATTATAAATTTAACTTAATTATGGGTGAAGACAATTTAAAAAGCTTTCATAAATGGCGAAATTATGAAGCTATTTTAGATGATTATAATGTATATGTATATCCTCGAATTTCAGAAGGAGTTGTTGAAAATCAATTTACAGAACACCTTAAAATTCATAGAGTTGCTGCGCCAATTGTAGAAATATCATCTACAATGGTACGTAATAGCATCAAAAACGAAAAAAATATTCAGCCTTTATTATCGCCTAAAGTTTTTGATTATATCGATAAAATGAATTTCTATAGAAAATAATTCATCAATTTAAAGATTTTTTTTAGAAGCAATTTCCCACTTTCTGCACTCGCTTTTTTTTGAAGAAAAATCAAAAAAAGAGCTCAAACAAATGCTTCAATCGGGGCTAGGCATTTTTACTAATCTATATAAAAAGGGTTTAATAAATTTATTAAATCATTTTTTTTTGTTAAAAAACAGTGAAAATGTTAAAAATACGTTATATTGTATGAAGTCTATTTTATCTAAAAATAGTTTCGAAAAATTTTCGTTGTATCTTTGAGTTTCAAACTTGTAGTAACGTGGCTAAAATTCAAAAAAAGCGAAAGCTTAAACAAAAACTTGTAGATAAATACCGATTGGTAATTTTAAATGAAGATACTTTTCAAGAAAAATTCTCTTTAAAATTATCTCGCTTAAATGTATTTGTTTTTGGCGGTATTTTTTCAATATTGCTAATTGTATTTACAACTTTATTAATAGCATTTACAGGCTTACGAGAGTATATTCCAGGGTATTCTTCTAGTTCTTTAAAACGAAAAGCAACTCGATTAATATATCAAACAGACTCTTTAAAAACTCGATTGGCAGTTATTGAGCGTTTTACAAAAGCACTCCGACCTGTTTTAACAGGTGAAATAAGTCCTGATAAAATAGATTCTATCAAAATAGATGCTCAAAACATAGCTATTGATACCCGAAAATTAGCAGCAACAAAAGAAGATTCTTTATTTAGAGAAAAAATTGAAGGTAAAGACCGTTTTCCTTTATCTGAAAGTGCAGAAGGAAGGGCTAAAGTTGTTTTCTTTTCGCCTTTAACAGGTAATATTTCACAAGTTTTTAATACGAACGATAAACATTATGCAATTGATATTGTAGCTAAAAAAGGTACACCTGTAAAAGTAATTGCAGATGGAACAGTTATTTTAGCCGAATGGACAGCAGAAACAGGTTATGTAATAATGATACAACATCCTGATGAATTTATATCGGTTTATAAGCACAACGGACAATTATTGAAACAACAAGGTGAACTTGTAAAATCAGGAGAAGCAATTGCAAGTGTAGGTTCTACTGGCGAGTTATCTACAGGACCCCATTTACACTTTGAATTATGGAATAATGGATTTCCTGTAAATCCAACAGATTATATAGATTTTCAATAGTTTTAAAAAAATAATAATAAAACAGCATTTTAACTTTTGTTTTCAAACAGAGGTATTCTGTTTTTATTTCTAAAATAGTTAAAAATGAGCATCAAATCGAAATTAGCAAAACCTTTTGCAAAGCAAGTACGAAAGCGCGTTTATAAATGGGCGAACAAACCTCATGAAACACAAGAAAAAGTATTTAAGTATTTGGTTAGTGAAGGGTGTAAAACAGCTTTTGGAAAAGATCATGATTTTATTTCTATCAATACGTATGAAGATTTTAAAAAGCGTATTCCTGTAACCGATTACGAAGGTTTACGTACTTATGTTGATAGAATGGTTGCAGGTGAAGAAAATATATTATGGAAAGGCAAGCCTTTATATTTTGCAAAAACATCAGGAACTACTTCGGGTGCAAAATATATTCCGATTACCAAAGAATCAATGCCAACGCATATAAAAGCAGCGCGTAACGCGTTGTTATTTTATATTACTGAAACAAACGATGCTAGTTTTGTTGATGGTAAAATGATTTTTTTACAAGGAAGCCCTGTTTTAGAAGATTTGAACGGTATAAAATTAGGTCGATTAAGTGGAATTGCAGCTCATTATGTACCTAATTATCTATTAAAAAATAGGTTGCCAAGTTGGGAAACTAATTGTATTGAAGATTGGGATACAAAGGTTGATAAAGTAGTAGAAGAAACTATTAATCAAGATATGTCTGTTATTAGCGGAATTCCGTCTTGGGTACAAATGTATTTTGAAAAATTAATAGCCAAAACAGGAAAACCTATTTCAGAAACATTTCCGAATTTTAATTTTTTCGTGTACGGAGGTGTAAATTTTGAACCGTATAAAAATAAGTTTGAAGCCTTAATTGGAAAAAAAGTGGATTATATAGAATTATACCCTGCATCCGAAGGATTTATTGCTTATCAAGATTCGCAAACCGAAAAAGGAATGTTATTACAGTTGAACTCAGGCATTTTTTATGAGTTTATTCCTGCAACGGAATTTTATGATGAAAATCCAACACGTATTTCTTTAAAAGATGTGAAATTAGGTGTTAATTATGTCATCATTTTAAATACTTCGGCAGGTCTTTGGGGATATAATATTGGCGATACTGTTGAGTTTACATCACTTAAACCATATAGAATAAAAGTTACAGGACGTATTAAACATTTTATTTCTGCCTTTGGCGAACATGTAATTGGTAAGGAGGTTGAAAAGGCTTTAAACGATGCAATTATAGGAAGAGACATAAATATAAGTGAGTTTACAGTTGCGCCACAGGTTACTCCAGAAAGCGGTTTACCATATCATGAATGGTTTATTGAGTTTGAAAATGAACCTGATAATTTAGCCGAATTAGCAGCTAAAATCGATGTCTCTATGCAAAATCAAAATGTTTATTATTTCGATTTAATTGCAGGTAAAATATTACAACCGCTTATTATTAGAAAAGTAAAAAAAGGTGGTTTTCATGAATATATGAAATCAATTGGAAAGTTTGGTGGACAAAATAAAATCCCACAATTATCAGACAATCGAAAAATTGCCGAAGTCTTAAAAAACTTTTTAGTGTAGTTTTTACTATGAATAATAAATACGTGTTTTTTATTTTATTGATGTACGTAATAAATTCTTTTTCTCAAAAAGCATTAGACGATTTGAGAAATAAGACAGATTCTATTTGCAGAAAAGTTCAAATAAAATCTTTTTGCAAAGTTCTTGAACTTTATAAATTAAAACAATACGATTCTTGCTATATTTATTCAAATAAAGCTTTATTAGACGTTACAACTACCAATCAAAAAGATATTATATATTATTTACAAAGTATTAGTCCAACAGAAAAATCACTATTTAAAAAGGCACTGTTTAGCCTTGATAAAATATCAGATACAGGGCGTTTTGCTTCTTTAAAAAATTTAAGACTCGGTTATGTTTACTTAAATCAACAAAAATATGATACATCAATTTTAAGCTTAGAAAAATGCTTATCATCTAAAGATATTATGAAAGATGTTGAGCAAAGGTCAATGATCTATCATAATTTAGCAGCATGTTATTTTTATAAAAAAGACTTTAAAAAAGCTACTTTTTATTATGATAAACAGCTTTCTTTAATTCAAAAAAACGATACCACTTCTTTGATTAAATTAAAAATGGGAATGGCATATATGTATTATGATCAATATTTAGACAAACAAGCGATTCCCTTATTTAAAGAAAGTTATAATTTATCACAATTGCATACTGATATCGTATTAAAGGAAAGCACTGCATTTAGTATGGCTGTGGTAGAAGAGAATAGAAAATGCTATAAAAAAAGCGTTAAGTATTACAAAGAAAGTAATCGCTGGAAAGATTCTATTTGGAATAAAGAGAAAATTTGGGAAATTACCGAAAGAGATAAAAAAATTGCCATTGCTTATAAACAGCAAGAAATAGGAATTAAAAATGAAGAAATAAAACGACAAAAAATAGTTCAAAAAGGGTTGGTTTTTGGCGGAATTTTATTATTATTTCTTTTAGGTGTTTTAGGTTTTATCTATAAAAAATTACGAAATAATAATAAACTAATTATATTACAAAAGGAGGCTTTAAGTACGGCTAATAAAACAAAAGATTATTTATTTTCGGTCGTTTCACACGATTTACGATCGCCTATAAATACTATAAAAAGACAGCATAAAAAACTAGAAAAACATATTGAAAATAAAGATTTACCTGCAATTAAACAAGCAACTCAAGTAGCTATTTCGGTTACACAAAGTACGAGTCGTTTATTGGATAATGTATTATATTGGTCGCTAGATCAAAGTAATATTTTAAGTTTTATTCCCGAAAAAAATGCCTTACACCCAATAATAGAACATCTTTTGTTTGATTATGAAAATTTACTAAGTGTTAAAGATATTTCTATTTTAAGTGATTTAGAAACAGGTATATTTGTTTTAATAGATAAAGAATCTTTAAAAATTGTACTGCGAAACTTAATAGATAATTCGATGAAATACATGAAAGGTTCAGGAAGTATTTCGATTAAAATGAAAATGTATTCAGAAAACCAAGCATCGATTGAAATTAAAGATACAGGAATTGGGATTTCACCAGAAAAACTTAAAGAAATAAATTCTTTGAAAAATTTATCTATAACTAAAATAGACCATTCAAAAGGAGTTGGATTGGGCTTATTATTGTGTCAAACATTAATTAAAAAAAATAAAGGAACTTTGTTTTTTGAAAGTCAGAAAGGAACTTATACAAAGGCTATTATTTTATTGCCTTTAGCGTAGTTATTAGACTAGAAATTAGTTTGTTTAGTTCTTTTTTAATGTGAATTAACTTATAAAACAAGTATCTTCGTAAGTTAAAAAGCTATAAAAGATGAATAATTTACGACTACTTCTATTAGAAGATTTAGACTAAGAAATGACAGGGGAAATAAGTTTATCAGAGGCACATGATTATGAAATTATTCATGTAAAAAATACTAGAGATGCTGAAAAAGAACTAAAAAAACCATTTTTTAGACATCATTCTTTTAGATATTATGATTGATGGAGAACCGCTAGGTATTTCGTTAGCACACAGATTAAATAAAGAATATATTGAAATACCTTTTTTCTTTTTAATAAGCATACAAAATAAAATCTGACAATTATCAGACAATCGAAAAGTTGCCGATGTTTTAAAAGGTTTTTTGTTGTAAATTAATTTATATAATTTAATATAGCTGTTTTGAACTTAAAAGCAAAACAGCTAAGAAAACACAAGATTATCGCTATAAAAATGAATAGTAAAAGTTTATTTGTTATTTTATTTTTTTTCTCAATAACTGTTTTTTCTCAAAAAGTATTACACGATTTGAGAAATAAAACAGATTCTATTTGTAATAAAGTTCAAATAAAATCTTTTTGTAAAGTTCTTGATTTTTATAAATTAAAACAATACGATTCTTGTTATGTTTATTCAAATAAAGCATTGTTAGAGGTTACTACTACTGATCAAAAAGATATTATATACTATTTGAAGAGTATCAGTCTAACGGAAAAATCACTGTTTAAAAAATCAATTATTATTCTTCAAAAAATATCAGAAACAGGGCGTTTTACTTCTTTAAAAAATTTAAGACTCGGCTATGTTTACTTAAATCAGCAAAAATATGATAAATCAATTTTAAGCTTAGAGAAATGCTTATCATCTAAAGATATAATGAAAGATGTTAAGCAAAAATCAGTAATCTATCATAATTTAGCGATATGTTATTTCTCTAAAAATAATTTTAAAAAAGCTACTTTTTTTTTTAATAAACAGCTTTCTTTAATAAAAAAAACAGATACTTCTTTAGTGCTTTTAGCAAAAACAGGAATGGCTAATATATATTATGAACAATATATGGATAGTCAAGCGATTCCTTTATTTAAAGAATGCTACGATTTGTCGCTATTATATCGAGATTTTAAATTTAAGGAAAGCACTGCTTTTAATATGGCAGTGGTAGAAGAAAATAGAAAACGCTATAAAAAAAGTGTTAAGTATTACAAAGAAAGTAATCGCTGGAAAGATTCTATTTGGAATAGAGATAAAATTTGGGAACTTATCGAACGAGATAAAAAAAATGTAGTTGCTTATAAACAGCAAGAAATTCGAATTAAAAATGAAGAAATAAAACGTCAAAAAATAGTTCAAAAAGGATTGATTCTTGGCGGAAGTTTATTATTATTTCTTTTAGGGGGGTTAGGCTTTATCTATAAAAAATTACGAAATAATAATAAATTAATTATAGCGCAAAAGGAGGCTTTAAGTGTGGCTAATAAAACAAAAAATTATTTATTTTCGGTAGTTTCACACGACTTACGATCGCCTATAAATACGATAAAAAGACAGCATAAAAAACTAGAAAAACACATTGAAAATAACGATTTACCTGCAATTATAGAAGCAACTCAAGTAGCTATTTCTGTTACACAAAGTACGAGTCGTTTATTAGATAATGTATTATATTGGTCGCTAGATCAAAGTAATATTTTAAGTTTTATTCCCGAAAAAAATGCCTTACACCCAATAATAGAACATCTTTTGTTTGATTATAGAAATTTAGTAAGTGTTAAAGATATTTCTATTTCAAGTGATTTAGAAACAGGTATATTTGTTTTAATAGATAAAGAATCTTTAAAAATTGTACTGCGAAACTTAATAGATAATTCGATGAAATACATGAAAGGTTCAGGAAGTATTTCGATTAAAATGAAAATGTATTCAGAAAACCAAGCATCGATTGAAATTAAAGATACAGGAATTGGGATTTCACCAGAAAAACTTAAAGAAATAAATTCTTTGAAAAATTTATCTATAACTAAAATAGACCATTCAAAAGGAGTTGGATTGGGCTTATTACTGTGTCAAACATTAATTAAAAAAAATAAAGGAACTTTGTTTTTTGAAAGTCAGAAAGGAACTTATACAAAGGCTATTATTTTATTGCCTTTAGCGTAGTTATTAGACTAGAAATTAGTTTGTTTAGTTCTTTTTTAATGTGAATTAACTTATAAAACAAGTATCTTCGTAAGTTAAAAAGCTATAAAAGATGAATAATTTACGACTACTTCTATTAGAAGATTTAGACGAAGAGGCTACAGAAATAATAAACTTATTAGAACAACATAATTATGAAGTTATTCATGTAAAAAATACTAAAGATGCTGAAAAAGAGATAAAAAATAGTTTTTTTGATATTATTCTTCTTGATATTATGATTGATGGAGAACCGCTAGGTATTTCGTTAGCACACAGATTAAATAAAGAACAGATTGAAACGCCTTTTTTATTTTTAACAAGCATGCAAAGTAAAGTGGTGTTTAATGATGCTAAACTTACAAAACCATATACTTATTTATTAAAACCATTTAATAAATTAGAGTTATTATATTCTTTAGAGTTAGCTTTGGAAAAATTTTATGAACAGGAAAATAACAGCAGTTTAAGTGATGAAAAAGCGATTATTACACCTTCCTTTTTATTTGTTAAAAAAAATAAAAGTATTGTAAAAGTTGATATTAAATTAATTTTTTATGTAGAAGTTGAAGAAAAATACTGCCGACTTGTTTGTGATCAAGATCAGGAGTATATGATTCGATTATCGTTAACAAAAATAAAAGAATTACTTGGCGATACTTATTTTGTTCAAACTCACCGAAATTATTTGGTTAATCTAAAGAGAATTCAAGCACTTTATTTTGAAGATAATTTATTGATTTTAAATAATAATCATAAAATATTATTTAGTGATCGTTTTAAAAAGCAATTTTTGAAAAACAATAAAGTTTTTAGGTAAAAACAGCTATAGTACTAGATCTAACTTATCGAGTATTAAGGAAGTAATAACTTTACATTTTAAAGTATAAAAAAAGAAGTAAAAAATATATTATCTAAGCCCCCCCCAGGGTTTGATTTTATATTAATTACCTCTTTTATTTTTCGAAGATTTGAGTTAAAAACCCCATTATTTATTTTTAACCTACTGCAAATATATGGTGTGCTTACAAGTAATTTTTTTTATTGTCTCTTAGTGCTTAAAAATAGGAGGTAAGTGTATTTTAAATTGGTATAAGTGTGTGTTTTTAATTGATAAAATAGGATTTTAAAAAGGGTTATTCTTAAATTATATTAATATAAAAGTAATCGTAAATTATTTTTTCTCTAGTTGAATCATTTTTTTTACTCAAACCCACCGAAATTATTTGGTTAATCTAAAGAGAATTCAAGCACTTTATTTTGAAGATAATTTAGGCTTTAAAGTATAAAAAAAAAGAAGTAAAAAAACATATTATCTAACTTACTGATAGCTTGACTTTATGTTTATTACCTCTTTTTTTTTCAAATAATTGAGTTAAAATCACCTTATTTATTTTTAACCTGCTGCAAATATATGGTGTACTTAAAAGTATTTTTTTTTATTGTCTCTTAGTGCTTAAAAATAGGAGGTAAGTGTATTTTAAATTGGTATAAGTGCGTGTTTTTAATTGATAAAATAGGGTTTGAAAAAGGGTTGTTTCTACATATAAATTATATTAATATACAAGTAAACTTAAATTATTTGATCTCTAGTTCAAAAACTTTTTGAAGCATTTTATCATCAATCTGATTTACTTTATATAAACCTTCATCACTAAAAAGTTCTCTAGCAATTAAAGTTTTTAAGTTTTGTTTTAATTGTTCTTTAATTTTTGATGAAAGTTTATAGCCTTCAAGTTTTGATAAGAAATCATTAAAAATACTGTTATCTACATCAAAATTTTTGATAAAGTCGTTTACATTAACCGTTTCTAACTTTTTACGATTAGTATCTACATAATTAAAAGCAAAGTTATTTAAAGGTCTGAAAAATATACTAGGAACATAAGTAGCCGTATCTACAGCAACAAAATAATCAGGAATAATACCACCACCACCATAAACGATTTTACCTTTTGGAGTGGTAAATTTTAAACTATCAATAGTTTTTATGCTGTCTTTATTAAATAATTCACCGCTTGAATATCTATTTTCGATATCGTTAGCATATGTTTTATTTGATTTGCTTTTATCATAAGGTTTTTGAATAGATCGCCCTGTTGGAGTGTAGTAACGAGCCGTTGTTAAACGAACTGCAGAACCATCGCCTAAATCCATTTCTTGTTGTACTAATCCTTTTCCAAAAGAACGACGACCAATAATTATTCCTTTATCGTTATCTTGTAAAGCACCAGCAACAATTTCTGAAGCAGAAGCAGAGTTTTCATCAATTAAAACATATAAACCACCTTTTTCAAAACTCCCTTTATCTGTGGCAAATGATTTGTTAATGTCTCCTTTATTATTTTTAGTGAATACAATTAATTTTTCATCTTCTAAAAATTCATCAATAATACTGTTTGCAATATCAATAAAACCACCACCATTTCCACGAAGATCAAGTACTAAATCGGTCATGTTATTCTTTTTAAGAGTATCTAAAGATGTTTTAAATTCTCTATAAGAATTACGAGCAAAACGATTTAATTTTATATAACCAATACTGTCATTTAGCATATAAGCGATATCAACACTTTTAATATTTACTTTATCTCTTGTTATGTTTACATCAAAAATACTATCGATTGTTTTTCTGTAAATCTGTAGCGTAACATTTGTTTTTGGTTTGCCTTTTAAGGCTTTCATTATTTTAGAAGTTTGTAATTTCTTACCGTATAAAGTGTCTTTGTCGGCTAGTAAAATTCTATCACCAGCTTTAATTCCTTTTTTTATACTAGGTCCTCCTTTAATAGGTGAAATAACAGTAATTGTATCACCAATCATGCGAAACTGCACACCGATTCCAACAAAATTACCTTGCATATTTTCGGTAACTAATTGAAGATTTTCTTTAGGGATATATACCGAATGTGGATCTAATTTCCCAAGCATTTGTGTAATAGCACCATCTAATAAATCATCAGTATTTACATTGTCAACATAATCTGTTTGTATGTAGTCAATCAGCCGTTTTATTTTTTTTTCGGTTGATGAGTTTGTTCCGATAAAATTAGAGCTGTTTCCTTTGCTAAAAAAAGTTCCGATAAGAATACCGAAAACAACAGCTATTGATAAATAAATAGGAAAGTTATTTTTATTCATAAGGTAAATGTAAGAGTTCAATGCCTGCTTTTTCTAAAAAATCGATACCAGAAGTATCTTTATAATCTTGTGCATATACGACTCGTTTTATACCTGCCTGATGTATTAATTTGCTACATTGTTGGCAAGGAGAAAGCGTAATATATAAGGTTGCATCTTTACAAGATTGTGTTGAAGCAGCAACTTTTAAAATAGCATTTGCTTCGGCATGTAAAACATACCATTTTGTGTACCCTTCTTCATCTTCACAATAATTTTCAAAACCAGAAGGAGTTCCGTTATAACCATCAGAAATAATCATTCGATCTTTAACGATTATTGCGCCTACTTTTTTTCGTTTACAATGAGATAATTTTCCCCATTCTTGTGCCATCTTTAAATAGGCTTTGTCGTATTTTAATTGTTTTTTACCCAAAATAATAAATTATGTGATATGCTAAGATAGTTAGATTTGAAAAGGTTATTGCTTAATTTTTTACCAAAAAATACGGTCAATCATCATTTGAAAAGCAAAACCCATTACAATAGAAGATACAACTAAAATCCAATCACGACGATTTACATTAAATATTGATTGAGTTAATGTACCTATTAATAAAATTGTTAAGACAATAATAATTTGAGCAGCTTCTACACCGCCAGCAAATTCTAGTAAAGGAATTAATTTATCAGAAGTTTTACCAATCATTATTTTAAAGTAATTTGAAAAACCAAGTCCGTGAATTAATCCGAAGAATAAAGCAAAAAATAAATTCTGATTTTCTTTTCCTACGGATGCTTTACTGGCTGTTAATACATTCATTAAACCAGTTATGAAAATTGATAATGGAATTAAAAACTCCACTAAATCGACATCAATTTTTAACACTCCGTAAGCTGATAACGCTAAAGTTATAGAATGTCCGATGGTAAATAAAGTGATTAACCATAATACTTTTTTCCAATGTATAAATTCATAAACAACAGCAAGTACAATTAAAAATAAAATATGATCGTAGGCTTTTATATCAAGTACATGAAATAAGCCCATTTTAAAATAGAAAATAAAATCGTTCATTAGGGAGAATTTAAATTTTTATTTGTCTGTCTATTTGTTGGTCTAAAGAAATAAAAGTTTCTGTTCTTGAAACTCCTTTTATATTCTGAATATCCTTGTTTAGTAAATGCATTAAATCTTCATTGTTTTTACAAAGTATTTTGATGAAAATAGCATAATTACCAGTTGTATAATGACTTTCAACAACTTCAGGTATTTCTTTTAATCTTTTTATTGCTGATGAATATAAGCTAGATGAATCTAAAAAAACTCCTACAAAAGCCGTGGTATTATAGCCTAAAGCCTTCGGATTTAATACCATTTTGTATCCGTCTATTAAATCGGAAGCATCTAGTTTTCGTAATCGCTGATGAATTGCCGCTCCTGAAATTCCTACTTCTCTAGCAATACTTAAAATAGGCGTACGAGCATCAGAAACCAATCGTTTGATGATAATCTTATCAATTCCATCAATTTTTAATTTTTTAATCATACTACAAAAATAAGAAAACTTGATTAGATAATTATTTTGCTTTATTTTTAGATGTTTTTATCGATTAAATAAGTTTACAGACCTTTTATAAATTGATGTTTAATTTAAAACTTCTTTATTATTAGTAAATTAAATAAGGTTTTTAAAATAGATACGTTTAAATTAGCAGTCCCTAAAAAATATTGATAGCATATTTGGAAAGTATAAAAAGAATGTTTTATTCCAAATTATTGCATAAATATTAATGAGGATATTATTGTGAAAAAATTATGAACAGATCAAAAAAACTAACTTTTTTAGCACCTAAAGATATGACTGAAAGTAAAAGTAAGGGTGCAATTTTTATAGATATGGGTATTTCTGCTGGATTTCCATCACCTGTTGATGATTTTAAAGAAACTCGTATTTCATTAGATGAAGAGTTGATTAAAAATAAAGAAGCAACCTTTTTTGCAAAAGTAAGTGGACAATCAATGATTGGTGCAGGTTTAGATGATAATGATTTGTTAGTGATTGATAGAAGTATTCCGCCAACAAATAACAAAATAGCCGTTTGTTTTTTAGATGGAGAATTTACTGTAAAAAGATTAAGAGTAACCAAAGACGAAATTTGGCTACAACCCGAAAATCCTGATTATCCTGTAATTAAAATTACGGAAGAAAATAATTTTATTATTTGGGGGATTGTAACGAGCGTTATAAAAAAGGTATAACAAAAAAAATCCAGCAAATTTGCTGGATTTTCTTTTATATTATAAATTTTGACTAGCAAAATTCATCGTAAGCTGCTGCTAAATTCTGAGCAATAGCTTGAGCAGAATGACCTTCAATATGGTGACGCTCTAAAATGTGCACTAAACTACCGTCTTTAAATAAAGCAATAGCAGGAGATGATGGAGGAAAAGGTATCATCAATTCTCTAGCTCTAGCAGTAGATTCTTTTTCTACACCTGCAAAAACAGTTGTTAAGTTTGTAGGTCTTTTTTCTGCGCCTAAAGAAGCAATAGCTCCTGGTCTTGCAGTACCTGCAGCACAACCACAAACAGAGTTAACCATTACTAAAGTTGTTCCTTCTTTTGCTAATGCAGTATCAACATCTTGAGCAGTGTATAAAGCGTCAAAACCAGCATCGATTAATTGATCACGCATCGGTTTTACTAATTCTTCTGGGTACATATTTTTTGAGTTAAATAGTTTAACGCAAAGATACTTTATTTAAAAAGAAGAATCAAACCAAAACAATTACTGCTTTTTAGAGGTATTTTATTTTAGCCCCGATTGAAGCAATTGTTTGAGCTCTTTTTTGTTTTTTTCCTTCAAAAAAAATAAAAAAAGCGAGTGCGGAAAGCGGGAAGTAGCTTCAAAATATCTTTATTATTTTTTTTAAAAGGAAATAATTATTTCAAAATGGTATTAATAGTATATTTACATCTTTAAAATTAAAAAATGGGAAAATTTGCAAAATGGCTTGGTGCCGGAGCAGGATTTACAATGGGTGGTCCAATAGGGGCTATTATAGGATTTGCTATAGGTAGTTTTATAGATGGAGTTTCTATAGAAGACTTTAGAAAAGAGCAACGAGAATATCAAGATAATACAGAACCACAAAAAAGAGGTCGTGCTACTTCTGGCGATTTTGAAATAACTTTACTGATTTTAGCTTCTGTCGTTATTAAAGCTGATGGAAGGGTTGATCAGCGAGAGTTAGACTTTGTTCGCTTACATTTTGTAGAAATGTATGGTAAAGAACGAGCGAATCATGCTTTTAAATTGTTTAGTGGTATTATCAAAAAAGAAATATCAACTCGTCAGGTTTGTATGCAAATTCGTCAGCATATGTCGCATGCTTCTCGTTTGCAATTGTTGCATTTTTTATTCGGAATTGCCAAAGCTGATGGACAAGTAACAACACTTGAAGAAGAAGAAATAAGAAAAATTGCAGGTTATTTATATATTAATCAACATGATTATATTTCGATAAAAGCAATGTTTTATGAAGAGGTTGATAGCGCTTATAAAATTTTAGAAATTACAAAACAAGCTACCGATAACGAACTTAAAAAAGCGTATCGAAAAATGGCTAAAAAATATCATCCTGATAAATTAGAAGGTTTAGGAAAAGCTCACAAAGAAGGCGCTAATGAGAAATTTCAAAAAATTCAAGCTGCTTACGAACAAATAAAAAAAGAAAGAGATATTTCTTAAAAAGTAATTAGTTAATTATAAAGCCTTTATTTAAAGGCTTTTTTTTAATGTCAACTATTACAATTACAAGAAAATACGTAATTTCGCAAAATCAATAAATATAAAGAAAAAATGAGTACGAAGTTTACTGAATACAAAGGGCTTAACTTGCCAAATGTTGCGGATGAAATCCTAAATTATTGGAAAGAAAACAACATTTTTGAAAAAAGTATAACTACGCGTGATGATAATAAGCCGTTTATCTTTTTCGAAGGACCTCCTTCGGCAAATGGTTTACCAGGTATTCATCATGCAATGGGACGTACCATTAAAGATATTTTTTGCCGTTATAAAACTTTAAAAGGATTTCAGGTAAAGCGTAAGGCTGGTTGGGATACACATGGTTTACCTGTTGAATTAGGTGTTGAAAAAGAATTAGGAATTACCAAAGAAGATATCGGAACTAAAATTACGGTAGAAGAATACAATATTGCTTGTAAAAAAGCAGTAATGAAATATACTGATATTTGGAATACGCTTACCGAAAAAATGGGTTATTGGGTAGATATGGAAGATCCGTATGTAACTTATAAACCAAAATATATGGAAACTGTTTGGTGGTTGTTAAAGCAAATCTATAATAAAGATTTGATGTATAAAGGATATACAATTCAGCCATATTCACCAAAAGCAGGAACAGGTTTGAGTTCTCATGAGGTGAATCAGCCAGGAGCATATCAAGATGTTACTGATACAACTGTAGTTGCTCAATTTAAAGCAATTACTGAAACTTTACCAAGTGTTTTACAAAACGGAAATGATGTTCATATTTTAGCATGGACAACAACGCCTTGGACATTACCAAGTAATACGGCTTTAACAGTTGGAAATAAAATTGATTATGTTTTAGTAAAAACATTCAATCAATATACTTTTGAGCCTACACAAGTAGTTTTAGGTAAGCCTTTACTTGCAAAACAATTCGCTGGTAAAAAGTTTAAAGCTGTTGAAAGCGAAGCTGATTTAGCAACCTATAAAGCCGAAGATAAACAAATACCTTATTTAGTAATTGCTGAATGTAAAGGTGCTGATTTAGTAGGTACTAAATATGAGCAATTATTACCATATACTTTACCACACGATAATCCTGAAGAAGCTTTTAGAGTAATTTCTGGAGATTTTGTAACCACAGAAGATGGTACAGGAATTGTACACACAGCACCAACTTTTGGAGCTGATGATGCTTTAGTTTGTAAAGATGCAGGTGTGCCTCCAATGTTGGTAAAAGATGAAAATGATAATTTAGTTCCTTTAGTAGATTTACAAGGGAAATTCACCAAGGAAATGGGTGAATTTGCAGGAATGTACGTTAAAAATGAATATTATGCTGATGGAGAAGCTCCTGAACGTTCAGTAGATGTACAAATTGCCATCAAATTAAAAGAAGAAAATAAAGCCTTTAAGGTAGAAAAATATGTCCATAGTTATCCACATTGTTGGAGAACTGATAAGCCTATTTTATATTATCCGTTAGATTCTTGGTTTATTAAAGTAACAGACGTTAAAGAACGTATGCATTCTTTAAATGAAGAAATTAATTGGAAACCTGAATCAACAGGAACAGGTCGTTTTGGAAATTGGTTGAAAAATGCTAATGATTGGAACTTGTCTCGTTCTCGTTTCTGGGGAATTCCGTTGCCAGTTTGGAGAACAGAAGATGGTAAGGAAACCAAAATAGTAGGTTCTGTAGCTGAATTAAAAGAAGAAATGGCACTTGCTGTAAAAGCAGGTGTAATGACTGAAGATATTTTTGCTGATTTTGTTTCAGGAGATATGTCTGATGAAAATTATGACACTATTGATTTACATAAAAATGTAGTTGATAAAATTACATTAGTATCTGCTTCGGGTGAGCCAATGCAACGTGAATCTGATTTAATTGATGTTTGGTTCGATTCAGGTTCTATGCCGTATGCACAATGGCATTATCCGTTTGAAAATAAAGAAATAGTAGAAGAAGGTTGGAAAACTGCCGACTTTATTGCCGAAGGAGTAGACCAAACTCGTGGATGGTTTTATACTTTACACGCTATCGCAACGATGGTTTTTGATGATAAAGCTTATAAAAATGTAGTATCTAACGGATTGGTGTTAGATAAAAATGGACAAAAAATGTCGAAGCGTTTAGGAAATGGTGTTGATCCGTTTACTACCTTAGATAAATATGGTCCTGATGCTACACGTTGGTACATGATTTCAAACGCAAATCCTTGGGATAATTTAAAGTTTGATTTAGATGGAATTACCGAAGTTAGTAGAAAGTTCTTTGGAACTCTTTATAATACCTATTCTTTCTTTAGTTTATATGCTAATTTAGATAACTTCAATTATAGTGAAGCTGAGGTGCCGTTAGCTGAAAGACCAGAAATTGACCGTTGGATTTTATCAGAATTAAATACATTGATTCAAAAAGTAGATGTGTTTTATGCAGAATACGAACCAACAAAAGCAACCAGAGCAATTTCTGATTTTGTACAAGATCATTTAAGTAACTGGTATGTTCGTTTATGTAGAAGACGTTTTTGGAAAGGTGAATATGCACAAGATAAAATATCTGCTTATCAAACTTTATATACTTGTATGCTTACGGTGGCTAAATTGGCATCGCCAGTAGCGCCTTTCTTTATGGATAAATTATATAAAGATTTAATCAGTACTACAAATGGTGAAGGTTTTGAAAGTGTACATTTAGCCGAATTTCCTGTTTGTAATGAGGCTTTAATTGATAAATCATTAGAGCGTCAAATGGAAAATGCACAAACTATTTCTTCTTTAGTCTTATCATTAAGAGCAAAAGAAAAAATTAAAGTACGTCAGCCATTACAAAAAATAATGATTCCTGTTTTAGATGCTACTCAAAAAGAAGAGATTTTAGCAGTTGCTGATTTAATAAAATCAGAAGTAAATGTTAAAGAAATTGAACTTTTAGATGATGCTTCTGATATTTTGGTAAAACAAATTAAACCAAACTTTAAAGCTTTAGGTCCTAAATTTGGTAAGGATATGAAGTTGATTGCTAGTAGGATACAAGTTTTTACTCAGGATGATATTTTAGAAATTGAAAAAGAAGGATGTATTTCTGTTGAGGTTAATGATAAAATGATTACTTTAGAAACCGCTGATGTAGAGATTTTATCTAAAGATATTGAAGGTTGGTTAGTAGCAAATGCAGAAGGTTTAACTGTTGCATTAGATGTTACAATAAACGAAGATTTACGTAAAGAAGGAGTTGCTAGAGAGTTAATCAATAGAATTCAAAATGCACGTAAAGAAACAGGTTTAGAGGTAACAGATAAAATAAAATTAACAATTTTAAAAGCTGCTGATTTACAAAGTTCTGTAACTGTAAACGAAAACTATATAAAAGCTGAAACATTAACTAATGAATTGGTTTTTGTTGATGAATTAGAAAATGGTACAGAAATCGAATTTGATACCATAAAAAGTAAAATGTTAATTGAAAAAGCATAAGTTATGGATAAAAATATTAATATAAGATACTCGGATAGTGATTTACAAGAGTTCAAAGAGATTATTTTAAAAAAAATAAAGAAGTCAGAAGAAGATTTAGAGTTATTACAAGCTTCTTATAAAAATGGTTCAGGTAACGGTACAGAAGATACTTCACCTACATTTAAATCATTTGATGAAGGTTCAGATACAATGGCAAAAGAGGCAAATGTACAATTAGCTTTGCGTCAAGAAAAATTTATTCGTGATTTAAAACACGCTCTAATTCGTATTCAAAATAAAACATACGGAGTTTGTAGAGTTACAGGTAAATTAATTCAAAAAGAACGTTTAAAATTAGTGCCTCATGCTACATTAAGTATTGAAGCTAAACGTAAACAATAATTTTTTTGAATATGTATAATATCAAAAAAAAGCCTCTTTATAGAGGCTTTTTTTGTTTTAAAGCTAATGTTAAGCGATGGAATATTTGTTACCTTTTAGTATTTTTTTTATGTGAAAATCTGATTGTTTTTTCTCAAGAAAAATTACTTAAAACGACAACTGTTTTATCAAATGATATTGAAATAAATACTGATGGTTTAGATGATATTGTTATTGAAAATTCAAAAAGTAATCAAATAGAAGTATTACTTTTAGATGAGAATCCGCATACGCACACTATTTATTTTCAAGAAAAATTAGCTGTTTTAAAAATAGATTTTAATCAAATTTTTGATTACAATGAAGCTGGTGTTTTTAGAAAATATATCACAAAAAGATTGCAAAGAGTTCGTGTTATAGTTAAAGTCCCGAAGAACAAAAATGTTATTATTTATGGAAAAACAATCGGAATTGTTTCTAAAAGTTATCAAGGAGATGTGAAAATTTATATTGATAAAGGTAATGTTCGATTAAATAATGTAAAAGGAAATGCTTTTGTTTCTTTGTTTTTAGGCAATGTTTATGCAAATTTATCTAAAAAAAGTAACATCGATATTAAAACAAATAACGGAGTAATAGGCATAAATAATAATCGTTATGAAGGTAAGATTTATGTTAAAAAAACACAAAAAGAAGTTTCTAATTTTAAAGTAAATACTATTAATGCTAATGTTATTTTAATTACCGAATAAAAACGAATACTTTTCTTATTTTTGTTGCTATTAAATTCAAAAAATGTCTAAAAAAAATATTGCAATATTTACCGTAATCCTGGCGATTCTAATAGATCAAATTAGTAAAATTTATGTAAAAACACATTTTCAACTTGGCGAAGAAGTTGTTGTTTTTGCAGATTGGTTTAAAATCCACTTTACTGAAAATAATGGTATGGCTTGGGGTTTTGAATTTGGTGGTAGAGCAGGTAAATTATTTTTAACATTGTTTAGAGTTATTGCTGTTTCAGGTATTATATATTGGTTGTGGCAAACTATAAAAAGACAAGCTCATACAGCTGTTGTTATTGCTATAGCGTTAGTTTTAGCAGGTGCAATAGGTAATATTATAGACTCTGTTTTTTATGGTGTAATTTTTGATACTTCTTATCATAATGTAGCTACGTTGTTTTCAGACAAACCTTATGGAGAATTATTTTACGGAAAAGTAGTTGATATGCTTTATTTCCCGATGTATGAAGGTGAAAGCTTTACTTTTTTTAACGCTATTTTTAACGGAGCAGATTCTTGGATTAGTATTGGTGTTTTTTTGTTATTTTTATTTAACAAACAAGCATTTCCAAAAGAAGAATAAGACCTGTAAATTATACAAATTCTTGTTTTAATTTAAGATACTTTAATTATATTTATAGCAAAACATCAGGATGCGTCTTCTTAAATATATTGCTATTTTTTTACTAGGTTTTTTAGTTGCCAAATTATGGTACGAAAAACAAGAAGATAAAAAAGTAGAAAAACACGTACACGAAGAAATTCAAGTAGTATTAAATAGTATCCAAAATTTAAGTAAATTAGTTGTTTCGGAAGGGAGTTTTTCTGAAATGTATCATTTTTCTGAAAGTAAAAAATACTTTTACGATTATCTTTCTTTTGAAAAAAAAGCCATATTATCGGTTAATGCAAAAGTTGAAGTTGGTTACGATTTATCAAAATTAGAAATTGAAATTGATAGTATTGGTAAACAAATAATTATTCATAAAATACCAGAAGAATCAGTTGTTATTTCTCCTGAAATTAAATATTTTGATTTACAACAAAGTCAATTTAATACCTTTTCAAAATCAGATTTGAATAACCTGAATACTAAAGCTATTGAAAATATTAAATCGACTATTACAGTTTCTCGATTACAAGTAGAAGCAAAAACACGTTTGTTTGAAGAGCTTTCTAAAATATATCAACTTTCTGCAATTTATAATTGGAAAGTAGTTGATAATACTAAACTTAAAACGAGTATTATATTTGATACTGATTTAATAAAATATTAGGTATAAACAAGCATTATCTATTATTAAAATAGAGTGAAATTCCTAGCCCCGATTGTAGCAATTGTTTGAGCTCTTTTTTGTTTTTTTCTTTAAAAAAAAAATAAAAAAAGCGAGTGCGGAAAGCGGGAAATTGCTACAAATAATCTTTATTTTTTTTAAACTTAATTAGGTAGCTTTTTACTTAGTAATCCGTAGATAAAAGCGCCTAATATTGCACCTAATAAAACAATAATAATTGGAAATACACTATGACCAATTAATACGAAAATAGGAGCAGGGCAAGCTCCTGCTAATGCCCATCCTAAACCAAAAATAGTTCCGCCAATAAGTGTTCTTATAAAACCTTTTTCCTTTTCTTTTATATTGATTTGATTACCGAGATAATCTTTAATTGTACCCTTTTTGAATAAATACATAAAAATCATAGAAAAAGCAACTGCCGAACCTATAATTCCGTACATATGAAAGGATTGAAACTTAAACATTTCGTAGATTCTGTACCATGAAATTGCTTCGGATTTTGTCATTATAATTCCGAAGAAAATACCGATTATTAAAAATTTTATGTTTTTCATATTATCCGAAAATTAAAGGGAAAAAAATCCAAGTCATTAATAATCCTCCTATAAAAAAACCAATTACGGCAATTAAAGAAGGTAGTTGTAAATTGCTTAAACCAGCAATTGCATGTCCTGAGGTACATCCGCCAGCGTATCTAGTACCGAAACCAATTAAAATTCCTGCAATTAATAAAATTGAGAATCCTTTTATAGTAAGCATATTTTCAATGCTGAAAATTTCAGAAGGAACAAAAGAATTTCCTGCATTTTCAAAACCTAAATCTGCTAATTCTTGTACTGTTTTTGGGTTTAATTGAATTGTTTTTGTTGCTGATAAATAATTAATAGCTATGAATCCGCCAATAATTAATCCAATTAAAAAAACAAGCGCCCAATCACGTTCTTTCCAGTCTTTTTTAAAATAATCAGAAATTTTTCCCGCACCAGCAATAGTACAAATGGTTTCTAAATTTCTAGATACTCCAAAGCTTTTTCCGAAGTAAAAGAACAAAAATAGTACAAAAGCAATTAAAGGACCAGAAATATACCATGTCCAAGGTTGTAAAATAATATCCATTATAAGGTTTTTTTAATGTAATCCATTATTGTTTTGGTAGCACCTGTATTTTCAGAAATATATTTTTGGTTGATGCTTCCTAATTTAGTTCTAAACTCTTTTTTGTTTTTTAAAGAAGTGAAAATAGTGGTAAATTCTTGTTCATTCACAACAGTTTTAACTCCGCCTAACTTTAGTAAATCAGTAGCTTCTTGAAACTTTTTATACTTATTTGCTCCAAATACTATTGGTACTCCAAACGTTGCAGGTTCTAATATATTGTGAAGTCCTGTTGCTAATCCTCCGCCTACGTACGCAACATCGGCATACGAGTAAATTTTGGTTAATAAACCGATAGTATCAATAATAAAAACTTGATTTTCTGATAAATTTTGACCTTCTTTTTCAGAATATAAAATTGTTTTTTTGTTGATACTTTCTTGTAATTCTTTTATTTGCTTCTGATTGATATTATGCGGAGCTATTATAAATTTTTCATCGGCTAAAGCATGATTATTAATGTAATTTACTAATAGTTTTTCATCTTCTTTCCAAGTACTTCCTGCAACTAGCGTATAAGTGTCATTTTTAAATTCATTGATAAAATCAAGTGAATTATCTTGTTTTAAAATATCGAGAACTCTATCAAATCTGGTATCGCCAGCAATGGTTATGTTTTCAAAACCAATAGTAGAAAGTAGTTTTTTAGATTCTTTATTCTGAAGATAAAAATGATTAAAAGCATTTAGTTTATCGCGCATAAAACCGCCATGCCATTTAAAAAATGATTGTTTTTTTCTGAAAATCCCTGAAATTAAAATCGTATTAATTCCTTGTTTTCTTACTTCGGATAAAAGATTTGGCCAAAATTCGTATTTGATAATAATGGCTATTTCTGGATGTATTTTATCAATAAATTTTTTAACATTCGATTTTGTATCGAACGGTAAATAACAAACGACATCGGCTAAATTATAATTTTTCCTGATTTCATATCCCGAAGGAGAAAAAAAAGTAACTACTATTTTATGATTTTTATAGCGTTCTTTTAATGCTTCAATAATTGGTCTTCCTTGTTCAAATTCGCCTAACGAAGCAGCATGAAACCAAATAACTTTATCGGTTTTTTGAATGCTATTTAATTTATTGAAAGTTTGTTTTCGTCCATCAACAAAAAGTTTTATTTTTTTATTGAATAAAGCGATAAAGCGAAGTAGTATTGATACTTTAAAAAGTAATAGGTTATAAATAAAATTCATAACGCAAATTTATGAAATAAAAAAATCAGTGAGTTTAATCACTGATTTTTTTATTTTGATGTTTTATTAAGACTTCATTTCAAAATCTTCCATAAATTTAGTGGTATAATTACCAGCAATATAATTAGGATGATCCATTAATTGTCTATGAAAAGGAATTGTAGTTTTAATTCCTTCAATAACATATTCATCTAAAGCACGTTTCATTTTGTTAATTGCTTCTTCACGAGTTTGTGCAGTAACAATTAATTTAGAAATCATAGAATCGTAGTTTGGTGGAATCATATAACCAGCATATACGTGCGTATCAATACGAACTCCATGACCTCCTGGTGCATGATATGAGGTTATTTTTCCTGGAGCAGGTCTAAATCCGTTAAAAGGATCTTCTGCATTAATTCTGCATTCAATAGAGTGTAATTTCGGGAAGTAATTTTTACCTGAAATTGGCACACCTGCTGCTACTAAAATTTGCTCACGAATTAAATCGTAATTAACAACTTCTTCGGTAATAGGGTGCTCAACTTGAATACGTGTATTCATCTCCATAAAGAAGAAGTTACGATGTTTATCAACTAAAAACTCAACAGTTCCAGCACCTTCGTATTTAATGAATTCAGCAGCTTTTACAGCAGCATTACCCATTTTATCACGTAATTCATCCGTCATAAACGGAGAAGGAGTTTCTTCAGTTAATTTTTGATGACGACGTTGTACCGAACAATCTCTTTCAGATAAATGACAAGCTTTACCGTAAGAATCTCCAATAATTTGAATTTCGATATGACGAGGCTCTTCAATAAGCTTTTCCATATACATATCATCATTACCAAAGGCAGCTTTCGATTCTTGACGAGCAGAATCCCACGCATCTTTTAAATCTTCGGCTTTCCAAACAGCACGCATTCCTTTTCCACCACCACCTGCTGATGCTTTTAACATTACAGGATATCCAGTAGCTATAGCTGTTTCTATACAATCTTCAAAAGTTTCGATAACACCCTCACTTCCAGGTACACAAGGTACACCAGCAGCTATCATAGTAGATTTAGCGTTTGCTTTATCTCCCATACGGTCAATCATATCAGGTGAAGCACCAATAAATTTTAAATCATGTTCTTCACATAATTTAGAAAATTTAGCATTTTCTGATAAGAAACCATAACCAGGGTGAATTGCATCTGCATTTGTAATTTCGGCAGCAGCAATAATACGATCCATTTTTAAATAAGATTCGCTACTTGCGGCTGGTCCAATACAAACTGCTTCATCAGCAAATTTTACATGTAAACTTTCTGCATCTGCTTTAGAGTAAACAGCAACAGTTTTGATGCCCATTTCTTTACAGGTTCTAATTACACGTAGTGCAATTTCACCTCTATTGGCAATTAATATCTTTTTAAACATACGTTCTAAAAATTTAAAAACTCCAAATAAAAGAAGTCAAAAAACTTAATTTATTTAGAGTTATATGTTAATTAAGATGGATCTACTAAAAATAACGGTTGATCAAATTCTACCGGAGTAGCATCATCTACTAATACTTTAACGACTTTACCTGAAATTTCAGATTCAATTTCATTAAATAATTTCATTGCTTCAATAACACAAACAGTATCACCTACTTTTACTTCCGTACCTACTTCAGCAAAATTTGGTTTATCTGGTGATGGTTTTCTGTAAAAAGTTCCAATAATTGGAGATTTGATTGTAATATATTTAGAATCCTCCTCTGTAGTAGCTGTTTCATTTGATGCTGCTGCTACTGGTACTGCAGGAGCTTGAGCCATCATTTGAGGAGCTACGCCCATAGGTGCAGCCGTTTGAATAAATGTAGTTTCAGGAGTTTCGCTTCCAGTTTTAATGGTGATTTTAATATCTTCCATTTCTAACTTCACTTCACTTGCACCTGATTTTGCTACAAATTTTATAAGACTTTGAATTTCTTTAATATCCATATTCCTAATTTTAGTTGTTTGGTTTTTTATGAATTGTATGCCCATTTTAAATAGATAGCTCCCCATGTGAAGCCTCCACCAAATGCAGCAAAAATTAAATTATTTCCTTTTTTTAGATCTTTTTCATAATCTGCAAGTAATAAAGGTAAAGTAGCTGAAGTGGTATTTCCATATTTATGGATATTTACCATTACTTTTTCAGAATCTAAACCGACTCTATTAGCAGTCGCTTCAATAATACGATTATTTGCTTGGTGTGGTACTAACCAATCTACATCATCTTTTGAAAGATTGTTTCTTGTTAGCATTTTTTCAGAAACATCTGCCATCCTAGAAACTGCGTACTTAAATACAGTTCTACCTTCTTGAGTTATAAAATGCTCACCATTTTTAATTGTTTCTTCTGATGCTGGAGCAATAGAACCTCCTGCATGAATTTTTAAGAAATTTCTACCAACTCCATCACTTCTTAAGTATTCATCTTGTAAACCTAATCCTTCTAAGTTTGGTTCAAATAATGCAGCACCAGCTCCATCACCAAAAATAATACAAGTAGCTCTGTCTGTATAATCAATAACAGATGACATTTTATCAGCACCTATTAATAATACTTTTTTATAACGACCACTTTCTATGTACCTAGAAGCTGTAGACATTCCGAATAAAAAACTAGAACAAGCAGCTTGTAAATCGTAAGAAAAAGCATTTACAGCACCTATTTCAGTAGCTGTATAAGCAGCAGTAGAGGCAACTAACATATCTGGAGTTGCAGTAGCTACAATTACCATATCAATCTCTTTTGGATCGATATTAGATTTTTTTATTAAATCTTGAGCAGCTTTGATAGCCATATAAGAAGTTCCCTTATCTTTATCTTTAAGTATTCTTCTTTCTTTTATCCCTGTTCTGCTAGTGATCCATTCATCATTAGTATCAACCATTGTTTCTAGCTCCTTATTAGTTAAGGCGTATTCAGGAACAAATTTCCCTACTGCGGAAATAGCTGCAGTTATTTTAGTCATAATTGTTTATTTATAGGTAAAATCAGTTTTCAAAAGTAATGAAAAATATATCAGCTTTTAAAAGATAAAACATCAATTAAGTCAATTTATAATATAAAACCCAAAAAAACCCTCTAAAAGAGGGTTTTTTTATTATGTAAAAACTATTTTTTAAGCTTCAACTGCAGCGCTTTCTAATACTACTTGACCTCTGTAGTATAATTTCCCTTCATGCCAGTGAGCTCTGTGGTATAAATGAGCTTCTCCAGTTGTAGGATCAACAGCTATTTGAGGTACAGAAGCTTTATAATGAGTTCTTCTTTTATCTCTTCTAGTTTTCGATATTTTTCTCTTTGGATGTGCCATTATATTTTATTTATCTGTTAGTAAATTCTTTAATTTATCCCATCTAGGGTCTGTTGGTATTTCAACAGTTTTTTCTTCGTTTATTCTTAATTTATTTAATCTATCTAAAGCTTCAGATTTCATCGTGCCATTTAAAACATCTGGATGAACTCTTTTACTTGGAACTGATAAAACAATTAACTCATATATATATTGAGCTACGTTTAATTGATATCTTTCGTGTGGAAGTATCAAAATTTCATCGTGTTCGTCATTATATTCAGGTCCGAATTGAACAACTAAATTTAAAGTACCATCTATTTTTAAATCAAATGGTTCGCCAGTAGTGTCACAAGGTACGTTTACAGTCCCTTTTATGGTAAAATAAAGTTCCAGTAAGGTACTTTTTTTTACAAAATCAATACTAGCTTCTAAATTTGCATCGTCAAATTCATCAAACTGAAAAGCTTTAAAGAACGTCTTGCCAATTTGATACGTAAACAAATGACGTCCTTCTTTTAAACCTACAAAAGGTATATCGAATTCTTTTAAGTCTTTCATCTGTAATATCAATTTGAGCTTGCAAAGATATGAAAAATGTTTATATTTTTATATTTTACATAAAAAAAAAAACTATTTTACTTTTAAAACATTTTTTGTTAGTTCAGCATACTCTTTTCGGTTCTTAAATATTTGTAATGAGGTGAATAAAGCTTCTTTGAAAGAAGATGGATTTGCTTTGTTTTTACCTGCAATATCAAAACCTGTTCCGTGATCTGGCGAGGTTCTTACTTTGTTTAATCCTGCAGTAAAGTTTACGCCATTTCCGAAAGATAATGCTTTAAAAGGTGCTAAACCTTGATCGTGATACATTGCTAAAACACCATCAAATTGCTTATATGTTTCAGATCCAAAAAAACCATCGGCAGCATAAGGACCAAAAACTAACTTTCCTGATTCTTTAATTTCTGCTATTGTTGGGCGTACAATTTCATTGTCTTCATCACCTATAAGTCCGTTATCGCCACAATGAGGATTTAATCCTAAGATAGCAATTTTTGGTTTAGTAATACCAAAATCTTGCTTTAATGATGCGTGCATAATTTCCACTTTCTCCTTAATTAATTCAGAAGTAATACTTTCTGCAACTTTTGAAATAGGAATATGACCTGTAATTAAACCAACTCTTAATTTGTCAGTCATTAAAATCATTAAACTTTTTCCTTCTAAATTTTCTTCTAAATATTCGGTATGCCCTGGAAAGTTAAATTCTTCTGATTGAATATTTTCTTTACTGATTGGCGCAGTAAGTAAAATATCAACATGATTATTTTTTAAAGCATCGGTAGCTGCTTCAAGTGATTTATATGCAAATTTACCTCCAGCATCGGTTATTTTACCTAATTCAATTTTAACTTCATCTCTCCAAGAATTCATTAAATTGATTTTATCATGGGCAATTTTATCAATCGAATTGATAGCATAAATGTTATTGTTCAATTTTAGGTTTTTCTTATGATAAGAAACCAACCTATTAGAAGCAAATAAAACAGGGGTACAAAAATCAAGCATGCGCTTGTCTTCAAAAGTTTTTAAAATAATTTCAATACCAATTCCGTTTATATCTCCAACTGAAATTCCAACAATAATTTTTCTTGTATTACTATCCATAGTTATTTTAGTACGTAAAGTTGTATTTTTGAAACAAACAAAAGTAACTAAAATTTAGAGAATGTTTACAGGAATCATTGAAACTCTTGGAATCGTAAAAAATATAACCAAGGATAAAGAAAATTTACATATTACTATTTTAAGTGATATTACTAAAGAATTAAAAATTGATCAAAGTGTGGCGCACAATGGTGTTTGTTTAACTGTTGTTGATATAAAAGATGACCAATATACCGTTACCGCAATTAAAGAAACACTTGATAAAACCACTACTGGAGCTTTAGAAGTAGGAAGTCAGGTAAATCTTGAAAGAGCGATGAAATTAGGCGCTCGTTTAGATGGTCATATTGTACAAGGACATGTTGACAGAACAGGTGTTTGTAAGGCGATAAAAGAGGAGGGAGGAAGCACTGTTTTTACTTTTTCTTATGATTTTGATGGTGAAAATATTACTATTGAAAAAGGGTCGATTACTATAAATGGCGTAAGTTTAACGGTTGTAAATTCAAAGAAAGATGAATTTAGTGTTGCTATAATTCCATATACATTGGCGCATACGAATTTTAAAGACTTTAAAATAGGTAGTAAAATTAATTTAGAATTTGATGTTATTGGTAAATATGTAGCCCGATTAACACAGTTGAAATAAATAAAATCGTTTTGAATAGATAGTTATATCGATATAAAAATCTGATTATGAGTAATTCGTAGTCAGATTTTTTTTATCAAAATTTTTAGTAAAAATCATTATCTAACTACAAAAATTTGAGACAAAATACAATAAACTTGTTTTTAAAATACAACTGTTAGCTACCAGTTTATTTGTTTAATGTTACTATTTTCAAGTAGATTATTTAATTCAGAAACCTAAATAAATTACATTTGAATAATAGTCATTTGAAAAGAGAGTATGGGAAATAGATTAGACAATAAAATTGCTATTGTTACAGGTAGCGCAAGAGGGATAGGAAAAGCGATTACAAAATTATTTATGCAAGAAGGTGCTATTGTTATAGCAACAGATAAAGATGTAGCAGAATTAGAAAAAACAGCAAAAGAATTTTCTTCAATAAAAAACGGTAGAATATTAACCTACGAAGTAGATATTACAAATAAAACTCATATTGAATCGGTAGTTAAAAAAACAATTGAACAGTTTAATCGTATTGATATTTTAATAAACAATGCAGGTAAAAATGTTTTTGAAGATCCAATGAATATTACGAGTGAACAATGGGAACTTTGTTATAACTTAAATTTAAAAGGAAGTTGGAATTGTTCACAAACAGTATTACCTTTTTTTATTAAACAACAATATGGTAATGTAGTAAATATCGCTTCGGTACACGGGCATAAAATTATAAAAGATTGTTTTCCTTATCCAGTATTTAAACACGGACTTATCGGTTTAACAAATTCTTTAGCAATTCAATATGCTTCACAAAATATTCGTTTTAATTCAATTTCTCCAGGGTTGATATTAACGCCTGCGATTGAAGATAGTTTTAATGCATCACCAAATCCTGAAGCTGAAAAAAAAGAACAAGAAGATATTTTGCCTTGTAAAAGAATTGGTACACCAGAAGAAGTAGCGCATACAGCATTGTTTTTAGCGAGTGACGAAGCTCGTTTTATAAATGCTACGGATATTTTAATTGATGGTGGACGTTCTAAAATTTATCATGATTAACCAAAGGTTTTAAAAAATGATACATAATATTAATGTGGTTTCTCATGCGCCACAGAATACTTTAGGAGAAACACCTATTTACTGCGATTATCTTCAAAAAGTTATTTGGGTAGATATTCTAGAAAATAGTATTTACACATTAGACATTGCTACATTAAAAATTAATACAATAAAACTTCCTTTTTTATGTAGTGCGGCATTGCCAACTACTAAAAAAGGAATTTTGCTTTTAGTTACTGAAAATGGAGTTTTATCTTTTGATTTATTAACAGAAATAGTTGTTAAAAAATGGATTGATTTCCCTGAAAAAGATACTCGCCCAAATGAAGCGCAAATTTCGCCAAATGGTGATTTGTTTTTTGGAACGATGGATTATGATGCAAAACCGAATAAAGGTTCTTGGTATCGTTTTTCATCAAAAGAAACCAAATTAGTATTATTAGAAAGTAACGTTAGTATTCCTAATACCTTAGCTTTTTTTGATGATGAGGTTCTTTTTGGAGATACCGCTACCAATCAATTTTTTATAGACAAAGCCAATGCAATTAATTGGAATGATAAAAAAAGTTGTACTCCTAAAATTGAAGCAGGAGGTATGGATGGTTCTTATTTTTCAGGTGATAATTATTTAATAAACGCTCGTTGGGGATTATCAAAAACTACTGTTTTTGATGTTTTTAAGAATATGAATACTCATGCTGAATTTGAATTGCCAGTAAAACAACCGACAAGCTGTGTTATTTATCCATCAAAAAATGGAAATAAAATACTTTTTACCTCTGCAAAAGTAGGATTAGAAAATCCATCTGAAAATGAAGGTAAAATTAGTATCGCAGATACTACTTATAAAACAAGAACTATAAACAGATTTAAACTTTAAAACCTTAAAATTTTAATGAATAAATATATAGCCATAGATTGGGGATCGACAAATTTACGTGGATACTTTATTGAAAATAATAGGGTAACAAATACATATTCATCAGAAAAAGGTGTAAAAAACATTGCTGATAAATTAGAATATACCGCTATTTTATCAACAATTATTAAAACTTTTTCAGCTTCTGAAAATACACCAATATTACTAAGTGGTATGGTTGGTGGAGCTGCTGGTTGGATAGATACTGCTTACGTTAATTGTCCTTTTAGTATCAATAATACATCAAAAAATATTATTAATATAGAAGAGGATATTATCATTAATCCTGTTTATATGTATCCAGGGCTTTGTATTAAAAATGAAGAAAAGGATGCGTACGGGGTAATGAGAGGTGAAGAAATTCAGCTAATCGGTGCTTTAAAAAATGAAGCGTATGATCTTTTAATTTTACCAGGAACACATAGTAAATGGGTTCATGTTATAAATAAAGACAATACACCTATTATTGATTCATTTTCAACAGTAATGACAGGTGAATTATATGAAGTTTTATTACATAATTCTCTTTTAGGAATGGTTGAAGATAAAAAAACATTCTCTTTAAAAGGATTTCATAAAGGACTTCAAACAGCAAAAAATTCTGATGCGATTATAGCGTCATTATTTTCTACCAGAGCAAAGCTATTGCTAGGTGGTATTGACAAAACAGAAGTTCCTGCATATCTTTCAGGGATGCTTATCGGAAATGAAGTAAAAAGTCAATTAGCTCAAATTACAGCTGATAAAAAAATAGGTGTAGTTGCTAATAAACATCTTAGTGAGTTATATGAACTAGCTTTTCAATCATTTAATTTAAACAATGTTAATTTCTTGGACGTTCAAGAAGTTACTATTCAGGGATATAATACTATAGCACATGATTTCATTAGATAAAATTGAATTGCCATTAATTGCCATTTTAAGAGGGATTAAACCAACAGAAGTACTTGAACATGCGAAAGCATTATTTGAGGTAGGTTTCCGATTTATTGAAATTCCTACAAATTCGCCTGATTGGGATAAAAGCGTTGAAATTTTACAAAATCATTTTGATAATACTGCTTTTATAGGTGCAGGTACTGTTATTACTGAAGCGCATCTTGATACTTTAATTTCGTTAGATGCTAAATTGATGGTAAGCCCAAATATTAATATAGATATTTTGACTAAAAGTGTTGCTAATAATATGGTTAGTTGTGTAGGAGCTTTAACACCAACAGAAGTAATTGCAGCTAGTCAAGGAGGAGCTACTGTTGTAAAAGTTTTTCCAGCAGGTAGTATGGGACTAAATTATTGTAAAGCTATTATGGCTATTGCTCCTAAAAATCAACAATATTATTGCGTTGGAGGAATCAATCCAGCAAATTTAAGCGATTATCTAAAGTTAGGATTTAACGGTGCAGGATTAGGTGGAGATTTATACAAACCAAATCAATCAGTTGAAACAACTAAAGATAAAGCAACACAATTTTATAACGCATATATAAATTACAAAAATGAAAATTACAGGAATTAGATTATATAAAGTTGCACCACGCTGGCAGTTTTTAGCTATTGATACTGATGAAGGTATTACAGGTTGGGGAGAACCAGTTTTAGAAGGTCGTGTAGATACTGTTCAAGCAGCAGTGAAAGAATTAAGTCCTTATTTAATAGGGAAAGACCCAAGTAGAATAAATGATATTTGGAATGTACTTTATAGAGGTGGATTTTACAGAGGTGGAGGTATTTTAATGTCTGCTATTTCAGGAATTGACCAAGCTTTATGGGATATTAAAGGAAAAGTGATGAATCAACCAGTATATGAATTACTAGGTGGTTTGTGTCGTGATAAAATGAAATTATACAACTGGGTTGGAGGAGATAATCCTTCGGATGAAGTTGATGATATCAAGTTATATAAAGAAAAAGGATTTGACACTTTTAAGTTAAACGGAACAGGAAAATTGAAAATGATTGATTCTAACAGAGCAATTGATCAAGTAATTTCAAGAATAGATACTATTCGTGCTGCTTTTGGAAATACCATCGATTTTGGATTAGATTTTCACGGAAGAGTAAGTACACCAATGGCAAGTGTGTTAATTAAAGAGTTAGAACCGTATCGCCCTTTATTTATTGAAGAGCCTGTTTTACATGATTATTCTGAAAATTATGCACGTTTAGCAGCTAAAACAAGTATTCCTATTGCTGCAGGTGAAAGAATGTTTAGTCGATACGATTTTAAAAGAATTTTTGAACAAGGTGGATTAGGTATTGTTCAGCCCGATTTATCACATGCAGGAGGTATTACAGAATGTTTAAAAATAGCATCAATGGCAGAAGCTTATGATGTTGCTTTAGCACCTCATTGTCCGTTAGGACCTGTTGCTTTAGCGGCTTGTTTGGCTATTGATTTTGTATCGCCAAATGCTATTATTCAAGAGCAATCAATGGGGATTCATTATAACAAAGGAACTGCTGAACTTATTGATTATGTGAAAAATAAAGAAGATTTTGAATATATTGATGGATATATAAAACCCTTACCAAAACCAGGTTTAGGTGTTGTTATAGATGAAGAAGCCGTTATTGAAGCTGATAAGAAATTTGATGTTGATTGGAAAAATCCTATTTGGAGACATGAAGATGGTTCTTTTGCTGAGTGGTAAAAAACTTATTTCATCATAAAAAATAAAAAAAACCGCTAACATTTATCTAAAATATATTTGTTTGCGGTTTTTAAAATTTTGTCAAGGTGTTTTAATGATATTATAAAAAATTACTTCATCATCCAAGAACCTCCAACGCTTATAACGTTTGATAAGCTTTGATACTCAGCAACAGTTTTTTCATTTACACCTCCTGTAGGACAAAATTTTACTTTCGGGAAAACATTATAATATGTTTTTAGAGCAGTTGTCCCGCCAAATAAATTAGCTGGAAAAAATTTAAAAGTATCCCATCCTAATGATAAACCTAACATAATTTCACTAGGTGAAGTTACTCCAGGAATAAAAGGAATATCACTTTCTTCTAAGTCGCTTGCCATTTCTTTAGAAATACCAGGGCTTACTATAAAGTCAGCCTTTAAATCCTTTACTTTTTGTATTTGATTTTTGTGAATAACAGTTCCTACACCAACTTGTAAAACATCTCCATATTCTTCTTTAACTTTAGCAATAGCTTCAAATGATATTGGTGTTCTTAACGTTATTTCAATACATTTTATTCCTTTACTTAATAATTTTTCAACAGTTTGTGGTATTTCATCTAAACTATTAAAAGTAACAACTGGTATTACAGGATTATTTTTAAGAATTTCTCTAATATTATTTTGAATCATAATTTTCTTTTTTAGAATAAAAAACTAGCGCCATCTTGACTAGAACCTACTATATTCCTAATGTTTCCGAATAATTCTCTTCCAGAACCTTGATTGTTTTCAATGGTTTTTTTAGCTGGTTTTCTGGCTAATACAACGGTTTCATTTAATACATTAAGTTGTCCTGTTATGGCATTTAAATTAAGAATATCACCTGTTTTTATTTTAGAAATAACGCCACCATCTAAAGCTTCAGGAGATAAATGTATTGCCGCAGGTACTTTTCCTGAAGCACCAGACATACGACCATCAGTAACTAAGGCAACCTTAAAACCTCTACGTTGTAAAATACTTAACGAAGGTGTTAGTTTATGTAACTCAGGCATTCCGTTAGATTTAGGTCCTTGAAAGGGAAGTACAGCAATAAAATCTTTATCTAGTTCTCCATTTTTAAAAGCATCCATTAAAGCTTCTTGTGTTAAAAAAACTACAGCAGGTGCTTCTATTATTAAATATTCATCTTTAACGGCTGAGGTTTTTATAACAGATTCTCCAATATTTCCTTTTAAAACTTTTAGTCCACCATCTTTAGAAAAAGGGTTTTCTACAGTTCTAATTACATTTTCGTTTAATGTAGTTTTAGAGCCTTCAACCCAGATAAGTTTATCATTTTCTATTTTTGGCTCTTTTGTATATTTAGATAATCCTTTACCTAATATGGTATTTACATCTTCATGTAATAACCCGTTTTTTAATAAAGTGTTTACTATAAAACCAACGCCACCAGCTGCGTGAAAATGATTTACATCAGCACTACCATTAGGATATACTCTAGCTAAAAGTGGTATAACTCCTGATAAATCAGAAAAATCTTGCCAATTAATAATAATACCAGCAGCTTTTGCCATGGCTATTAAATGAATTGTATGATTTGTAGAACCACCCGTGGCTAACAAACCAATAATACCATTAACTACTGTTTTTTCACTATATATCGAAGCTAGTGTATTATCAAAATCTTTTTCTTTACAGTTTTTACTGATGATTTTTACAGCCTCTTCATCAAGTAATTTTCTAAGTTGTGTATCAGGGTTTACAAAACTAGCCCCAGGTAATTGTAGTCCCATAATTTCCATGAGCATTTGATTACTGTTGGCTGTTCCGAAAAAAGTACAAGTTCCTGGAGAGTGATAAGAATCAGATTCTCCTTTTAATAATTCATCTCTATCGATTTTTCCTTCTGCAAAATTTTGACGAATTTGAGCCTTTTCATCATTACTAATTCCTGTTTCCATAGGACCACTAGGCATAAATATGGCAGGTAAATGTCCGAATTTAAGTGAACCAATTATTAATCCAGGGACTATTTTATCACAAATACCAAGATTAATAACGCCATCAAACATATTATGAGAAAGTGCTATTGCAGTAGATAATGCAATAATATCTCTACTAAATAAAGACAATTCCATACCGTCTTGTCCTTGAGTTACCCCATCACACATTGCAGGAACTGCTCCAGCAACTTGTGCTGTTGCTGTATGCTTTTCAGCATATTTTCTAATCATTTGAGGATAATTCTCATAGGGTTTGTGAGCAGATAACATATCGTTATATGCCGTAACAATTCCTAAATTAGGGGTTATATATTCAGATAATTCATTTTTAACATGTGTGCTACAAGCAGCAAATCCATGTGCTAAATTCCCGCAACTTAAAGTGTTTCTTGAAACTTCTTTAGAAAAAGCCTTTTGCATTTGTGTTAAATACAGTTGACGAGAATTTTTACTTCTTTCAATTATTCTATTGGTAACTTCTGAAATTATCTTATTCATTGTTCTTGAAATTAAATACTATAATACCACTCTATATCTTTTTTGTTATCAACAAAACTAAATATCGGAAGTGTTCGTTTATCGTTATTATTTAATACCTCATATTTCTCTTTACCTGTTGTCATTAAGAAAATTTTATTTGCATTTAATAACATTTGTTTACTACATGTTATTCTTTGTACAGGTGCTTTAGGTGCTTTGGTATTTATAATAGCAACTTTATTTTGTTGTAAATTTTCTTCTGATGCAGGGTCGGAAGGGAATAAAGAAGCAGTATGTCCATCTCCTCCCATACCTAATACTGTAACGGTTATTTCTTTAAAAACTTCGTTATATTTTTGATTAATTAAAGTGATATTATCTTTTTCATCATTTATGTTTGCTACCATTCCGTAAAAATTAGCTACGGATGCTTTAGCAATTAAAAGATGTTCTTTTATCATTTTTTCATTACTATCATTTGAAGTTGTAGCAACAAATCGTTCATCAACTAAACCAATATGTACTTTTTCCCAAGGGATGTCTAATTGTGCTAATTGAGTGTACATTTTTTTAGGAGTACCACCTCCTGAAACAAGTAAATAAGCTACATTGTTTAGGGTAATAGCTTTTTTTAAAGAATTTGCTATTGTAGTAGCTAATTCCTTTTCAAGTTCTTCTGTTTTATCAAAATAAAATTCTTTCATAATTTTAACTATGTATCTCCCAAGTATCTCCATTAGACATTACTGAATCTCTAGGTCCTGTTGTTCCTGCTTCGTAAAGGTCTATTGGTTGTTTAATTTTTTTCCAATTATCAGTAATTGATTCAATCCAAGTCCATGCGGCTCTTAATTCATCTTCTCGCATAAATAAGGTTTGATTTCCTCTTAAAACATCTATCAAAAGTCGTTCATAAGCCTCAGGTAGTCTTTCATTAAAAGAGTCTAAATAATCTAATTTTAATGAAATTGGTTTATATCTATAACCACCAGGACCAGGAATTTTTGTCATCTGAACAATAGATATTCTTTCTTCTGGTTGCAAACGAATAATAAGTTTGTTATTAGGGACGGTAGTTTTAGGATTAAAAATATTATGCTTAACAGATTTAAAGTTAATTACTATTTCAGAATAACGTTGTTCTAATCTTTTTCCTGTTCTTAAATAAAAAGGAACTCCTTTCCATCGCCAATTATCTACATAGGCTTTTAAAGCGACAAAAGTTTCTGTATTAGAAGCATACTTATTAATATCTTCTAAATAGGAACTAACCTTTGTTTTATTTATTTTTCCTCTAGTATATTGCCCTCTAACAGTATCTGTTTTTACAGATTCAGCATTTAACATGCGTAATGATTGTAATACTTTTAGTTTTTCGTTACGCATTTGGTCAGCTTCTACAGAAATAGGTGGCTCCATAGCAACCAAACATAATAGTTGCAATAAATGATTTTGAACCATATCTAAAAGAGCACCACTTTTATCATAATAACCACCTCTAGTACCAACACCTAAATCTTCAGCAACAGTAATTTGAACATTATCAATATGTTCACTATCCCAAGAACGTTCAAATAAATGATTAGAAAACCTTAATACCATAAGGTTTTGTACTGTTTCTTTTCCTAAATAATGATCAATTCTATAAATCTGTTTTTCTGAAAAAGTTTTGGTTATTTGGGTGTTTATTTCTTCAAAAGAAGCTAAACTATTACCTAAAGGTTTTTCTAAAACTACTTTACTTTTAAGGTTTACTATAGATGATTCTCTTAACGTATCGCAAATTTCAACAAATACAGATGAGGGAGTTGAAAAATAAAAAACATCTTGATAATCGCTATGTTCTTCTAAAATATTTTTTAAAGGTTGATACGTTTTTATACTATGATTTTTTATAAGAATAACAGTGATTTTAGAAATAAAATCAGCTATAATTTTCGAATTAAAATCAATTTTTTGATCGGGAACTGTAATTTGTTCCTTAATTTTTTCAAGAAGTGGTTCAATAGGCATTTCGTCTCTAATAATCACAACAATATTAAAGTTTCCTCCAATTTGTTGTTCAGTAAATCGACAAAATAATGCTGGATAAATTTTGCGCATAGCTAAATCTCCATCACCACCAAAAATTACAAAATTAAACGCTTCTAACATTTTATCTTTTTTACTCATTACTCATTTTTAAATAAAATAAATATAAATAGACAATACTAAAACACATATAATAATACCTAAAGAGTTGGTAAATTTCCAAGGATTAATAGAAACTTCTTTTGTATATAGTTGTACATATGCTTCTTTACGAGGTTTTAACTTACCAATTAACAGCATTATTAGTACATTTAAAACAAAAAGAATAGCCATTACATGTAAAAAATGAGGATAATTATCAGCACCTATTACATATGGTTTAATTATAAATTGACTTATAATGTATAAAATAGACCCTGATATAATTCCAATTTTTGCAGCAATAGCAGGTACATATTTTGTTAAAAAACCAACTACAATAATTGTTAAAATAGGAATACTATAAATACCATTAGCTTCTTGTAAATAACCAAATAATCCATCTGAAGCATAAATTAATAAAGGTGCAATACACATAGCTATTAAAGCAAGCCCAATACCAAAGGTTTTTCCTGCTTTTATAACGTTAGTTTCATTAGCTCCTTTTTTGAAGTATGACTGATAAATATCAATACTAAATAAGGTAACAGAACTGTTTAAAGCAGAGTTAAAAGAACTTAAAATAGCCCCAAATAATACTGCAGCAAAAAAACCAAGCCATACTTTAGGAAGTACTTTAGAAACTAACATAGGGTAAGCTTCATCAGGGTTTACTATTTGGTCACCAAACATATGATAAGCTATAATACCAGGTAATACGACAATTAACGGCCCTAATATTTTAATAAAAGAAGCTAAAAGTAAACCTTTTTGCCCTTCTTTAAGATTCTTTGCACCTAAAGCACGTTGAATAATAGCTTGATTTGTTCCCCAGTAAAAAAGTTGTACTAACATCATACCTGTAAAAATTGTTTCAATTGGAATAGATGATTCTGGCCCTCCAATAGATTTGAATTTTTCAGGATGTTCTGTCATTAAAACAGTAATTCCATCAAATACATTTCCATTACCTACTGCCATTAAACCAAAAATAGGAATTAACATTCCACCTATAAGTAAACCAACTGCATTTATTGTATCAGAAATTGCAACAGCTTTTAAACCACCAAAAATGGCATAAACACCACCAATTATTCCTATAAGCCATACGGTTATCCATAGGGCAACATTTTTAGATACTCCAAGTAGTTCAGGAACTTCAAACATACTATTAATAGCCAATGCCCCAGAATATAAAACGATAGGTAATAAAACAATAGCATAACCACTTAAAAATAAAATAGAGGTGATTGCTTTTGTTGTTTTGTCGTATCGTTTTTCTAAAAACTGAGGAATAGTAGTTATTCCTCCTTTTAAATATTTAGGTAATAAAAAAACTGCTGTAAGTACCATTGCTATAGCGGCTAAGGTTTCCCAAGCCATTACTAAAATTCCATCTTTAAAAGCAGCACCATTTAATCCTATTATTTGTTCTGTAGAAAGATTTGTTAATAACAATGATCCAGCTATTACAACACCTGTTAAACTTCTTCCTCCAAGAAAATAATCATCTGATGTTTTTTCATTTGTTTTCCTGGATTTATAGTAGGATATAACCGCTACTAAAATGGTAAATGCTAAAAATGTAATTATCTGCATATTATTTAAGTTAAAATATATTGTTAAGTTAGTTGATTATTGTTTGGTTATTTTAAATATAAATTAGGTGTAAGTTATTAAATAGAGTTTCTTAAAATTAAGCTATTTGGATTTTCAATTCTTACATTTTCTTGCTTTGTAACCATTTGTGCTAAACGTTTTCCCATAGCGTTAAAATCAGTTGATATTGTTGTTATTCCTCCTTGAACAACCTCTTTTAATAAAGTGTCGTTGTATGAAATAATTCCAATATCTTTTGCTAATTCAAAGTTTAATGTTTTTATCATTTTAATGATACGAATTAAATTTCTGTCATCAGGAATTAAATAAAGGTCTCCTTTTGATAAAATTCTATTCTCGAAACTAGCTACGACTTCATTATTAAAATGATGTTTTTCACAAAATTTATTAAAGCCTTTTAACATTCCGATTGGTTGATTGTCATCTACAAAGAGTAATATTAATTTTTTGTATGGTTTTAAATATTTTAATCCTGTTTCAAGAGATTGGAAAATATCTTTTTCGAAATTTTGATAAATAGCGGAGTATTTAAAATGCTCTTTTCCTATTAGATCTAAGATATATACGCTGTCTTTAGGTAAAACATCTAAAATTAAATGCGTGTTTTTTAAGTTAGCAGGCATAACAATATAGGTATTATAAATTCCAATATTATCATGTATTAATTTACTAAAAACATCTTGATTAAAGTGATGGAAAAAAATATCTACTTTATCGCCTTCGTCTAAATTTGATAAAAAAGAATTATATAAATCCTCTTTAAAAGCATTTAATTCATCAAATAATAGGAATATTTTTTTAGAAGTACTTATATTCTTACTTTTTACATAATAGCCTTTTCCAGGAACTGATTGTATAATTCCTCTGGATTTAAGTAAGCCATATGCTTGCAGTACGGTATCTCTAGAAATAGAAAACTGTAGTTTAACTCTATTAATTGAAGGTAATTTATCTCCTTGTTTGTAATGACCATTAAGAATACCATCTTCGATAGATTTTACTATCTGTTTATATTTAGGCATTCCATTATTTTCTTCAAGAATCATGAAACTCATAAATGCTAAGATATATCATTAAATTATAGTAAACCAACTGGTACCTACTAGTATGTGTTGTTTTTTATTGAGAAAATAATGTTAAATAATTTGATTTTAAAATTGAGTTATATTTTTTAAGCATAAAAAAACCTCAAAATCAATTAAGATTATGAGGTTTAAACGTGGTCCCACCAGGACTCGAACCTGGGACCACCTGATTATGAGTCAGGTGCTCTAACCAACTGAGCTATAAGACCGTTTTTGATTAGGACTGCAAATATACAAACTTTTTTTAAGTAGAAAAGTTTTTTTAAACTTTTCTACTCATTAAATTTTCACCGAACAAACGAAGTCCATTTTTTTGAGCATCACTAATGTTTAAGTGTACTAAGCTATCAAATGATTTATTTGTATAGTATTCAATAAGTTGCTTTGTGTGTTTAGGTATATTATTTTTTGAAAAAATAGCAGAAACTGTCTTTATTTTTTCTGAAATATTTTTTTGTTTTTTATTGTAAAGAACAGTTAATTTTTCTTTATCAGCATCATTTGCTACTTCAAAAGCTTTTAAATAGAGGTAGGTTTTTTTATTTTCGATAATATCTCCACCAACTTGTTTTCCGAAAGTTTCAGGATTTCCATAAGTATCTAAATAATCATCTTGTAATTGAAATGCGATTCCTAAATTTAATCCGTAGTTATATAAATGTTGGGCTTGTTCATCACTAGCATTAGCAACAATAGCACCCATTTTTAATGCAGCAGCTACTAAAACAGATGTTTTTAAGGTAATCATTTTAATGTATTCATGAATAGTAACATCATTTCTTGTTTCAAAATCAACATCTAATTGTTGACCATCACAAACTTCAAGTGCTGTTTTGCTAAATAATTTTGCTAATTTTTGAAAAACAATAGGCTCGTAATTTTCAAAATATTGATAAGCCAAAATAAGCATAGCATCACCAGAAAGTATTCCTGTATTAATATCCCATTTTTCATGAACCGTTTCATTACCTCTTCTTAAAGGAGCGTCGTCCATAATATCATCATGAACTAATGTGAAATTATGAAAAACTTCAACAGCTAATGCAGCGGGCATTGCTTTTTCATAATCGCCAGAAAATATATCTGAAGCAATAAGTGTTAGCATTGGGCGAATTCTTTTACCACCTATTTGAAGAATATAATCTATAGGTTCGTAAAGATTTTTAGGTTCTTTTATAATTTTTTTAGAATCTAAGTAAGATAAAAAGTCTGATTGATATTTTAGTATGTCCAAATCTTGAATTTTTTGTAAAAATAAGATAAAGAAAAATTCTAATTGTAAGGTAATGTTAAAAAAACATTAAAACTAAGGAAACTTTTATTGTTTTTAAAGTTTCCTTGTGTACATTTGCAAACTATTATGAGAGATAAAATTTTAAATAAAGCAGGAGAAATGTTTTTAAACTACGGTTTTAAAAGCGTTACCATGGATGATATTGCAGGAGAATTAGGTATATCAAAAAAAACACTATATAAATATTTTTCAAAAAAAACTGAATTGGTTGATGCAAGTACAGATGCTATTCATTATACAATAAGTGAAGCTATTACAAAAATAAAAGAACAAGGATATAATGCTGTTGAAGAAGAGTTTGCTGTAAAAGCAATTTTTAAAGAAATGTTTAAAAATGCAAAGACTTCGCCAATGTATCAGTTAAGAAAATATTATCCAGAAACATATACCAAATTAATGGAGCGTGAGGTGTGTATGTTTAGAGATTGTAATATTGATAATATTAAAAAAGGTATTAAAGATGGCTTTTATCGTGATGATTTAAAAATAGATTTAGTTGTAAACTTCTATTTTACCTTAGTTTTTGGTGTTTATGAAAGTGAAATGTATAGTAACGAAATGCAAGAATTAATGAAGGTAGAATACGAAATATTAGAATATCATATAAGAGCTATTGCAACTAATAAAGGATTAGAAGAATTAAGCAAACAATTAAAAATTATAAATAAAAATTAATAAACGATGAAAAAATACATATACAGTGTATTTATATTCTTTTGCACGAGCTTTTTATTTGCTCAAGAAGAACTTAATTTATCAATGCAAGAAGCTATTGATTATGCTATAAAAAATAGTTACAATAATAAAGTAGCTAAAAATGATATTAAGGCTGCAATTAAAAGAAAGTGGGAAACCACTACAATGGGATTGCCTCAAATTAATGGAAAGGTAGGATATCAGAATAATTTAAAACAACCAATTCAATTAGCTGATTTTAATAATGACGGAATTGATGAAGAATTAATTTTTGGTACAAAACAAAATATGAATGCAACTGCAACACTAAGTCAGTTGTTATTTGATGGTTCTTATTTAGTCGGTTTACAGGCAGCAAAAACGTATTTGAAAATTTCAGAACAAGCCAAAGTGAAAACCGAATTAGCAACAAGAGAAGCAATAATAAATGCTTACGGTAATATTCTTGTTGCTGAAAAATTAATTAAAATTCTTCAAAAAAACATTAAAGTTTTAGAAAAAAACTTTAATGATGCTAAGAAAATTAATGAAAACGGATTAAATGAAGAAGAAGATGTTGAGCAGTTAGAAATTACATTAAGTAATGTTCAAAATAGCTTAAGAAATGCAATTAGATTAAAAGATATTGCTTATCAAATGTTAAATCTTTCTTTAGGAAATTCTATTGATGCAAAATTGACTTTAACAGATAGTTTGGATACTTTAATAATGTCAAATACTACTTTAGATTTATTATCTAAAAAATTTAATTTAGATACACATATAGATTTTAAAATAGCCGAAAATGATAGAGAAAGCAAGCGTTTATTAATGCGTTTAGAGCAAAGTAAAGGATTGCCTAGTTTGAGTGCTTTTTTAAATTATGGCGTTACTGGTAACTCAAATTCTTTTACTTTTTTAGATAAAAATCAAAAGTGGTTTGGTTCTTCAATGTTAGGAGTTAATTTAAATATTCCAATATTTAGTAGTTTAGGAAGAAGTGCTAAAACGGCTCAAGCCAGAATTGAATTGGAATCTGCGGATATTCGTTTAGAAGAGGTTAAACAAAAGTTAAACTTACAAACAGCATCAGCAAAAAGTGAATATCAATTAAGTATTGAAAATTATCAATACGCTATGAAAAATATGAAGTTAGCAGCGCGTATTGAAAAAAAGCAACAAATTAAATTTTTTGAAGGAATTTCATCAAGCTTTGATTTATCGCAAGCACAAAATCAATTATATACTCAGCAAAACAACTATGTACAGTCAATGTTAGCTGTTATTACTAAAAAGGCGGCATTAGAAAACGCATTAAATATACCTTTAAAATAAATTAGCAATGAGAAAAATATATTCACTATTAATAATTACTTTACTTTTAGCTTCCTGCGGAGGTAATAAAAAACAATCTGTAGAAAAAGTAATAGCTTCTAATGATTTAGCAAAAATACGTGCTAAAAAAACAGCCATAAATACCGAAATACAAATTTTATCAGAAAATGTTAAGGTGTTAAATGCTAAAATTGCAACTTTAGATACTACTAAAAAAACATCTTTAATTACTGTTGTATCAGCAAATAAAAGTGTGTTTAATCATTATTTAGAATTACAAGGAAATGTAAAAACAAAACAAAATGTTTTAATATATCCTGAAATGCCTGGGCAGTTGGTTAAAATTTATGTAAAAGAAGGTCAGTTTGTAAAAAAAGGACAATTATTAGCTAGAATAGATGATGGAGGTTTATCTAATCAGTTGGCACAAATAGAAGTTCAAACAGCACTTGCTGAAACTACGTATCATCGTCAGAAAAGATTATGGGAACAAAAAATTGGTTCTGAAATACAATTCTTACAAGCAAAAACTACTTACGAAGCTCAAAAAAATGCTGTTTCTCAATTAAGAAAACAAGTAGGGAAATCAGTAATAAAAGCCCCTTTTTCTGGAGTTATAGATGATGTAATTAAAGAAGAAGGTATGGTTGTAGCACCTGGAGCTGGAGCCGAAGTTTTTAGAATTGTAAATCTTTCTAAAATGTATATTGAAACGGCAGTTCCTGAAAGTTATATTATAGCTATTAAAAAAGGTAAAAATGTTGAGGTTGAATTTCCTGTATTAGGTAAAAAAATGAACTCAACAATACGTCAGGTTGGTAGTTTTATCAATCCAGCAAATCGTACTTTTAATGTTGAAATAGCAGTTGATAATAAAGATAAAAGTATAAAACCAAATTTAACAGCAAAGTTAAAAATTAACGATTATACGAATAATGAAGCATTATTAATTCCGCAAAGTATTATTTCAGAAAATGCAAAAGGAGAACAATATGTTTATGTAATTGTTGATTTGAAAGATAAAATAGGTACTGCAAAACAAGTAATTATTACCACAGGAAAAACTCAAGGAGATGTTGTTGAAGTTTTAAATGGTATTAAAGATGGCGATAAAATTGTTGTAGAAGGTGCTCGTAGTGTTCAAAATGGTCAGCAAGTACAAGTTTTAAACTAATTCACCTATAAAATTATAAATATGTCTAAAAAGAACAAACAGGTGGATAAGGAATTTGGCTTATCATCTTGGGCTATAAATAATAAAACAACAATGTATGTTTTAATAGCCTTGATACTTTTCCTAGGTACTTCGGCTTACTTTGGTATGGCCAGAGAAAATTTTCCAGAAATAAAAGAAACTAAAATATATATAAGTTCTATTTATCCTGGAAATACTGCCGAAGATATAGAGAAATTAATTACCGATCCTATTGAAGATAAATTAAAATCAGTTAGTAATGTTGTAGATATTACATCAACATCTCAAGAAAATTACTCTATTGTTGTTGTTGAGTTTGATGAAAAAATAACTGTAGATGCCGCTAAGCAAAAGGTAAAAGATGAGATAGATACGGAAACTTCAGGTGAAGATTGGCCAACTTTTAATGGTGCTAAAGTTGAACCAAATGTTTTCGATTTAAGTATATCAGAAGAAGTTCCGATTTTAAATATTAATATTTCTGGAGATTATCCCGTAGGGAAGCTTAAAAAAATTGGAGAATACCTTGAAGATGAAATAGAAGGATTAACCGAAATTAAGCAAGTAGATATTAGAGGTGCACAAGAAAAAGAAGTTGAGGTTGCTGTAGATATTTATAAAATGATGGCTGCTCAAGTAAGTTTCGATGATATTAAAAATAGTATTGGAAGAGAGAATTTAACCATGTCGGCAGGAAATTTAATTACTAGTGGACAAAGACGTACTATTAGAATTATTGGTGAAATTGAAAATCCAAATGAGTTAGAAAATTTTGTTGTAAAGGCAGAAAAAGGAAATGCTATTTATTTAAGAGATGTAGCAACTGTAAGTTTTAAAGATGAAGATAAAACTACCTACGCCAGAGAATTTGGAAAAGAAGTAGTAATGTTAGACGTTAAAAAACGTTCAGGAGAAAACATGGTTGCCGCTGCAGAACAAATACGAGAAATTGTAGAACATGCAAAATTAAACGTATTTCCTACGGATTTAAAAGTAACAATTGCTAATGATCAATCTTCAAAAACAGTTGGACAGGTAGATGATTTAGTAAATAATATCATTTTTGGTATTATACTAGTTGTTACTGTTTTGATGTTCTTTTTAGGATTTAAAAATGCTTTATTTGTTGGATTTGCTATTCCGATGTCTATGTTTATGTCATTAATGATATTAGATTTATTTGGATATACTTTAAATACCATGATTCTTTTTGGGTTAATTATGGGGCTAGGTATGCTGGTAGATAACGGAATTGTAGTTGTCGAAAATGTTTACAGATTAATGGCTGAAGAAGGTATGAGTCGTGTTGAAGCAGCTAAAAAAGGAATCGGTGAAATTGCATTACCTATTATTATATCAACTTTAACAACTGTTGCAGCCTTTGTACCACTTGGTTTATGGCCTGGTGTAATGGGACAGTTTATGAAATATTTTCCTATTACGCTTTCTGTTGTATTAGGTTCATCATTATTTGTGGCAATATTTTTTAATTCGGTATTAGTATCACAATTTATGACTACTGAAGATAAAGATATGCCTTTAAAACAGATTATTAAAATATCAGTAATTATTGGAGTTATTGGTTTATTAATTTTATTCTTTGGAGGAGCTTATAGAGGTTTAGGTACTTTAATGTTAGTAACTGTGGTTATGCTTTGGATATATCGTTTGTTTTTACGTAGTTGGGCAAATGGGTTTCAAAATAAAATATTACCACTTTGGGAGCGCCTTTATGAAAAAGTTCTTAGGTTTTCGTTAAGTGGAAAAAAACCAATAATTATTACTATTGTTACCGTTATTTTATTATTTATTGCCTTTATCGGTTTTGGAGCATCAGTAGGAAGTCAACGAACTAAAGTTGAGTTTTTTCCTGATACAAAAGCCAATCAAATTACGGCTTATATCGAATATCCTGAAGGTACAGATATTAAAAAAACCAATGAAATTACCAAAGCTATAGAACAGCGAATGTTTAAGGTAATTAATGATAGTGGTTATATTAAAGATGGTCAAAACTTTTTAACAGAAAGTGCTGTTTCACAAGTTGGTGAAGGTGCAGGGAATCCACAAACAGATGGAGGTTCGGCAGCCGAAATGCCACATCGTGGAAAAATAACAGCAACTATGCGTGAATTTAAATTTAGGCAAGGTGAAGATAGTAATGAATTATTGAAAAAAATTCAAGAAAATTTAAAAGATGTGTATCCAGGGGTTTCTATTTCAGTAGAAAAAGATGCCGCAGGACCGCCAGCAGGATATCCTATTAATGTTGAATTAGAAGGTCAAGATTATTCTGAACTTATTACTACTGCTGAAAAAATGCGTGACTTTCTTAATACTAAAAATATTCAAGGTATAGATCAATTAAAAATTGATGTTAACAAATCTAAACCAGGAATAGAAGTAGAGGTAGATAGAAAAAAAGCAGGAGAATTAGGAGTGAGTTCTGCTCAAGTAGGACAACAATTACGTAATTCTATTTTCGGAGCAAAGGCAGGTATTTATAAAAAAGATGGTGAAGATTACGATATTTATGTTCGTTTTAATAAAGAAAATAGATATAATACAAGTGCTCTTTTTAATCAGAAAATAACTTTTAGAGACATGACTTCTGGTCAGGTAAAAGAAGTTCCTATCTCTGCTGTTACCAAACAAAAAACATCTTCTGGTTTTAGTGCCATAAAACATAAAGATGTTAAGCGTGTAGTAACTTTGTATTCGGCATTAGCACCGGGGTTTACAGATGCAGGAGCTATCGTTTCAAAAATTCAAAATGAAATGCAAAGTTTCAAGGATAAACCAGCTGATGTAAAAATTGATTATACAGGTCAAATAGAAGAGCAAAAGAAACAAATGCTGTTTTTAATGGGTGCTTTTTTTACAGGGTTAGGTTTAATCTTTTTTATATTGATTTTTCAATTTAATTCGATATCAAAACCAGGTATTATAATGCTTGCTATCTTTTTAAGTTTAATCGGTGTTTTTGGTGGTATTGTAGCAACAGGAAGTTCTTTTGTTATTATGATGACTATGATGGGAATTATTTCTTTAGCAGGAATTGTTGTAAATAATGGAGTTGTATTACTTGATTACACACAATTATTAATAGACAGAAAAAAGATTGAACATAGTTTAGGTGATGATGAATATATCGAAGAAAATGAGCTTTTCGAAGCAATTGTAAAAGGTGGAAAAGCACGTTTACGTCCTGTATTATTAACAGCAATTACTACTATTTTAGGGTTAATTCCGTTAGCAACAGGATTCAATATTAACTTTTTTACATTATTCAGCGAATTTAATCCGAATATATATGTTGGAGGAGATAATGTTATTTTTTGGGGTCCATTAGCTTGGACAGTAATTTATGGACTTTTTATAGCGACTTTCTTAACATTGATTGTAGTACCAATTTTATTCTATTTAGTAACAAAGTTTAAAATGTGGTTAAAAAGAAATGTATAAAATATTTTTTTGATTTTACGTTAGATAAAAAGAGTTGGAAATGTAAAAATTTTCAACTCTTTTTTTATTTTAGAAGTTTTTTAGAAGATGTTTTAGATATTATGAATAAAGAGACAAATAAAGGTGTTTTTACTGTAGATGAAATAAAACGAAAAATGGAACATTATTGTGTTTACCAAGATCGTTGTCATAAAGAAGTAGAAAGTAAATTAAGCTCGTTTAATGTTATTCCTGAAGTTAGAGAAATGATTCTTTTAAGCTTAATGAAAGATAATTTTTTAAATGAAGAGCGTTTTTCTAAAAGCTTTGCAAGAGGAAAATTTCGTATTAAAAAATGGGGAAAAAACAGAATTGTAAGAGAATTAAAATTCAGAGATATATCTGCATATAATATAAAAACAGCATTAAAAGAAATTAACGAAGAAGATTATATTACTACATTATATAGTTTAGTTGCCAAAAAAAATGAGTTAGTAACAGAAACAAACATCTTTAAAAGGAAAAAGAAAATAGTCGATTATCTATTATACAGAGGTTTTGAAAGTCATTTAATTTATGAAGCATTAAATGTTATTTAAAATTAAATAAACTGTCTAGGTTTATCTCTTTGTCAAATTGTTTTTTAGTGTAAATAGTGTTTATTTTAGTATTCATACTTCCAAATAATACGAAAACTTTTGATAACTGAGTATTCACTTCTTTAGGTGTAATAGCAGGTATGTTTTCCATATCGTTTAATCGTAATATTTCGTTTTGAAAAACATTCATACGTGCTTTAAACGCAGGTGTTTTAAGTGTTTTTATATTTAAACTATCTTTTAAATGCTTGGTTAGTTCTTTTAATTCTAGTGCATTATTTAAAGCCTCTGCAGGTGTTATTTTTTTTAATTGTTGTAAAAAATTTTCTAGGATAAAATATTCTTTCCATTTCTCTATTTCTTTTGTAGAAGTTTTATCGAGTGAGGTATATTTTGGATGCTTAACAGCAGCATCCATTCCTGTTTTTTGAACAGGTGTATTTGTTTGATTTTCTTCTTTTTTACAAGAAAAAATAAGGAATACTAAAGAAAGTAAAAAGAATCTATAATTTTTCATTGATAGGAAATTGAAGCGATGAAATACCTATCTTACTTGACGGTATGAATAGGAACAAAAGTATAATTTTCTAATTTATCTTGCAAGAAATGATTAACGCTGAGAATAACTGTTTGATTTAATATCAATAACTAAAAATAGTATGTTAACTTTAGACGTTTTAGGGCATCAAAAGTAAAAAGCGGTGTAAGTTTTTAGGTTAAATAACGTCTACAGTACTTTTGGTACGCATTGTAACTTATGTTGCATTGCATTTAAATAAGAAGAAATACCTTTGTATAATTTGTATAAATAAAATTAGTAAGATGAAAGAAATTATAGAAAACAGTTTAGAAAATGCTATTTCATATCCAGCATATAGAACACTTGTAAAAGAATTGTTAGACGAAGGAAAATCAACAGGTTCTAACCAATCTGAAGATTTATTAAATTATAGTTTGTTAAATGATAAACGTATGAAGCGTTTGGATAAAACTATAAAAATTTCCGAAGAAACGGTTGCAAAGCTAAAAGAAGTAAAAGAGCCTCAAACTTGGTTGGTATTAACTGAAGGTTGGTGTGGTGATGCTGCTCAAAACTTACCTATTATTAGTAAAATAGCTGCAGAAAATGACAATATTCAATTAAAAGTGGTGTTAAGAGATGAAAACTTACCATTAATGGATGCCTTTTTAACGAATGGCGGTCGTTCGATTCCTAAATTAATTGCTTTAGATAAAAATAATGAAGTGATTAATACTTGGGGTCCAAGACCTGCTACCGCTACTAAAATGGTGGTCGATTATAAAGAAGCACACGGAAGTTTAGATGCTGATTTTAAAAAAGATTTACAAGTTTGGTATAATAAAAATAAAGGAATCAATGTTCAAGAAAATATTGTTGCCTTGTTAAAATAAAAACAACTTTATTAATATAAAATAAATCTCCTTTTTGTTTATCAGAAAGGAGGTTTTGTTTTCTGTATCTTTGCAACTTAGAAAGAATAATTATGTTAGTAGATTTTAATACATTATCAGAAGAAGCAAAAGTTTGGATTTATCCATGTAATAGAAAGTTTTATCCAAAAGAAATTGATGGATTAAATGAGCAATTAAAAACATTTGTAGAAGGGTGGAAGTCAGATGATGAAAATTTCAAAGCATCATTTGAAGTACGATACAATCGTTTTATTATTTTTTCAGCGTCAGAAGATGCTGTTTTGTTAAATGCTGATATTGATGCACAAGTTGGTTTTATTTTACAATTACAAACTCAATACGAAGTTGAATTGTTAGATAGAATGAATGTGTGTTTTAAGCAAGGTGAATACACACAATACAAAGAATTGAAAGACTTTAAACAGTTAATTAAAAATAAAGCAGTAACAGAAAAAACTATTGTTTTTGATAATTTAATTGAAACAAAACAAGAGTTAGATAATTACTGGGAAGTGCCAATTTCTGAAAGCTGGTATAGCAGGTTTTTAAAGAAAAAGAAATCTTAATTTTTACTTATTTAAATAAAAAAAAACTCGAATAACTATTTATAGCTATTCGAGTTTTTTTAGTGTGATTTATAAATTTATTCTGATAAACGTTCAGATAAATTATTTATAAACTCGTCAACACTTAAGGCGTTATCAACATGAAAATCACCAATTTTAGTTCTTCTTAATTTTGATAAATGAGCACCAGAATTTAAAGCAATTCCAAAATCATAAGCTAACGAACGAATGTATGTTCCTTTACTACAAACAACTCTGAAATCAAGATTATTACTATCAATTTTTGTGATTTCAAAAACAGGAATCGTAACTTCTCTTGTTTTTATTTCGGTAGTTTCTCCTTTTCTTGCTAATTCATATAAACGTACACCTTCTTTTTTTATCGCTGAAAAAATAGGTGGTTTTTGCTGAATTACTCCCGTAAATTGTTTGGTTGTTTCATGAATTAATTCTTCGGTAATATGTTCCGTAGAAAAAGTTTCATTTATTTCGGTTTCTAAATCATAACTAGGCGTTGTTCCTCCTAAAGTAATTGTTCCCGTGTATTCTTTTATTTGTCCTTGATATTCATCAATAATTTTGGTTTTTTTACCTGTACAAAGTATCAATAACCCAGTTGCCAAGGGATCTAAAGTTCCAGCATGCCCAACTTTAATTTTTTTGATGTTAAATCGTTGTCTTATTTCCCAACGCAATTTGTTAACCACTTGAAAAGAAGTCCATTCTAAGGGTTTATCAATTAATAAAACTTGTCCGTTTTTATAATCTTCTTCAGTTTTCATAATTTAATTTAATAAAGAGTATCCTATGGCTATTAATCCTACAACAGCACAGTAAATTGAAAAATAAGATAATTTGCTTTTTTTAACTAAAGCAATCATCCAGTTACAGGCAACTAAACCTGAAAGAAAAGCAGCAATAAAACCTGCTGATATTGGTATGATTTCTGAAGATTGAAAATTAATATCTCCACCTAAAAAATCTTTTGCTATTTTTCCGAAGATAAGAGGAACGACCATTAAAAATGAAAATCGAGCTGCTTTACTACGGTCAATTCCTAATAAAACAGAAGTAGAAATAGTAGCTCCAGAGCGAGAAATTCCTGGTAACATTGCAATAGCTTGAGAAATTCCAATAATTAATGAATTATTAAAAGAAACTTCTTTGTTAGTGTTTTTAGCTTTATCAGCAAATAATAATAAACCTGCTGTAATTAATAACATAATTCCTACTAATAATATTTTTCCACCGAAAAAAGATTCTAATTGTTTTTCAAAAGCTAATCCAATAATTACTGCGGGAAGCATCGAAATTATAATTTTTACTGAAAATTTCATTTGGTCATTCCATTTAAATTGGAATAATCCTTTGAAAATTTCGGCAACTTCTTTTCTAAAAATAACCAAGGTACTTAATGCGGTTGCAAAATGTAAAACCACAGTAAAAGTTAAACTTTCTTCGGGAACAGAGGTATCTCCTAAAATTGCTTTTGCTAATTCTAAATGACCACTAGATGATACAGGTAAAAACTCGGTAAGCCCTTGAATAATTCCAAGGATAATTGCTTCTAATAAATTCATGCTTATTTTTTTGGATTGGCTAAAATAGCATAAATTTCGATTCCTAAACCGATAATAACCAAGGTTGGTGCTAAACGAATTCTGCGCCAGCTATAAATTTCTTCATTAAAAATAGTTGGGTCATCGCTTCCGCCACCTGCCATTAAAATAAAGCCTAGTGCAATAACCGCTAAACCTATTAACATAATGATATAATTTTGTTTACCGAATAAAAATTCTTGATTCGAAGTAGTGTCTTTTTTCATAAAATTTTAGTAGTACAAGTCGTTTGTTTGTAAGTTTAAAAAACGTTGTGTTGCAAAAAAGGTACTGATAGCGGTAATAAAAAAAGCTGTAAATAAAACACCTCCAGTTAAATAGGTTATTGAGGTGTAATCAGTTAATAGTTCTAAAGTAGGAATGTTTTTATCTATATAATAAATTACAATAGCTAATCCACATAAAGAAATAACAGCCCCTAAAAGTCCTAGTTTTATACTTTTCCAAATAAAAGGCCTACGGATAAAACCTTTAGTTGCACCTACCATTTGCATTGTTTTAATATTAAATCGTTTAGAATAAATAGATAATCTGATTGAACTATTGATTAATAGAATAACCATTAATCCGAAGAAGCCACTTAAAACTAATAACCAAAAACTGATTCGTTGAATGTTTTCAGTTAGCAACCTAACTAAAGGTTTATCGTAATTTACTTCTGCAACAAAATCGTTTTTATCAAAAGATTTTTTAATAATATCCATTTTTTCAGGAGTTACAAAATCGGCTTTTAAATAAATATCAACACCATTTTTAAGAGGATTATCTCCTAAGAATTTTAAAAAATCTTCACCTAAATCTTCTTTATATGTTTTTGCAGCTTCTGCTTTAGAAATGTAAATTGCTTTATTTGTATAGCTTTCTTTTTCAAGAGATGCTCTAAATTTTTGGCGTTGTGTTTTGGTTACATCATCATTTAAAAATAGCGTCATTACTACTTTTTCTTTAAAATGATTGGCAACTTTGGTTGATTTAAGTATCACTAATCCTAAAAAACCCATCATAAAAAGCACCAAAGCAATGCTTACTACTACAGAAATGTAAGAGGATTGTAGACGGCGTTTTTGAAAAGAGTCAAAAGATTTAGACATTCTTGAATAGATGTTTTAGTAGGTTGCAAGATACAAATATTTGCGAAATTTTAAATGAATGTATTATTCGATTTCTTGGCATAATTCAATTAAAACACCATTTGTTGTTTTAGGATGTAAAAAAGCTACTAATTTATTATCAGCTCCTTTTTTGGGTGTTTTATTGATTACTGTAAAACCTTCTTTTTGTAAGCGTTTTATTTCTGATTTTATATCGGTAACGGCAAAAGCAATATGATGTACACCTTCACCTTTTTTTGCTATAAATTTAGCAATAGGACTTTCGGGGTTTGTGGCTTCTAAAAGTTCAATTTTATTTTCTCCTGATTTAAAAAAAGAAGTTTTAACGCCTTCACTAGCTACTTCTTCTATTTTATAATGTGGTTTTCCGAAAAGTGAAGCAAATAATTCATTTGATTTTTCTAAATCTTTTACCGCAATTCCAATATGTTCTATGTTGTTCATCTGATAAAAATAAAAAACATTAAGGAGATTATACGTATTACTTTAGAGCTTGTTTAAATTTTATTCCAAAAAGTTTTATAATATCAAAATTTACATTTACAAATTTAAATAAGCTTTTAGATATAATATAATGTTTAAATGATATTGAATGTTTTGTTGTAAAGCATATATATGTACTTTTGTAAGAGGAAGTTAAATTGGAAATTAACAAATTATTTTTAGCAGCAACATGTGCTGTATTATTTTTAACATCTTGTACTGAAGAGAAGTTAGAAACAGTAGGCGGTTCAACAAAAAATAGCCAAGTTGTTTTTTCGTATAAAGACGAAGGAAGAACCAAAGAAATGCTTAATTATACCCAAATTATTGATGTATTAAAGCTTTATGATGTTACTAGAATTACACCTATTGAAGAATCATTAGGTTATGAAGATTCTCGTATTAATACATTTAATTTTATACAATTTAAAAAGTATTTAGGGCATATTGAAAATTTAAGTGCAAAATCAGGTATTGAAATTACAGGTATTAGTTTTATTGCTACAGCAAAGAAACTTGATAATGTAAAAAACAAAGGCTACGGTAGCTTAATTTATCTTCCATCTACGACAGTTAACGGTAAACAATTTTTATTTGATCCTGAACAAAGTTTTAAACAAAAAAAATTAGTAACCTTTAAAGAGATGTTAGCGAAACATGGTTATAACTGGATATACGACTCTAAAGAATCTTATAGTAAAGGTAAAAGAAGAGATTGTAATTACACTATAGAATTAGAAGAAGGGGTATTAAATAGAGGAGAAGAAGGTCAAGCAGGAAGCCAAGGTGAACAAAGTGGCGCTGGGAATTTAACTCATATTAAACCACCATATTTAGATCAAGGAGAACAATAGTATTCTTTTGTTTTTTAGATGTATTTTAATTAAAAATAATTATTATATAATGTTCCAACATTTGTCTCTATTTTTTCAGATTATAACAGCAGTTATTTGTTTTTTTTATGAAAAATATAAAGATCAAGGTTTTTATATTCATCTTTTGATCTTGCTTGTTTTTACTGCAATAATTGAGGTGGTTGGAACATTTAGCGTAGAATAAATATAAAGAATACAGGAGATTCTCTTTGTTGCTTAGGGTGTTTTTCTTTGTTTTTTTATTTAAAATATTGATTCATAATTGTTTAATAAAAAAAATATTTTTGAAAGGAACAAGAGTGTATATTTGAATCAAATTAAACCAAATTTTAAAATTAGCGTATCATGGAAGAAAAAAATGTTTCTGAAAAAATCAGAGAAGAACAACAAACTGTTTTTTCGTATAAAGACGAAGGAAGAACTAAAGAAATGCTTAATTATACCGAAATTATTGATGCATTAAAACTTTATGATGTTACTAGAATATCACCTATTGAAAAAGCTTTAGGTTACGAAGATTCTCGTATCAATACTTTTAACTTTGTACAGTTTAAAAAGTATTTAGGGCGTATTGAAAATTTAAGTAGAAAATTAGGTGTTGAAATTACTGGTATCAGCTTTATTTCTACTGCAAAGCAAATAGATAATACAAACGATAAAGGTTATGGTAGCTTAATTTATCTTCCATCGACTACAGTTAATGGGCAACAAGTATTATTTGACCCTGAGCAAAGTGTTAAACAAAGAAAATTAGTAACCTTTAAAGAAATGTTAGCAAAACATGGCTATAATTGGATTTATGACTCTAAAGAATCTTATAGTAAAGGTAAAAGAAGAGATTACAATTACAAAATAGAATTAGAACAGAGTGTATTAAGTAGAGGAGAGCAAGGTGGTTCTGGTGAAGATAGTGGTGCTGGGAATTATAGTAATATGACTCCTCCTCATGATAAATAATTTTCTTAATGGAAATTAAAAACTTGAACTTATCATTGCAAATATTAACAGCAATTATTAGCATATACATATATTTAAAATATAAAACTAGATTTATGTTTTTTCTGGTATTATTATTAATATTTACAATGATAACTGAAAGTATTGGCGCTTATTTTATAATAATAAAAAAAGACAGTTATATTTATTATTATGTGTATTCTTTTTTGCAATTTAATACAATTTCATTAATATATTATAATTTGATTTATAGTGACTTGTGGAAAAAAATAATTATAATTTTTAGTACAGCTTTTAGTCTATTTTGGATGATAGTATATTTTCATACTTCATTGTTTTTTTATTTGATAATTTTTGGAGCTTTTAATACAAGTTTATATGTATTTTTCTATCTAAAGGAATTATTATTATCTGATAAAATTTTAAATTATAAAAAATTATTACCTTTTTGGGTTTCAGTTGGTTTTTTAGTGTTTTATTTACCTTCGATTCCTTTTTTTACGATGTATAAATACATGAACAATAGAGGTTTTTTTTTTATCTTAAATATACTAGTAATTTCAATGAACTTATTTATGATTTACGGTTTAGTATGCAGCAAGAAAGAGAAATATTAATAATAACCACTTTAATAATCATCGTAATTGTTGGTTTTTTAGTGGTTTTATTTACTGTTTTTCAGCGTCGTAAAAATAAATTACTACAAGAAAGAGCTATTGCCGAAAAATATTTTGAAACGGCAATTACAGAAACACAAATAGAAATAAGAGAAGAAACTTTACGTGGTATTAGTTGGGAATTGCACGATAATATAGGGCAACTTTTAACATTAGCAAAAATACAATTACAATATGCATCGCCTGGTAATATTGATGACATAAAAGAAACAATTACTAAAAGTTTAGTAGAAATAAGAGCACTTTCAAAATCAATAAATCCAGAGTTTATAAATAGTATTAACTTTACAGTTGCTTTGCAGTTAGAAATTGACCGCTTTAATAGGTTAAATTATATAACAGCTAGTTTAACTATTATTGGTGATAAAATTGATTTAGATCAGAAATCAGGAATTATTATTTTTAGAATTTTACAAGAGTTTTTTTCAAACACAATTAAACATGCAAAAGCTGCAAATTTAGATGTAATAATAAAATATACCGAAAATGAAGTAGAAATTACAGCCAAAGATAATGGTGTAGGTTTTATTTTAGATGAGGTAAAAATAAATGGTATTGGTTTAGGAAATATAAAAAATAGAGCAAAATTAATAGGTGCCAAAGCTAATTTAATATCAATACCAACAAAAGGTACTACCTTAGTCATTAATTATTTTTTTAATACAGAAGAATCTATTAACTAACCTACTAAAAAATATAATAAATATGACATATTCAGTTGTTGTTGTTGACGATCACACGCTTTTATCTCAAGCCATTGAAGGAATGGTAAATTCATTCGATAAATTTAAAGTACTATACACCAGTAAAAATGGACAAGAATTAGTCGATAAATTTAAAATATCAGCTAAAAATGTACCCGATATTGTTTTAATGGATGTTAATATGCCAGTAATGAATGGTATTGAAGCTACAGAATGGATTTCAGAAAATTTTCCAGCAGTAAATGTAATGGCTTTATCAGTTGAAGATGCTGAAAATACCATGTTAAAAATGTTGAAAGTGGGCGCTGTTGGTTATTTATTAAAAGATACCGAAAAAAATGTTTTAGAAAAAGCACTACTTGAAGTGATGGATAATGGCTTTTATCATACAAGAAATGTAACTACATTATTATTAAATTCTATTTCAGGAAAAAACGAAAAAGAAAACGTTAATTTCAAGCGTAATGAAATGATATTCATGAAGTTAGCTTGTTCTGAATTGACTTATAAAGAAATTGCAGACAAGATGTTTTTAAGCCCTAAAACGATAGATGGTTATCGTGATAGTTTGTTTACAAAGTTAAATGTAAGAAATAGAGTAGGGTTAGTAATATATGCAGTGAAAAATAAAATTTACACTCCGTAATTTTATCCTTAAATTTGCAGCATGGAAGAAACTAACAGACAACGAAAAATTGCAGGAGTATTGCAACTAGATTTGGTAGACGTTTTACAACGTGCTGCACAAGATGGAATGAAGGGAGTAATTATATCGGTATCTAAAGTTTCGGTTACTGCCGATTTAGGAGTCGCTAAAATATATTTAAGCGTTTTTCCTTCGGATAAAAGAGATGAAATTGTAGAAGGTGTAATTTCTAATACGCCGTTAATTCGTCATGAATTAGCAAAACGTACAAGAAATCAATTAAGAAGAATGCCAGAATTATTGTTTTTTGGAGATGATAGTCTTGATTATATTGAAGATATTGATAAGTCTTTAAAAGGTGAAGATGTAGATCCTATTCAAAATCCTGATGTATTGCCACGTCGTCAAAAACGTTAATAAATTTTCTTTACATTGCTAATTAAAATTTATTAAAATTTTGAAATTTTCTTTATACATCGCTAAAAGATACCTGTTTTCTAAAACAAGCACAAACGCCATAAATATTATTACATTTATTGCGGTTTTTAGCGTTGTTGTAGGAGCTTTGGCATTATTTGTTATTTTATCGGGTTTTTCAGGATTAAGAACTTTTAGTGATTCTTTATTGAACGCCTCTGATCCTGATATCAAAATAACGACAGTAAGAGGAAAATCTTTTGAATATTCTGATGATGTTCATCAGAAATTAATAAAAGATACTGAAATAAAGACAATTTCAAAAGTAATAGAAGAACGTGTCTTTTTAAAATATAAAGATAAAACACATATTGCTTATATTAAAGGAGTAGATGCTAGTTATAAAGGTATTATTCCTGTAGATTCACTATTAACTGTTGGTACTTGGGTCGATCCTGAGTTTAAAAATACCGCAGTTATTGGCTACGGAATTTCATATAAATTATCGTTAGGAGTTTTAAATTTTGGCGCACCGTTACAAATTATGGTTCCAAAGCCAGGAAAAGGATTTGTAAATGCCAATAATGCTTATGTATCTGTTGATACGCAAGTAATAGGAGCGTATTCAGGATCTGAAGAATTTCAAAATAAATATGTTTTTACAGAATTATCTTTAGCGCAAGAGTTGTTAAATTATACTGAAAATCAGATTTCAGGAATCGAACTAAAACTACAACCAACTGTTGATTTAGATGATTTTCAAGAGCAATTACAACAGCGTTTAGGAGCTAATTTTGAAGTTAAAACAAGAGCGCAATTAAATGCGTTGTACTATAAAGTAATTAATACCGAAAATTTTATTTCTTATTTAATTTTTACATTGATAATAGCGATAGCCTTATTTAATGTGATAGGTTCTATTATAATGATGATTATTGATAAGCGTCAAAACTTAAAAACTTTGTATAATTTAGGTGCTAGTATTGAGGAGATAAAAAAGATATTTATTCTACAAGGGTTTTTATTAACCATTGTAGGAATGATTGTAGGAATCGTTTTGGGAGTTTTATTAGTGTTAATTCAGCAACGTTATGAGTTATTTATGATAACTCAAAATTTAGCATATCCAGTAGAATTCAGATGGATTAATTTATTGGTTGTAATTCTTACTATTTCAATACTTGGTTATATTGCTGCTAAAATAGCGAGTTCGAGAATATCGAAAACGTTTATCGAAAAATAAAATTTTTAGATAAAAAAAATCCTCACATATTTGCATAAGCGAGGATTATTAATTGATTCTATCAAAAAAAAATAGATTTATATTTTACTTAATCTGAGGAATAATCATATTTCCAAATTTGGCTTCAACTTCATCAAAAGCTTTGAAAACATCTTCTGGAGCATCCGAAGTAACCATTTTCATTCTATATTCTTTAAAATGAGGGATTCCTTTAAAATAATTAGTATAATGTCTTCTAGTTTCAAAAACACCTAAAATAGGTCCTTTCCAATCGATAGCCATTTGTAAATGTCTACGAGCCATTTCTACACGTTGTGCGATGGTTGGTTTTGCTAAATATTCACCTGTTTTAAAATAGTGTTTTATTTCATTAAAAAACCAAGGATAACCAATAGAAGCCCTTCCAATCATACAGCCATCTAAACCATAAACATCACGCATTCGCATTGCTTTTTCAGGTGTATCAACATCACCATTTCCAAAGACAGGAATGTGCATTCTAGGGTTGTTTTTTACCTCTGCAATCGGTGCCCAATTTGCTTCACCTTTATACATTTGCGCACGTGTTCTTCCATGGATAGAAATCGCAGCACAGCCAACATCTTGTAAGCGTTCGGCAACTTCTACAATTTTGATAGAATCATCATCCCAACCTAAACGAGTTTTAACTGTTACAGGTAAATTCGTATGTTTTACCATTGCTTCGGTTAGTGAAACCATTAAATCGATATCTTTTAAAATACCTGCACCAGCTCCTTTAGAAACCACTTTTTTAACAGGACATCCAAAATTGATATCAATAATATCAGGGTTTGATTTTTCAACAATTTCTACAGATTGTAGCATTGAATCTAAATTAGCACCAAATATTTGAATCCCGACAGGGCGTTCTTTTTCGTAAATATCTAATTTCATTACGCTTTTTGCGGCATCACGAATTAATCCTTCCGAAGAAATAAATTCAGTATAAACCACATCGGCACCATTTTCTTTGCATAAAGCTCTAAAAGGTGGGTCACTCACATCTTCCATTGGCGCTAATAATAGCGGAAAATCAGGAAGTTCTATATTTCCAATTTTAATCAAAATTCTATAATTGTATTTTATGTTCTATTTTATCAAATAAACGATTATTAGTTACCTAATTCGGTTATTTTTTTCTCGTATAATTTTTTACTTTCAGTAACCGCAACATTAAGTTCTTGCATTATACCATCAACTCTTTGTTCAATGCTTTTCATTTGTCCGTTAATAGAATCGAATGAATTAAGTGCAGCAGCAACTTCTAAAGCTTTTACAATTTCAACAGCATCAGTATGTAAAAGTCTTAATTTTTGTATTGCTTTTGATGTGTTATTTAGCGTTGTATTATAGTTCTTTTTTGCTTTATTAATTGCTGATAAAAGAGTTGTTTTGGTTGTAACATCGCTCAAACTATTGGTTTGAGTTTCCATAGCGGTAAATAAATTAGAAGCTTTTGCTTTTAAATCTTCAAATTCTTTATTAAGGTTATTTACTTTTCTATTGACTTTTTCCCAATCGCCATAAACTCGGGCAAATTCTTTATCTTCATTTTTGGCATCTTCTAAAGCTAATTTTAATGCTCCTAAAGAATTTAAACCTTTGGTTATTTTTTTGTTAGCGGTTTCTTTTTTGCTTTCGAAAGTTGAAACTTGAGATTTGAATTTTTCTTTTAAACGGATTAAATCTTCAGGGCTTCTATCTTTCCAACAAGAAGTTAAGAGTAATAATAATCCAGCAAATAGCAATATTTTTTTAGACATATATGAACTGTTAATCATTTAATTGATGCAAATATACAATGAAGATATAAAAATGTACGGTTTCCTATTTATAAAATGTGCTAATTCATTTATTCTGTGGTGTTTTATAAACTAAAAATTCTCTTTTTATTGAAATTAATATTTTTTTGAATAAATTTTTAATTGTACAACGTTTTTCAATAAAGTATCTTTGTCAGTCATAAGAGGTTAGAAATACGACGAATGAAGAAAATTAGAAATTTTTGCATTATTGCACATATTGATCACGGTAAAAGTACACTTGCAGACAGATTATTAGACTACACAGGTGCTGTAACGGAGAGAGAAAAGAAATCACAGTTATTAGATAGCATGGATTTGGAGCGTGAACGTGGTATTACCATTAAATCACACGCTATTCAAATGGATTATACTTTTGAAGGCGAAGATTATGTTCTAAATTTAATTGATACCCCAGGACACGTAGATTTTTCTTACGAAGTTTCTCGTTCTATTGCGGCATGTGAAGGTGCGTTATTAATTGTTGATGCTGCACAAAGTATTCAAGCACAAACGATTTCTAATTTATATTTGGCTTTAGATAATGACTTGGAAATTATTCCAGTTTTAAATAAAGTTGATTTACCATCAGCAAATCCTGAAGAAGTAACTGATGATATTGTTGATTTATTAGGTTGTGAACCTGAAGAGGTAATTCACGCAAGTGGAAAAACAGGTTTTGGAGTAGAAAATATTTTAGAAGCAATTATTAAAAAAGTTCCAGCGCCAACAGGAAATCCTGATGCGCCTTTAAAAGCTTTAATTTTTGATTCTGTTTACAATTCTTACAGAGGAATTGAAACTTACTTTAGAGTAATTGATGGTTCTATTAAAAAGAATCAGCGTATTCAATTTATGTCAACAGGTACGGAATATAAAGCCGATGAAGTTGGTACTTTAAAACTAGAACAAGAAGTAAAGCAAGAAGTAAAAACAGGAGATGTAGGGTATTTAATTACAGGAATTAAAGTTGCAAAAGAAGTAAAAGTAGGAGATACAATTACCGATTTTGAAAATCCAACAGAAAGCCTTATCGATGGTTTTGAAGATGTAAAACCAATGGTTTTTGCAGGTATTTATCCTGTTGATACAGAGGATTACGAAGAATTACGTAATTCAATGGAAAAATTACAATTAAACGATGCTTCTTTGGTGTTTCAACCAGAAAGTTCAGCAGCATTAGGTTTTGGTTTTCGATGTGGATTCTTAGGAATGTTACACATGGAAATTATCCAAGAACGTTTAGAACGTGAATTTAATATGACAGTAATTACTACTGTTCCCAACGTTTCTTATCACGCATACACAAAGAAAAATCCTACGGAAATTGTATTATTAAATAATCCGACAGATTTACCTGATCCATCAAGATTAGAAAAAGTTGAAGAACCTTTTATTAAAGCATCAATAATTACAAAATCTGATTTTGTTGGACAAGTAATGTCGCTTTGTATTGAAAAAAGAGGGGAAATTGTAAATCAAACGTATTTAACTACTGAAAGAGTTGAATTAACTTTTGATATGCCTTTAGCAGAAATTGTATTTGATTTTTATGATAGATTAAAAACAGTTTCAAAAGGGTATGCTTCTTTTGATTATTCGCCAATCGGAATGCGTACTTCTAAATTAGTTCGTGTAGATATTCTATTAAATGGTGATCCTGTTGATGCACTTTCAGCATTATTACATGCAGATAATGCCTATACAATCGGTAAGAAAATTGTAGAAAAATTAAAACAATTAATACCAAGACAGCAGTTTGATATTCCTATTCAAGCAGCAATTGGAGCTAAAATTATCGCCAGAGAAACAACTAAAGCTTTACGTAAAGATGTAACAGCAAAATGTTATGGTGGTGATATTTCACGTAAACGTAAGTTACTTGAAAAACAGAAAAAAGGTAAGAAAAGAATGCGTCAGGTTGGTAATGTAGAAATTCCACAAGAAGCATTTATGGCAGTTTTAAAATTGAATGATTAAGTTTTAAAATATAATATAAAAAAAAGCTCTCGAATTTTTCGAGAGCTTTTTTTTAAAATAAAAATATACTTTTAGTAATTAATCTCTACTTCCTAAAATACGTAATCCCCAATATAATAACATTGCTAACGAACCTAAAGCTGCAACTAAATACGTTCTTGCTGCCCATTTTAAAGCATCTTTAGAACCTGCTAATTCTTCACGAGTTACAATGTGTTTATCCTCTAACCAAGCCAAAGCTCTGTTACTAGCATCATATTCAACAGGTAAAGTAACGAAACTAAAAAGTGTACCTACAGCCATAAATATTAAACCAGCTATAGCAATATAAAAACCAATTCCAGAGTTACCAGAAGCAGCACCAAAAGCAATTCCACCAATAACCATCCATTGCGAATATTTAGAGGTAATACTTACCATTGGCACTAATTTAGAACGCATTTCTAAATATTGATAAGCTCTTGCATGTTGTACAGCATGCCCAACTTCATGAGCTGAAACTGCTGCTGCGGCTGCATTTCTTTGGTTGTAAACACCTTCACTTAAATTAACTGTTTTGTTTTGAGGGTTATAATGATCGGTTAACATTCCTGGAGTAGAAATAACTTTTACGTCATTAATACCGTGATCATTTAACATTTTTTCGGCTATTTCAGCGCCACTCATTCCATTTTTTAAATGAACTTTTGAGTATTTTTTAAATTTTCTTTTAAGCATACTGCTTACTAACCAGCTACATAAAGAGATAATACCTATTAAAATATAAAATCCTATCATAATTTATTTTGTTTTAAAAATTTGTATCATTTTTGATTGATAAATTTACAAAATTATTCCATAATTAAATTACGTCTTATAAAATATCATCATGTTAAATAAACTTGAATTATGAGTTATTCATCATTTTAAATTTTTTATATGATAAAAACTAGGAATATTAACTCTAGTACTATTTTTAGAGCTATTTTTTAATTATTCGTTTTATTTCTATATAAATTACTAATTATTGCTTCTTATCTAAATCAAATAAAGAGATTCTAGCTATCAGTTTATAAAAATCGACTATAATTAATCGCGTATTAAAAATTTGCATCATTTTGTTTGATAGCTTTACAACCTGTTTTTTTACAGTTAAATTACTTAATAATAAATTTTTCATAATGTCAAATACCCCTAAAATTTTAATAGTATATACAGGAGGAACTATTGGTATGGTTAAAGATTATAAAACAGGAGCTTTAAAAGCTTTTGATTTTAGTCAGATATCTAGTAAAATACCCGAATTACAGCAGTTAAATTGTGAAATTTCTACTATTTCATTTGATGAAGCTATAGATTCATCAAATATGAATGTGAACTATTATATTGATATCGCCCAAATTATTGCTGATAATTATGAGCAATTTGATGGTTTTGTAGTACTTACAGGTTCTGATACGATGTCATATACATCATCGGCAATTAGTTTTATGTTTGAAAATTTACAAAAACCAGTTATTTTTACAGGATCACAATTACCAATTGGTGATTTACGAACAGATGCGAAAGAAAATTTAATTACTTCGATACAAATTGCATCAACTAGCGAAAATGGAAAACCAGTAATACAAGAGGTCGGTTTATATTTTGAATATAAATTATACAGAGCCAACAGAACTACAAAAATAAATGCAGAACAATTTGAGGCTTTTGCTTCGATGAATTATCCGCCTTTAGCAGTAAGTGGTGTTCACTTAAATTTTAATCACTCAGTATTATTTAAATATAAAAAAGAAGAAAATAAACTTATTTTCAGAAAAAAATTAGATAATAATGTGGCTATTTTAAAGTTATTTCCAGGTATAACAGCATCGGTTGTTAATAGTTTTATAAATATACCCGATTTGAAAGGAATTATTTTAGAAACGTACGGTTCTGGAAATGCACCTACCGAAAAATGGTTTATAAGTTTATTGGAAAAAGCAGTTGCTAAAGGTATCTATATTATTAATGTAACTCAGTGTGTAGGAGGTAGTGTTATTTTAGGGCATTATGAAACCAGTTCTGATTTAAAACGTATCGGAATTGTAGATGGAAAAGACATAACAACAGAGACTGCTGTTGCTAAAATGATGTATCTATTAGGAGAAAAGTTATCAAAAGAAGAGTTTAAACATTATTTTGAAACCTCGTTAAGAGGTGAAATTAATTAAAATGCATTATTTTAACTAAATTAATAGCTATAACTGTCTGAAATAGTTGTTGAAACAAAAATGTATTATAAATAACCTTAATTTTTTTAATGTACCAAGATTTTTTTGTTACTTGCCACTCTGAAAATAAAACTTTATTGAAGTACGAGTAAATAATTACTTATTTGTAAAAAATTAAGTTTTTTCTAGTAAAATTTGTATTTTTAACCCATTAACTATTTAAAATTAATTATAACAAAATGAAGAAAGTAGTAAATTTCCTAACTGTTGCAGGATTTATGTTTTTAGGGGCTATTCAGTCAACTTATGCTCAAGAAGCAGAAAAAACTTTTCACCAAGAGTTAAAACAACGTTTTATTGAAGGGGATCCTCAGTTTATGGGTATCGTATTGGTAGCTTTAATCTTAGGATTAGCAATCGCAATTGAAAGAATTATTTATTTAAACATGGCTACAACTAATACTAAGAAATTAGTAGCAAGTGTAGATGATGCTTTAAGTTCTGGTGGTATTGAAGCTGCTAAAGAGGTTTGTAGAAATACAAAAGGACCTGTTGCTTCTATCTTTTTCCAAGGATTAGAAAGAGCTGACGAAGGTTTAGAAGCTGCTGAAAAAGCTGTAGTAGGTTATGGTGGTGTACAGATGGGGTTATTAGAGAAAAATGTTTCTTGGTTATCTTTATTTATTGCATTAGCACCGATGTTAGGGTTCATGGGAACTGTAATTGGTATGATTGAGGCTTTTGATAAGATTGCAGTAGCAAATGATATTTCTCCAGCAGTAGTAGCAGGTGGTATTAAAATTGCACTTTTAACAACCGTATTTGGTCTTGTTGCAGCAATTATTTTACAGATTTTTTATAATTATATCGTTTCTAAAATTGATAGTATTGTAAATAATATGGAAGATGCTTCAATCTCTTTAATCGACTTATTAGCTAAGTATAAAAAATAATCAATCATATGAATAATAAAATATTAACATTACTTGTAGCTGCAATATCACTTATCGGTGTTGCGTTATTTGTAAACGTTGTAATAATAGACAAAGAAAACGTAGAAGCGGTTTCTAACGCTGTTTCTCCTTTAGTAAGTTATTCATATTATTTACTAATTGTAATTGTAATTGTTGCTGTAGTAATTTCACTATTGAGTATGTTTAAAAACCCTGCTGCCTTAAAGAAAACCTTATTAGGTGTTTCAGTTTTAGGTGTGCTTTTAGTGGTATCATACATGTTTTCTTCTAACGGTCAAGTATTAGGTCCTGATCAAGGAGTATTAGTTGCAGAAGGAAGTACTTCTAAATGGGTAGGAACAGGAATTAGTTTTACCATTATTTTAGGTGCAATAGCTGGAGCATTTTTTGTAGTAGATTTATTAAAAGGAATAGTTAAATCATAAGTAAACATGGCAAGAAGAGAAAACCCAGAAATTAATGCAGGTTCTATGGCAGATATTGCATTCTTGCTACTTATCTTTTTCCTTGTAACAACAACAATGGATGTTGATTCAGGTATCCCTAAAAAGTTAGCTGAAAAATCTGATGTTGTACCACCTATTGTAAAAGAGAAAAACATCTTTCAAGTAATTATTAACAGAAATAACCAATTATTCGTAGAGGATGAAGGTATGGAGTTAAAAGACTTAAAAGATGCGGCTGTTAAATTTATAGATAACGGTGGTGGTGTTGGTAATCCGATGCCAGGGAAAGATGCAGGAGCATCTTGTAACTATTGTAAAGGAGCTAAAGATCCAGCTTCATCAGATCATCCAAATAAAGCTATTATTTCTGTTGAAAGTGATAGAGGTACTGAGTTTGGTATGTATGTAGCTGTTCAAAATGAACTGTTAAAAGCATATGCTGAATTACGTAATAAATTATGCCAAGAGAAATATGGTATGAGTTTTACTGAATTAGATAAATCTTTTACAGCTGGAGCAAGAAAAGATGATGCATTAAGAAAAAAAGTAGAAGATATTAAGGCGAGTTACCCTCAAATTATATCTGATTCTGAACCAACTAATGTTCAATAGTATTAAAACAATTTAAGTATGTCTAAATTTAAAAATAAGAAAAAAGAGATGCCAGCAGTGAATACTTCTTCACTTCCTGATATTGTTTTTATGTTATTATTCTTTTTCATGGTAACAACGGTAATGAGAGAAAGTGATTTAGCGATAGATGCACCTCGTTTACCTAGTGCTAGTGAAGTAAAGAAACTTGAACGTAAAAGTTTAGTGAGCACTATTTATGTTGGTAAGGCTAAAGATGCTAAATATGGAACGGGTTATAATAGAATCCAGTTAAACGATAAGATTGCTACACCAGATGATGTACCTTCTTTTATTTTCTTAGAAAGAGGAAATGTATCGGAAGCTGAAGTTCCTTTTATGACAACTTCTATAAAGATGGATAAAGAATCTAGTGTTGGAACTTTATCTGATATTCGTGAAAAATTAAGAGATGTAAATGCTCTTAAATTAAGTTTATCTACTCATAAATCAGCAGATATTAAAAAGTAATTACTTTTTAAAAAATAAATACTAAAAAGAGCAATCATATGATTGCTCTTTTTTTATGTAAATAAACTATATTTAACCATAGTTAATTTTTATGAAACACCTTGTAACTTTATTTTTAGTTTTTTTATCAATATGTAGTTATGCTCAAAAAGATTCTTTACAAATAGGCGATCGTTATTGGGAGGATCAATTATATATAAATATTTCATATAATATTTTAAGTAATCAACCAAAAGAATTAAATGTTTCTGGTTTTTCATTCGGTTTTTCAGGTGGTTATATAAAAGATATTCCGCTTGTCAAAAGTAGTAAAATAGCACTAGGAGTTGGTTTAGGTTATGGTTTTGATTCTTTTAATCATCATTTAAAAGTAGTAGAAGAGAATCTAGTAACGTTAAAAGTTGCTAATGTTATAACTGTAGATAAGTTAAAATCACATAATATTGAAATGCCTATTCAGTTTCGATTAAGAACATCAACTGTAAATAGCTATTCTTTTTGGCGAATTTATACAGGAATTAAGCTAAGTTATAATTTAAATAATAGTTTCAGTTATACCGATTCAGATACGATAATTAGTACTTCAAATTTACCAAAATATAATAAGTTTCAAACAGGATTAACACTTTCAGTAGGTTACAGTACTTTTAATTTTCATGTGTATTACGGACTAACACCTATTTTAAAAAATGGTTCTTCAAATAAGAATGATAATACTAATATAATCCGAATAGGGTTGAGTTTTTATCTATTATAAAAGGTAAAATGCAAAAAAAGGACTTGCTATACCAATAAAAAAACCAAGATACACTTCTTTAACAGTATGTGCTTTTAAGTGAAGTCTTGCACTAGCTAAAACTCCTGAAAGTACTATGAAAACTATGATTAATGGCAGTATGTAAATGTTATGTATTTGTTGAAAAAGTAAGAAGTATCCAGTAGCAGCACCCATAGATAATAGGTGTAAACTAGTTTTTGTATTAACGTTAAAAAGGATGTAGACAAAACCTAATCCAAATACGACTCCAAAAAATAGGTAACTTAAATCTCTAATAACCGCTATTTCTAAGAAAAACCTACCTAACATAAATAGTAAAGTCATCATAAAAAATATAGGAACTTTTCGTTCTTCAATTTTAGATACTTGATAGGATTTTATATATCCGATAGCTTTTAAAAAAATTAATAAGAGTATTGGAATAATATATGTTGATACAAATACTACGCCTAACATAGTATATTTATGATACTGACTTAAATGAATTGGAGTTAAAATAAGATATAGAATAATACCAATTGTAGGAATAACAATAGGGTGTAAAATCGTGGATATGAATTTAGGCCAGCGCATTATCTTATATTTCTTTACGTAACCTTGCTACCGAAATATCTAATTGCTCACGGTATTTAGCAACAGTTCTTCTTGCAATTGGATAACCTTTTTCTTTTAATATTTTAGATAATTTTTCATCTGTAAGAGGCTTTCGTTTATCTTCTTCTTGAATAACTGTTTCTAATATTTTTTTAATTTCACGTGTAGATACATCTTCACCTTGGTCATTTTTCATCGATTCAGAGAAAAACACCTTTATTAATTTCGTTCCGTAAGGTGTTGTTACATATTTACTGTTTGCAACCCTTGAAACCGTAGAAACATCCATCTGTATTTCATCAGCAATATCTTTTAAAATCATTGGTTTTAGCTTACGCTCGTCACCTGTTAAAAAATATGCTTCCTGACGTAGCATTATGGCATTCATAGTAATTAACAAGGTTTGTTGACGTTGTTTTATAGCATCAATAAACCATTTTGCAGCATCTAATTTCTGCTTAATAAACATTACAGCATCTTTTTGACTTTTACTTTTCTTTTTAGAATCGCTATAACCTTTTAACATATTATTGTATTCACGAGAAACATGTAATTCAGGTGCATTACGAGAGTTTAAAGTCAATTCTAAATTTCCATCAATAATTTGTATTGAAAAATCAGGAACTATTTGTTCTGCTAATTTATTATTTCCTGCATACGAACTACCAGGTTTCGGATTTAATTTTCCGATTTCAGTAATTATTTCTTTAAGTTGATCTTCTTCAATATTAAATTTTTCAAGAAGTTTTTTGTAATGCTTTTTAACAAAGTGATCGAATGCATTTTCAAGAATATCAATAGCAAATGTTCTTGTTTCTTTTACTGATTTTGATTTTAATTGAATAATTAAACACTCTTTTAAATCACGAGCACCAACACCAATAGGATCTAATTTTTGAACTACATTAATTAAAACATCTTCTACTTTTTCTTCGGATGTAAAAACATTTTGAGTAAAGGCTAAATCATCTACTAAATCGATAATTTCTCTTCTGATATAACCACTATCATCAATACTTCCTACTAAAAAATCAGCAATAGCGCGTTCTTCTTCATTAATTCTGTAAGTATTTAATTGATTATTTAATGATTGATGAAAACTTGTTCCAGCCGCATACGGAATTTGCCTTTCTTCATCATCGGCTGAATAATTGTTTGCTTGTGTTTTATAACTCGGATATTCATCATCACTTAAATACTCATCAATATTGATGTCATTAGTATCTATTTTTTCAGTTCCTTCATCAAAATCTTCAGAATCTGTTAAAGTATCTTCAAAGTTTTCTGGTTCTTCTTTACCAGTATCTAAGGCAGGGTTTTCTTCAATTTCTTGCTTTAAACGTTCTTCAAAAGCTTGTGTAGGCAATTGAATTAACTTCATCAACTGAATTTGTTGAGGCGATAATTTTTGAAGTAACTTATAATGTAAACTTTGTTTTAGCATACTTACAAATATAGGAAATAAGGATAAAAAAAAATCGTCATTCTGTTAGGAATGACGATTGTATTTTATAAATTTTATTGTTTTTTTAAAATTCGGCGTTTTGCGGAGTTCTTGGAAAAGGAATTACATCACGAATATTGCTCATTCCTGTAGTAAATAAAACTAAACGTTCAAATCCTAAACCAAAACCAGAGTGTACTGCTGTACCAAACTTACGAGTATCTAAGTACCACCATAATTCTTCTTCATCAATGTTTAAATCGGCCATTTTAGCTTTTAAAACATCTAAACGTTCTTCTCTTTGCGATCCTCCAACCATTTCTCCAATTCCTGGAAATAAAACATCCATAGCACGAACTGTTTTACCGTCGTCATTTAAACGCATGTAAAAAGCTTTTATCGTTGCAGGATAATCAAATAAAATTACAGGACATTTAAAGTGTTTTTCAACTAAATAACGCTCATGTTCTGATTGTAAATCAACACCCCATTCATTAATAGGAAATTGAAATTTCTTCTTTTTGTTAGGTTTACAGTTACGTAAAATATCAAAAGCTTCGGTATAAGAAACACGCTTAAAGTTATTATTAGCAACAAAGTTTAATTTTTCAATTAACCCCATTTCACTACGTTCAGCTTGTGGTTTTGTTTTTTCTTCTTGCGTTAAACGATTGTCTAAAAATGCTAAATCATCTTTACAGTTTTCTAAAACATAGTTTAAAACTGACTTGATAAAATCTTCAGATAAATCCATATTTGCATCTAAATCATTAAATGCAACCTCAGGTTCAATCATCCAAAACTCTGCTAAATGACGCGTTGTATTTGAGTTTTCAGCTCTAAAAGTAGGACCAAAAGTATATACTTTTCCTAATGCCATTGCATAGGTTTCTGCTTCTAATTGTCCTGAAACGGTTAAATTAGTTTCTTTTCCGAAGAAATCTTGTGTATAATCAATTTCTCCTTCTTCATTTAAAGGAGCTTTATTTGTTTCAAAATTAGATACATGAAACATTTCACCAGCACCTTCAGCATCAGAACCTGTAATAATAGGTGTATTTACGTAGTTAAACCCATTTTCTTGAAAATACTTATGTACTCCAAAAGATAAAGCAGAACGAACTCTCATAACAGCACTAAAAGTGTTTGTTCTAATACGTAAGTGAGCATTTTCTCTTAAAAACTCTAAACTATGTTTTTTAGGTTGAATAGGGTATTCATCAGGATTAGAATCTCCTAAAATTTCTAGTTTAGTAACTTTAACTTCTACAGTTTGTCCTTTACCTTCACTTTCAACTAAAGTACCTGTAATACTAACAGCAGCACTTGTAGTTATTCTTTTTAAAAGTTCTTCATCTGTATTTTCAAAATCTACAACACATTGAATATTGTTAATGGTCGATCCATCATTTAAAGCAATAAAACGATTGCTTCTAAAGGTTCTAACCCATCCTTTTACGTGTACTTCCTGTAAAAATTTATCCGAATGTAATAATTCGTTAACGCTACTTCTTTTCATCTTTTAAAAATTGAATAGCAAAGATACTTTTTTGAAATAAAACAATCAACGTAGATTCTCATTGTTTTTCAGAAGATGTTTCTTTAAAGCTGTATTTTCGCCATTGAATTTTATAATGATGACTAAAATTAAAAGACGTACAGTTTTAAATCAGCTTAAAGAAGATTTAATAGGGAAAGATTCACATCGAGGTGTTACCTTAACTTATTCGTGGTTGGCAAATCAATTTGGACATATTGCTTTAGGTTTTATGCCTTCTTTTATTTTACATGATAATATTCAGCATATAAATGGCTACAAAAACCCAGTATATGCTAGTTTTGTTGTTACCTTATTTTGGTTTCTGTTTGAATTATATAATTTTTTAGGGCCTTTATTAAAGATTAAACCTTCTTCAAAAAAAGAAAAATATACTTTTAATCCGAATTGGTCAAATATCAGTTATGATACTATTACGGATGTTGCTTTTTTTGCATTTGGTGCTTTTCTTTATAGTTTTTATAAAAATGGTCTACAAGATACTCCTACAATTGTTGTGTTAACTCTTCTTTCTCTCTATTTATTAAAGGCTTCTAGTTATTGGTATTTAACAAAAATGTATCAACATTATGCAAATTATCCTTTTCAATTTCGATTAAGTCAGTGGAATTTTAATATAAATAATGAAGATAAAAAATCAATTTTTAATTTTATTGAAGGAAAAGGTTCAGGAAACCATCTATTAATTTTTGGTTCTCAATTTAGCGGTAAAACAAGTTTAGGGGTAGGGGTTTTAAATGAATTATCAATTAAACACAAAGTTTGTTTGTATACTAGTGCAATGAAATTATTTAGTTTTTTTTATATTGAGGAAAACACCAAATTAGATCGCCGTAGAATTTGGTCTTGGAAAGAATGTGATTATTTAGTAATTGATGATGTTAATCCAGGAAAGCCCATTGATGAAGAGTTAATAAACCCTAAAAATATTTTACGATTTTTAGACCCTACAGAAACAGGAGAAATAGATAAAGAAAGTTGTAGTATTATTGCAAATAAAAATATTATTTGGGTTTTAGGTAATAAAAACAACACGAGTCAAGAGAATAACTGGTTAAAAATGTTATTAAAAATAGGCGTAAATGAAGCTAAGATTGAAAAAATAAATTTAATTGATTAGCTTTAGTTTATTAAAGAATATGATTGGTATGTGCAAAACTAATTAAATGAGGTAAACTTTTTACATCAAATCGTTTATAGAGAGGTATTAAACGTTTTTCAATAGCCGATTGACTAATACTTAATGCTGCTGCAATTTCTTTAAAAGCCATTCCCTTTGCAGCCATACTAAGTGCTTCTTTTTCTTTTTTAGAAATAGCAAGATGTTTAAATAATTTTTTATTTAATAATTCTTCAAAATCTGATTTTGCAGGACCATATGCTGCATATTGCATCACATTACTATGTTTTAGTGATTTTATAACTTGAGAAAAACCAATAATTTCATCTACTTTACCGTTTGAAGCTTTAAAAACACCTACTCTAGAAAATAAAGGGACAATGCTACCATTTTTATGAACTTTTTCAACTTCTAAAGTAAAGCTATATTCTTCTAAATTATCAGTTCTAGTACTCATAATTTTCAAAGCTTTATCGTTAAGTTCGTTTGAAAATTTAAAATGTCTAGGAGAAGTACAGCTTACAATTTTAAGCATTGTAATTTCATCATTTTTATAACCTAATAACTCTTCCCATCCGTAGGCATATAACATTTTTCCTTCTTTGAAAGAGTAAATGTAGGCTGCTTGCCCAACAAATTTAGGAATCGTTTTTTGATAGAATTGATATGCTTCAGATTCTTTATTTAGGGGGGTATCAGAAACACTTTCTTGTGTGTTCTTACCAATATTTAATTCTTGTTCTAAACTCATAAGTTATAAAAACTACGGAAAGACGCAGTTGTGTAAAAATTAGATTGAATGTATATTTGTGGCATACTTTAAGGCAGCTAAAAAAAAAATACAGTGTTATAATTGTATCTATGAAAAGGAAAACGTTTAGTTATAGTCTTATAAAAAATATTAAAGTTTTTTGAAAAGGGTTTAAAAGGGGTAGCTTATGCTATCCCTTTTTTATTGCTATAAATATAAGTTAATAATTTTAAAGAAGTTTTTAAAATTTTAAAAAATAGGAAAAACACTGTTTTTTTTAAGGTGTTTTAAGTCTATTATTTAGTTATCCTTTGGAGGTAAAATTTTAAAGTTAGTTTCTTTTAGTACTTTTTTATTCGCAATTCTTTTTTCAAAAGAAAGTAAAAGAGATGGTAATAATAATAAATTAGAAACCATAGCCAATAATAATGTAACTGAAACTAACCCCCCTAAAGCTATTGTTCCTCCAAAACTAGAAATTGTAAATACTAGAAAGCCGAAAAATAATACAATAGATGTGTAAAACATACTAACACCTGTTTCTTGAAGTGCTGCATAAACAGCTGGTTTAATTTTCCAATTATTGGCAAGTAATTCTTGACGATATTTAGCGAGAAAATGAATAGTGTCATCCACAGAAATACCAAAAGCAATACTAAATACTAAAATTGTAGATGGTTTTATAGGGATACCAAAAAAGCCCATTAAACCTGCTGTAATTAACAATGGAAGCATATTTGGTATTAATGATATAAAAATCATTTTATAAGAACGAAACATCCATGCCATAAAAATTGAAATCAATAAAATAGCTAGGGATAATGAAATTACTAAATTTTTAATTAAATAATTTGTTCCTTTTAAGAAAACTAAAGCCTTTCCTGTCATAGAAACAGTAAATTTCTTTTTAGGAAATTCCTTTTTTATAACAGCATCTAAGCGTCCTTGAATGATATCCATTTTATCAGTACCAACATCCTTCATAAAAGTAGTGATACGTGTATAACGACCAGTGCTATCTACAAAATTATTTAACATACCTGAATTGGTATCTGAATTTTTAGTGAAAGCGAAAATATGTGCTTTTTCTTGACTAGTTGGTAATTGATAATATTTAGGGTTTCCTTTATAGTATGCTTGTTTAGAGTATTTGACCAAATTTGTTATTGAAATAGGTTTCGATAATTCAGGAAAAGTTTCAATAGCTTCATTCAATTTTTCCATTTTCTTTAAAGTAGAAAGCTTCATAACACCTTTTTCTCTTTTTGTGTCAATCAAAATTTCTAAAGGCATAATTCCTCCAAATTCTGTTTCAAAGAACTTAATATCTTTATAAAACTGCGCTTCTTTAGGCATATCTTCAATTAAACTACCCGAAACACGAATTTGATAAACGCCAATCATACTTAATATAATTACGATAACAGTAGTAATATAAATGGTAATTCGTTGTTCTTTTACCATACGTTCCATCCATGAAACTACATTTCCCATCCACTTTTTTTCTAAGTGACTTAAATGTTTTTTTTCAGGAAGTGGCATAAAACTATAAACAATAGGAATTATTAATAGTGCCAAAATAAAAATACTAATAATATTTACTGACGCTAAAATTCCAAATTCTCTTAATAATTGACTTTTTACAAAAACAAAAGTTGCAAAACCTGATGCTGTTGTAATATTGGTCATTAAAGTTGCATTACCAATTTTTGAAATAACACGTTGTAATGATTTCGCTTGATTTCCGTGTTTTTTTACTTCTTGTTGATATTTATTGATAAGGAAAACCGCATTTGGTACTCCAATTACAATAATTAATGGTGGTATTAAAGCAGATAAAACAGTAATTTCATATCGAAATAAACCTATAAATCCGAAAGCCCAAATAACACCAATACCAACAACTAGTAGTGTGATAAAAGTAGCTCTAAATGAACGGAAAAAGAAAAAGAAAATAACAGCTGTAATACCTAAAGCACCTAATACGAACAGTTGCATTTCATCAATAATATTTTGAGAATTGATAGTTCGGATATAAGGCATTCCAGACATTCGTACATCTATCTGATGCTTTTTTTCAAATTTTTCAACAGTAGGAATTAATACTTTTGTAATAAAGTCTCTACGTGCAGGCGTATTTACAATTTCTTTATCTATATAAATAGCTGTTTGTAAAGTCCCTTTGTCGTTATATAATAAGTTGTCGTAAAATGGAAGGTTTTCAAATAACTGTTTCTTAATCTTATTTACTTCTTCATTTGTTGTAGGTGCTTTATTAAATAAAGGTTCTAGTACAAATTTTCTATTTTTTCTATCAGCTTTTAATTCTTTAACATCAGCAATAGAAACTGTAAAATCTACTTGTTTTGCACTATCTAATTCTTTTACAAGGGTATTCCATGCGTTAAATTTTATAGGCGTAAAAATACTAGCATTTTTTACACCTAATATAACTAAGTTACCTTCTTCGCCAAAAATTTCCAAAAACTGATCGTATTGGATGTTCGCTTCATGATCTTTAGGAAGCAAGTTTGCTTCTGTATATGAGAAACGCATGTATTTGATTTGAGTAACTAAAAGCCCTGTAATAATAGCGATAGCGATTAAAACTAGGTATCTGTTTCTCAATATAAATCCAGCAATTTTAGTCCAAAAAGTCATTTGAAAATTTTTTGCAAAGTTATGATAAAAGTAACAATTAAACGAAAAAAAAGAGTGTCATAACAGACACTCTTTATATATATATGAAAGTAATTAAACAGTCATTATTTCTTTTTCTTTTACGGCTACTTTTTCTTCAATAACTTTACTGAAACTATCGGTTAATTTTTGAACACTTTCTTCTGATATTTTTTTAACATCATCAGAAACATCGGTTTTTTTAATATCGTTATTTGCATCTTTACGTGCATTACGAATACCTACTTTAGCGTGTTCAGCTTCTGCTTTACATTGTTTAGCTAATTCTTTACGACGCTCTTCAGTTAAAGCAGGAACGTTAATAATAATAACATCACCATTGTTCATTGGATTGAATCCTAAATTAGCGTAAGTAATTGCTTTTTCAACTTCATGAAGCATATTTTTTTCCCAAGGTTGAATGGTAATTGTTCTTGCATCAGGAGTACTTACGTTTGCTATTTGACCTAAAGGAGTTGCTGAACCATAGTAATCAACTTGTACATTTGCTAACATTGCAGGAGATGCTTTTCCAGCTCTAATAGTACGTAATTCTTTTTCTAAATGTGCAACTGCATTATTCATTGCCTCTTTGGCAGAATCTAAAATAAAATCAATTTCTTCGTTCATTTTGCTCGTATTTATTGCCCTATAAAAAATGTGAGGGATTCTTTTGATTTATTGGTTGTCAACTATTGTTCCTATTTGATCTCCAGAAACTAATTTAAGTAAGTTTCCTTTTTTATTCATATCAAAAACAATAATAGGAAGTTTATTTTCTTCACTTAAAGTAAAGGCAGTCATGTCCATTACTTTTAATCCTTTTCTGATAACATCTTTAAAGCTGATACTTTCGTATTTGATAGCATTTTTATCCTTTTCAGGATCTGCATTATAAATACCATCAACTCTAGTTCCTTTTAAAATGGCATCTGCATTTACTTCAATAGCTCTTAAAACTGCTGCAGTATCAGTAGTAAAATACGGATTTCCAGTACCTCCTCCAAAAATAACTACACGTCCTTTTTCTAAATGACGATTTGCACGACGTTTAATATAAGGTTCTGCAATTTCTTTAATTTCGATAGCAGTTTGTAAACGAGTATGAATTCCTTCAGCCTCTAAAGCACTTTGCAAAGCTAAACCATTAATACAGGTTGCTAACATTCCCATGTGGTCACCCTGAACTCTATCCATTCCTTGGCTAGCTCCAGCAACACCTCTAAAAATATTTCCACCACCAATAACAATGGCAATTTCAATGTTTTTAGCTATTACTTGTTTAATTTCTTGGGCGTATTCTTTAAGTCTTTTAGGATCAATACCATATTGAAGGTCGCCCATTAATGATTCACCGCTTAATTTTAAAAGGATTCTTTTATATTGCATAATCTTGTTGAAAGTTTTGCAAAACTACGCAATTTTTTTGAGTTTGAATTTTGATAAAAGAAAAAACCATCCAAAAAATTGGATGGTTTTTAAATATTTTGTGATGTTTAAGAATTATCCTAAAGTAACTCTTACGAAGTTTTTAACTTCTACGTCACCAAAAGAAGAAACATATTCTGCAACAGTTTTCTTTTCGTCTTTAATAAACTTTTGATCTAATAAACATTGTTCTTGATCTAAAGTTGTGTTATCTGAAATAAATCTTTCCATTTTTCCTGGTAAAATTTTATCCCAAATTTTTTCTGGTTTACCTTCTGATTTTAATTGCTCTTTTGCAACTTCTTCAGCACTAGCTAAAGCAGCATCAGTTAATTGTAATCTAGAAACATACTGAGGAACGTTCTTTAAAGTTTTACCTAAACGAACTAATTCTTCATTATCTTTTACGATAGCAGCAATTCTTGCTTCAGTTTCAGACTCTACATAAGCAGCATCAAAACCTTTGTAAGATAAAGAAACAGCTCCCATAGAAGCAGCTTGCATTGCTAAATCTTTTGCTAAAACAGCAGCATTATCTGCAGGAGCAGATAAACCAACCATAGCAGCAATTTTACCAATGTGAGTATAAGAACCTACGTATGGTGCTTCTAATCTTTCAAAAGAAGTAATATCGATTTTTTCACCGATAACACCTGTTTGTTCAATTAATTTTTCAGCAACAGTTACTCCACCAAAATCAGCAGCTAAAAATTCTTCTTTACTTTTAGTACCAAAAGCAATAGCAACAAATTCAGCAGCTAAATCTTTAAAAGAATCATTTTTAGATACGAAATCTGTTTCACATGCTAATACAATAGCAACACCGTAAGTGTTGTCATCACTAATTTTAGTAATTGCTACACCTTCAGTAGACTCTCTATCGGCTCTTTTAGCAGCGATTTTTTGTCCTTTTTTACGTAAAACGTCAACAGCTTTATCAAAGTTACCTTCTGCTTCTACTAATGCATTTTTACAATCCATCATACCAGCTCCGGTACTTTCTCTTAATTTTTTTACGTCTGCAGCGCTAATTTTTACTGACATATCTATTGTTATTTTTTAGTTGTTTTATACTTGTAAAAATAGTTAAAGGTTTCAAATTAATGAAACCTTTAATCAAAAATAAATTAAAATTATTTAGTTTCTTCTGTAGCAGGAGCTTCAGTAGTAACTTTAGCTTCTTCTTTTACAGGAGCAGCTACTTTTTCTTTATCAGCTTTTCTTTCTGATAAACCTTCAGTAATTGCGTCAGTAATATAAGATAATACTTTGTCAATAGACTTTGAAGCATCGTCATTTGCAGGAATTACGTAATCTACTGGTCTAGGATCAGAGTTAGTATCAACTAATGCAAAAATTGGAATGTTTAATTTTGTAGCTTCAGCAATTGCAATGTGTTCTTTCTTAACATCAATTACAAATACAGCAGCAGGTAAACGAGTCATATCAGAAATAGAACCTAAATTCTTTTCTAATTTAGCTCTCTGACGGTTAATTTGTAACTTTTCTCTTTTTGATAAAGCATCAAAAGAACCATCTTGCTTCATTCTATCAATAGTAGCCATTTTTTTAACAGCTTTACGGATAGTTACGAAGTTTGTTAACATACCACCTGGCCAACGCTCAGTAATGAAAGGCATGTTAATGTTTGTTGCTCTTTCAGCTACAATATCTTTCGCTTGCTTTTTAGTTGCAACGAATAATATTTTACGACCAGAGCTAGCTATTTTTTGTAAAGCTAATGCAGCTTCATCAATTTTAGCAGATGTTTTATACAAATCGATGATGTGAACACCGTTACGTTCTGTATAAATGTATGGAGCCATGTTTGGGTTCCATTTTCTAGTTAAGTGACCGAAGTGCACTCCGCTTTCTAATAATTCTTGAATATTTGCCATTTTAATAAAATGTGTTTACGTTCTGTTTTCACAATATTTCAGTAGTTGTAATAAGTCTGAAATATTTAGATACTAAACTGTTAAAAATAAATTTATAAATAACAGTCTCTTTTGAAAATAAATAACATTGCCTTTTGCAAGGCAATGAAAATATATATTAACGTTTAGAGAACTGGAATTTCTTACGTGCTTTTTTCTGACCGAATTTCTTACGTTCAACCATTCTAGGGTCACGAGTTAATAAACCTTCTGGTTTTAATACTCCTTTGTGCTCTTCGTTAATTGCTACTAATGCTCTAGTAATTGCTAAACGAATTGCTTCTGCTTGACCTGTAATACCACCTCCGTAAACATTAACTTTAATGTCATAAGACTCTAAGTTCTCAGTTAACATTAAAGGTTGTTGAATTTTGTATTGTAAAGTTCCTGTTGTAAAGTAGTTCTTAAAGTCCTTCTTGTTAACAGTAATGTTTCCTTTACCTTCTGAAAGATAAATACGAGCAACTGCTGTTTTTCTTCTACCTATTTTGTGTACAGTTTCCATTATTTAAGATCTTTAAGGTTAATAGCTTTTGGGTTTTGAGCTGTTTGTTGGTGCTCAGTACCTGCATAAGCATACAAGTTTTTGTATAAAGCGCTTCCTAATTTGTTTTTAGGTAACATTCCTTTTACTGCTTTTTCGATTAATCTTGTAGGATCTTTTTCGAACATTTCTGTAGCAGTTAATGATCTTTGTCCTCCTGGATAACCTGTATGACGGATATAAGATTTATCAGTCCACTTTTTACCAGTTAAAACAATTTTTTCTGCGTTGATAACAACCACGTTATCTCCACAATCTACGTGAGGAGTATAATTTGGTTTGTACTTACCTCTAATTAGCATTGCTATTTGAGAAGCTAGACGACCCAACGTTTGCCCGTCCGCATCAACTAAAACCCACTCTTTATTAACAGTGTTTTTGTTCGCTGATACTGTTTTGTAACTTAATGTGTTCATAATTACACGATTAGTTTTTGTTTATTAATATATAAATTTCTCCTTAAAAAAGGACTGCAAATATACGGCTAATTATTTGATTGACAAATAGTGAGTTAGTTTAATTTCTTTCAAATAAAAAAAACGTGCATTTGCACGTTTTTTTATTTTTTATGAAAAGAGTAACTAAATTATTCTGTTTTTTGCTCTAACAATTCAAAGAATTGATTTAAACGAGGAAGAATAATAATTTTTGTTCTTCTATTTTTTGCTTTGTTTTCAGGAGTGTCATTGGCTACTAAAGGTACATAACTACCTCTACCTGCTGCGATTAATCGATTAGGAGCTACGTTATATTTATTTTGAAGATCACGTACAATAGCTGTTGAACGTAAAACACTTAATCCCCAGTTATCTTTGATGCTAGATCCTTTTGTAACAGGTGTATCATCTGTATGACCTTCTATCATAACATCCATTTCTGGCTGAGCATTTATAACTGTAGCTACTTTTCCTAAAACTTTAGAAGCTTCTTCTGAAATAGTATAACTTCCACTTTTAAATAATAATTTATCTGAAATTGAGATAAAAACAACTGTTTTTTCTACATTAATAACGATATCTTCATCATCAATACCTTGTTGTAATTGTTTCTTTAAGTGAAAAGCAACGGCTAAGTTTAAAGAATCTTTTTTAGAATTAGCAGCTCTAATTCTGTTTATATATTTATCTTTTTTACTTAACTGTGTTAAAGTTTCTTTGATATTATCATTTGCTCCTTTACTTAAAACGGTTAAGTTTTCTACTTGTTTTAATGAGTTTTGCTTGTCTTGTTTTAAATCACCTACTGAAGATTTTAAGGTATTTACCTTGTCTTCACAGCTTTCTTTTTGGATTAAACATTTAGTAAGATTTGCTTTTACTGCAGATAACTCATTTTTTGTTTTTTGATGTTTTGTTTTTAAGGCATTTAGTTCTTTGGTAGAAACACATGATGCTAATAAAAAAGAACTAGCAATGAATATAAAAAAATTCTTCATTTTATACTGTTTAGGTATTAATAATAGTAAAATGCAAATTTATGAAAAGCAACCTGCAAAAAAATAGAATTAACAATCTTTTATGAACTGATAATAAATTATTTTTGTCGTTAAATTTCAAAAATGATTCATAAATTAACTTACATAGTATCTTTTTTTATACTTTTTCTTTCTTGTACACAAAAAAAAGAATCATCAAAAAATAAGTTACAAGGCTTTGTTTTTGGTACAACTTATAATATTACTTATTTTGAAAATGAAAATAAAGCTAATTATCAAAAATCAATAGATAGTTTATTTAGTTTAGTTAATAATTCATTATCTACGTATTTACCAACTTCGGATATTTCAAAGATAAATAAAGGCGATACTACCGTAGTTGTTGATGATATGTTTATTGAAGTTTTTGCAAAAGCGAAAAAAATATATAAAGAAACAGATGGTTATTTTGATCCTACAATTGGTAAATTAATTAATGCTTACGGATTTGGGTCGGGTAAGGAGCGTAAAAATTTATCATCCGAAGAAATTAAAAAATTAATGATTGATGTTGGTTTTGATAAAGTTGTATTGAAAAATAATAAAGTATATCGTCAATCAGATCAGATTGAATTTAATGTAAATGCTTTTGCTAAAGGATACGGTGTTGATATTATCGGTCGGTTTTTAGAGGATAAAAAAATCAACAATTATTTAATTGAAATTGGAGGTGAAATTAGAGCAAGAGGAAAAAAGAATGGTAAATTATGGAAAGTTGCCATAGAAAAACCAAATATTGATGGAACACGCTCACTTCAAAAAATAATTTCGTTGGATAATGAATCAATGGCTACTTCTGGTAATTATCGAAAATTTAAACTAAATGGAAATGGTAAAAAAATTGTACATACTATTAATGCTAAAACAGGTTTAGCTAATGAAAGTAATTTATTAAGTGTTTCAGTGCGATTAAAAGGCGATTGTGCCGATGTAGATGCTTATGCAACAGCTTTTTTAGCTATGGGATTAGAAAAAACTAAAGCGTTTTTACAAAAATATCCTGAGTTAAAAGTTGTCCTATTATATAATGATAAAAATAATGAATTGAAAGAGTTTCTAAATTAATTCTTAAAACATACAGGTAAAATTTCGCCTTTCATTAAAGCAAATCGTTCTAGTTTTTCTGGAGCGATTTTTTTTGTGAAATCAACCTCATCAACTTTAAAACCTATTGAGCGAAGTTTGTCAAAATAATCACGACCATAAACACGTACATGGTCGTATTGTCCGAATATTTTTGTGCGTTCCTTTTCATCGGTAATTGAATCGTCTTCAAAGGTTTTTTCTCTTGATAAATCTTGCGGAATCTGAAAAACACCAAATCCGCCAACTTTTAAAACTCTGTATAATTCTTGCATTGCTTTGGTATCATCCGTAATATGTTCTAAAACATGATTACAAAAAACAACATCAAATTCATTGTCTTTAAAAGGTAAATCGCAAATATTTGCTTTTACATCAGCAATTGGCGATTCTAAATCAGAAGTAATATAATCTAAGTTTTTTTGTTTTCTGAAGATATCTAAAAAGCATTGTTCAGGTGCAATATGAAGTACTTTTAGTTTTTTATCCGAAGAATTTTTTGAAGATAAAAAAGTAGTTTCATTTTGTAAATACAACCATAATAAACGATGTCTTTCTAAGGATAAAGTAGAAGGAGAAAGTGCGTTTTCTCTTTGAATTCCATATCCGTAAGGCAAAAATTTTCGAAATGATTTTCCGTCAATAGGATCGGTAAAAACATCACCTTTTAACCACCATGCAATTATTGGACTAACCAAATAACTAGCTTTAATTAATAAAGGTCGTGGAATGGTATTTAATATGGATTTGAATATTTTCAACTAGTAATAAATTAAAAAACCAGCCTTTAAAATAAGTAAAGGCTGATTTATATTTTTTATGCTCTAAATTCGTCTTCTTCGTTAGTTTCAATACCTAACGCTTCGTGTACATATTTAAAGGTAGAAAGTAATTCTGGTTTTCCATTAACAATAGCAACATCATGTTCAAAATGAGCAGAAGGCTTGTTGTCTAAAGTTGTAATTGTCCAACCGTCATCATGTTGTAAAATCTTGTGAGTTCCTAAGTTTGTCATCGGTTCAATGGCTACAACCATACCTTCAATAAACTTTTTACCACGACCTCTTTGACCGTAATTTGGCATTTCAGGATCTTCGTGCATTACACGTCCTAAACCATGACCAACCAATTCACGAACTACTCCGTAACCATGTTTTTCAGTAAAGTTTTGAATAGCAAAACCAACATCACCAACACGATTTCCTACTTTTAATTCACGAATACCAACGTATAAACTTTCTCTAGTTACGTCTAATAATTTTTTAGTTTCAGCAGCAATTTCACCAACAGCAAATGTGTAGGCATGATCTCCGTAAAAACCATTTTTAAGAGCTCCACAATCAATCGAAATAATATCGCCTTCAATTAAAGGAGTTTTGTTAGGAATTCCGTGTACAACTTGTGAGTTTGGACTCATACAAAGTGTATTTGGAAAATCATATAATCCTAAAAAACCAGGGATTGCTCCTTCTGCACGGATAAAATCTTCAGCAAGTTTATCTAAGTATAAAGTAGAAACTCCAGGTTTTACCTCTTTAGCTAACATTCCTAAAGTTTTTGATACTATTAATGCACTTTCACGCATTATTTCTATTTCTTCTCTAGTTTTTGGTTTGATCATCTTAAAAATATTGAAAGGCAAATTTACGGTTATTTTTGATTTTAAAATTCGAAATACTTAAATCTTTAAATTAACGAATTTTGTGTCATTTCTTTAGGTTGAGGTACATTCATTAAATGTAAAATAGTTGGTGCAATATCACCTAAAACACCGCTTTTTATATTTTTTAATTCTTTATCAACCAAAACCATTGGTACAGGGTTTGTGGTGTGAGCTGTATTTGGTGAACCATCAGGATTTATCATTGTTTCACAATTCCCATGATCGGCAATTACAATAGTTGTATAATCGTTTTCTAAAGCTGTTGTAATTACATCTTTTACGCAATTATCAACCGTTTCACAAGCTTTTACTGCTGCTTCAAAAACACCTGTATGACCAACCATATCGCCATTTGCAAAGTTTAAACATACAAAATCAACAGCGCCTTCTTTTAATTCAGGAACAATTGCATCACGAATTTCGTAAGCGCTCATTTCTGGTTGTAAATCGTAAGTTGCTACTTTTGGCGACGGACATAATAAACGTTTTTCACCTTTAAATTCTTGTTCTCTTCCTCCAGAAAAGAAAAATGTTACGTGCGGATATTTCTCTGTTTCAGCAATTCTAATTTGAGTTTTGCCTGCGTTTTCTAAAACCTCACCTAAAGTATTTTCAATATTATTACTATTGTAAATTACTTTAATATCTTTAAAAGTTTCATCATAATTTGTCATGGTAACAAAGTATAATGGTAATTTTTTGGTATCAAGTTCTGGAAAATCTTTCTGATTCAGAATTTCGGTTAATTCACGACCTCTATCTGTTCTAAAATTAAAAAAGATAACAACATCATCTTCTTTAATAGTTGTTTTAGGTTGATTTTTTTCATCAACGATAATAATAGGTTTTACGAATTCATCGGTAACATTTTCATCATAGCTTTTTTGAATACTTTGAGTAGCATCTGTAGAAAAATCGCCTTTTCCATTTACTAAAGCATCGTATGCTAATTGCACTCTTTCCCAACGATTATCTCTATCCATAGCAAAATAACGACCTGTAATTGTTGCCAATTCACCAGTTGTTTTTTGCATGTGTTCCTGAATATCGTTGATAAAATATTTTCCAGATTTAGGATCACAATCACGACCATCAGTAAAAGCGTGTAAAAAAACATCCGATAAACCAAAATCAGCGGCAGCACTAAGCAATCCTTTTGTATGATTTATATGAGAATGAATTCCGCCATTAGAAACCAATCCTAAAAAGTGAACATTTTTATTGTTTTTCTTGGCATAATCAAACGCTTTTAATAATTCAGTTTCTTGCGCTAACGTACCTTGTTCAACAGCTTTGTTGATTTTTGCAAGATTCTGATATACAATTCTACCAGCACCTAAATTCATGTGTCCAACTTCTGAATTTCCCATTTGCCCTTCGGGTAATCCAACATGATTTCCATCGGTACGCAATTCTGCGTGTGGAAATTTGTCGTATAAAGAATTTATAAACGGAGTTTTGGCATTGTATATAGCAGATACTTTTGGATCTTGGGTAATTCCCCAGCCGTCAAGTATCATTAAAATAACTTTTTTGTTCATTTTTATTGAATTGGACGGTAAAAATAAGAAAGATTTTATCGTTTTATAAAAAATAACTAAATGGATTATTTATTATAAAAATAATTTGAAGCAATTTCCCGCTTTCCGCACTCGCTTTTTTTTGAAGAAAAATCAAAAAAAGAGCTCAAACAAATGCTTCAATCGGGGCTAGGGTTTTGTGCTAAAAAAATGCTTTCAGAAATCATCTAAAAGCATTTTTAGTTATTTTTTAATATTTATTTACGATACTTACGAATAGCACTTTTAATTTTTTCGATTCTATTTTCAGGGTCGGGGTGAGTACTTTGAAATTCTGGAGTTTTGTTAGGTCCTGCAGCAGCTTTTAAAATTTGCATTACGCCAATTAAACTTTCAGGATTATAACCAGCATCAAGCATTAATTTAACGCCAATTTCGTCACTTTCTAATTCGTCACCTCTACCATATTTCATGTTAATAACATTCGCAATTCCTGCCATTCCTTGTGCGGTACTTGGGTCAAAACCAACAGAAGCGCCCGAAAGTAAACCTTGTGTTAAATCTTGTTTTGCCATACGAGCTGCCGAATGTCGCCCTATAACGTGTCCAATTTCATGACCTAAAACACCTGCTAATTGGTCTTTGTTTTTTAATTTATTGAATAATGCAAACGTTATAAAAACTTGTCCGCCAGGTAAAGCAAAAGCGTTGATAGTTCTATCATCTCTTAATAAATGAAATTCAAAAGGATATCCAGATTCTCTAGCAATACTATTATCTACTAATTCTTTCCCAATTTTGTCAACTAAATCTTGATGTTTTTGGCTAGGATATAAACCTCCGTGTTGCTGTGCCATTTGTGGTGCGCTACTTAAACCGATAGCAATTTCTTGTTTTGGAGAAATAGAAATATGTTGTTTTTTACCTGTATAAGGATTTACCTCTGCACTAGAACAGTATTTAAATAAAGCAAAAAGTGCGATAGCAGCACCAATTAAAAGTTTAACTTTTGCACTTCCGCGATTTCTCATAGTCTATTTTTTATTTTTTTTTGATGAAAGTAAAGATACAAAATATATAATTTAATAAATATCAAACATAAAAAACTTAAATTTACAAAGCAAAAATATATAATAATATGAATCCTCATTTCGAATTAAATGAAGTAACTAAAAAGTTGCCAAAGCACTTATATAAATTTATCGTAAAACAACCATACGAGGAATATACCGCCCAAAATCAAGCGGTTTGGCGATATGTAATGCGTATGAATGTTGATTATTTAGGTAAAGTTGCTCATTCATCATATTTAAAAGGATTAGAAAAAACAGGAATATCAATAAATAACATTCCTTATATGGAAGGAATGAATCGTATTTTAAAAGAAATTGGTTGGTCGGCAGTTTCTGTTGATGGATTTATTCCTCCAAATGCTTTTATGGAATTTCAAGCCTATAATGTATTGGTAATTGCTTCTGATATACGTACTATAAATCATATTGAATATACGCCTGCACCAGATATTATTCATGAAGCGGCAGGGCATGCGCCAATTATTGCCAATCCAGAATATTCAGAATATTTACGTCGTTTTGGTGAAATAGGTTCAAAAGCAATTTCATCATCAAAAGATTATGAAATGTATGAAGCAATTCGTTTATTATCTATTTTAAAAGAAAATCCTAATGCGACTAAAAAATCAATAGATGACGCACAAGAAAAGGTAACTTGGTTACAGGATAATATGGGCGAATTATCTGAAATGGCACAAATAAGAAACTTGCATTGGTGGACAGTTGAATATGGTTTAATCGGAACGCCTGAAAACCCGAAGATATACGGCGCAGGTTTATTGTCATCCATAGGAGAAAGTAAATGGTGTATGCAATCGGAAGTTAAAAAAGTTCCGTATTCAGTTGCCGCAGCTACTCAGAATTTTGATATTACAAAACCACAACCTCAGTTATTTGTTACGCCAAATTTTGCGTATTTAAGTTTAGTTTTAGATGAATTTGCTAATACAATGGCACTTAGAACAGGAGGTTTAAAAGGCGTTGAAAAGTTAATCAATTCTAAAAATTTAGGAACTGTTGAATTAAGTACAGGAATTCAAATATCAGGAGTATTTACCAATGTTATTGAAGATGAAAAAGGGAAAATCGCCTATATACAAACAACAGGAAATACTGCTTTATCAAACAGAGATAAAGAATTAATTGGTCACGGAATTAGTTATCATGCCGAAGGTTTCGGAAGTCCCGTAGGAAAATTAAAAGGAATTAATTTGCCTATTGAAGATATGAGTCCGCGCGATTTAAAAGCCTACGGAATTTATGAAGGCGAAATAATAAATCTAGAATTTGAAAGTGGTGTAGTTGTTGCTGGTAAAATAATTACAGGAACACGAGATTTACGAGGCAAAATTTTAATCGTGTCTTTAAAAGATTGTACCGTTACTTATAAGGAGCAAATTTTATTTGAACCATCTTGGGGAATTTACGATATGGCAATAGGAAAAGAATTAGTTTCTGCATATTCAGGATCTGCCGATGTTGCTTCTTTTGAAGATATAAGTAAGGTTTCTGAAACGAAAACACATAAAATTAAATATTCAGAAGCTGATAATAAATTATATCAAATATATACTGATGTAAGAAAGTATAGAGAAGAAAATAATATTAACGAAAAGACAATTGAAAGAATTTTAGAGATACTTAAAAATGAATATCCAAAAGATTGGTTATTAGCTTTAGAATTATACGAATTAGCTTTTAATAATGATTTTTCAATAAAAATCACCTTAAAAAAATATTTAGAAAGCTTAAAAAGTAACAATGGTTACAAAGCATTAATAGAAAACGGATTATATTTGTTGTCTGAGAAATAATACAACAAATGGGATTATTTAACTTATTTAGAAAGAAAAACATGAGTAAAGAGATACAAGAGTATTTAGCAAAAGAAGCAGTTATTTTAGATGTAAGAACTTTAGGAGAATGGAATGAAGGGCATTCTGAAGGAGCAAAACACATTGTTTTAACAACAATACCTACAAGTGCTGACGAAATTAAAGCATGGGGAAAACCTGTAATTGCTGTTTGTAGAAGTGGCGCTAGAAGTGGTCAGGCAACTGACTTTTTATTAGCACAAGGAATCGATATTATTAACGGTGGTCCTTGGGAAAATGTAGATCAGTATTTAACAAAATAAGTACTGCTTTTAAAATTTAATAAAAGGAAATACTTTTTGAAGTGTTTCCTTTTTTTGTGCAATATTTTTTAAAAATTTCTGATGTGCTTCCGATGTCGGATTAAAAGAACGATGTGCCAATCCTTTTTGAATTATTTCAACTTCTTTCATCGTTGTTTTGGTGTTTTCAGAAAACCAAACTTGTATAAATTTTTCCCAAATATAATTGATTGCTGTATTATTTGGATGAATCATATCTTCTGCGTAAAAACGATAATCACGTAATTCATCCATCATAATTTCATAAGAAGGAAAGTAATAAATGTTCTTTTTAGCATCAGTAATTGAATGAATCGCACTTAATAAATGCGCTTTACTTTGTTGGTTTTCAATAAAACCATCTTTTAAATGACGTACTGGCGAAACTGTGAAAATAATTGAAATATCAGGATTAACAGATTTTGTTAAAGCAATAATAGCATCTAAACTTTCAGTGATTTCATCAATAGTTAAAATTTCTTTTAAAAAAAATTTCTGCGGAATTTTATGGCAATTCGCTACAATAGCATCCGAAGAAATTTTACGATAAACCCATGAAGTTCCGAGTGTAATTATTAGATGACTCACATTTTTTAAATGCTCAAATGTTGCCGTATTTGCAGTGTTTAAATTATTTAAAATTTCTTTTTTATCCGAAGAACTTAAACTAGAATGTGCATCAAAACAATGCCAAGATTCATTGTGTAAAAAAATATCTTCTTCTGTATATTTTTTTTGATTAATAGCATCCGTAATTAATTTTTCAATAGCTTTAGGATGAAATAAAATTCCAAATGGATTTTGTTCTGATTGAAATTTATAAAATGATAATTTATTTCCGATGTTTTCAGAAAAACAAGAACCTAATAAAAGTAACTTTGAGTTGTAGTTAATTAAATGATGAGGTTGTTTTTTTAAAGGTATTAGTGTTTGAAGCTTCATTTTATAAAAATAATCAGCATCAAAAATAAAGATAAAAAAGTCAATTTATAAGTCTTTAGATTAATTTGAATGAAAAACGTATCTTTGTTTAATAAAAAATAAAATAAATTGAACAATATAAAGAAGTCATTTACAATAAAAGACCTTGAAAATATTTCAGGAATTAAAGCACATACTATTCGTATTTGGGAAAAGCGATATAATTTATTATCGCCAGAAAGAACCGATACTAATATTAGATATTACTCTTCAGAAAATTTATTGAAATTGTTAAATGTTGTTTTGTTAAATAAAAACAATTACAAAATATCTAAAATTTCACAAATGTCTGATAAAGATATTTTGCTAGTGGCAAGAGAATTAGCTTTTAAAACTGCTGTAAGTGATGAAGCTATAAACTCTTTAAAAATGGCAATGTTTCAATTTGATAAAGTTTTATTTAATAATACTTATAATCAATTATTAAACAAAAAAACATTTAGAGAAATTTTTAAAGATGTTTTTGTGCCTTTTTTAAATCATATAGGATTATTGTGGCAAACAGATACATTATTACACGCACACGAACATTTTATATCGAATTTAATAGCTCAGAAAATTCAAATTAGTACCGAAAGATTAGAGTATTCAATAATAGATTCAGAGGTTATTTATGTGTTGTTTTTACCCGAAAATGAAATTCATGAATTAGGATTGATGTATTTAAATTATGAATTGGTTTTAAGAGGAAATAAAACTATATATTTAGGACAGAGTTTACCATTAAGTAATTTAAATTATTTTTTTGAAAGTGATACCGAAGTACGATTTATCACCTCATTAACTGTTCAGCCTTATGACGATAAAATAATGGATTACTTTCAAGAAATAGAGATAGCTTTAAAAGGTAAAAAACATCAATTTATTGCTGTAGGTAATAAAACATCAAAAGTAAAAGATGTAAATTTTGAAGCAAATATTTCTCTTTATAGTTCTGTTATAGAGTTTCTAAAAGTTTTGTAAATTATTTTGTTTAACTAATACTTGTTTTTGTTAAACAAAAATTGTAGTTTTGAATGGTCTAATTATTTTATCTGTTAAATAGCAAATTATTAATCCTTAGAAAACATACCATTGAAAAAAACAATACATATAATAGGTTCCGGTTTTTCATCATTATCAGCTTCTTGTTATTTAGCGAAAGCAGGATATGATGTTGTAATTTTAGAAAAAAATGAAACAGTAGGAGGTAGAGCTCGTCAATTAATAAAAGATGGATTTACTTTTGATATTGGTCCAACATGGTATTGGATGCCAGATGTTTTTGAAAAATTTTTTGCAGATTTTGGTAAAAAACCTTCAGATTATTATGAATTAGAAAAGTTAGACCCTGCATATCAAGTTTATTTTGATATAGCAGATTCTATAACAATACCAGGTAGCGTTGAAGAGATTTATGAAATTTTTGAAGCAGAAGAAAAAGGTAGTTCTATTCATTTAAAAGAGTTTTTAAAATCAGCAGCATATAATTATGATGTTTCTATAAACGATTTAGTATATAATCCAGGGGTTTCGCCTTTAGAATTGGTAACTCCTGTTACGATTGGAAAAATAACACAGTTTTTTTCAACGATTAGAAAAGCAGTTCGTAAAAAAATAAAAAGTAAAAAATTAATTCAAATTTTAGAATTTCCTGTTTTATTTTTAGGTGCAAAACCAAGTAACACTCCTGCTTTTTATAACTTTATGAATTATGCAGATTTTGTTTTAGGAACTTGGCATCCGAAAGGAGGAATGTATAAAGTTATTGAAGCAATGATAACTTTGGCTAAAGATTTAGGCGTAACTTTTAAAACTGAAGCGAATGTTGAAGAAATTAAACTTAATCAATTAGGTGAAGCTACTGGTTTAGTTGTGAATGGTGATTTTATTACTTCGGATATTATTTTGAGTGGCGCAGATTATCATCACACAGAAACATTATTACCCAAAGCATACAGACAGTATTCTGAAAAATATTGGGATAAAAAAGTTTTTGCACCTTCATCATTATTATTTTATGTTGGTTTTGATAAAAAATTAAAAAATGTTTGTCATCATACATTATTTTTTGATACCGATTTTGACGTACATGCTGCATCAATATATGATAATCCAAGTTGGCCAAAAGATCCGATGTTTTATGCCAGTTTCCCTTCATTAACAGAAGATTCTTTTGCGCCAATTAATAAAGAAGCTGCTACTTTTTTAATTCCCATAGCACCAGGTATTGAAGATACTCCAGAGCTTAGAGAAAAGTATTTTAATTTAATTATTAGTAGATTAGAGAAATTAACACAGCAATCTGTAAAAGAAAATATTATATTTAAAGAAAGTTTTTGTGTTAGTGATTTTGTAAAAGATTACAACTCGTATAAAGGTAATGCCTACGGATTAGCAAATATTTTAACACAAACAGCTTTTTTAAGACCAAAAATAAAAAGTAAGAAAGTAAAGAATTTATTTTTTACAGGACAATTAACGGTTCCAGGACCGGGGGTACCACCGTCATTAATTTCGGGTAAAATAGCTTCAGATTTAATTTTAAAACACCATTAAAAATGAAACAATTATTTGATGAGGTTTCTTACGATTGCAGTAAGTTAGTTACTCAAAAATACAGCACTTCTTTTTCTTTAGCCACTAGAATGTTATCACCTAATATACGTTCTGCTATTTATAATATTTATGGTTTTGTCCGTTTTGCAGATGAAATTGTAGATTCTTTTCATAAATATGATAAAGAAGATTTATTAATCAGGTTTGAAAACGAGTATTATTTGTCAAAAAAAGCAGGTATTAGTTTAAATCCTATTTTAAATTCATTTGTACAAACAGTTAATAAGTATAAAATAACAGATGATTTAATACAAGCTTTCTTAAAAAGTATGAAAGCCGATTTATATAAAACTGAATATACAACAGAACAACAGTATAAAGAATATATTTATGGCTCTGCAGATGTAGTAGGTTTAATGTGTTTAAGGGTTTTTGTAAATGGAGATGAACAGAAATATCATCAATTAAAAGATGCAGCAATGCGTTTAGGGTCAGCTTTTCAAAAGGTTAATTTTTTAAGAGATTTAAAAGATGATTTAGAGGTTTTAAATCGTTCTTATTTTCCTGATATCGATTTAAAAGAGTTAAATAAACAATCTAAAGAAACGATAATAAAAGATATTGAAGCTGATTTTGATTATGCCTATGAAAATGGAATATTAAAATTACCTGTAGAAGCTAAATTTGGTGTTTTTATGGCGTATAGATATTATAAAAAACTTTTAAAGAAGTTAAAATTAACGCCATCATCAGAAATAATGGATACTAGAATTAGAATATCTGACCCAATGAAAATTAATTTATTGGCAAGAAGTTACGTAAAGTATAAATTAAATCTTATTTAAATGTTGTTTATAATAACCACACTGTTAACTTTTATAGTAATGGAGGGTGTTACATGGTGTACTCATAAATATATAATGCACGGTTTTGGCTGGTATTTACATGAAGACCATCATCAACCTGGCTATCCTCATGTTTTTGAAAAAAATGATGCGTTTTTCGTGGTTTTTGCCATACCGAGTATGTTGCTTTTTTACTTCGGATTTCATCCAGAATTAAATTATTTATTCTTTATAGGATTAGGAATTCTATTCTATGGATTAGCATATTTTTTAATTCACGATGTTTTAATTCACAGACGCTTCAATTGGTTTAAAAACACGAATAATCAATATTTAAAAGGATTACGAAAGGCACATAAAATACATCACAAACATTTAGGTAAACCAGATGGTGAGTGTTTCGGAATGCTGTTTGTTCCGTTTAAATATTTTAAAACAAGACAATAAAAATAATTAAAATAATGAGTGAGTACTTATATCTGATATTAAATTTAGGAAGTTTAAGTATTCCTTTAGCTTATAGTATTTTTGAGAAGAAATTTCATTTTATACAATATTTTAAAATAGCTTTTATAAGTATTTTATTGATAGCTATTCCTTTTTTAATTTGGGATGCTTTTTTTACAAAAATTGGTGTTTGGGGTTTTAATCCTGATTATTATTTAGGAATAAAATTATTTGAAATGCCAATTGAAGAATGGCTATTTTTCTTTTGTATTCCTTACGCTTGTTTGTTTACGCATGAGGTTTTAAAACATTTAGCACCTCAATTTAAGTTGTCTAAGTCGGTAACTATATTGTTGAGTTTTTTGTTGATTTTGATAGCATTTATACTATTGATTTTCAATTTTGGAAAATGGTACACAACTGTAAACTTTAGTGTTTTTTTAGTATTAATGTTCTTCGGATTAAAATATAACTTAAAAGCTTTACAGGAATATTATCCGAGTTTTTTGGTTGTTTTAGTTCCTTTTTTAATAGTAAATGGAATTTTAACAGGAAGTTTTATTGATGCTCCTGTGGTTTGGTATAATAATGCAGAAAATTTAAATTTTAGAATTTTTACAATTCCTTTTGAAGATGTTTTTTATGCCTTTACACTATTATTTTCAGTACAATTGATATTTAATTATTTAAAGAAATTTCACATAAAATTAAAATATGAAGCAAAATAAATATATACGATTTTTAATCTTTTTAGTTGTTAATTTTTTAGCATTAGCAATTGGTGTTGTATTGATGGAAGATGGTCCGAAAACAGATTGGTATTTATCATTAAATAAAGCACCTTGGACACCTGCAGGGTGGGTTTTTGGAGCAGCTTGGACTACAATTATGTTGTTGTTTGCTTTTTATATGACTAAATTGAGTTTTAATTTTCCTTTTTTAGATAAAAAACTGACAATACTTTTTAGTGTTCAGTGGATTTTAAACGTAGGTTGGAATTACTTTTTTTTCAATCAACATTTAACTCTTATCGGATTAGTAATTATTACTTTATTATGGTTGTTAATCGGTTATTTTACTTTTAAAAATTTAAAAGAATTAAAAGGGATTACATTATTTATACTTCCATATTTAATATGGATGACTATTGCAACAAGTTTAAACGCCTACATCGTATTTTATAACTAAAATTATGGGAAATCAAGAAATTATTACAGAAGATAAAATTATAGAATTGTACATGGATACGGTTTTAATTTCAGGAAAACCAGCTTCTATTTACGCTTTTGCTCAAAAAAATGAATTTGAAGAGTCTGAATTTTACAAATATTTTTCAAGTTTTGAAAATTTAGAAAAATCAATATTTGGAGTTTTTGCAAAAGAAACAATTCATTTGTTACATAAAACAGAAGCGTATAAAGATTATACATCAAAAGATAAATTATTAAGTTTTTATTTTACTTTTTTTGAATTGTTAACAGCAAACAGGTCGTATGTTTTATTACAATTTCAGCATATAAAATCAGATTTTTCAAAACTATCAGTTTTAAAAGAATTACGTTCAGAATTTCTAAAATATGTTAGTAACATTGAATTAGAAAAAATTGATTTTAAGAATGAAAAAATCAATAAAATTCAAGATAAAACAATAACAGAAGCCTATTGGGTACAGTTATTAATGATTCTGAAATTTTGGATTGATGATGAATCTTCAAACTTCGAAAAAACCGATGTTTTTATTGAAAAATCAATTAAAGTAGCTTTTGATATTCAGCAAATAACTCCCGTAAAAAGCGTTATTGATTTAGCAAAATTTTTATGGAAAGAAAAAGGAACTTCAGTATGAAAAGATTAGATAAAATACCGACATCAAAAATAGAAAGAACAACTAAATTAGTTACTACAGGACTAAAATTAGGCGTAAACTATGCAAAGTATTACGGAAATAAAATCACAAAATCGGAAGAAGAAGCAAGAGAGCAATTAAATGAAGACAATGCAACCGATATTTATGATGGTTTAAAAGAATTAAAAGGTTCGGCATTAAAAGTAGCGCAAATGCTAAGCATGGAAAAAAATTTACTACCTAATGCTTATGTTGAAAAATTTTCGTTATCACAATTTTCTGTTCCGCCACTTTCAGGACCTTTAGTTGTTAAAACTTTTAAAAAATATTTTAATAAAACACCTGAAGATGTTTTTGATACGTTTACAGCAGAATCTGTAAATGCAGCAAGTATTGGACAAGTTCACAGAGCTACCATAGGTGAAAAAACACTGGCGGTTAAAATTCAATATCCAGGAGTAGCTAATAGTATTTCAACTGATTTAGCATTGGTAAAACCTATTGCAATGAAAATGTTCAACATAAGAGGTGAAGGTTCTGATGAATATTTTAAAGAAGTTGAAAATAAGCTATTAGAAGAAACAAATTACGTTTTAGAGTTAGCACAGAGTAACGAAATAGCAAATGCATGTAGCCATATACCTAATTTAAAATTTCCGAAATATTACGAGGAATTTTCTACGGATAGAATTTTAACTATGGATTGGATGGATGGAATTCATTTATCTGAATTTACATCAAAAGGATATGATGAACAAACGGCAAATAAATTAGGGCAAGCATTATGGGATTTTTATATGTACCAAATGCATGTATTAAAAAAAGTACATGCCGACCCGCATCCAGGTAATTTTTTGGTATCTAAAGAAAACGATTTAATTGTTATCGATTTTGGATGTATGAAAGAAGTGCCAATGGCTTTTTATACGCCATATTTCGAATTAGCTAAACGAGAAAACATTGAAAATCCTGCTTTTTTTGAAAGTAAATTATATGAATTAGAAATTTTAAGAAAAGATGATTCCGAAGAAGAAAAAGCCTTTTTCAAAGAATTGTTTTATGAAATGTTGTATTTATTTACATCACCTTTTCAGCAAGAATCTTTTGATTTTTCTGATGGTGTTTTTTTTGGTAAAATAGCCGATTTAGGACAAAAATATGCAAAAAGTACTGAGTTGAAAAAAATGAACGGTAACAGAGGTTCGAAACATTTTATTTATATCAACAGAACATTTTTTGGTTTGTATAACTTAATGCACGATTTAAAATCGACTCATATAAAAATTAATAATTACAAGAATTTATAAATGCATTTATCAAGAAAAGCTATAGATGATATGAATCATCTGTATAAAATAAATTTAATGAATAGTATTTCTGGTTATAAACCAGCAAATTTAATTGCTACAAAATCGGAAGATGGAATTAGTAATGTAGCTGTTTTTAGTTCAGTAGTTCATTATGGTTCTAGTCCTGCAATTTTAGGATTCGTTTTGCGTCCGACAACCGTAGCTAGAAATACCTATGATAACATTAAAAAAACGGGTTTTTATACTATAAATGCTATTAATGAAGCCATAATTGAAGATGCACATCATACATCTGCTAAATATCCGTCAGGAGTTTCAGAGTTTGATAAAACCGATTTAACTGAAATTTATAAAGATGATTTTTACGCGCCTTATGTGGCAGAATCGCCCATAAAAATAGGAATGAAATTTTTAGAAGAACATCATATAAAAGCAAACGGAACTATTTTAATTTTAGGTGAAGTAACCGATTTGTATTTTAAAGATTCAATGCTTTCCGAGGACGGTTTTTTAAATTTATCCGAAGAAAAAATTGCATCAATTAATGGTTTAGATACGTATATGGTTGCAAAAGAATATCAAAGATTATCATATCAAAGACCAAAGTAACACAATGTAAAATAATGTAAAACATCAATAAAATGAAGATTTTAATCACAGGAACAACAGGGTATATAGCAAAAAGATTGGTATTGAAATTATTAGATGCTGGTCATGAATTAATATGTTGTGTACGTGATTTAAAACGAATTCCTGATGAAATAGAATACAAAGACAATATTTCATTTATAAAAGTTGATTTTTTACAAACCGAACAAATTATTTTTCCTTCGGATATTGATGTTGCGTATTATTTAATTCATTCAATGGCTACGGATGACAATAATTTTGAAGATTTAGAGCAAACTTGTGCTAAGAATTTTAAAAATATTGTTGAAAAAACAAACTGTAAGCAAGTCATTTATTTAAGTGGTATTGTAAACGATAGTTCTTTGTCTAAACATTTAGCTTCTCGTTTTCAGGTAGAGCAAAATTTACAGTCTTTAAAATATAATGTAACAACTTTTAGAGCAGGAATTATTGTTGGTAGTGGTAGTGCATCCTTTGAAATTATTAGAGATATTGTTGAAAAGTTACCTGTAATGGTTACGCCAAAATGGTTGAATACAAAATCGCAACCAATTGCAATTAGAGATGTATTAACTTTTTTAGAACGTGCTGTTGGAAATGAAAAATTGTATAATAAATCGTTTGATATTTGTGGTACAGAAGTACTTACTTATAAAGAAATGCTTTTACAATTTGGAGAGGTAAGAGGCTTTAAGCGTTACATTTTAACATTACCACTTTTAACGCCAAAATTATCATCGTATTGGTTATACTTTGTAACTTCTACGTCTTTTAATTTAGCTCAAGCTTTGGTGGATAGTATGAAAGTTGAGGTAATTGCTAAGCCAAGTAACATCAATCAACTTTTAAATATACAGCCTATTTGTTATAAAGAATCGGTTGATTTAGCTTTTCAAAGAATAGAACAAAACGCTGTAATATCAAGTTGGAAAGATGCAATTAGTAGCGGTGTTTTTCAAGCGCAATTATCGGATTATATTCAAATACCACAATACGGTTGTTTTGTAGATAAACGTACTATAAAAGTTTCTGATGATGCTTTTACACTTGATAAAATCTGGTCGATTGGAGGAAAAAATGGTTGGTATAGTTTTAATTGGTTATGGAAAATAAGAGGTTATGCTGATAAAATTTTTGGAGGAGTTGGTTTACGTAGAGGAAGAACACATGATACATCATTAGAAGCTGGTGACCCATTAGATTTTTGGCGTGTTTTATTGGCTGATAAAAAAGAAAAAAGACTTTTGTTATTTGCAGAAATGAAATTACCTGGCGAAGCTTGGTTAGAGTTCAAAATAGTAAATGATACTTTACATCAAAAAGCAGTTTTCAGACCTAAAGGAGTTTTAGGACGCTTGTATTGGTATTCCGTTTTACCGTTTCATGCTTTTGTATTTAAAGGAATGATAAACGCTTTGGTAAAAAATAATTAAAAATTATGAATCACAGAGATATAGATAGAATAATAGAAATGGCTTGGGAAGATAGAACCACATTCGATGCTATAAAGTTTCAGTTTGGTTTAAAAGAGCAACAAGTAATCGAATTAATGCGTAAAGAATTAAAGCTATCTAGTTTTAAATTATGGAGAGCAAGAGTTCAAGGACGTTCAACCAAACATCAAGCGAAACGAGCTTTTGAAAAAGGACGATTTAAATGTTCAAGACAAAAAAGTATTAGTAATAATAAAGTTTCTAAGCGATAAATAAAATAACTGCTAATCATAAATATATAAAATATGAAAACAATTGTAATAGTAGGAGGTAGCTCAGGTATCGGAAAAGCTATTGTAAATAAATTAAAAGATACACATAAAATCATCAATATAAGTAGAACAGCACCCGAAGAACACGAAAATGTAACGCATTATTCATGTGATGTTTTAAATGATGAATTACCAGTTTTAGAAGATATTAATGGATTGGTATATTGTCCTGGAAGTATCAATTTAAAATCATTTACGCGACTTAAAGTTGCCGATTTTAAAACAGATTTTGAAATAAATGTTATAGGCGCAATCAATACTTTAAAAGCATACGAAACTAGTTTGGCAAAAAATAACGGAAGCGTGGTCTTATTTAGTACAGTTGCTTCTGCTTTAGGAATGCCTTTTCATGCAAGTATTGCAACAAGTAAATCGGCAGTTGAAGGCTTAACAAAATCGTTAGCGGCAGAGTATGCAACTAAAATTCGTTTTAACGCCATTGCTCCAACCGTAACAGATACGCCACTTGCAAAACGTTTGTTAAGAAACGAAAAACAACAAGAGAGTATGCAAGACAGGCATCCGCTAAAAAAATATTTAACACCACAAGAAGTTGCAAGTTTAGCTAGTTATTTATTATCAGAAGAATCTAGTGCAATAACAGGGCAAATTATTCCTATGGATGCAGGAATTGTAAGTGTAAAATTATAATTGTACTCGAATGAAATGGCTAATTTTATTCACTATTTTTTTATGTATGAATGATGAGGTAATAATTTTTGATAAAAATACGATTCCCAAAAACTGGATTATAACAAATGATGATGTTATGGGAGGTGTATCAACATCATCTATGAAATTGAATAACGATAAACAACTTGTTTTTTCGGGAGCTGTTTCTTTAGATAATAACGGAGGTTTTGCAATGACAAGATTACCTATCGCTATTAATTTTGATGATAAAAAAACAAACCTAGTTATAAAGTTAAAAGGCGATGATAAAAAGTATCAGTTTAGAATAAAAGCAAAAGAAAATCAGCGTTTTTGGTACGTTCAACCGTTTGAAACGACCAATAAATCAGAAGAAATTATTTTGCCTTTACATAAATTTTATGCTTCATCTAGAGGTAATTTAATCGATGTGCCAAATTACTCGGCAACTACCATTTCAGAAATTGCAATTCTGATAGGTAACAAAAAGAACGAAAAATTTAATCTATCAATAGAAAAAATAACGCTTCAGTAAATGAAAATAGTTAAAATAACTTTACTTATAACTTTATCAATAATACTACTTATGACACTATTTAGTTTTTTATCAAATTCGGAAACAGTATCTCCTAATCAATCTTTATATGACATAGAAATTAAAGGAATTGATGGAAAAAAATTAGATTTAAATCAATATAAAGGCAAAAAAATATTATTTGTAAATGTTGCCTCTAAATGTGGATTTACCAAGCAATATGATGGATTACAAGAATTATCATCAAAATATACTGATAAATTAGTAGTCATCGGTTTGCCGTGTAATCAATTTGGAGAACAAGAACCTGGTGAAGCATCAGAAATAAAATCATTTTGTAAGTTAAATTTTGGAGTCGATTTTCCATTAACCGAAAAAATAGCCGTTAAAGGAGTTGATAAACATCCATTATATCAATGGTTAACTGAAAAAGAAAAGAATGCTAAAATGGATTCGTCTGTAAAGTGGAATTTTCAAAAATACTTAGTTGATGAAGAAGGTCGATTAATTGATGTTTTTTATTCAATAACAAAACCAATGAGTACTAAAATAACAAGTCTTTTATAAATGATGAACTTTAAAAAACATTCAGGAATTTATACGCTAGAAACAGCACAGGAATTAAAAATGCCGTTAGTAAAAGCGTGGGATTATTTTTCATCACCAGAAAATTTAGCCAAAATTACGCCTAAAAAAATGGGTTTTATTATTACTTCAAAAGTTGATAAAAAAGCATATCCTGGGCAAATAATAACATATAAAGTATCGCCTGTTCCGTTTGTGAAAACAAATTGGGTAACAGAAATAACGCAGGTAAAAGAACAAGCTTTTTTTATTGATGAGCAACGTTTCGGACCTTATGCAATGTGGCATCACGAACATTTTTTTGAAGTTTTGCCAAACGGAAATACCTTAATGAAAGATAAAATATCCTATAAAATACCGTTCGGTTTTTTAGGACATATAGCACAAGCTCTTTTTATCAAAAAACAATTAAAAAGTATTTTCGAATATCGATTTATAATTTTAGAAAAAATGTTTAATGGTAAATAAAGTAGCGATATTTTGGTTTCGTAGAGATTTGCGTTTAGAAGATAACGTAGCATTATTTAACGCTTTAAACTCATCAAATAAAGTAGTTCCTTTATTTATTTTTGATGAAGAAATTTTAGATAAACTGCCAGAAAACGATGCCCGAGTTTCATTTATTTATCAAACATTACATCAATTAAATACTGATTTAAAAGATACAGGTTCATCTTTATTGATAAAAAAAGGAAATCCGCTTGAAGTTTGGAAAACACTAATTTTAGAATTTGATATTTCGGCAGTTTATACCAATAAAGATTACGAACCGTATGCTTTGCAAAGAGATACAGATATTTGTGGATTTTTAAAATCAAAAAGTATTGATTTTTTAAGGTATAAAGACCAAGTTATTTTTGAAAAAGCTGAGGTTACTAAAAATGACGGATTGCCATATACGGTTTACACGCCGTATAAAAATAAGTGGTTACAGAAATTTAATGCCGAAGTTGATTTAAAAAATCATCATATAAATTTTAATAATTTTTATCAGTTTACATCAGAAATACCTTCTTTAAAATTTATAGGATTTAACGAAAGTAGTATAAAAGTACAGCCTTATAATTTATCAAATTTAACAAAATACGATGAAATTCGTGATTTTCCTTTCATCGATAAAACATCTTATTTATCGCCTTATTTTCGTTTCGGATTGGTAAGTGTTCGTAAAATGGTGCAATTTGCTTTAAAAACGAATGCTACTTTTTTAAACGAACTGATTTGGCGAGAATTTTTTATGCAAGTATTATTTCATTTTCCAAAAGTGGTTACAAATAATTTCAAGCAAAAATACGATGCCATTCCGTGGAGAAATAACGAAGCTGAATTTGAAAAATGGTGTAAAGGCGAAACTGGTTATCCGATGGTCGATGCAGGCATGCGACAGTTAAATAAAACGGGTTATATGCACAATCGGGTACGCATGATTACGGCAGGTTTTTTATGTAAACATCTGTTAATTGATTGGCGTTGGGGCGAAGCTTATTTTGCCGAAAAACTATTAGATTACGAATTATCAGCAAACAATGGAAATTGGCAATGGGCAGCAGGAACAGGTTGTGATGCTGCGCCATATTTTAGAGTTTTTAATCCTGAAGCACAATTAAAAAAGTTCGATAAAGATTTACAATATATTAGAAAATGGATTGAAAATTTTGATGAATTAACATATCCACAGCCAATGGTTGAACATAAGTTTGCTAGAGAAAGAGCAATTTCAACTTATAAAGAAGCCTTAAATTAAAAGCCTATTTAATATTAAATAAAGACTAGATTCTCGTCATGCTGAATTTATTTCAGCATCGCATAAAGATAATAACTAAGGCAAATCAGGATGTGAAACTGAAATAAATTCAGTTTGACGGATTCTATTTTTTAGCTATAAAACATTTTTAAATGAAATTTAAACAGGCTCAAGTAGAAAATTAAAAGGTTCAAAGAATTAAATCTTTGAACCTTTTAATTTTATTTTTATTTGAAGCAATTTCCCGCTTTCCGCACTCGCTTTTTTTGAAGAAAAATCAAAAAAGAGCTCAAACAAATGCTTCAATCGGGGCTAGAATTTTCTGCTATCTTTTTTAATATTGTTATTAAACGATATATTCTTTAGCACCTTCTATAGCTTTTTCAATTCCGTTAGGATTTTTACCTCCAGCAGTAGCAAAGAATTTTTGACCACCACCGCCACCGTTGATTAATTTTCCTAATTCTCTTACAACTTTACCAGCATCATAACCACGTTCTGCAACTAATTCTTTCGAAATATAGCAAGTTAACATAGCTTTATCAGCTTTTTCAGAAGAAGCAAAAAACAAGAATAAATTTTTAAAATCTTTTCCTAAAGCAAATGCTAAGTTTTTGATTCCGTTGGCATCTAAAGAAACTTTAGTTGCTAAAAATTGAACACCATTTATTTCTTGTAATTGATTTCTCAATTCACCAGATAAATTTTCTGCTTTTTCTTTTAATAATTGTTCTATTTGCTTTTTTAAAGTAGTGTTTTCATCTTGTAAATTAGTTACAGATTTTACAACATCTTTAGGATTTTTAAATAGTTGTTTTATATCAGTAAAGTTACGTTCAACATCTTCAAAATAATCACCAACAGCTACATTTGTAATTGCTTCAATTCTTCTAATTCCTGAAGCAACAGCACCTTCCGATTTTATTTTAAAATACCAAATATCACCAGTTTGTGGAACGTGAGTTCCTCCACATAATTCCATTGATTGACCAAATTTAATGGCTCTTACGGCATCACCATATTTTTCGCCAAATAAAGCAATTGCGCCTTCATCAATAGCTTGTTGCATCGGAATATTTCTTCTTTCAATTAAAGAAAGATTTTCACGAATACGAGCATTTACAAAATCTTCAATTTCTTGTAATTCATCCGAAGTTACTTTAGAGAAATGAGAAAAATCGAAACGTAAATGTTTTGGGCTAACTAATGAACCTTTTTGCTCTACATGAGTTCCTAAAATTGTACGTAACGCTTGATGTAATAAATGCGTAGCAGTATGATTGCTTGCAGATAAATTTCTATTATTTTTATTTACTACCGCTTTAAATCTTTCTGATAAATTTTCAGGTAAAGTTTTAGTGTAGTGAATAATTAAATTGTTTTCTTTTTTAGTGTTTACCACATAAATTAAATCTCCATTAGAAGTTTCAATATGTCCAACATCACCAACTTGTCCACCGCCTTCAGGATAAAAAGGAGTCATATTAAAAACTAATTGATATTGTTCACCATCTTTTTTAGTGGTTACTTTTCTATAACGAGTTAATTTAACATCAGCAGTTAAAGTATCATATCCGATAAATTCTTCTTCGTCATCTTCAATTAAAACATTCCAATCGTCGGTTTCAATAGCTGTTGCAGCTCTTCCACGGTTTTGTTGTTGTTTTAAAGCTTCTTGATATTCTTCTTTATTATAATCTAATCCTTTTTCAGATAAAACTAATGCCGTTAAATCTTCAGGAAAACCGTAAGTATCTTTTAATTCAAATACTTTTTTTCCTGAAATTGTTTTTTTAGTAGCGTTTGCAGTTATGGTATCTAGTAATAATAACCCTTGTTCTAATGTTTTTAAGAAAGATTGTTCTTCTTCTTTAATAACATTTTTAGCTAATTGTTCTTGTGCTTTTACTTCAGGAAAAGCATCTCCCATTTGGTCGCTTAATGTTGCAACTAATTTATAAATAAAAGGTTCTTTCTGATTTAAGAACGTAAATCCGTAACGAATTGCTCTTCTTAAAATTCTTCGGATGACATAACCAGCGCCAGTATTACTTGGTAATTGACCATCGGCAATAGAAAATGCTACGGCACGAACGTGGTCGGCAATTACACGAATAGCGATGTCTGTTTCATTGCTAGCAATTTCAGAATTTTCGTATTTTACGTTTGTAATAGTTTGGATTTCTCTAATAATCGGAGTAAAAACATCAGTATCGTAATTCGATTGTACGCCTTGTAAAGCCATACATAAACGTTCAAATCCCATACCAGTATCGATATGAGTATTTGGTAAATTCTCTAAACTTCCATCAGCTTTACGGTTGAATTGCATGAAAACTAAATTCCAAACTTCTACCACATGCGGATGATCTAAATTTACTAACGATGCACCAGAAACTTTTGCTTTTTCTTCGGCAGAACGAATATCAATATGAATTTCAGAACAAGGTCCGCAAGGTCCTTGTGCGCCCATTTCCCAGAAATTATCTTTTTTATTTCCTAATAAAATACGATCTTCAGCAATGTATTGTTTCCAAATATCATAAGCTTCTGTATCTTTCTCTAAACCTTCTTTTTCATCACCTTCAAAAATAGTAACATATAAAATGTCTTTGTCTATTTTGTAAACTTCAGTAAGTAATTCCCAAGCCCAAGCAATCGCTTCTTTTTTGAAATAATCGCCAAAAGACCAGTTACCAAGCATTTCAAATAAAGTGTGGTGATAAGTGTCTTTTCCAACTTCTTCTAAATCGTTATGTTTTCCAGAAACACGTAAACATTTTTGAGAATCGGCAACTCTAGCATCAACTATTTTTTTTTGTCCTAAAAAATATTCTTTAAAAGGAACCATTCCCGCATTTACAAACATTAAAGTAGGATCGTTCTTTAATACCATTGGCGAAGATGGAACGATAGCATGGTTTTTAGATTTATAGAATTCTAAAAATTTTGATCTTATTTCTTGAGATTTCATATGTTTTGAGCTCGAAAATTTTGTTAAATAATCATTAAAAAACAGCTAATTAGAAGTAGTTTTAAAATAGTTATTATATTAGTTGCTAAGTATTGTATTTTTATTACTTACTTGAAAAAGACAAAAATAAGATATTTAGTAGTATGAAAGCAAAATGTTTTTTTAATCAGCTTGAATAAAAATAATATGAATTAAATTTTATTTAAGTGTATTTAAAAGAAGGTATTAAGTGAATTTTTAGCATTAAAAATTGATGAAATTAAAAGAAAAGGTAGATTTTTCAGCATTGTTTGATACACATTATGAAAAATTATATAACTACGCTATTAAAATAGTGAAAGATGAAAGTATATCGAACGATTTATTACAAGACACTTTTATAAAGTTATGGGAAAATATCGATTCGATGAAAATAAATCATCGATCTATAGAATCTTTCTTAATTATAACCTTAAAAAATAAAATTGTAGATCATTTTAGAAAAGAAAGCGTAAAAAAGAAACATTTAAATCTATATGTTTTAAATAAAGATATTGAAGAAGAAATAAATAATGAATGGGATTTACTAAAAAAAATAGAAGATATATATGCGTTACTTCCTCAAAAAACAATTGAAATTTTTAAGCTTTCAAGAGATAAAGGACATACTTATGCCGAAATAGCATCCATAAAAAATATATCTGTAAAAACTGTAGAAGCTCATATTTCAAAGGCTTTGCAAGTTTTTAAAAAAGAATTAGTAAATTTTTTATAAAAAAAATAGGGTACTTGTTGTTGAGAAACGTTTTATAATAAATCTCATATTTATTATGAAGCAAGACAACATTGAAGAAACAGACCTTTGGGCTTATATATCAAACACAGCAAGTGTTGATATTAAGGATAAGGTTGAACGATGGAAAAACTCAACAGAATATGATGAGCAATTATTTGAGAAAATAAATAAAATCAATCAAATTACTAAAAAAAATAGTAGCGTACCTAAAGCTGATATAGCAATTAATAAAGCTGTATTTTTCAAAAAAATAGAAAGTAGAAAAAAGAAAAATAACTTTAAAAAGCTTTTCTTTAAATATGCTGCGGCAGTAATAATAATATTAAGCACTTCTTTTTTCGCTTATTTTATAACACAACCTCAAAAAATATATATAGCAACAACTTACGGAGAACAAAAGGAAGTAACACTTTCAGATGGCTCAGTTGTTTGGTTAAATGCTTCGAGTAAAATTTCATATAAAGAGGGTTCTCCACGAACTATTCGTTTAGAAGGTGAAGCTTTTTTTGAAGTTGCAAAAGATAAAAAACATCCGTTTACGGTAGAAACTTCAGATAATGTTATCGTTAAAGCTTTAGGAACTAGTTTTAATATTAAATCTTATAATGAAAATGATTATTATGAAACCGTTTTATTTACAGGTAAAGTAGCAGTTAATATTGCAGATTCTGAAAAAAATAATATAATAATGTTACCTAATGATAAAATAAGAATCTTAAAAGAAAATAAACAAGTTTTAAAATCTGTTATCAAAAATAAAATGAATACTATTTCTTGGAGAGAAGGTAAAATTCAATTTAAGAATAAAACATTTAAAGAAATAGCAACGGATTTTAAGAATCAATATAATTTAAACTTTTATTTTGAAAATGAAAAAATATCAAATGTAAAATTTACAGGAACTTTTGAAAAAACAATGCCTATAAGAGAGATTTTAGAAATATTAAAAATAACAAAACCTTTTGATTATCAATTTAATACTCAAAAAAATACTTGGATTATCAAATAAAAAAATAGGAGAACGGCAATTCTCCTATTTAAAATTGCTGCTAATTTTAATTGAACAAAACCATCTAACAACATTCAAATCTATGAAAAACAAACAATTTATAATCCAATTAGGGTTAAAAAATGTATCAAAAAAACATTCGTTTTTAATGAAACTCACCTTATCAATTTTTTTATTTTGTTGCTTACAAGTAGTAGCAACTAATACTTTTTCTCAAAAAAATGTAACACTAAACTATGAAAACACAACTTTAGAAGCTATTTTAAATCAAATAGAAAAACAAACTAATTATAACTTTGTTTTTAATAATGATGAAGTTAATATTCAACAAAAACTTACTATTAATGTAGTAAATAAAAATGTTAATAAAGCGGTAAAATTACTTTTTGAAAATAAATTAATAAAGCATCAAATAAAAAATGAATTAATTATTTTATCTAAAGATAAAGACATTTCTCAAAAGAATATTTTAAAAAAACAACAACTAAAATATACCATTAGTGGAACGGTAAAAGACGCTACAACTGGTGAAACGTTATTAGGAGCAAATGTTGTAATAAAAGATGCTTTAAAAGGAACTATAACCAATGAATATGGTTTCTATTCGATGACACTTTTAAAAGGTATTTATGTTTTAGAAATTTCTTATGTAGGATATAAAAGCAAAGAAATTAAGATAAACTTAAATAGTAATATTAAGAGGAATTTTGAATTAACCTTAACCGAAAATGCATTAGAAGAAGTTGTTGTAAATTCTACAAACAAAAGTCAAAGTCAAGTTAAAACAATTTTGACAGGAGTATCAAGCATAAAAACAGCTGAGATTAAAAAACTTCCAGCATTTTTTGGTGAGCCAGATATAACGAGAGTTATTTTAACACAACCAGGAGTTAGCTCGGTAGGAGAAGGCGCTAGTGGATTTAATGTTAGAGGAGGTAATATTGATCAGAATTTATTGCTTTTAGATGAAGCTCCATTGTATAATTCGTCTCATTTATGGGGGCTTTTTTCGGCAATTAATGCCGATGCATTGAAAGATTTAAAGTTTTATAAAGGAGGTATTCCTGCACGTTTTGGTGGTAGAGCTTCTTCTGTATTAGATATGAGACAGAAAGAAGGAAGTTCTAAAATTTTTAAAGGAGAAGGAGGTTTAGGTTTATTATTTTCAAGATTAACCTTAGAAGGACCTATAAAAAAAGATAAACTTAGTTTCTTAGTATCTGGACGTAGAACTTATTTTGATATATTTTTTCCGTTAGCAGGAGATGATTTAAAAAATCAAAAAATGTACTTTTATGATTTAAATACAAAACTATCTTGGAATATAAATGATAATAATAAATTATACTTATCAGGATATTTTGGTAAAGATGTAATGAGATTTAAAGGAGAAGAAGAAATAGTATATGATGAAGAAACAAAAACAGAGAAAAAAGAACCAGGAGGTAAAATAGATTTTTCATGGAATAATGCTACTACAAGTTTACGTTGGAATCATGTGTTTTCTAATAAATTATTTATGAATTTATCAACCATTTATAGTTCATATAAATATTCGTTAGCAGCTGAAAATGATGGCCCTTCGCAAACAGATTCAGGTAGTTCATTTGAATGGACATCATCTGTAGAAAACTATATTTTTAAACCAGACTTCACTTATTATTTGAATTTAGATACAAAGATGAGGTTTGGTATCAATGGAACCTATTATAGGTTTACACCAGCAAAATTAACTAATAATGAAGAAGGAGTTAAGAGTGTTATAAATTTATCAGTAGAAAAAGCTGTAGAAATAGCTCCATATTATGAATTAGAAAAAAAATGGGATAAATTATCCGTAAATATAGGCGCTCGTTATTCTTTATTTAGAAATATAGGTCCTTATGAAGTAGCAACTTATGCATCAGGTTTACCTAAAACACCAAGTACAATAACAGGACAGGTTAAATATAAAAGCGGAGAAACTATAGCTAAATATGGTGGTTTTGAACCTCGTTTATCTTTAAAATATGATGTTGATAATCGAAAATCTTTAAAAATCGGATATAATAAAATGTATCAGTATATACACTTAATGAGTAATAGTAGCGCTGCATTACCTTTTGATGTTTGGAAACTTTCTGGTAAGTATGTTAAGCCTTTAGAGGTAAATCAATATTCTTTTGGGTTTGCTTTTGATAGTAAAAATAGAAATTATAATTTTTCTGTAGAAGGATATTATAAAGATTTTAAAAATTTAGTAGAATATGTAAATAATGCCGATTTATTTATCAATAAAAATATTGAAACACAATTACTTCCTGCAAAAGGATATGCTTACGGAACAGAATTTTCGGTACATAAAACTAAAGGGAAATTTACAGGTAATTTAAATTATACATATTCTGTTTCTAAAAGAAAAACTGTCAGTGAATTTTCATCAGAAAATATAAATAATGGTGAATATTTTTCATCAAATTATGATAAGCCTCACATATTTAATGCAACGGCTAATTACAAGTTTAGTGATAAATGGACTATGGGAACTTTTTTTACTTTCCAATCAGGAAGACCAACTACATTAATAACAGGAAGAGGTGTTTATGGTGAAAATGAAGATGAAACTGTTTTTACATATTCTGATAGAAATGCATATCGAATGAAAAATACACATCGATTAGATGTTTCATTAACATATACCCCAGAATCTAGTTTGTATTCAAAATGGAAAGGAAGTTGGAGTTTTGGAGTTTATAATATTTATGGAAGAAAAAATGCTTTTTCTAATTATTATACTTACTCTAATAATAAAAATCAAAATGTAGGAATATCTAAAACATTAAATAAGAAACAGTTTTCTCTTTTTGGAGCTCCAATACCATTTATTACGTATAATTTTAAATTTTAAAAAATGAAATCATCATATATACTAGTCATAATTTTAATAAGTATAATTACTTTTTTTAGTTGCTCTGAAACTATTCCGTTAGATAATATATACGAACCTCATTTAATAATAAGAGGAGGAATAACAAAAAATAATTTTATTTATGTAGATATACAACAAACTGTACCTGTAAATGTAATAACTAAAAAACCAATTAATACAGCAAAAGTATCTTTATATACTAAAGCAGAAAATATTTTAGATACAAAAATAGCCGATTTATTAGTCTTAGATGAAAAAGATGGAAAGTATGCTATGGAAAATCAGTTTATTCCAATAGTAAATAATTATTATTGGATAAAAATAATTTTAGAAGATGGTACTATTTTAGAGTCGGTTCCTGAATTATTTAAAGAAAAAGTTGAGGTGAAAAGCATTACTATAAACAATGAAAATACACGTGTAACTTTTAAAGATTTTTTAGGAGATCAAAAAGATTTTTATTTAATAACTTATAAGTTTTATAATGAACAAGGCGATTTTGTTTTTACTGATTTTTATATAGAAAATGATGTGTTTTTTGAAGAAGGTGAAGATGCTTCTTCTGAAATAGAGTATACATCAAAAAGTGTAGAAGTTGAAATATCAAGCATAAGTTTTAATAATTATAATTTTTTTAAAAGTTATTTAATTCAATTAGAAACGCAAAACATTGAAGATGGAGATTTCTTTTCGCAATTATTTTCTGGTCCACCTGCTAATTTAGAAGGTAATATTGTAAATAAAAAGACTGGAAGAAAGGAATTAGGTTTTTTCGGATTATTTAATCCAACTATTAAAAAACAAGATTTTTAAATAAATTATAATTTTTTGTAATTGTGATAAAGCACATAAAAATATAAAAGGAACGTTTTTTAACGTTCCTTTTTTTATTTAGGTTTTTTGTTAAATTATCATTAAAAAACAACTAAATAAAAGTAGTTTTAAAACATTTTGTAAATTTGTGTGTTATAGACAATGTTTTTAAATAAAACAGTCTGTTTAATAAGTACAAAATATTACATTTAGTATTATGGCGAAAGTAAAATATCATTACGACCCTGAAACGTTATCATATAGAAAAGTAGAGTCTAAAAAAAGCGAAACATACAAGAAATCTTTCTTAATAATTGTTGGTGTATTATTAATTGCTTTTTTTGGTTTTATTGGATTCAGTCAGTTTTTAATGTCACCTAACGAAAGATCTCAGAAACGAGAACTTGAAAACTTTAAGTTGCATGCAGAATTGATGTCTAAAGAATTAGGAATGTTATCTGAACGTTTATCAGAATTGCAAGAAAGAGATGATAATATTTATAGAACTTATTTTGAAGCAAGTCCGATACCTAAAGAACAACGTACTGCTGGTTTTGGTGGTGTAAATAGATATAAACATTTAGAAGGTTTTAAAAATACGGCAATGATTACGAATGTTACCAGAGAAATAGAAATTTTATCTAAACAAATGGTAGTACAATCAAAATCATTAGATGAAATTGTTACTTTAGCTAAAGAAAAAGAAAAAATGTTAGCTTCAATACCTGCAATTCAACCTGTAAAAAATCAAGATTTAAAAAGAATGGCTTCGGGTTATGGTATGCGATTACATCCTATTTTAAAATCGTGGAGAATGCATAACGGAATGGATTTTACAGCGCCAACAGGTGCACCTATTTTTGCATCAGGAAATGGTAGGATAAAAAAAGCACATCGTAGTGCTACTTTTGGTAATGTAGTTTATATAGATCATGGTTACGGGTATGAAACGGTTTATGCACATATGAGTAAAATAAAAGCTAAACAAGGACAAAAAGTAAAAAGAGGAGATGTAATTGGTTATGTAGGAAATACAGGTCGTTCGGCTGCTGCTCATTTACATTATGAAGTACATAAAAACGGTAGACCAGTAAATCCTATTTATTATTATTATGGAGATTTAACACCCGAAGAATTTATAGCAATGCAAAAAGCATCACAACAAAAAGGACAATCATACGATTAATTAAAATCGACAAAGAATACTTTATAAATGCATGTAGAATTACCTGAAAAGAGATACTATAAAATTGGAGAAGTTTCTAAAGCTTTTGGTGTTAATGTGTCATTAATTCGGTTTTGGGAGCAAGAATTTGATGTTATTAAACCTAAAAAAAATGCTAAAGGAAATAGGTTATTTACTAAAGAGGATATTGATAATTTTAAATTAATTTTTAACTTAGTAAAAGAAAGAGGTTTTACTTTAGAAGGTGCAAAACAAAAATTAAAGATAAACCCAACCGATGTTATAAATAATCACGAAATTATTAGTAGATTAGAAGCTATAAAAGCAACTTTACAAAAAATTAAAAATCAACTATAAAAATTAAAAAGAAAGATGAAAAAATTTATACCTATAATTATAGTAGCAGTAATTGCTTTAGGATTATACAACTGGGGAGTAGGTTTTCAAAATACTGCAGTAGAGTATCAAGAAAATGCTAAAACAAGTTGGTCTAATGTAGAAAGTTCATATCAACGTAGAAATGATTTAGTAGGAAATCTTGTGAAAACAGTACAAGGAGCTGCAGATTTTGAAAAAAGCACATTAATTGGTGTTATTGAAGCAAGAGCTAAAGCAACTTCCGTAAATATAAATGCAGGAGATTTAACACCAGAAAACATGGCGCAATTTCAAAAAGCACAAGCTGGTTTAAGTGGAGCGTTATCTAAATTATTAGTGTCGGTTGAGCGTTATCCTGATATTAAAGCAAACAAAAATTTCTTAGAATTACAAAGTCAATTAGAAGGAACTGAAAATAGAATTAATGTCGCTCGTGATCGTTTTAACGAAAGTGTAAATATTTATAATAAATTAATAAAAAAGTTTCCAGGATCATTATTAGCTGGTCTTTTTAATTTTGATGAAATGAATCGTTATAAATCAGATGCTGGTTCAGAGAATGCACCAAATATCAATTTTAATTTTAAATAAAAATAAATGTCTAAAGTAGAAAATTTTCTTACTATTGAAGAAGAACAAGAAATTATTTCTGCTATTCAAATTGCAGAGAAAAATACTTCTGGTGAAATTAGAGTTCATATAGAAGCATCCGCTAATAAAGATGCTTTTGAGCGAACATTAGAAGTGTTTCATCTGTTAAAAATGGTTGATACTAAAGCTAGAAATTCAGTATTGATTTACGTCGCTGTAAATGATAAAAGATTTGTTATTTATGGTGATGAAGGCATCCATAAAGCAGTACCTGAAAATTTTTGGGATACTACAAAAAATGCAATGCAAGTTCATTTTGTAAAAGGAAATTTTAAACAAGCAATTGTTACAGGAGTTTTAAAAGCTGGAGAAGAATTAAAGGCTCATTTTCCTTGGCAAATTGATGATGAAAATGAATTGTCGAATGAAATATCTAAAGGATGATTCAAAAAAATACATTAAACATAGCCTTATTTTTTAGTTTAACTTTTTTACTTTTAAGTATTCAAACTGTTTTTTCTCAAGGATTTAAAATTCCAGAAAAACCAGCATTTGAAACTAGTGTTTACGATTATGTAGGGTTACTTTCTCGTGCGCAAAAATCTCGTTTAGAAAGTAAATTAATTAAATATTCAGATACGACTTCTACTCAAATAGTCATCGCTATTATCAATTCCACCGAAGGTGAAAATATTAATTATTTAGCCGCTAATTGGGGAGAGAAATGGGGCTTTGGACAGGCAAAAGAAGATAATGGTGTCTTTGTTTTATTAGCAAGAGGAGATCGTAGAATATCTATTCAAGCAGGTAAAGGAACTGAGCATTTATTAACTGATTTTGCATCTAAAAGAATTATCGAAAGAAATATTATTCCAGCTTTTAAACAAGGTGATTATTATGCAGGTTTAGATAAAGGTTCAGATGCTATTTTTAAAACGTTAAATGGCGAATATCAAGGTACTCGAAAAAAAGAAACTGAAGGATTTAGCTTTCCACCAATCTTATTTATTATCATTATAATTATTTTTTTTATTATCATATTTAGAGGTAATAAAAATAATAGAGGTGGAGGAAGTCGTTCAAGAAAAGGAGATATTACAGGTAGTATTTTAGAAACAATAATTTTAACTAATTCAGGTCGTGGTAGCTTCGGAGGTGGAAGTTTTGGAGGTTCATCAAGTGGTGGATTTGGAAGCGGAGGTTTCGGAGGAGGCTTTGGTGGTGGTAGTTTTGGAGGTGGAGGAGCTTCTGGAGGTTGGTAGAATTAGTATGTAGTATAAACTTAAATTAACTTTAAGGAAAACTAGCATAATTACTTTTGCTGAAAATTAATTTAGCAAAAAATAGATGGCAATAAATATTAAAAGGAGAAATTTTATAAAAAATACTCTTTTAGCAAGTGGAGGAATACTTTTTGCAGCAAACTTTATAAGTTGTAATAATGATGACCCTATAACAAACCCAATTCCTACTAATTTATCCGAAGAAAACTTTAATGAAGGCGTTGCAAGTTTCGATCCTACAAATTCTCAAGTAATTATTTGGACACGTTATACAACCAATAAACCATCGGCTTCAATAGTTTGGCAAGTATCAAAAGACAAAGAATTTAAAGATATTGTACGTGAATCGACAGTGATAACAGATGCTTCTCGTGATTATACATTAGCTGTTGAGGTAAAAGATTTAGCCGGAAATCAAAAATTATATTACCGTTTTATCAATATTGAAGACAAAACAACTTCTGTAATAGGGGAAACTTTAACTTTTGGAGCTAAAACTACCGATGTAAAATTAGCTGTAACTTCTTGTGCAAATTATGCTTACGGATATTTTAATGTTTATGAAGCAATCAACAAATCGGAAGCCGAAGTTGTAGTTCATTTGGGCGATTATATTTATGAATATGGCGAAAATACTTATGGCTCATTTAGAACGCCAAATCCAAAAGGTGAACTAATTTCTTTAGACGATTACAGAACTCGTTACCGTCAATATCGTTCAGATAGCAAGCTAAAAGATTTACACCAAAAGAAACCATTTATTTGTATTTGGGATGACCACGAAGTAGCAAACGATTCGTATAAAGGTGGTGCTGAAAATCATCAAGAAAACGAAGGAAGTTATACTGCTAGAAAAAATAGTGCTCTACAAGCATACAGTGAATATTTACCAAATACGACGAATATTGCGGATAATGAAATTATCTACAGAAATTTAAAAATAGGAAATTTAGTCGATTTAATTTTATTAGATACCCGAATTATAGGGCGTGACAAACAATTAGAATACGCTAATTTTTACACTTCAAAAGGAGAATTTGACGTTGCTTCTTTTCAAAAAGAATGGCTAAATCCTAACAGAACCATGTTAGGAACGACTCAAAAAACGTGGTTTACAAATCAAATAACATCATCAAATTCGAGTTGGCAAATTATAGGGCAACAAGTTTTAATGGGTAAAATGTTAATGCCTGCCGAATTGTTACCAATTTTAGCCCGTGTTTCTGCAGAAGCAGCAGCTGGAGGAGCATCGGCAGAGACTTTTGGTATTTTTCAGAAAGCTATTACCGAATTGGTGATTATCAAAACAAGATTTTTGAAAAAAGACCCAAGTTTAACCCCTCAAGAAATAGCCAGAATAAAAACCATTTTACCTTATAATTTAGACGCTTGGGATGGGTATTTTATGGAAAGAGAAGCGCTTTTAGCAAGCTTTAAAAATAAAAAAGTAGTTGTTTTAGCAGGCGATACTCACAATGCTTGGCAAAGTGATTTAACTAATGCAAGCGGTGAAAAAGTAGGCGTAGAATTGGCAACAAGCTCGGTATCATCACCAGGTTTAGAAAAGTATTTAGGCGCAGGAGCATTAGAACTAGAACAGGCATTACAGCTTTTAATAGATGATTTAAATTATAGTGATTTTTCAAAAAGAGGTTTTATGGAATTGCATATAAATCAAGCATCCGTAGTTTCAAATTGGAATTATGTAAATACTGTAACTAACGAAACCTACACCACAGAAATAGGGCATAGTGTAACGGTTTAAACATGTAAAGTAAAAGAATAACAATATTAAAAAGAGTTCCTTAAAATTTATTTTGAGGAACTTTTTTGTTTTTAAATATTTTTTTGAAGCAATTTCCCGCTTTCCGCACTCGCTTTTTTTATTTTTCAAAAGAAAAAAATAAAAAAGAGCTCAAACAATTGCTTCAATCGGGGCTAGGTTTTTTTACAACATATTAAAATTATATAAATAATGAAGCTTTTTATCTAAAGAATAAAATCGTATCATTGTGTTTAATAACAGTGTTTTTTTATGAAAAAAATAATGATGTGTCTTGCTTTTATTTCACTAATTAGTTGTGAAAATTTTGGCGAATTAAAAGTACTTATTAATTTACCAAAAAAATTAGAAGAAGTTTCAGGAATTGAACAAATAAAACATTCAAAATTACTTTGGATGCTTAATGATAGCGGAAATAAGTCTATTATTTATGGCGTTGATAACAAAGGTAAAATTATCCGTGAAGTTGCTGTAAATGCTAAAAATAACGATTGGGAAGATATTGCTTCTGATGAAAAAGGAAATTTATATATTGCCGATTTTGGAAATAATGATAACAAGCGTAAAAATTTAAAAATCCTTAAAATAAATCATCAAGATTTATTAGAAAAAGATATTGTTGATGTAGAAAAAATTAAGTTTTCGTATGCTTCACAAAATAATTTTCCTCCTAAAAAGAAAAAGCGTTTTTTTGATGCCGAAAGTTTACTATATAAAAACGGATTTTTATATATTTTCACTAAAAGCAGAGTTAAAAATAATTACGGAACAACAACATTATATAAAATTCCTGCTAAAAAAGGGAATCATGTAGCAAAGCGTATTTCAACTTTTGAAACTTGTAATGTTTTACCTTGTTGGATTACCGCAGCAGCAATATCTTCTGATGGAAAAAAAATAGCCTTATTAAATAGTCAATCGGTTTTTATATTGACTGATTTTATTGGTGATGATTTTTTCTCTGGAAATATTAAAGAATTTTCATTAGGGCATATATCTCAAAAAGAAAGTGTCACTTTTAAAGATAATAATACCCTTTATATTGCTGATGAAAAAGCACATGGAACAGGAGGGAAGTTATATGAGTTTTCGCTTAAATAAAGGAAAACAATAATAATAACCAGCCGATAACTAATAACAAACCGCCAAGAGGTGTAATTGGTCCTAAAAATTTCATTTTTTTTCCTTTTACTGAGGATAAAACTAATCCGTAAATACTAAAAGAAAATAGAATAATTCCTATAATAAAAGCCCAACTCATAAATTGATTTGGAGTAGGGAAATAACTTCCTATAAACAATAAAACAATAGCATGATACATTTGATATTTTACGCCTGTTTCAAACGAGTTTAATTGTTCTTCTGATAAAATTTTCTTTAAAGCATGTGCGCCAAAAGCACCAAAAATTACCGATAAGCCTCCAAATAAAGCTCCTGATATTAATACTATTTGTTGTGTAATCATATTATTATTATTAAAAATTAAAACCTAAAGAAAAAGCTATTTGTAAGCCTTCTTGGCTATTAAATGCAGAAACTTTAGCTGTCATCATATTTGCAGTATTAAAAAACATACCTCCACCAATAGAGGTATTCCATTTATCAGAATCCATATTTTTCATCCATACTTTACCATAATCAAAACCTCCGTAAATTCCAATATATAAAGGAACTAAACTTGTTTTTAAAGTGGTTAAATTTAGACGAATATCAGTACTATGATAAAAAGCATTTTTACCTGTAAAACGTTCGTTTCTATATCCGCGTAATCCGTTATTTGCTCCTAAACTAGCTCCTTGGTAAAACTCAAAATCATCACCAAAAGTAAGATGTCCTTTAAATTTTGTAGCAAGCACTAATTGACCGCTAGAAATTAGTTTGTAATCAAAAGAAATAGATGGAATTGTATATGCAAACTTGTTCTTATTACTCAAATTTGAAGTATAACCAACCTGTAACTCGGTTTTCATTCCCATAGTAGTAAAAGCAGGATTATCAGTGTTTTCAAAAGTATAACTAGCTTCGGCATTTAAAAAGTTTTGACGGTCAAAATTCATTGTTTGTGTTGTGATAAATCGACCAGAAGTTTCATCAATTTTAAATGATTGATAGTTAATTCCTAATTTTATTTCAGCAGCTAAATCACTTTTCCAATGAATAGAAGAACCTGCAATTAATTTTCTGATTTTAACTCGATTATAGTTTTTATCTTTAAGATTATCAGCCTCTAAGTTTATAGAATTATTTCCAAATCCGAAGAAGTTTATAGCATAATTAGGACTTGTGTACATTGCGTTAAATCCTAAATTCCAATTACCGATAATATTTGCAAATTCATTGGAATAATTTAATTCAAAACCATCGGTAGCAAAATAATATGCCCCAGAAATTTTATGCTGTGTTGTAAACGGATTTCTTTCAAAACCGTAAGTTGTATAGGTATTAGATACACCTATTTTAAAACCGTCATCAGGATTTGTACCAATAATAGGCACTAAAACATTGGTGTTATTCTTTAATTTTTTATAATCGTATATGTTTATTTCGTAATCGTTTGTTAATTTTTTACGTCCTTTATTGGTGATAAAAGTATTTTTCTTTGATTTATAATCGTAAATTTTTACTTTTTTACCATTTTTGATATTATAATTATTATTGTTTTGACCACCAATAATTCTAAGTTTAATTAGATTATCTCCATCACCTTTTACTACAAAAACATCATCATCATCTAAACCATATATCCATATTTCTTTAGTTTCAGAATGATTATAAGTTCTTTGATGAAAAACAGCTCCTTTTTCTCCTTTTTTAATTCTGTAGGCAGTAACGTTTGTTTGTCCGTTTGGCAATCGATTAATTTCAAACCAATCATCTTTATTAGTTCCTTTAATTACTTGAAATTTATTAATATGATTAAAATAAATATCAGATATTTTTTGTAGATTTTTTCTTCTTCCTTGTAATTTTTTCTTGATGATTTTAATTGTTTCACCTTGCACTTCATCAGGAAAATTATTGAAAGCTTCTGTTATAATTTCATCTGTAATTGTAGCTATAATATGTTTTACTTGAGTATCCCAAACTTTTTTATCTGACTGACTAATTAAAGACATATCTAAAGGATACGGCTCTAAATTAAACCATTTCGGACTTTTTAAATCTTCTTTATATGCTTTCATCAAGCGTAAATCAGGAGTTATTCTGGTAGCGATATTTAATAAAAAACCATCCCCCATAATAGAAAAAGCTTGATCTCTATCTCTAGGAACAGGGCGATAAATAGTGTGTTCATTTTCCTTAAAAACAGCCCAACGCCATTGGTCTTCGTGTCTGTCCCAATCGCCAATTAACATATCAAACAAACGAGCTTTTATATAAGCAGGTTCATCTAATATATGTTTTTCACTTTTAGCTAATTTTTTTAATAAATCATCCGTACTAATTATTTTATCAGAAAAACCAAAACTTGCTTTATCTCCATGACCAGAAGCGGCACGTTCTTCAATCATATATAATTCATCGCCAAATTCAGTATTAAAAGAACCCAATGCATTTTGTTTTGGAATATAATATAAAACAGGATTTGTATGATAAATTCCAGCAGCTTTAGATAGCGTTCCGATGGTAAAAGGTGCGTAAGGATGCGAGCCTGTAAATGCGTCTAATAATAAGTTTTCTGTATATGTATCATCAAATTGATCCTTTAAATATTGATCTTTAAAAGCAACTGCTTGTAAATATTGAACAGCATTTTTACGCAAAGCACGCATTACATATTCATGTCCTTTTTTATCGCGCAAGCGCAATGATTTAGATTGATTTCCACCACCTTTTCTAACAGGTCTTAATCCGCCAAAAAGAGTATCTAAATTTACAGTTGGTGCTGTTACTTTTGTTCCGAAATCTTTTCGATAACGTTTTCCCCAAAAATATTCGAATGCTTTTGTTTTTTTGACTTCCTTATCACTGTAAATACTAGCCGATTTTTCTTTAATATTTCGATAAGGATAGGTAATGAAATTCTTGTTTTTATCCGAAGGGAAAATAGTAGTTTGATAAACTACTTTATTTTCATTTACAGAATAAAAACGAACATTAGAACTTCCATCTTTATAAATATCTAATTGCGCAAAACCTTGACTTCCGTAAGTGAATTTTGCACCTCCAGCTAATTTAGTAGCACTACTTTTTGATCCTGAACCACTAATTATTTGTGGTAAATTATCTTCAACAATGTATTGTAAACTATGCTCGTGACCAGATACAAAAATGGTTTTTTCATTTTCTTGAGCTAAAGTTACAATGTGTTTTTTAAGTTCGTTATATTTTTTATTTTGTAAATCAACATTGGCAATACCAGTGGTTTTTCTTAGGATATTTTTTAATGTTCCTAAAACAGGAAGTGGGCTCATGTGACTTTTAAATGAATAATAACCACCGTGAGAACCATTGGTAAACATCGGGTGATGCATGGCAATAATTGTTGTTTTTCCTCTTGCTTTTTTAATTAATCCTTTAAATTCATCAAAGAATTTTTTCCGTGTTTTTATATTGCAATTATCATTTATTTTAGGATGATTATCCCAGTTAGTAACATACCAATGCGTATCGACAATAATTAATACGACATCTTTTGAAATACTTACTTTTTTTAATGGACAGCCATTTTCAGGTAAAAATGAGTTTTTTCCTACTGCTTTTTCAACTAATTTTTCTTGTCTTTTTAAGCCATCTAAACCGTTGTACCAATCATGATTTCCTGGGATAAAAATTGAGTTACCAGCAAATTTTTTAGCGATATCTGTTTGTACTTTAATTCGATGTTTTGCTAACGCATATTTTTTTAATTTTTGAGATGGAACGCCTGTTTCATAAACGTTATCACCTAAAAAAAGTAACGTAGAATTTTCAGAAACTGTATCAATATGTTTATTTAAATATTTTAATGCAGGCGATATTTTTCCTAAATCAGAATTTCCAGCATCACCAATTAAATAAAAAGTATGAGCGATTTTTTTATCAGAATTTAGCTTGTTTTTTTCTTTTTCAATATTTTTCACAACGTTTTTATCTGCATATTGAGCTTTAAAAGTTGCACAGCCAATAAGTAGATTAATGGTGAAAAAAAATAGTAAATTTTTCAACTTCATATTCTTCTTTATTATTCTAATTGATAAATAAAAAAATAACTTTAAGAACTACAACTTAAAGCAGAACAACCAACTTTATTACGAGCCCATTCTGGTCGTTTTGCAAACCATTTTTCGTGTTTTGGTTGCTCATCATAAGGGTTTTTTAACAACTCATATAATTCATCAATTAAATTATAATCACCTTTATTGGCATCATCAATAGCTAATTGTGCCATATAATTTCGCAATACATATTTCGGATTTACAGCATTCATTTTTTCTTTTCTTGCTGAATCAGAAAAAGTTTCTTGTTGTAATCTTTTTAAATAACGATGAAACCAATCTTGCCAATGATTTTTTATTTCATCTTTAACTTCGATAATCGTATAAAATGCAATTTTTATTTTATCAAAAGCAGTTTCAAAAGTATCATCTGAAGAAATTAAGGCTAAATTTCTAAAGAAAAGCGTCATGTCAGTTTCTGTTAATTGTAGCGTTTCTTCTAAGCGTCCAATTAATTCATAATCGTTAGCATCTTCAGAAAATAAACCGATTTTAGATGTCATCATTTCTAAATATTTCTTTTGATAAATATCAGTATATTCATCTAAAATTTCTTGTAAAGGCGGCGCTTCTTCGATAAGTGGAAACAAGGCATTTGCTAATTGAAATAAATTCCAAATACCAATTTGCGATTGATTTCCGTAACGATATCTTTTATGCTGATTATCGGTTGTATTTGGTGTCCAGCCAGCATCGTAGCCTTCTAACCATCCGTAAGGACCATAATCTATGGTTAATCCGAGGATAGACATATTGTCGGTATTCATAACGCCATGAACAAAACCAACACGTTGCCAATCGACAATCATTTCGATAGTTCGGTTTCTTATTTCGGTTAAAAAATCAAGATATTTTTGTTTTCCTTCGGATGTAATTTCAGGGTAAAAATGCTTGATTGTATAATCTGCTAATGTTTTTAAAGCAGGATGATTTTTTCTAGAGGATAAGATTTCAAAGCTTCCAAAACGGATAAAACTTGGTGCTAAACGGCTTACAATTGCGCCTTTTTCGTAGGCTTGATTTCCGTTGTATAACATATCTCTTAATACGTCATCACCCGATAAACTCAACGATAAAGCACGTGTTGTTGGAACGCCCAAATGAAACATAGCTTCGCTACATAAATATTCTCTTACCGATGAGCGTAAAACCGCCAAACCATCTGCAGTTCTTGAATATGGAGTTCCTCCAGCACCTTTTAATTGTATTGCCCAACGTTTATTATTGTGTACAACTTCGGTTAAATTGATTGCTCTACCATCGCCTAATTGCCCTGCCCAATTTCCAAATTGATGTCCGCCATAACACATCGCAAATGGATGCGTGTTTTCTAAGACTTTATTTCCTGTAAAAATATTTACAAAATCTTCTGATTTAGCATCTTTTTCAGTTAATCCAATTGCTGTTAACATTTCTTGGGAAACATGAAGTAACTTCGGATTTGCTGTTTTTTTAGGTTCAACAAACGAAAAACAAGCATCTAAAACTTGTCTTCGGTTATTTTCTAAAATTTTATCGGCAGGTAATTCTTTTGTAAAAGTATCTTGAATATTAAGCTTCATTATTTTTTGGATAAATGGATTGACAAAATTAAGGTAAATTACTTTAATTTATGAGCATGTAATTTCCGAAGTGTTGTTAATTTAGGCGAAATAACAAAACTACAATAACCTTGTGTTTGGTTTTGTCTGTAATAATTTTGATGTGCTTTTTCTGCCTCATAAAAAATAGTATATGAACTAACTTCGGTAACAATTTTATCTTCATAAAAAGGAGCAACTTCAGTTAAAACAATTTCTGAAATTTCTTTTTGAGCTTCATTATGATAAAAAATTACAGAACGATATTCAGTTCCTTTATCCGCCCCCTGCTGATTTAAGGTTGTCGGATTGTGAGTTGTCATAAAAATTATTAAAATATCTTGATACGAAATTATATTAGCATCAAAAGTAAGTTGAATTACTTCGGCATGTCCTGTTAATCCGCTACAAACTTCTCTATATGTTGGATGCCCAGGAACATTTCCGCCAGCATAACCAGAAACTACTTTTTCAATACCTTTTACTTCCTGAAAAACTGCTTCTGTACACCAAAAACATCCACCGCCTAAAGTGGCTATTTGTAAATTTTGATTAGTCATTAAATTGAATTATTTTAATTTTTATTTAAAATCATTGATTCCGAATTGATGCAATATCTTAAACCACTAGGTTCAGGACCATCAGGAAAAACATGTCCTAAATGTGCATCACAACTATTGCATAAAACTTCTACTCGTACCATTCCGAAAGTAATATCTCTATGGTATTTAATTGCATTTTCGGTAATTGGTTGGGTAAAACTTGGCCATCCAGAGCTTGAATCAAACTTAATAGTAGAATCAAATAAAGGAGTATCGCAACAAATACAGTTGTATTTTCCTTGATCATAAGCAGTACATAATTCTCCAGAAAAAGGACGCTCAGTTCCTTTTAAACGGGTAATTCTGAATTGTTCATCTGTTAATAATTCTTTCCATTTTTCTTCGGATTTTTCAACTCTTTTTATTGGTGTTGGGTTTCCGTTTACTGCAAAGTGAATAATATTTTTCCAAGTAAGCATCTTAAAATATTTTGGTGATTAATTGTAATAATTTGTTTTTTCTGTAATCTTATATATTGGTAGTAATAGAGTCGTTTTAATCTTGTCAAAATTACAATTAATAAGAGTAGAATAATATCCTTAATTTAGCAAAAAATCTTTTTGATGGAAAATTTATTAATTGAAGCTGAAAATTTTGTTGTTACTCTTTTAAATGAAAAATTAGATACTTCATTTATATATCATAATGTATTTCATACACAACGAGTAGTAGCAAAAACGAAAGAATTAATAAAAGAAGCAGAATTAACAACTGAATTATCGAATAGTTTACTGTTAACAGCATGGTTTCATGATACTGGTTATACAAAATCAATAGAAAATCATGAAGAAGAAAGTGTTAAAATAGCAACAGATTTTTTAAAAGAACAAGGTGTTTCTGAAGCTATTATTTTAGAAGTTTCACAATTAATTTTAGCAACAAAAATTTGTGAAAAACCGAAAACTGAATTAGAAAAAATAATTAAAGATGCTGATTGCGCTCATTTAGGAAGTAAAAATTTTAGCGATTATACATTATTATTAAGAAAAGAGTGGGAGCTGACTAAAGTAGTTGTTTTTTCTGATGAAAATTGGCTAGAAGAAAATATTAAATTTTTAACAAAACACCGTTTTTACACAGATTTTGCAGTTAAAAATTGGAGTAAAATAGCAAGTAAAAATTTAGCTGAATTATTAAAAAATCAACATAAAATACAGCAAGAAAGTAAGAAGTTACAATATAAAAAAGAGGAGTTAGCTTTTAAGAAAAACAAAGTAGAATTACCAGAAAGAGGTATTGAAACTATGTTTCGTGTTGCTTTAAGAAATCATATTACTTTAAGCGATATTGCAGATACGAAAGCAAATATTTTGTTATCAGTAAATGCTATTATTATTTCGATGAGTTTATCGACTTTAATTCCAAAATTAGATAATCCGACGAATCATTATTTAATAATTCCGTCGTTAATTTTTATATTGTTTACAGTTGCTTCTATTATTTTATCAATAATTGCCACCCGACCAAATGTAACACAAGGCAAATTCACTAAAGAAGATGTTGCTAATAAAAAAGTGAATTTATTATTTTTTGGAAATTTTCATCAAATGAATTTACCCGATTTTGAATGGGCAATGAATGAAATGATGAAAGATCGTGATTATTTATACGGTTCATTAACCAAAGATTTATATTTTTTAGGCTTAGTTTTAAATAGAAAATATAAATTACTAAGAACAACTTACACTGTTTTTATGATTGGTATTATTATAAGTGTACTTGCTTTTGTAGTGGCTTTTCAAATACAAGAAACAGCAAGTGTTTTATAAAATAAAAATCAGCAATTTCTATATTTAATACAGAAATTGCTGATTTTTAAGAATTAAATTCATTCATTAAAGTATCAATAGTAATTGTTTCTTTATCGTCAAAATTAGTTTGATAAATAACCGATACACGTAGCGCTTTTAAACCAGAAACTCCTTGTAAATCTTCTAATTGTAGCATTTCGACTTTGCCTAACAAATTTTTAGATTGTAGGTATTTAATATATTTTGAATATTCTTTAGCATCTTTATCTTGTGAATAAACAATGGCAATTTTACCAGGAACAGTAAGTCGTTCTTTCGTCCCTTTTATATGAGCTTTGTCGATTCTTTTTTTAATGATTTCATATCGAATGTTATAAGCTCCATCTACATCAAATTGTTTTTCATCCATTCTAAATTTAATAGATAAAGGTGTGCTATGAACCAATATTAAAGAAGCAACTTGTAAATCATGCTCCATAACTTTACGAGCTGTATTCGCTACGTTTTCCATTTCGGACATAACTTTCAATTGCCATAAACGAAGATTGTAAAGATATAATTCATCGAATTTTTTCTCTTTAGTTAAAGATTGCCCGATGTACATATTATATTCTACACCATCTGTTTTATAGCGTTCAAAATAATGCGGAAACATTGCTTGTGCATCTTCTTGTTTACAATCAATAAATTTTGCTAATTTATCATTTAATAAAGTAACGCTTTGTTCGTATGCTTTTCGTTTTTCGTAAACAACGTGTAAATTACTGTCTAAACGACTCATATAAGTATTTACAATAGCTGTTAAATTATTATTTAGCTCTTTTATATGTTTAAAAACAGGATAAATTTCACGTTTTAAAAAGTCTAAAATTCCAATTTCATCTCCAGCTTTTAAACCTGCATCAACATCTTTTAAATAATCATTTACCCGAAACATTAATTCATTATAAATAGGTAGTTTTTCAGAGATACATGCTTTTTTTAATACTGAAATAGCTAAGGTAAGTTGGGTAATTAAGTCTTCTTTAATAGCATCATTTCTAGCAAAAGAAGAGCCTTTTATATCTGATTGACCATACAAAGGATACACATCTTTAAAGACTATTTGTTCTATTTTTACATTTTCTTTTTTTGTGTAAATATCGGCTTGATATTGTTCGGCAGCTTCATAAAATTTCCATTTTACAGTTTGATGTAAAGAGGTGTAATGTTCTTGTATAGTGGCTTCTAAAATGTTTAAATATTCTTCTGATGAGCGATTAACAGCCACTTTAAAAACAGGAATAATATCTTTTAATTTTTGCTGATTTACAGAGTTTAATTCATACGGTCTTGGAGAAGCTATTTCTAATAATGCTAAGTCGTTATTGTTACTTGCTTTAATAGGAATTAATAAGATACTTCCAATATTTTGAGTTATTAACCTTTTAGAAAACTCATTTTCATTTGATGAATCGCCGTAATTTTTTGCATCAGATATGGCAATTATTTTTTGTTCTTTAAAAACTTTTGTAATTATATCGTTACAAAAAAAAGTGCTACATACTATTTTGTCTTCATTTTTAAATAAAAGGATGCTTTCCGTTCTTTTAATACGGGTTGATTTTAATGATAAATTAGAACTATCAAATACTGAAAAACCTACTTTTAAATCTTTAATATTATAGAATTCGCTTAATTCTTTTCGTAGTTTTTCAACAATAGTACCATCATCTTTTTGTAGTAAAGTTGTTCTTATTGATGAAATGTTTTCGTCGGCAGTAACATCAAATAAATTCATAATACCAAAGCCTTTAAAAATATAACTATTTGGCGGAAATTTTTCTTTCCAAATAGCGATATTATCATAACTATTTATAAGAATTTTAATATCGTCTTCAGTAATTTCAGGAGCATTCTCTGAACGAGTAATTTCCATAAAATCAGCATTAAAAGCGACTCTGTAATGTTTTATTAGCTCTAAGTTTTTATCAGGAATATCAAAAAAAAATGGACGTTTTAGGTCAATCGGTTGTTTGTAAACACTATTTAAAATAAAAGTACATGCCATAATGTACATTTTATCATCTTCAAAATCTCTAACTTTTAAAACATATTCTTCTCCAGCATTTTCAAGAATATTTTCAAGACGTTTTGTAAATTTAAACGATGTAAATGAAAAAGGAATAGTGGCTGCCTTAATTTCGTTCAATGTTAACATTTCAGGAAACAGTGTTTCTAGTAAAACATCAATAATATCCTCATGTTTTTTTAACAATGAAAGGTCAGAAAATCCGTTAATTAGTTCAGGATATTTTTCTACTTTTTTTATAATTATGTTAGCCGATGCATAAAAAGGATGTTCTTTTGCTGTGCTACTAGCATATTCTTTAAGCATATTATATATTTTCTTAAAACTAATATTTAGTTGTAAGGGCAGTTCAATATCTTTAAAGGCGTCTAGTTTTCTAATTTCCATGAAATTATTTTCTTAAATATGTTGCAAATTTATAAAATTGTAGGCAATTAATTTTTAGAAGCAATTTCCCGCTTTCCGCACTCGCTTTTTTTTGAAGAAAAATCAAAAAAAGAGCTCAAACAATTGCTTCAATCGGGGCTAGGCATTGTTACTAATTTAATATTTCATCAAATAAATTATGATAAAATAAGCACAAAAAAAAGTAGTTTTTTCAAAAAATGAAAAAACTACTTTAAGTATTTTTTAGACTAAAAATTATTTTTGTCTAAAATATATAATAATAGGAACTCCGTTAAAGTTATAATGCTGACGAAGTTGATTTTCTAAATAACGTCTGTACGGATCTCTAACATACTGCGGTAAATTTGCAAAAAATGCAAACTGTGGCGTGTATGTAGGTAATTGCATACAGTATTTAATTTTGATGTATTTTCCTTTAATTGCAGGAGGTGGATTTTGTTCTAAAATCTCTAACATCGTTTCGTTTAACTTACTTGTTTGAATACGACGTTTTCTGTTTTCAAAAACTTCAACAGCCGTTTCAATAGCTTTAAAAATACGTTGTTTTGTTAATACCGAAGTAAAAACAATTGGCACATCACTAAAAGGTGAAATTTGCTGTCTTATTTTTGCTTCAAAGTCACGCATGGTATTGGTTTCTTTCTCTACCAAATCCCACTTGTTAACAAGTATTACAATTCCTTTTTTATTCTTTTCAGCTAGCCAAAATATTTTTTCATCTTGTCCTTCAAAATCACGAGTTGCATCAATAACTAAAATAGCAACATCACAATGTTCAATAGCACGAACTGCACGCATTACAGAGTAAAATTCTAAATCTTCTTTTACTTTCGATTTTTTACGAATCCCAGCAGTATCTACTAAGTTAAATTCAAAACCAAAACGATTGTATTTCGTATCAATAGAATCACGCGTAGTACCTGCAATATTAGTTACGATATTTCTATCTTCACCAATTAAAGCATTAATAAACGACGATTTTCCTGCATTCGGACGTCCTACAATTGCAAAACGAGGAAGTTCATTTTGTTCTTCTTCTTCTTCAAAAGGAATTTCTTCAGCAACGGCATCTAATAATTCACCTGTTCCACTACCATTTATTGAAGAAATAGTGTGATATCCTCCTAAACCAAGGTTATAAAATTCAACTGCATCTGCATCACGCATCGCATTATCTACCTTGTTAACAGCCATAATAATAGGCTTTTTAACTTGGCGTAATATTTTTGCAACTTCAGCATCCATAGGAGTAATTCCTTGTTCAACATCAACAACAAAAATAATTATATCAGCTTCTTCAATAGCTAATTGCACTTGTTTACGTATTTCTCCTTCAAAAATATCATCAGATCCGACAACATATCCACCAGTATCAATTACAGAAAATTCCTTTCCGTTCCATTCAGATTTTCCGTAATGTCTATCTCTGGTTACTCCACTTACAGAATCAACAATCGCTTCACGACGTTGTACTAAACGATTAAATAAAGTGGACTTACCTACATTCGGTCTTCCAACAATGGCTACAATACTACTCATTATACTAAAATTTTTGCAAAGATACAACTTACCTTACTATTATGAGCTGAATTTTAAAGACTATAATTTTTAGTACATTGTAGCAGAATAACTTTATACTATGGATGATAAATTATATAATCAAATTTTTTTAAAGCCAAGGTTTCAAATTGATTTTCAAATGAATTCAGAAGTGCTACTTAATGAAATAAAAAAGCATTTATCTGATGAAACAACTTATAAAATGAAAGTGGTAGATAATCATGTAATTATTGATGTTCCTGATAAAGAAACTCATTTTTGGTCTCCTCAGTTACAGTTGGAAGTAGAGGAAGTTACAGAAACAACATCTAAAATAAAAGGGTTATTTGGTCCAAAACCACAAGTTTGGACTTTTTTTATGTTCTTACATTTCGTAATAGCGACTGCTTTTTTTATCTTCGGAGTTGTAGCTTATAGTAATTGGTCGCTAAAAAAAACAGCAATACTACCCATAGTAATGTTGGTTGTTTTACCAATTATATGGGTAGTATTTTATTTTGTAGGAACTTTAGGAAAGGCTACAGGTAAAAAGCAAATGGATGAATTAAAAAGTTTTGCTAAAATATTATTGATGAAAATAAATTAGTCTTTATATCCAAAACGTTTTAACTGTTTGTCGTTAGAACGCCAGTTTTTATTTACTTTAACATATAATTCTAAAAATACTTTTTTATCAAAAAACACCTCTAAATCTTTACGAGATTCTGTACCTACTCGTTTAAGCGCAGTACCTTTATGTCCTATAATAATTCCTTTTTGAGTATCACGTTCTACCATAATAACTGAACGGATTTTGATGATATTTTCTTCTTCAAAAAATTCTTCGGTTTCTACTTCAATAGAATATGGAATTTCTTTTTTATAGTGTGTTAATATTTTTTCACGTATTTTTTCATTGACAAAAAAGCGTTCAGGCTTATCTGTTAATTGATCCTTCGGATAAAAAGCAGGACCTTCAGGAAGTAATTCTATAATTTTAGTGAAAACAGAATCCACATTAAATTTTTCTAAAGCCGAAATTACATAGACAAAAGCATTTGGTACTTTATTTTTCCAGTATTCTATTTTTTCTTCAACTTCGTCTTGTGATGATTTGTCAATTTTATTTAATAATAAAATAACAGGAATTTCACTGTGGATTATTCTATTAAAAAAAGCTTCATTTTTTAATTCTTTTTCTCCAACTTCTACCATATAAATTAATACATCGGCATCATCAAACGCTGATTTTACAAAATCCATCATTGAATTTTGTAGTTCATAAGCAGGTTTTATAATTCCTGGAGTATCAGAAAAAATAACTTGATGATTATCATCATTTACAATTCCTAAAATACGATGTCTAGTAGTTTGTGCTTTAGCTGTAATAATTGATAATTTTTCACCAACTAAAGCGTTCATTAAAGTTGATTTCCCAACATTTGGGTTTCCGATGATGTTTACAAATCCTGATTTATGTGTCATTTGGCAAAGATAAGCTGTTTAAATTAGAAATTAATTTTTTTATAGTGCTGTTATTGTAGTAGTTAAAAAACATTTTACTTAAAAGTTTATTTTATTAGGTTAACTAGAATAAAAGAACGTATATTTGCACTCGAAATCGCGGGATAGAGCAGTAGGTAGCTCGTCGGGCTCATAACCCGAAGGTCACTGGTTCGAGTCCAGTTCCCGCTACTAAGCTCAAAAGCTTCACAGAAATGTGAAGCTTTTTTTATTTCTGTTAATTATAATAGTTTTCGAATACTTATAAAAACGAGAATCATTACAGAGTACCACAAGAAAAATGTAACAATGTATTCTTTTAAACCTAAAACTAATAGTAAACTTATAATTAGTAGTTGAAATCCAAGTCCGAAGGTAGATAAAGCTGTCATTAATAAATTAGGAAAGCGTTTTGTTTCTGGTGCATTTGAGTCTAATGCATAAATTGTTTTGTCAAATATTCCATATAGTGCTTTGTAAATTTTGAACAAAAGGTTTACATTTTTTTGTTTTTCTCCTTTTAAAGCTTTTGGTGTATTGTATTCAAAAATTCTACTTGTAGTATCGCCATTAACGTTGTTTCTTAGAATAACGTAATAGTAATTATATAGTGTTCCTTGTAATTGAATTGCTAAAAAGGCTAAAAAACTATAGACAAAAAAGGTATCTGTAATATACCATAGTGCTGCGAAAATAAAGAAGTTTAAAATAATATCAGCAACAGAATCAAGGTATCTACCTGTATGTGAAGGTGTTTTTTTTACTCTAGCTAGTTCTCCATCAGCTGCATCAAGTATCGATTTAAATAGTAAAAAAAAAGCAGCAGCCCAATAATAACCTAATAGTATACAGGCGATTCCCGTAACACCTGAAATGATAAACCATATAGTAACATCAATAGGAGTGTATGAAGTTTCTTTAATTTGATTAACTATTATTCTTGCTACTGGTCTTCCGTAGTCAGAAAGATCTATAAATTTATATTCTTTAGGTAATTTAGACATATTTTATTTTGAAAAATTTGAAAACTATATTGTTAATTAATTCTAAAAAGAGGTTTTATATTTTTAGTGGGCGACAAATATACGATAGCTTAATATATAATTGATATTAGTATTTCTTTTTTTGTTTACTCTTTTTGTATTTTTATTAAACAATTGTTTAGCTTTGCTGAATAGTCTTAAAAGTACTGACTGTATCTAATTTTTTAATAGTAAGAATATTTATACAGAGAAAATATGAAATCAAAAATAAAAAATATACAGATTAACAATGATAATATAATTAGTAATTTTTCTATTGATGATATAGGTGATGACCATATGTACACTGGTTTAGAAACTCCTATGAAAGCTGATGCTTTTTTGTTATCTGATCATCAAAAGAAAGAGAAAATTTCTGATTTATTTGCCCAAATAATGGATGTTATGGGTTTAGATCTTACAGATGATTCTTTAAAAGGTACTCCAAATAGGGTTGCCAAAATGTATATAGATGAAGTGTTTTCAGGACTTAACCCTGCTAATAAACCTAAAATTGCATTATTTGACAATAAATATCAATATAACCAAATGTTGGTTGAAAAGAATATTACTTTTTATTCTAATTGCGAACATCACTTTGTACCTATAATTGGTAAAGCACATATTGCGTATGTGTCTTCAGGTAAAGTTATTGGTATTTCTAAGTTGAATAGAATTGTACAATATTATGCAAAACGACCTCAGGTTCAGGAGCGTTTAACAAATCAGATAGCAACAGATTTAAAAGCTATTTTAGATACAGAGAATATTGCCGTTATTATTGATGCAAAACATTTATGTGTTTCATCTAGAGGAGTAAAAGATGATGCTTCTGCTACAGTTACTTCTTTTTATGGTGGCGTATTTAATACATCAGAGAAAATTACAGAGTTACAAAATTATTTAAATCAGTAGTTTTATTACTTTTTTCTGAATTTTATTTATCAATAATAATTAATCATTTGTATTAGAAAAAACGATGAAAAGAATATCAAAAGCAAAATTAACGGGAAGTGTTGTTATTAAAAAAAATCCCGAATCGATTTATAATATAGCAATCAATGGCCTAAATGGACAACCAATTTTGCTTTCAGCATTTAAAGGAAAGAAACTACTTTTTGTAAATGTTGCTTCTTCGTGTGGTTTTACCAAGCAATATAAAGAATTACAGGATTTAAGCGATAAGTATGCCGATAAACTTGTAGTTATTGGTGTTCCTTGTAATCAGTTTGGAAGTCAAGAGAAAGGAAATGCATCAGAAATTCAAGAGTTTTGTGAGTTGAATTTTGGAGTTACTTTTTTGCTAACAGAAAAAGTAGCAGTTAAAGGAAATTATCAGCATCCTTTATATAAATGGCTTACTTCTGAAGCTGAAAATGGAGTTAAAAGTTCGAATGTAAAATGGAATTTTCAAAAGTATCTAGTAGATGATACAGGACATTTTATTGATTATTATTACTCAACTACTACGCCAATGAGTTCAAGAATAACAATGCATTTATAATGGTTTTAGATAATATAACACTTTTAGTAGATTTTGGACTTGTTGTTTTAATTTGGATTGTACAACGTATTATATATCCAAGTTTTTTATATTATAAAACTTCAAAATTGCTTATTTGGCACACCAAGTACATGGCGCGTTTTAGTACTATTGTAATACCATTGATGCTTGGTCAATTGGTTCTTTCTATATATCAGCTTTTTATTGATATTAATAGTAATTCTCTTATAGTTTTTGGAATTATAGTATTATTATGGATGTCTACTTTTTTACAATTTGTACCGATACACACTCGTATTTCAAAAGGAATTGTTACTGAAGAAATGTTAAAAAAATTAGTGTATAAAAATTGGATACGAACTATTTTATGGACATTATTATTTTTATATCATTTTATAAATAATTTAATATTATCCATCGTAGTAATTTAGGTTTAAAAAAGTGTTTTTAAAGTCTGTCATTTTTTGGATAAATTTTTTATTTTCTTTATAATTTTTGTTCTTTTTAAATTGAATAAAATTTCCGTTAGCGTGTATGCTAAATGTTTCATTACTATATATAACAATGCGATAGTAAGGAATCACCCAAGAATAACGTCCTAGTTTATTAGTGAAATGAATTATAACTCCTTTTGGTCTTAATTCAATATTAGCATATTTTATGGCATATAATTCGTTGCCTTTAGGTTGTAGTTTAGTACTTAATTCTTTTATAATAAATCGACTAGATCCTACACCACCGATTTTAATTTTATCAAAAAAAGAAAAAGCTTTTCCTAGTTTTTGTTTACTTTCTGTAATGTAGTTTTTATTAGTATAAGTTGTATTAAATAACATTATTTATGGGTTTTTAATTTATATTTTAATGAGAAATAGCTAAATTTCTTAAATATTTTTCACCATTATTTATGTGTATTTGTTGTTTTTCGATAGGCATTTTATCAAACATACGTACGAGCATTCCTAATCTTGGATTTGATAAAAAGAAATTACGATGTATGTGCATAAACCTCCAAAATAGCCCATCCCAAACAGTTTGCCATTCTCCTTTTTTATAATTACTCATTTTAATGATGTAGTTACTACCACTTATATAAGGTTTTGTAGCTATTAATCCACCATCTGAAAACTGACTCATTCCGTAAATATTGGTAACCATTACCCAGTCGTAAGCATCAATAAAAAGTTCCATAAACCATTTATATACTTCATCAGGGTCAAATTCGCAAAGCATCATGAAATTACCTAATATCATTAAACGTTCTATATGATGACAATAGCCAGTTTGTAATACTTTTTTTATCGTTTTATCGATAGGAGAAATGCCTGTAGTTCCGTTATAAAATGAAGCGGGTATTTTCTTTTTAAATTCCCAAAAGTTAGTAGTGCGTTCTTCACTTCCTCTAGTTTCATAAACACCTCTTACAAACTCTCGCCAACCTATAATTTGTCTAACAAAACCTTCTGTAGAGTTAATTGGGATATTGTTTTCCTCTGCGTAGGTTAGACAGGTTTCTATAATTTCATTAGGCGTTATCAATCCTACGTTTAGCATAGGAGTTAATACACTATGATTAAGTATTGAATTTTCTGCAACAATAGCATCTTCGTATGTTCCAAATTCTAAAAATCGTTGTTCTAAAAACTGAATAAACCACTGTTTTGTGTTTTTAAAATCAGTTGGATATAATGAGTGTTCTGTTAAGTTTCCTAAGTTAGAAGAAAAGTGAGTTTGTACATATTGTATCGCTTCTTTATAATAACTATCTGTATTAGGAAATTGAATTGCAGGAGGTGTTTTTTTTGTAGGATATTTTTTTCTGTTTTCGGTATCAAAAGTCCATTTTCCACCTGTAGGTGTTCCGTCAGGTTCTATAAGTATATTACGTTTTTTTCGTTGTTCAGTATAAAAAGTTGTTTGATGGTATTTTTTTTTATCCTTTTTAAAGAAGCTTGTTAACTCTTCTTTTGTATTTATAAATAAAGGTGATTTGTATATTTTAGTTGTAATATTATTCTCTGAACATCCTTTTTTTATTCTTTTTTCAAGCCAATTATCTGTTGTATCTATATAATTAATCTGAGTAATATTTTTGTTTTTTAAATAAGGAATTAATATTCTTATATCAGAAATGGGGTTAATACTTTCAATATAATATATTTCGATATTTTTAATATTACTAATGTAATTGGCATAGTGCTTCATAGTGGCTCTATGAAATGCTATTTTTTGTTTATGAAAAGAGTATTGCTTAAAAAATAAATATTCTTCAATAATATATATACGAGTATTATTTTCAAAAATAGGAGAGTTTTGAAATAATTGATGAGGGAATACTAGATTAACTTGTTTCATTTTTTCTTTCGACAACGTTGACTGCAATATTTTACTTCATTCCAGTTTTTTTACCACTTTTTACGCCATGTAAAGGGTAGTTTACATACTAGACATATTTTTTGAGGGAGATGTTGCTTTTTCATTTTTTTAAATTCATAATTTTTTTTGCTATTACACTTTTTCCCATATTTGATCAACATTTAAATAAAAACTGCCTAATGAGTTAAAAGTACATTCTTCTGGTGCTATAATCGAAAGAAATGATTCACCATTATCTCTTTTATAAAGATGATAAATTTGTCCTATAATTGGTTCAAAAGTAAATTTTGCTTCAAAAATAAGTTTGTTGTATTCAAAATCTTCCATCATTTTATCATAGGCTACTTTTAACTCTAAGTACTGTGTAGCTACTTTATGATTTATTTTATTGATGCTTCTATTTTTCCAAGCCATACTATCTGTCGTTGTAATTACAGGTGCTCCAACAGATGTTGCGTAAGGTTTAAGATAGGCATCGTATTTTTGAGTTTCTGTATTAAAAACTACATTATCAGGTTTTTTATTTTTAGTCATTTTATAAAATGGTATTAATTAAGTTTTTCTATTTTTAGCATAACTTCTTCTGCTTCAAAACTTTTTTTATCACTCATTTTTCTATTTGTTGTAGATAGTGTATGTGCTTCTTTTAAAAGTTTTTCATATTGATATTGAAGTTTTTCTTTTTCTGTTTTCTTTTTAAATATTCCAAACATTTTTTATTAGGTTTTATAGTTATATTTCTGATTAATTATTTTATAAAGATAATAAATGTTTAATTAATTTTATAATTTGTTAAACAAAACATCAGGGTAAATAGTTTCTAATGATGTAAACTATTGTTAGACTGCTTTTTTACGCTTTTATTTTTATCAAAAAAAAATATTTAAAAAAACTGTATTTATTAGGTTAACTAGAATAAAAGAACGTATATTTGCACTCGAAATCGCGGGATAGAGCAGTAGGTAGCTCGTCGGGCTCATAACCCGAAGGTCACTGGTTCGAGTCCAGTTCCCGCTACTAAACTCAAAAGCTTCACAGAAATGTGAAGCTTTTTTTGTGCGTAAAATAAAATAAATAAAAAACATTTTTTTTATTACGTAATAGAAAAAGGTTGTATATTTGCACTCACAAATCGCGGGATAGAGCAGTAGGTAGCTCGTCGGGCTCATAACCCGAAGGTCACTGGTTCGAGTCCAGTTCCCGCTACTATAAAAAGAGTAATCAGCAATGATTACTCTTTTTTTTTGTTAAATTTTCAAAATAACTGCAAATTTTTTTTTGATGTAATCGTATTTGATGTAGAAAGATGTTATTTTTACAGAAAATATCAATACAACTATTAATTAAATGATAATGAGGGAATTACTGACAATCGCAATATTTTTCGTAAGTGTTTTTTCTTACGGACAAATGGATAACCCTGTAAAATGGACTACTGCAGTAGAAAAAATATCAGAAGAAGAAATTGAATTAATAGCGATAGTAACTCTAGAGGATGAATGGCATATTTATTCTCAAAAAATGGAAGAAGGAGGTCCTGTAGCAACTTCGTTCTCTTTTAGAGGAGATCAACGTTATATTAAAAAAGGAAATACTGAAGAGGAAGAAGGGCATATTGTAAATGATGAAATATTTGCAATGAGTATTAAGTATTTTAATAATACAGCAGTATTTAAACAACGAATTAGATTAAATACAAATGAAAAATTTATCATAAAAGGAACTGTTGAATATATGGTTTGTTCTAATGAAAGTTGTTTGCCTCCTGAAGAGGTAGCTTTGTCTTTTCAAGTTAATTAACCCCCATAATAAATTTATATGAAAAAAATATGCATATTTTTTGTCTTATTGATAAACTTATCAGTAACAGCTCAGATATTTAATCCTATTCAATGGAAGACCAAAGTAGAAAAGATAACTGATTCAAAATATAAATTAATTACAGAAGCTACAATTAAAGAGAGTTGGAGCTTATATTCTCAAGAAGTACCTAAAGGAGGGCCAATTCCGACAACTTTTTTTTATAATGATAAAGAAAATAAGATAAAATTAATAGGAAAGACAGAAGAACCTAAAGGAAAAATTAAGTTTACAAAACTATTTAATGACGAAGGAATGTCTATTAAGTCATTTGCTTATAAAGCAGTTTTTAAGCAAGAAATAGACTTAACTGATCCTACTGTAAAAACAATTAATGCTTTTGTCGAATTTATTGCTTGTACAGATGAGCAATGTTTACCTCCAAAAGAAATCGATTTAGTTTTTGATTTAACGAAAGCTATTGTAAAAAAACAAAATATTTCAGAGGTTAATAAATCAACTAATACTAATAAGAAAGATAAAAAAGGAATGATAGCTATCTTTTTTATTGCTTTTTTATCAGGATTTGCAGCTTTGTTAACGCCTTGTGTTTTTCCAATGATTCCAATGACAGTAAGCTTTTTTACCAAACAAAGTAAAAGTAAAGCTGAAGGAATTAGAAATGCTATTATTTATGGAGTATCAATAATTGGAATATATGTATTATTAGGAAGTGTAGTAACGGGTATTTTTGGTGCCGATGCTTTAAATGCGTTGTCAACAAATGTATGGTTTAATGTCGCTTTCTTTTTGATATTAGTAATTTTTGCAGTATCATTTTTAGGTGCTTTTGAAATAACATTGCCAAGTTCTTGGGCTACTAAAGTAGATTCTCAAGCAGATAGAGGTGGTTTAATTGGTATCTTTTTTATGGCATTGGCTTTAGCAATTGTATCGTTTTCATGTACAGGACCAATTGTAGGAACATTATTAGTAGAGTCTGCATCAAAAGGAGGTATCGCACCTATTGTTGGTATGTTAGGTTTTTCTTCAGCAATAGCAATACCATTTGCATTATTTGCAATGTTTCCAGGTTGGTTAAATTCATTACCAAAATCGGGTGGATGGTTAAATACAGTAAAAGTAGTTTTAGGATTTTTAGAATTAGCCTTGGCTTTTAAATTTTTATCGAATGCCGATTTAGTTTTACAATTACATTTATTTGAAAGAGAAGTTTTTATTGCTATTTGGATAGCAATATTCGGAGCTTTAGCATTGTATTTATTAGGTAAAATTAAGTTACCACATGATGATTCTCAAACTCATATTTCTGTAGGAAGATTATTTTTAGCTTTAATTGTAGGAGCTTTTACTATATATATGTTACCAGGTTTATGGGGTGCACCTTTAAATTTAATTAGTGCTTTTCCTCCGCCACAACATTATAGTGAATCGCCATACGGAGTAGGGTTTACTAAGAAAAATACACAGGTTGTTTCAGTTATTAATTCTGAAAAAACACATACAGGTTTACCAGAAGGAGCACATTTAATGCCTCCTCATGATATTATTTCTTTTCATGATTATGATAAAGGATTGGCCTACGCTAAAAAAGTAGGAAAACCTGTTATGATTGATTTTACAGGTCATGCTTGTGTAAATTGTAGAAAAATGGAACAAAACGTTTGGGTAAAACCTAATGTTTTAGATGTATTAAAAACCAAAGTAGTTTTAATTTCTTTGTATGTTGATGATAAAAGAAAGTTAAAAGATGATGAGGTTGTTGAGTCTAAATTAAACCTAGGAAAAAAGTTAAAGTATATAGGTCAAAAGTGGAGCGAATTACAAACTATAAAGTATAAAGCAAATACGCAACCTTTTTATGTATTAATGGCGCATGACGAATCTAATTTAATTGATCCAGTTTCTTATACACCAGATCCTGCTGAATATTATAATTGGTTATCAGAAGGAATCTCAAATTTTAAAAAATAGTAATACATTATTTTAAAAATACTATAAAATAAAAAACACTTTAGATATTTCTAAAGTGTTTTTTTGTAAATAATATTATTATTTTATCAATATAAAAAATAAGCCTATTTTAAAGGATATAATTTTACATCTTTACCTAACCAGGCTTGTAACTTAGCGTAAATTTTTTGTTGATCTTCTTCAGAAAAATCTTTAATTCTGGTAGTATGAGAACCATCTTTTAAAACCATTTTCAAAGCATCAACTCCTTCTTTAGGTGTTGGTCCACAAGCACCCCAAGGATCGTTAGCACCTTGAATATGTAAAATGTTAGTTCCTTTTGTTTCAATAATATTTCTAATTTCTTTAATATAAGAAGGATTGTAAGTTAAGTCTACATTTTTAGGGGCAAACCTACTATTAGTACTACTTTTAACAACTTTTAATAAATCTTTTACAGGTTCTAAATCAAAACCATAGTAGCCTAACTCTCTCATGTGTTGATAAAAAGAAGGTAAAAGTTTTTTGTATCCAGCATCACTAAAAACATAAAAACCAGAAATTTTAGCTAAATAGTTAAATAATTCTTCTGCAGATGCATTTTCTGCAGGTACATCTTCACATTTTCCGCTACCCCATTGCCAGAAAGAAAAAGGAAATTCTAATACAGCATATTCTAAAGCTTCTTCTTGAGAAAGTTCAGTGAAATTTAATTTTTTATTTTTAGCATAAGTTGCTAATAATGCTAAAACTTCTTTTCTGTTATTTAAAACAGCTCTTTGATATTTTCTGATATCAGCTCTACATTCATCACTACCAACAGAATTAATTAATTCATTAGTTCTTGGATCTTCTAAGGTATTAATTAATGGTGCAACATAAGGCACAGCAACATCAATATCATTAGGATATTTAGCTTTGTAAATTAAAGTAGTTTCTCCACCTTTACTAATTCCTGATGATAACCATTTACCGTTATAAACACTTTTAAGTTTAGTAACAATATTATGATAATCTTCAATAGCATTATCATTAGTTAAGTATTTCCAAGGAATAGAATCAGGTCTTGATTTACCATACATTCTGTACTCAACAATCACTTGATTAGATTTGAATACTTTACTTAGTTCAGTAGTTCTGTTCCATGAGTCGTAACCATCTGTAATTAAAACAGTAGGACTCTTATAATTTGCATGTGAAACATACATATAATGGTCAAATGTTCCTTCAGAAGGATTTTTAGGATTTAAATTTTGTTTTAAAACAACTTTGTACGCTTCTGTAAAATGGTCTTTAGCTTCAATAGAGTCTATTTGTGCTTTAGGAAAAGTACTTTGTAGTTTTTCTTTAAATGATACGATTTTACTTTCTTTAGTTGTTTTACATGATGCAAAAATGGCTAAAGATAGTAGAAGAAATAATTGTATTTTTTTCATTTTGGTTCTTGTTTTCGCTAAAAATACAGGCTTTATCGTATTTGGTATTATACTATATTAACTATATTTTAGCTTATATTATTCTTTATAAAGATACTGTATAATAATGTTTGTATAAATAGTTATTTTACGGCATGGAAAAAATTATTCAAATAGATAACAATTATATAGAAGATAATACAAATTTTTCAGAACTGATTTCTGAATTAAAATCTTCATTTTCATCGCAAGATACTATTGTACCTATGCGTCATCATCACGATTTTGCAAATCCAGAGGTAAATGCAGATTCTACTTTATTATTAATGCCAGCTTGGACACCAAGTAAAACAGCTGGAGTTAAAATAGTAACTGTAAGTCCTGAAAATAGCCAGTTTGATTTACCTTCTATTAACGGAACTTATATTTATTTAGATGCTGTTAAAGGAACAATTAAAGCAATTTTAGAAGCAAAAAGTTTAACTGTAAAACGTACTGCTGCCGCTTCAGCTTTAGCATCATCTTTTTTATCAAGAGAAAATGCTTCTTCTTTATTAATGATTGGTACAGGTGCTTTATCTGTTAATTTAATTAAGGCACACGCTTCGGTTCGTCCTATTAAAAATGTATTTATTTGGGGACGTAATTTTAGTAAAGCTCAAGCTATTTGTGAAACATTAAAAGATGAAGATTTTACAATTACAGCTATAGAAAATATTCAAGAAAAAATTTCAGATGTAGATATTATTTCATGTGCTACATTATCTAAAACTCCATTAGTTTTAGGGGGATTTTTAAAAGCAGGACAACATGTCGATTTAGTCGGAGCTTATAAAAAAGACATGAGAGAAGCTGACGATGAAACAATAACTAAAGGAGCTGTTTATGTTGATACTTTTCAAGGTGGATTAAAAGAAAGTGGTGATATCCTTATTCCTTTGCAAACAGGAATATTAAAGGAAGAAGATATTAATGCTGATTTATTTCAGTTATCTTCAAATCAAAAAACAGGAAGAAAAAATCAAGAAGAAATTACGGTTTTTAAATCTGTAGGTCATGCTTTAGAAGATTTAGCAGCAGCAAATTATTTTTATAAAAAATATACTAATGAGTAAAACATATCAAAATATACTAGCTAAAACTGATTTTGTACCACATAAAGATTGGTTAAAAATTAAAACGATTGACATGCACACAGGTGGTGAACCTTTACGTGTAATTGTTGATGGTTTTCCAGAGTTAAAAGGAAATTCAGTTTTAGATTACAGACGTTATTGTAAAGAAAATTTTGATGAATTACGTACTGCATTAATGTTTGAACCACGTGGTCATGCAGATATGTATGGATGTATCTTATTACCTCCAAATGATGATGATGGTGATTTTGGAATTATATTTTTACACAACGAAGGATATTCAACTATGTGTGGACATGCAATTATTGCAATATCTACTTTAGCTGTTGAAATGAATTGGGTTGATGTTAAAGAAGGTGAAAATATTTTAAAAATTGATGCTCCTTGTGGACGAATTACTTCTTTTGCAAATGTAAAAGATGGAAAAGTAACAGGTGTTCGTTTTCATTGTGTACCAAGTTTTGTAGTTGGTTTAGATAGAACTGTTGAGGTTGACGGGTTAGGAACAGTAACTTACGATTTAGCTTACGGAGGTGCTTTTTATGCCTATGTCGATATCGCTAAAAACAACTTTGATTTTGATTTAAGTACTGATTCTTACAGAGCTTTAATAACAAATGGTATGAAAATTAAACATGCCGTTATGCAAGCTGATAAAGAAATATTACATCCAATAGAGGAAGATTTAAGTTTCTTGTATGGTACTATTTTTATTGATAATACAAAACAAGCTTCTGGAACTGATAGTAGAAACGTTTGTATTTTTGCTGAAGGAGAAGTAGATAGATGTCCTACAGGTTCGGGTGTTTCAGGAAGAATGGCTATTCATAAAAAGCGAAATGAAATTCAATATGGTGAAACCATGACAATTGAAAGTATTACTGATTCGGTATTTATAGGATCTGTAGTTTCTGAAGAGAAATATGGCCCTTTTAATGCGGTTATTCCACAAGTAGAAGGAACGGCTTATATTACAGGAATGCAAACGTTTACAATTGATCCAAATGATCCAATGAAAGACGGGTTTATTTTAAGATAATAATATCTAATTTATAAAAAACAAAAAGGGTTGTCAATATATTGACAACCCTTTTCTATTCAAATAAAAGACTAACTTAACACACTATAACAATATAAATTTAATTTACTTCTGAATTAGTTTGAATTTCTGTTAAAGGTACTGGTAAATAAGAATGTTGTGAAGCATTAAAACCTGTTCTTCCTGCATCTTGCATTGCTTTATCTAACATTCCCCATCTTCTTAAATCAAAGAAACGTACAGATTCTAATGTTAACTCCATAGTTCTTTCATGGATAATCTGTGTTTTTACAGCATCTTTAGATGTTATTGTTATTGCAGGCATATTTCCATGTATAGCTCTTACCTTGTTTATATGAGTTATTGCTTCAGTTGTAGCTCCAGTTTCATTTAAAGCTTCAGCATACATTAATAATACATCAGCATAACGCATTAATACTACATTTAAACCTATATAAGAATTATCATAGACATAATTTGGTAACCATTTTCTAAAATAAGCATGATTTTCATAAGTATCATTATACTGCCAATCCATTAATTGATCCCAAGTATATCCTTGCATTTCATTGGTGTTTGTATCATTAAAGAAAGGATCTCTAAAATATACTGAACCATATAATCTACTATCATAACGTCCTGTTGTAGCAATCATTCCTTCTGCTTTCATTTCAGTAACAATAGCAGGGCTTGCTTCAATACCTCCCCAGCCACCTAAAGACCAATCACCTACAAAAGCATGTAATCTTGTAGCATTCCAAGAATTGTCATCACCACTTTTAAATTGTAATTCAAAAATAGATTCTTGATTATTTTCATTTTCACCATTAAACAAGCTTAAAAAGTTTGGCTCTAAATTATATGAACCAGCATTTCCATTAACAATTTTTTTGAATGCAGCTGCTGCATTTTCATAATCACTAGCATCTGAAGATGTTGCGTCACCAGCTTTATACATGTAGGCTTTTCCTAAATAAGCTAAAGCAGCTCCTTTAGTAGCTCTTCCTGCTTGTGTATCTCCAACAAGACTTAGCATTGCTTCAGCATCTTGAAAATCTTTAATAACAACTCCCCAAGCTTCTTTCCTTGTTGCTAATGCTTTATTTAATGTTTCCGTATTAATCATTTCTGTTCTTAATACTATTTTTTCAAATAATGTTAATAATTTAAAATGATAATACCCTCTTAAAAAAGTTGCTTCACCAATAATTTGTTTTTTTTCTTTTGCTGAAATTTGTTCAGCAGTCATTTCATTAACTTTTGTAATTACTTGATTAGAAAAGTTTAAACCTTTATAATTAGTTTTCCAAAGTACATTTAAAAATGTATGTCCGTTGGTATAATTAAAATTAAAAATAGATAACCAATGTCCGTAATTAATAGCATCTGGACCTGGTAAAGCATAATCTGACCTAAAATACTCTACAACAGGTCTTCCTTCTTGCCATCCATCCCAAAAGTTACTTCTAGCTTCTAGTTCTGAGTAAGCAGCAGTTAATCCTGATTGTGCATCTTCTGCATTTCTCCAAAATGAATCTGAATTTAATTGATCTGGTGATACTTGCTGAATAAAAGCATCATCATCACAGGCTATTATTGTAACTGTAAAAACAGTAGCTATAATTATTTTATATATGTTTTTCATTGTTTAATTTTTTAAAATTTAAATTGGACACCTAAAATAAATGATTTATACTTTGGATATAAAGACCTATCAATACCTTTAGATAAAGTAGATCCTCCTACTTCAGGATCTAAACCACTATAATCTGTAATTGTAAATAAATTTTGCCCTGTAACATATAATCTTAACTTATCAATTTGTAAGTTATTTAATACTTTTTTAGGTAAGCTATATCCTAATTGAATTGTTTTAACTCTTAAATATGCACCATTTTCAAGAAAACGTGTTGATGCTCTATTGTTTTGATTAGGGTCTCCTAAAACAGCTCTAGGAACTGAAGTATTTGTATTTGTAGGTGTCCAAGAATTTAAAGCTTCTGTTTCAAAGTTTCTTCCTGCATCTAAACCTAGAGATTCAAAACGGTTTCCATTGTATATTTTATTTCCACCAACTCCTTGAAAGAAAATATTAAAATCAATTCCTTTATAATCGGCAGATAAATTTAAACTATATTCAAACTTAGGAATTGCTGTACCTTTATATACTTCATCCTTACTATCAATAATACCATCATTATTCTGGTCAATAAAACGAATATCTCCTGGTTTAGCAAATTTTTGCATAGCATTATCTGCTCCATGAAGAGCAATACTATTTGCGTTATGCTTATCAATTTCTGCTTGATTTTGAAAAATACCATCAGCTACAGGTAAAAAGTAAGCTCCAGGTTCATAACCTATTTTAGTTTGGTTTACAAAATGTTCAGATCCGAATTTTAATCCATCACCATATAATACTTGACTAGTACTACTTAATTTAGTTACTTCACTATTAATTGTTGTTAAAGTAGCAAAAGCGGCATAACCAACTTCATTTTTTTTATTTGTATAACCTAATTCAAATTCAAGACCTTTGTTTACAAATTCTCCAACATTTATAATAGTAGTATTTATTCCTCCTGATTCAGACGGAATAGATGGAATTAATAAATCACTTGTAGTAGAGTTATAATAATTTACTGATCCTTTAAGAGCATGGTTTAACATGGTGAAATCTAATCCAAAATTTGCTGAAGTATTAGTTTCCCATTGTAAATTATCATTTTGTAATTCTCTTGCAATACTTCCTTGGTAAGATGTTTGTGGATTACCAAAAACATATCCTCCATTATTTTGACTTTTTCCTTGCTCGATTTTAGCTACATAATCATAATAACTTAAAGCGTTATCATTACCTGCTTGTCCCCAACTAAAACGTAATTTTAAGAAATCAAATAAGTTTTGATTTTTCATGAAATTTTCTTCAGTAATTTTCCAACCTAATGCTACAGAAGGGAAGGTTCCATATTTATTGTTTTTTCCAAACTTAGAACTTCCATCTCTACGAATACTTGCTTGAAATAAATATTTGTCATCGAATGAATAATTTACTCTACCAAATTGAGAAGCCAAACTGTATTCATAATTTGTTCCAGTTGCAGAACGTGTACCATCTCTAAAAGCATTTAAAGTATTAAAACTAGGGTCTAAAATAATCGCTGGTATTTTATCATCTAAGTCTCCGTTATTATTCAAGTCTTTAGGTGAATATTTCCATCCTTCTGCTTGTGCATAGGTTTCTTTTAATGGCTCTGAAATTCTTTGATAACCTGCTAAGAAATTGAAATTACTTTTACCAAATTCTAAACTGTAATTTAAGGTGTATTCTTGGTTTATTCTTCTAAATTTATTGTTGTACTCTGAAATAAAAGCAAATTCATTTTCTGGATTTGATGGTACAGCTCTTACTTGAAAAGCTTGATGAAAATCATAGGTATAGTTTGTTAAATTTGATACAGAGTAATTTACTTTAGCTGTTAAGTTGTCTAAAAGATTATAACTTACGTTTACACTTCCTAAAAAGTATTTTAATTTCGTATAATCATTCTTAAAATGATCTTCTCCTACAGGATTTTTATGGTCAGGTAAGCTACCGTCTCTATAACCAAATCCTGACTCTTTTGTTTCATCAAAAACAGGAATTAAAGGAGATATTTGAAAAGTTTCTCTTAAAGAAAATTTTTGTTGTTCTCTATAAGTTTCACTATAATTTAAACTAGTATTTACCTTAAATCTATCTTTTGTAAATCCGATGTTAGCATAAACACCTTTTTTAGTGAACATTGATCCAATTAACATTCCTGTTTCATCAGCATAACTAGCACCAGCACTATAATTAAAATTATCTGAAGCACCACTCATTCTTACATTTAATAAGCTTAATTCACCATTTCTATGTGTTTCATCTAACCAATCAGTATTTGCTGTTATTGGGGCTGTTACGTATGAAGGTAAACTTTTTCCTGCATTTTCATACATTTGTTTATGTACACTTACATATCCGTTAGCGTCTAATAGTTTTAACTTTTTTCTTGCAGTATTAATACTAAGAGATGTTTCAATTTCTATTTTAGATTTTCCTTTTTTTCCTTTTTTTGTCGTAATTAGAACAACACCATTAGCTGCTTTTGTTCCATAAATTGCTCCAGACGCAGCATCTTTTAAAATTTCCATAGAAGCAATATTTGTTGCATCAATAAAATAAGGATCTGCCTGTACACCATCAATAATATATAAAGGTTGGTTCTGACCAAAAGTACCAATACCTCTAATTGAGATATCTGCTCCTGAACCAGGGCTACCTGATGATGAAGTTACTGTAACTCCTGATACACGTCCTTGTAGTGCGTCAATAGGGTTTGTTGTAACTACACGTGTTAATTCTTCTGCCTTAACTTGTCCTACAGCTCCTGTTACATCGCTTTTCTTTTGAGTACCGTAACCAACTACAACAACTTCATCAAGAGTTGCTGCATCTTCAAGTAATGTAATATCAATTGTTTTTTTATTTTCAACAATTATTTCTTTAGTTATGAATCCTAAGTAGTTGAAAATTAAAGTATTTTTAGGTTCTGCCTTTATGGTATAATTACCTTCAAAGTCAGTTTCAACACCTATACTTGTCCCTTTAATAATAATAGAAGCGCCAGGTAAGGAAAGTCCATGTTTATCAATTACTTTACCACTGATACTATTTTTTTGAGCGATTACTTTAGAAGTTGAAGCTATAAAAAAACAAATAAGTAAGGTTAAAAATGAAAAATTGATCGTTTTACCATTTTTGAGATTTTCTTTTTGATTCATACGTAATTGGTTTATTAATTATGATTTAAGTTCTAATAAATTAAGATACTTATAAAACAGTAGTATAAAATATTTTGACAAACTCTAAAAGCCAAATGTACAGGGAATTAAAAATTAAACACAACTAGTACCTACTAGTTTGTGATTTTTAGATGTTTAGTTTATTTTTGTAAGATTAGTTTTACTAGCTTTAAGCAAGGTGTAAATAGATTCTAAAATCTGTAGAAAAATCATAATTTTTTACATAAAAAAAAACTTCAATTAAGATATGATTAAACAAACAGAACTGCTATTAGTAAGCTTATTAATTGTTTTGATAAGTTGTAAAGATAAAGTCGAAAGTAAAAAAGAGAAGGTGAAAACAATGGTACATACTAATGTGCTCAATTATGTTTTTACACCCAAACATAAATTTGATAAAAAAGGTTTAATGTTTTCTGATCAAGGGGCTTGGTTTGCATACAGTTTCCCGGATTCTATAAATACTACAGGTTTTTCAGGTCCTTTTTTAATGACTCAACAAAATGGTATTTGGAGTAGTTCATCACTTACTAACTTGGTATTGAAAAATACAAAATGGACGTCAATTGATACAAAAAGTTATAGCAGTCATTTAGAACAGGTTTTTTTATCAGAAAAATTAGAGTTAAAACAACAATTATTTTTTTTATCAGGACATACAGCTATTATTAAATCAATATTAAAAAATAAAAGTAATTCACCACAAGCTATTAATTATAGTTTTAAAAATGAACAGTTATTAGCTGACGGATTAAAATTATCAGTAAAAGAAAATAATTTAACAATTAAATCAGCTTTAACAGATACTGTTGGTCATGTTATTTTTCCTGAAGATGTACTTTTAAAGGCATTAACAGATAGTACTTATATTTCAAATGAAATAGAAATGGTATTAAAGCCAAATGAAACTAAAGAATTTACAATTTCTCAAAGTTTTATTTTTAAAGAGTATTCTTGGATAAAAGAGCAAGAAAAAATTATTGTTTCAAATTTTGAGACTGTTTTAAAAGATAGAAAATTAGAAAAAAACACAGAATTACAATCATTAATAGAAAATAGAAAAATTCAATTTAATGATGATAAATATGCTGAGGTATTAGCAAAAACACAATTAACATTACAAAATAACTGGAGAATTCCTGCTGGAGAATTAAAAGATGAAGGTTTATTTCCTAGTTATCATTATAAATGGTTTCATGGTTTTTGGTCTTGGGATTCTTGGAAACACGCAGTCGGATTATCTTATTATAATACTGATCTGGCTAAAAAACAAATGAGAGTTATGTTTAACTTTCAAAATGAAGATGGTTTTATTGTAGATTGTGTTTATAGAGATACTTTAATTGAAAAACACAATTATCGTGATACAAAACCACCACTTTCTGCATGGGCAATTGCTAAAATTTATAAAAAAGATAAAGATATTTCTTTTGTAAAAGAGTTTTATCCGAAGTTAAAAAAATATCATGAATGGTGGTATAATAAACGTGATCATGATAAAGATGGTTTGTGTGAATATGGTTCTACAGATGGAAGTGTAATAGCTGCAAAGTGGGAGAGTGGAATGGATAACGCTATTCGTTTTGATAATTCTAAAATTTTAAAAAATAGTGAAGGAGCTTATTCAATAGACCAAGAATCGGTAGATTTAAATGCCTATTTATATGCTGAAAAATTATTTTTATCAGAATTAGCTACTCTTTTAGGAAATAAAAAAGATGCAGATAATTTTAAGAAAGAAGCTGAAAAGTTAAAATTGATAATTCAATCACAATTTTACGACCCTATTGATGGATGGTTTTATGACACTACTTTAGATGGTAAAACATTTATTAAAGGAGAGGGAAGTGAAGGGTGGACAGCACTTTGGGCAAATGCAGCAACACAAGAACAAGCAGAAGCTGTTAAAAATAAAATGATGGATCCTAAGAAATTTTTTACAAAGGTTCCTTTTCAGACTATGAGTGCTGATCATGAAAAATTTAATCCTTTAAAAGGATATTGGCGTGGTCCTAATTGGTTAGATCAATCTTATTTTGGTGTAAAAAGTTTACGTAATTATGGTTTTGATAAAGAAGCTGATAAGGCAACGATTCAAATATTGAAAGGTGCCGAAGGTGTTCTTGGAAAAGGAAAATCAATTAGAGAAAATTACCATCCTTTAACAGGAGAAGGATTAAGTGCTGAAAATTTTAGCTGGAGTGCTGCACATATAATTATGTTATTACAAAAAGATTAAATGGACTACAATCAAATAAAAATATCGATTCAACAAGCAGAAGAAATTCTTCTTAAAACCTATAATATTAAAGGTGTTGCATCTGAGTTACCAGGTGAATTAGATTTTAATTTTAGAATTAAAGTACCAAATTCTGAAGGCTATATCTTAAAAATTTCTCGTCCGAATGAGGATGAGAATTATTTAGATTTTCAACAAAAATTATTACAGTATGTAGCTAATAATGAAAAAAATATTATAGCACCTAAAGTAATTGAAGATGTTGATGGTGTTGTAATATCTACTATAATTGATGCGTTTGGAAATGCTCGTAAAGTGCGTTTGTTAACGTGGATTTCTGGTAGAGTTTGGTCATCTGTAAACCCGCAATTAGATAGTTTGCGTTTTAGTTTAGGTGAACAATGCGGATTGTTAACTAAAGCCTTACATGGTTTTAATCATCCAGAGGCAAACAGAGAATTTGTATGGGATGTAGCACAATCACTTTGGACTTTAAAACATATTGATTTATTTGAAAATCAAGAAAAAGAAATTATAACTTATTATCAAAAACAATTTGAAAATAATAAAACAAGTTATGATTCTTTAAGAAAATCCGTAGTTCATAATGATGCCAATGATAACAATGTTATTGTGTCAAAAGAATTGGTAAATCCAACGGTAAAAGCTGCGATAGATTATGGTGATGCTATTTATACACAAATAATTAATGATGTTGCTATTGCTTGTGCATATGCTGTTATGAATCATAACGACCCATTAGATGCGGCGTTAAGTTTTGTAAAAGGATATCATCAAAACTTCCCTTTAGAAGAAAAAGAGCTTTCACATTTATACAATGCAATTGCAATGCGATTGGTGATTTCTGTTACAAAATCGGCAATTAATAAAATAGAAGAACCAAATAATAAATATTTACTGATAAGCGAAAAACCAGCTTGGGAAGTACTTAAAAAATGGCGTGAAATTCATCCTGATTTTGCGGAATATAATTTTAGAATTGCTTGTGGTTTTTCAGCACATTCGAATGAAAAAAAGTTTGAAAATTGGAGTTTAAAAAATAATTTTCAATTAGAAGATATATTTCCAACAGTTCAAAAGAAAGCGATTTTCCCTATTGATTTAAGTGTTTCAAGTACTTGGATTGGTCATGAAAAAGAAGCAAGTAATTTGGCTCTTTTTCAATTTAAAATTGATGAATTACAAAAAGAAAATCCTACAAAAATTATTGGAGGTGGTTATTTAGAACCTCGTATTTTTTATAGTTCAGAATCATATCAAAAAATAGGTAATAAAGGAAAAGAAAGCAGAACGATTCATTTAGGAACTGATTTTTGGCTACCAAAATATACACCTATTCACGCTATTTTAGATGGTGAAGTTGTTATCGCAACAAATAATAAAGGCGATAAAAATTATGGAGGATTATTAGTATTAAAACATCAAGTTGAAGATTTTGAGTTTTATACTTTATACGGTCATAATTCGATAGAAAGCATAAAAAAGCATAAAATAGGGGATACTATTTTAAAAGGCGATAAAATTGCTGAACTTGGTGATAGTTCTGAAAATGGAAATTGGGTTCCTCATTTACATTTTCAAGTATTATTATCTTTATTTGATTTTACAACAGATTATCCAGGTGTTGCATATATAAATCAAATTGATGTTTGGAAAAGTATTTGTCCTAATCCAAATTTATTATTTAAGTCTGAAGAATTAGCAAATAAAAATTCGATTTCAAATAATGATTTAATTAAGTATCGAAAACAACATTTAGGTAAAAGTTTAAGTCTGCAATACAAAACGCCTATAAAAATGGTTCGTGGAGCAGGGCAGTATTTAATGGACCAATTTGGAAATAAATATTTAGATACTGTAAATAATGTTGCACATGTAGGACATGAAAATTATAATGTTGTAAAAGCAGGACAGCAACAAATGAGTTTAATTAATACAAACTCACGCTATTTACACGAAAATATCAATGCTTTAGCCAAAGAATTGATTGAAACATTACCACCCGAATTAAATGTGTTACATTTTGTGAATTCAGGAAGTGAGGCAAATGAATTAGCTATTAGAATGACAAAAGCTGTTACAGGCGAAAGAGATATTATTGCTAGTGAAATTGGCTATCATGGAAATGCGAATATGTGTATTGATATTTCATCTTATAAATTTGATGGAAATGGTGGAAGTGGTGCGCCTGAGCATACTCAAATATTTCCATTAGTAGATACTTTTAGAGGGAAATATAGAGGTGAAAATACGGCAGGTTCTTATGTAAAAGAAGTTCAAAAATGTATTGATACGATTCAAGAGAAAGGACGTAATGTAGGAGCTTTTATTATAGAGCCTATTATTAGTTGTGGAGGTCAGGTAGAATTACCAACAGGTTTTTTAGCTGAAGCATATAAAATAATAAGAAAAGCAGGCGGAATTTGTATTTCTGATGAAGTGCAAACAGGTTGCGGACGAATGGGGGAAACTTTTTGGGGTTTTCAATTGCATGATGTTGTTCCTGATATTGTAACAATTGGTAAGCCTTTAGGAAATGGACATCCTATTGCAGCTGTTGCTTGTACTCAAGAAGTTGCCGATGCCTTTGCAAATGGTATGGAGTATTTTAACACTTTTGGAGGGAATCCTGTTTCGTGTGCTATTGCAACTGAAGTAATTCGAACTGTAAAAAGAGATAAATTACAAGAAAATGCGTTAGAAGTAGGTAATTATTTAAAATCAGCATTAAAAGAACTTTCTAAGGAATTTCCAATTATTGGAGATGTAAGAGGGCAAGGACTTTTTTTAGGAATTGAGTTTGTTGATTCTTCATTAAATCCATTAGCAGCTCAAGCAGATTATTTAGCGGCACGAATGAAAGACCATGGTATTTTAATGAGTACTGATGGAGCAGACCATAATGTGTTAAAAATTAAACCACCGATTATTTTTACAAAAGAAAATGCTGAAGAAGTAATTTTCTATATCAAAAAAATAATAACGGAAGATTTTATGAAAGTTAGTTTATGAGAAAAATAATACAAAGTATCGTTCTTTTATTGATTGTTAGTTGTAATAAAACTCCTTTAAAAGAAGTTGATATTCAAAAGAATCATTACAATCACAAAATTTTTGAAGAAAACAAATTAGCACCTAGAGCTTCTTTTTTTACTTTTGAAAATTCAGAAATTTCTGATAAAGAAAATTCAAATCGCTTTTTAAATTTAAATGGCGAATGGAAATTTAATTGGGTTAAAGACCCTAAAAAACGTCCGACAACATTTCAAAATGTAGTGTATAATGATACAGATTGGAAAACAATTGCTGTTCCTGCCAATTGGGAAACAGAAGGTTACGGACATCCTATTTATTTAGATGAACGCTATCCTTTTACTACAAAATGGCCTGATGCTCCTACGGATTATAACCCTGTTGGAACGTATCGTAAAGAAATAAATTTAACCAAAGAATATTTATCAGAAAATATTATTCTTCATTTTTCGGGTGCTAAATCGGCAATGTATGTATATGTTAATGGAAAATATGTTGGATATTCTCAAGGAAGTAAAACACCTGCTGAATTTGATATAACACCATATTTATCCGAAGGAAAAAATGTAATTGCTTTACAGATGTTCCGTTGGTCTGATGCTAGTTATTTAGAAAGTCAGGATATGTTGCGTATGAGCGGAATAGAACGTGATGTGTATTTATATTCACGTCCAAAAGTTTTTATTTCTGATTATCATGCTAAAACTACTTTAGATGATTCTTATAAAAATGGAATTTTTAAAGGAACTTTTTCTGTAACAAATTCGACTGATAAAGAAGTTACTAAAGAGGTTACTATTTCTTTATCCGAAGAATTTAAAACAGTTAAAAAAATAACTGTTCCTGCTAAATCAACAGCCGATTTTATTGTAAACGAAACAGTTGAAAATGTAAAATCTTGGTCGGCAGAAAAACCAAATTTATATGCTTTAAATATTTCTTTGGATGCGAATCAGTTTGTTAAAAAATCAATAGGGTTTAAACGTGTTGAAATAAAAGAATCGCAAGTGTTAATTAACGGTAAACCGATTTATATTAGAGGTGTTAATAGACATGAAACAGATGCACATACAGGACATGTAGTTTCTAGAGAATCAATGGAAAAAGATATTCAATTGATGAAACAAAATAACATTAATGCGGTGCGTTCTTCTCATTATCCGAACGACCCATATTGGCTAGATTTATGTGATAAATATGGATTGTATGTTGTGGATGAAGCAAATATTGAAAGTCATCCGTTGGCAATAGATAAAAAAACTCAAATTGGAAACGAAATGAGTTGGTTGCCTGCTCACATGATGCGTACAAAACGTATGTATTATAGAGATAGAAATCACGTAGCTATTTATTCTTGGTCTTTAGGGAATGAAGCAGGAGAGGGTGATGTTTTTAAAACCACATATAAATGGTTAAAAACACAGGATGATAATAGAATTGTTCAATATGAACCAGCTCAAAAAGAAGATTATACTGATTTGTATTGTCCAATGTATCCAAAGCCTGAGTATTTAATAAAACATGGTGAATCAAATTCTGATAAACCTTCTATTATGATTGAATATGCACATGCAATGGGTAATTCAGTAGGTAATTTACAAGATTATTGGAACATTATAGAAAAGTATGACAACTTACAAGGTGGTTTTATTTGGGATTGGGTAGACCAAAGTTTAGAATATAAAGATGAAAATGGAAAACCATATTTAGCGTACGGACACGATTTTCATCCAGATTTACCAACCGATGGAAACTTTTTAAATAATGGATTGGTAGACCCTTACAGAAACCCGAATCCTCATTTATCAGAAGTAAAAAAAGTATATCAACCTGTAAAATTTAGTTTGGTAAATAATAGTACTATTGAAGTTACTAATAAAAACTTTTTTACAGATTTTTCAGATAAAACTTTTAAATGGAAGTTATTAAAAGATGGTAAAGCTATTGATAGTTTAACGAATATTCATTTAGACATTAAAGCACAAGAAAGCTTAAATTGGAATCTTAAAAAGAATTTAAGTTCTTTTAATGATGTATCAGAATATATTCTTGAAGTAAGTTTAGTACAAGCAAATGCTACAAAAATGATTTCTAAAGGATATGAAATAGGATGGAATCAGTTTGTTTTACAAAAAGGAACTAAAAAGAAAACACTTGCTGTTTCAAATGAAAAATTAACGATTAAAGAAGATACAGCTTATAGTTTTAATAATAGTTATACTTCTTTTAAAATCGATAAAAAAACAGGTGAAATAATTTCATGGTCATCAAATGATAAAGAAATAACTAATACACCCATTAAATTAAATTTTTGGAGACCACCTACAGATAATGATTTAGGAAATGGAATGAATAAATGGGCTAAAATTTGGCAAGATGCAACCTATAATTATAGTGCAATTTTAAGTGAAAAGCCAAAACAAGTTTCAAACGGAATAAGCTATAAAGTGAATTATAAATTACCAAATAATGAAGCTACTGTTGTTGTAAAATATACGTTGTCTTTTAATGGTAATTTAAAATTAGATTATTCGTTTACACCTAATAAATCTGAACTTCCTAATATTCCTCGTTTAGGAATGTATTTAAGTATCAATAATGATTTTAAAGAAGTTTCTTGGTATGGTAAAGGACCAGAGGAGAATTATTGGGATAGAAAATTAGGTCAGAAAACAGGGCTTTATTCTGATGAAATTATAAGTCAATTTCATAGATATCCTCGTCCTCAAGAAACAGGAAATAAAACAGAAGTTCGTTGGATGCAAGTTTCATCAACAGCACTTAATTTAAAAGTTGTAGGAGAGCAGTTATTAAATACCAGTGTGTGGCCATTTAATATGAAAGAACTAGATTTTATTGCGAGTGATGCAGGACAATCAGCTTCAGGATTGGTACCAGTGACTAAAAAACATGGTGCGGATATTAAAATTGGAAATACTGTTCAATGGAATATTGATTTACAACAAATGGGAGTAGGAGGAGATACTTCTTGGGGAAGACAAGTTCATGAAGAATATACGATTCTTGCAAATAAAACATATGAGTATTCATTTACTATTGAGCCAACAAAAAACTAAATAGTATATTAATTATAGTTAACAACTAAAAAAAAGCAACTCATATGAGTTGCTTTTTTTATGAGATAAATATTATTTTGAAATTCCAAAAGGATCTTCAATAGTATGCATTGGTTCAGTAAACCATTTAGGACCATTTTTAGTCATATAAATATGATCTTCATGACGTATTCCAAATTTATTAGGAACACAAATCATAGGTTCATTACTAAATGCCATACCTTCTACTAAAGTAGTATTATCATTTTTAACAACATATGGCCATTCATGAATATCTAAACCAATTCCATGACCTGTTCTATGAGGTAATCCTGGTAATGCATATTTAGGACCTAATTGATGACTTTCTAAAGTTTTTCTAGCAGCTGCATCAATATCAGCACAAATATTTCCTAATTGAGCAGCGTCAAATGCAGCTTGTTGTGTTTCTTTTTCAATATTCCAGATAGATCTTTGTAAGTCATCTGCTTCACCAAAAACATAAGTTCTTGTAATATCAGAAATATAATTGTGTAAAACACAACCAGTATCTACTAATGCAATTTCGTTTAATTCTAAGTTTTTAGGAGTTTTTACACCATGAGGAAATGAAGAATCAACACCAAATAACACGATACAAAAATATGAACCTGACGGAATTCCGTATCTAATATGTGCTTCGTGAATAAAATCTACTACTTCTTTAGATGAAATACCAACTCTTAAAATTCTTGCAGCTGCTTTTTGAACCTCTAAAGTGATGTTCATTGCATGTTGCATAATAGCAATTTCAGCATCTGATTTTATCATTCTACAACCAGCTGTAATTGGTGTAGCACTTTCTAAAGTAAATGATGTGTTACATTTATTAATTCCATCAGTAATGAAAAAAGGCGTTGCTTCATCTATTAAAATATCACCTTCAGTAACTTTGTTTTCAGTTAATATTTTAGTGAATAATTTATAAGGACTTTTGTGTTCTTCCCAACAATTAACTTCACCTTTTATTAGCATGAAATCTAAAATAGTTCCTTTTTCAAATCTTGGTGCAATAAAATGAAGGTCTCCATTTTGAAATAAAATAGCACCTACCATACGTTCACTTGAATTCCATTTCATTCCTGTGAAATAAAATAAATTAGTTCCTGCATGTAAGTACATTGCTTGTTTGTTTTGATTTTTCATCATTAAACAAGCTTTATCTATTCTAGATTGAAATTCTTCTTTCTGAATCGGTTCAACTAAGTGAGCTGTTGGAGTTATTGCGTTTAATTCTGCCTCTATTGTAGAGCCTCCAATTCCAAATGTATTCATGTAATTTTTTTTTAATTGTTCATTAATGCTTCAATATCCTTAATTTCGATAGGCATTGCAGCTGTTAAATTGATGTTTCCTGTTTCAGTGATTAAATAATCATCTTCTAATCTACATCCAATTCCTTCTTCAGGAATATAAATACCAGGTTCACAAGTTAACACCATTCCTGTTTCAAAAGGACGAGAATATATACCAACATCATGTACGTCTAATCCTAAATAATGAGCTGTTCCGTGCATAAAATATTTTTTATACAATGGTTTTTCAGGATCTTGCTTGGCAACATCATCAGCATTTAATAAATTTAATTTTATTAATTCAGCTTCAACTAATCCTGCCATATTTTTTTCGTAAACACTTGGTAAAATACCAGGTTTTAACATTTTACTACCTTCTTTTAAACAATGTAATACTGACGAATAAACAGCAGCTTGTCTTTCAGAGAATTTTCCATTTACAGGAAAACAACGAGTAGTATCGCTATTATAATTAGCGTAACAAATCCCGAAGTCAAGTAAAATCATTTCACCATCATTACAAACTGAATCATTTGTATTATAGTGTAAAGCACAAGCATTTTTACCAGAAGCAATAATTGGCTTAAATGCGTGATGCGAAGAACCTGTTTTAACTAAGTTATAAGCTAATTCAGCTTCTAACTCATATTCTTTCATACCAGGTTTACATGTTTTTAACACGCTAGTAAAAGAAGCAACACTTATATCAGAAGCCTTTTGTATTAAGTCGTATTCTACTTTCGATTTTACAGGACGTAAATCACGAGTAATTTTTGCAGCTCTATAATAATCATGTAATGGGTATTTTTGTTTACACCATTTGATCATTCTATCTTGTTTTGTTTCTTGATCATTGGTAACACGTTTAAGGTGTTCGTTATGACCTAAGTAAAAACCATCGGCTTCAAAAGCCATGTACTGTAAAAATAACTCAAAATCTTTATCCCACTCAACTCTTGAAACTCCAGAAATACTTTGAGTTTGCTCTTTAGTTAGTTTTTCACCATCCCAAATTTTAATAAGCTCGCTTGTTTCTTTTATAAATAGAATAGCTCTATTTTCTTTTTTGAAAGCATCAGGATACAACACTAAAATAGTATCTTCTTGATCGATACCCGAAAGGTAAAAAAGATCATTGTTTTGTGTAAATCCCATAACATCATCAGCATTATGATGTTTAACATCGTTAGATGTTAAAATAGCTATGGTATTAGGTTTCATTTGAGCAATGAAATTTTTTCTATTTTCTATAAATAAAGAATTGTCAATTTGATCGTAACGCATATTATATTTTCTTACGGATGTATTTAATTACTTTTTATGTGTTTTTAATATTCAAATTATGAATATCTTTCTACATGAAAAGGGTTTAAATCTAAACTTGTTTTTTTATCAGAAATAATTTCCGAAACTAATTTACCAGTTGCAGGACCTAAACTCCAGCCCATCATTGCATGACCAGTAGCAATAGTTACGTTTTTAACTTTTGATAAACGACCAATATAAGGTAATCCATCAGGAGAACATGGTCTTAAACCAGCAGCAACATCGTCAATTTCTTTTTGATTAATTTTTAAACCGTCGTAAAATCTCTCACTTGCTCTAGCAATAGCATCTACTCTTACACGGTTTATATTATTATTTATTTTATCTACTTCCATTGTACCTGCAAAACGAGTAAAACCATTCATTGGTGTTACAGCAACTTTTGCTTCCATTAAAATGGCAGGTATTGTAATTCCTGTATCTTGAGATACATTAATTCTATATCCTTTACCAGCCTGAATTGGTACGGTAGCATTTAATTTTTTAACTAAAATTTGAGACCAAGAACCAGTAGCAACAACAATTTCATCAGCTGTTACTTCTTGTTTATTTGTTCTGATAGAGCTTACTTTATCGCCTTTAACATTGATATCTAATACCTCTTCATTGGCTAAAATAGTAACACCCTTTTTTTCTAAATAAGATTTTAATTGTGGCATAAATTCATTCGGAGTCATATGTGCATCTGTATGATAATACACAGCTCCTTTAATGTTTAAGCCAGCATTTGGTTCTAATTTTAAAACCTGTTCTTTTGTTAAGTTTTCAACATTTAAGCCTTCTTGAATAGCACGTTTACCTGTTTTCCATTCTTCTTCACCAGCTTTATCAGTTTGGTAACACATTAACAAACCTTTGTGTTTGTAAAAGAAATCAAATTCATTAGAGTCTTTTATCTCTTGATATAATTCTCTACTTAATATATTAATATCTTTAATGGTTTTAATAGAGCTTTCAACTTTTTCTTTTGTTGATGCTTTTTTAAATAACCAAGTCCATTTTAAAAAATCATAATCTAAACGAGGCTTCACAGAAAAAGGACTTTTTGAGTCAAACATCCATTTAATACCTTTGTTTATCATACCAGGAGCTGCCAAAGAAATAATATGACTAGGAGTTATATATCCTGCGTTTACATAAGATGCACCACTTGAAAAATCAGATTTATCAATTATGGTAACTTTGTTTCCTTCCTTTTGAAGATAATAAGCTGAACATAAGCCTATAATTCCTCCTCCAATAATTACTATTTCTTTTGACATTTAATATATTATTTTGAACTTACTCTTTTTTAATTCTATTTACGGTAATAACTCTAAAAGTACTTGTATTAATCGTAACTGTTATATTATGATGTGTGTTGGTAATATAGAAATTTTTACCTATTTTTTCGTAGTTTTCTAAAGCAGTGTCTTCTAACACTTTTCGAATAAGTATTTCTATTTCAAATTTAGAAAAAGCCATACCAAGCTTTTTATTTATCCTTTGATAAACAAGCTCGGTATAGCAAATGTTTCTTAGTATTTTATGTTTTATTGTCTCCAATTCTTTTAAATCGAAAGATAACTCTTTTTTTTAGATAACTTGAAATCCATGTGCATAAGGGTCATCTTGGTCATCAATAATAATATTATTGTAACCAAAAACCTTTGCCCATCCTTGAATACTTGGTATAATTGCTGGTTTTCCGTCTAAAGTAGTTTCCTCTTCAACTCTACCAATAAATTTACTACCGATAAAACTTTCGTGAATAAATTCTTCTTTTAATTTAAGTTTTCCTTTTGCATGTAACTGTGCTAATCTAGCAGATGTACCTGTTCCACAAGGGCTTCTATCAATGGCTTTATCACCATAAAAAACGGCATTTCTACCAGAAGAAGTTGGGTCAATTGGGTTACCTGTCCAAAGCATATGTGTTACATCTCTAATGGTATCATTTTCTGGATGAATAAACATATCAGGATATTTCTCATTAATGCTATTTCTAACAATTTGAGAATATTGAATGATTTTACTAGCTGTAAAATCGTGTACTCCAGAAAAGTTTTTCTGCGGATCTACAATAGCGTAGTAATTACCACCGTAAGCAACATCAAAAGTAATTTCACCTAATTCAGGACAGTCAATAGTTAAATTTTCTGCTGCTAAATAACTTTTTACGTTAGTTAATCTAACCCAGTCTACCTTTTTACCAGTTTGACCGTATTCAATATTTACTAAACCAGCAGGAGCTTCCATTTTAATTTTTCCTGGAACTTTAGGAGTAACTAAACCTTCTTCAATTGCAATAGTAATAGTACCGATAGTTCCGTGTCCACACATTGGTAAACAACCAGAAGTTTCAATAAATAAAATTCCAAAATCATTTTCAGGATTATGAGGAGGAAATAAAATACTTCCGCTCATCATATCATGTCCACGTGGTTCGAACATTAATCCTTTACGAATCCAGTCATAATCTTTTAAAAAATGCTGGCGTTTTTCGCTCATATTTGCTCCAATTAAATTTGGACCTCCACCTGCTACAACTCTAACTGGGTTTCCACACGTGTGTGCATCAACACAAAAAAATGTTTTTCTCATACTAAATTGAATAGCCAACTTGCACTCTTCCTTAGAAAAAACCTTTCAAAATTTCTTTAATTAAGAAAGCAAAGTTGGCATAGTTTTCAATTTCTTTAAATCATCAAAATAATAGGTAACTAATTTTGTTGATTTAAAGAAATTGTTAATGTTTATTAATTTAACTGTTCTTCTGTAAGTTTATTAATTTCTTAATTCACTAGGTAATAATTCTGTTGGCCAATCTTGAAAACTAAATGGTCTTATCCATCTTTTAATAGCTCCTAAACCTACTGCTGTAAATCTAGAATCTGAAGATGCTGGGTAAGGTCCACCATGTGTCATAGACTCACAAACTTCTACACCTGTTGGTACTCCGTTAAAAATAATTCTTCCTACTTTAGCTTGTAAAGCATCTGCTACAGCTGGTAATTCAGCAAAATCTTCTTGTTCAGCTAATACAGTACCTGTTAATTGACCGTCTAAACTATCAATAACTTGTACTAATTCAGCTTGATCTTTTGCTTTTACAACTAAAGAAAAAGGACCAAAAACTTCTGTATGCATTTTAGGATTTGCTAAAAAGTCAGCTCCTGATACAGCACATATTGTTGATGCTGCAAAGTTAGGTTCAACACTTCCTGCTACTTGAGCAACAACTTCAACACCTGGTTGAGAAGTAACTATTTCACCGTTTGATACAAAACCGTCTTTAATATTTGGGTGTAACATACATTGTGGTGCAATTGCTACTGTTTTTTCTGCTAAATCTTTAACAAAAGCATCAGTTTTATCACCAGCAAGAGTTAATAATAATCCTGGTTTAGTACAGAATTGACCTGTTCCCATAGTAATTGAACCTGCATAAGTAGAAGCTGTTGCTTCAGACTTATTTTCAATTACATTTGGCATTACTACTACTGGATTGATACTTCCCATTTCAGCAAATACTGGAATTGGTTCAGTTCTTTCACCAGCTAAGTTATAAAGTGCTCTACCACCAGCAATACTTCCTGTAAAACCTACAGCTTTTACCTTCGGATGTTTTACTAATGCGCTACCAACAACTCTTCCACTTCCTGTAATGTTTGAAAACACACCATTTGGCATTCCTGTTTTTTCTGCTGCTTTAATAATTGCTGAAGCAACTAATTCACCAGTTCCAGAGTGCATTGCGTGTGACTTTACAATTACTGGACATCCTGATGCTAATGCACTAGCAGTATCTCCACCTGCAGTTGAAAATGCTAATGGAAAGTTACTTGCTGCAAATACAACAACAGGTCCTAAAGGAATTGAAGTTTTTCTGATATCTGATTTTGGTAATGGTTGTCTTGTTGGAATTGCTTCATCAATAGTAACACTTCTCCATTCGTCTTTTAAAATTAAGTCAGCAAAAGCTCTTAATTGACCAATAGTTCTACCTCTTTCTCCTTGAGCTCTTCCTTCTGGTAAACCTGATTCAGACATATACATATCTGTAAGTTCAGTATCTAAAGCTAAAATTTCATCTGCTATTGCATTTAAGAATTCTGCTCTTTTTTCTCCTGAAACTTTACGATACTCTTTAAATGCGCTATCAGCTAATGCTACAGCTTCGTTAACCTCTTCTAAAGTTGCTTGAAAAAAAGGTGTTGGATTTTGTATATTTAACTTAGGATTTACTGTTTGATGAGTGGTAGTTCCTGTAGCTTTTAATTGATTTCCGATATAATTCTTCCCTGTAATCATTAGATATTGTTTTTTTTAATGTACGATGACATTTAGTGATTTTTAAGTGTTTAAAGATATTGATTTTAATTTAAAAATCAATACCTTTTTTTAAGCACCTTCTTTATTAAAAGGCCTGTTTAAACCCGCAAAATCATTGCCTCAAAAAATGAAGCAATGATTTGTTTAATGGTATTAAATATGTATCATTTTAAAACTTTTATACTATTAAATAAGTAAAAAAAATAATGATTTTATCTAAAAATAGTTAATTCTTTGTATGCAGGTAATGTAGTTCTAGTTCTTTTAACTATTTTTTTTAATAGCTAAAAGAGATTCTCTTCTTTACCAATTAAAGGTACACGAGGCTCTCGTACATTTTCAGTACCGATACCAGAGTAGAAACCCTTACTAATTCAATGTTTTGTATTAATTTAGAATTTATGTATAACTTTTAATAAAGGTAAGAACCAATGTTAGATTTATCTAGCTTGATCATCTTTTCCTGCTTTTATAAGTTAAAGATAGTAAAATTCTCTGTTAGAAATACAGATAACTAAATCTGCAACTCCACCTCCACCTATCAGTACTAATATAAATACTTTCTAAAGCTAAAGTATCTAAAATGTACTATCTAAATTAATTCCAATAATAACTGGCATCTAATTGTGCATTAATATTTAATTGAAAGTTAACTAAATCCAATGTATCTTCGTTAGTGAATTTAGTTGTAGTAACTTCAGGCATAATGCCTTCCCAATTTATATTTATGTTCTTTTTTTGGTGCAAGCTTATATTAGATTTGCAAATTTATATCAGATTTGTAAATTTTTTTGATTAATTTCTAACTATTGGTAGTAGTATATTACCTTTTTTTTGCTTTTTAGCATATTAATAGGTGAATATTTTATAAATTTATAAAAAATATTTTTAAATACATGAAAGTTTTACCATTTAAAATTCCAAAAACTAAAAATTTAGGATTAATATATCAAGAAGATAATGGCGCATTTTTCTATGATAAATTTCATCAGCATGAAGAAATTCAACTATGTTATATTGTTAAAGGAGAAGGTACTTTAATTGTAGGAGATACGGTTAACGAATATAAATCTAATGATATTTTAGTTATTGCAGGTAATCAACCTCACGTTTTTAAAAGTGATACTTCTAGGATAAAAAACTCTTCAATGATTTCGCTTTTCTTTACTCAAAAATCATTTGGAGAAACGTTTTTTGAATTAGATGATTTTAAAGATATCGCAACTTTTTTTAATATTGCTAAAAATAGTTTTAGAGTCAAATCGAACAATAAAAAATTAAGAAGATATTTTTTAAAATTACAAAAAAGTAGGGATTTATTAAAGTTTATTGTTTTTATAAGGATAGTCGATGTTATTTTAAAATCAGAAACAGAATCTCTTTCGTCATTTGTTTATGAAAAAAAATATACAGATAATGAAGGAAAACGAATGAGAGATATTATGGATTATACATTGAGTAACTATAATAAAAAAATAGAATTAGAAGATATTGCTGCTGTTGCAAATATGACTTCTAATGCTTTTTGTAGATATTTTAAGCAGAGAACAAATAAAACATTTTTTACTTTTTTAAATGAGTTAAGAATTGAAACTGCTTGTAAATTATTACAAAACAAAGATTATTCTATTATTGAAGTGTCAGAGAAATCTGGATTCAAGAATATTTCAAATTTCAACAGAAAATTTAAAGAATTAAAAAATAAAACGCCATCAAATTATCGATTAAATTATTAAATTACCATAAAAAACCAACTATAAATGTGTTTTATTTAAAAATAAAACTATTTACGGTAATTATTGGTTATATTTGGTGACTATTTCTTAAACTTAAAACATGAACAAATTTATATTATTCTTTTTCTTTATTTTAATTACAAAAATTTCAGCTCAAGAAACATTACCTATTTACGCAGATTATTTATCTGACAATACTTATTTATTACATCCAGCAGCAGCGGGTATTGGAAGCTGTGGGAAATTACGTGTAACAGCTCGTCAGCAATGGGTAGGGGTAAAAGATGCTCCTTCTTTACAAACAGCAAGTTTTCATGCAAAATTTAACGAAAATTCAAAAGGAGCGTATGGTTTAATTCTTTTTAATGATAAAAACGGATATCATTCTCAAAAAGGATTGCAAGGTACGTATGCATATCATTTAGATATGGGGAATGAAAATTTATTCAAGCAATTATCATTTGGATTATCAATGTCTATGGTGCAAAATGAAGTAAATCAAGAGGACTTTAAAGGTGATCCTATGGTTGAGCAAATAAGAATAAGTGATTTTTATTTTAATGCTGATTTTGGTATGGCATATCATTATAAAGGTTTTTCATCATATTTAACTATTAAAAATATAATGTTATCAGCAAAGAATGATTTAAATCCTGATTTTGAATCTCTGAATTTAAGAAACTATATTTTAGGGGCTGGTTACTTTTTTGGTGATAAAGATAAATTGCAATTTGAACCTTCTGTAATGTTTCAATATAAAGATATAACTGGTGAGAAAATTGCTGATTTAAACTTTAAGGCTTACAAGCAATTTGATACCACACAATTATGGGCGGCTTTATCTTATAGAAGAAGTTTTGATAGTAGTGCCTTTGGTGATGCAAATTATGTAACTCCAATTGTAGGTTTAAATTATCAAAATTTAATGTTTGCTTATACATATACACAACAAACAGGAGATATTGTATATTCTAATGGAGGTTTTCATCAAATTTCTTTTGGTATGAATGTTTTGTGTAGAAAGCGTAGAGCTTCAGCATGTCCTAATATTAATGGAAGTTTCTAGAAATCTAAATAATTTATAATAGCTTTTTTGTAGTCTTTTAAAATAATATCTAGAACACTTTTATCTTTATTGATGTAAAAAGTGTTGTAGGTATTTTTTTTTGCAGTACTAATAAGATTGTTTTCTGCTAATATTTTTTTTGTTTGTTTAGCAACTGCTTCTCCGGAATCAATAATAGTAACGCTACTACCTACAATTTTTTTTATTTGTGGAATTAAATAGGGGTAATGTGTACATCCTAAAACAATACAATCACATTTAGAAGAAAGCATTAAGCTTAAATGCTTATTTAGTAAGTTGGTCATTTCTATTGATTCTATTTTACCTTCTTCAATAAGTTGAACAAGCCCATTACCAACTTGTTCCATAATTATAATATCACTATTAATACTAGCTGATGTTTTTTCAAATAAAGCACTATTAAGTGTTCCTTTTGTAGCTAATATTCCTATGGTACCTGTTTTAGTTTGGATAGATGCCGTTTTAATTGCTGGTTCAATTCCTATTATAGGAATTGAATAATTACTTCTTAAATAGTCAATAGCATTTGTAGTAGCTGTATTACAAGCAACAACTATTAGTTTACAGCCTTTATTAATTAAAAACTCTGTGTTTTTAATAGATAAATCAAGAATTTCTTCTTTTGATTTTTGCCCATATGGCGCATTTTTACTGTCGGATAAGTAAATAGTACTTTCGTTTGGTAATAAGACATTAATTTCTTTCCAGATTGATGTTCCACCAATTCCAGAATCAAAAATACCGATAGGTTGTTGTGCTTTAGTAATCATATATTACAAAAGTAAAAATCCTGCTGAATTCAGCAGGATTTTTATAATATATTTTTAAGTTTTATTAAAAACCTAATTTAGCTTTCACAGCTCCATAAATATCTTCTCCTTTTTCGTAAACGATTAATCCTTTACCAGGGGCAGCATCATATACGTAAATAATTCCTTTAGCAGCAGCAACATCTTTAATAGCTTGCTCAGCTTTCTTTAAAATAGGAAGTGTTTTTTCTTGATATTTTCTTTGCATTTCCTGTCCTGCAGATTGTTCAGCCTTTGTAAGACGTTGTCTATCTTGTTGAACCTCTATAGCTCTTTTTTGATTAACTTCTTGCGTTTGACTTTTACCTTCAGCTTCGTATTTTTTAATTTTAGCTTCTAGTTTTTTGTACATCGCTTCAATATCATCGCGATATGTTTTATTTAATTTTTCTAGCTCAGCTTTCATAGACTTGGTAGCTGGCATTTCAGATAATAACTTATCAGTGTTTATATGTGCCGTTTTTTGTGCATTTGCGATACCACCTAATCCAATTGTAAAAATTGCAACTAATAATAGGGTTTTAAAATGTTTCATCTTTGTTTTTTAATTTAATTTAGGTTCTCTATTCTTGATTTACTTATTCTATTTTTCCAATGCTTTTTTCTTAGCATCTTCTTTTAATTTTCTTGCAGCATCTTTCTTTTGTTTTAATTCTTCTCTTGCATCTGCAATCTTTTTTAACTTAGCTGCTCTTTTTTCTTCAATACGTTTAGCTCTTTCAACTCTATCAGATTGTTTTTTCTTTTTAAGAGTTTCTTTTTTAGCTATTCTTTCTTTCTGAGCATCACTTAAACCTTCATTTTTAAGTAATTCTTTTTTAGCTGCAATCTTATCTCTTTTTTCTTGTTTTTTCTGATCAATATTAATCATCTTCACAACAAGTTCGCTAATATCGTGTTTTTTGTTTGAATACAGCATTACTAAATCACCTGATTTGTCAAAAACAAAATCATATTTTTTTCTTGAAGCAATTGTTTGAACAGCACTATAAACCTGATCTTGAATAGGCTTTATTAATTGTCTTCTTAAATTATACATATCTCCTTGAGGACCAAAGTATAATGATTCTAATCTTCGTAAAGCTTCTTGTTTTATGGTAATATCTTCCTCACGTTCTAAAACTAAATCTTTCGTTAAAATAACTTTTTCATTAGTTAAATCAGTTTTTAAAACTTCTATAGCTCTAGCTTCTTTGTCTAATTTTGTTTTCCATTTTTCAACTTTAGCATCTAAGGAGTTTTGTGCCTCTAAATATTCAGGAATATTTATAAGTATATACTCCATATCAATATACGCTATACGTTGACTTTTTTGTGCAACAATACTGCTTGTAATAAGTAAAAGAACGATTGATAAAATTATTTTCTTCATCTTGCTATAATGTATTTAGAAAAAACCGTGCCAAAAAATGAAACTTATTTCAAAAGTAAACTTTTTTTAAAACTGCCTTCCGATAATAAAATGTGTTTGCCACCCAGATTTTTGAATTTGACCTGGTAAAGGATCAAACCCATGTGCGAAATCAATACCTAACAATCCAAATGCAGGCATAAAGATACGAACACCAACACCAGCTGAACGTTTTAATTTAAACGGATTAAATTCACTAAAATTCTCATAAGAGTTACCAGCTTCTAAAAAACCTAAAGTATAAATTGATGCAGAAGGTTTATCTGTAATAGAATAACGTAATTCCATTTGAAATTTATTGTAAATAGATCCTCCTTCGTTTTGACCATCAGGTCCAACAGAAAGACTATTGTTTTCATACCCACGAACTCCAATAGTTTCTCTACCGTCTAATTGTCCTTGTGCAATTCCATCACCTCCAACAAAAAATCTTTCAACAGGTGTTAAACCTAATTCATCATTATAAGATCCTAAATATCCCATTTCAAAATTAGACATTAATACTAATTTATTGTTTTGAGATAAAGATGTGTACCATTTTCCTTTTGCAGATAACTTATAGTATTCAAGCCATTTATATTTATCAGCTAAATATTCTTGTCTTTGTTCATTTGTAGGGTTTTCATCTTCTGTATAATCTTTTCCGTTAATTAAAGAATAAGGTAGTGTAGCTTTGGCTTTAATTGTAAATTCTGAACCATAACTAGGGAATATTAAACTAGGCCCTGTAGAGTTACGACTAAAAGCAACAGTATATGCTAAGTTATTTAAGTTTCCTTCACTTATAACATCTTTAGATGAACCAACACGATATTTGTAGTTTTGTAAATCAATTCTTTGAAAACTAATGTTTTGTGATAAAGAGAAAAAATCATCAGGCCATTGTAAACGTTTTCCTAAACCGATTGTAGCTCCTAGAATACTTAAACTTTGATCTCTATCAACTTTATTTGTATTGTAATTATATTGATATTGGTTTGATAAATAGACAGAAAAAGATAATGACTGTGGTTTTTTACCTCCTAACCATGGTTCTGAAAAAGAAAAACTATATGTATTATATGTTCTACTAGCTTGTAAACGAAGTGATAATTTTTGACCGTCACCCATTGGAAGCGGTTTGTATGCTTCTTTTTTAAATATATTTCTTAAAGAAAAGTTATTAAAAGATAAACCTAAAGTTCCAATAAATGACCCACCACCATAACCACCTTGTAATTCAATTTGACTACCACCTTTTTCTACTACAGAAAAATCAATGTCAGCTGTTTTATTCTGGTAATCTGGTTTTACATCAGGAGTTACATTTGCATCAAAGAAACCTAATTGACCAATTTCACGAATAGATCTAATAATGTTTTCACGACTAAATAAATCACCTGGCTTTACGCGTAATTCTCTGTAAATAACATGGTCATTTGTTTTTTCATTACCAGTTACAGTTACTTTTTTAATAGTTGCTTTTTCATCTTCACGAATACGAACTTCTACAGTAATAGAATCATTTTTTACGCTAGTTTCTATCGCGTTTATTTGTGAGAACAAATATCCATTATTGTGATACAATGTTTGAATATCTTGTGAATTAGGAGTTCCATCACCTGAAATACGTTCTTTTAAAACTTTTCCGTTATATACATCACCTTTATCAATACGTAAAAAACGATTTAAAAAATCATCTGTATAATTTTTATTTCCGATAAATTTAATATCATCAAATCTGTATTGACGACCTTCTTCTACATCAATATTAAGATTAATTGTATTATCGGTATTCCAAGTAAGTTTATCAGATAAAATACGTGCATCACGATATCCATTTTCACTATATTTTTCAAGAATTTTCTCTAAATCTTCTTTATAATCATCTAAAATATATTTTGATGATTTCCAGAAACGCCCTAGGAATTTACGTTTTGTGTTTTTCATAACACTACGTAAGTGTTTGTTTGATAATGCTTTATTTCCGTTAAAGTTGATTTCTTTAATTTTGATACGCTTACCTTTATCTACAAAAATATTCATACTAACAGTATTTATGTCAGTAGTATCTTTTTTTGTATCTAAAGATACTTTTGTTTTTAAGAAACCTTTATCAGTATATTTCTTTTTAATATAATTTTTAGTAGTTACGATTAAGTTATCCGTAACCATACTTCCTTTTTTAAGTTCAGTCTCTTTTTTAATTTCTTTTGTTTTGGATTTACTTAAACCAGAAATATTGATATTTGTTAATTGAGGTAACTCAGTAACATCAAACAAAAGATATACTGTTTCTCCATCTTTTTTAGATAGATAAACATCTACTTGGCTAAATTGTTTACTTTCATATAGCTTTTTAATTGCACTTGTAAGTTTATCCCCAGGTAATTTAATAGGTTGTCCATCTACCAATCCTGTATAAACTTTAATAGTTTGTTCGCTAAATTTTTGTAAGCCACTAACAGTAATTCCTCCAAGTATATATTGTTGTCCTTTTTTATAAGAAACAACATTTTTAGAGGTTACATTATCATTTTTTACTGTGTTTTGTGCTTTTACGCTCGCCGATAAAAAGGCGATTAAAAATACGGCTAAATAAGAATATTTATTCATTGATCTCAATCTGTTCGCTTGTTTTTCCAAATCTTCTTTCTCTGTTTTGATAATCTATTATAGCGTCAAAAAGGTGTTCTTTTCTAAAGTCTGGCCATAATATATCTGTAAAATATAATTCAGCATAGGCCATTTGCCAAAGTAAAAAATTACTAATTCTTTGTTCTCCGCTTGTACGTATCATTAAATCAACGTCGGGCAAATTAAATGTATATAAATGGTTATTTATAATTTTTTCGTCTATTTTTTCAATATCGAGTTCGTTATTAACAACTTTTTTAGATATATTTCTGATTGCATTAACAATTTCTTCTCTAGATCCATAGCTTAAAGCAAATGTTAATGTGATTTTAGTATTGTTTTTGGTTTGATCAATAACATGCGCTAATATTTTTTGTGCATTTTTTGGCAAACTAGCAATATTTCCAATCGCATTTATCTTTACATTTTTACGCTGAAATTCAGGTAGCTCTTTTTTTAGAGTGCTAACCATTAGGCTCATTAAAGCATCTACTTCTAGTTTAGGTCTGTTCCAGTTTTCAGTAGAAAAGGCATATAATGTAACAAATTTAACATCTGCATCAGATGCCGCATCTGCGGTTTCTCTAATAGCTGTTAATGCATTTCTGTGTCCAAAAATACGTTGCATTCCTTTACCTTTTGCCCATCTACCGTTACCGTCCATAATAACAGCGATATGATTTGGTACTTTTTGCAAGTTAATGCGGTGTAATTTTTCTTCCATATTTATTCTGCCAATCCATTGTAACATGGTGGTCTTCCAAAGGTGTAAACTATAGAAATCCCTGTAAACATATATACATCATTTCCAGTGCCACCAAAGTTTAAGTTTTCTATTTTGTCTGTTGTATAATCTATATCATCTACTAAGGTAAATCGAACACCTGTTTCAAAAGCAATAGCAAAATGATCGTATAAACGACCTTTAATTCCAATACCTAAAGGTAATGAATAAGAAAATTTATTTTTTAAACGAGTATTATTTGAATCCATTTCTTCAGAAGGACTAAAGTAATTGAAAGCTGATATTTCGGCTAAAATATATGGCGTAAAAGTTGTTTTATAATTACTGATATTATAATCAAAAAAATTAAACTCCATCCCGAGAGCAACTTCATGTATGTTATTCGAAAATAGATTTCCCCTTTTTTGTCGATATAAATTATCCGAATCTTTATCATCACCAGAAACAGGAATATAAGTATATGTTCCTCGAAGTGCTATTCTTGGGTTTAAATTGTACTTATACACTAATCCACCACCAACTTCATTAGGATAGATATAATTGGTTCTACCAATATCTCCTATATAATTAGAACCCCCGACGAAAAAACCGATTTCGTGAGTTTGTGATTGTATTGTTATTGCTGTTAAAGCAAATAATATGAATAGAATTTTTTTTTTCATTATAAAATAGCACGCAAATATAGGAAAATGAATTTGCTTTAAAAGTTAATAAAGTCTTTTTGATTAACTTTTTTTTAAAAGATTTATTGTGTGTAATCGGTATTATAAAGATTCATTACGAGTATCTTCACCCCATAAAAGCTTGCCTCTTAGTGTTTTTAAATGCGATTGATCTTCTAATAAAATACTTTTTATAGTAAAATTAGCTTTTTGTATTTTAATTTTAGTGCCTTGAGGAACTGTAGTAATACGAGAATCAAGAGATATAAGAAAGTCTTTTTCACGAGCACTGACTTCTAAATTAATACAAGTATTATCAGGTATTACCATTGGTCTTGCATTTAAATTATGAGGAGCTATTGGTGTAATAACAAAATTTTTAGCATTAGGTAAAATCACAGGGCCATTACAGCTTAATGAGTATCCTGTAGACCCTGTTGGTGTGGCAATAATCAAACCATCTGCCCAATAATTTGTTAGATATTCATCATTCAAAAAAGTTTTTACACCAATCATTGATGTAGTATTTCTACGTGCAATGGTTATTTCATTTAAAGCAAAATCTAAGTCAGTAAATTCATTTACTTGTGGAATTGTTGTTACCTGTAATAAAGTTCGTTCTTGAATAGAATATTTTTTTTCAAGTAATAAAGTTACAGCTTCTTTAATTTGATCTTTTTGAACAGTAGCTAAAAAACCTAATCTACCAGTATTGATTCCTAAAATAGGAATATCTAAATCACGAATATAAGTAATAGCTCTTAATATTGTTCCATCGCCTCCGATAGAAAACAGCATGTCAAAAGAGTTTGACAAATCACTAAAATGTGAGTATGTAGGATATTTTTTTGTTAAAGAATTATTTTCAACTAAGAGATTGTAAAAATCTTGTTCAAAAAAAACAACAATATTATTTTTTTCTAATTCTGATAATAATAGTATAATTTCTTTTTCAGCTGAAATGGTATAGGATTGACCGTAAATAGCTACTTTTTTCAATGTTTATAATATTTGGTTAACAAGTTTTGTGAATTACATATTTAGGTATTTTCTTAAATATGCAGCTCTATCTTTTAATTCTTCTAAATAAAAATCATCTTCATGTCGTGTAACTACATTGTAGTCATATCTTCGGAAAGTTTGAATAATTTCATTTATTTCTTCAGTAATTACTTTTAAAGTAACTTGAATATTGTCTTGATTTTCAGAACAAATATAAAGACCCAATAGTTTACCTCGACTAGTTTCAACTATTTGAGCAATTTGGCTCATCGAATAATCATTTTTGTTTTTACTTACAATTAAAGTTTCACTTTCGTTGTGTAAAAAAGGACTATCTGCAAAAGCATCTAAAATATCGCTTAGCTCATAATAACCAATATAATTCATTTCCTGATTTAAAATAGGAATTAAATTAGAATCATTATCTGCAAACAAAACAATTAAATCAAGTAATGTCGCTTTTTCATTAGAATGAAAGTTATCTAATAAATAAGAGTATTCACTTAATTTTTGGTCTTTACCCTCTATTGTTTGAATGTCACTTGCGGGTAAACAGCCAATTAGTTTTCCATTTTCAACAATAGGAATATGAGTTATCGGTAAATTTTCACAGACTTCTTGAGCTCTTTTTACAGTGCTTTTTAAAGTAAGTGCTTTAATTTCGTCTAATATAAAGTCGTTGATATTCATTACTACGAATATAGTTTAAAAAGTTTTAATGATTTATCTTTGTAGCTTAATTTTATGAGATGACAAAGTTAAGTGTAAATATAAATAAAATAGCTACGTTACGTAACTCTAGAGGTGGAAATACACCTAACTTATTACATGTAGCAACCGATATCGAAAATTTTGGTGCAGAAGGAATTACAATTCATCCAAGACCAGACGAAAGACATATTCGTTATCAAGATGCATATGATTTAAAATCAATAGTTACTACAGAGTACAATATTGAGGGAAACCCGATAGATAAATTTATGAAAATGGTTTTAGAAATAAAGCCAACTCAAGTAACTTTAGTACCCGATAGTGTTGATACTTTAACATCTAACGCAGGTTGGGATACCGTTGCAAATCAATCTTATTTAGAAGAAGTAATTACCGAATTCAAAAATAACGGAATAAGAACTTCTATTTTTATTGATACAGATTTAAAATTGATTGAAGCAGCTGCAAAAACTGGTGCTGATAGAATTGAATTATATACCGAAGAATTTGCAACTCAATACGCTTTAGGAAATAAAGATGCAATAAGACCTTACACTGAAGCAGCTATTTTAGCAAATAAATTAGGCTTAGGAATTAATGCAGGACATGATTTGAGTTTAGAAAATATTAAGTTTTTCAAACAAAATATACCGAATTTAGCAGAAGTTTCTATTGGACATGCACTTATTTCTGAATCTTTATATTTAGGATTAGAAAATGTAGTAAACATGTATCTTGATAGATTAAAAGGATAATTAGAAGCTTAATTTAAATTGATATATGCAAATTTTACATTCTAGAATAGTAGGAGAAGGAAAGCCGTTGTTAATTTTACACGGATATTTTGGTATGGGTGATAATTGGAAAACTCATGCTAATAAATTTGCAGAAGATGGTTTTGAAGTACATTTAATTGACCAACGAAATCACGGACGTAGTTTTCATTCTGATGATTTTTATTACGAAGTATTGGTGGAAGATTTACATAGGTATATTGAGCATCATAATTTAACAGATGTTATTTTATTAGGGCATTCAATGGGAGGAAAAACAGCGATGTTATTTGCAACCGAATATCCAGATTTGGTAGCTAAATTAATAATTGCAGATATTTCTCCAAAAATGTATCCGCCACATCATCACGATATTTTAGAGGCGTTAAATTCTGTTGATTTTACGATACAAAATTCTCGAAAATTAATTGAAGAGCAATTAACTTCTTTAATTCCAGAACCAGGAATTCGACAATTTTTATTGAAAAGTGTATATCGAAAAACAAAAGAAGAGTTAGCATTTCGTTTTAATTTGAAATCGTTAACAGAAAACAATAATGAAGTAGGGGAAGCCTTGCCATCATTTACTGTTTTTGAAGGTAAAACTTTATTTTTAAAAGGTGCTAATTCAGGATATATTTCTGTAAATGAAGAACCAATTATTAGTGCACATTTTCCGAATTCAAAAATTGTAAGTATATCAAATTCAGGACATTGGTTACATGCTGAAAATCCAAAAGATTTTTATGCTGAGGTAATCAATTTTATTCTAAAATAAATAAATTCAAATATTTTTGATTTTATTAATAAAAAAAACCTCACAGGATTTAAAAATCTGTGAGGTTTGTGTTTTTTATGTAGTGTTGTTTTTTTAAAAACAGTTAATAAACCTGACAAAATAGCAGTTTTTTATATTTGGTATAATTATCGCATTAAATAAAAAAGCACACTAAAAAAGTTAACAAATGAAAATATTTTTAAAAATACTATTAACAGCATTAGCAGTTGTAATACTTGCAAATATATTACCAGGAATTTATGTTGGTAGTTATGTTACAGCAATAATTGTAGCAGTTGTAATAGCATTATTAAATATGTTTGTACGTCCGTTATTGGTATTTTTTACATTACCTGCAACAATTTTAACGCTTGGATTATTTTTATTTGTAATCAATGCAATTATTATATTATTAGCAGGAAACCTTATAACAGGTTTTCAAGTAAACGGATTTTTTACAGCACTTTTGTTTAGTGTGTTGTTATCAGTATTCAGATCTTTTTTGTTTTCTTTATTAAAAGAAGATGAAAAATAACTGAAAACGAAAGACTTTCAAACCTTTTGTAGAAAAGGTAAAAATAAACTAATTTTACACCCGATTTTAAAGAAATATATTTAAAGATGAATATTACAAAACAAAATGTAGATGCGTTAAACGCAGTTGTAAAGATAGATATCGTTGCTGAAGATTATCAAGCAAAGGTAAATACTGAATTAGAAGCGCGTCGTAAAAAATCGACACATCCTGGTTTTAGAAAAGGAGAAGCGCCTATGGATGTTATTAAAAAACAACACGAAATAGAAATCGTTGTAGAAGAAGTAAATAAACTTGTACAACAATCTTTAAATAAATTTTTAGGAGAAGAAAAGTTAGATCTTTTAGGAAATCCTTTACCAAAAGCAAATAAAGATTTTAACTGGAATGATAAAGATTTTTCTTTTGAATTCGAATTAGGATTAGCTCCTGAATTTGATGTAGATTTAGCTCCTGCAAAAAATATTACTAAATATAGTATTTTTGCAACAGATGAATTACTTGATAAAGAAATTGAAAATATCCAAGTTCGTTTTGGTAGTCAATTACCTGTTGATGCTGCAAATGAAGAAGCAAATGTAACTGGTACTTTTGTTAACGAAGCAAAAGAAATTAACCAAAAAGCAACTGTTTCTGTAAAAGAAATTAACGGAAAAGCAAACTTAGAGAAGTTTGTAGGTGCTAAAGCAGGTGATGTTTTAGAATTAGGAACAAAAGGTTTATTTGAAGACGCTCATAAATTACAAGAAGTTTTAGGTGTTCCTCATGAAGCTGTTCACGCTTTAGATGTTAACGTATCTTTTACTATTGATGAAGTTACAAAAACTGAACCAGCTCCTTTAGAAAAAGATTTATTTGATAAATTATTTGTTGACGGAAGTGTAACTACTACTGCTGAATTAAAAGGTAAAATTAAAGAAGATGCTGAAAAGCAATTCGAACAACATGCTGATCAACAATTGTTAAATGCAATTACTGAAAACTTAGTAGAAAATACTAGCTTTGATTTACCTAAAGAGTTTTTACAGAAGTGGTTACAGACTGCTGGTGAAAAACAATTAACACCTGAAGAAGCTGCTGCTGAATTTGAAAGATCTGAAAAAGGTTTACGTTACCAATTAATCGAAGGAAAGGTTATGAGAGACAACGGAATCAAATTAGAATATCCTGAATTAGTAGATTATGCTAAAGGATTTATCCGTTCGCAAATGGCACAGTTTGGTAATGCTAATCCAGAGGAAAAAGAGTTAAACGATATCGCTGGTAGAGTTTTACAAAATCAAGAAGAAGCTCATAAGTTACAATCTCAATTAATTAGCCATAAATTATTAGCTTTTTATAAAGAAAAAATGACTTTTGATACAAAAGAAGTTTCTTATGAAGACTTTGTTCAAGAAGTTTACAAATAATAGTTAAGTAAACTATTTAGATATTTAAAAACCTGAATTAATATTCAGGTTTTTTTAGGTATAAACTGTATTGATATACTAACTAAATAGTTCTTATATTTACATAATTATAACCCAAAAAACATTTTCAAAATGGATTACGGAAAAGAATTCGAAAAATACGCAACAAAAGAGCACGGTATAAATAGTACATATTTAGGTAAAATTACAAGTAGTTTAACGCCATACATTATGGAAGAGCGTCAAATGAACATTACTCAAATGGATGTTTTTTCTCGTTTAATGATGGACAGAATTATCTTTTTAGGTACTGGTGTTAATGACCAAGTAGCAAATGTAATTCAAGCGCAATTATTGTTCTTAGAAAGTGTAGATGCTAATAAAGATATTTCAATTTATATAAACTCTCCAGGAGGAGGGGTTTATGCAGGTTTAGGTATTTACGATACGATGCAATTTATTAAGCCAGATGTAGCAACAATCTGTACAGGTATGGCTGCTTCTATGGGAGCTGTATTAATGTGTGCTGGTGCTAAAGGAAAACGTTCTGCGTTACCACATTCTCGTATTATGATTCACCAACCAATGGGAGGTGCACAAGGACAGGCTTCTGATATGGAAATTACCGTAAAAGAAATAGGAAAGTTAAAAACTGAATTATATGATATTATAGCAGATCATTCAGGGCAAACTTTTGAAAAAGTACAAGAAGATTCTGATAGAGATTATTGGATGAAAGCCGATGAAGCGAAAGCTTACGGAATGGTAGATGAAATTTTAAAAAGAAAATAATTTTTCTTAATTACCAATACAATTAATGGCTCTTTTTATACGTAAGCTATAAAAAGAGTTTCATTTTTTTTAATAATTGAGAATAACAAGTTAGTCAAATGTCGAAAGAAGAAAACTTACAATGTTCCTTTTGTGGGCGTAAAAAGCCAGAAACAGATTTATTAATCGCTGGTATGGATGCCCATATTTGTGATAAATGTATTGAGCAAGCTCACGGAATTGTAGAAGAAGAAGTAACTGAAGCAATAGAATCAAGTTTACCAAAAGATTTAACCCTAAAAAAGCCAAAAGAAATTAAAGCATTTTTAGATGAATATATTATTGGGCAAGACGAAACTAAAAAAGGAATGTCGGTAGCTGTATATAATCACTATAAAAGATTATTACAAATTAAAGACGACGAAGATGATATAGAAATTGAAAAATCTAACATTGTTTTAGTAGGTGAAACTGGTACTGGTAAAACATTAATAGCTCGTACGATTGCTAGAATGTTAAACGTACCTTTTTCTATTGTTGATGCCACTGTTTTAACTCAAGCAGGATATGTTGGTGAAGATGTTGAAAGCATTTTAAGTCGTTTATTACAAGCAGCTGATTATGATGTAGACAAAGCCGAAAGAGGTATTGTTTTTATTGATGAAATTGATAAAATAGCTCGTAAAGGTGATAATCCTTCAATTACTCGTGATGTTTCAGGAGAAGGAGTACAACAAGCTTTATTAAAATTATTAGAAGGATCGGTTGTAAATGTTGCTCCTAAAGGAGGAAGAAAACACCCAGATCAAAAATTTATTGAAGTAAATACTAAAGATATTTTATTTATCGCAGGTGGGGCTTTTTCAGGAATTGAAAGAATTATCAGTAAGCGTTTAAATATGCAAGCAGTTGGTTATAGCGCTTCAATCGATGAAGATAAAGTAGATGAAACCAATTTATTACAATATATTATTCCTTCGGATTTAAAGTCGTTTGGATTAATTCCTGAAATTATTGGACGTTTACCTGTATTAAGTTACATGAATCCTTTAGATGCAAAAACATTACGTGCCATTTTAACAGAGCCTAAAAACTCTTTAATTAAGCAATACACAAAGTTATTTGCTATGGATGATATTGCCTTTTCTTTATCGGAAGAAGCAATGGAATATATTGTTGAAAAAGCAATAGAATACAAATTAGGTGCACGTGGATTACGTTCATTATGTGAAGCTATTTTAACAGATGCAATGTTCGAAATGCCTAGTTCTGATGAAAAAGAATTAATAATTACCAAAGAATATGCAGAATCTAAAATAACAAAATCAGGAATTAAGAAATTAAAAGCAGTGTCTTAAATTTTATTTAAACAAGTTTTTATGGCTGAAAAATCGAATCTGTCAAACTGAATTTATTTCAGTTTCGCATCCTGATTTGCCTTAGTTCTTAGTTTTATGTGATGCTGAAATAAATTCAGCATGACGTTTATATCTAAAAAAAACCATCAATATTTGATGGTTTTTTTGTTTTATAGATGTACTACTTTTATTAATTATTATTTCAAAATATCAGAAAAAAACTCAAATTTCTAGCCCTGATTGAAGCATTTGTTTGAGCTCTTTTTTGTTTTTTTCAAACAAAAAAAGCGAGTGCGGAAAGCAGGAAATTGCTTCAAATTATTTTTTTAATAATTAATTCGTTTATTATATTTTTTTAACCAAGATTCTATTTCATCAGGTTTTAAATTATAAGTTTTTATTAATTTATTTTTGATGTTTTGTAAATGTGTTTCGTTTAATACTTCTGATTCAAAGGCTGTAATAACCTGTTGTTTAAATTCTTCGGAATGAGTTTTTACAGGAATTACAACTGCTTTTTTAGGAGTTACAATAGGAGCAACTTTAGTAACAGTTGGTTTTAAAATAGCTGAATTTGTAGTGTTATAAACCGTTTTTTCATCTTTATACCATGCTTCAGGAATAGTATTTAATTTATCAGAACTTACAACAATAGTATTTATTTTGTTTCCAGAAGCATCTAATGTTTCCAATTTTGGACAGCCAGAAACATCTAAATTTGTTAATTTATTATAACTAGCATACACACTTTCAAGATTAGGATTATCTCCTAAAATTAAAGTTTGTAAATTGTTACTATCGCAACTTACATAAACTAATTTGTTATTTTTACTAAGGTCAAGAGTTTTAATTTTGTTTTCACTACAATTTAAAAAAGTAATCGAAGTACTTTTAGATAAATCTATTTTAGTAATATTATTACCAAAACAATCTAATCGTTTTAAATTCGGAAAACTTTCAAGTCCTGTTAAATTTCTAATTTTTGAATGTACGTTAGGTAATAATTTATTGGTAATCGGATCGTCTATATTTAAATTAACTACATATTTAGCATCGCTAACTAAAATATTTCCGTTTAATCCGTTGGAGTCAATATCTAAATCGATTAAACATTCTTCTAAACCAATATCAGGAATTATAATTGTTTCTTGTGCTGTTAAATTTAAAGAGATAAAAAGTATAAAATAGAATGGTATTTTTATTTTCATAATCGGGGGTTTTTAACAAAGCTATCTATTTATATGGTTTTATCAGCTAAAATTTACAAGATATTTTTTTAAATAAAAAGAAGCTTTAAATCGAGTATCTTTGTGAGCTGTATTCTACAACAATATGATAACTCAAGAAACAATAGATAAAGTTTTTGAATCTGCTCAAGTAGCTGAGGTAATAGGCGAATTTGTACAATTAAAAAAATCAGGAAGCAGTTTTAAAGGACTGAGTCCGTTTACTGATGAGCGAACACCGTCATTTATGGTATCGCCAGTAAAACAAATTTGGAAAGATTTTAGTACAGGAAAAGGAGGGAATGCAGTTTCATTTTTAATGGAACATGAACATTATTCTTATCCCGAAGCTATAAAATGGTTGGCTAAAAAATACAATATTGAAATAGAGGAAACCGAACAATCTGACGAGCAAAAAGAACAACTTAATGAACGAGAAAGTATGTTTTTGGCTTCTAAATTTGCGAAAGATTATTTTCATGATTTATTAATGAATAGCCAACAAGGACGTGCTATCGGATTATCTTATTTTAAAGAAAGAGGTTTTAGAGAAGATATTATTGAAAAATTTGAATTAGGATATTGTAAAGATGAATGGGATAATTTTACCAATGCCGCTTTATCAAAAGGATATGATTTAAAATATTTAAAATCGACAGGGTTAACCATTGTTAAAGAAGGTGGCGCAACTGATAAAAAATTTGACCGTTTTAAAGGACGTGTTATGTTTCCTATTCACAGTATGTCGGGGCGTATTTTAGGTTTTGGAGGGCGAATCCTTACCAATGATAAAAAAGCAGCAAAATATTTAAATTCACCAGAAAGTGATATTTACCATAAAAGTAAAATTTTATACGGACTTTATCAAGCCAAAAAAGAAATCGCTAAACAAGATAATTGTTATTTAGTAGAAGGTTATACGGATGTTGTTTCTTTTTATCAATCAGGAATTGAAAATGTTGTTGCCTCTTCAGGAACGGCACTTACTTCGGATCAAATTCGATTGGTAAATCGTTTGACAAAAAATATTACGGTTTTATTTGATGGTGATGCCGCAGGAATTAGAGCCTCTATGAGAGGTATTGACTTGATTTTAGAGCAAGGAATGAATGTGAAAGTAGTTTCTTTTCCTGAAGGAGAAGATCCTGATAGTTTTGCAAAATCTCATTCAACAACTGAATTAAAACAGTTTTTAAAAGATAAATCGCAAGATTTTATTGAATTTAAAGTTTCTTTATTGATGAAAGAAGCAAAGAATGATCCTGTAAAAAAAGCGGGTTTAATTCGTGATATTGTAACGAGTATTTCAAAAATTCCTGATGGAATTCAGCGAGAAGTATATGTACAAGAATGTGCTCGTATTATGGATATTTCGGAACAAGTTTTATTTAGTGAATTGGCACAATTATTAAATAAAAGTGTAACAAATTCTAATAAACGAAGCTCAAATCAGCCAACTCCATCTTATTCAGAAACCACACAAGCTTCTATGGGAGTTATAAAAGGAGGTGGAAAAGGGCGTGAAAAAATAAATCAATTACATATTCTTGAAAAAGAAATTATCAGAATATTATTATTGTACGGTAATGAAGTTGTCGATTTTGTAAATTGGGTAGATGCAGTTGATGAAAAAGGACGTCCTTTTTTAGAAAAAGAAGAATATCAAAATACGGTTTCTAATGAATTGTATTTAAATTTACAAGAAGATGAAATTGAGTTTGCTGATGAAATTTTTAAATTAACGTATTATCAATTAGTACATCAATTAAATCAGGATGAAAAAATTTCGATTGATAGATTGATAATGCATGAAAATCAAGAAATAGCAAGTTTAGTAACCAATATTTTAATGGATGAAGAAAAATATTCGTTAAGTGATTGGGAGCGTAAAGAAATTGTAGTTACAACAGCGATTAAAGTATTACCTAAATTAGTTTCTGATGCAGTTTTAAATTTACGAAGAATTTTAATAGAAGAAAAAATTAAAGAAATAATGCACGAAGTACAAACACAAAAAGCGGTACTTGATTTAGAAGAAATATCAAATTATACTGATTTAAAAAAGCGTCTTTTTGATAAGTTAAATCGCGTAGTTTAGTGCTGTTATTTTTTAAGGGGTTTTTCCTATGCTGTTTTATAGTAACTTTTTTGTAGTTTTGACCTGAAAAATCACAGTAAATTATGAAAAAAATAATACAATTTTTAGAATTATTATGGCTACTAATTGTATTACCATTAGAAGTTTCTAACGGTAGTAAAAAAGGCGCTTATCAAAAGATTAAACGCCAAATGATTTTAGTTAACCTACTTTAAATCAGTAGGAATTTTACAAACAGGAATAGGAATCATTTTATGTTGATTAATTCGATTTAATCGAGTGTAAATTTTAAAAACTTCTAATTCTCTGTTTGTAAAATCATTTTCTGTTTTTCCTAAATCTAACATTTTCATTGCCCATTCTAATTCATCATATGAAGCACCAATTTGGTCTTCATCTGTTCTGCTATCGCCAAAAAGTCCATCCGTAGGTTGAGCATTTTGTATAGAATTCGGAACTTCTAAATGTGCAGCTAATGCATATACTTCCGATTTTACTAAATCAGCAATAGGGCTTAAATCTACTCCGCCATCACCATATTTGGTGTAAAAACCTACGCCAAAATCTTCTACTTTATTACCTGTACCGGCAACTAGTAATCCGTGTAATCCTGCAAAATAATATAAGGCAGTCATGCGCAAACGAGCACGAGTATTTGCTAAAGCTAAATCAGTTTTTGCTGATGTTTCTACTTCAGGAACAACATTTTTAAAACCTTCAAAAGTCGTAGTTAAATCAACTTCAACTTCACTAACATTGCTATAACGTTCTTTTAATTGTTTAATATGTTCATTTGCTCTGTTTACTTGGCTTTCTGCTTGATGAATAGGTAACTCAACACATAAAGTAGGTAAACCAGTTTCAGCACATAACGTTGAAGTAACAGCGCTATCTATACCGCCAGAAATACCTAGCACAAAACCATTTACACCAGCTTTAGTAGCGTATTCTTTTAACCATTTTACAATATGTTCAGAAACTTTTGGCGTATTCATAATCAACTATATTTTATAAGGGTTTATATCAAAATGATATAAACTATTTTAGTAATTTCGACGTTGTAATATTAAATGTAAATATACTAAAGTTCATGAGAAAAATTTTAGCACTATCTGTTTTAGTTTTAGGGTTGCTGTCTTGTAAAAAAGAGGTTAATTCTAAATTAAAAGTAGATGTATCGAATATAGAAGTTAATGTAAAAGTAGATAGGTTTGATGTTGATTTTTATAAAACAACAGCTACCGATTTAGATAAAACAAAACTTAAATATCCTTTTTTATTTCCAAAACAACCAGACAGCGTTTGGATAAATAAAATAAATAATAAAGATGAAAGAGAATTATATAACGAAACACAAAAAGTTTTTTCTGATATAAATGGCTTAACTACTGATTTAAATTCGTTTTTTAAGTATTTAAAATATTATAATCCGAAATCTAAAACGCCACGAGTAATAACAATGTTAACAAATATCGATTATGAAAACCGCATCGTATTTGCTGATAGTTTATTGTTAATATCTTTGGATGCTTATTTAGGTGAAAAACATCCTTTTTATAATGATTATCCTGCTTATATAAAGCAAAATAATGAGAAAGAACAGATTATTGTTGATGTAGCTAAAACAATTTTAAATGCTCATGAATTTTCTAAAAAACCAAGAAATTTTGTAGAGAAAATGATTTATAAAGGTAAGAAAATGTATGTGTTAGATGCGTATTTACCAACAGTATCAGATTCTCTTAAAATAGGTTATTCAGCAGATAAAATGCGTTGGGCAGAAAGTAATGAAGCTCAAATTTGGAAATATTTTATCGAAAAAAATATGCTGTATAGTACTCATAAAGAATTGGATGTGCGTTTTTTAGATATTGCACCTTTTTCTAAGTTCTATATGGAAGAAGATAGCCAATCTCCTGGGAGAATAGGGGAGTTTATCGGTTGGCAAATAGTCCGTTCGTACATGCAAAAGAATGATGTATCTTTGCAAGAATTATTACAGAAAAATGAAGAGGAAATCTTCAGAAAATCAAAATATAAACCAAAGAAATAATGGCGATAGAGCACACATCTAAAGTAACATTCACAATAGGATTAGACGAAAACAAAATTCCTGAAGAAATTTCATGGAATGCAGAAGATGGTGGAATTGATAATGAATCTTCTAAGGCGATTATGTTATCGGTTTGGGATCATAAGAAAAAAGATACTTTACGTATGGATTTATGGACCAAGGATATGCCTGTTGATGAAATGAAGCAATTTTATCATCAAACATTAGTATCAATGGCTGGTTCATTTGAAAGAGCAACTAATGATGATAAAATGGGTGCTACTATGAGAGATTTTTGTGATTATTTTGCAGAAAAATTAGAATTGAAAAAATAGACTTAAAAGGTCTTAAAAATAATAAAAAGCAGCTTTTAAGCTGCTTTTTTTATGTTGTATGATTATATATTTTATTGATGATAAATTGATAATCTTCTGAATTATTTACAAAATCTAAATTAGAAACATCAATAACTAAAATATTTAGTTTTGGTGTTTTTTTTATAAAATTATTATAACCATCTTGTATTTTTTGAAGATAATCAGCTTTTATATTCTGCTCGTATTTTCTACCTCGTTTTTTTATGTTTTCAAGTAATCGATCAGTATTTTGATATAAATACACATATAAATCAGGTTTTTGAATTTTCTGATAGATTAAATTAAACATTTTTTGATATAAGAGATATTCATCATTTTGTAATGTAACTTGTGCAAAAATTAATGATTTAAATATATAATAATCAGAAATAACACCATTTTTTGTATCATATTTAGCTAAATCATCTGTTAATTGTTGATATCTATCAGCAAGAAAACTCATTTCTAAAGGAAAAGCATAACGCTCATTATCCTCATAAAATTTTGATAAAAAAGGATTATCAGCAAAATGTTCTAAAACAGGTTTTGTATTAAAATTGTTAGCTATTAAATTAGCTAAAGATGTTTTTCCTGCGCCAATATTTCCTTCTATAGCAATGTAATTATATTTTTCGTTAATTGTAATTGGTTTTGTTAATTGCTCATCAATAATTGTTATTTCAGAATCATCTTGGCAATTATCTAGGCAATTATGTAAAGGTTTTTTTTCCTTCGGATGTATTGTGTTTTTTGCAATTTCTATCAAAGGAACTAACACAAATTTACGAGCTAACATCCTTGGATGCGGAACAATAAGGTTTTCTGATAAAATAATTTCATCATCTAATAAAAGAATATCTATATCAATAATTCTATCAGTATAACCATTTTTATTTTTTCTAATTCTACCTAATTCATCTTCTAAAGAAAGTAGTTTTTTAATTAATATTTCTGGTGATAAATAAGTAGAAACGGTAATACAGGTATTGTAAAAATCAGCACCATCAAAACCTAGTGAAGGAGTTTCATATATTGATGCTATTTTTTTTATAGAACCAATATTATAGGCAATTAAATTTATTGCATCCTGAAGGTTTTCGAATCTGTTACCTTGATTTGTACCTATTGATAAATAGGCTGTTTGTAGTGTATTCATAAAAGAGTGCAAAGAGCTTAGAAAAGTAGCTGTTTTATAAAGTTTTATAATTTATTACTAAAGTATATTTTTTATAAATATAAAAAAACCGCTAAAATAAATTAGCGGTTTTTAATATGATTTTAAAAAAAAAATTAATCTTCTTTTTTAGTTTCTTTTACTTCTCTAGGTTCTCTTGGAGCTCTAGGTTTTCTGTCATCACGACTTCTGTTATCTCTAGGCTTGTTTTCTCTTGGTGGTCTTGCTACATAACCTTCTGGTTTTGGTAACAATGCTTTACGAGAAACTTTTTCTTTACGAGTTCTAGGGTCAAGTCCGAAATATTTTACATCAAATACATCACCCATTTTAACTACGTCAGAAACATTTTCTGTACGTTCCCATGCTAATTCACTAACGTGTAATAAAACTTCGTTTCCTGGAGCTTCTGCATATTCTACAACAGCACCAAAATCTAACATTTTAATTACTTTTACTTCGTAAGCACTACCAACTTGAGGTTTAAATAACATAGACTCAATACGAGTAGTTACTTTTTCGATTCCTTCAGGATCAGTTCCTAAAATCTCGATAATTCCTTCTTCCGTTACAGCATCTTCAGTAATTACAATAGTAGTTCCTGTTTCTTTCTGTAATTCTTGAATATGTTTACCACCTGGCCCAATAAAAGCACCAATCATATCATTCGGGATACGACGGTTAATCATTTTAGGAGCATGTTCTTTAACTTCTTCGTTAGATTGAGAAATAGTTTCAGTTAACTTTCCTAAGATATGTAAACGACCAGCACGAGCTTGTTTTAGTGCATTCACTAAAATTTCGTAACCTAATCCTTTAACTTTAATATCCATCTGACAAGCAGTAATTCCTTCAGAAGTACCAGTTACTTTAAAGTCCATATCACCTAAATGATCTTCATCCCCTAAAATATCAGATAAAACTGCGTAACGGTCACCATCAGAAATTAATCCCATAGCAATACCAGAAACTGGTCTTGTCATTTTAACACCTGCATCCATTAAAGCCATTGTACCAGCACAAACAGTTGCCATTGAAGAAGAACCGTTAGATTCTAATACTTCAGATACAACTCTTACTGTATAAGGACAATCAGCAGGAATCATTCCTTTTAAACCACGTTGCGCTAAGTTACCATGACCAACTTCTCTACGAGAAGTTCCTCTTAATGGACGAGCTTCACCTGTACAAAAAGGAGGGAAGTTATAATGTAAATAGAAATTTTCCTCACCTTCGTAAGATGGCATATCTATTTTGTTTGCATCTCTTGATGTTCCTAAAGTTACCGTTGCTAATGCTTGAGTTTCTCCACGAGTAAAAATTGATGAACCATGTGTTGATGGTAAATAATCTACTTCACACCAAATTGGTCTAATTTCGTCAGTCTTACGACCGTCTAAACGTAAACCTTCAGCTAAAGTTAATTCTCTAACAGCACTTTTTTGAGATTTGTTGAAATATTTTCCAACTAAATCACCATAATCAGCTAATTCTTCTTCAGTAAATGAAGCTTTTACTTCTTCTTTTACTTCAGCAAAAGCTGTTGTACGTTCTACTTTTGATGTACCTTTTTTAGCGATAGCATAACACTTATCGTAAGCAAGTTCATTTATTTTTTCAGCTAATGCTTCGTCTTCTCTTTCTCCTTCGTACTCTCTTGTTTCTTTCTTTCCGAAAGCTTCAGCTAAACGAGTTTGAGCAGCACATTGTATTTTAATAGACTCGTGAGCAAATTTAATTGCTTCAGCCATTTCTTCTTCAGAAATTTCATCCATTTCACCTTCAACCATCATTACTGAATCAGCTGAAGCTCCAATCATCATATCGATATCAGATTCTGCTAATTGTGCTCTGTTTGGGTTGATTACAAATTCACCATTTACTCTAGCAACACGTGCTTCAGAAATAGGACATTCGAATGGGAAATCAGATAATTGAATAGCTGCAGAAGCTGCTAAACCTGCTAATGCATCTGGCATAACATCTTCATCATGAGACATTAATTGAATCATTACCTGTACTTCAGAATGATAATCTTTTGGAAATAATGGACGTAAAACACGGTCTACTAAACGCATTGTTAATACCTCACCATCACTTGGTCTTGCTTCTCTTTTAAAGAAACCACCAGGGTAACGTCCTGCGGCAGCAAATTTTTCTCTATAATCAACTGTTAAAGGTAAAAAATCAACTGTTCCTGCTTTGTAGCTAGATACAACAGTACATAACAACATTGCTTTTCCCATTTGCACAACAACTGAACCATGGGCTTGTTTTGCTAATTTACCCGTTTCTAATGAAATGGTTCTTCCATCTCCTAGGTCAATGACCTCTCTAAATACTTTTGGAATCATAAATTTTAATTCTAAATTTTTAAATTGTTTGTTGTTGTGTTGTTGTTTTGTTGCAATGGAAATTCAAAATTGTTGTTAAAAATTTTGAGTTTTTTATATAAATTTCTATTAGTTAGATAGAAATGAATTTTTTTTAAATAAAAAAGAGGCACGTTTATAGAGCCTCTTTTTTTGAGAATTATTTTCTAATTCCTAATTCTACGATAATCGCACGATATCTTGTAATATCTGATTTCTTTAAGTAATCAAGTAAGCTTCTACGTTTTCCTACCATTTTCACTAATGAACGCTCAGTATTAAAATCTTTACGATTTCTTTTTAAGTGTTCAGTTAAGTGGTTAATTCTAAAAGTGAACAATGCAATTTGTCCTTCCGAAGTTCCTGTATCAGTTTTGCTTTTACAGTGTTTTTCGAATAATCCTTCTTTTACTTCTTTAGTTAAATACATTCCAATATTATTTAAATGATTTTTATGTACATCAATGAGCTATTCATTGAAGTTGCAAATGTACAAATAAAATTTTAGTTGAAATGTATCAGTATAAGTGTTTTTTGTATTGATAAAAAACAAAAAAGCCAGCAAATGCTGACTTTTAAATTTAGGCTCTTATAGGTTGATTCTGTATCAAATCGATATATAAGTTAACTTGTTTTTTTAATTGCTTACGCTCGTAAATTGCATCTAAGAAACCATGTTCTAATACAAATTCAGAACGTTGAAAACCTTCAGGTAATTCTTTACCTGTAGTATCTTTTACAACACGAGGTCCTGCAAAAGCAATCAAAGCATTTGGTTCGGCGATATTAATATCACCTAACATTGCAAATGAAGCAGTTGTTCCTCCTGTAGTAGGATCAGTACATAATGAAATATACGGAAGTTTTGAGTCTGCTAATTGCGCTAACTTCGCAGAAGTTTTTACTAATTGCATTAATGATAAAGAAGCTTCCATCATACGTGCTCCTCCAGATTTTGAAACCATTAAGAATGGAAGTTTATTTTCGATAGCATAATCAATAGCTCTTGCTATTTTTTCTCCTACCACAGAACCCATTGATCCTCCAATAAAAGCAAAATCCATAGCAGCAATTACTATGTCTTTATTATTTGATTTACCTACTGCTGTACGAACAGCATCTTTTAATCCAGTTTTCTTTTGTGCCGCTTTTAAACGATCTGGATATTTTTTGGTGTCTTCAAATTTTAAAGGATCTTTAGATGTTAAATCTGAATTTAATTCTTCAAAATTATTGTCATCAAAAAAAAGCTCAAAATATTCATTACTTCCAATACGAACATGATATCCATCTTCAGGACTTACATATAAGTTTTTCTTTAATTCTTCTGTATCAATAACCTTACCGCTTGGTGTTTTGTACCACAAGCCTTTAGGAGTATCTTTTTTTTCTTCTGTAGGAGTTTGAATTCCTTTGTCTTTACGTTTAAACCAAGCCATAGTTTAGTTTATATTTTGTTTATATTTTGTTGTTCGTTAGTGATTAACTCATTCATTTTAAGAAAAGAGCAGGCGACAAATGTAAATTATTTTTGCGAACTTTATATTATTATAAATAATAAAAAAGCACTTAGAAGATTCTAAGTGCTTGAATATTAAAAATTAAAATGTTTATAATGTGTTTACATTATTTAAATCTTCAAAAGCCTTTTTTAAACGAGTTTTGAATGTTAATTCACCCTCACGTAACCATTTACGTGGGTCGTAATGTTTTTTATTAGGTTGTTCTGAATCGTCTGGATTACCAATTTGACTTGCTATATAATCTTTTTTATCTAAAATATAATCACGAGCTCCTTCTGTAAAAGCATATTGTAAATCAGTATCAATATTCATTTTGATAACTCCATAACCGATAGCTTCTCTAATTTCTTCTAAAGTAGAACCTGATCCTCCATGAAAAACAAAATCGATAGTATTATCAGCAACAGCATATTTTTTAGAAATATATTCTTGAGAGTTCTTTAAAATTTTTGGAGTTAATTTTACATTACCAGGTTTGTAAACTCCGTGAACGTTACCAAAAGCAGCAGCAATAGTAAATTGATCGCTAACTTTCATTAATTCTTCGTATGCGTAAGCAACTTCTTCAGGTTGTGTATAAAGTTTAGAAACATCAACATCAGAATTGTCAACACCATCTTCTTCACCACCAGTAATACCTAATTCAATTTCTAAAGTCATTCCTATTTTACTCATACGAGCAAGGTATGCTTTACAAATTTCAATATTTTCTTCAATAGGTTCTTCGGATAAATCAATCATATGAGAACTATATAATGATTTTCCTGTTTCTTTATAAAATTGCTCACTAGCATCTAGTAAACCATCAATCCAAGGTAATAATTTTTTAGCAGCATGGTCTGTATGTAAAATTACAGGAATTCCGTAAGCTTCTGCTAATAAGTGAACATGTTTTGCTCCGGCTACAGCACCTAAAATTGCTGCTTTTTCATCTTCATTCGATAAGCCTTTACCAGCATTAAATTGAGCACCACCATTAGAAAACTGAATAATTACAGGTGAATTTAATTCTTTTGCAGTTTCTAAAACGGTATTAACAGTGTTAGAACCTACAACATTTACAGCAGGTAATGCAAATTTTTTATCTTTTGCTAATTGAAATATTGCTTGAACTTCTTTTCCGGTAGCAACTCCAGCTTTAATCGTATGAGCCATTTTATATGTTTTTAGTTGTATTTAGCGGGTCAAAAATAAGAAAATTTAAATGCATTTGTCAAAAATAACAGGATGGAGTATTAAATTTTAAAAAGGATAATTAATTCCGATGTTTAATACACGATTTGAAAAGTTAAAGTTTTTAAACCACCTGTCATTTTTTAGATAAGGTTCATGCATTTTAAATCCAAAATCAACTCTAGCAATTAGAAAGTTAAAATCGTACCTAATTCCAAAACCTGCACCAACAGCTATGTCAGTTAATGATTTTATATTATTGAATTTAGCTTTTTCATCTGTAAAACTAGAATTGGTGATATCCCAAATATTTCCTGCATCAACAAATAAAGCACCTTTTAAAGAACCAATTACGTTAAAACGATACTCAAAACTAGATAAAAATTTTAAACTTCCTATATTATATTCTAAACCAGGTGCACGAGTTCCTGGTCCTAAATCGTAAGTTTTCCAAGCTCTAATATCATTAGATCCACCAGCAAAATAACTACGAGAAAAAGGTATACTAGAGTTATCGTAAGTAATAATTGCACCTAAAAAAGTTCTATGTGCTAAAACGGTATTATCTCCTAAATTCCAATATTTTTTATACTGTATGTCTGTTTTAAAATACTGAGCAATAGGGGTTTTAAAAACTGTTTTTTGGTTCCAAGTATTTGTTTTTTTAGATAAAATGCCCATGAAATTTCCAGAATTAGCAACTCTAAATTTTACAAAAGAGAAATTAGTATCTTTTGTATTTTGTTGATTATTATATGTATAGCTAAAAGCTATTTCAGGAATTAAAAAATCAGAAGTAATAATATTATATCTATTAAAAATATTAAGATTATTTTGGTATTCTAAAGGATTTGATGCTTTGAAAATTCCATCTTGTGAAACGTCTCTCATAAATTCTAAAATTCCAGAAGAATTACTAGGTTGGTTTAGTGGTAGTGTATGATTGCTAGTAGCAACATCTACTTCTTTTAGCTTCGAATATTCCGAAGAATAGATACTAAAATAATTATCAATATTTAAGTTTCGAATATACTGGGTGTTAAATAACTCTAATTGAAGTGTTTTTTGTTTGTTATATTTCCATTTATAATCTAAACCGATAGTGATATTTTGATTATCTAATCCTATATTTTTTTGATTAGCTCCACCAATTAAAAATTTTGTTTTTGGAAACATTTTTTTAGGAATAAGACTTTGTAAGCCAAAAGGCGCAACAAAACGAGGTACTTCTAAAGTAACATCAGCACCAATTTCCCAACCAGGACCATTATTTGAATTAAAATAAGAACCAAAAGTTGATATTTTAAATATTTCTGCACCTTTAAAAGTGTTTCTATTTGTTAAAGAATATTTTAGAGAAATATCAAAATTTCGAATATTAGAACGAGATAATTCCATGTCTAAACCTGAAGTGTATTTTTCAATAGGTGTTAAAAAAATGTTTGCTTCTAGTTCGTGGTCATTTAATTCATTATACCTAATAGATGTTGTTTTAAAATTTCTTAAACCTCTTAAATGTGTTCTTGTTAGGTTGTTAGATAAGTCGCTATATACAGTATTTGGTTTTATAAATAATGATTGTGATAATATTTTAGGATTGTATTTTAATTTTTTATGGGCATAAAACTGAACACCATTGTATAAAACAGTGTCTTTATGAATTGAATCTTTTTTATTGTATGTATAGTCAGTGTATACATTTATTCTCTTTATTTTTTGAACTTTAAAAGGAATAATTCTATCAGAAATTTTAACAGCTACATTTGTTTTTTGATAATTTTGTAGCGTATCATTTTCAAACGATATATAATTTTCATTAAAATGATAAATTCCTTTATCTCTAAATAAATTAACTAAACGATTAGCTTCTTTGATAAAGTTTTCATCTTTGTATTGATCACCAGATTTAAGAAAACTTTTTTCTTCTGATTTTTGATATAAAGAGTCAAGAATAGGGGAGGTTATTTTAGTTTTAATTTTGTTTAAAAAAGAAGGATTTCCTTTTGTTATGATATATGAGATGCTACCTTTTTTATTTTGAATAGTATCTTTTTTTGAGGTTACTTTTGATCTAAAATAACCTTCTGTTTGAAAATAGGCATTTAAATTTGTAATAGTTTTTTTTGTTTTTTTATCATCAATAATAATAGGTGCTTGTCCGCTATTTAAAAACCATTCATTAATTCCAATAGCAGTATTTGCTACTGAAATACTTTGTTTTTCAGAAAAAAACTTTTTAAAAAAAGCGTAAGTATTTGGTTTTTCTGTAGCCCATTTAGCAGGAGTTTTAGCTCCTACAGGGTTTCCTAAGTTATAAAAATATAATGATAAAGGAATTCCTAAAGCCTTAGCATTAGGACGTTGCATTAATAATTCAGCAATATTTCCACTGGTGTTTTTTATACTATCAATATAAACAGTGTTTTTAGCGAGTAATAATTCATTTTTTTTAACAAATTTTATCGTACTACATGAACTGAATAAGACTATTAATAGAAAGAAGAAAGAAAGTTTTTTCATTAACTTTACGGCTGGTATTAAGTATCAAAAATACTGTTTTTTAGTGGTTATAATATGTTAAAAAAATAATAATGAGTTTATCTAAAAGCAACCTAAAATTAATAACGAGTTTACAGCAAAAAAAGTATCGACAAAAACATCAATTATTTATTGCTGAAGGTATAAAAGTGGTGAGAGAATTATTAAATTCATCATTAGAAACATCGCATATTTTTACAGTAGATACTTCTTTTGAAATACCTACTAATGTTGAAAGTACTATTATTTCAGAAAATGATTTGAAGAAAATTAGTACTTTAAAAAATCCGAACAAAGTTTTAGGTTTATTTAAAATTCCAGTAGAAAATACAATAAGTGAAACGAATTTAACGATTGCTTTAGATGAAGTAAATGATCCTGGTAATTTAGGAACTATTATTCGTTTATGTGATTGGTTTGGTGTTACGGAGTTAGTTTGTTCTAAAAATACGGTGGATTGTTATAATCAAAAAGTAGTACAATCAACTATGGGGTCTTTAACTAGGGTAAATATTTCTTATGTCGATTTACCAAGTTTTTTGACTGATACTAAATTAGCAGTTTATACTGCAGATATGGATGGAGAAAATATATATGAAGCAACTTTACCTAAAAAAGCAGTTTTAGTTATGGGGAACGAAGCTAATGGAATATCTAATGAAATAGCAGCAATTGTAAAGCATAAATTAACGATTCCACGGTTTGGTGAAATTCAGAAAACTGAGAGTTTAAATGTTGCCACAGCAACTGCTATTTTATTAAGTGAATTTAAAAGAACCCTAAAATAATTAGTTAATTAGAGCGTCTATTTTATCAATTATAAATTTTAAATCTTCATTATTATTAATGAAGTCTAAATTGTCAACATCAATTATTAATAGTTTTCCTTTTTTGTAACCACTAGCCCAAGCTTCATAACGTTCGTTTAGTCTACTTAAATAGTCAATACTAATAGAGTTTTCATAGTCTCTACCACGTTTGTGAATTTGACCTACAAGGGTAGATATGTCTGCTCGTAAATAAATTAATAAATCAGGAGGTGTAACTAACTTTTCCATTAATTCAAATAATGAAGAATAATTACCAAAATCACGATTAGTCATTAATCCCATTGCATGTAAGTTGGGTGCGAAAATATGAGCATCTTCGTAAATAGTTCTATCTTGAATTATTTTTTTTCCAGATTCTCTTAATTCTAAAACTTGACGAAAACGGCTATTTAAAAAGAAAACTTGTAAGTTAAAAGACCAACGCTCCATTTGAGCATAAAAATCATCTAAGTACGGATTATCATCTACTGATTCATAATGAGGATCCCAGTCATAATGTTTTGCTAATATATTGGTTAATGTGGTTTTTCCTGCACCTATGTTTCCGGCAATTGCTACATGCATATTTTTTGAATTTCAATATTGGTAAAATTACATAAAAAAAGCGAGCTATTAAGCTCGCTTTTTTTAGAAGTATTATTTTAAAGAATTATTATTTTACTTGTATTTATCTTTCCGTCATTTTGAATTTGTATAAAGTAAACTCCACTACTTATTTTTGAAAATTCAATTTCGTTATTGAATTTACTTGAAATAGTAGAAAATGTTTGGGTTTCTAATAATTGACCTACCATATTAAATAATCGGATAATAGTTAAATCTTTAACTTTAACTTTAAAATTTACGGTTATTTTTCCATCAGATGGTATTGGGTATATTTTTAAATCTGAGAATAAGTTTTTATCATTAGCAAAACTTTCTTCAACATTTATAGTATAGTCTTCGACTTCGCCATTAAAATCTAATTCACAAGATTCAGGAAATTCATTTAATTTTGTTGAAATACGTAAGGTTGTCGTACCAGTTAATGCATCTTCAGGAACTTTAATACTTAATGAATTAGTAGTAGTTAAATTATACGTTTCTAGTTCTGTTACATCAAACTTACAATCTTGATTCCAATCAATCCACGCATAAGTTTTTACAGTACTATTTCCATCAGTATTAATGTCAACATTTAAATCATATTCTTCACCTCTTATCACATTTGTAGTTATTGCTTTAAAATCAGAATAACCTGTTGTTTTTGTTGATGAGTTATCAATTTCTCCAAAGTTAACATTGGTAATACTTATTTGAGAATCGGTATTTCCTAATGATTTACAGTGGTTATCATTAACACTTAGTATTAAATCGACAGATTTTGTAATTGAATTAGAGGTAGCATTTACTTTAATAGTATAATCACCTATGGTTACATTATTTAAGTTAGATATGGTTATCGATACTGTTTTATCTGAGTTAATTACTATTGAAGTAAAAGTAACTGTTGAATTTACAGGTGCCTTTTCTGTAGATAAAGTTACGTTTTCATCAAAACTATTGAATGTTTTATAGTCAATTTTGTATTCAACTTCATTTACAGCTTTATTACATATAGATTGTCCTACCGTTTTATTTGTTAATGTAAAACTAGGAGTAATTGTAATAGTATAATCTTCAACTTCTCCGTTAAAATCTAATTCACAAGAACTAGGTTCTCCGTCATCATCAAGTTTTGTAACAACTCTTAATGTTGTTGTTCCTAATAAAGCATCAGAAGGAATTGTAATATCTAATCCACTATTACTTGTTGCTCCGTTAGTATTTGTAGTATTACCTAAATCATATTTTTCATTAGCATCAAACAAGCAGTTTTGATTCCAATCTATCCAAGCAAAAGTATTTACAGTTTTATTACCGCTAGAATTTGCATTAATAATTAACGGATATGTATTTCCTTTTATAACTTCTGTTGTAATTGCTTTAAAATCAGAATAACCAGTTGTTTTTGTTGATGAGTTATCAATCTCTCCAAGTTTAACAAGTGTTGTACTTATTTGAGAATCTGTATTACCTGATGATTTACAGTGATTATTATTAATACTTAGTATCAAATCGATAGATTTTGTAATTGAATTAGAGGTAGCATTTACTTTAATAGTATAATCACCTACGGTTACATTATTTAAGTTATCTATTTTTAAAGTTACCATTCCATCTGTACTAATTATTGCTGAAGTAAAAGTAACTATCGAATTTACAGGTGTATTTTCTGTAGATAAAGTTACGTTTTCATCAAAACTATTGAATGTTTTATAGTCAATTTTGTATTCAACTTCATTCACAGCTTTATTACATATAGATTGTCCTACCGTTTTATTTGTTAATGTAAAACTAGGAGTAATTGTAATAGTATAATCTTCAGCTTCTCCGTTAAAATCTATTTCACAAGAATTTGGTTGCCCATCATTAGCTAGTTTAGTAATAACTCTTAATGTTGTTGTTCCTGATAAAGCATCTGAAGGAACTATAACTTCTAATCCACTATTAGCTGTTGCTCCATTATTATTTGTTGTATTACCTAAATCATATTTTTCATTCGTATCAAATAAGCAGTTTTGATTCCAGTCAATCCAAGCAAATGTTTTTACAGTTTGATTACCATTAGAATTAGCGTTAACAATCAATGGGTATTTTTCTCCTTTTATAACTTCTGTTGCTATTGTTTTAAAATCAGAATAACCCGTTGTTTTTGTTGATGGATTATTAATTTCTCCAAATTTAACAAGTGTTGTGCTTATTTGAGAATCTGTATTACCAGTTGCATTACAAATATTATCATTAATATTAAATGGAATTTCAATTGATTTTGTAATTGAATTAGCTGTTCCTGTAACAATTATTGTATAGTCACCAACAGTTGCATTATTTAAATTAGAAAGTGTAAATTTTATAAGTCCGCTTGTATTTATTGATATTGGATTTAAGTTGCTTGTTGTATTTGTAGGAATTCCTGAAACAGAAAAACTAACATCTTCATCAAAATTAAACAGAGCTTTATAATCAATTTCAAAAATTTGATCATTCACGGCTTTATTACAAATAGATAAATTACCAGTTGTATTGGTTAATGTAAAATCAGCACCAGGTTTTTCTTCAATTTCTATTGAGTAATCTTCGGTTTCTCCATATTGACTATTCTGATCAGCATTACATGGACCACCACCACTAGGTGAACCTGTTTCATAATACTCAATAGTTACTCTCATTCTAGTTTTACCTAATACAGCATTATTTGGTACTGTTATTTTTAAAGATGTTGTAGCAATATCAATTGTTCTAGCTCCTAAATCATATCTTTCAGTAGCTTTGTCAAATACATAATCTTGATTCCAATCAATAAATACATAACAATGATCTTGGTATCCATCAGTATTAAAAGTTACACTAATTTCATACTCTTGTGTTCTTTTTATATTTGTTGATATATTACTAAAATCTTGATAACCATCTACAGAGTCATTTAAAGAGTTGTTATTAATTGTATTAAAAGTAACGTTAGATATATATTCAGCACCACCTGTTTCATCAGGATATTCTAACGAACAATAAGTAGGTATTTCTGTTGTAAATATGTTAATGTCAGAATACGTTCCTTCGCTACAATTATTTTTAGGCTTTACACGCCAAAAATAGTTAGTGTTTTTTGATAAAAAATCTATTGAAGGTATATATGAATTTGTATCTACTATTTCATCAATTATAATATTATTGAAATTAGTGTCAGTGGCTACTACAATGTTATATAGTGTAGCATTTGAATTAGCTTCCCACTCAAATTTTGTGTTGATACTAATCTCATCAGTTGCATTACTAGGAGTTGTTAAATTTATTTTAGTAAAACTATTTTCCGTTATTTTTAATAATGCAGTGGTTGTTTGAGTAACTGTTGCCGATTTTCCTTCAATAATAATGACGTTATCTTGTTGATTACTCCCATTTAAATTATTTATTGTCATAACAACATCTCCTTCTTTATTAATAGTAGCAGGGTTAAATGATGCAGTAGTTCCACTAGGTAAGCCAGTAGCAGATAAATTTACTGTTTCAGTAAAACCATTAACAAATTTGAACTTTAAAGTATAATCTACAGAGTTATTACCTGTATTACAAACAACTTGTTTATCAGTTTGGTTTGAAATTAAAAAAGTAGGTGTTGTAGAGTCAATCGTAAAATTAGTATTGTTTACATTATAAAAAATATTATCAGCAGCTTCTATAAGAATACGTCCTTTAGTTGTTGGAGTATTAGGAATAATAACATCTTCAGAACCATCATTAGTAACATTATCTTTTAAAAGAATAGGGAAAGTTAATCCACCATCAATAGAAAGTTTAATATTCACTTTCATACAATTAATCGGTGCTTTATCAGTAGTTCCTTTATTCCATGTTATTTTTTGTGTAGAACTAGTATTCCAGTTTACAGCAGTGTTAGGATACGTAAATTCAAAAGCTTCGGAATCAGTTACTGTAATTTTAACATCATCTCTTGCTGTATTACCTCCGCCAGCATGATTGTCTCTTACGGTAAGTGCAAAATTTAATTCTCTAGCTACAGTAGGAAGAACTTCCCATTGATTTGAACCGCCATTAACAACATTAGAAAAGGTTGGTAAATATCTATTAGGAGATGTACTAGAATGTAATGATCTAAAAGCAGGACCTTGTGTACTTGTTGAAACTAGTGGTACTGTTGCTGATTCGGTATCTATTTGTTCCCAATTGTACGTTAAGTTAGCAGTTCCATCAGTGTCTGTAGCTATTCCTTTTAAAATAAAAGGAGTGTTTTTAGGGATACTAAAATTATTACCTGCATTTGCAGTGGGAGCATTATTACCTGTATCTGTTGTTAGACCACAACTAGCAACTGACTGAACATGATTCCACATTTGACCAATACTAACTGTATGAAAATAATCATCACTGTTATTTTGTACATTTTGAGGAGAACAAATACCAGCATACGCCATTATTGTAGTACCACTTCCTGGTTCTACAGAGGTACTACCTATATTACTTCCACAGCTACCTCCAGTTCCGTTAAAGGTATGTGTAGCACCAAATTGGTGTCCTATTTCATGCGCCACATAATCGATATCAAAAGGGTCGTTAATAGGTTGTCCACTACCTGTAATACCACTAGCTTTTGAACCAGACCTACATACAGATCTTAAAGAAGCTAAACCACCACCACCAGTACTGAATGTATGACCAATATCATAATTTGCATCACCAATTATAGCATCACATTTAACTTGACTCTCATCAATTAGGCTATTAGCATTATCATTAGTTAATTCATCAGTAGTTGAGTCTAAAAATATTATTTCATCATTGTTATTTACGATAACCATTCGAACACCTAAATCTCTTTCGTAAACTGTATTTACACGAGCTATAGTAGTATTCATTGCAGATAAAATAACCGATTTCTTTACAGCATCTGTTGCTGAGTTAGAAATACCTTCTCTATTTAAATGAAATTGAGAATATTCACCTGTACAAGCAATGGCAATCCTATAAGTTCTTAATTTACCATCATTTGCATTTTTTTTTTGAATTGAAGACTTTATTATTTCTTTTTTCGTTTCTTCAATTTGACAGTTAAAACCATTATTATCCGATTTTAAGTCATCTCTTTTATATATAATATACTGTTTTTTATCTTTAGTATACGGATCTATATATATTGTACTTTCATTAGCCGAATATATAAGGGCGTGTAAGCCATTAACACCTAATGTGATTTTAGCAACTGCAGTAGGGTTATTAATTCCTTGAGCAGAATATGTTTTAATCATAGGGAATTTAGCCGCTAATTCAGGTGCTAAAGAAGGTGTTTCATGAAAAGAATACTCTTCTAATCTTCCTTCAGAGTTGGGTAAAGTTATTATCCTTTCTCCTTTATTTAGATTAGAGTTTTTTAGATGATTTTCAAAACTACTTAAGTTTAACGAAGCTAAAGAGTATTTTTGAGGTGTGTTTTCCCTATCAAGAATTTTATTTTTTTGAATAAAATTATCTTTTTTTACTGTTTTATTCCAGTAATTTTGAGAAAATGAATTACTACTAAAAAAAGTAAAAATTAGTAGTATTAGAAAAGGGATTTTTTTAATCATAATTATTAGGTTAATGGTATAGTAAGAACAGCTAAAAGTTAATTTTCCCTACCTTTGAGGTCTTATTTTTAGAATACTAATTTATGAATAAAAAAATAATAGTAAGTGATTTAGGTCAAAAAGATTATAAAGATACTTGGGATTATCAAGCCCAGTTGTTAGAAAAAACGGTTTTTATAAAAAGAGAAAACAGAAAAAAAGAACTCGAAATTAGTACACCCAATCATTTTTTATTTGTAGAACACCCTCATGTTTATACATTAGGTAAATCTGGAGATTTAAGTAATTTATTACTAAATGAGTCGCAATTAAAAGAAAAAGGAGCAACTTTTTATAAGATAAACAGGGGAGGAGATATCACGTATCACGGACCGGGGCAAATAGTAGGATATCCTATTCTTGATTTAGAAAATTTTTTTACAGATATTCATAAATACCTTCGTTTTTTAGAAGAAGCAATTATATTAACAATTGCAGAATATGGATTAGAAGCAGCACGAAGCGATGGAGAAACAGGTGTTTGGTTAGGTGTAGGAACTCCGTTTGCTAGAAAAATTTGTGCTATGGGAATTCGTGCAAGTAGATGGGTTACTATGCATGGATTTGCTTTAAATGTAAATGTGAATTTAGGTTATTTTGATAATATTATTCCTTGTGGAATTAAAGGAAAAGCAGTTACTTCGATGGAAGCAGAATTAGGTTTTAAAGTTTCAGAAGTTGAGGTAAAAGAAAAAATATTAAAACATTTTAAAGAACTTTTTGAAGTTGATGAATTTATTAATGAATAAAAAAAGGGTTGATATTATATCAACCCTTTTTTCATGTACTATAATGAAATTATTTTACAGCCTTTATATTAAAAGAAATTTCCATTAAATCGTTAATGAATTTATCTTTTAAAGCAGCATTAAACTTTTTAGAACTATAAGTAACTCCAAAGTCAGTTCTGTCAATACTAAAAACATCACTTTTAATAGTAGCTACACCTTCACTTTGAGTAACTGTAGCTGGAATTGTAATACTTTTTGTAGTTCCTCTAAGTGTTAAATTACCTGTAACTTGTAATTTTCCATCTTTTGTTTCAGAGCTAGCAACTTCAAATTTAGCAGTAGGGAATTTTTCAACATCAAAAAAATCGCCATCTTTTAAATGTTTTTCTAATTTCTCTTTACCTTTACCTGCTTCTAAATCTGCACATGAAATTGAAGTCATATCAATAACAAACTCACCGGATTTAAGTACACCATTTTCTATATCAAATAAACCTTTTGTAATGTTAACAACACCATTATGAGAATCTGTTGGCTTGTTTCCTTTCCAAGTAACAGTAGATTCAGCAATATTTGCTTTGTAAGAGTTAATTACATTTTCTACTTTTTTAACATCTTTAATTTCTTCGCTAACAGCTACTTTCTTTTTTTCTGATTTACAAGAAACTGCAGTAATGGCGATAAGAGCAATAGCTAAAATTGATTTTTTCATGATTATTTGTATTTAAATTTTTTTATTTAGAACAAATATAAACTAAAAATATTTTCCGTGGAAATTATTTTTTCGTTAAGATTTTGTTAATAACATAAGAACTAGCTTGTAAGCCAAAAGCGGCGGGCATATAGCTAATAGTTCCATAAAAAGATTTTTTAAAATTAGCTCCGTTTGTTAGTTGTAAGCTTTCGGCAATTTGAACTTCTTCCGAGTAAACAGCAGTAATACCTTTGTTTACTTTTCGTTCTTTTAATCGTTTTTTTAACGCACGTGCCATTTTACAATTTTTAGTTTTACTGATATCTTTTACAACAACTTTACTTGCATCTAATTTTCCACCAGCCCCCATAGCACTAATTAATTTCACTTTTTTTCTTTTAGCGGCAACAATTAAATTAATTTTAGGAGTAATACTATCAATACAATCCATTACGTAATCATATTCATTACTAACTATTTCAAAAGCTCTTTCTGGCGATAAAAATTCTTCTATAGCTGTTAGTTCTATTTCAGGATTTATATCTTTAATTCTATCAGAAATTACGCTTACTTTTGTTTTTCCAATGGTACTATCTAATGCGGGTAATTGTCTGTTTTTATTAGTTTCATCAAAAGCATCACCATCAACAATTGTCATTTTTCCAACACCAGCTCTTGCTATAAATTCTGCTGCAAATGAGCCAACTCCACCTAAGCCAACAATTAAAATATTTGCTTTTTTTAGTTTTTCAATTCCTTCTTTCTGAACTAATAATTCCGTTCTTTCTAACCAACTCATTTCTTAAATATCTTATTAAAATTTTGATGTATATTTTTTTGTAGCTTTTTCATGCTAATTTTTTTGATGTTACTTGCTTTTTCATAAACAGTGGAAATATCAATTTTTGCATCATCTGTTTCTAAGAAAATTTTATCCAACGGAATATTTAAAAATACTTCTTGTAATTTAGTTGATGTTAACAATGCTTTTCCGAAGGATAAAAAACAATCATTTTTGATAAAATCAGTAGCAATTTGACTGTTTTTATTAAAACCGTGAATAATCCATTTTTGAGAAGGTTTTAGTTCTTTCTTCAAACGGATTATATCCTGAAAAGCCTTTACACAATGTATAATTAATGGTTTTTTAAATTCTTCTGATAATTTAACATGTTCTTTAAAAATACTAATTTGAAGTGCATAATTTACTTCAGATAATTTATCTAAACCACATTCTCCAATGGCATAACAATTTTTATGAAGTAGTTTTTTTTTGATAAAGATAAGTTCATCTTCAATTTTTTCTTCAAGGATAAACCACGGATGAATCCCAATAGAAAAAGGCGTATTAAAACCTGTTGAATTCGGATAACAATTTAAAATAGTAAAATTCTCATCAGAATTAGTATGCGTATGAATATCTATAAACTTCATAAAAAAGATAACTAACTTTCTTGTTCAAAAATAATACTTCTTTCCATATTTTTTTTATAAATATTCTTAGGAATAAGCTCTTTGTTATTTGTGTCTACCATACATTTAATTTGATGGTCAATCATTTTTTCAAAAGGAATAAGAAAATCTTTCGTATCACATTGTTCTAAATTACTTTGATTAAGTAAATTTAAGACTGTATAAACTGATTCAATAGTACTAAGACAAAGAGGTGCTGGTTGTTGTTTAATGGTAAATTTCGATTTTATTTTATTATCAAAGCTTACTCTTTTTAGTTTTTGTAAGTTTTTACTCAATTTTAGCATTTTACGAGCGCAAGGCCATGTTCCATCAAGAATAAAAATATGTGGATTATCACCCATAAATGAAATTATTTCTGAACTTTTTCTTACTGATAAATTGAAGCTATCTTCTCCAGGGTAAAGTAAGAAAGAAGAATTTTTTTCTTCAGTTAGTATTTCATTTACACGTTTATTATTTGTAAAATCTACACCAACTATAATTTCAGAATTTTCAAGTTGAAGATTTGTCATACGTCCCGTTCCGTTTCTTTCTTTTTTGTACTCTTTTGGGTGCATAAGGATAATAAAACGAGTTTTGGTTTGTAAATGATTAATGTGTTTACAAATACATGAAGATGAAGGCATCATGCATTTGTAACATTTGATTCTTGGGTTTTTCATTTATACTTTCAAAGTGAATATCTCTTTTTTTGAATTACTGCCAACTAGCCAACTATAAAATAAAGTTTTATACCTTATTTTTACTATCGATAATAATAGTAACAGGTCCATCATTTAAAAGTTCTACTTTCATATCTGCACCAAATTTACCTGTTTGTACTTTTTTACCTAAGTCGTTTTCTACCTGATTTATAAACTTTTCATATAAAGGAATGGCGATTTCAGGTTTTGAAGCGTTCATGTAGCTTGGTCTGTTTCCTTTTTTTGTTGATGCTTGTAATGCAAACTGACTAACGATAATTGCATTTCCTTTAATATCAATTAAAGATTGATTCATCACCTGATTTTCATCATTAAAAATTCGAAGATTCGTTATTTTTTTAGATAACCAGTTAATATCTTCTGTATGATCATCATCAGTAATACCTACTAAAATTAGCAAACCACCTTTGATACTTGCGACCTTTTCACCTTCAATAGTTACACTGGCATTGGTTACTCTTTGAACAACTGCTTTCATTTACTCTTTATCTTTTTCCCAAATATCAGTACGATAATGTTCTTCTTCACCTTCTAAAATTTGCAAATAACTTTTATAACGTTCCCATGAAACAGTATCAGCTTCTAAAGCATCTTTTACGGCACATTTTGGTTCGTTTACATGAATACAGTTATTGAATTTACAATCTTGTTTTAGTGCAAAAAATTCAGGAAAATAATCTCCTAATTCATATTTATCAATATCAACAACTCCAAAACCTTTAATACCAGGTGTATCAATAATTCGGGCATCTTTTGAGTTTTCGATACTTAAATCGAACATTTCTGCAAAAGTTGTGGTGTGTTTTCCTTGATTATGTTGATCAGAAATTTCTTTAGTTTTTAAATTTAAAGCAGGATCAATAGTATTTACTAATGTTGTTTTTCCAACTCCTGAATGTCCTACAAACATTGAAGTTTTTCCAAGCATTATTTCTTTAATTTTATCAATATTGGTGTTTTCCTTTGCAGATACTTCGATACATCGGTAACCGATAGTTTCATAAATATCTTTTAAGTATAAAATTTCACCACGTTCTTCTACTTTATAAGAATCTATTTTATTGAAAACTAAAATAGTATCAATTCTGTAAGCTCTTGCAGAAACTAGAAATCTATCAATAAAAGTGGTAAAAGTAGGCGGATTGTTAATAGTAACCAGTAAAAAAACTTGGTCAATATTAGCTGCAATAATATGTGTTTGCTTAGATAAATTTACCGATTTACGAACAATAAAATTATCACGTTCATGAATTTCGGTAATTACACCAGTTTCTTCGTTATTTTTGGTTTCTAAGTCAAAATCAACTTTGTCTCCAACTGCAATCGGATTGGTACTTTTAATACCTTTTAGTCGAAATTTTCCTTTAATACGGCATTTGTATAAAACATCCTCACACTTTACCCAATACCAACTTCCTGTAGATTTATATACGATTCCTGTCATAGTACAAAGATGCAGAAATTTATGTAAAAATTAAAGTGTCGGTTGCTGTGTTTTTAGTTTTAGTAGCAAATACTTTTGATAACTAATAATTTGAAGCAATTTCCCGCTTTCCGCACTCGCTTTTTTTATTTTTTCGAAAAGAAAAATAAAAAAGAGCTCAAACAAATGCTTCAATCGGGGCTAGGCATTTTTATAGATTTGAATATTTTAAATTTAAAAATATTATATTGCGTGCTTATTAAAAAAAAAAATAATTTTTTATGAAAAAAGCATTATTACTAATTGCATTTATTGCATTAGGTTTAACATCAGTAAACGCTCAGAAATTTGAGTACAAGGTTATTACAAGTGTAGAGTCAACAGTTCCTAATGGATTAGGTAGGTCAAGATTAATCTCATCTAATGAAGACAGAGATTATAAGAGTTTTACATCAACAAGGTCTAGTGAAAAAAAGAAAGACAAAAGAAATAAATCTGACCGTGCTGAGATTAGAGTAAAAAACTTCGATGAAACTAAATTATTAAACTTCTTTAATATGGGAGGAATTAGATTTCAGAATATTGTAGCAAATGATGCTGTAATTAGCTCAAAAATAAATACCATGGTTGAAGAAGGATGGGATTTAGCTTTTGTAAATTCAGGAGTTGAGAGTTATGGAGGTAAAGGTGATAAAAATGGTATTTTTATTACAAGATATATTTTTAAAAGATTAAAATAATATCTTAATCTTTTAAAAAAAAAAGGAGCTTCAATTGAAGCTCCTTTTTTTTATCCGTTAATAATTTTTTCTTGATGATTAATAGATTCTTGGTGAATTGCTTTAAACATTTTTAAAACAAAATCTTCACTTAAACCTTTAGTTTCACCTTCTAAAATCATGTTTCCAAGAATTTCATTCCAACGTCTAGACTGTAAAACAGCAACGTTCATATCTTTCTTTAAAGCACCAATTTTATCAGCAACGCTCATTCTTTTTCCTAACATTTCTATTAGTTGACCATCAACAACGTTAATTTGAGCACGTAAATTATCTAAAGATTCTCTGTATTCAGAATCTGTTTCTGTTGCTTTTCTGATTTTTAAATCAGTCATAATCTGCTTTAACTTAGTAGGAGTTACTTGTTGAGCAGCATCACTCCAAGCCTTTTCAGGGTCAAAATGAGTTTCAACCATTAAACCATCAAAGTTTAAATCTAAAGCAGTTTGACAAACATCAAAAACCATTTCTCTGTTTCCTGTAATATGCGAAGGGTCACAAATTAAAGGTAAATCAGGAAATCTGTTTTGAAATTCAATAGCAATTTGCCATTCAGGAATATTTCTGTATTTAGATTTTTCATACGTAGAAAAACCTCTGTGAATAGCTCCTAAATTTTTAATTCCTGCTGTATATAATCTTTCAATACCACCTAGCCATAAAGCTAAATCTGGATTTACAGGATTTTTAACTAATACGATTTTATCAGTTCCTTTTAACGCATCCGCAATTTCTTGCATAATAAATGGCGATACTGTTGAACGAGCACCAATCCATAATAAATCTATATCATGTTCTAAAGCTAATTTTACGTGGGCTGCATTGGCAACTTCAGTACAGGTTTTCATTCCTGTTTCTTCTTTTACTTTTTGTAACCACTTTAAACCTAAAGCACCTACACCTTCAAAATTTCCAGGTCTAGTTCTTGGTTTCCAAATTCCTGCTCTAAAATAGTTTACATCAGAATCTTTTAATTCGTGTGCAATTTTTAAAACCTGCTCTTCGGTTTCTGCACTACAAGGCCCTGCTATTACTAGTGGATGCGCTAAATTCATATCATCCAACCATGTTCTTAATTCTTTTGTATTTTCCATTTTAATAATTATTATGGCTTTTATTTTATGCCGTTTAATATTTGTTTTATGTGATTTGTACTTTCCATTTCGTTATGGATTTTAGTAAAATCATCTTCTAGTATTAACTCTTTAAATTGTTGTAAATTATTGATATATTCTTCCAAAGTTTCTACAACGTTGTCTTTATTTTGTTTAAAAATAGCCGTCCACATTGCTGGTGAACTTTTTGCTAAACGAACTGTTGATGCAAAACCAGAACCTGCCATGTCAAAAATATCACGTTCGTTTTTTTCTTTTTCGATAACAGTTTTTCCTAACATAAAAGAACTGATATGCGATAAATGAGATACATATGCAATGTGTTTATCGTGCGATTTTGCATCCATATAACGAATTCTCATTCCTAGCTTTGAGAAAATTTCTAAAGCTATTTCTTGTAATTTGAAAGCTGTTTTTTCTACTTCACAAATAATATTTGTTTTTTGTTTAAACAAATTTTCATGTGCTGCTGTTGGTCCTGAAAATTCAGTACCTGCAATAGGGTGTGTTGCTAAAAAATTTCTTCGCTTCGGATGATTTTTAATAGCTTCACAAATGTTTGCTTTTGTAGAACCTACATCTAAAACTAAACAATCATCAGCAATAATATCTAAAACTTTAGGTATTATTGCTATTTGAACATCAACAGGTATTGAAATAATTACAATACTTGCTTTTTCTAATTCGCTAAACGTTGCTTTATGATGAATTACGCCAATTTTTTTAGCTTCATCTAAATGATTTTCGTTGGCATCAATTCCATAAACAACAGCCTCAGGATATTCTCTTTGAATATCTAAAACCATGCTTCCACCAATTAAACCAACACCAATTACAAATACGTTCATATTATTATTTTACTGCATTTCTATCACAGAAATGATATTTTATTTTACCTATTTAGGCAAATCTATTAATTGCTTCTTTAATTACTTCTTTTGTAATACATAACGAAAAACGAATATAACCTTCTCCTTGCGAACCAAAAACAGTTCCAGGAGTAATAAATATATCTTTTCCGTATAAAATTTCATCGGCAGTTCCTTCGGATGTTTTTCCTTCAGGAATTTTAGCCCAAACAAACAAACCTGTTGAATTTTTATTATAAGTACAATTTAATTTATCAGCAAGTTGAAAAATTAAATTTCTACGCTCTTCATATATTTTATTCTGAGCGATAAACCATTCATCAGATAAATGTAAAGCTTCAATAGCACCTTTTTGAATTCCGTAAAACATACCAGAATCCATATTACTTTTAACCTTTAATATTTGGTTGATAAAGTTAGCATTACCCAAAACCATACCAACACGCCAACCTGCCATGTTAAATGTTTTACTTAATGAATTTAATTCTAAAGCAATCTCTTTAGCGCCATCCACTTGTAAAATACTGATAGGATTATCATTTAAAATAAAACTATACGGATTATCATTAACAATTAATATTTGATGTTTTTTACCAAAAGCTACTAATTTTTCAAAAGTTTCTAAAGTTGCATTTGTTCCCGTTGGCATATGCGGATAATTCACCCACATAATTTTTACGTTTTCTAAATCTAACTTTTCTAATTCTTCAAAGTTTGGTTGCCAGTTAGTTGTATCACTTAAGTTGTAAAAAAGTGGTGTTGCACCTACTAATTTAGTAACAGAAGTATAAGTCGGATAACCAGGATTTGGAATTAATACTTTATCGCCTTCATTTAAAAAAGCCATAGAAATATGCATAATTCCTTCTTTACTACCCATTAAAGGTAATATTTCATTTTCAGGATTAGATGCTACTCCAAATTTTTCATCATAGAACTTAGAAATTGCGTTTCTTAATTCAGGTAATCCTTGATAACTTTGATATTTATGAGCAGTTGCATCTCCAAAACTTTCTTGAATAGCATTAATTACATTAGTAGGAGGCAATAAATCAGGGCTACCAATTCCCATATTGATAATTGGTTTTCCTGCTGCTGCCAATTCTCTAACTTCTCTTAATTTTTTAGAGAAGTAGTATTCTTGTACGGTATCTAATCTTTTTGCTGGTTGAATCATTATTTTCTTCCGTTTTTATATGCTCCTAATACTTTAAAATCTTCTGCCATTATTTTAATGATAGAAATTGCCTTTTCGTAATTTTTATATTCATTAAAGGTAACATCTACAAAAAATGAATATTTCCAAGGAGCTTCAATTACTGGTAACGATTGTATTTTTGTTAAATTCATTTTACAATCGCTTAATACATTTAAAAGAGTAGCTAAACTACCTCTTTTATGATCAAGTTGAAATTTTAACGATGCTTTATTTATCGTATCAATTCCGTTACTAGGTTCTTTAGTTTGTACAATAACAAATCGGGTTGAATTCTCTTTCATGGTTTGAATGTCATCTTCAATAACATTTAAACCAAAAATTTCTGCAGCAATTTTAGGTGCAATGGCTGCAACTCCTTTTAAGTTATTTTTAGCAATTCTTTTGGCTACTTCCGCAGTATCAACATCTTCTACTAATTTAATATGTTTATGTTTCTTAAAAAACTCTTTACATTGTAGTAGTGCCATCGGATGCGAACAAACTTCGGTAATATCTTCAATTTTCTGATTAGGAAGCGCCATTAAATGATGATGAATATTTAAATATTCTTCACCAATTATGTGTAAATTATTTTTATCAATTAAAGCGTAGTTTGGTATAATAGAACCTGCTATTGTATTTTCTAGCGCCATAATACCAACATTTGCTGTTTTATCAAGTAAGCTATCTACTAAAACATCAAAAGACATACATTCTTTTAAGTCAATTGTAGTGCCATAAAAATCACGAGCTACTTTATGATGGTTAGATCCTTCTGCTCCTTGAATTGCTATAATTTGTTTCATTTTAAATTAAAAAAAAAGCCTCGATATATCGAGGCTTTATAATTATATGTGTTAGTTAACAATACGATACAAAGCCTCAGTTCTTATTAAAGAAATAAAAGTGGAAATAAAAACCTTGCCAAACGTTTTGTAACATCATTTTTGTTTTTGTTGTACGTTACAAATCTAAAGATTAATATTAGAAAAACAAATTACTTGTTAAATATTTTTAAAAAAGAAACTATTAATAAGGTTAATAATTTTTGTTAAAATCAATAATTCATTTATGTTGTTGATTTACAGTAGTTTATGTTGTTTTTTGATTTATTTTAATTTATTATTTAATTAATAATTATCTTTCTGTTTAGTACTTTATTTTATAATAGTTTTATTTTAAACAATAACCTTTGTATTTGTTTATTGAATAAGCTTTTT
>NZ_JBFCVV010000001.1:930000-1240000 GCF_041053065.1 Tenacibaculum salmonis | reverse complement strand
ATCTGGACACTGTCTCAGCCATGAGCTCGGTGAAATTGTAGTATCGGTGAAGATGCCGATTACCCGCAGCGGGACGAAAAGACCCCGTGAACCTTTACTATAGCTTCGTATTGGTTTTGGATAAGTAATGTGTAGGATAGGTGGGAGACTATGAAGCGGCGTCGCTAGGCGTTGTGGAGTTACCCTTGAAATACCACCCTTTGCTTATCTAGAATCTAACTCAGCAATGAGAACAGTGCGTGGTGGGTAGTTTGACTGGGGTGGTCGCCTCCAAAAGAGTAACGGAGGCTTCTAAAGGTTCCCTCAGCACGTTTGGTAACCGTGCGTAGAGTGCAATGGCATAAGGGAGCTTGACTGAGAGACATACAGGTCGATCAGGTACGAAAGTAGAGCATAGTGATCCGGTGGTTCCGCATGGAAGGGCCATCGCTCAAAGGATAAAAGGTACTCCGGGGATAACAGGCTGATCTCCCCCAAGAGCTCACATCGACGGGGGGGTTTGGCACCTCGATGTCGGCTCGTCACATCCTGGGGCTGGAGAAGGTCCCAAGGGTTGGGCTGTTCGCCCATTAAAGTGGCACGCGAGCTGGGTTCAGAACGTCGTGAGACAGTTCGGTCTCTATCTGCTGTGGGCGTTAGAAATTTGAGTGGATTTGACTTTAGTACGAGAGGACCGAGTTGAACTAACCTCTGGTGTATCTGTTGTTCCGCCAGGAGCATTGCAGAGTAGCTACGTTGGGAAGGGATAAGCGCTGAAAGCATATAAGCGCGAAACCCACCACAAGATGAGATTTCTTTAAAGGGTCGTGGAAGATTACCACGTTGATAGGATACAGGTGTAAAGGCAGTAATGTCATAGCCGAGTATTACTAATAACCCATAGGCTTATGTAGAAGTCTTGCGCTCGAAAGGGCGCAAGCACCAACTCTTTTGATTATTTACGATATAATTTTTACCAATATGTTAACTTATACAGTTGAAATATACTGAAACATTTTAAGGTGATTATCGCAATGGGGCTCACCTCTTTCCATCCCGAACAGAGAAGTTAAGCCCATTTGCGCCGATGGTACTGCCAATGGTGGGAGAGTAGGTCGTTGCCTTTCTTTGAAACCTCAATCTTTTTAGATTGAGGTTTTTTTTGCTTAAAACTTAACTAAATAAAATAAAAAAAATCCTCACCACAAATTTTAATTTTTGTAAGGATTTTATAAAGTGTATCATAGGTTTTTAGCCCCGATTGAAGCAATTGTTTGAGCTCTTTTTTTGATTTTTCTTCAAAAAAAAGCGAGTGCGGAAAGCGGGATTAGCTTCTAAAATAAAAAAATAATTGCTATTTTATGTTTTTATTAACATTGATGAAGTCATTATAGTAAGGTTATTCTTTTTGATTATGTTCAGGGCAATCTAATCGTATTTGACCTGCTGTAAGTTCTTGCTTTAATAAGTGACAATAATTACTGTTTTGTGTTTTTTCATAAAAACTACAACTATAACATGTTCTTTGAATGGTTAATATTCCGCTACGGTTTAGTTTAAATATAACTTTATTTAAAGAAGTAAAAAGTTCTTCTTTTTCAAGATTTGTTAAACTATTTACTTTGTCTTTTAATGGATTAGCAAAATTTGATGTTTCAGTAATAATTTTACTTCCATAATCGGATAATAAAATAGTGTAACTACGGCTATCTGTATCTGAAAAATCTTTTATAATTAATTTTTTATTATTTAAAACTCTAATAGCATCACTTATTGTTGGTTTGGTAACATTAAATTCTTTAGCCAAATGACTTACTTTACAAAGTTCATTTTTATGAAAATTAATAAAAATAAGTATCTGAATTTGTATGGGACTTAAGCCTATTAGTTTTGCTTTTTCCCATAATAAAATTTTAAAAACTTCTGATATGCGTTCTAGCCCTACAACAATTTTACTTGAAATATCTTTTTCTTGCTGTGTCGGGTTAAATATACTTTCTTCCATAAAAATGCCTGCCAATTGTTTGACAGGCAAAGTTAGTTATCCTAATTAAATTAATTACAATTTTCCATTTCTATTATGTAATATCCTTCTTCTTCGATATCTTCTATAATAGCTTCAGGAGCTTCTTCCATATGACACAATTTACATTCATTAGATGTTAATTGTAAAGTTTCAAAGGTTTTTGTTTTTAGATAAGATTTTCCGTAACCAAATATGATTTCTTTATCAGTAAGCGCATTTGGTACTAAAATATCAAAATGCATTGTTTTTCCATCTTTTCTTTTTACATAAGTGTCCCAAACAGCTATTTCCATGTGTATTTTTGGTTTATTGTTACGTGTTTCTATTTAGTTTTGAATAGTATAAGGTAAAGACAAATCTTTAGAGGCGATATCATACACCTCATATACACCTAATAAAGGTAAATCTGGATTTGAGGTATTTACTTTTAAAAATGCTGTTACTGCATCAAAATTAAAATCAGTAACATGGTTTACCGCAGCAGCAGGAAATACTACTTTTATAGTAGAACCTCTTTGTATTACTTGATATCCAGGAGAATCCATATACATTGGCATTCCTGGATTTGTAGGAGGTAGCATTACTGTTGTTTTGTTAGAGTCAAATTCTACTACAGATAAATTACCTTTAATTCTTGTATCATTATTTAATATTACCCAATGCGGATGCCACACAATACCATCATTTTGATAATTAGTATCATTATTTTCATCCCATAAAGGCGTATCATCAAAATCTGGATGCGATGTTAATGCTAATGCAACAATACCATTAATAGCATTAAATCCAACATCTGTTGTTTTTAGTGATGTAGGAAAAACATAGCCTAAAACCGGAGCGCCATCTGTTTTTCCTATAGGAGTAGGAACGGTATTACCAGCCACTTCTTCTACATCAATACTCATTATAATTTGTTCTAACACATTATCATAAATGGCATTAGTTTGTGTAATACTAAAATCTTTATTTATACTAGATGTTATTATATCTGTAGTATCTTTATTAGAGCAACTTATTATGAATGTTGCTAAAAGTATAGTAACTACTATTTTGTGTAGGGTGTAATTTTTCATTTGATGTATTATTTAGTAACTTTATATGGTAATGATAAATCTCCAGAAGCAATACTGTATACTTTATAAACACCAAGTAGAGGTAAGTTTTCATCTGATGTATTAACTTGCATATAGGCTATTACCGCATCAAAATTAAAATTAGTTTTGTTATTTATTCTATAGGCAGGTATGATAACTTTTATAGTATTTTGCTTTGCAATTACAGAATACCCAGGAGAATCCATATACATTGGCATACCCGGATTTGTAGGTGGTAGTATAACAGAAGTATCATCACTATTAAATTGCTTTACAGCTAAACCTCCAGCAACATTACTATTTTGAGTTAATATTACCCAATGCGGATGCCATACAATTCCATCATTCTGATAATTAGTATCATTATTTTCATCCCATAAAGGAGTATCATCAAAATCTGGATGTGAAGTTAATGCCATTGCAACAATACCTTCTGTATTATTAAAACCAACATCTGTAGGATTTAAATTAGTAGGAAAAACATAGCCTAAAACAGGAGCTCCATCCATTTTACCAAAAGCATTTGGTGTTGTTGCTACAGCATTACCTTGTACTTCTATAGTAAATACAAGCTGTTCTAAATCTGTATTATGCTTAATGTTAGTGCTTTTTATAACTAAATCGGTAGTGTTATTAAATGAAGCATCTTCATTTTCACCTTGTGCATAAATATTAGCTCCAAATAAACACAGTATTATTATTAATTTTAATTTTTTCATCTTGTTTTTAATTTTAAAAAAGGAATCCTTTTAGGTAAGGATTCCTAACTATTTTGATTGAGATTAACCTTTTACATCTTCTATAGATGCACCAAAATTTATATGCAATGCATTTCCAGTAGGGGTTACTAATGCAGGTACAGATTTTACACCTGCTTTTTCTGCTGTTTCAATTTTTTCTTTTTCTTCACCAAGATGAACCAGTTCTACATTTTCAGCACCGATTAAGCTTATTATTTCTTGTTCTGCTGTAATACAAACAGGACATCCTGCGTGATAAAAAATAGATTTACTCATAATATTTGTTTTTATATGTTGCTTTATTGCATCGCAAATATAGTTAGGAATCCTAATTAAAAAAAATATTTTATAATTTTTATGAATTTTAACAGTAGAAAATAGATAAAATGATTCTTAATAGAATAATTTAACACAGAACAATTATCATAAAAAATTAATTTTATTTAGCCTAATTTTGCATAAAATTAGAAATATGAATAAAGCTGTTTATATTGCTGCAAGTGAAGCGAACTCAGGGAAATCTATGTTGAGTTTAGGTTTAATGCAGTTATTACTTCGTAAAAAACCAAAAGTTGGATATTTTAGACCAATTATTGATAATCCGTCAGGAGATAAAAAAGATAATCATATTAATACAGTTCTTAATTATTTTAAGATAAAATGTTCTTATGAAGATTGTTATGCTTTTACACGATCTGATTTAATTGATAAGTTAAATGACGATAAAGAAGACGAAGTTATATCTGAAATTATAGAAAAATATAAAGTTTTAGAAGAACAAAATGATTTTGTAATTGTTGAAGGAACTGATTTTTCAGATCATGGTGCTGTTATTGAAATGGATTTAAACGTTTTAATTGCAAAGAATTTAGGGATTCCCGTTATTATTGTTTCGGGTGGTTTGAATAAAACATTGGATGAATTTATACAAGGTTTGCGTTTAACTTATGACTCATTTGTAAATAAAGATGTTGAAGTAATTTCGGTTGTAGCCAATAAAATTGAAGATATAAATATTAATACTATCGTTGAAGAGGTTGGTAGAAATTTACCAAAATCTGTTTCTATTAATGCGATTCCTATTGATAAAAAATTAAATAATCCAACGGTTAAGGAGCTTTTAAACGAAATTAAAGCTGATGTATTATTTGGTGAACATTTATTAAATAATACGACAGGTGACATAAAAGTAGGTGCGATGCAATTATCTCATTTTTTGCATCATTTAACAGAAGAAAGTATTGTTGTAACTCCTGCTGATAGATCGGATATTTTATTAGGAACTTTACAAGCGAATATTTCAACAAATTATCCTGCTATTTCAGGTATTGTTTTAACTGGTGGAATTGCTTTAAATTCATCAATAATTAAATTAATTGAAGGTCTAGAAAAAATTGTTCCTATTTTATCAGTTAAAGAAGGAACTTTTGCCGTTACAACAAAACTTGGTAATGTAAGATCTCATATTTATGCAGATAATGTTGATAAAATAAAAATGTCTATCAATATTTTTGAAACGCATGTAGATGTTGCCGCTTTAAATGAAAAACTTACAACTTATAAAGGAACTGATATTCTTACGCCAAGAATGTTTCAATATAATTTATTGAAAAAAGCAAAAGAAGTAAAAAAACACATCGTATTACCCGAAGGAAATGATGATAGAATTTTAATTGCTGCATCACAACTTCAAAAAACAAATGTTGTTAAATTGACAATATTAGGTAAAAGAGTAAATATTGAAACATCAATAAAACGTTTAAATATTTCTTTTGATTTTGATGCTACCGAAATTATAAATCCTATTGAATCTGATTATTTTAGTGATTTTTCAAATACTTTATATGAGCTAAGAAAACACAAAGGATTAAGTACTGCAATGGCAGAAGATTTAATGGCAGATGTTTCTTATTTTGGAACAATGATGGTATATAAAGGCTTGGCTGATGGAATGGTTTCAGGAGCTGCTCACACTACGCAACATACTATAAAACCCGCTTTACAGTTTATAAAAACAAAACCAGGTTCTTCGGTGGTTTCTTCTATTTTCTTTATGTGTTTAGAAGATAGAGTTTCTGTTTTTGGTGATTGTGCTATTAATCCAAATCCAACGGCAGAAGAATTAGCAGAAATTGCTATTTCATCCGCAGATTCTAGTATTGCTTTTGGTATTGATCCTAAAATTGCGATGTTATCGTATTCGTCAGGAGCATCAGGAAAAGGTGAAGATGTTGATACTGTTAGAAAAGCTACAGAAATTATCAAACAAAAAAGACCCGATTTGAAAGTTGAAGGTCCTATTCAGTATGATGCCGCTGTTGATGCATCAATAGGAAAAAAGAAAATGCCAGATTCAAAAGTTGCAGGTCAAGCAAATGTTTTAATTTTCCCTGATTTAAATACAGGAAATAATACGTATAAAGCGGTACAAAGAGAAACAGGTGCATTAGCAATAGGTCCAATGTTACAAGGATTAAATAAACCTGTAAACGATTTAAGTAGAGGGTGTACTGTTGATGATATTTTTAATACTATAATTTTAACCGCAATTCAAGCTCAAGACAAATAAATATGAAAGTATTAGTTATAAATTCGGGGAGTTCATCTATAAAATATCAATTATTTGAGATGCTATCACAAGTAGTTATTTGCTCAGGATTGATTGAAAGAATTGGATTAGAAAAAGGTACTGTTCATTATAAATCATTAGAAAATGACATTGAAGAACAACTTGAAATTAAAAATCATAAAGAAGGATTAGAAAAAGTAGTTACTTTATTACTCGATAAAAAAGTAGGAGTTATTACCGCTACCGATGAAATTAAAATTGTAGCTCATAGAGTTGTACATGGTGGAAGTGCTTTTACAAAAACAACAATTGTTACTGATGAAGTTAAAAATAATATCAAAGAATTATTTTCTTTAGCACCGCTTCATAATCCTGCAAATTTAGAAGGAATAGAAGTTGCCGAAAGTATTTTTACAAAGGCAACACAGGTAGCTGTTTTTGATACGGCTTTTCATCAAACAATACCTGTTAAAGCTCATAAATATGCTATTCCTAATAAGTTTTTAGAATATGACAAAATTCGTTTATATGGTTTTCATGGAACAAGTCATAAATATGTTTCAGAAAAAGCAATTGCTTATTTAGATAAAAAAGATACTAAAATTATATCGATTCATTTAGGAAATGGTTGTAGTATTACGGCTATTGAAAATGGAAAAAGTATCGATCATAGTTTAGGGTTTAGCCCTGTTTCAGGATTAATTATGGGCTCTCGTTCAGGTGATATTGATCATTCTTTAATTTTTCATTTGATAGATAATTTAGGATATAAAGCTGATTTTGTAAATAATATGTTACAAAAAGAAAGCGGAATGCTTGGTTTAACAGGATTTAGTGATTTACGTGATATTGAAAAAGAAGCATTAAATGGTGATAAAAATTGTCAATTGGCTTTAGATATGAATGCATATCGAATAAAAAAGTATATAGGTTCGTATATTGCGGTGATGAACGGATTAGATTCCATAGTTTTTACTGCGGGAATTGGTGAAAATTCAGTACTTATTAGAAAGTTAGTTTGTAATGATATGGAGTTTTTTGGAATAGCTTTAGATGAAGATAAAAATGATATTAGAGCCAAAAAATTAACAGAGATTCATAAAGAAAACTCAAAAGTGAAAATATTGGTAATCCCTACCAATGAAGAATTAGAAATAGCAAAACAATCGTACGATTTAGTATAATGATGAATTATAAACATTCTTATTTAGTAACCATTCAATATTTAGGATTTCGTTTTCATGGATGGCAAAAACAGCCAAATTTAAAAACAGGTCATTTATTTTTAGACAAAACATTAAAATTTATTTATAAAGGAATTCGCCTTAAAAGTTTAGGTGTTGGAAGAACCGATGCAAGAGTATCGGCAACTCATTTTGCTTTTCAATTATTTATTGATGAAAAAGTAGATTTTGACCAATTTATGATTGATTTCAATGCCAATGCTCCTGGTGATATGCGAGCATTAAAAATTGAAGATATTGATAATAAGTTTAATATTATTCAACATCCGAAGGTAAAAGAATATCGTTATTATTTTTCTTATGGAGAAAAAAATCATCCGTATGCCGCACCTTTTTTAACTCGTTTTAGAGATGATTTAAACATCGAAATAATGAAAGAAGGAGCAATATTATTTGAAGGTTTTCATAATTTTAAAAGATATTGTACAAAACCATCCGAAGAAACAAAAGTTGAAAGAACAATCGAATATTGTAGAATTGAAAAAAACACAGAATTAACAGCTTCTTTTTTTCCGAAAGAAAGTTTTGTTTTAATCGTTAGAGGTGAAGGTTTTTTAAGAAATCAAATTCGCTTAATAATGGGAGGATTACACAGTTTAGGAAAAGGAGAATATAATTTAGATTTTATAAAAGATAGTTTAAATCCTGAAACAGATATCGAATTTATTAAAAATATCGCTCCCGCTTCAGGATTACATCTACATAAAATAGATTTTGAAAAATTAGATTAATTAGATTTAATCTTTAATAAATAGGCATTGCTAAGTTTTGAATTTCTAGTTTTCGGATTTAGAAATTTAAGATTTAGCTTTGTTATTCTAAAATGATCAACTTTATATTTTTTATCAATAATAAAACCTGATTCTTCTATGGTTTTTATTGATGTATTTCGGATAACTATCCAAACATCTTTATCTATATTTTTTAATTGTTGCTTGGTAATATGAGGCGTATTTCTTTTAGTGTAATAATCTAATGGCCAAGAAAAATCATCTTCATATAAATACACATCATCAGCATTTATAGTATCATCTTCATTTATAATTTTTGCTATTTTGATACCTCCTTGATATTGTAATAATTCAGGATAAAAGTAAGAATTAAGTACAAAATTTACAAAAACCATTAATAATACAGAACTTACTACTATTTTTAGAGGAAGAACTTCTTTTTTAAATATTGTTAATGCAAGTGCTATTAATAAAATAAAACTTACTAAAATAATGAAAATATTAGGTGTATTAAAAGTAAAAAATAAAAGTAAGGTTGTTATAATTACCATTACTGGGGCAATAAAATAAACAATTCCCATAAAAACTTTTAACGTTTTTTGCTTGTTATCTTTCTTTAAATTGTATAAAACTCCTGCTGTAAAAACAGCCAATAAAGGAAGTAAAGGATTTAAATAATGTGGAAGTTTAAATTTAGAAAAACTAATAATAAAAAGTATTATTAAAACACTTCCGATTGTTAAAAACTCGACTCCTTCGGTTTTTTTAAACTTGTTTTTTATCCATTTTTTTAATTGATAAAATAATCCGTAATACATTAAAAATGCCCACGGTAAAAATACCCAAAGTAACGAATGAAAAAAGAAAAAATAATCAGGGCTACTTTGATTGAAACCTGTTGAAGTTGCTCTATTTATATTTTGATTCCATAATATAAATTCAATTCCTTCCCATCCGAACTGAACATAATAAGCATATAAAACAGGCGTAATACTTAAAAATAAAGCACAAATCGCTAACAATACTTTATAGGAAAATATAACATTGTATTTTTTAGTATAAATAATATGTGCAAAAACAGAAAATACAATAATAGCAACTCCGTAAAAACCTTTTGTTGAAAAAGAGATTCCCATTGCAATTGCTCCTAAAATTATAGGTAGTAGCTTTTTTGTAGAAACATATTCAAATAATTGCCATATAGCAAAGATGGTAGCACCTGTTAAAACGGCATCTGTACGAACATCATGATTTGCCAAAATAATAGATTGACTTGTTAAAAAAATCAATGAACCATAGTGTGCAACGCTTTTATCATATAGTTTTTTTGTTAATTGAAAAACAGAATAAGTTCCAATTATTGTCGATATTAAAGCAGGAATTCTATAAGCCCATTCATATAATCCGAAAATTTTAAAAGAAATAGCCGATAACCAAAAGTGCATATGAGGTTTATCTAAATAAGGAGTTTCACCTTTAATTAGTCCAGCAAAATTATCGCTTAAAAACATACGCATAGCCATGGTTGCATGTTGCGCAGAATCATTTCCCATTAAAGGCATAAATATTCCAATAATATAAACTAATGCAATTAAACAATATAAATATTTAATATTTTTTTGTTCGTAAAAAAAGGTCATAAAATGATTTTTTATTTAATTGATATTGTTTTCAAGCTTAATTTATTCAGAATAAAAAATACTCCAACTAAAGATATTATTGCAGTAATAATATTAAAAGAAAGTCCTATGCTAATAGCGATGGCTTCATTGGTGTTTAAAAAAGTAGAAGCTTTTAAAAACACATATTCTCTTGCTCCAAAACCAGCAAACGAAACTACCGAAAGTACTGAGGAAATTAAAAAGGTAAAACAGTAACTTAAAGCATTAATGATATCTAATTTAAAAGCTTTAAGAATACAAATAATAGTACCTATCTGTAATAATTGAATTATAATTGAATAGAAAAAACTATACGTATAATAGTTATTGGTTTTCTTAAAAATATGATTTAAGAAAAATTTACCAACAAAAAATGAAATTATAGAAGTTATAATTCCAAGTATCAGAAATAATGAATTTGAAAAGAAAAGATAACTAGCCATTGTTATCAATAATGAAAAAATGGCTAATAATCCTATAAGTCTATCAATAAAAACACATTTTGTAAGCTGTTTTGCTTTCCATCCAAATTGTTTATTCAAAATAAATACTTTGTATGCATCGCCACCAACGCCACCAGGAATGAAAAAATTATAGAACATTCCAACAAAATAAAGTTTTAAATTGCTGAATTTTTCTAAAAGAAAATCATTTTTATGAAATATGTAATTTAATCTTATTGATGATATAAACTGTGAACTTATAAATAAAACAATTGATGCCAAAAGATAAAAAGTATTAGATTTTTTATATAAATCTAATACTTGTGTAAAATCAATTTTTTTAAAAACAAAGTACAAGAGAAGAAAACTTACACCAATTTTTGCAACTGTTTTAATTAATTTTTTATTCACTTAAATGAATTTTTCTGATTGTATAAGGTCGCTTACTTTGCGATTCGTAATAAGTTCTCATTAGTAAATCGGCAATAATACCTACTGTAAAAAATTGAATACTAATAACCACAAATATAACTCCAGCAACTAATAAAGGTCTTCCCCAAATATCTTCTCCTAAAAGTTTTAAAATTAATAGATAAAAGTTAATACCTAAACCGATAAACATAAAAAACAACCCGAAGTTACCGAATAAATGAATAGGGCGTTGTAAGTATTTTCTTTGGAAGATAATTAAAACAATATCGTTAATTACTTTAATTGTTCTACCTAATCCGTATTTAGAAACTCCATGCATTCTAGCGTGATGTTTTACGGGTACTTGTGCAATTCTAGCACCATTTAAGTGTGCTAAAAGATTTATAAAACGGTGCATTTCACCATATAAGTTTAAATCTTTAGCAATATCTTTCTTAAAAACTTTAATAGCACATCCTTGGTCTTTTAAATCTAAACGAGTAGCTCTTCGGATTAAAAAATTGGCTATTTTTGAAGGGAAAGTTTTGAAGATAGAATCTTTTCTTTTTGCTCTAATTCCAGTAACAACATCCCAGTCTTCACTGTGTGCTTTCTCAATCATGTGCACAATATCAGAAGGGTCATTTTGCATATCACCATCAAGAGTTACTACATAATCACCTTTTGCATAGTCAAAACCTGCTGCTAAAGCTAAACTTTGTCCATAGTTTTTTCGAAGCTCAATAAGAGCAACGTTAGGGTTTTTCATATCATTAATCTTTTTCTTTGTATTATCCGTAGAAAAATCATCAATAAAAATTATTTCATAATTAAAACCTTTTAAACCATTGGTTATTCCTTCTGTTAAAGGTATTACATTATCTTCCTCGTTATATACAGGAATAATAACAGATATGAAACCATAGTCTTTTTTGTCAGCTAGCATAGATAATTATTTTGTGCGGCAAATTTACTATAAAGAATTTTATTATTATATGTTTAAAATTAATCTTTCAAAATACCTCTTGAAATTACAATTTTTTGAATTTCAGAAGTTCCTTCGTAAATTTGAGTAATTTTAGCATCACGCATTAAACGTTCTACATGATAATCTTTTACAAAACCGTTTCCTCCATGAATTTGAACTGCTTCAACCGATTGTTCCATAGCAACTTTAGAAGCATATAATTTTGCTACTGCACCAGACATATCGTAATTATTTCCTTGATCTTTATCCCAAGCAGCTTTTATAACTAACATTCTTGCAGCTTCAATTTCTGTGTACATATCTGCTAATTTAAATGCGATTGCCTGATGATTACAGATTTCTGTACCAAAAGTTTTTCGTTCTTTTGAATATTTTAAGGCTAATTCGTAAGCTCCAGAAGCAATACCTAAAGCTTGTGCAGCAATACCAATTCTTCCACCAGCTAAAGTTTTCATAGCGAATTTAAAACCAAATCCGTCTTCACCAATTCTATTTTCTTTTGGAATTTTCACATCGTTAAATTGAAGTGTGTGAGTATCTGAACCACGGATTCCTAATTTATCTTCTTTTGGACCTATATGAAATCCTTCAGCACCTTTTTCAACAATAAAAGCATTAATACCTTTATGTTTTTTACTTCTATCAGTTTGTGCAATGACTAAATAAACATCGGCTCTACCGCCGTTTGTAATCCAGTTTTTTGTACCGTTTAATAAATAGTAATCTCCTTTATCTTCGGCAGTTGTTGCTTGTGATGTCGCATCAGAACCTGCTTCAGGTTCACTCAAACAAAAAGCACCTATTTGTTGTCCTGTGGCTAATTTTGTTAAGTATTTTTGTTTTTGATTTTCAGTTCCGTAAGCTTCTAATCCGTAGCAAACTAAAGAGTTATTTACAGAAACCATGACAGATGCCGAAGCATCAATTTTAGAAAGTTCTTCCATAATTAATACATATGAAATAGCGTCCATTCCGCTTCCTCCGTATTTTGGATTTACCATAATACCTAAAAAACCGACATCTCCCATTTTACGTACTAATTCTTTGGGGAATTCTTGTTTATTATCTCTTTCAATTACGCCTGGTAATAATTCTGTTTGTGCAAAATCACGTGCAGCATCACGTATCATTATGTGTTCTTCTGTTAAACTAAAATCCATAATTTATGATTGTTATATTCGTAAAAAATTCACTCAAAGATACTTTTTTAATAATATATATTTAGTGAAGTTTTATTATTTTTACGGATATGAATGATAACTTTTATTTTACAATAGGATTGATGTCTGGCACATCATTAGATGGAATTGATTTAGTATATGTTAAATTTGATAAGAATAATTATAAGAATTTCACCATTTTATCATCTGAAACTATCTCATATACTGATGTTTGGGTAAATAAGTTAAGGTCGGCTATTAATTTTAGTAAAATAGCTTTAAATAAATTAGATTTAGAATATGGAGATTTATTAGGAAACGAAATTAATTTATTTATCAAAAAAAATAATATTAATAAAATTGATTTTATCGCATCTCATGGGCATACTATTTTACATCAACCTGATGATGGAATTACACTTCAAATTGGTAATGGAAAAGTAATATCAGAAATTACAAAACAAAAAGTAGTTTGTGATTTTAGAACTCAAGATGTTAATTTAGGAGGTCAAGGAGCACCTTTAGTTCCTATTGGTGATGAGTTTTTGTTTTCTGATTATCAGTATTGTGTGAACCTTGGAGGTTTTGCAAATGTATCATTTAAAGAAAAAGAACAACGTATTGCTTTTGATATCTGCCCTGTAAATATTGTGTTAAATCATTATGTTCAAAAATTAGGGTTTACTTATGATGATAAAGGTGAAATAGCTAGAACAGGTATTGTAAATAATGAATTGCTAGAAAAATTGAATTCTTTAGATTTTTATAAAAAATCAGCACCTAAGTCATTAGGATTAGAATGGGTTCAAAAAAATATTTTTCCTATTATTAATAGCTTAGAAAAAGATATTCCTACTATTTTAAGAACATTTATTGAACATTCAGCAATTCAAATAGGAAAAATAATTTATAAAAGTGATGCTGTTTTAATAACAGGTGGAGGTGTTTTTAACGATTTCTTAATAGAAAAAATTGAATTTTATTCAGAACAAAAAAATGAAAAGACAACAACAGCACTTATAAACTATAAAGAAGCGTTGATTTTTGCCTTTTTAGGAGTGTTACGTATTGAAAATCAGGTAAATTGTTTAAGTAGTGTAACTGGGGCTGAAAAAGACCATTCTTCGGGTATTATTTTTGATAAATAGACCTGCTTTTTTAAAATAAAAAAGTTTAGCTATCATTTTTTTATAGTAAGTTTGTAACAGTATGTTTTAATCTATTTTAATAATAATTTAAATAATAAATAAATGAATCAACTTTAGCTTTTTTACAGATAGTATTCGATTTGCAGAAAAAGAAAGTAATGACGTTTTTAAAAACGTAATTAAGAACATTTATTAAAATATTATAAAATGAAAGAATTACTTAAAATATACGAAAACAAAGAGCCAGAAATCGTTTTTCATTGGAAAGACCAAGAAACAGAAGCCGAAGGGTGGACAGTAATTAACTCTTTAAGAGGTGGTGCTGCTGGTGGAGGAACCAGAATGCGTAAAGGTTTAAATAAAAATGAAGTTTTGTCTTTGGCTAAAACAATGGAAGTGAAATTTACAGTTTCAGGACCTGCAATTGGTGGAGCAAAATCAGGAATTAATTTTGATCCTAACGATCCAAGAAAAAGAGGCGTTTTAGAGCGTTGGTATAAAGCTGTTACTCCTTTATTAAAACATTATTACGGTACAGGAGGTGATTTAAATGTTGATGCTGATAAAGATGTAATTCCTATTACAGAGAGTTGTGGAGTTTGGCATCCTCAGGAAGGAATTTTTAACGGACATTTCAAGCCAACTGAAGCAGATAAAATAAATAGAATAGGTCAATTACGTCAAGGAGTAATTAAAGTAATTGAAGATAAGCAATTTTCACCAGATTTATCTAAAAAATATACTGTTGCAGATATGTTAACAGGTTATGGCGTTGCCGAAGCTGTTAAGCATTATTACAATATTTACGGAGGAACAATTTCAGATAAAAAAGCTATTGTTCAAGGTTTTGGAAATGTTGGTTCAGCAGCAGCCTATTATTTAACACAATTAGGCGCTAAAGTTGTCGGTATTATTGATAGAGAAGGAGGAGTTATAAATGAAGAAGGATTTTCGATGGAAGAAATGACTGAATTATTTTTAGCTAAGGATGGAAATAAATTGGTTGCTGATAAAATGATTCCTTTTGATGAAATTAATGAAAAAATTTGGAATGTGCCTGCCGAAATATTTGTCCCAGCAGCAGCTTCAAGATTAGTTTCTCAAGATCAAGTTCAAAAAATGATTGATACAGGTTTAGAAGTAATATCTCCAGGAGCGAATGTTCCTTTTGCTGATAAAGAAATTTTCTTCGGTTCTATTATGGAATATACCGATAAACATTTAAGTTTATTACCTGATTTTATTTCTAATTGTGGTATTGCTAGAGTTTTTGCTTATTTAATGGAAGCTAAAGTTGTATTGCCAATGGAAGATAAAGCAATCTTTGAAGATACATCAAATACAATTAAAAAAGCATTACAAAGAACTTTTTCTAAAAGTGCTTCAAAAACAAAAATTTGTTCAACAGCTTTTGAAATAGCTCTAAAAGAGTTGGTTTAAAGGCACAATAAATAAAAATGATGTTTAAATATTTTTTAGGGAATAGCCCTAAGTGGTTTAAAATAACCATGCTTAGTTTTTTAGTTTTCAACGTGTTTTCCTTCTTTGTTTTAGGAAAAACAATAACAGCCTGGCTTTTTATAGCTGAGTTTATTTTTACTTTGGCAATGGCATTAAAATGTTATCCTCTTTTAACGGGAGGTTTGTTAGCCATTCAAGCTGTCGCTTTAGGGTTAACAACTGCTAAAAACGCCTATCATGAAGTAGATCAGAATTTAGAAGTAGTATTACTTTTAGTTTTTATGGTTGCAGGTATTTATTTTATGAAACCTTTATTAATGTTTATTTTTAGTAAGGTTTTTACGAAAATAAAATCAAAGGTAGTATTATCATTACTTTTTGTGTTTTTATCAGCTGTTTTATCAGCATTTTTAGATGCTTTAACTGTAACAGCAGTATTAATTAGTGTTGCTGTTGGTTTTTATGGAGTGTATCACAAAATACATTCTAGTTCTGCCGATTATGATCATGACGGTATTTTAGATAGAGAAGAGTTAAGTGGTGAAACATTAGAACAATTTCGTGGTTTTTTACGTAGTTTAATTATGCACGGTGTTGTTGGTACAGCTCTTGGAGGAGTTTGTACGTTAGTTGGTGAGCCTCAAAATTTACTAATTGGTGAACGATTAGGTTGGGATTTTATTCAGTTCTTCTTAAAAATGGCTCCTATTACATTACCTGTTTTAGCGGCAGGAATGGTAACTACCGTTATTTTAGAGTTAACAGGTTGGTTTGGTTTTGGTGATAAAATGCCAGAAGTAGCTGCAAGAATTATAGATAAATATACTGAACAAGAAGATGCTAAAAGAACAGATAAAGAAAAGTATGCTTTAATTGTTCAAGGAGTATCAGCTTTATTGTTAATAGCAGGATTAGCTATGCATGTAGCTCCTGTTGGTTTTATCGGGTTAGCATTAATAATTGTACAAACAGCATTTACAGGTATTACTGATGAGCATCAATTAGGACCTGCTTTTGAAGAAGCATTGCCTTTTACAGGGTTATTAGTAGTCTTTTTTGTAGTTGTAGCAATGATTCATGATCAGCATTTATTTAGCCCAATAATTGACTGGGCATTAAGTCAAGATCCAGCATCTCAACCAGGGTTGTTTTACGTGGCAAACGGGTTTTTATCAGCAATTAGTGATAATGTATTCGTAGCAACTGTATATATTGGCGAAGTAGAACAGGCTTTTAAAAATGGAGATATAACAAGAGAACATTTTGAAAAATTAGCTATCGCAATTAATACAGGTACTAATTTACCAAGTGTTGCAACACCAAATGGACAGGCAGCATTCTTATTCTTATTAACATCATCTTTAGCTCCTTTAATTAATTTATCTTATGGTAAAATGGTTAAAATGGCTTTTCCTTACACAATTGTTTTAGGAGGATTAGGGTATATTATGGTAAAATTATTATTATCGTAAATAAATAAAAAAAATAGTGTATTTTTAAATCCTGAATTTATATTCAGGATTTTTTAGTATTATATAATAATAAAATTACGTTCATGTTAGGGTACATTCAAGAGGAAACGGGTTTAGTAGATGAAATATCAACTGAAAAAACATTATCAATAATTCAGTTAATTAAAGATGGTGGATTAGGTGGTCAAGTTATTATCGCAATTTTATTTGTGTTATTAGCTGTTGCACTTTATATTTATTTTGAGCGCTTTTTTGCAATTAAAGCAGCATCAAAAGTTGATAAAAATTTCATGAATCAAATTAGAGATCATGTAACAGGTGGGAATTTAGATGGAGCAAAAGAATTATGTGAAAGCACTAATTCTCCTACTGCAAGGTTAATCGGTAAAGGAATTTCAAGAATAGGAAAACCTTTAGAAGATATCAATAAAGCTATTGAAAACGCTGGTAAATTAGAAGTTTACAAGTTAGAACGAAATGTTTCTGTAATTGCAACTATTGCGGGTGCTGCCCCTATGATTGGTTTTTTAGGAACAGTAATTGGAATGATTATAGCAATACATGAAATAGCAAATTCGGGTGGTCAAATAGATATTAAATTATTATCTGATGGATTATATACAGCAATGACAACGACAGTTGCAGGTTTAATTGTAGGTATTGTAGCGTACATTACATACAATCATTTAGTAGTTCGTACGGATAAAGTAGTGTATCAAATGGAAGCGGTATCTGTAGACTTTTTAGATTTATTAAACGAACCTGCATAAAATGAATTTAAAGGGAAGAAATAAAGTAGATCCAAGTTTTAATATGTCGTCAATGACGGACATTGTTTTTCTGTTGTTAATCTTTTTTATGTTAACATCAACATTAGTTACTGTTTCAGCAATTGATGTTTTATTGCCAAAAGGAGGAGGTAAAACAGAAAATAGTACCGCAATCGCTGTAAGTATTACTGAGAATTCTGATTTTTATATTGATAAAACAAAAGTAAGTAGCCTTAATTTAGAACAAACAATACTTACTAAAGTTGGTCCTGATAAAAAGAAAACAGTAGTTATTCGAGGAGATCAAAACGTAGCATATAAAAATGTAATGAAAGTGATTGACATCGCCAATAGAAATAAATTAAAAATGATTTTAGCTGTAAAGGCGAAGTAATTATTTAAGTATATTTCAACTTGTTTTTGATAAATGAGTGTAAAAATAGTATCGATGAAAATATTAGAAACAGAACACAAACGAAAATCAGCAGTAATTACGGCTATTATTTTGATGCTTTTATTATTCGGGATTTTTAATTTCGGAATGAAATATTTAGATCCACCAATTGAATACGGATTAGCCATTAATTTAGGTACTTCGGATGTTGGTAGCGGTGAACCAGTTGAAGAAACACAAGTAGCATCATCAACAGAAGAAGTTTTAGAGGAAGAAATAGAAGAAGAGGAAGAGGTTTTTGAAGAAGAAGCAAGCGAAGCTTCAGAAGAAATTCAAGAAGATATTATTACAGATGATACAGCAGAAGATGTTCCTGTTGTTGAGAAAACTACATCAGAAAAAGAGGTTAAAGAGTCTGTAAAAGGTGTCGTTAAAGAAAGTGTCAAAGAAACTCCAAAAAAAGTAAAGCCAAAGAAGAAGAAACCAAGTCCATCAAAAGCGGCTACGGATGCTTTGAATAGTTTGTTAAACGGAACATCAAAAAATGGTGCAAAAACAGGTGAAGGTGATGATACAGAATCAGGCGTAAAAGGAACGAAAGACGGCGATGCTTCCTCTAGTAAATATTATGGGAATTCAGGAAATGGTTCTGGAGGTAATTATAATTTAGCAGGAAGAAAAGCATTATCTAAACCCGTAAAACAACCAGATTGCCAAGAAGAAGGTACTATTGTAGTAAGTATTGAGGTAAATCAAAATGGAAAAGTTACCAAAGTACAAACAGGAGGTTTAAAAGGAAGTACTAGTTCTGCACCTTGTTTGGAGAAAGCAGCCAAAGAAGCAGCTTTAAAAACAACTTGGAATGCCGATGGAAATGCTCCATCAAAACAAAGAGGAACTATTATCTACAAGTTTTCTTTATCGCAATAATTATTTTTTATTATTTAAATAAATATAACCTCCGATTATTCATCGAGAGGTTATAAAACAATATATATGACATATCAAGAAACCTTAGATTGGATGTTTGCGCAATTACCAATGTATCAAAAAGAAGGTAAAACTGCATTTAAAAAAGATTTAACCAATAGTATTGCTTTAAGTAAAGAATTAGGAAATCCTGAGAAAAAGTTTAAAACTATTCATGTTGGCGGAACTAATGGAAAAGGTTCTACAAGTCATATGATTGCTTCCGTTTTACAAGAAGCAGGTTATAAAGTTGGTTTATATACATCGCCACATCTTAAAAATTTTACAGAACGTATTCGAATTAACGGAGAAGAAATTCAGCAAGAAAATATTATTGATTTTATTTCAGAAAACAAACAGTTTTTAGAAGCTCAAAAATTATCGTTTTTTGAAATGACCGTGGGAATGGCTTTTAGTTATTTTGAAAATCAAAAAGTAGATATTGCTGTTATTGAAGTAGGATTAGGAGGTAGGTTAGACTCTACAAATATTATTACTCCAGAAGTTTCGGTAATTACAAATATCGGATTAGATCATACGCAGTTTTTAGGCGAAACATTACCTGAAATAGCTTATGAAAAAGCAGGGATTATAAAAAATAACGTTCCTGCTGTTATTGGTGAACGTCAAGAAAGTATTCAAAAAGTTTTTTTATCAAAAGCAAATGATTGTAATTCTGAAATAGTTTTTGCTTCTGATGAAGATTATATTTATAAAACTGATTTATTAGGCGATTATCAATCGAAGAATGTAAAAACGGCAGTTAAAGCAATTAGTCAATTAAAAGATTTTGTTATTTCTGAAGAAAACATCAAAAATGGATTATTACAAGTTGCAAAAAACACAAATTTAAAAGGACGTTGGCAAATTTTACAGCAAGAACCTAAAATAATTTGTGATACTGCACATAATAAAGAAGGCTTAATTTATACTTTAGCACAACTTAAAAATGAAAGTTTTGAAAAATTACACATTGTTTTAGGAGTTGTTTTTGATAAAGACTTAGAAGCTATTTTACCGATGTTTCCTCAAAATGCTACTTATTATTTTTGTAAACCCGATATCGCAAGAGGATTATCAGAAAAAAAATTAAAAGATACTGCTGAGGTGTTTAATTTAATAGGAAAATCATTTAGTTCTGTTAATCAGGCTTTTGAGTCTGCTAAATTAAGTTCAACCAGTAAAGATGTTATTTATATTGGAGGAAGTACGTTTGTAGTTGCAGAAATTTTATAAAAATAATTGAAAAAAAACATTGTTAATCTAAAAAAGAGTTGTAGATTTGCACCCGCAATTAGCATATAGGGCGCGTAGCTCAGTTGGTTCAGAGCACTTGGTTTACACCCAAGGGGTCAGGGGTTCGAATCCCTTCGCGCCCACACTGAATTCCTAATAGTTAATTGCGTATTAGGGCGCGTAGCTCAGTTGGTTCAGAGCACTTGGTTTACACCCAAGGGGTCAGGGGTTCGAATCCCTTCGCGCCCACACAGAACACCTAATAAAAAAGTCCTAAAAATATTTTGGGCGCGTAGCTCAGTTGGTTCAGAGCACTTGGTTTACACCCAAGGGGTCAGGGGTTCGAATCCCTTCGCGCCCACTGAAAGTCTCATCATTTTTGATGAGACTTTTTTTGTTTTATAATATCTATTAAAAATGTTTTTTGTAGTTTCGTGAGCTATTTTACGAAGTGTTTTAGTAAGGATGAAAATGAGTGCACCAAAAAGGACTGAGGTATGTAGGATTGCTATTAGCAAGATTGTTTGCTAATAAATATTCTGTTATTGGTTTTGATATAAAAACTAAAAGAGTAGCTGGGTTAAAAAAAGGTGTAGATAAAACTTTCGAGGTTTTATCTGATTTGTTAAATGGAGTATTAGTATCTAAAGATTCAGATGAAAAAGGAAAATAGCGTTGCTTATGATGTGAAAAATTTCCTTTCTCAAGAATATAAATAAAATATTATAATGAAAAACTTTGCTTTAATTGGAGCAGCAGGATATGTAGCCCCACGTCATTTAAGAGCTATAAAAGATACAGATAATATTCTAATAGCTGCGCTTGATAAATTTGATAGTGTAGGTGTTATGGATAGTTATTTTCCGAATGCTGATTTTTTTGTAGAGTTTGAGAGATTTGACCGTCATATTGAAAAAATTAAACGTAAGCAAAATATCCAATTAGATTATGTGAGTATTTGTACACCAAATTATTTGCATGATTCCCATATACGTATGGCTTTGCGAAGAGGGGCTGATGCTATTTGTGAAAAACCTTTAGTTTTAAATCCATGGAATGTAGATGCATTACAGGATATAGAAAAAGAATCAGGAAATAAAATTAATACGATACTTCAATTACGGTTACACCCAAGTATTATCGAATTAAAAGAAAAAGTTGTTGCTGAAAAAAAACTAGGTAAACAGCAAAAATATGATGTTGATTTAACTTATATCACTTCAAGAGGAAATTGGTATGATGTTTCTTGGAAAGGTGATCAAAGTAAATCAGGAGGAATTGCAACAAATATTGGTGTTCATTTTTATGATATGCTTTCTTGGGTGTTTGGTAATGTTCAAGAAAATATAGTGCATTTAAGAGAAAAAGATAAATCAGCAGGTTATTTAGAGTTTGAAAATGCAAGAGTGCGTTGGTTTTTATCAATAGATGAAAACTCATTACCTAAAGAAGTTCAAGAGAAAAATCAAAGAACATACCGTTCTATAACTGTTGATGGAGAGGAAATTGAATTTAGTGGAGGTTTTACAGATTTACATACTGAAAGTTATAAAGGGATTTTAAAAGGTAACGGTTTTGGATTAATAGATGCTAAACCATCTATCGAAATAGTTCATGATATTAGGAATTCTCCTATCGTAATTAAGGGTGAAAAACATTTTTTTTTAAATAGATAAAAGTATATTTGCCAAGCGAAAAAGAATTAAGAAAAAGAAAAAGAATGAAAGTAGGTGTCACATTTAGTGCTTTCGATTTGCTTCACGCAGGTCATGTTAAAATGTTAGAAGATGCAAAACGTCAATGTGATTATCTTATCTGTTGCTTGCAAACAGACCCTACCATTGATCGTCCAGAAAAAAATAAGCCCATACAATCAGTTGTTGAAAGGTATATCCAATTAAAAGGGTGTAAGTATGTAGATGAAATTGTTCCTTATGCAACAGAACAAGATTTAGAAGATATACTACGTTCTTTTAAAATAGATGTACGAATATTAGGAGATGAATATGCTGATAAAAATTTTACAGGAAGAGAATACTGTGAAAACAATGGGGTAGAATTGTTTTACAATAAAAGAGAGCATAGGTTTTCTAGTAGCGGATTAAGAAAAGAGGTCGCTGAAAAAGAAAGCCTAAAGATTAAAAACTAAAAAAAACATGAATATAGCAGTTGTCGGTTCAGGTTATGTTGGATTAGTTTCAGGAGCTTGTTTTTCTGAAATGGGTAATAAAGTAACTTGTGTTGATATTGATCAAAATAAGATAGATAAATTACTTGAAGGAGTTGTTCCTATTTATGAGCCAGGTTTAGAGAAAATGGTTCTTAAAAATATAGAAAAAAAGACACTTCTTTTTACAACTAAATTAGAAGAAGCTATTTCTGATGCAGAAATTGTTTTTATAGCTGTAGGAACCCCTATGGGAGCTGATGGATCTGCTGACTTACAATATGTTTTAGCTGTAGCTAATGAAATAGGTCAAAAAATGAATAGTCGCTTAATCATTGTAGACAAATCTACCGTTCCAGTAGGAACTGCTGATAAGGTGAAAGTAACTATTCAAGAGCAATTAGATTTAAGAAATATTTCAATTAAATTTGATGTTGTCTCTAATCCTGAATTTTTAAAAGAAGGAGATGCTATTAATGATTTTATGAAGCCTGATCGTGTAGTTATTGGTGCTGAAACTGAGTATGCTTTTGATAAAATGAGACAATTATATACGCCGTTTACCATGTCACACGAGCGTTTTATAACTATGGATATTCGTTCAGCAGAAATGACTAAGTATGCTGCAAATGCTATGTTAGCTACTAAAATTTCATTTATGAATGAAATTTCAAATATTTGTGAAAGAGTAGGTGCAGATGTAAATAATGTTAGAGTAGGAATTGGTTCTGATAGTAGAATTGGATATAGTTTTATTTATCCTGGAGCTGGTTACGGTGGATCATGTTTTCCTAAAGATGTAAAAGCTTTAAAGAAAATAGCAGAAGAAAATGGTTATAATGCACAATTAATTACTTCAGTAGAAGAGGTTAATAATCGTCAGAAATTTGTAATTTCTGAAAAAATTGTAAAAAGATTTGGTGAAGATTTATCAGGAAAAACTTTTGGTCTTTGGGGATTAGCCTTTAAACCAGGAACAGATGATATGCGAGAGTCACCAGCTATTTATGTAGTTAAAGAACTTGTAAAAAGAGGTGCTAAGGTAAAAGCATATGACCCTAAAGCAATAGATGAAGCACAGTATTTTTATTTAAAAGATGTTCAAGGGATTTCGTATTTTGAGTCAAAATATGATGTATTAAAAGATTCTGAAGCTTTAATTATGTTAACAGAATGGAAAGAATTTCGTTCTCCTGATTTCTCTGAAATTAAAAAACAATTAAGTTCTCCTATAATTTTTGATGGAAGAAATCAATATAATGCATTTAGATTAGAAGAGCAAGGTTTTGAATATTATCAAATAGGAAAAAATTAATGAAAATATTAGTTACAGGAGCTGCTGGTTTTATTGGTTTTCATTTAAGTAAAAGACTTTTAGAAAAAGGGTTTGAGGTTGTTGGTGTTGATAATATTAACGATTATTATGACATTAATCTTAAATATGCTAGGTTAAATGAACTAGGTGTTAAAAGAGAAGAGGCATCTCTTTTTTATAAGGAGTCTAAGAGTGAATCAAATGATAAGTTTAAATTTATCAGACTTAATTTAGAAGATAAAACAGAATTATTTGAGTTATTTAAAACTCAAGAATTTGATGTTGTTTGTAACTTAGCAGCACAGGCAGGTGTGCGTTATAGTATTGAAAACCCTGATGCATATATTCAAAGTAATGTTGTAGGTTTTTTAAATATTTTAGAATGTTCTAGGCATCATGCTATAAAACATTTAGTATACGCTAGTAGTTCTAGTGTTTATGGAGCTAATGCAAAAATTCCTTTTTCAGAAGAAGATAAAGTTGATGAGCCAGTAAGTTTGTATGCAGCTACTAAAAAAAGTAACGAATTAATGGCACATACGTATAGTCATTTATACAAAATACCAACTACAGGTTTACGTTTTTTTACGGTTTATGGACCTTGGGGAAGACCTGATATGGCACCTGTTTTATTTGCTGATGCAATGATAAATAATCGTTCTATAAAAGTTTTTAATCATGGAGATATGGAACGTGATTTCACCTATATAGATGATATTGTTACAGGTATTGAAAAAATAATTGTTAAACCAATATCAACTAGAAATCTATATAAAATATATAATATTGGAAATAACGATTCGGTAAAATTATTAGATTTTATTACTGAAATAGAAAAAAATATAGGTAAAGTAGCTCAAAAAAAAATGTTACCAATGCAACCAGGTGATGTGAAAAAAACATGGGCGAATGTAGATGAATTAATTAAAGATTATAATTATCAACCTACAACCTCTTTAGATAAAGGAATTAAAGAGTTTATTAATTGGTTTAAAATATTTCAAATTGAAAAGTAAAATAACATTTAAAAAAGAAATAATAAAAGCTGTTTTTATTATTTTTCTATCATTTTTTAGTTTTGTGGTATCTGCTCAAGGTGTATCATCACAGTTGAATAATATTCAAGTTGATAATCTTTCAGATAAACAAGTTGTTAGTTATCGTGATAAAATAAAACAACAAGGGTATACTTTAGAACAAGCTTTAGTTATGGCTAAATCTAAAGGAATGCCTGAAATAGAAGCTCAAAAATTAAAAACGAGAATACTTAATTTAGGAAACTCGAGTGTAGCTAAAACAGATGGAAATAAAATATTAAAAACTCAAGATAATATTTACTTTGGGTTAACAGGAAAAAGAAGTGAAGCTCAAAAAAAAGAAAAACTTTTTGGGTATGACTTTTTTAATAATCCGAGTATTTCTTTTACACCAAACTTAAATGTAATAGCTCCTGAAAATTATATTATCGGAGCAGGAGATGTTATTTCTGTTGATTTATGGGGTGCAGCTGAAGTTAATTACGATAAAAAAGTAAATAAGCAAGGAGCAATTAATATTCAAGGAGTTGGATATATTCATTTAGTAGGGTTACCTATTAAAGCTGCCAAATCAAAAATCAAAAATAATTTAAAGAAAATTTATGCTGGAATTGGAGCTTCTTCCAATAGTTATAATAAAGTTAATATTGCAGTTTCTATAAAAGAAGTACGAAATGTTCAAGTGAGTATTGTAGGTGAAGTTAAAGTACCTGGTTCATATTCGTTAAGTGCATTTTCTACTGTTTTAAATTCATTATACGCAGCAGGTGGACCAACAAAAAATGGAACACTTAGAAATATTAGGCTTTTTAGAGCAGGAGAAAAAGTTGCTGATTTTGATTTTTATGATTTTTTAGTAAACGGATTAGAGAAAGGAAACATAACAGTACAAGATCAAGATGTTATAATTGTTAAACCATACGATAAATTAGTAACAATTGAAGGAGCTGTTAAAAGACCAGGTTTGTATGAAATGAAAACTTCTGAAACTGTTTTAGATTTATTAAAATATTGTAGTGGTTTTGTTTCTAACGCATACAAACAAAATATTGTTGTTGAAAGAGTTAATGGGATTCAAAAAGAAATTTTAGAAATACCTCAAGCAAAATTATCTGTAGAAAAATTAAGAGATGGCGATTTTATAAGAATTAATCAAATTACAGATAAATTTTTAAACAAAATAACTATAAAAGGAGCCGTATTTCAACCTGGAAATTATCAATATAAAGAAAATTTATCGGTTGCTGACTTATTAAAAAAAGCAGAAGGAATTACTCAAGAAGCTTTTTTAGATAGAGCTATTATCACTAGAACTTATGATCAAACAAATAAAGAAACAATTTCATTTTCATTAAAAGAAAATAACGAAAATTTGTTCTTAAAAGCAAATGATAAAGTTTATATTTTTAGTAAAAATGAGCTAAAAGAAAAAGAGTTTATTACTATTAATGGTGCTGTAAATAAAGTTAAAAAAATTGATTTTACAGAAGGTTTGCAAATAGAAGATTTAATAGCGCTTGCAGGAGGTTTAAAAGATGGTGCAGATGCTACTAATATTGATGTTTCAAGAAGATTAAAGGATGGGAGTTTTGAAACCGTTAGTAAGAATTTTAACCTTAGTGCAAATACTAGCTTGAAGGGAACTGCTAGTAATAATTTCACTTTAAAACCTTTTGATATTATTTCTGTAAGATATTTAAAAGGATATACTAAACAGAAAAATGTGTTTATTAAAGGAGAAGTTAATTTTAAAGGTGCATATTCAATAGGATTAAAAAATGAAAAAATATCAGATTTAATTAAAAAAGCAGGTGGATTAACAAAATTTGCATACGTTCAAGGAGCTTTTTTAACGAGAAAAAATAATAAAAAAGAAGATAAAAAACAATTAGAAACACTTGTTGAAAATACTTCAGGTGTTAATACATCAGAAATAAAGAAGAATAAATCGTTTAAAGTAGGAATAAATTTACATAAAATATTAGCCAAAGGAGGTGAATCATCAAAATATAATTTAATTCTAGAAGAAGGTGATGAACTGTTTATTCCTTCAGAAAGACAAACCGTAAAAGTAGAAGGAGAAGTATTATCTCCATCATTAGTTAGATACGAAAAGTCAAGGAGTTTTAAACAGTATATTGAAAACTCTGGTGGTTTTTCTTCAAAAGCAAAGAGAAATAGGGCTTATGTAATTTATGCGAATGGTGATATTAAAACAACAAAAAGTTTTTTATTTTTTAAATCATATCCAAAAGTAAAAGCAGGCTCTGTAATTTTAGTACCTAATAAGCCTCAAAATGTTAGAAAAGTATCAACACAGGAAGTTATTGCTATAACAACAGGTTTAGCTACGTTAGGGATTTTAGTTAAAACATTAACAGATAAATAGTGAGCAATATGGAAGATAAAAATACATACAATACTTCTGATGAAATAGATTTATTGGGTTTATTTAAAACTATTTGGAATGGAAGAAAAACAATACTTCGTTTCTTACTTATTTTTGGATTTATAGGATTATTTATTGCTGTTTTTTCAGCCAAACAATATACTGCTTCTACTATTTTAGTACCTCAATTGTCAAAGAATAATAGTAGTAATTTAGGTGGGTTAGCAGCTTTAGCAGGGGTTAATTTAGGTAGTGGAAATACTGAAAGTATCAGTCCAAATTTATATCCTAAAATTACAGAAAGCATTCTTTTTAAAAAAGAATTGTTAAATATTCCTTTGAAATTTTCTTATCTAGAAAAAGAAGTTACCTATAAAGAATATTACCTCAAACATCAAAAAACAAACGTACTCTCTTTTGTAAAGAGTTATACTATAGGACTTCCTGGTAAATTAATTGGATTGTTTAGGAAAAAACCTAACGTTATAATAGAAACAGTAAAAGAAAACGATGGTATTTATAGGTTAGAATTACAAGAAATAAACCTTTTCAGAAACTTAGGGAATCAATTAGATTTAGATATTAATGGTAAAGAAGGGTATGTGAAAATCTCTTTTTCGATGCCTGAAGCTTTGCCTGCTGCACAAATGGCTAAAAAAGTAAAAGAGTTATTACAAAAGACAATTACTGAATTTAAGGTACAGAAAGTAAAAGAGGAATTTATTTTTATAGAAGAACGTTACAATGAATTAAAAACAGACTTCGAAAAAAAACAAGTAACATTAGCTAGTTTTAGAGATAGAAATCAAGGATTAATAACCTCGCGCTCAAAATCTCGTTTACAAAGTTTACAATCTGATTATAGTTTAGCACACACCGTTTATTCTGAATTAGCGAAACAATTAGAAACACAAAAAATTAAATTAAAAGAAAATACACCGGTATTTACAGTTATAGAACCTGTAAGTGTACCTCTTCTGAAATCTAAACCTAGTAGAGCAAAGATTTTTATAATATGGTTACTCCTAGGAGCTATAATAGGAGTAGGAACTATTTTTGGGAGAAATTGGATTAAAAAATTAAAAGATGATTAGGGTGTATTATTAGTTTAAAATTTGTTTTTTATGAGAATAAAACTTAAAAGTATTTTACATTAGCTTCTTAATAATTTAATTAAACACTATAAAAATTTCTTTACTATATATAAGGTAGAGTGACATATAAAAAATGACAAAAGAAAAAAAATCTAAAAATGTATTAATAACAGGTGGAGCAGGTTTTATAGGTTCTAATTTAGTAGCCTATTTTTTAGAAAAAAAGTACAAGGTTACAGTGTTGGATAATTTTTCAACGGGGTATCATCATAATATTGAACCTTTTTTTAATAATCCTGATTTTAATTTAATAGAAGGAGATATTAGAGATTTAGAAACGTGCAAAAAAGCCTGTGAAAACAAAGATTATGTTTTACATCAAGCAGCTCTAGGTTCAGTTCCTCGCTCTATTGAAGACCCAGTTACAACTAATGATGTTAATACTTCAGGGTTTTTAAATATGTTAGTTGCAGCAAGAGATGCAAGTGTAAAGCGTTTTGTATATGCAGCAAGTTCATCTACTTATGGAGATTCTGAATCTTTACCAAAAGTAGAAGATGTTATAGGGAAACCATTATCACCTTACGCTATTACAAAATATGTAAACGAATTATATGCAGATGTTTTTGGTAAAATGTATGGTTTAGAATGTATTGGTTTACGATATTTTAATGTTTTTGGAAGAAAACAAAATCCAAACGGAGCTTATGCAGCGGTAATTCCTAAATTTGTAATTCAGTTGATGAATTATGAAAGCCCTATTATTAATGGAGATGGAACATATTCAAGAGATTTTACATATATCGATAATGTAATTCAAATGAATGAAAGAGCAATGCTTGCTGATTCTGAAGTTGCTATAAATACTGTTTATAATACTGCTGTTGGAGATAGAACAACTATCAAAGAAATGGTTAATTTATTGAAAGAATATCTTTCGGAATATGATGCTAAAATAGGCGATGTTGAAATTACACATGGTCCTAACAGATTAGGAGATATTCCTCATTCATTAGCATCTATTGAAAAAGCAAAGAAAAATTTAGGGTATAAGCCAACACATGAATTCACAAAAGGATTAAAGGAGGCTGTTTCTTGGTATTGGGAAAATTTAGAAAAATAGTTAAAAGATGATTAAAAAAATTGCAGTTATAGGTTTAGGATATGTAGGATTACCATTAGCAAGATTATTTGCTACAAAGTATCCTGTAGTTGGTTTTGATATTAATGAAGCAAGAGTTTCTGATTTAAATAATGGACATGATGATACTTTAGAGGTATCTGATGAATTATTGCAATCTGTATTGATAAAAGAAAATCCATTTAAGCAAAATAATAACGGGTTATTATGTTCTGCAAATACACAAGATCTTAAAGATGCAAATATATACGTAGTAACAGTTCCAACACCTGTAGATAAAAACAATCGTCCTATTTTAACACCTTTAGTAAAGGCTAGTGAAACAATAGGTAAGGTTTTGAAAAAAGGAGATATTGTTATTTATGAATCTACTGTTTACCCTGGAGCAACAGAAGAAGAATGTATTCCTGTATTAGAAAGAGTTTCGGGAATGAAATTTAATGAAGATTTTTATGCTGGATATTCTCCAGAAAGAATTAATCCAGGAGATAAAGAACATACTGTTGAAAAAATATTAAAAGTAACTTCAGGTTCTACACCAGAAATAGGAGTAGTAGTTGATGGAATTTATAAATCGGTAATTACTGCTGGTACACACTTAGCACCAACCATTAAAGTTGCCGAAGCGGCAAAAGTAATTGAAAATTCACAAAGAGATATTAATATCGCTTTTGTAAATGAATTGGCAAAAATATTCAATTTAATGGATATTGATACACATGCAGTTTTAGAAGCGGCTGGTACAAAATGGAATTTTTTACCTTTTAAACCAGGTTTAGTTGGCGGGCATTGTATTGGTGTTGACCCTTATTATTTGGCACAAAAAGCACAAGAATTTGGCTATCATCCAGAAATTATTTTAGCAGGAAGAAGGTTAAATGATTCTATGGGTAAATATGTAGCCGAGCAGGTTGTTAAAACCATGATTAAAAAAGATATTCCTGTAAATAAAGCAGAAGTATTAATGCTAGGAGTTACATTTAAAGAAAATTGCCCTGATGTTCGTAATACTAAAATTATTGATGTGATTTTAGCCTTAGAAGATTACGGAATGAAAGTAACCACCTACGATCCTTGGGCTAATCCGGCAGAAGTGAAGCATGAATACGCAATAGAAAGTACACAAGAATTACCTAAAAAACAGTTTAGTGCTATTGTTTTAGGTGTTGCACATAATGAATTTAAAGACTTAGATTTAAGATTATTGAAAGAAGAGCAGTCTGTAGTTTATGATGTAAAAGGTATTTTAGGACATAGTGATAATAGGTTATAAATTAGTAATATGAAAAAAAATTTAATAATATTCGGAACTAGACCTGAGGCAATAAAAATGGCTCCTTTAGTTAAAGAATTTAAGAATAGTAATAATTTTGAAACGAGAGTTTGTGTTACTGCACAACATAGAGAAATGCTCGATCAAGTGTTAGATTTTTTTGAAATTGCACCTGATTATGATTTAGATTTAATGAAGCCTAATCAGAATTTATATACTCTTACAGCTGATATTATAACAGGATTAAAACCCATATTAGACGAGTATCAGCCGGATTATATTTATGTACATGGAGATACTACTACTACTATGGCCACATCAATAGCTGGTTTTTATAGTGGAGCAAAAATTTGTCATGTTGAAGCTGGATTGAGAACATTTGATAAGCATTCGCCTTTCCCTGAAGAAGTAAATCGTCAAGTAACGGGACGAATAGCTGATTATCATTTTGCACCAACAGAACAATCTCAAAAAAATCTATTAAGAGAGTCAGTTAAAGATACTTCTATCCTTGTTACAGGTAACACGGTTATAGATGCTTTAATGACAAGTATTGAGAGGGTGAATAATATAAAGGATGATGAAATTACTAAATTAAAAAACACTATAGATAGTAATAAAAAACTAATTTTAGTAACAGGTCATAGACGAGAAAATCATGGGCAAGGATTTATTAATATTTGTCAAGCACTAAAAGAAATAGCAATAAACAATAAAGATGTGCAAATTATTTATCCTGTCCATTTAAATCCGAATGTACAGAAGCCTGTTTATGAGCTTCTTGGGGAGATTGATAATATTCATTTAATTTCACCATTGGCATATCCTGCTTTTGTATGGTTAATGAATCAATCGTATCTAATTATTACTGATAGTGGGGGAGTACAAGAAGAAGCACCTAGTTTAGGAAAACCTGTTTTAGTAATGAGAGATACAACAGAGCGTCCAGAAGCTGTAGATGCAGGTACTGTAATATTAGTAGGAACAGATAAAAATAAAATAGTAAGTGAATGCCAATTGTTATTGACTGATGCTGTGAGATATAAAATGATGAGTGCATTGCATAACCCATATGGTGATGGTAAGGCATGTAAAAGAATTGTTGAATTTATTAATAATAAATAGATATCTATATTGAGTAATTTAGTTAAAAATAAAGTGATAGTGACTAATGTGTTATTCTTATTTATAAGAATGGTAATAACAGTTCCTATTTCTCTTTATATCTCTCGTATAGTTCTTGATTTACTTGGTGCTTCAGATTATGGTTTGTATAATCTAGTTGCTGGTTTTGTTATGATGTTCAGTTTTTTAAGTGCTTCAATGTCAAGTGCTATACAGCGTTTTATGTCTTATGAAATAGGTAAGAAAAGTAATATTAGTCTAAATCAGGTTTTTTCTATTGTTTTTAAAATACATGTATTATTAGCTACTTTAATGTCTCTCGTTCTTTTTGTAGTGGGTTTTTGGTTTATTGAAAATAAGTTATCAATACCTGTAGAAAGATTAGATGTTGCAAAAAAAATATTTATTATATCGAATGTGTCTTTTTTTATTAATATACTAATCGTTCCTTTTAATGCTTTAATTTTTTCTCATGAAAAGATGAAAGTATATTCTTTTGTTACAACGTTTCAAGTTTTACTTAAGTTAGCAGTAGCTTTACTATTATCATACATAACTTTTGATTTATTATTATCATATTCACTATTATTATTATTGGTAAGTTTAATAACAAACGTTATTATTGTTTACTACTGTTTTAGAAATATTAAAATTAATTATTTTTACTCTTATTGGAATTCTGATAAATTTAAAGAAATATTAAGTTATGCTAGTTGGAATGTATATGGTAACGTATCAGCCATAGCAAAAAATCAAGGTTCAGCAGTTATTTTAAATATATTTTTTGGAACAATTATAAATGCTTCTTACGCAATTTCAATGCAAGTTTCTAATGCTATTAAAGGTATAGTTAATAATTTTCAGGTAGCATTATATCCTCCAATAGTAAAAGCACATGCTAGTGGTGAAGATGAATATTATAAAAAATTGATGTTTTTTGGTTCTAAATTATCTTTTGTGTTGCTTTTTGTTGTTGTTTTACCATTATTTATGGAAATGGAATATGTTATATCACTTTGGTTGAAAAATGTGCCTGAAGGTGCTGTTGTTTTTTCAAAGTTATTATTGTTGAATTTATTGTTAGATTCTTTTGGTGGAATTATAGCTTCGGGTGTTCAGGCTACAGGTAAAATTAAAGTATATCAAATTGTAGTTTCTACACTCAATATTTTACCTATTATAATTGCTTATATATTATTTTACTTTGATTTTTCAGCTGATTCACTTTTCTACAGTATAATTGTGTTTTCATTTATATCGATGTTTACTAGGGTATATATTTTATCAAAAGTCAATGATGTAATTAGTTTTTATGAATATGTAAAAACTGTTATTTTTCCTGTTTTTATGGTGATAATGTTTTCAGGTATAATAACTCAGTTATGCTTACGTCAATTTGATAGTAGTTTTTTAAGGCTTCTATTAATGTGTTTTTTATCTTTAATCAGTATAGCATCAGCGTGTTTATTAATATTATTTGATAAAAATGAAATTTCAAAAATAAAGCCATTAATAATGAAATTTCAAAAAAAAATCACAAATAATTAAAATTGAAAAAGAATAAAGATGATGGGTATGTTTAATATGTTAAAAAAATACAAATTCAGAAAAACATTAAAAACACTAAAGAGTTATGGTGAGTTTAATGATATCAGTTTGGATACATTATTTATTTTTTCAGATAAAATAAAAATAGGATCCTATATTTATATAGGACCAAATGCATCTATTAATGGTCTTGGTGGTATTGAAATCAAAAATGGAACAATTATAGGACCAAATATTATTATTCATTCTGCTAATCATAATTTTAAAAAACCTAAAAGTATTCCCTATGATGAAAATTTTGAATATAGGAAGGTTATTATTGGAGAAAATGTTTGGATAGGTGGTAATGTTATTATTACACCAGGTTCAATAATAGGTGAAGGTTGTATTATTGGTGCAGGTACTGTTGTTTCTGGTAAAATACCCGCATTATCAATAGTTGTAGGAAATCCTTGTCAAATTATAAAGAAAAGAGATGAAGAAGAATATTATTCTTTAAAAGAACAGGGTTTGATTTATATGAAGTTAAAAAAAGAATTAAAGACAGTACAACCAAATTATGAATAATATAATTAATATAAAAGGTGCATACGGAGAAGAAAACTTTGGAGATGATTTATTAATGAAAGTTTTTGAGGGTTTTTTTAATCAAGAACTTGATTCTAATGTAGATTTTCAGGGTCTGAATGCAGAGTATCCTGAAAGTATTTTAGAGTATTATACTTATATGAAGAACAAACTGGATGATGGTTTACTTGTTTATGGTGGAGGAACGCAATTTTTTTCTTTCTCTAATGTAAATTTATTTTCATATAAAGGATTTGTTTTATCTTTAAAAAGAATTGTTAAAGATGTTATTTATAATGAGGAAAAAATAACTCCTGCTTATTATTTAGGTATAGGTTTAGGTCCTTTTTCAGATAGTTATATTGAAAGAAAGACTAAAAAAGCATTAAGCAATGCTCATTTTATTGGTGTAAGAGATGAAATATCATTTCAATATGCCCAAAAATGGGGGATAGACGTAACTTATGGAGCCGATGTAGTTTTTTCAAAATATTTTCAACTTCCTATAAAAATGGTAACTCCTGAAAATAAAAAAAAGAAAATAGGTGTTATTGTTAGAGATTGGAATTGGACAGATGAAGGTAGAGCATATTTAGATAAAATTAAACGACTGAAAGATAGAGAGGATTTTGATGTTCAATTTATTATTTTTTCTTCTTTGAAAGATCGATTTTGTATGGAACATTTTAAATATGATGATACTTTGATTTGGAACCCCAATTTGCACAGTATAGATGATTTTATTGTTAAATTAAATCAATTTGATGTTTTTGTTTCAGCACGATATCATGGAGCAATTATAGGAACATTATTATCAAAACCAGTAATATGTGTAGAGGTTGAGTCTAAAATTAACGGATTGGTTAATGATATTCCTGAATTAAATTTATGGGAACAACCATTTGAAGAAGAAAATTTAGATAAATTATTAAGTAAATTGGATTATAGTGTTGATTATTCAAAATCCATAGAAAAATTATCTAACAGAGCAAACGATATGTTAGAAATCTTTAAAAGAGAAATAAATGAATAAAAATATTGTTTTTTATTTACCAAAAGGTAGTTTGAATGATGCAACTAATTATTATGTTTCACTTATTGAGGAGTCTTTTGTGGAACTAGGCTGTTCTGTAACTAGAGTTGAAAATATTTTGGATGTTAAAGGTGCTGATGTTGCTCTTACAATTGAAACTCTACCATTTTTTAGAGTGAAAAAAAGATTTCCTTTTATGAAACAAATGAATTGGTTTCAGGGAGTGTTTCCAGAGGAAGCATATCTAAATAGAAGAAATATTTTTTATTATTATATATTTAATTGTTTAGAAATATTGTCATTAAGTTTTTCTAAATTGAATATTATGGTGTCAGATGCAATGTTAAAGCATTACGAGAATAAATATAGGCTTAAGTTGGCAAATAAAAGTGTCGTAATGCCCTGTTATAATAAATCATTGATAAAAGAATACTTTAATATTTTAGGTAGGTACGATAAGCCAAGTTTTGTTTATGCAGGTAGTCTATCTAAATGGCAATGTATTGAAGAAACCTTACAGATATATAGTCAAATTGAAAAAGAGATACCTAATGCTACTTTAACACTTTTAACCAAAGAAAAGGAGATAGCATTAGAGCTGATAAAAAAATACAATATTAAAAATTGTACTATTAATTATGTTTTGTTAGAGGATTTAGATAAAGAATTGTCAAAATATAAATATGGTTTTTTAATAAGGAAAGATGATGTTATTAATAATGTTGCGACTCCAACAAAGATGAATTCATATTTAGCGACAGGTCTTATTCCTATTTTTACCGATGTTATTTATGACTTTAATCAACATATTAATATGGAAGAATATGTGATAAAATTAGATAATAATAAAGAAATAGATAGTTGGGTTAGAAAAATAATAGATTTTGAGACTAACACTAAAATAGACTTTAATGATTATTTTATAGAAGTGGAAAAATGTTTTAATAATTATTATTCTGATTTGCTTTACAAGAAGGAAATTAAGAATAAAATTAAAGAAATATTGAGTTAGAATTTATGAAGAAAATACTATTTACCATATCAAATGTAGAAGCAAGAGGTGGTACAGAGCGTACTACTTATATTGTTGCGAGTGGTTTGGCTGAAAGAGGATATGATGTGTATTTGTTTTCTACTAAAGGAAAGGTAGAAGATATTGCTTATGAATATAGTGATAAAATTAATTTTATTATTCAAGAAACAGGTACAAATAAATTATTTTCATTTATACGTTATATTTATTGTTTAAGTAGGTTTTTAGTGAAAAATAAAATAACTACTTTGGTTAGTGTAGAAGCAATGTCTGTATTATTTACTTTCCCTACATTGCTACTTACATTTAGAAGAAAAAAAACACAATATGTTGTTTGGGAGCATTTTAACGCTTCGGTTACATTGGATAAGAAATTAAGAGTTTGGTGTAGGATGTTAGCAAGTAAATATGCAAATACTATCGTTACTTTAACACAAAGAGACGTAGCCTTATGGCAAGATAAATTCAATGTAAAAGCACAAATATTATCTATATCAAATGCATCACCTTTTGAAGTTTCTAACAAAAGATATGCTTGTGATAGTAAAAATGTAATCGCGATAGGTCGTTTAAGTTACCAAAAAGGTTTTGATAAGTTAATAACTATTGTTTCAAAATTGAAAGAAACACAAGATATAACAGGTTGGAAACTTCAGATTATAGGTAGTGGGGAAAATAAAGAAGCTTTAGAAAAACAAATTAAAGATTTAGATGTTGAAGATGTAGTAGAGATGGTAGCTAATACACCTAAGATAAAAGAATATTATCAAAACGCATCATTTTTAGCTATGACCTCTCGTTTTGAAGGACTACCTATGACATTACTTGAAGGGCAATCTTATGGATTACCACTTATTGCTTATGATTGTTTAACAGGACCTTCAGAGGTAATTAATGATAGTCATAACGGATTTTTAATACCTGATGATAATGAAGATTCTTTTATAAATAAATTAAAGGAGTTAATGAATAATCAAGTATTAAGAAAGCAAATGAGTACACAAGCAAAACTAGATGTCGCTAATTTTTCAGAGGAAAATATTATTAATAAATGGGTTGATTTGATAAATTAATGAATAAAATTTTAAAAAATATTATTCCTTGTTTTTTTGCTATTCTTTATGCACTATGGCTATCCGCGTTACCTTTCTCTTTATTTGCTGACAGAGATAATTATCTTGATTATGCAACAGATTCAGAAGGCTTAATTGATACATACAAGCAATTAGGTGGTTGGATTGTTTTGTTTTTTAGAGAACCTTTGTGGCTGTATTTTAATAAATGGTTAATCTTTTTAGAGGATCCTGAATTAACGGTGCAAATATTTGTGTTTTTTGTTTGTTTTTCTGTGTTCATTTTTCTTTATAAAAACACTGAAAATATTTTCTTTTTTCTTGTTTTTCTGATATTTCTGTTTTTTAATGTACAGGCATTTGCTATGCAGTTAGTTACTTTTAGACAAGGTATTGGTGTTGCTTTTTTATTTTGGTATATCTTATTATTTAAAGAGCATTTAACACATAAAAAACTAATCGTTTTATTTACATGTTTAGCCTTAATTCACGCTTCTTTTTTTATAATACTTGCTGTTATTATATTAGACTGGTTTTTGTTAAATTATTTAAAATTTAAAAACGTTTATTTAAGGGTATTTACATTTACTATTGTATTTTTAATCATAAATATTTTGATTGCTCAGGTTGCTAAATATTTAGGAACAAAAGCACAATTAAATGGAGAGATTAGTGTGGGCGGAGGTGCATTTTTAATGTATGGAGTTATTTTCTTGTATCTTCTTTTTGTAAAATCTAAAAAACAAGAAAATAGAGTACAAGAATTTTATTATATTTTTGCTTTGTCAGGATTGGTTATTTACCTTACTTCTTACTTTACCTCGGGTATAGGTGGACGTTTGATAGGTACTTTTATTCCATTTTTTTATTTAGCAATTATGTATAGGGCAAAAATGCAAGATTTGTTATTTGTATTATTACTAATCTTTGTAAATTCATCTCTATTTTTTAAAGGAGCAATTGAAGGGTTTACTAAGGTTTCAGTAGATGAATTATTAAGTGAAATTTTTAGTTTTAATATATTATGAGAATACTACAAATAATAAATAGTCTTGAGACAGGAGGAGCAGAAAAATTGATGGTTGATAGTGTACCTGTCTATTCTAAACAGGTAGAAATTATTGATGTATTGTTGTTAAAAGATTCTCAAACTAAATTTAGAGAAAAATTACAAAGTAAAAGTATAAAAGTAACTAGCTTAACAAAAGGCTCATTATATAATCCATTATTAATTTTTAAAATTATTCCTTTTTTAAAAAAATATGACGTAATACATGCACATTTATTCCCTACATTATATTGGGTAGTGTTAGCTAAGTTAATAAGTTTTTCTAAAATATCTATCGTTTATACAGAACACAGTACAAACAATAAACGAAGAAATAATATTATTTTTAAGTTAATAGATAAATTCATTTATGCAAAATTATCAAAAATTGGTTGTATATCAGAAGGAACATTTAGAAATTTAGAAGAACATATAGGAACTTCAGAAAAATTATCTGTTATTACTAATGGGATTGTATTGGAGGATTTCAATAATCAACAAGTAAAACAAAAAGCATTAACGTATGATTTTTTTTCAAAAGAAGATTTTGTGTTAATTCAGGTTTCTAGTTTCAGAGAGCAAAAAGATCAAAAAACATTGATTAAATCGCTACAATTATTACCTAAAAAAGTTAAACTATTATTGGTTGGTGATGGACATTTAAGGAAAGAAAATGAAATGCTTGCAAAAGAATTAGATTTAATAGATCGTGTAAAATTCTTAGGAAATCGATATGATATTCCTGAATTAATGAATTATGCGGATGTTGATGTATTATCTTCTGTCTATGAGGGTTTTGGTTTGGTTGTGGTAGAAGGAATGGCAGCCGGAAAACCTGTCATTGCAAGTAATGTTTCAGGTGTTAAAGAAATTGTTAAAAATAGTGGTTTATTATTTGAAGTAGGTAATGAAAAAGAACTATCTAAAAAAATACAGTTTTTAATGAATGAAAATAATTATAATGAAATAGCCGATAAGTGCTATTTGAGAGCACAAGATTATTCAATAAAAGAAATGGTAGATAATTACATTAAAATTTACAAATCATGTATAGTAAAAAACTAAAATTTCTTGTTTTTATACTTTTTTTGAGTTTAAACTCTTGTGTACATAGTCAAGGGTTTCATTATAAAAAAGTAGATGGTATTCCTGTTTTTATTAAAGATTTTAAAGAAGGAAAAGAATGTAGAGCTTTATTAAAAAACACAGAATACACTGATGTTACGGATTACCTTCCTGCTAATTATATTAAAGATGCAAGCGTAGACTATACCAAGTATTTACAACAGGCTATTGATGAAAATTTGAATATTTTAATGCCTAATTTTCCTGTTTTAATAAATGATAAAGGATTGTCTTTAAGAGATAATCAAAAAATGGTTTTTAAACGAAAATCTAAATTAATTTTAAAGCCCTCTTTAAAAACTAATTACGAAATGCTTCGTGTAAATAATAAAACAAACGTTTATATTTTTTCACCTAAATTAGTTGGTGATAGATACGAACACTTGAATGTAAAAGGAGAGTGGGGAATGGGTATTTCTATCAAATCATCAAGTAACATAGAAATAATTAATCCTCAAATTAAAAAGTGTTGGGGTGACGGAATCTACTTAGGGCAAATAGGTGATAAAATAAATAAGAATATTTCAATTAATTATGGTCTTATTGATGAAAATAGAAGAAATGGAATCTCTATAATTAGTGTAGATGGGCTATCTATCTCTAATTTAACAATAGCTAATACAAATGGAACTAATCCACAAGCTGGAATTGACTTTGAGCCTAATGCAAATAATGAAAATTTAAATAATATAAAAATTCATAATTTATATACATTTAATAACAAAAATGTTGGGATGTTATTTGTGTTAGGAAATTTAAATCTTGAAGATAATAGGGCAAATTTTTATATCGAGAATTTTTCTGATAGTTTTTCTAAACGATCAGTTGCATTTCATAATATGAAAAATACAAATATACATGGGGATGTTTTTATTAAAAATTTCAACTCTAATAATTGTAAAAATCCTATACATGTATTCAAAAACTCGTTGCCTGCAAATTTAAAAATAAAGATTGATGTTGGTAATAATAAATTAAATACAACTAATATTCAGTTGATGAATATTAAGCTATTGTATGACTAATTAAAAAGATAAATAAAACCTTAAAACGGAACTAATAATAAATGAAAAAACCAAAAATAATACGCATAACTACAGTACCTCAATCTTTAAGTAGATTACTAAAGGGGCAACACCGTTTTATGTCTGAACAAGGTTTTGAAGTGGTTGGGGTTTCTTCTAAAGGCAAACGATTAGAACAAGTAGCTAACGAAGAACAAATACGAGTGCAAGCTATAGAAATGTCTCGTAAAATAACACCTTTACAAGATTTAAAATCATTATGGAAAATGTATTTGTTTTTGAAAAAAGAAAAACCAGAAATTGTACATAGTCATACTCCGAAAGCAGGAACTATTGGTATGATGGCTGCAAAATTAGCATGCGTACCACATCGTTTACACACTATTGCAGGGTTACCCTTAATGGAAGCCACAGGTAAAAAACGATACTTATTAAATGCTGTAGAAAAATTAACTTATGCTTGTGCTACCAAAATATATCCTAATTCTAAAGGCTTATATGATTTTATTTTAGAACAAAAATTTACTTCAAAAAATAAATTGAAGGTAATAGCAAATGGTTCTTCGAATGGAATTAATATAGAAGACTTTAGTACTAAGCAAGTAAGTGAAATTACCAAAACAGAATTAAAAGAATCATTAGGGATTAAACAACAAGATTTTGTTTTTATATTTGTTGGTAGGTTAGTAAGTGATAAAGGAATTAATGAGTTGGTTGAGGCTTTTCAGCAAATAAAAGATAATACAAGTAAATCAGTTAAATTACTATTAGTAGGGTCGGAAGAAAGAGAATTAGATCCTTTAGATGAAAAAACTATAAAAGTTATAGATGAAGATACTAATATTATTGCAGTAGGTTATCAGAAAGATGTACGTCCTTATTTTTCGATAGCAAATTGTCTAACTTTTCCTAGTTATAGAGAAGGATTTCCTAACGTAGTTATGCAGGCAGGAGCTATGGAATTGCCGAGTATTGTATCAAATATAAATGGCTGTAATGAAATAATTGAAGAAAATAAAAATGGATTTATTATTCCTGTTAAAAATGTAGATGCTTTATATGATGCAATGCTAAAAATGATGCTAAATTCAGATATGAAATTAAATGCAAGAGAAATGATAACAAATCGCTTCGAACAAAAAGTTGTTTGGGATGCATTGTTAAATGAATATAAAACCCTTTAATAATGTATAAAAACTATATTAAACGTATTTTCGACTTTCTAATTGCTTTAGTGGCGTTAGTTTTACTAAGTCCAATATTTATAATTGTGTTAATTTTATTGAGCATTTACAACAACGGAAAACCTTTTTTCTTTCAACAAAGACCTGGTAAAAAAGAAAAAATATTTAAGGTTATTAAGTTTAAAACCATGAATGATAAAAAAGATGTTGAAGGGAGCTTATTATCAGATGAACTTAGGTTAACAAAAGTTGGTAATTTTGTTCGTAAAACATCATTAGATGAACTTCCACAATTATTAAATGTTTTAAAAGGGGATATGAGTTTAATAGGCCCAAGACCTTTATTAATAGAATATTTGTTATTGTATAATAACGAGCAGAAGAGAAGACACAATGTAAGACCAGGTATAACAGGTTTAGCACAAATAAATGGGCGTAATGCAATTAGTTGGAAGAATAAATTTGAATATGATGTTCAGTATGTTGATAACCTTTCTTTTATTTCAGATGTAAAAATATTTTTTAAAACTTTTTTTAAGGTATTTAAATCAGAAGGAATTAGTAAAGAAGGAGAAGCTACAACAACAAAGTTTTTAGGTAATGAATAAAAGAATTTGTTTGTTTGGAGCGAGTGGACATGGAAAGGTAATTAAAGATATTGCTATCAATAATACTATTGAAGTACTTACTTTTGTTGATGATAATCCAAAATTGGAAGTGTTACATAATATTTCGGTTATAAAATCAGCAGAAATAAAATCAGTTGACACAGAAAATTTTATTATATCAATAGGAAATAATGAAATTAGAAAAAAAATAGCAAATAAATTAAATGTTAACTTTTCAAGTTTAATTGATAAAACAGCTATTATTTCAAAATCAGCAAAAATAGCAGAAGGTACTGTCGTAATGCCATCAGCAGTTATTAATGCTGATGTTAAAATAGGAAAACACTGTATTATTAATACAGCTTCAATTATAGAACATGATTGTATTATTGAAAACTATGTTCATGTATCACCAAACGCAACAATAACAGGAGCTGTCTTAATTAAAGAAGGAACTCATATTGGAGCAGGAGCTATTGTAATACCTGGTGTTAAAATAGGGAAATGGGCTACTATTGGTGCAGGAACTGTGGTTATTAAAGATATTCCTGATTATGCAGTTGTTGTTGGGAATCCAGGTAGGATTATAAAATATAAAGAAAAAAATAATGGATAAAATTTGGCTTTCTTCTCCACATATGGGAGGAACAGAACAAAAATACGTGCAAGAAGCATTTGATACAAATTGGATAGCACCACTTGGGCCAAATGTAAACGGATTTGAAAAAGATTTAGAAAATTATATCGGTGAAAATTCAAGTGTTGCTTGTTTAGTATCTGGTACTTCAGCAATACATTTAGCTTTAGTATTATCAGAGGTTGGTTTAAATGACGATGTTATTTGTCAGAGTATGACATTTTCAGCATCGGCAAATCCTATAAAATATCAAGGTGCAAATCCTGTTTTTATCGATAGTGAAAAAGATACTTGGAATATGTGTCCGATAGCACTAGAAGAAGCTATTGAAAAAGGAATATCAAAAGGTAAAAAACCAAAAGCTATTATTGTAGTTCATTTATATGGAATGCCTGCAAAAATGGATGAAATTTCTGCTATTTCAAAAAAATATGATATTTCTTTAATAGAAGATGCCGCAGAAGCATTAGGTGCTACTTATAAAGGTCAAAAATGTGGAACTTTTGGGGATTTTGGAATATTATCATTTAATGGAAATAAAATTATTACAACATCAGGAGGTGGTGCTTTAGTTTGTAAATCAGAAAAAGATAAACAAAAAGCTGTTTTTTTAGCAACGCAATCAAGAGATGATGCAGCGCATTACCAACATTCAGAAGTAGGGTATAACTACAGAATGAGTAACGTTGTTGCAGGTATTGGTAGAGGACAAATGGAAGTTTTAGATAAACACATTGGTTATCGAAGAGCTAACAATGAATTTTATCAAGAGTTATTTAAAAATGTTGATGGGATAACTGTATTTAAAGAACCAACGCAAGATTATTATTCAAATCATTGGTTAAGTGCTATTATTGTTGATGAAAATATCACAGGATTTTCTAGAGAAGATTTGAGATTAAGTTTATTAGAAGATAATATAGAATCTCGCCCTTTATGGAAGCCAATGCATTTGCAACCAGTTTTTGAAAGTACTGATTATTATGGAACTGATGTATCTGAAAAATTATTTAATGATGGATTATGTTTGCCTTCAGGTTCAAATTTAACAGCTGATGATAGAAACAGAATTCAAGAAGCTGTACATAAATTATTGAAAAAATAATTACTAAAAAAGATTTAATAATAAAGTATATAAAAAATAAGCTCAAGGTAATTCTTGAGCTTATTTTTTATAAATTAGACGATATTATCATAAAAAAATGAAAGGCATTATTTTAGCAGGCGGATCAGGAACACGCTTATATCCGATTACAAAAGGAGTATCAAAACAATTACTTCCTGTGTACGATAAACCGATGATTTATTATCCGTTATCAGTTTTGATGCTTGCGGGAATCAAAGAAATTCTTATTATTTCAACACCTAATGATTTACCTAGTTTTGAAAAATTATTAGGCGATGGAACTGATTTAGGAATAACGTTAACTTATGCTGAACAACCATCTCCAGATGGATTAGCACAAGCTTTTATCATTGGTGAAAAATTTATAGGAAATGATGATGTTTCCTTAATTTTAGGCGATAATATTTTTTATGGTCACGGATTACCAGAAATGTTAGCTTCGGCAATCAATAATGTTCAAAATGATAAAAAAGCAACTATTTTCGGTTATTATGTAAAAGATGCAAAACGTTACGGAGTCGTTGATTTTGATGATAATGGAAACGCAATATCAATTATTGAAAAACCTGAAAATCCGAAGTCAAATTATGCAGTTGTTGGATTGTATTTTTATCCGAATAATGTTATCAAAATAGCAAAAAAAGTAGTTCCTTCAGAAAGAGGTGAGTTAGAAATAACGTCTGTAAATCAACAATATTTAGAAGATAAACAACTAAAAGTTGAACTTATGGGACGTGGTTTTGCTTGGCTCGATACAGGTACACACGATTCATTATTAGAGGCAAGTCAATTTATTGAAACCATCGAAAAAAGACAAGGTTTAAAAGTAGCTTGTTTGGAAGAAATCGCTTTATATATGGGCTATATTTCTAAAGAAAAAGTACGTGAATTAGCTGAACCGTTAAAAAAGAATGGCTACGGACAGTATTTATTAAACTTAGTAAATAATTAATATAGTCAAATGAAGTTTATTAAAACAGAAATTGCTGATGTGGTTATTATTGAACCAACTATTTTTAAAGATGAAAGAGGTTATTTTTATGAATCGTTTAGTCAAGAGAAATTTGATGCCAATATAGGTGAAAATATACAAACGACTAATTTTATTCAAGATAACGAATCAAAATCTACTTTTGGAGTTTTAAGAGGTTTACATTTTCAAAATCCACCTTTTGCACAAGCAAAATTAGTGCGATGTAATAAAGGAAAAGTATTAGATGTTGTAGTCGATTTACGTAAAAAATCAGCTACTTACGGTAAACACGTTAGCGTTTTTTTATCCGAAGAAAATAAAAAACAATTATTTGTTCCAAGAGGTTTTGCGCATGGTTTTGTGGTTTTATCCGAAGAAGCTATTTTTTCGTATAAAGTAGATAATAAATATGCACCTTCGCATGAAGATGGTATTTTATGGAACGATAAAACACTTAATATCGATTGGAATATCGAGCAAGAAAAAATAATTTTATCAGCAAAAGATGAAATTTTAGGAACATTTGAAAACTTTGATTCGCCTTTTTAATTAAATACTTTAAGAATTGTAAATTTGAAATCTATCTTAAAAACAATTCTTTTAATGAAAAGTATTTTAATTACAGGCGGTGCAGGATTTATTGGTTCACATGTTGTTCGATTATTTTCGAATAAATATCCAACATATCAAATTATTAATTTAGATGCTTTAACCTATGCGGGAAATCTAGGTAATTTAACAGATGTTGAAGATAATTTAAACTACACTTTTATAAAAGGAGATATTTGTGATGAAATTTTAGTTAAAAATATTTTTGAAGATTATAATATAGATGCTGTAATTCATTTGGCTGCGGAATCGCATGTTGACCGTTCTATTTCAGACCCATTTTCGTTTGTTAAAACAAATGTTTTTGGAACTTTAAACCTGTTAGAAAATGCCAAAAATAGCTGGAAAAATAATTTTGAAGACAAATTATTTTATCATATTTCTACAGATGAGGTTTACGGAAGTTTAAAAGAAACAGGTTTTTTTACTGAAAAAACAGCTTACGATCCTCATTCGCCTTATTCTGCATCAAAAGCATCATCTGATCATTTTGTAAGAGCTTTTTATGATACTTATGGTTTGCCAATTGTAATTTCTAATTGTTCTAATAATTATGGACCAAATCAATTTCCAGAGAAGTTAATTCCTCTTTTTATCGATAACATCATCAATAAAAAAATGTTACCTGTTTACGGAAAAGGCGAAAATATTAGAGATTGGTTATATGTAGAAGATCATGCAAGCGCAATTGATGTGATTTTTCATCAAGGAAAAACAGGTCAAACTTATAATATTGGTGGCGATAATGAATGGAAAAATATTGATTTAATTAAGCTATTAATTAAAGAAGTAGATATTGCACTGCAAAATGAAATAGGTACTTCTGATTATTTAATTACATACGTTACTGATAGGGCAGGACATGATTATCGATATGCTATTGATTCATCAAAACTTAAAAATGACTTAGGTTGGAAGCCTTCTTTACAATTTGAAGAAGGTATTCAAAAAACAATTCAATGGTATTTGCATAATCAAGAATGGTTAGGAAACATAGCAAAAAAGAAGTTGTAATTTTATTTGAAGCAATTTCCCGCTTTCCGCACTCGCTTTTTTTTGAAGAAAAATCAAAAAAAGAGCTCAAACAAATGCTTCAATCGGGGCTAGAGATTTTTACTTTATTTTAAAAACTAGACAAAACAATAAAAAAAGCGCACATTTAAAATGTGCGCTTTTTTATGTAACTTAATTACATAATGTAAATTGTTTATTTCAGTCTAGTTAAGCTAAGATCTTTATTATATTTTACAATAAATAAACCTTTATTACTCATACTTCCTGAGCTTTTCTGATAATCAAATTTGTTTTCTAAACGAAGAGATACCCCCTTATTAAAAGTATCTAATAGTTCATTTCCTGATGCTAATCTCATTAAAACATCATAAGTAATATCAAAACCTTTAATAGCGTAATCTGAAGGAATTGTATTGTTTTTTTTGTAATATTTTTTATTGAAAGTTATTACATCTTTTGAAGATTCATCAGTAAAAGTACCTGATACATATGTAAAATCAACACTTGCTAATTTATTATTTTCTATTTTATCGTACGATTTATGTTTTTCTACGGCAAAAACATGCACTTTTACATTATCAGGAATACCAATCATACTATTTAAAACATCAGCAATAGCTACATTATCGTTTGATGTTATAATCACCCAGTTATCTTTTTTAGGAGTCATTTTACTAGTAAATAATGATCTTTTAATATATCCTTTTGTAGGTTTTAGAACATGTATTTTTTTAATAGAATCATGACTTTTTAATTGAGGTACAATTTTATATATTTTACTATTAGAATCATGTTCTCCATCACCTACTACAAAAATTTGTTGCCCATTATAAGTTTCTTTTAAATGAGAAATTAAATAATCAGTATAGTTCTTTTTATCAGGAGCAGTTTTAATTAGTTTAGTTGCTGAAAATTTGTCTTGGCTACTAGAAAAGTGAGGGAATATTACAGGAACATTAACTTTACGCGCAATAACTTCTGCTTTATCTGAATAAAAAGGACCAATAACAACATCAGTATCTTTTAATTTCTCTTCAGCTAATATTGAAGTAATATTTTTACCTCTATTTCCGGTATCAAAAAGATTTACATTTATATTGATACCTTGTTTTTTTATCGAATCGATAGCTATTTCTGAACCTAAATAAAAGTCAGTAACCATATTTGCTAATTTAGCCGAGCTATTTTTTTCTTTACTGAAAATATCAACAGCATTAGCTTCAGTGTATTCTTTTGCTTTAAAAGGAAGTAAAATAGATAAGTTAATACTTGTGTTTTCCTCAATATGATCTTTATAAAAAGAATAGTTTTCATTTGGATTTACATCTCCAATTGATTTTATTTTTAATAACTGACCAACTGATAATTGATTGTTCGCTATTTCGGCATATTCAGGATTTAAACGAACTAATTCTTCTTTTGAAATATTATAAAACCGTGTTAAACTATAAACGGTTTCTTTACTTTTTACGGTGTGCGTTAAAAACTGTTCTAAAACTTCTTTTCTGTCAATTGTTATTGATTTTTCAATAGCATTTACATTTAAAACTTCTCCAACATTTAGAATATTCTTTTGAATACCTGGATAGTTAGGATTCCATTTTATTAAGTCATTCTTAGAAACATTGTATTCTTTTGTAATTCGATATACTGTTTCACCTGCTTTTACTGTATGAGTTTTATACTCATAAATGGTTTGTTTAAAAACAGTTTTAATACTGTCAACAGCAATAGAATTACTTGTGTTTTCCGAAACTTTATCTTCAGATTTATCGGTAATAACCTCATTTTCTTTGGCTATATTAGATGAAGAAGTTCCTTTTTTTGTTTCAGTATTTGGAATTACAATTACTGTATTTGCACTTGGTCGTCTGCCAACATCAGGATTTAAACGTAATAAATCCCTAGTCTTTATATTCAATCGGTTTGCAATGTCTCGCATTGTTTCTCCTTTTTGAACTTTATAAGAGATATACCTTTTCTGCTGACCGCAAGAAACGGTGAATGTTAAAATGCAAATTAAAAGTAAAAATTGTAACTTCTTCATCTAGTAGCTTTTTAGTGTAAGGAATTTATTCCCATTCAATTGTAGCAGGTGGTTTAGAGCTTATGTCGTAAACAACTCTGTTAACACCTTTTACGTTATTTATTATTTTGTTTGATATTTTTTGTAAAAACTCATAAGGTAAATTTACCCAATCAGCAGTCATACCATCAGTACTTTCAACGGCACGTAAAGCAACTACTTTTTCATAAGTTCTTTCATCACCCATAACTCCAACAGAGTTTACTGGTAATAAAATTGCTCCGGCTTGCCATACTTTGTCGTATAAACCATCTTCTTTTAATCCGTTGATAAAAACAGCATCTACTTCTTGTAAAATACGTACTTTTTCTTCAGTAATATCACCTAAAATACGAATAGCTAATCCAGGACCAGGAAAAGGGTGACGACCTAATAAGTCTTTATCAATTCCCATAGAAGCTCCTACACGACGAACTTCGTCTTTAAAGATCATTCTTAAAGGTTCAACTATTTTTAACTTCATAAAGTCAGGTAAACCACCTACATTATGATGACTTTTAATAGTTGCCGATGGACCTCCGTTTACAGAAACAGATTCAATTACATCAGGGTAAATAGTTCCTTGAGCTAACCATTTTGCGTTTTCAATTTGATTTGCTTCTGCATCAAAAACATCAATAAAAGCTTTACCAATAGCCTTACGTTTTTCTTCAGGATCACTTAATCCTTCAAGTTCTTTCATAAAACGTGCCGAAGCATCAACTCCTTTTACGTTTAAGCCCATTCCTTCGTATTGCTTTAATACATCGGTATATTCATTTTTACGTAATAAACCATTGTTAACAAAAATACAGTGTAAGTTTGCTCCAATTGCTTTGTGTAATAATACAGCTGCTACGGTAGAATCTACGCCTCCAGACAATCCTAAAACTACTTTGTCGTTTCCAACTTTTGCTTTTATACCAGCAACTGTTTCATCAACAAAAGAATCAGGAGTCCAAGTTTGAGCTACATCAGCGATGTCAACTAAAAAGTTTTGTAATAATTGTTTACCATCTGTAGAATGATATACTTCTGGGTGAAACTGAATTGCGTATGTTGATTCTCCTTCAATTTTATAAGCAGCATTTTCTACATCGTTTGTGCTTGCTAATAAAGTTCCGTTTGTTGGTAAATTTTTAATAGTATCTGAATGACTCATCCAAACTTGACTTCCTATTGAAATTCCTTTAAGAAAAGCTTCTCCTTCTTTTACAAAAGATAAATTAGCTCTACCATATTCTCTTGTATTTGAAGGTGCTACTAATCCACCAGAAAAGTGAGCTAAGTATTGCGCTCCATAACAAACAGCTAATACAGGTTTTTTACCTCTAATTTCTGCTAAATCTGGATGTAAAACCGCTTCTGAACGAACAGAATTTGGGCTACCAGAAAGAATTACGGCTTTAAAGTCGTTTAAATTTGTTGGAATTTTGTTATACGGATGAATTTCACAGTAAATGTTCAATTCTCTCACTCGGCGTGCAATAAGTTGTGTGTATTGCGATCCGAAATCTAAAATAAGTACGTTGTGTTGTTGCATACGCAAAAATAGTACTTAGGTTTCAGATTTTAAGTATTTGATTTTAGATTTTTTAAACTTTTTTAATGGCGATAAACAATTGCGTTTATATTCATTCCTGAACCTACAGAAGCAAGAATGATTACATCTCCTTTTTTTACTTCCTGATTTTTTATATTTCCTTTCAAAACCATATCTAATAAAGTAGGTACTGTGGCAACAGAACTGTTTCCTAACTCATGAATAGTCATGGGGGTTATTCCTTGAGGAACGGTTTTTTCATGAAGCTTATAAAAACGTTTAATTATGGCATCATCCATTTTTTCGTTAGCTTGATGGATAAATATTTTTTTTACCTCGTCAATTTCAATACCACTTTTATCTAAAGCTGTTTTCATTGCTTCGGGCACATTTTTTAAGGCGAATTCATAAATTTTACGCCCGTGCATTTTTAAATAACGAACATCTTTATTTAAATTCTGATTAAAAGAGCTTCCGAAAAATAAAAAATAAGCTTCTTCTTTGGTATATGTTTGTGTAGCATGGCTTAAAATTCCGCTATTACTATCTTCTTTTTCTTCTAAAATACAAGCTCCAGCACCATCACTATAAATCATAGAATCACGGTCATAATTGTCAACAACTCTTGATAAAGTTTCACTACCAATAACTAAACATTTTTTTGCAATACCTGCTTTAATAAATGCTTGTGCCTGAATAACACCCTCAACCCAACCAGGACATCCGAATAAAAGATCGTAAGCAACACAATTCGGGTTTTCTATCTGTAATAAATGTTTTACACGACTCGCTAAACTTGGTAACATATCACTTTGGATTGTACCTTTTTTAACATCACCAAAATTATGAGCAAATATGATATAATCTAAATTTTCAGGATTGATATTAGAATCTTCAATAGCTTTTTTAGCTGCTAAATAACCTAAATCGGAAGAAGTATATTCATTTTTTGCATAACGACGCTCTTCAATACCTGTTATTGATTTAAATTTTTCAATAATAACAGCATTATTATTTTTAAAAGAAGTTCCATCAGCATTTAAAAATGAACTTTCTAAAAATTGATTATTTTCTTTTTTGATAGAAGGAATGTATGAACCTGTTCCTGTAATTACTGCTGATGTCATTATAATTTTTTTGATTAAGAATACAAGTAAAGCATTTAAAATTAGATTTAAGCTTTAATGAATGTTCTTTTTTATATAATTATAGATTTCTTAAAAAAACAGGGGTATAATTAGTTATTATTAATACTAATCTTCTTTTTATTGTTGATATTTAATTACAAGTAAGAACTATCAAATGAAAAAGGTAACAAAGAAAGGAGGGAAGTTGTTTTTACAATTTTACCAATTTCTCCCATAAATAATACTTCTATCGGTTCTTTTTGATTTATTTCATATTCCGATAATGTTTGTCTACAACCTCCACAAGGACCTACAGGTTTGTTTACCGTTAAGTTTTCCGAAGCAGCAGTAATTGCTAATTTTTTTATTTTTATTCCAGGGAATTCCGAACTAACTTTCCAAACACCAACTCTTTCGGCACACATTCCTGATGGATAAGCAGCATTTTCTTGATTATTTCCTAAGATAATTTCACCATTTTCTAATAAAAAAGCAGCACCAACTTTAAATTTTGAATATGGAGCATAAGCTTTTGTTCTTGCTTCAATAGCTTTGTTCATTAATAGGGTGTCGTCTTGTGTTAATTCGGCTAGATTTTCATAAACGGTAACAGAAGTTTTTAATTCTAATTTTTCCATAATAAATAGTTTTAGTCAAAAAAAGCAGCCTTTTAAAAGACTGCTTTTATATTATGATATTAAAAAACTAAACTTTAATAATTGTCGTAAAGTTCACCTAAATCAAATGATAAAGAAAAGCGTAATGTGCTTTCTAAAGGATTATTAATTTCTGATGTATTTACTAAATATGATAAATCAATATTAAATGCTTTAGCTTTAAATCCTGTACCTAAGCTTAAAAATTGTCTTTGTCCTTTTTCTTTACTTTCATGAAAATAACCAGCTCTAAGTGCAAATGCATTATTGTATAAATACTCAGTACCTAATGCCCAAGTTGTTTCTTGAAGCTCTTCACTAAAAGGTCTATCGCTTAAAGAAGTGAACATTCCATCGAACCAACCTCTAGTTGACCCTGGAGTTGAAGGAACTAATAATTTATTAAATTCTAAATTAAGTCCTAATATGTTTTTACTATCGATTATAAAATCAAAACCACCACCTAATTTAGCATTAGTAGGAATAAAATTTTCAGTTCCAGGAGTATACTCTACTTTAGGACCAATATTTGTAATATTAAAACCTAAACGGTAACGACCATTAAAATTCCCATAATTTCTTTCATCTGATTGATAATAACCAGAAACATCAACAGCAAAAGTATTTATAGCACTAATACTATTGTCATCAACATCTAAGTTTGAATTGATGTACTTTAAGCCAATACCCATTGAAAATTTTTCACTTAATTTCATTGAGTAAATACCTGTAATAGCAAATTCACTTGGATTTTTATAACCTAAATTAATAAGCTTATCATCATTACCTAGCTTATTAAGCTCAATTTTTCCAAGAGAAAAATATTTAACATCTACTCCCCAAGCTGCATTTTCTTTAAACCTATTAACATATGAAAGATTTCCAACAAATATATCATTAGTTAAATTACTTAACCAAGGTGTGTAATTTAAACCAACACTTACTTTATTTTTATTGAAAGCGGTTTTAGCAGGGTTATGAAAAATAGAAAAAGCATCTGAAGATGTTGCTACACCTATATCGGCCATACCCCCAGCACGAGCATCAGTTGATATTAATAAAAACGGGGTTGCTGTTGTAATTTGCGTTTTAGTTTGCGCTTTAATTTGAAAGGATAGAAAAGCAATAGACAAAAAAAAGATTAATTTTTTCATGTAATATTTTGAATTATTTAGTTGAACAAATATAAGGTTTTCTTATAAAAAGTGAATTAATAGGTTTAAGTAAAACGGTAGGTATAATTAATTATTGTAATTTTTTATAAATTCATTTGTAAATGTAATTATTCTCTAATGTTTTAAGTTAAAAGTACTCTTGTAATTAGCTAAATAATATTATTTAAAGTTTTATTTTTTATTTTTTTAATATAACTTTAATACTAAATATCAAAAACATTCGTTTCTAATTTTAAGAATAAGTCTGTTTATGTTTCAATTTATATATAAATTAGTTGTTAGGAATAAGAAATATTGTAAATTGCGCCAGCCTTAAAATAGTTAAAAACACATGAAAAGCACGTTAAAATTATTTAGTTTATTGGTTATCACGACATTATTAGTTGCTTCCTGTAAAAGTAATAGTTCAAGTAAATCATCATTAACCGGATGGAACTTTAATGATCCAAATTATGGTGGATACATTAAAGGAGAAGATAAGAAAGGAAAAGAGATCCCCCCAGGAATGACTCACATAGAAGGTGGAAGTTTTACTATGGGATTAGTACAGGATGATGTAATGTTCGATTGGAATACTACACCTCAAAAAATGCACGTTCGTTCTTTTTATATGGATGAAACAGAAGTTACAAATGCTGAATACGGTTTATTTATGCAGTATACAAAAGATGTTTTTCCTCCAGAAGAAGCTCAATTTAAAAATATTTATCAATCTGTTTTACCAGATACTTTAGTTTGGAGAAAAGGATTAGGAAATACGAATTTATTATCAGAAAGTTATTTAAGACACCCTTCTTATGCAGAATACCCTGTAGTAGGTGTTAGTTGGTTACAAGCTAATAAATATTGTAAGTGGCGTACAAATGCTGTGAATTTAAAAATTCTAATGGATAAAGGTGTTATTAAAAACATTTTTAAAGAAGATTCATTAAGTTTTAAAGGTAAAAATAATTTTGATACTGATACTTATTTAACAAATCCATATGCATTGTTTGAAGGTGATTCAACAATTTATAAAAAAGGAATTCCTGTACCAAGAAAAAAAGGAGACCCTAAACCAGATAAAGATAAGTTTTCTGGAAGACAAGTTACTTCATCAGATGGTATTTTAGCTCAGAAATTTAGACTTCCTACTGAAGTTGAATGGGAATATGCTGCAAAAGCAATTTTTGAAAACCGTGAGTATAACAATATCCGTGGTAGAAAAAAATATGCTTGGAACGGTAAATATACTCGTGATAGAGATAAAAGAAGAAGAGGTGACCAATTAGGAAACTTTAAACAAGGAAAAGGAGATTATAGTGGTATTGCAGGTTGGAGTAGTGATGGATCGGATATTCCTAATGCAGCAGCAAGTTATCCTCCAAATGCTTTCGGATTATTTGATATGTCAGGTAACGTTGCAGAATGGGTACAAGATGTATATCGTCCTATAATTGATTCTGAAGCAAATGATTTTAATTATTTTAGAGGAAATATTTTTACTAAAAAATTAATAGATCAGAATGGTAAAGTAGTTATTGTTGGTGATGAATTAGGTGAAATAGAATATGATACTTTAGAAAACGGAAGAATCGTACCAAAAGAATTACCTGGTAGTGTTAAGTTTATTCCTATAACGAAGGAAGATACTTATATGAGAAGAAACTATAATTTAGCAGATAATTCAAGTTTAGGAGATGGAGATCAAGCTTCTTCTAAGGATTATCAATTAGATAAAGATCAATTAGGAGAGATGTCTAGAATGTATAACTCACCTGAAAAACCTGAAGCAGATAGAGATTCTTTAGGTAATGTAGTTGATAACTATAAGTATGATTCAAAAACAAGAGCTACTTTAATTAGTGATAAATCTAGAGTTTACAAAGGTGGTGCTTGGGCAGATAGAGAGTATTGGTTAGATCCAGCTCAAAGAAGATATTTTCCAGAGTATATGGCTACAAACTTTATCGGTTTTAGATGTGCTACTGATAAAATGGGACCAATGATGTTGAATAAACGTAAGACACCTACACCAAAATATTCAATGAATAAAAGATAAACGATTAAATTTTATATACTAAAACCTCATTGAATTTTCAATGAGGTTTTTTATTTTTACAATATGAAGATAGCAGATTTATATAAATTATATATTCAACATGGTTTAGTTGACACGGATACAAGAAATATCAGAAAAAATACTTTGTTTTTTGCTTTAAAAGGTGATAATTTTAATGGAAATAAATTTGCTAATAATGCATTAAAAAAAGGTGCTAAATTTGCTATTATTGATGAGTCTGAGTTTAAAACTTCTGATGCTATTATTTTGGTTGAAGATGTTTTAAAAACACTTCAAGAGTTGGCTAGTTATCATCGTAAAATGTTAGCAATTCCTATTATTGCTATAACAGGTAGTAACGGAAAAACAACAACTAAGGAGTTAATTAATACAGTATTATCTTCAAAATATAATACAACAGCTACAAAGGGTAATTTAAATAACCATATAGGAGTGCCATTAACACTATTATCGATGACGAAAGCTACCGAAATAGGAATTGTTGAAATGGGTGCAAATCACCTTAATGAAATTGCTTTTTTATCAAAAATGATAAATCCAGATTACGGGTATATTACTAACTTTGGAAGTGCACATTTAGAAGGTTTTGGTTCTTTAGAAGGTGTTGTAAAGGCAAAATCAGAGTTGTATGATTATTTAATTAAAAACAATAAAAAGGTTTTCGTAAATTCAAAAGATGCTATTCAGATAGAAAAAACTAAAAATGCTTCGATAATTTTATTTGAAGATTCACTTATTCTTCTTGATGCAAGTCCGTTTGTGAAATTATCATTTAAATCTATACAAATAGCGACAAATTTAATTGGAACATATAATTTTTCGAATATATGTGCTGCTATTACTATTGGTACTTCTTTTAATGTTCCTGTAAAAAAAATTAAAGAATCTCTTGAAAACTATTTTCCTTCAAATAATCGATCACAAGTAATTGATACTGATTGTAATAAAATAATACTTGATGCATATAATGCAAATCCAACAAGTATGAAAGCTGCATTAGAAAGCTTTAAAGTGTTTAGTGCTAATTCTAAAGTAATTATTCTTGGTGATATGTTTGAATTAGGTGAATATAGTGATAAGGAACATCAATCGATTGTTGATTTAGCTACAAGTTTTAATTTTGATAGATTATTTTTTGTAGGTGAAAATTTTTATAAAACAGAAAATAAACACTTTACGTTTAAGACTTTTGATGACTTAAAGAACTATTTGCAAGAAAATCCTTTAAATAAAAAATCTATTTTGATAAAAGGGTCAAGAGGTATGGCTTTGGAAAGAGTAGTGAAATTTTGTTAAAAATATATTGACTAAAACCAAATTATACTATTTTTTAGAATAATAAAAAGCAGATGATATATTTATATATCATCTGCTTTTTATTGTTACCAGATAATTTCAATAAACTAGACTTAAAATATATTTTTTTAGATAAATTTTTAACCTTTTGTAATATCTAATTTTTCGTAAACTGAATTTTTTGATTTGTATTCAGGAACAATATATTTAATAAGTTGTACTGTTTTTTGATTATTATGTTCTTTATTCGCAATACATAAATCTGATATTTTATTACTAATAACTAATGTATCTAGTTTTTGGTTTTTAGCAATCATTATCTTTTCATGGTAGGTTGGTGTTGTATTTTCTCCATTTGCTAAAAGCTCTTCATATAATTTTTCACCAGGTCTTAATCCAGTTATTTTTATATCAATATCTTCTGGAAAATTTAATCCTGATAAATGAATCATTCTTTTAGCAATTTCATAGATTTTTACAGAATTACCCATATCAAAAATATAAATTTCCCCACCATTACCCATTGTACCTGCTTCAAGTACTAAGCAACAAGCTTCAGGTATGGTCATAAAATAACGTGTAATATCTTTATGAGTAACAGTTAAAGGTCCACCATTTTCAATTTGACGTTTAAAAAGAGGAATAACAGAACCGTTAGAACCTAAAACATTTCCAAATCTTGTAATTGTAAATTTTGTTGTGTGATTTTCAGAATGACTTAAACAACTGATGTACATTTCTGCAACTCTTTTAGTAGCACCCATAACATTTGTTGGGTTTACTGCCTTGTCTGTTGATACCATTACAAAACGCTCAACATTATATTTTATTGATAAATCAGCAATATTTTTTGTACCTGCAATATTTATTTTAACAGCTTCATAAGGACTTGTTTCCATTAAAGGGACATGCTTATAAGCAGCAGCATGAAAAACTTTTTGAGGTTTATGTTGTTTAAAAATTTCTGAGATTCTTTTTTCATCTCTTACATCGGCAACTATAAATGTAATATTTTTTCTGTTTTCTTGAAGAAGTTCTTGTTGAAGATCATACAAGGCTGATTCCGCCTGATCAATCAGTACTAAATGTTTATGTTTATATAAGCTAAGTTGTCTTGAAATTTCAGAACCAATAGATCCAGCAGCTCCAGTAACTAAAATAACTTTGTCATTTACATCTCTTTGAACTATAGGATTGTCTATTGAAATAGGTTTCCTATCTAATAAGTCATCTATTTTAATGCTTTTAATCTGATTTGCTTCTAAATCTCCATCAATCCATTTTGAAAGTGGAGGTATAATTTTAACTTTAACACCTAAGTCTAATAATCTATCAGTAAGGTAAAGTAGTTTTTCAGATTTTATATTTTGGATAGAAATAATAACTTCATCAATTTCTTTACTTTCGATGAATTCTTTATTGATAGTTGTACTATTATAAATACGAATTCTATCTATTTTTTTTCCAGTCTTTTTTTCATTATCATCAATAAAACCTAATACTTCATATTTGTTTTCGGTATCTCTATTTAAAGCACCGTAGGTTATTAATCCAGAATTTCCAGCTCCATAAACTAATACATTTGTAATCGTTTTTAACTCTGTAGATATTATTTCAAAAAAAGCTTTAAATACATAGCGGCTAATAATTAAAACTAAAATAGAAATTAAATAATGAATAATTACAATCGATTTAGGAATTGTAAAACTTGGAACGATGTTAAATGTATTATTTATTAAAACAATACTAATAGTTATCATTGAAAGTAAAGTAACACCAATAAAAACGTTAAAAGCATCGCGTGTACCTGTATGTCTTACAATACCGCGGTAAGATCCAACGGTAAGAAAGCTTATTAGTGCTATAAATGCTATAAAAGGGACTTGATAATATAAGTTATTAAGATCAAAATTTAAACTAGCGTTAAAACGAACAGTATATGCTAAAATAAAAGATATACAGACCAAAAGTATATCTACAATTAAAACAACCCATCGAGAAGCATATTTTTCAAAAGCTTTTAAAGCTATTTTTTTTAGCATAATTTTTTTAATTTCAAAAGTACAAAATATTAAACAAAACTTAAATTTTCTTCATTTGTTGTTTCATCATTTGCATTTGTTCTTTAAGCATACCGTGCTTATCTAATTTTTTAGCTTCTGTCATTAAAATAGTAGCTTCCCTTTTTCTACGCTTAGTCATTGCTATTCCTGCTAATTGTAGTTTTGCCATAGCTAAATCATGATCCATTGCTAAACCAAGTTTTACTGCTTTTTTTAAGAATTTTTCGGCTTGAGTTATGTTTGTTTGACTTAACATAATTCCATGTAAGTAATTATAATAACCTTCTTGTTTTGGAATTAATGCTGTAGCTGGGTCTTTAATACGATCTAACCATTTTTTAGTTCCTTCAAAATTTTGTTTACGCAATTCCATAAAGGCAAGTAAAATAAATTCGTTTTTAAAATAGAAAAATACGAAAATACCCGCTAGTAAAAGAATTGAAATTCCATTCATTATATGAATTTGAGAAAATTCATAAATAGCCCATAATGATATTAATCCAGCTATAATTAGTTTTATGTTTTTATTGAACATGTTTTTTTCTTTTTAATCTACGCACAAAAGTACATTTTTCTGTTAAAATAATTACTGAGTTTATTTTTTATAAAACTTTTTATATTTAAGCCAAGCAAGTGTCCCAAGAATAAAAACAAAACCAACTGAGTAATATGCTGAAGCAGGCGTAATTACCTTGTCTCCGCTTGCGTATGAATGTAATCCTGATAAGTAAAAGTTTACACCAAAATAGGTCATCATTATAGAAGCATAAGCTAATATAGACCACAAATTGAAGGTAAATCGACTTCTTAATCCAGGAATTAAACGCATATGTAACACAAAAGAATATACCATAATTGATACTAAAGCCCATGTTTCTTTAGGATCCCATCCCCAATAACGACCCCAACTTTCGTTAGCCCACATACCACCTAAAAAGTTACCTATAACAAGCATAATTAAACCTACGGTTATTGCCATTTCGTTAATTATAGTTAATTCTTTTAAATGAAGATTCATTTTAACTTTATTCTTTTTGTTTGTGAAAACTATTAAGAATAAAGAGAAAATCCCTAAAATCATTCCTAAAGAAAAAGGACCGTAACTAGCTACAATAATTGATACATGTACATATAACCACCAAGAATTTAATACAGGTTGTAGGTTTGCAATTTCAGGATCTAACCAGTTTTGATGTGCAAAAAATAGAATTATCGCTGTTAAAAATGTTGTTGCAGCAATAGTTAAAGATGAATTTTTCCCTAACAATAAACCAAATAACATCGTTGCAAGTCCTACGAATATAATTGATTCATAAGCATTACTCCAAGGTGCATTTCCACTAATATGCCATCTAGAAGCTAATCCTAAAACATGCGCGATAAACAGTATAATTACAATACCAATTAAACCTTTTACTACATAATTAATCCAAGGTTTATTATTGAATATTTGAAAAAATACAAATACAATCATTAATAAACTTACGTATCCGTAATATTTAGAAAGTTTAACAAATATATTTACTTCATTATAAGCAATTTCTAATTTAATTCTATCATCCGAAGGAATAACTTCAGATCCAAATTTTCTTTGAAACTTTTTAATTCCGTCTAAAATTTTATTAGTTTCTGTATAATTACCAGTTTTTTTAGATTCTTGTAATAATTGAAAATATACAGGTAAAGATTGTCTTACAAAAACAGAATCTGTTCCTTTAAAGTTTGCTTCTGATGTTTCAGGTTGTGAAACCCATTTATTTTCATCATTATTAGGTATAGGATAGATCCTTAAAATTCCACCACCTAACGCTTGAGAAAGTAACCAAACTCTACGTTCTATTTTTATAACATCTTTTTCAAATTTACTTTGAATTCTTTTCTTTTGAGCTTCAACAACTAAATCACTAATTTTTGAAGTACCATTACTATCATAAAAATCAATAAAACGAGCATATTTTGCTTTTTCAGGAACGCTTAATATTTCACGGATTTTGGTGTTTCCTTCTTCTAGATAAACAAAAGGAACATTTAACCAAAACATTGGAGATTCTGTAATTGATACTAAAATTTGACTAGGTGTTAAGTCTTTAAAATTATTTGTATGCGCTACTTTTCTAACTAATTCAGAAGCAAAAGTGTGGGCGGGTTTCATACGTCCGCCAGTATCTTGTATTACTAATTCACTAAATAAAGCGGCGTGTTCTTTATTAACTACTGATTTTTGTAAAATAGAATCAATTTGAGCATCAGATACTTTTTGAGATGCCGATGTTTTATGTTGAGAAAAACTTAAAGAAGCTGTTAATAACAGTAAAATAGAAAGTACTGTTTTCTTTTTTCTGATTTTTTCTAATGAATTTTTTAGATGATCAAAACGTGTGTTTTTAACAAGTAATGAGGCAATTAAACCGAAGAATAATAAGAAATAACCCATATACGTAACCCAAGTACCAATAAAATCATGATTTATAGATAAGTGAGTTTGTTCTTTATCACCTTCAATTTTATAACTAGATTGAAATAATTTGTATCCTTTATAGTCTAAAATATTATTCATAAAGATTCTAAAATCAAAAGTTTCTTTTTTATCTATAATAGTAACTTCACTTGCAAATGAAGCTGCATTTTCTGAACCAGGATATTTTTCTAATTGAAAATCATTTAATTTAACACTAAAAGGAGTTTTACGTTGTTTAGAACCATACCAAGCTCTAAAATTTAAACCGTCAATACTAAATTGTTCTTTTCCTTCTACATTGAAACTTCCACCAGTTAAGTTAATACGTTCTGTTTTTCCATTAAAAGTAACATCAAAAATAACCATATCAAATTTTTGGTCATTTTTTTCACCTCTAAGGATTTTCATTTCTCCTTTAACAGGTGGTTCAGGAACTACAAATGGAAGTCCTGAAACTTGATATAAAGAACGAAGATTAAAATGTTGAATTGTATCTTTTTTAACCAATCCTTTTCTTTGAGTAGCCATAACTTGATAGTTACCCGCAGCTTTAGTTTGTATTTTTAAAGAGTCATTTTGCTTAAATATATTAATATTAGCGCCATCTCCTTTTGCATCAAACCCAACTAAAATATTATGAATATTTTGAATAGTACCTCGTTTAATATAGTGTTCGTGTCTGCTTCCGCTAGAACTTTCTACAAATTTAAGATGCTCAATACCGTTTTCATCTTCAACTAATTTTTCTTCCGCCCAAGGAATATAATCAACAAGATTAAAATTTATTTTGTAGTTTTCACTATCTTTTTTAGGTTGAAAATATTCTGTAAAATTTGCAGAATTACTTCCTAAAGCAGTTAATAATAATTTATTATTTGTTTCTTTTTGAAACTCATTATTATCAATAACTACGTTTAAATAATTAATATCAGATAAAAAAGTATTGGTAGTTTCTCCTTCATCAATAATCATTAAACCTTCAAAACTAATATAACGGGTAATTCCTGCACCAATTAAAATCAATAAAAAAGAGATGTGAAATAATAATACAGACCATTTTTCTTTTTTATATAAACGATATCTAAAAATATTTCCAAAAAAATTAATTACAAAAAATATCATTATTAATTCAAACCACCAAGTATTGTAAACAAGTGCTTTAGAGGTTTGTGTTCCGAAGTCATTTTCTATAAAAGTGGCAACTCCCATAGCTACGGCAAATATTAAAAATAATACAGCCGTTAAGCGGGTAGAGTAAAGAATGTCAATGATTTTTTTCATCTGTAAATCTGCTAAGTATAAAACTGTGCAAATTTACGTATTAATGCGTTAATATGTTTAAGATTTTAATCATTTTTAAAGAAAGAAAACGTTAAAGTAAAAAGAATTATAAACCAATTTTTTCACCCATTTTAACAAATGTTTCAATGCGGTTTTTGGTGTTTTTTAAAATATCGGCATCTATTTTTAAGTTATTTTTATCAACAATTAAAACAACAGTAGATCCTCCAAAAGCAAAATACCCCATTTCATCACCTTTTTTTACAGGTGAGTTTGGTGTGTATGTATCTATAATACTCCCAACCATAGTTGCACCAACAGGAGCTACAATAATATCTCCTTTTACTTCGGATGATAAAATGCAGTATTCTCGTTTGTTTTCGCAAAAAACTTTTGTAAAGTTAGATGCTAGGGCATAGGGTGAAACTGAAAAATAATCTCCTTTTATTTTGGTCATTTTTGAAGGAGTTCCTTTAAACGGAAAATGATATCGATGATAATCATTTGGCGCTAATCTTAAAATAATTAACGATGAATTTTTATGCTTTTCGGCTAAAGTATCATTTCCTAAAAATTCTTTTAGTGTAAATTGTCGTCCTTTTACAAAAAACTTATCAATATCAGCAATGTTTTCAAAAGCCAACATTTTTCCATCTCCAGGAGAAACAAATCCGTTTTCAATAGGACGTGCGCCTCGTTTTAGTTTTCTGTAGAAAAAATCATTAAAAGAAACATAATCTTCTATTGGTTTTTGAGCTTCGTTCATATCAATATTTAATTGCTTTACAAAGCCTTTAATTTTAGTAACCGAATTAGGTTTGTCCATTCGTTTTCCATACCAAGAAGATAAAAATTTACGTTTTGCAATTGGTAAAAGTGCCATTTTTCCAAATGGATTATTGTATAATAAATTTAAAAAACCTTCACCAGGTGGTGTTTCGGTAATTTTATTTCCTGATTTTCTGTCGATGAATTGTATTTTCATAATTTTATTCTTCTATACTATCAATTAAAATAGTTAACATTTCAATAGCGGCTTGTGCAATTTTAGTACCTGTACCAAAAATACCAACAGCCCCTGCGTCGAATAAGAATTGATAATCTTGTGCGGGAATTACGCCCCCAACAATAACCATAATATCTTCACGACCGTATTTTTTTAGTTCTTCAATTACTTGAGGCACTAATGTTTTATGTCCTGCAGCTAATGATGAAATTCCTAAAATATGAACATCATTTTCAATAGCTTGCTTTGTTGCTTCTTGTGGAGTTTGAAATAAAGGACCAATATCGACATCAAAACCTAAGTCAGCATAGCCTGTTGCAACTACTTTTGCACCTCTGTCATGACCATCTTGTCCTAATTTGGTAATCATTATTCGAGGTCTTCTTCCTTCTAATTCTGCGAATTTATCGGCAAATTCAGATGCTTTTTTAAATAATTTGTCGTCTTTTATTTCTTTACTATACACACCTGAAATAGTTTTATGTACTGCTTTATGTCGTCCGAAAATACTTTCTAAGGCATCAGAAATTTCACCTAAAGTAGCTCTGTTTCTGGCTGCTTTTATTGCTAAATTTAATAAATTACCTTTTTTTGATTTTGCACATTCAGTTAAATCTGCTAAAGATTTTTTTACTTTAATTTGATTTCTTTTCGATTTTAAATCATTTAATCTCTCTATTTGAGATAATCTTACAGATTCATTATCAATCTCTAAAATTGACAAATGATCTTCTTTTTCTAACGGATATTTATTAACACCAATAATTACATCTTGAGCACTGTCTATTTTTGCTTGTTTTTTAGCGGCAGCTTCTTCAATACGCATTTTAGGAATTCCTTTTTCAATGGCTTTTGTCATGCCACCTAACTCTTCAATTTCTTGAATTAATTCCCAAGCTTTATTACTAATATCTTCGGTTAGTTCTTCTAGGTGATAGCTTCCAGCCCAAGGGTCAACTGTTTTCGTAATGTGTGTTTCTTCTTGTAAAAATATTTGAGTATTTCGTGCAATACGTGCTGAAAAATCGGTAGGTAAAGAAATTGCTTCATCTAAAGCATTTGTGTGTAAACTTTGTGTTCCGCCAAATGCCGCAGCCATTGCTTCTGTTGTTGTACGGGTTATATTATTAAACGGGTCTTGTGCTGTTAAAGACCATCCGCTTGTTTGACAATGTGTTCTTAATACTAATGATTTTGGGTTTTTAGGATTAAATTGTTGTACAATTTTTGCCCATAACATTCTTGCAGCACGCATTTTTGCTATTTCTGTAAAATGATTCATTCCTATTCCCCAGAAAAAAGATAATCTTGGTGCAAAAGTATCAATATCCATACCTGTTTCTAAACCTTTTCGGATGTAATCTAATCCATCAGCTAAAGTATATGCTAATTCAATTTCAGCAGTAGCACCAGCTTCTTGCATATGATAACCAGAAATAGAAATAGAATTATATTTTGGCATATTTTCAGATGTATATTCGAAAATATCTGCAATAATTTTCATGGATGGGCTAGGAGGATAAATGTATGTATTACGCACCATAAACTCCTTTAAAATATCATTTTGAATAGTTCCTGATAATAATTCAGGAGCAACACCTTGCTCTTCTGCAGCTACAATATAAAATGCTAGAATAGGTAAAACAGCACCATTCATAGTCATTGAAATAGACATTTTATCTAAAGGAATTTGATCGAATAGAATTTTCATATCTTCTACCGAATCAATAGCTACACCTGCTTTACCAACATCAGCCTGTACACGTTCATGATCTGAATCGTAACCACGATGTGTAGCTAAATCAAAAGCAACAGAAAGTCCTTTTTGACCTGCTGCTAAGTTTTTTCTGTAAAAGTCATTGCTTTCTTTTGCCGTAGAAAATCCTGCATATTGACGAATAGTCCAAGGTCTTCGAACATACATTGTTGCGTAAGGACCTCGTAAATAAGGTGCAATACCTGCTATAAAATCTTCATGTTGTTTATTTTCAACAGTTGATTTTTTATTTATATCTAATTGTATTTTTGATAGGTCTTTTCTACTCATCTTCTAACCTTTTTAGTTCTAGCTTTTCAGTTAGTCTTTTTTGAATAATAGGTAGAATAAGCGTTTTATCATTTCTGATTTTTATAAAAGGATAAAGAGATAATTTATTACTCATTAAATCTTTATTGTTTTGTATTTTATTAGAACCCACTAAAACTAATTCGCCAGCATCAAATTTTGCTTGTTCTTTATCCGAAGAATCTTTAATTTTTCGTTGAATATTACCTTCTTTCAATTGTTTTAAAAATCCGCCACCTTTTTCGATTGTTTTAAATACGATTAAAGCATTTTGTGCTAGTTGTTTGGTAATTGATTCAATATAATAAGTGCCATCAGCAAAATTTTGAGCATCAGATAATTCACATTCTTGCTGTAAAATTAAAAGTTGATTTCTAGAAATTCGTTCTCCAAATTCATTTGAATGATGAAAAATATCATCATAAGAAATATTACTGATAGTATCAGCACCTCCTAAAATTGCGCTCATACATTCTGATGTTGTACGAAGTATATTTACATTATAATCGTATAATGTTTTATTTCTTGATGTTGGTTTTACAAATAAATGTGCCTTATTATTAGTAACATCGTACTCTTTTAAAAGTGCAGCCCATAAAATTCGGAAAGCTCTAAGTTTTGCTATTTCAAAAAAATAATTACTTCCTACTGAAAAGTTAAAATGAATTTGATGTGCTATTTTATTTCCGAAATAATTTAAATATTCATTAGCATGTGCAAGGGTGTAAGCTAATTGTTGCGTGCTATTTGCACCCGCATTTTGATATATAGAAGTGTTAATACAAATAGCATTATCAGCACTTTCTATTATTTTTTTAAGTTCTTTAATTCCGTTACTAGAATTGCTAAACCAATTTCCTGTACTTGCTAAATTACCAATAAGATCAATATTAAAATAACAATTTTTTGAGTTTACAAATTTTGAAATTTCAATAATAAAATCAGGAGTTAAAAATTTAAAATTAAAGTAAAGTAAGGTGTTTTTTACATCTATATCTTTTAAAAGCTCTTTATAATTAAAAGGAATTTTTGCTTTAAACTCGATTGCTTTAGCACCTCTTTTTAAAGAATCAATCGCAAAAGAATTTGCTTTTTTTGCTTCTTCAATATAAATAGATTGACAAATAGTAAATCCTTTTTCAGGGGCATTTGTGCTTATATTTGTTTGGTCTTCTTTAGTATAAAAGGGTTTAACGGTAATTCCTTCATCGGTTTTCCAGAGTAGCGTGTCATTATAATCATCGCCTTTAAGGTCAACTTGAATTTTCTGCTTCCATTGAGCAGCGCTAATTTCTTGAAAATCGTTAAATAAATAATCACTCATTATTTGGGTATCGTATCAAATTCTATAATATAAATATCTTCATTTTCCTTTTTCATCAAGTATCTTTCACGAGCGTAACGTTGTAGTTGAATAGGTGTTTGAAGTTTTTCAATAGTTTTCTTGTCTTTTTTGATTTTTTCTTCATGATATTCTATCCAAACTTCTAGTTTATCAATTTCTTTATTAAACTCTCTATGTGTAAGGTAAGAATTTTCATCAAAAAAAAGCATCCAAATAACAAATACAGTTAAAATAATTACATAAATATTTGTTGCTATTTTAAAAGGTAGTTTATTTTTTATCGATCTTAAGTTCATAATTATAGACGATTACTAATTACAGTTCTAACAATATCGATAGCTACAGTATTATATTTATCATTAGGAATAATAATATCTGCATATGTTTTTGTAGGTTCAATAAATTGTTGATGCATTGGTTTGAGTGTATCTTGATATCTACTTAAAACTTCATCAATATCTCTTCCTCTTTCTTTGATGTCTCTACGGATACGTCTTATTAAACGTTCGTCAGCATCAGCATGTACAAAAATTTTTATATCACAAAGATTTCTTAGTTCTTTGTTATTAAATATTAAAATACCTTCAATAATAATCACTTTTTTAGGAAGTGTTTTTATGGTGTCATTGATTCTGTTATGAGTTTCAAAAGAATAAATAGGTTGTTGAATAGTTTTATTATTCCTTAAATCTTTTAGATGAGTTACAAGTAAATTGAAGTCTATAGCTTTAGGGTGATCGAAGTTTATTTTTGCACGTTCTTCATAGTTTAAATTATCTGTTTTACTATAATAAGAATCTTGTGAGAGTAGGCAAACTTCGTTTTTAGGGAGTTCGTTTATTATTTGGTTTACAACGGTTGTTTTTCCACTACCAGTTCCGCCAGCTATACCTATTATAAATATATTCTTCATGTAGTTTTTTTAAAATCTATGATGAAAGCAAATTTAGTAAAATAACTGCATAAAAAAAGTGTTAACTTTTCAGTTAACACTTTTTGAGCCAATGGAGGGACTCGAACCCACGACCTGCTGATTACAAATCAGCTGCTCTAGCCAGCTGAGCTACATCGGCTTGTATGCCTTAAAGACACTGCAAATATATATCCTTTTTAAGAAGTGACAAAATTTTTTTTCACTTTTTTTCACTTTTTTTAAATAAATTTAGTTAACTTACTAGTTTTTAAAATTTTATATTTTTAAGAAAAATGAATATTTTTTATTTTTTTATAAGGAAATGATATTTTTCACTTCTTTTTTTGAATTTAAGAAATCATTAACCTCATGTAAAAATAGAATTTAATAAAGAATTCGTTATTAAAACAAAAAAGCTCTAGTTTTTAGCTAGAACTTTTTTCAAAAATAAATATTATTAAGAATAATATTTTAAAAAATATTATCCTATATATACGGTAAACAAAATTTGTTTACTGTTGTAATAAATTTAAGCAGTTAAAGGTTTTCCTTTTAATCGTTTTTCAATTCTTTGTTTTACTACTGTTAATCGTTTCATAGCATCCATTAAGGCACTATCTTTCGTTTCTTTATATACTTCGTTTATCTCTAGTATTAAAGATTTTACTTCTCTTGAAGCTAATATTCTATCACTAGTAGTAATAAATTTGAATTTTCTGTGTTCAAATTCGTCTGCTTTACTAATTAATTCTGAATTCATAAAATACCTACTTATGTTTAATTAAATTATCCTTTAAATTTTAGTCTGGTAATTGATTTTTGGTTTTATACAAAAGGGTCAAAACATAAAATAAAATGGGCGACAAATATATCTAATCTTTTTGTAATCTATAATAAAAACATCAAATTGTTTTATTTATTTATAAAATTTATTTATATAGTTCATTAAAATTTAATTTCCCATTTTCATCAATTAATAGATGTAATTTCTTAAGTTCAATATAGTAAATATTTATGTAAATGTCAACTTTATTAATAGATTTTTAACATAATACTGTTATTTTCTTGTTAATATTGTGTGTTATTTGATGAAATGACTAAGAATAAAACATTTTAAAGCTGTATTAGTTCATTTTTTAGATAAAAAACATCTAATAATTTGTTTAAAGTTATAAATTCAATGAAAAATATTTTGTTATTAATATTTATATTAACACTTAATTCTTGTGTAAATAAAGGGAAAAGAACTGTTTTTGGTGATTCAGATTATCAAAAGGAATTGAACGCTACTTTTAAAGATGCTTCAAAATCTCCCTTAACAAAAAAAGGATTAAAAAAATTTAAAGGATTAGATTTTTTCCCTATTCTAGCTAAATATAAGGTTGTTGCAAAAATAATTAAAACAGCAGATGCACCTACTTTTAGTTTTCCGACAACTACAGATAGGGTCGTGATGTATAAAAAATATGGTGTAGTTTATTTTTCTATTGATAAAAAAGATTTTGAGTTAGCTATTTATCAAGAGGAAAACCCGAAACTTACGTATATGAATAACTTGTTTTTACCATTTTTAGATAAAACAAACGGTAAAACTAGTTATGAAGGTGGTCGTTTTATAGATGTTTTAACAACAGATGAAACCAAAAACGGAACAATTATTATTGATTTTAACGAAGCTTATAATCCTTATTGTGCATATAGTAATAGATATTCGTGTCCTATTACTCCAAGAGAAAATTATTTAGATATTGAAATTAAAGCTGGAGTAATGGCTTATAAAAAATAATTTTAATAAGCCTGTATTTTAAAATACAGGCTTGTTTTTATCTTGTAGGAGGATGTAAACCTTCTTTTATATCTTCTGCGATTGCTTCTTCTAAAGATGTTAAATGAGTTTCTCTAACTTTTAATTTTGTAGCTGTGTGTGCTTTTGGGTTTAATTTTGAAAACATTTTAGCAATTTTAATTGCAGTTGGTAATAAATGATTTTCAGGAACTACTTTATCTAAAAAACCTGCTGTAACTGCATTTTCTGGAGAATACATTTCTGCATTATTTACACTACGGTTAACATAAGTAGGAGTTAAGCGTCCTTTTGCCAATTGGATACCTGCATTATGCATTGCCATTCCTATCATAACTTCATTAAAACCTATCTTAAAATCACCTTCTGTACCAATTCTATAATCTGAAGAAAGTAATAAAAAAGCTCCTTTTGCAATTGCGTGACCCGTACAGGCTACAATTATCGGATAAGGAAAAGATAACATTCTGTGTGATAATCGAGATCCTTTAGTTACCAGTTCTAAGGCTGACTCTGCTGATGCTGTCATGCTTTTTAAATCATATCCAGCTGAAAAAACACCTGGTTGACCTGTTAAAATGACTACTTTTTTTTCTTGTTCAGCTTTATCTAATAATAGATTTAACGAATCAATTACTTCGTGAGATATTGCATTTACTTTTCCGTTGTTAAGCGTAATAATTACGTGATTTTCTGCGGATGTATATTGTGTTAATTCATTCATCATTTAAATAAATTTAGTTAGAAATATTCCTGTAAAAACGGCTAAAAAACCTAAAGTAAAACTAGCAATCGTATAAAAGGCAAATGTTGTGAAATCGCCAGATTTTAAAAAAACATGATTTTCATAAGCAAAGCTTGAAAAAGTAGTAAAACCTCCACAAAATCCCGTTGCTATTAATAATGTATGGTTTTGAGTTATAGCTTCATTTTTAGCTGCCAAACCTAATATTATACCAATAATTAAACTACCTAATATATTGGCTGTAAAAGTACCATAAGGAATTCCTGTTTGTTGATTATTTAAAAGTTTTCCTATTAAAAACCTTAAAACGCTTCCAAATCCACCTCCTATAAAAACGAGTAATAGTTGTTTCATATACTTGCTAAAATAATAAAACCTCACTGAAATAGCGAGGTTTTGTATTTTTAAAATGTAAGATATTATTATTTTAAAGTAACATCATCTGCATCTGTCCAATTCCATTTACCAACAATGATTCCTTTTTCAACGGTAACAATCCCAGGGTTTGCTCTGATTACTGTTTTTAAAGCAGTTTCATCACAAAAACCAAAAGTATAAGGTAAATTAAATTCTTTTTGAGTTGCTGCTAAGTCTTCAATATAAGAAGCTGATAATACATAAATTTCATAACCTTTAGCTTTGGCATTTGCAGCTACTTTTGCTATTGCTGTAATTCCTTCTTTTTCAGTTTTATCAAAATTATACATTAAAAGAAGCATTGCTTTTTCTTTAGCTAACATACTTTCAAGTAAATCTCCATCATCTGTTTCAATCATAAAATCATGAATTGGAGGTATTTCATCACTATCATCTTTGTACTTCATACCTTCAGCAATATCAGTACCTATAGCGTAGGCTCTAAAATCAATAATAGGTAAATGATTTAAAACATGATATACAACAGCCAGTGAAAGTAATACAGATATATAAGTTGTTACAGCACTTATTTTATTAGAAATAATTGGTTTTATATATTTTAATCCAATAATTAAAATAACGATAAAAACCATAAAGACCACATTTTTATAAAAAGTTTCTTTAGGAGTTAGTTTTAAAGCATCACCAAAACACCCACAATCTGTTACTTTGTTATAAGTATATGAATACCAAGTTAAAAATAAGAAAACTAAATTTAGGCTAAACAAGCTCCAAACTGTAAGTTTAGGTTTGTAACCAACTAAAAGCATTACACCTAAAACTAATTCAACAACAATTAATAGAATAGAAAAAGGTAATGTATAAGGAATTAAAAATTCCATATTTAATACGCCTTCACTAAAATATTCTTGAAATTTATATTGAGAACCTATAGGATCTACAAGTTTTACAAATCCTGAATAAATAAATAAAAGACCAACTAATATTCTTGAAATATGTGTTAAAAGTTTTAAAATCATGCTTAAAGTTTTTAGGTTAATTATCTAGTTTTGAGTGATGAATTAATGCAAAAATAGCATAATTAATCATGTCTTGGTAATTTGCATCAATTCCTTCAGAAACCAAAGTTTTTCCGTGATTATCTTCAATTTGTTTTACACGAAGTAATTTTTGAAGAATTAAATCAGTTAAAGATGAAATTCGCATTTCTCTCCAAGCTTCTCCGTAGTCATGGTTTTTATTTTCCATTAATTCTTTGGTGATTTTTACATGTTTATCATATAAAATTGTTGCCTGATTGGTATTTAAATCTGGTTGTTCAACAACACCTAATTCTAATTGAATTAACGCCATTATTGAATAATTAATGATACCTATAAATTCTGGTTTTTCGCCTTCATCTACTTTACGTTCAGTATTTTCTTGTAATTGACGGATGCGTTGCGCTTTAATAAATAGTTGATCGGTTAATGATGGAAGCCTTAAAATTCTCCAAGCACTTCCGTAATCACTCATTTTTTTGATAAACAAACTTCTACATTTTTCTATAACGGCATCATATTGTTTGGAGGTGTTCTGCATCTTTTTTATTTAAAAGTAATCCATCAAAAGTAGTAAATATTACAAGCTTTTCATTTATTTTTACTTTGAAATTTATGATTTATAATGATGACTATTAATTGCAAAGGAAATTTAATTGACCTCACGACTCCTAAAGTAATGGGGATTTTAAATGTAACTCCCGATTCTTTTTTTGATGGCGGAAAGTATAAAAATGAAAATGATATTCTTAGTCAAACAGCTAAGATGCTAAATGATGGCGCTACTTTTATTGATATAGGCGCATATTCTTCAAAACCAGGAGCAAAAGAGGTATCCGAAGCAGAAGAACTCCAACGAATTATACCTGTAATAGAACTATTAGTACGTAATTTTCCTGAGATAATTATTTCTGTAGATTCTTTTAGAAGTGAAGTTGTAAAACAATCAATAGAAGCAGGAGCTGCACTTGTAAATGATATTTCTGGTGGAGTTTTAGACGCCAATATGTTTGATGTTGTTGCTAAATTACAAGTGCCTTATATTATGATGCACATGCAAGGAAGGCCTCAAAATATGCAATTAAATCCTGTTTATGATGATATTGTAAAAGAAGTAATTTTATTTTTCGCATCACAATTAGTTAAACTTCGTGAATTAAAAGTAAACGATGTTATTATTGATGTAGGTTTTGGATTTGGAAAAACTACCGAACATAATTATGAATTATTAAAAAAATTATCATTGTTCGAAAGTTTAGAAGTACCTATTTTAACTGGCGTTTCTAGAAAATCGATGTTGTATAAACTTTTAGATATTTCACCAGAAAAAGCATTAAACGCAACAACTGTAGCAAATACAATTGCTTTATTAAACGGAACTAGCATTTTAAGAGTTCATGATGTAAAAGAGGCTGTAGAAGCAGTAAAAATTGTAAATCAGTTATCATAAAATTTAAACACCAATATAATTAATGAATTTAGGTTTTATTGAATTTTCATTTCTTGATGTGCTTGACATTATTTTAGTAGCTGTCTTGTTGTATTATATCTACAAATTATTAAAAGGAACTGTTGCTATAAATATTGTAATTGGTATCGCCTTTATTTTTCTAATTTGGAAAGTAACTCAAGCACTTCATATGGAAATGTTGAGCGGTATTTTAGGATATTTATTATCAGGAGGAGTTATCGCTTTGATTATTGTTTTTCAGCAAGAAATTAGAAAGTTTTTATTGATGATAGGGACAACTAACTTTTCTGCTAAAAGAAATTTTTTAAATCAGTTAAAATTTATGGAAAGTGAAATTAACACTGAAATAGATATTGAAACTATTTTAAAAGCTTGTATTTCTATGGCTAAAACAAAAACTGGTGCATTGTTAGTTATTGAAAAAACAAATAATCTTGATTTTTTAATTAATACAGGTGACAAAATGAATGCTTCAGTAAACGAAGCTATTTTAGAAAGTATTTTTTATAAAAATAGTCCACTTCACGATGGAGCAACAGTTATTAGAGATAATTTTATTGTAGCAACCCGTGTAATTTTACCCGTTTCTACAAGTACTAAATTACCTGCGCGTTTTGGATTAAGACACAGAGCTGCAATTGGAGTTACAGAAAAAACAGATGCTATCTGTTTATTAGTTTCAGAAGAAACAGGAGAAATATCTTATATAAATAATGGTGAATTTGTGTTATATAAAACGTTAGAAGATTTACTAAAAAAATTACAAAATGATTTAACACCATAAAAAAAGCTCGCAATTGCGAGCTTTTTAACTTTTATGAAAATCTAAAATTATTTAGCAGGAGCCATTTTAGATTGAATAGCGCTAATTACACTATTAAATTTCTTTGCGCTTTCAGCGTCTAAAGAAGAAACAATTTCTTTTCCTTTAGCAGCTAATTCAAGACCTTTTTTAGCTAATGGAGCACTTTTTAAAACATCACCTTTAGCAGCGATATAATCGTTTGCATAAGAAGCATAGTTATTTAAGTATTCAGAAACTTTAGGATCTTTAAATGCAGGAATAGAAACTCCAGCAAGTTTAGATTTTACAGCTTCAGTAGCAGCATTAACAGCGTTAGTTGCAGCACTTGTAGTAGCGTCAACAGCTTTAGTTGCAGCATCAGTAGTTGCATCAACAGCTTTAGTTGCAGCATTAGTAGTTGCATCAGCAGCTTTAGTTGCAGCATCAGTAGTTGCATCAGCAGCTTTAGCAGCAGCTTCAACAGTTGCATCTTTAGCTTCTTTAGCTTTCTTACAAGAAGTTGCTAATAAAGCACCAGCAACGCACATAGTTAAAATTACTTTTTTCATCGTTTTATTATTTTTAGTTTATAGATTGATATGACAAATGTATTCTATTGAGCTTTGTAAACAAACTATTTAAGAAGTAATTTCAGCCTTAAATTGTTTTTTATATAAGTTTTTATAATAGCCATCCTCTTTATTTAATAATTCGAAATGACTTCCTTTTTCAACAATCTGACCTTTATCCATTACAATGATAGTATCTGCTTTTTTTATAGTAGCTAATCGGTGTGCAATTACTATTGATGTTCGGTTTTTGGTGATTTTATCAGTAGCGTATTGAATCATTTTTTCGGAATTTGTATCAACAGAAGAAGTAGCTTCATCTAAAATTAAAATACTTGGTTTACTAACATAAGCACGTAAAAAAGCAATTAATTGTCTTTGCCCTGATGATAACATTCCTCCACGTTCTTTAACATTATAAGAATAATCATTAGGTAAACTCATAATAAAATCGTGAATACCAATTTGTTTTGCAGCTTCTTTTACTTCATCCAAAGTAATATGTTTACTTTTTAAAGATATATTATTGAAAATAGTATCAGAAAATAAAAATACATCTTGTAAAACAACGGCAATTTTTTCACGCAAAGAATTAATTTCATAGTCTTGAACAGGAACATTATCTAAGCAAATAGTACCGCTATCTATTTCGTAAAAACGATTTATTAAATTGATAATAGTAGATTTTCCTGCTCCAGTAGCACCAACAATGGCAATTGTTTCTCCTTTTTGAACATCAAAAGAAATTCCTTTTAAAATTTCTTCTCCTTTAATATAACTGAAACGAACATCTTTAAAAGAAATATTTCCTTCTAAAGTATTTGTAGTAATTGTTCCGCTTTTGGTGATTGAACTTTTGGTATCAATAATATCAAAAACACGTTCACCAGCTACAATTCCCATTTGTAGTTGATTAAATTTATCTGCAATTTGACGTAGTGGTCTAAATAGCATTTGTGCCATTTTGATAAAACCAATAATTGCACCAACCGATACTGCGTTATCTGCAATAACTTGCAATCCTCCGTACCAAACTATCAAACCAATAGCTATTGATGATAAAATTTCGGCAATTGGAAAAAAGATAGAGTAGTACCAAACAGTTTTTATATAGGCTTTTTTATGTTTATCATTGATGCCAACAAAGTTTTGATACTCTATTTTTTCTCGATTAAAAAGCTGTACAATTTTCATTCCTGTAACTCTTTCTTGAACAAATCCGTTGAGGTTTGCTACTTGATTTCGTACATCCTGAAAAGTTGATTTAATCGCTATTTGAAATAATTTTGTTGCATAAATTAAAATAGGTAAAGTTGCTAATGCAATAAGTGCTAACTTCCAGTTAGTGTATAGCATTACGATGATTACAACAATCATTTTTAAAATATCGCTAATAATCATAAAAACACCTTGCGAAAAGAAATTCGCAATTGTTTCAATATCTGAAACAACACGAGTAACCAATTTTCCTACGGATGAATTATCAAAATAACTCATTTTAAAAGATAAAATCTTTCTAAATGTTTTGCTTCGGATATCTCTAATAATGTGTTGTCCTACCCAATTAGCGTAGTAAATAAAGCTAAATTGAAATAAAACTTGTATCAATAAAGTGATTAACATGGCTATCGTATAGTACAATAATCGAGTTAAATCTTTATGAGTTGTAAAATCATCGATAGCTTTCATTAAAATAACAGGGCTCAATACTGCAAATATTGCTAAAAGTATGGTAGAGCTTGCTGCTATAATAAATCGTGTACGATACTGTTTTGCAAAACTCATAAGTCTTACAAAAATTTTAATGTCAAATGCTTTTCCAGTTGTTTTGCTCACTATATATATGGATATGCTACTTTTGTTAAAAATAATCCTTTTGCGGGAACTGATGTTCCTGCGTTACTTCGGTTTTTACTTGCTATAATTTTATTAAAATCATCAATAGTTGTTTTTCCGATACCGATATCAATCAAAGTACCAACAATAGCACGAACCATATTTCTTAAAAATCGATTTGCGCTAATATGAAACGTTAATTCATTTCCATTTAACTCCCAAACTGCATTGGTAACATCACAATTAAAAGTATGCACATCAGATTTTACCTTCGAAAAACACTCAAAATCTTCATGTTCATATAAAATTGCTGCTGCTTTATTCATCAAGTCAATATCTAATTTCTGATTATATAATTGCCAAGAGGTATCTAATGAAAACGGATTTCTACCAAGCCAAATTTTATATTCATAACTTCTGCTAGTTGCATCAAAACGAGTATGTGCGTCATCATGCACTAATTTACAGTTAAAAATTACAATATCGTCAGGTAATAAGGCATTTAATCTGAAGGCAAATTTTTGTGTTAACACGGCATCCGTATCAAAATGCGCAAACATTTGCGATGCGTGTACGCCTGCATCTGTTCTTCCAGCGCCTGTAATGCTTATATTTTTTCTTAAAACAGTACTAATTGCTTTGTTTATTTTTTCTTGCACCGAAACTGCATCAGGTTGTATTTGCCAACCATGATAATTTTTTCCTTTATACGCTAATTCAATAAAATATCTCAAAAAACCACAAAATTTAGGTTGCTAAATTATGAAATAATAGATGGACTTGTTAAGGCTAGTTCAATAAATATCTCCAGAAATTTTCTTTTAGATAATAATTTTTTGAAGCAATTTCCCGCTTTCCGCACTCGCTTTTTTTATTTTTCAAAATAAAAAAATAAAAAAGAGCTCAAACAATTGCTTCAATCGGGGCTAGGCATTTGTACTAATTTTGATAATTAGAAAAAGAAACTAAATTTTTTTAAAGAATTGATTAATTTAGCGATAATATGAAAAAAATACTACTACTTTCTGATACTCATAGTTATATCGATGACCAAATATTAAAGTTTGTAAAACAAGCCGATGAGGTTTGGCATGCGGGTGATATTGGTAATTTAAAAGTTACTGATACCATAAAAGAACACAAACCTTTACGAGCCGTTTACGGTAATATTGATGATAATAACGCCAGAGCAGAATTTCTGTTAGATAATAAATTTACTATCGAAGGTGTTTCAGTTTGGATTACGCATATAGGCGGTTATCCGAATGCTTATAAACCTAGAGTGAGGGAGGAGTTGCAAAAAAAATCGCCAAAAATATTTATTAGTGGTCATTCACATATTTTAAAAGTACAATACGATCAGAAATTTAATTTATTGCATTTAAATCCAGGAGCAGCAGGAAAACATGGTTTTCATAAAATAAGAACGATGTTGCGTTTCGAATTAAATAAAGGAGAAATAAAAAATATGGAAGTTATTGAATTAGCTAAACGTTAACTTCTTTATGAAAAATCAAATATTTCTTTATGTTGAACAGGCAAAGTAATATTTATTTTTGTGCCTTTATTTTTTTCAGATTGAATAGAAAGTGTTCCTTTCATCATTTCAATTCTGGCAGCTATTTGCTTTAAACCGATACCATTATTAATATTACATGACTTTGTAGAAAATCCAATTCCATCATCATTAACAAGAATAGTTAGTTCATCTTTTTCTTGTTTTATAATTATTTGAGCGTATTTAGCTTCACTATGTTTTAAAATATTATTAGCAAGTTCTTGAATCATATTATATATTTTTATTTCAAAATCTTGTTTATACCTATCAATGTTTTTAGTAGAAATGTCAAATCTTAATTGAGAGTTCGAATATTTTTCAACTACATCTTTTAAGGCATATTCCAAACCAAATTTCAATAAAATAGAAGATACTAATTTATGAGATAAATCTCTAACTTTTTCAGAGGCATCTAATATAATTGTTTGAGTTTTTTCAATTTCAACAGGGTGATTACCTTTAAATTGTTTTTTAGTAGCACTTAAATGCATATTTGCTGACGATAATAAAGCACTTACATTGTCGTGTAAAATTTCGGCTATTTGTTTTCGTTCTGATTCTTTAGCATCTATCGTAGCATTTAATATTTTTGTTTGTGCTTCCGATTTTAATTTTTCGATACTTCGCTGTTGTTTTAAATATAAATTTTTCTGACGTAATTTATAGTTATATGTAATAATACATGAAATTATAATGACAAGTAAACTTAAAGCTCCGAATAAAAATGTAGTTTTATTGTCTTTTACTTCAATAAGTTTTCGTTGTTCTTTAACTAAGTCTACTTTTTGTTGTTCTAGAGTTTCTTTATGTTTTACGGTTATTTCTTCAACGATACCTCTAACTTCTTTTTCTCGTTGATTATCTTCAATATCATATGATAACTCTTGATAATCATAAGCTTTATAATCGTTTAAATTTCGCATAGCCCATGCTAAATTATAGTATAGTGTAGATTTGTGTTTAACAGCGATTGAGCTGTTATTATCATTTATTAATTCAATAGCTTCTAAATAAGTGCTTTTAGCTTTTTTAAATTGATTAAGAGATAAGTATATGCTAGCAAGGTTATTTAAAGAGCTTGCTTGTTTTATTTTATTCTTTCTTTTTTTCTGAATATTAATTGCTTTTATAGCAAAAAATTCAGCTTTTTCAAAGAGCGAATCTCGTTGATATATATTAGATAAATTGATGTAGGAAAAAGCTTTGTGTTTTAGATCTTCTTGGGTAATTAAATTAAGTTCTTGTAGTTTATTATAAAAATAGATAGCAGAATCTTTGTCACTTTTTATTTTTTCATTAGAAGAACTATTACTATAAATTTTTTGATAAGCACTTCCAATTCTTAGATAAATTTCAGCATAAAAATGTTCTATACTTATAGAGTTATTTTCTAGAGAAAAACTAGTGTTATTTTTCTCTAGAAAATGTAATGCTAGTTTATAATACTCTAATGACTTTTTGTAATTATTTGTTTTATTATATATATCAGCTATTAATCTAGCAGATAAGTGAGATAGTTTATTATTCTCCTTACTTAGTTCAAATAATAAAAAACTCTTTTTTAAAGAGGAGACATATTCTCCTTTTTTATATTTTTTTAATATACTTTGATACTTCTTTTTTAAGATAGAATCACTTTGAATAATAGTGATTTTTTCTAAATCATATTTATTAATATTAGCAATTATATCATAAGAGATAAAAAAAAATAACCAAATGATTAATAATTTTATCTTTTGATTAATTTTAATATGTTTTTTCACTCGAAAAATAATTTAATAGCTAGCTCAAAAATAATGATTTTAGATGATATAATTACTCTTCTCCATTTTCAATTATAAGTCTTGGTTTTCTTCTATGAGGAGGAGGATCACCTTCTTCACCTCTTCCAGCATGTGTATGATTTACAAAATCTATTCTTAATGAGTTATCTTCAGACAAAGTAATAGTTTCTGAAAAATCTAGTTGCTTAGCTCTTCCTTTAGATAAATGTACTTCATAGGTTTCTATAGCTTCATTATAACTAAATTCAGTAGCTATATTTTTATTTACTTTAAAATTAAGTAAATAAGTACCATTACTGTTTTCAGTTACGCTATATGAGTTTAAAAATTCAGTTACACCACCTTTAGCAAAGGTAATATTATCATCTTCAATAGATATTTTTTTACGTTCTCCTTTATTAGTATCTAAAAAACCAATAATTAATTGATTATTTTCTGTAGTAAAGTCATTTGTATATTTGTTTGCTGTTTTGCGATTTACTTCTGATAAAATAATTTCATTTGAATTATCAGTATTTTTAACAGTATTTACAACTGTATTAGTTGTTGTATTTAAATCGATAGAATAAGCACCATTTACATCTCTTTTAACGGTGTACGATTCTAATAATTTTTGTTGTGGTGCATTTGTAACTTCTGTTTCGTTAGAAGAACACGCTGCAAAAAATAAGCTTAAAGCTAATAAAATAGGGCTTGCTTTTGTCATAGTTTAATATTTAATTGGTTTTGTTTATAACAAAGACGATGTACCAAAATAGACACTATTTGGGGGAGGTTTATGTTTTTTTGAAAACAAAATGAAGAGGTTTTCTATTTACATGTACATCGCCAAGTTTTTTTTAATGAAGTAGTTATTAGCAATGCATATTTATAATGAATTATAGATTTCGGGGGATTTTTCTTTATTCTTAAAGAATAAGGACTTGAAGGGGCTCTATAATTTTATACAATATTGTTTTTCACAGCGTACATTGCTAAACCTACTACGTTTCTTACTTTTAATTTTTTATACAAATTTCTACGATATAATTCAATCGTTTTAACACTAACCGATAGATATGCTGCTATTTCAGTAGAGCTTTTTTCTATGGCTATTTGTTTTAATACTTCAATTTCTCTTTCTGTTAAATCATTTTTATTTAAATTATTTTCTTTAATTTTAGCATCAGATACATATAATTCTAATAATCTACTTTTAACACCATCACTAAAATATTGTAAGCCATTGTTAACACTTTTTATAGCATTAATAATATGGTCACTAGCATCACTTTTATCAATAAAACCATTAGCACCTAATAGTATCATTTCTTGAACTAATTTAGGATCACTTAAACTAGATAGGATAATCGTTTTAATTTTTACATTACGTTTATTGAATGTTTTTAAAACATCAATCCCATCCATTTCTGGCATGTTGATATCTAAAACTAATACATCAGCTTTGTTTTTAGTAGACCAATCTATTACTTGTTTTCCTGTTAAAGAATAACCTTCTATTTCAAAGTCATCTTCTGTATTTAATAAAGCAATCACTCCATCTATTAAGATTTTATGATCATCAGCAATGTGAACTTTAATTTTCATTATTTACGTTTACAAATTTATAGCATAAAGATAGGGTGTACAATACCCAATACCCCTAATTATGCAATAGGGTTAACCCTATCAAAATAGGGTTAACCCTATTTTATTTAAGATTTATTTAACATTTCTTACGTGTGTTAAAACCGATGTGTACCAAAAATAAAAAACCGAGATCAAAGATCTCGGTTTTTTTCGCACTAAATATACTAATATGTTAGGTTTATCGTAATCTGTCTACAGATTTTACAAGATCTTCATCCTTCTTGATGGCTTTATTTGCTAAAACTAACAGCAAAATAACAATAACAGGAAAAAACATCCCAATACCTTTCTCAGAAACTAGCGCTTCTCCAGATAATGTTTGTGACAAATAGATTAATATCCCTAATAAAAAAAGATTAATCAATATGTTTAAACGCCCTAAAACAAACTGTAACTGACGGTTTTTAAATAAAAACAATGTTACTATTGATAGTAAAGCGGAAATAAAAAATAATACTGGAGTTATTTTTTCTAAAATAGAAACTCCTGAAAATAAGTCTATAATATAAATAGGTGTATTAGTTTTCGAAGTCCAAAGACTACAAATAACAGTTAAGCCTGCAGAAATAATTGCTGCAATTAATATATATATAGATTGTTTTCTTTGTATCATGTTTATTATTAGATAGCAAATGTAATATTTATTTTTTTAAAAAGAAATATTACAAGTTAAATTATTTGTATATATTTGTCAAACAAGTATAAATACCTGCACAAAAAAATTATATAGTCCCTATATAATTGAAATCATATAAAAACTTAAATACAATTCAATCCTTTTATTTAAAGAAGGGTTACATAACTTAATTATTTTACGAATGCTCGAGATTTCAGAATTAAAAACTAAAAAATTAATAGACTTACAAGTAATTGCAAAAACTATAGGTTTAACTAAAGTAAGTCAATTAAAAAAATTAGATTTGGTTTATAAAATTTTAGATGCACAAGCGGAAGCTAGCGCTAATCAACCTAAGCCTATTACTGAAAAACCAAAGAGAAGAAGAATAGAAAAACCAGAAGAAGTAACTAAAGAAACTGTTGTAGAAAAAGTAGCAGCTGTTGAGGTTAAGGTTAAACAGGAAAAAAAACCTATCGTTAAAACAACATCAGTTGTTTCTAATAAAGAAGTAGAGAAAACAGAAATAGTTACAGAAGCAGTTGAAACTATTGAAAAAAAGATTCAAGTAGTTGGTAAAGATGTGGTTGTTAAAGAACCTAATGTTGCTAAAAACCCAAAATTAGTTGTTAAAAAACCTGCTCCAAGACCAAGACCAAGAGCAGAAGTAGAAGCAGCTAAAAAGACAGCTCCAAGACCAAGAGCAGTAGTTGAAGCAGCTAAAAAAACAGTCCCAAGACCAAGAGCAGCAGTCGAGGCAGCTAAAAAACCACAACATAAAAATCAGAATCAAAATAAACCACAACATAAAAGTGGTAATAAATATAGAGATCCTGATTTTGAATTTGATGGTATTATAGAAAGTGAAGGAGTATTAGAAATGATGCCAGACGGTTATGGTTTCTTACGCTCATCAGATTATAGTTATTTATCATCACCTGATGATATTTATGTTTCTCAATCTCAAATTAAATTATTTGGATTAAAAACTGGAGATACCGTACTAGGTAATGTACGCCCACCAAAAGAAGGTGAAAAATACTTTCCTTTAATTAGAGTGTCAAAAATTAACGGTTTAAACCCTAATATTGTTCGTGATAGAGTTTCTTTTGAACATTTAACACCGTTGTTTTCAGATGAAAAATTTAACCTTGCTGAAAGAGGAAGTTCTTTATCAACAAGAATAATTGATTTATTTTCTCCGATAGGAAAAGGACAACGTGGTATGATTGTATCACAACCAAAAACAGGTAAAACAATGTTATTAAAGGATGTGGCAAATGCAATTGCTGCAAATCATCCTGAAGTATACCAAATTGTTTTATTAATTGATGAAAGACCTGAAGAAGTTACCGACATGAAACGTAATGTTCGTGGAGAAGTAGTTGCTTCTACTTTTGATGAACCTGCCGATAAACACGTTCGTGTTGCGAATATCGTTTTAGAAAAAGCAAAACGTTTAGTAGAATGTGGGCACGATGTCGTTATTTTATTAGATTCAATTACACGTTTGGCAAGAGCTTACAATACAGTTGCACCGGCTTCAGGTAAAATTTTATCAGGAGGTATTGACGCTAATGCTTTGCATAAACCAAAACGTTTCTTTGGGGCGGCTCGTAATATTGAAAATGGTGGTTCGTTAACAATTATAGCAACGGCACTTACTGAAACTGGTTCTAAAATGGATGAAGTTATCTTTGAAGAATTTAAAGGAACTGGTAATATGGAATTACAATTAGATCGTAATATTTCTAATCGTAGAATTTATCCAGCTATTGATTTAATTAAATCTAGTACTCGTAGAGATGATTTATTATTAGATCCGAAAACAGTAAAACGTATGTGGGTGTTGCGTAAATATTTAGCAGATATGAATCCTGTGGAAGCAATGACGTTTATTAATGACAGAATTAGACTTTCTAAAAATAACGATGAATTTTTAATTTCGATGAACGGATAGTTTATTGAAATCAGTTATAAAATTAAAAATCCCGCATAATTGCGGGGTTTTTTTATATAGGAAATATAATATTATTAAGTGGAATATCATAATTATTAGAATCTGTAATTTCAGTAATAGGTTCAAAAAAATTAAGCCCAATAGTAATTATGTCTTTCTTACAATTTGATAAAAAACGATCGTAAAATCCTTTTCCATAGCCGACACGATAATTTTGTTTATCAGAAATTAAAAGCGGAACAAAAACTAAATCAATATTTTTAACCTCAAATTTTTTGGCGTTTATAGGTTCAGGAATTCCGTATTTACTAATTTCTAAAGTAGTGTTTTTATCAAAAATAAAATGCTCTAAAGTGTTATCAGAAAAATTACTTTTACTAATAATTATTGTTTTATTTAAGCTTCTCAAATAATCAATAATAGGGTAGGTGTCAATTTCTTTTTGATTTTTAATCGATAAAAAAATATGTATATTCTGAATGTTTGAAAAATCGATATCAAAAATTTGCTCATAAATATTTTTTTCAAAAGCATGAATTTCTTTTTCTGATAAACTTTTTCTTTTCTCTTTATAGATGTTACGAAGTGCTGTTTTATTCATAATTATAATAGATGAAGTTCTTTTTGTGCTTTTTTTGTCAAACCTTTAATTACTAAATTATAAGAATGATCTATTAATTCAACGATAAATGCATCAGAAATAGTCGTATTTATTAAAACTGTATTCCAATGTTTTTTATTCATATGCCAACCAGGAAGTATGTTTTCATGTTCAGCACGAAGTTCTAAAGACCATTTAGGGTTGCATTTTAAATTTATTTTAGCTTCGCCTTGTTCCCAATGATTTAGATTTGTTAAAACAAACATTTTATCCATCACTTTAAAAACAAGTGTTACATAATCAAAAGGAAAATGTTCGGTAACTCCTTTTTTAGCAATACAATAATTACGAAGCTGTTCTATATTCATTCGTTTAATAATTTTTTATCTGGCTCAGGTAATTTTAAAGATGAATAATCTAATTCCCATCCAATAGTTTCTACTAGGTTTTCCATTAAATTAATCGCTTCTAAAGCTTCTTTATTGGCAGTTTGCATTAAGTTACTTTCGGGTATTTTTTGAAGAATATGTTCTTTCGCTTCTTTATTTACCTTTGTTAAATCTTCTGAGCTAAATTTATTTAATAACCCATTTTGAATATCGTAAAAGCGTAAGTTTGGTTCTACGGATAAAACTTCTGGTTGTGGAAATTCAGATATAATTAAGGCTTTGTTTTTTATATCGGTATACATTTTAATTTTCTTGAAATCAAAACCAATATGAACTTTGGCATTAATTAAAATAATAGCCTTCTTTTTACTTGTAAATAAACCTAAAAATTTTTCTTTAGAATTTTCATGATGATAAATTTCAGCAAATTCTCCTTCTACAGTAATAAGTTTTGAAACTTTTTTGATTTTATCTAACAATACTACAGATTGTTTTTCAGTGATATGTTTTCTATTTACTGAAGAAAATTTTTGTAAAATAAAATAAGAAATAATTGTACCAGCTATTAAACCTAAAAAAAGTAATTCCATAACTACAAAATTACGTAAAACAAAACAAATTAGTAATTAGTTGTATAATTTATAATGAAGATTATTTTTATTAAAACAATAAAAAAGTGGTACATTTATTTTTCAATTTTGAACTTTATTATAATGAAAAAGCTTCTTTTTTATAGTAAAATACTTCTTTTTTTAACTGTATTTTCTTTAAAAACAATCACTGCACAAAGGTTATCAGGATTTAAATTTCCTGAAAAATCTAAGAATTTAACATTAGAAGATAATAAAAAAGAAGATCACTCAATAGCTAGACTTTGGAATGAAGAGTTGTTAAAAGCTATTAGAAGTGATTATGCACGTCCAACAGTTCATGCACGAAATTTATTTCACGTAAGTGTAGCTATGTATGATGCTTGGTCAGTTTATAATGATGTTGCTAAACCTTATTTAGTAGGGAATTCTGTAGAAGGATTTAAAGTTGAGTTAAAAGATTTTATTTCGAATGAAGAAACTGATATCAGTATAAAAAAAACCATCAGTTATGCTGCTTATAGATTATTAAAGCATCGTTTTAAAAACTCTCCAAATTCAGAAGTTACTTTATTATCTATAAATAAATTAATGGAATCCTTAGGTTATGATATTAGTATTATTTCTACTGATTATTCAAAAGGAAATCCGGCTTTTTTGGGTAATTATATTGCTGATAATATTATAAAATTCGGATTGCAAGATGGTTCAAATGAACAAAATCAATATGAAAACTTGCATTATAATCCAGTTAATAATCCATTAGTACCAAATTCACCTGGAAATCCATTGATAAGTAATCCTAATAGATGGCAACCATTATCATTAGAAATTAATATTGATCAAAGCGGTAATATAACAGGAGAAGGTACTACTGATTTTTTAAGTCCAGAATGGGGAAATGTAGTTCCTTTTTCTTTGTCTGATAAAAAATTAACAAGCTATAATCGAGATTCAAATACTTATAATGTTTATCACGATCCAGGTCGTCCACCATATATAGGAAATGATAAAAATGAATCGGATATTTATAAATGGGGATTTTCATTAGTATCTGTTTGGCAGTCGCATTTAAATTCTGATGATAATGTTTTATGGGATATTTCGCCAAAATCATTAGGGAATATTTCTTTAGATGATTATCCTCAAAATTTTGAAGATTATAATAAATTTTATAATCTTTTAGAAGGTGGAGATATAAGTAAAGGCTATGATAATAATCCTATAACAGGAGAGATTTATGAGGAACAATATGTGTCAAGAGGTGATTATGCTAGAGTATTAGCCGAGTTTTGGGCAGATGGTCCAGATTCTGAAACACCACCAGGTCATTGGTTTACAATACTTAATTATGTAAGTGATAATCCATTATTAGAAAAAAAGTTTGAAGGAAAAGGAGAAATAGTAAGTGATTTAGAATGGGATTTAAAAACCTATTTTACTTTAGGTGCTGCAATGCACGATTCAGCTATTTCTGCATGGAGTGTTAAAGGTTGGTATGATTATATAAGACCTATATCTGCAATTCGTTATATGGCAAGTCAAGGGCAAAGTACTGATGTAGATTTGCCAAATTATAATAAAAATGGTATAAATTTAATACCTAATTATATTGAGGTTGTTACAAATTCAGACCCTTTATATTTAGAAAACTCAAGTAATTTAGGTAAAATAAAATTATATACTTGGAAAGGTCATAATTTTATTGATAATCCTGATACTGATGTTGCGGGTGTAGGTTGGATTTTGGCAGAAAACTGGATGCCTTATCAACGACCTTCTTTTGTTACTCCACCTTTTGCAGGTTATGTTTCTGGACATTCTACATATTCAAGAGCTGCGGCAGAAATAATAACATTATTAACAGGATCTGAATTTTTTCCTGGAGGATTAGGGGAATTTGTTGCTAAGAAGAATGAGTTTTTAGTTTTTGAAGAAGGACCAAGTAAAGATATTGTATTGCAGTGGGCAACTTATAAAGATGCTTCTGATCAATGTAGTTTATCAAGAATTTGGGGAGGAATTCATCCGCCAATGGATGATATTCCTGGTAGAATTATTGGTAAAAAAGTAGGTGCTGATGTTTTTAATAAAGCCATAACTTATTTTAAAGGAAATAATAATGAAAATACTTTAGAAGAAAGTAAAACGATAGTGTATCCAAACCCAATAATAAGTAATCAAGAAATTAAGATAACGAATATGAATGTACATTCAAGTATTCAATTACTTGATTTAAATGGTAAAGAAATTAAAGTAGTAACTTATTTTAATAGTATTTCAAACACACTTTTTGTAAGTACAGCTAATTTAGCTAGTGGATTTTATTTTTTAAAAGAAGGAAGCAGTGTTTGGAAGGTTGTTATAAAATAAAAAAAGTTCAGATTTTAAATCTGAACTTTTTTAGTCGGGGTGGCAGGATTCGAACCTGCGACCTCCTCGTCCCAAACGAGGCGCGATGACCGGGCTACGCTACACCCCGTACGGTTATCGGTGTGCAAATCTACAACAAATAAATAGATCTGCAACAAAAAAATAAAAAAAATATTATTTTTTTTTCAACATTAAAAATAACTTTCATTTATTGTGTAATAATTAAAATATATATTAAAAGAAGATATTAGATGTCAAAAAAAATTACATTTGTAATACCAAAAAATTTTAGATGATGGCAGAAAAAATTAAATGTTTAATTATTGGTTCAGGACCAGCAGGATATACAGCTGCAATATACGCTGCAAGAGCAGATATGAAACCTGTTATGTATACAGGAATGCAAATGGGAGGACAGTTAACAACTACTACAGAGGTTGATAATTTTCCAGGATATGCTAACGGAACCGATGGAACTGCAATGATGAACGATTTGCAAAAACAAGCAGAACGTTTTGGTACCGAAGTTCGTTTTGGAATGGTTACTAAAGTTGATTTAAGTACAGAAGTAGGAGGTATTCATAAAGTTATTGTTGATGAATCTATTGAAATAGAAGCAGAAACAATTATTATATCAACAGGAGCAACTGCTAAATATTTAGGCTTAGAAAGTGAACAACGTTTAATAGGTGGTGGAGTTTCGGCTTGTGCTACTTGTGATGGTTTTTTCTATAAAGGGCAAGATGTTGTAGTAGTAGGTGCTGGTGATACAGCTGCCGAAGAGGCAACTTATTTAGCTAATATTTGTAACAAAGTTACTTTATTAGTTAGAAAAGATTATATGAAAGCTTCTAAAGCAATGCAACATAGAGTTGAAAAAACTCAAAACATTGAGGTATTATATAATACTGAAATAGATGAGATTTTAGGTGAGAGTGTTGTTGAAGGTGTTCGTGCTGTAAACAATCAAACTGGTGATAAAAAAGAAATTCCTGTAACTGGTGTTTTTATTGCTATTGGACATAAACCTAATTCTGATTTATTTAAAGGTGTTTTAAATATGGATGAAGTTGGGTATTTAATTACCGAAGGAAAATCTACTAAAACAAATTTACCAGGTGTTTTTGCGGCTGGAGATATTCAAGATAAAGAATACCGTCAAGCAGTAACTGCAGCAGGTTCGGGTTGTATGGCAGCCTTAGATGCTGAGCGTTATTTAGGTGCTTTAAAATAAGCTTTAAAATTAACAATAAAAAAAGAGTGCTTACATTTTTGTAAGCGCTCTTTTTTTATAGCTAAAAAATCGAATCCGTCAAACTGAATTTATTTCAGCTTCGCATCCTGATTTGCCGTAGTTCCTTGATTTATGCGATGCTGAACTAAATTCAGCATGACGTTTAGATGTTCAAAATACACTTTATTTAAAATTTAAACAGGCTCTTAGTGTTTATATTAATTAAGGGCGTTACCCAAAAGGGTCGCGCTTTCGCTACTCGCTTTTTTTGTTTGAAAAAAACAAAAAAGAGCTCAAACAAACCGCTCTATCGCTAACGCAAATACAATAATTATTTAAAAATATAGCTATTATTTTTTATTATTAAAAGCATCCCAATAATTTGATAGGTAGATATTTATTTTATCAAAATCATTTTTATCAAGAGTATTATTAAGTGCTTCGATATATTCAAAAAATTCATTTAAATAATCTTCTTTTAAGCCATTTAAACTTGGTGAATAACAGCTATCACTATCTAAAGCATATTTAAATTCTTCCATCAATTTTTCAAGAAATAAAAGTTTGTTTTCTTGAATATAATCAGAAAGACCATTTTCTAATAAATCTTCAAATTGTTCACTTCCATGTTGCCCGCAACAGGTTATTAATCGAGCAATCGCAAGAGAACAAGTTTCTTTGTTCCATCCGTATTGTTCAATAAGTTCTTCCATATCGCCTCCCTGATTTACTTCGTGGTCTAAGTCGCAGGTTCTTAAAAAGTTGATATATTCGGGCATCCATTTTTTATCTTTACTAACTAATGATAAAATAGCTTCTGTTCCTAACGGATTTTCGCAATCTTCCCAAATTCTCGAATCATATTCGCCGTTGTCAGTTATTTTAAGATATTTAATTGTTGCTGATGATAAAGTATTGTATTTTCTTACTTCATTAAAAAGTGCTTTTTCATCAATAAATAATACTTTTGATGTATCATTTTCATCAATTAAATTAATATTGAAACTAAATTGATATATTTTATGTTTCTTTTTTAAATCAATAATTAATGCTGTTAATTCTGATAAAATAGTTTTGATATCATTTTCACTAATTAATGCTGTATTTGATTTTTTATCAAAAATAAACTCATCTTTTAATTTAGTATTATCATTTATTTCATAATTTATTTTAAAAGTAGTTTTCATAGTTTTGTTTTATCGTTTAGTTTTTTCCTGATAAAAATTTTTCTAAAGCTGTTAAAAAAGAAGTTCCTAAAACTTCCGAACGCTCTGCAGACCATCCTTTTTCTAAATCAGGAATAGCGTCATTATCTTTAAAAGGCATTTCTAAAGTGAAAGACAATGTTTTAAAAAGTTCGCCGATTTGTTTAGAGCAAACACCTAAATTTGCTTGATTTGGTAAGCTATTTTTATATTTATAAGTATCCTGAAATTCAGGAGTTACTGACATCCATTCATTTTTAAAGCGAGTTTCTTCGGATAAAACTTCATCAGTAATACTAGGAATTCCTTGTAAACTTGTAACAAAATTATACGGAATAGCTTCATCACCATGAACATCTAATAAAAAATATAAACCAGTTTCTTGCATTTTTTGTTTACAATAAAAAACTTCTGGTTCGGTATTTTTATTAGGATTTTCCCAAACTCGATTGTAGTTTATTCCTAAAGTATTTACTCGTAAGTTTCCTGCAATACTTCCATCAATATTCATATTTGGAATCAGATAAAAACAACAGTTTGTTAATAGTTTATCAATTGTAATATCTTCTGAAATATCCTTAGAAACAAAACGATTTACAATTCCATTGATAAACCACTCTGCCATACTTTCCCCAGGATGCTGACGTGCAATAATCCAGATATTTTTTTTATCAGAACTAGGTGTTCCAAATTGTAAAAGTTCTATTGGTTTTTTATTGATTGTTTCGCCTAAAATAGTAGTTGTACATAAATTACTTTTAGATGCTGTTGTTATTAAATCAATATGTTGTTGATATGAGAAAGGTGTAAAATAAGCAAAATAAACCTCAGATTTAGTAGGAGTAATACTAAAATAAAGTTTACCATTTTTATATTCGGTGTTTTGTAAACGAAACCAATCTTTATTGTTGTAAGATGCATTTGTTTTGTAATTATCCCAACCATCAGCAAAAGCACTTTCGTTGGTGTTTTCAATACAAAAATTATAAGTTTCACCTATAATAGCATCGGTAACTTTAAAGTAAAACCATTGAAAAAAATCAGAATTAGTGTCTTTACGTATTTTTAGTTTTACTATTTTTTTTTGTTCAGATACTACTATAATATTACCTGCATCAAAATTTGATGTAATTTGCATAGGTTGTTTTTTGAATTAAAAAGAAATTGTTACTTAACGATTATAACTATTCTTACAAATTTAATGTTTTGTTTTTTGTACGGAGAATCACTTTTATAAAAAAACACCTTACAAATTGTAAAGTGTTTTTTATTGATGTTTATCATAATTAAATAGGCAAAAATGTAAGTGTACTATTTTAAATTTGGTTGTGGAGTCATTCTTAAATAAGGTTTAACTTCTGTGTATCCTTTAGGGAAAATCGCAGGAATATCAGCAGTTGCAATTGCTGGTACAACTACACAATCATCACCATTATTCCAGTTTGCAGGTGTTGCAACTTTATGGTTTGCTGTTAATTGTAACGAGTCAATTACTCTTAATAATTCATCAAAATTTCTACCAGTAGAAGCAGGGTAGGTAATCGTTAATTTAACTTTTTTATCTGTTCCAATAACAAATACAGATCTAACGGTAAGTTGATTATCTGCATTAGGATGTATCATGTCATATAACATGGCTACTTTTTTATCTTCATCAGCAATAATAGGAAAGTTAACAGTCGTATTTTGAGTTTCGTTAATATCTTTAACCCATCCGTTATGAGAATCAAGCCCATCAACACTTAAAGCTGCTACTTTAACATTTCTTTTGTCAAATTCTGCTTTATATTTTGCAACAGTACCTAATTCGGTAGTACATACAGGAGTATAATCTGCAGGGTGTGAAAATAAAATTCCCCAATTATCACCAAGCCAATTATGGAAATTTATTTCTCCTTCTGTTGTTTGTGCTGTAAAGTTTGGAGCTTCATCTCCTAATTTAATTGTACTCATTTTTTTTAGTTTTTATTTGAAAGATACTATTCTTTTCTATTTGGATAGTTACTTATTTGATGCATCTAATTTAGTAAATAAAAATGAAATAGAACCTCTATAAAAGCTTTTGTAACTAGCTTTTAAAGCTAAAATAATGTTAAAAATAAATATAAAATTAATTGATTTTAAAAGTATTTTGAGCTAATAAAAAAAGGTTGTCAAATTTTGACAACCTTTTAAACAAACAACTAAATTCTACAGTTATGACATTATAGAAAATTTTGTAATTAATTATAGTATTTTATAATTAGAAGCAGTATTTATTTTCTGCTTTTAATTTTTCAGCAATCATGTTACGTAATCCGATTACGTTTGGCTGATTTACATATTTTGTAAAACGTTTTAATCCCATTAACATCATACGTTGTTCATCACCTTCAGCAAAAGAAACAATTCCTTCTTTAGCATTTTTGATGATAATATCTACCGCATTATATAAATATAATTGAGACATTGCAATTTGTTCTTTTTGAGAATCTTCTCCAAAACGTTTTGCATTTTTTTCAGTTCTTAAAATAGCAGATTCTGCCATATAAGTCTCAATTAAAATATTAGAAGCAGCCGTTAATAATTGTTGATGTTGTTCTAGTTCTGTACCAAATTTTTGAATTGCAGCTCCTGCAACCATCAAGAATACTTTTTTTAATTTGGCAACTATTTGTTTCTCTTCTGCAAATAATTCAGAATAATCAGGTGTATCAAAAGAAGGAATACCTAATAATTCTTCACCAACAGCCATTGCAGGATTTAATAAATCTACATGACCTTTCATTGCTTTTTTAACCAACATTCCAACAGAAAGTAATCGGTTAATTTCGTTTGTTCCTTCGTAAATACGAGCAATACGAGCATCTCTCCAAGCCGATTCCATAGGAGTTTCTTCCGAGAATCCCATACCACCAAAAATTTGGATTCCTTCATCAGCACAAGCTTGTACATCTTCAGAAACAGCTACTTTTAAAATAGAACATTCAATAGCATATTCTTCAACACCTTTTAATTCAGCTTCTTGATGTGTGTTTCCTTCCGCTTCACGTAATGCAATTCTATCTTCAATATTTTTAGCAGCTCTATACGATGCAGATTCTCCTACATATGCATTGGTTGCCATTTCTGCTAATTTCATTTTGATAGCACCAAATTCAGAAATAGCTGTTTTAAATTGTTTACGCTCATTTGCATAATTAACGGCGATACTTGTTACTCTTCTTTGAGAATCTAAACAAGCAGCTGCTAATTTAATACGTCCAATATTTAAGGCATTCATGGCAATTTTAAAACCATTACCTCTTGCTGATAACATATTTTCGATAGGCACGATAGTATCATTATAAAATACTTGACGAGTAGAAGAAGCACGAATTCCTAATTTATGTTCTTCTTCACCTAAAGTAATTCCGTTTGCATTGTCTTTATCATATTCAACAATAAAACCAGTAATATTTTTATCATCTTCAATACGAGCAAAAACAATCATAACGTTACAAAAACCTGCGTTTGAAATCCACATTTTTTGTCCGTTTAACTTATAATGCGTTCCATCTTCCGATAGGGTAGCCGTTGTTTTTCCTGAATTAGCATCAGATCCGGCACCTGGTTCTGTTAAACAATAAGCACCAAACCATTCTCCTGTTGCTAATTTTGGAACATATTTTTGTTTCTGAGCTTCAGTTCCGTACAAAGTAATTGGCATAGTTCCAATACCTGTGTGTGCACCAAAAGCAGTACTAAAAGAACCTGTTCCGCTTGAAATATAATCACAAGTTAACATAGTTGAAATAAAACCCATTCCTAATCCGCCATAAGCTTCAGGAACAGAAACACCTAAGAAACCTAACTCACCAGCTTTACGCATAACTTCTTCTGTTAATGCATAGTCTTTTGCTTCAAAACGAGCTTTATGAGGCATAATTTCACGGTCGTTAAATTCACTAACCGCTTCTTTCATCATTTTTTGCTCTTCGGTAAAATCTTCAGGAGTAAAAACATCTTCACATTTTGTTTCTTTTACTAGAAATTGACCTCCTCTTAATAAATCTGCCATTTTTTTGTTTTTTTAATTGTTAGTTTAAGAATTCGAAAATACCTGCCGCACCTTGTCCTGTACCTACGCACATGGTTACCATTCCGTATTTTCCTTGCATATTACGCTTGCGCATTTCATCGAATAATTGAACAGATAATTTAGCACCTGTACAACCTAACGGATGTCCTAAAGCAATAGCACCACCATTTACATTAATGATGTCTGCATCTAATCCTAATTCACGAATTACAGCTAATGATTGAGAAGCAAAAGCTTCATTTAACTCAATTAAGCTGATATCTTCTTGTTTTAATCCTGCTTGTTTTAATGCTTTTGGAATTGCAGCAACCGGACCAATCCCCATAATTCTAGGAGGTACACCAGCGGCAGCATAACTTACCATACGAGCAATTGGTTTGATATTTAATTCTTTTACCATTTCTTCACTCATTACCATAACAAAAGCTGCACCATCACTTGTTTGTGATGAGTTTCCTGCGGTAACACTTCCGTTGGTTGCAAATACAGGGCGTAAACGCTCTAAACCAGCAATATTAGAACCCTTACGAGGTCCTTCATCTTTTGTTACCGTATATTTTCTAGTTGCTTTTTTTCCGTTTGCATCTACATAAGTTTCTTCCACTTGAATAGGTACTATTTGGTCTTGAAAACGATTTTCAGCTTGCGCTCTTAATGCTTTTAAATGTGAATTTAAAGCAAATTCATCTTGGTCTTTACGAGAAATATTATACTTTTCAGCAACCGCTTCCGCAGTATTTCCCATTCCCCAATAATAATCTGCATGCCCATCGGCAACTAAATCGTAATTTAATTCGGGTTTAAATCCTGTCATAGGCACAGAACTCATACTTTCAGCACCACCAGCGATAATACATTCTGCCATTCCTGACTGTATTTTAGCTACTGCCATACCGATAGTTTCTAATCCCGAAGAACAAAAACGATTTACGGTTACTCCAGGAACTTCTTCAATTTTTAATCCCATTAAAGATATTAAACGAGCCATGTTTAAACCTTGCGATCCTTCAGGCATTGCGTTACCAACAATTACATCGTCGATACGTTTTTTATCAAATTCAGGTAACTGCTCCATTAAATATTCAATAGTTTCAGCAGCTAATTCATCAGCTCTTTTAAACCTGAATGCGCCTTTTTTTGATTTTCCAACGGCGGTTCTATATCCTTGTACTATATATGCTGTTTTCATTTTTTTCTGATGTTTTAGAGTGAAGTTTAGTTACGTAATGGTTTTCCTGTTTTCAACATATGTTGAATACGTTCTAACGTTTTGCGTTCGGTGGTTAAACTTAAAAATGCTTCACGTTCGAGGTTTAATAAATATTGTTCAGAAACTTTTGTTGGTTCAGATAAATCGCCACCAGCCATAACGTAAGCTAATTTATTTGCAATTTTCTGGTCGTGTTCTGATATAAACCTACTTGCATGCATTGAATCCGTAGCAACCATAAAAGCTCCTAAAGCTTGTTTCCCTAATACTAAAACATCTTTACGAGAAGTTGGTTGTGTGTAACCAGCTTCTGCCATTAATACTGCGTGTTTTTTAGCTTCGGCAATTTGACGATCTCTGTTTACAACCACGACATCTTTTCCTTTTTGTAATAAGCCTAAGTCGAAAGCTTCATGTGCTGAGGTACTTACTTTTGCCATACCGATGGTTAAGAAATACTCTTGCAATACATTCAACTGAACATCTCCTGTGCGGAAAGTATCTGAGGCACGTAAAGCCATTTCTTTAGATCCACCACCACCAGGAATAACTCCAACACCAAATTCAACTAATCCCATATAGGTTTCAGCAGCGGCAACAACTTTATCGGCATGTAATGATAATTCACAACCACCACCTAAAGTCATTCCGTGAGGAGCTGAAATTGTAGGAATTGAAGAATAACGCATACGCATCATTGTATCTTGAAAATACTTGATAGCCATATTTAATTCGTCATATTCTTGCTCAACAGCCATCATAAATATCATTCCGATATTTGCTCCAACTGAAAAATTTGCACCTTGATTACCAACAACTAATCCTTGAAAATCTTTTTCAGCTAAATCAATTGCTTTGTTTAATCCTGCTAAAACATCACCACCAATAGTGTTCATTTTAGATTGAAATTCACAATTTAAAATTCCATCTCCTAAATCTTCAATAACAACTCCCGAATTTTTAAATACCTCGTTTGTTTTTCTGATATTATCTAAAATGATAAATGAATCTTGACCAGGTTTTTTAGTTTGATTTTTACTTTGGATATCATAAAAATAAGTAGCTCCTTCTTTAACAGTATAAAAAGAAGTTATATCATTTGCTAACATTTCAGTAACCCAATCGGCAGGTTCTTTTCCTTCGGATTTCATTAATTCGATACCTTTTTGAACACCTACGGCATCCCAAATTTCGAAAGGACCATTTTCCCAACCGAAACCTGCTTTCATTGCATCGTCAATTTTATAGATTTCATCAGAAATTTCTGGAATTCTATTTTGAACATACGCAAACATTGCTGCGAAGTTTTTACGGTAAAATTCTCCCGCTTTATCTTTTCCACCAACTAACACTTTAAATCGGTCAATTGGTTTATCTATTGATTTTGTTAATTCTAAAGTAGCAAATTTCGCACGTTTTTTAGAGCGATATTCCATCGTTTCTAAATCTAAAGTCAAAATTTCTTTTTTTCCTTCAGCGTTTACAACTTTTTTATAAAAACCTTGTTTAGTTTTACTTCCTAACCATTTATTTTCCATCATTTTATTGATGAAATCGGGTAATTTGAATAAATCGTGTGCTTCGTCGTTCGGGCAGTTTTCGTAAATACCGTTTGCAACGTGTACTAAAGTATCTAAACCAACAACATCAACAGTTCTAAAAGTTGCCGATTTTGGACGACCAATTACAGGACCTGTTAATTTATCAACTTCTTCAACGGTTAAACCTAATTCTTTTACTTGATGAAATAAAGATTGAATTCCGAAGATTCCGATTCTATTTCCAATAAAAGCAGGCGTATCTTTCGCTAAAACAGACGTTTTTCCTAAAAATTTAGAACCATAATCCATTAAGAAATCAGTAACTTCTTGTTTACAATCAGGACCAGGAACAACTTCAAATAATTTTAAATAACGTGGAGGATTAAAAAAGTGAGTTACAGCAAAATGTTGTTGAAAATCTTCGCTTCGTCCTTCGTTCATAAATTTGATAGGAATTCCTGAAGTATTTGAAGAAATAATAGTACCAGGAGTACGATATTTCTCTAATTTTTCAAAAACGATTTTTTTAATATCTAATCGTTCTACAACAACTTCCATAATCCAATCAACATCGGCAACTTTTGCAATATCGTCTTCTAAATTACCCGTAGTAATTCTACTAGCAAATTTTTGAGAATAAATTGGTGATGGTTTTGATTTTAAAGAAGCAGTTAAAGCGTCATTAACCAAACGATTACGAACAGCTTTATCTTCTAACGTTAGTCCTTTTGCTTTTTCTTTGTCGTTTAGTTCTCTAGGAACAATGTCTAATAGTAAGACTTCAACGCCAATGTTTGCAAAATGACATGCAATACCGCTTCCCATAATACCCGAACCGATAATTGCTACTTTTTTAATTCTTCTAGTCATTTGTTTTTTGGTTTTATACAGCTTTTTTTATTGGTATCAATATACCATCTTTTCTGTAATAAGTTTGTTTATGGTTGTTGTTACTTTAAAAAAAAGATTTAACTCTTCTTCTGTAAGGTGTTTTTTTACTTCATTATTAAATTGATATACATGTCCTTTTGAAATTTCACGCATTTCTTTACCATAATCAGTAAGTTTAATGATTACGCTTCTGCCATCATTGGGGTTTTTTTCTCTGTATATAATTTCTTTGTCTTCCATTGTTTTTAGTAAACGAGAAAGACTCGTTGGTTCCATTCCCATTAGTGGACCTAATGCGGTTGAAGGAGTTCCTGTTTCGAAATCGATATTCAACAAAACAAAAGCAGTTGACATTGTACTATCATGCTTTGCAGCTTGTTCGTTGTACATTTTTGCAACAGCTTGCCAAGTGGCTCTTAGTTGATGATCTATTGATTTATTTTTATCCATGTGAGCCAAAGATATAGAATTTTATTATGCATGCATAGTATTTTTAATAAAAAGTTATGCATGCATAGTAAATTTAACATTAAATTAAAGTGTAACGTTTGGAGTAAACTTGTTACTAATAAGTATAAAAATATGTAAGTTTGTCATTATTGGTTTTTGAAAAAGAACAGTAAATTAACTACAAAATCAACTATAAAAAGAATGAGTAATTTATTAGAAATTAAAAATGTAGTAAAACGTTATGGCGATTATACTGCGCTGAATGATGTTTCACTATCAATACCTAAAGGAAGTGTTTTTGGATTATTAGGACCTAACGGAGCAGGAAAAACATCTTTGATTAGAATTATCAATCAAATAACGATGCCTGATAGTGGTGAAGTTATTTTAGATGGCGAAAAATTAGCACCACATCATATAGAACACATTGGGTATTTACCTGAAGAAAGAGGTTTATATAAATCAATGAAAGTAGGTGAACAAGCTTTGTACTTGGCTCAGTTGAAAGGAATGACTAAATCCGAAGCAAAAAAACGCCTTAAATATTGGTTTGATAAATTTGAAATAAGTAGCTGGTGGGATAAAAAATTAGAAGAGCTATCAAAAGGAATGGCGCAAAAAGTACAATTTATTGTTACGGTTTTACATCAGCCTAAATTATTAATTTTTGATGAGCCTTTTTCTGGTTTCGATCCAATTAACGCACAATTAATCGCCAAAGAAATTTTACAATTGCGAGATGAAGGCGCTACGATTATTTTTTCGACGCATAGAATGGAATCTGTAGAAGAAATGTGTGATGAAATTGCATTGATTCATAAATCGAACAAAATATTAGATGGTAAACTAGATGATATTAAACGTCAATTTAGAACAAATACTTTTCAAATAGGTTTAAATACTACTAATCCAAATGAAGTACAATCAAAATTAAAAGAAAATTTTAAGGTTTTTCCTGCGGATTTTAAATTGTTAAATGATGGTTTAAAATTAAAAGTAGAATTAACTAAAGGAAATTCAGCAAACGATTTGTTATCATTTTTAACCACTCAAGGACAGGTGCAACATTTTGTAGAATTAATACCAAGTGCTAACGATATTTTTATTGAGTCAGTACGTAAAAACAGTTAAAAAATGAACAAGTTAAAATTAATTATAGCAAGAGAGTTTAAAGCAAAGGTTAAAAATAAATCGTTTATTATGATGACTTTTTTAAGTCCTGTAATAATGATTTGCATGATGGCATTGGTTGTTTTTTTGATGAAACAAAATGATCAGAAAATTAAAGAAATTGTTTATGTAGATAATTCAGGTGTTTTTTCTAAAGATAATTTTAAAGATACTGAAACCATAAAATATCAAGATTTTACAAAATTAGGTATAGAAGAAACTAAAAAGAAAGTTGAAGAAGGAAATCATTTTGGAGTTTTATTTATACCCAAGCAAGATAGTTTAGAATTATTAGCAAAATCTGTTGAATTTTATTCAAAAGATACACCAGGTTTAACTACTATAGAAGACATAGAACGCAACGTAAATACCCATTTACGTAATTTAAAAATGAAGGAATTAGGCATCGATTTAGAAAAAATTAAAGCCACAAAAATTTCTTCAGATATAAAAATGTATAATTTTTCTGGTGAAAAATCTTCAAAAATGATTAATAATATGAAGATTGGAGTAGGAACGATTGCAGGATATTTGCTAATGATGTTTATGATTCTATACGGAACATCAGTGATGCGTAGTGTTATCGAAGAAAAAACAAGTAGAATTGTTGAGGTTATTGTTTCATCAGTAAAACCATTTCAATTAATGTTGGGTAAAATTATCGGAAATGGTGTTGCCGGATTATTACAGTTTTTTATATGGGGAATTTTATTATTATTTGGTGTTATTGCTATTTCGTTATTTATAGGAATTGATACTTCACAGGTTTTTTCACAAGATATTGACATCAATCAAGTAGAAAAAATGCAAGAGTTAATGGGAGATAAAGCTAGTTTATTTCTAGAAATAAGAAAATTACCTTGGTTTACTTTATTCTTCTTATTTATATTTTACTTTTTAGGAGGATATATGCTATATAGTTCTTTATTTGCTGCGGTTGGTGCTGCAGTTGATAACGAAACAGATACACAACAATTTATGATGCCAATAATGCTACCGTTAATGTTAGCGGTTTATGTTGGTGCATTTACGGTAATTAACGACCCACATGGACCTGTGTCTATTATTTTTTCATATATCCCTTTAACATCGCCAATAGTTATGTTAATGCGTGTGCCATTCGGAGTTGCTTGGTGGGAAATTGCTTTATCAATGTTATTATTAGTACTTACTTTTATTGTGATTGTTTGGATTGCTGCAAAAATTTACAGAGTAGGTATTTTAATGTATGGTAAAAAACCAACCTATAAAGATTTATGGAAGTGGATTCGTTATAATGGGTAAATAATAGTAGATATAGTATCAAGCAAAAAAAGTAGTTATTTTAAAAATATAACTGCTTTTTTTATGTTTAAAATGAACAAATTATTATAATTTTATTGGTATGAAAGAACTTAATAAAATATTGAATTATACGCTTCAATTTAACAAAGAAATAGGAATTAGTATTAAAGCTATTTTAATGCTATTAATTATTTTAATGCTAGCTTCCTTCTTATTAAAATACTTTGAGAAATTTGTTAAAAAAAGACTTCAAAATGAAGATGAAAATAAATTCAATACCGTTTTCTCTTTTGCTAGTTGGTTGTTATATATTATTATCTTTTTAACTACTTTAAATTCATTAGGAGTAAACGTAACCGCTATTTTTGCAGCTTCGGCAGCATTATTAATTGGTGTTGGTTTGGCGTTGCAAACTTTTTTTCAAGATATAATCTCAGGTATTTTTATTATTGTAGATCAAAGTGTACATGTTGGTGATATTATCGAATTAGACGGAAAAGTAGGTAGAGTTGAAGAAATAAAATTAAGAACAACTCGTGCAGTAACTATTGACAATAAAGTATTGGTGATTCCTAACCATAAATATTTAACAAATAGTTTATACAATTGGACACAAAACGGTACTACAACTCGTGAATCTGTTTTAGTAGGGGTTGCCTACGGAAGCGATGTTCAGTTGGTAAAAGAATTATTATTAAAAGCAGCAAACGAACATCCGAAGGTATATCAACATCCTGCTCCTTTAGTGATTTTTGAAAACTTTGGTGATAGTGCTTTAGAGTTTAAGTTGATATTCACTTTAAATGATAGCTTTCAGGCACAAATTCCTAAAAGTGATTTGAGGTTTACAATTGATGAATTATTTAGAACTCATCAAATATCAATTCCTTTTCCACAAAGAGATATACATATTATAAATAAATAAGTTTGATGGCGTGATTATTGTAATTTAATAATAACGCATAAAATTAAATATATGAGCAAAATATTAATAATAGAAGATGAAGCGGCAATCCGTAGAGTTTTAAAAAAAATTATTTCAGAAGAAAATGATACTTATCAAGTTGAAGAGGCTGAAGATGGATTAGTAGGAATTGAAATGATTAAAAATAAAGATTATGATTTAGTTTTATGTGATATTAAAATGCCAAAAATGGATGGTGTTGAAGTATTAGAAAAAGCTAAAAAAATAAAACCTGAAACACCAATGGTAATGATTTCTGGTCACGGAGATTTAGACACCGCAGTAAATACAATGCGTTTAGGTGCTTTTGATTATATATCTAAGCCACCAGATTTAAACAGATTGCTAAATACTGTTCGTAATGCTTTAGATAAAAAAGAATTAATTATTGAAAATAAACGCTTAAAAAAGAAAGTAAGCAAAGGGTATCAAATGATTGGTGAGAGTGAGGCTATTACTCATATTAAAGAAATTATTGAAAAAGTAGCCGATACAGATGCACGTGTTTTAATTACTGGACCTAACGGAACAGGAAAAGAATTAGTTGCACATTGGTTACACGAAAAATCAGATAGAGCAAAAGCGCCAATGATTGAAGTGAATTGTGCTGCTATTCCATCAGAATTAATAGAAAGTGAATTATTTGGTCATGTAAAAGGTTCTTTTACTGGAGCAAATAAAGATAGAGCAGGAAAGTTTGAAGCCGCAAACGGTGGAACTATTTTTTTAGATGAAATAGGTGACATGAGTTTATCGGCACAAGCTAAAGTATTAAGAGCTTTACAAGAAAATAAAATTCAGCGTGTTGGTTCAGATAAAGATATAAAGGTAAACGTACGTATTGTTGCGGCAACAAATAAAGATTTAAAAAAGGAAATTGACGAAGGTCGTTTTCGTGAAGATTTATACCATCGTTTAGCAGTGATTTTAATTAAAGTTCCTTCATTAAATGATAGAAGAACAGATATTCCTTTATTGGTAGATTTTTTTACTTCAAAAATTTCTGATGAACAAGGAACTCCTAAAAAAGCATTTTCTAAAGAAGCTATTAAATTACTTCAAGAATATGATTGGACAGGTAACATTCGTGAATTACGAAATGTAGTAGAACGTTTAATTATTTTAGGAGAAAAAGAAGTTTCAGAAAAAGACGTGAAGTTATTTGCTAGTAAATAAGTAAAAATAATAGTAAAATTAATTTACTATAAATAAAGTTGATGTTAATATAAAAAATTAGCATCAATTTTTTTATTTTCTACTAATTTTGCTTGGTATATTTGTATGTGTAAAATTGTATAATAATTAATAAAAAATATAAAAATGGCAACAACAGTAGGTAAAAAATTTCCAGGTTTAAGCGTAGATGCAATGAACGAAATGGGAGATACTTTTAAAGTAAATGTTTTAGAAGAAGCTGTAAAAAACAAGAAAAAAGTATTATTATTTTGGTATCCAAAAGATTTTACTTTTGTATGTCCTACAGAATTACACGCTTTTCAAGCGGCTTTAGGTGAGTTTGAAAAAAGAAACACTATTGTAATTGGTGCTTCTTGTGATACTCCTGAAGTTCACTTTGCTTGGTTAAACCAATCTAAAGATAACGGAGGAATTGAAGGTGTAACTTATCCTTTATTAGCAGATAGCAACCGTAACTTATCTTCAATTTTAGGTATTTTAGATATTACTGATGAGGTTTTTGATGACGCAACTCAAACTGTACAAGTAGTTGGAGATAATGTAACATACAGAGCTACTTATTTAATTGATGAAGAAGGAACTGTATTTCATGAAGGTGTTAACCACATGCCAGTTGGTCGTAACGTAAACGAATTTTTACGTTTAATTGATGCTTACGCTCACGTTCAAACAAACGGAGAAGTATGTCCTGCAAACTGGGAAGAAGGTAAAGACGCTATGAAGCCAAATGCAAAAGGAACTGCTGAATATTTAGCATCTCACTAATATTATATTTTGAAAGGAGCAAGTTCGTGTACTAGTTGGGGGACAAAATACACGAACTCCTTTCTAAAAACATTAAAACTATGGTACAAGAATTAAGTCAAGATAATTTAGCAGATTTAGTAGCAAGTAACAAAACAGTAGCTGTACAATTTTCAGCAACTTGGTGTGGTAACTGTCGTATTATGAAACCAAAGTTCAAGAAATTAGCTTCTGAAAATGAAGATATTGCTTTTGTAATTGTTGATGCAGAGAAGTTTCCTGAAAGTAGACAATTAGCAGACGTTAGTAACTTACCAACATTTGCAACATTTGTAGATGGTAAATTTGTAAATCAAGTACAAACAAATAAATTCGATTCTTTAAAAGAATTAATTAACGAGGTTGTATAATTTTAGTTAGCTCGAGTATAATTCGAGAAGTTATATAAATAAGGTCTCAAATTTAATCGACCTAAAAAAGTATTGTATTATGAAATTACCAGTTATAAAACACTTAACTTCTTTTATTGAAGAAAACGACCAAGATTACGTACTTGAAACTATTGAAACATTAGAAGCCTTAACGGAAGTTCCATCTTTAAAAGATGAAGAATTAGATGTTATTGGTGAGTTAATATCAAATATGTACGGAGCTATTGAAGTTGATAAAATGATAAAAGAGGGAACTCCTAAAAAAGAAGCGTTAAATAATTTTATGAAACGTGTTTTAGGGTCTATTGATAAATAGTTTTTTAATATATATATAAATCCCGAGTTTTATAACTCGGGATTTTTTTTGTTATTTTAATAAAAACTTTAGTTCATTACAGGTTTTAGTAGGAGTAAATACTGTCAATTCATAATCAGCTAAATTATGTATTTTAAAAGGGTCTTTTTCAATGATTTCTTGTAATACCGATTTATCAGTAATTTGACATAGTATTATACCACCAGTTCTGGGATTTTTTCCTCCCGAAAGAAGGAAGTTTCCTAATTCATATTGTTCATTTAGAAATTGAATATGCTCGTTTAAAAATTGATCAATTTTATTTAATTCTGTTTTGTAAGTCAGGTTTATAAGGAACATTTTTTAATGTTTTTTGTTAATGAATTTCTATTTCATAAAATTAAATATTCCATCTAGTATTCCGCCACTACTTGTGTGCTCTCCTTTTTTTCTTGTTTGAATCCAAACTTTACCATTTCCTTTTATTGCAAATAATAACCCTTCACCAGTTGTTATAAATTCTTTAAGATTTCTCGAAATAGTTTTAATTTCTAACGTGTCTTCAAAAGCAATTAAGGCATCTTCATCAATAAAAATAGGTTTTTCAGAATTAATTTTTTGTTCAATAATTTTTCCATAACCTTTTAGAAATAATGTTCCACTTCCTACAGTTTTTAACTTTAAACCATCATTCAATGTAGTTTTCCAATCTTTTTTTTCAAGAGTAAATTCTACACCTATAGTTCTTGCAAAATGTAAATTAGGTTCAATTAAAATAGGATTATCTTCTAAAATATCAATACTGAAAATTTCGGCATTATCTTTTGTTGATAGTGCTAATTTTAGGTTTTCTTTTGCGGTATAAATATTATATGTTAAACTTTTTCCGCCGAATATTTTAGCTATCCAGTTTTTGTAATTTCTAGCTTCAATTTTATTGTTAACAGTATACTCTCCATCGCAGTAAATTAAATTCCCTTTTTCTGTGATTAGTTTTTCATCTTTTTCAAATTCAATTCCTAAATAAGAACTTGGGTAATCAGATATTTTAAATTTCATAGTCACAATGTTTTTTATTCTTCGGCTTCTTTCTGCTCATTCATTTTTTTAACCAATGCTTTTAAACGCTCTTTATTTTGAAGCTTTTGAAGTTTAACTTTGTTTTCTTTTTGCTTCATTAAGCGAGTGTGTTTCGCTTTATTTACGGTGTTTTTTGCTTTTCCTTTTTTAGGCATTTTAATTCTTTTTTGATGTTTTTATCATTAATAATCCGAAGAAAGTAAGTAATCCGTTTAAAACTAATACGAAAAATCCAAAATCGAAATTGAATAATGTCTTACTAAAATAGCTTATTAAAAATGTGAAAATAGGAGATAGAATACAAATTATAGGAACTAATTTATCTTTTATATTCAGTTTTGTAAATAATCCGAAGGCATATAAACCTAATAAAGGTCCGTAAGTATAACCCGCAAATTGAAATATTTTAGAAATTACACTAGCATCTTTAATAAAATATTTAAAAACTAAAATAGTTGCGATTAATATAAATGAAAATAAAATGTGTATTTTTTTACGGATTTTCTCTTTTTCCTGATTATCCTCTTTTTTATCAATTTCTAAAATATCAATACTAAAAGATGTTGTTAATGATGTTAATGCACTGTCGGCGCTTGAATAGGCGGCGGCAATTAATCCTAATAAAAAGAATAAAGAAGTTACCAAACCTAAATCGCCACTCATGGCAATCATCGGAAATAATTGGTCTTTATGTGCGTCTAATCCGTTAATAGTTGCATAATCTGTAAGTAAAACGCCCAAAGCTAAAAAGAAAAAATTAACGATTACTAAAACAATCGTAAACCAAAACATATTTTTTTGAGCATCTTTTAAATTACGACACGTTAAGTTTTTCTGCATCATATCTTGATCTAAACCTGTCATAACAATTGCTATAAATGCTCCAGATAAAAACCGATTCCAAAAATAATTTCCTGCTTTTATATCATCAAAAAAGAACATTTTAGCCGATTTACTTTCAGAAATATATGTAAATAAACTGTCAATTTGTAAGCTGTCTTTAATCATTACAATACAAACACCAACGGCAATTAACATGAATAAAGTTTGTAAAGTATCTGTCCAAACGATGGTTTTTATACCGCCTTTAAAAGTGTATAACCAAATTAATAAAATTGTAATTGTTACGGTTATCCAAAACGGAATTCCGTAAGCATCAAACAAAATTAATTGTAAAACATTGGCTACTAAAAATAAGCGAAAAGCCGCTCCAATAGTTCTTGATAATAAGAAAAAAGAAGCACCAGTTTTATAGGAATAACTTCCAAAACGGTCTTCTAAATAAGTATATATTGATGTTAAATTTAAGCGATAATAAAGCGGAAGTAATACCAAACCAATAACCGCGTAACCAACCACGTAGCCAAAAACCATTTGCATATAACTCATTTGTTGCCCTTCAACCCAGCCAGGAACTGAAATAAAAGTAACGCCAGAAAGTGATGCGCCAATCATTCCGAAGGCAACTAAATACCAAGGCGAAGAATTATCTGCTTTAAAAAAAGTGTTGTTATTTGCCGATTTACTAGTAAGGAAAGAAATCAGAATTAAAATTCCAAAATAACCAAGAATCAGGAGTACAATATGTAGTGGTTGCATATAATTTAATTACGAGTTATGAATTACGAAAGTACTAATTTAGTTTATCGTAATTCATAACTTGTAAGTATTAAATTATATTTCAATAATTATATCTTCTATATTTTTACGAACCTTTTTTAGGTCTTTCATATAGTCATCTTCGGCTCTAAAACCAACAGGTAATACTAATACTGATGTTAAATTATGTTTGTCTAAACCTAAAATTTCATCATATTTTTGAGGAATAAAACCTTCCATTGGGCAAGAATCTATTTTTTCATTTGCAGCAACAGTCATTAAATTTCCTAATGAAATATAAGCTTGATTTTTATTCCAAACGGTTAATTCTTCTTGTGTTTTGTTACCAATTGAATCAGTTAACATTTTTTTAAACGGCGCTAAAATTTCATCAGGAGTATTTCTTGTTTCTTTTACTAATGAAAAATAAGTATCAACATCGGCTACGCTATATTTTTTAGGAATACATAAAACTAACACATGAGATGCTTGTCCTACTTGTGGCTGATTCCAAGAATGTGGAACTAATTGTTGCTGAATTTCTTTATTTTGAAGTACCACCATTTTAACAGGTTGTAATCCGTAAGAAGAAGCGGTTAAATTAAAGGCTTCTTTTAAAGTAGTTATTTGTGTTTCAGAAAGTGATTTATTTTCATCGAATTTTTTAACAGCATAACGCCATTTTAAATTTTCTACAGTATTCATATTATATGTTTTAGTTTCCTAACAAAAATACAACTGCTTTTAATACAAATTAAGGTTTAATTATTAATAAAATTGATGACTTAATTTATTTAATCTATCTAATTTATAAAATATTGAGAAAAATTTATCTTATAAAATGAATAAATATTAAAAAGTAAAAGCATTGATAGAAAGTGATTTAGATATATTTTTTATATATTAATACACTGAAAAAAAAAGTTAATTTACAGTTATGAAAGAAGAATTTTTACATTTTTTGTGGAAATACAAATTGTTTAACACAACTAATTTAAAATCGATAGCTAATGAAACTATCAAAATAATTAAATCAGGATTACACAACCAAAATACAGGACCCGATTTTTTAACTGCTCACTTAAAAATAAACAATCAATTATGGATTGGAAATGTTGAAATTCATATAAATTCATCCGATTGGTATTTACATAAACATGAAGAAGATAAAAACTATGAAGCCATAATTTTACACGTAGTTTGGCAACATGATACTGTTATTTTTATGAAGAATAATCAGCCCTTGCCAACGCTTCAATTAAAAGATTTTATTGATGTAGCTCTTTTAGAAAACTATCAAAAGTTATTTTCACAAAAACCAAGTTGGATTTTATGTGAAAATCAAATTAATTCTGTTGATACTATTTTGATTAATAATTGGCTAGAAAAAATATATTTACAGCGTTTAGAACGTAAATCAGTTTTTATTAAAGATTTATTATCGAATTCAAATAATAATTATGAAACTGTATTATTTCAATTATTAGCTAAAAACTTCGGATTAAAAATAAATGGAGATTCTTTTTTAAGATTATCACAATCATTTGATTTTTCTGTATTACGAAAAACTAGATTTAATGAATTAGAATTATCAGCATTATTATTTGGTCAGGCTGGTTTTTTTGAAGATGAAATAGAAAATGAGTATTTTATTCAATTAAAGAATGAGTATAATTTTATTAGTCATAAACATAATTTAACACCTATTTCTAATAATTTATTTCAATTTTTTAGAATGCGACCTACAAATTTTCCAACTATTCGAATCGCTCAATTAGTTGCTTTATTTCATAAACATCAAAATTTATTTTCTCAACTAATAGAAACCAAAAAAATAGCAGATTTTTACAAGTTGTTTTCGATTGAAGTAAATGATTTTTGGAAAACACATTATACTTTTGAAACTGAATCTAAAAAATCATCAAAAAAAATAACAAAATCATTTATTGATTTATTACTGATAAATACTATTATTCCTTTAAAATATGTTTATCAAAAAAATAGAGAAGAGGTAAACGAAGCAGATTTTTTTGAATTGATAAAACAATTAAAATCAGAAAAAAATACGATTATTTCAAAGTTTTCAGATTTGAAAATAAAATCAGAAAATGCTCTTAAAAGTCAAGCTTTATTAGAACTTAAAAGTAATTATTGCACTGAAAAACGTTGTTTACAATGCGATATCGGTAATAATTTATTACATAAATAATGTATTTTTGCGTATAAATAACACATAATGACAGAACAAGAAATAATGCTTTCGGTAGATGCCGTAGTTTTTGGTTATGAAGCGGGAAATATTTCCATATTATTGATAAAAAGAAAATATGAACCTTTTAAAGGAAAATGGGCAATTCCAGGTGGTTTTGTATTAAAAGATGAATCATTAGAAACAGCTGTTGAAAGAGAATTATTAGAAGAAACAGGTGTTAAAATTAATTACTTAGAGCAGTTATATACTTTTGGTCAGCCTGAAAGAGACCCTAGAAAAAGAGTTGTAACGGTTGCTTATTTTGGATTAGTAAAACCAAATTATTTTAAATTAAAAGCGAGTACTGATGCAGAGGAAGCACAATGGTTTTCTATTGATAAATTGCCTGAATTATCTTTTGATCATCAAGATATTTTAGATAAAGCAATAAATCGTTTACGCGCAAAAATTACCTATGAACCTATTGGTTTTGAATTATTAGAAAGTAAATTTCCTTTTTCAGATTTAGAAAAACTTTATGCAACACTTTTAGGTAGAGCTATTGATAGACGTAATTTTAGAAAAAAAATAATGCATTTAAATGTTTTAGATGAATTAGATGAAAAGACATCAAAAGGCTCAGGAAGACCAGCAAAACTGTTCCAATTTAATGAAAAAAGATTTTTTCAACTAAAAAATGAAGGAATTATTTTTGATATTTAAAACAGATAAACTATAGTTAGTGTTTTTTTTACGCAAATTAATTGCAGGAATCAATAATATGAGATATATTTGTGTCATAATTACGCAAACTAACAATAAATAACCAAGGCTATGAACGGATTATTATTAACGGACGGTTACAAAACAGGACATCACCAACAATACCCAAAAGGAACAGAAGAAGTATATTCTAATTGGACACCAAGAAGTAATAAATATGCGCCAAAAGGATGTGAAAAAGTAGTTTCATTTGGGCAACAATATGTAATTACTTGGTTACACGATTATTTTGAAGCCAACTTTTTTAGCAAGCCAAAAGATGTAATTTGTCAAGAAATAAAAGAAGAATTATCTTTATATTTAGGAACAGATTATGATGTTTCTCATTATGAAAAATTGCATGATTTACAGTATTTACCTATCAAAGTAAAATCAATAAAAGAAGGCGTAGAAATACCTGTAAGAGTGCCAATGTTAACAGTTGTAAATACGGTAAAAGAATTTTATTGGGTAACTAATTTTTTAGAGACTATTCTTTCAACTATGTTATGGCAACCAATGACTTCTGCATCAATAGCATTACGATATAAAAGAATTTTTAAAAAGTGGGTCACTTTAACAGATAAAGAAAATTCTGCGTTTATCGATTTTCAAGGACACGATTTTTCAATGAGAGGGATGGGCGGTTTACAAAGTGCAGTATTATCGGGAATGGGACATGCAAGTGTTTTTTTAGGTTCAGATACTTTGCCTGTAATTAGTAGTTTAAGAAAATATTATAAAGCAACTGGTTTTGTTATCGGCTCTGTAAACGCAACGGAACACTCGGTGATGTGCGCAGGAACTAAAGATGATGAAATCGGAACTTTTAGAGAATTAATGAAAACATATCCTACAGGAATTTTATCCGTAGTAAGCGATACTTGGGATTTATGGAAGGTATTAACAAAGTATTTGCCACTATTAAAAGAGGAAGTTTTAAGTAGAGATGGAAAATTAGTTATTCGACCAGATAGTGGAGATCCTGTTGCTATTATTTGTGGTGAAAACACCGCATTAAATGGAAGTACTCCGCAAGAAAAAGGGGTAGTAGAATTGTTATGGGATATTTTTGGAGGAACAATAAATGAACAAGGTTTTAAAGTATTGGACGCTCATATTGGTGCTATTTATGGAGATAGCATCACTACTGAAAGAGCCGAAGAAATCTGTAAAAAATTACACGATAAAGGTTTTGCAAGTACCAATGTTGTTTTAGGAATCGGTTCATTTACCTATCAATATAACACCCGAGATACTTTTGGTTTTGCAATGAAAGCAACTTCGGTTGTTGTTAATGGTGAACGAAGAGAAATATTTAAAGATCCAATTACTGATGATGGAATTAAAAAATCAGCAAAAGGTTTGGTAAAAGTTGTTATAGAAAATGGAGAATATAATTTAATTGACCAAGTTTCAGAAGTTGAAGAAAAAGAAGGCGAGTTAAAAGAAATTTATAAAGATGGAAAATTTTATAATATTACAACCTTAAATGAAATTAGAGAACGCATCAATCAAAATATAAATGTTTTAGTTTAAAAAATAAGTTATGAAATACGAAATAAAGAAATTTAATGATGGACAAATAACAGTTAAAATCCTTGAAAAAGGAAATTTACATGTTAAAATTAGAGGAAATAGTTATGAAGATTTATTTCGTATTGCATCGATAAAAGAAGCTTGGGATGCTGAGAATCGTTTAAATAAAACAGCCACAGCGATACTTACTATTTATTGTTTGATAGGGCAACGTTCTGATAGACGATTTTATGAAAAAGAATCTTTTGATTTAAAAGTAATTGCGAATTTTATAAATTCAATGCATTTTGATAAAGTTGAAATTTTACATCCGCATAGCTCAATAAGTTTAGCTTTGATAAATAATTCAACAGAAATAAAAAGTTATGAGTTTGTGAAAAAAGCATATAACACTATTGGAAATCCAATATTGATAAGCCCTGATGCAGGAGCATATAAAATAACTCATGAAATAGCTAAAAAATTATCCGCAGATTTAATTCCGTCAAATAAAGTACGAATAGCGGGATTTCCAAAGATAACAATTCAAGGAGATGTTAAAAATAAAGAATGTTTAATTGTGGATGATTTAGCTGATGGCGGGAGAACTTTTAATTTTTTAGCTAAAGAATTGAAAAATCAAGGTGCAATAAAAGTGTTTTTATATGTAACACACGGGCAATTTAATTATGGTTTTGATGAACTAAAAGAAAGTATCAATCATATTTATTGTACGAATAGTTATAAAGATATTTCTGATGATTTTGTAACTCAGTTTAAAGTGATTTAAATAATTTTAGAAGATAAAAAAACCTCACTAATTTTAAATTAATGAGGTTTTATTTTTATCAAAAAAGTTTTTATAAATATTGAAATTTAATATAAACTCTTAAATTTAGCAGGATTTGCTTCATTCATAATTGCATATATTTTTTCAAAAATATCTTCAGCCGATGGTTTTGAGAAATAATCTCCATCAGTACCATAAGCAGGTCTGTGTGCTTTTGCAGTTAAAGTTTGTGGTTTGCTATCTAAATATTTGTATCCATTTTGGTTTTCAAGAATTTCTTGTAATAAATAAGCAGAAGCTCCTCCGGGAACATCTTCATCAATAACTAATAAACGATTTGTTTTAGCGATAGACTTTACGGTATCATGATTTAAATCAAAAGGTAATAAACTTTGTGCATCAATAATTTCAATATCAATACCAACTTGTGTTAATTCTTTGGCTACTTCGGTTACAATTCGTAGAGTAGAACCATAAGAAATTACGGTAATATCAGTTCCTTCTTTGATGGTTTCAACAACACCAATCGGAGTTTTAAATTCACCTAAATTGGTTGGTAATTCTTCTTTTAAACGATATCCATTTAAACATTCTATTACTAAAGCAGGATCATCACCTTCTAATAAAGTATTGTAAAAACCAGCAGCTTTGGTCATATTTCTAGGAACTAATACATGAATTCCGCGAATATTATTTATAATTCCACCCATTGGCGAACCTGAATGCCAAATACCTTCTAAACGATGTCCTCGAGTTCTTATAATTAACGGTGCTTTTTGTTTTCCAAAAGTACGATAACGAAGTGTTGCTAAATCGTCACTCATAATTTGTAAAGCATATAGTAAATAGTCTAAATATTGAATTTCAGCAATAGGACGTAAACCACGCATTGCTAACCCAATACCTTGACCTAAAATAGTAGCTTCACGAATTCCTGTGTCTGAGACTCTTAATTCGCCATATTTTTCTTGTAAACCTTCTAAACCTTGATTTACATCACCAATATAACCAGCGTCTTCACCAAAAATTAAAGCTTCAGGATATTTATTAAAAATGGCATCAAAATTATCACGCATAATAACACGTGCATCTACTAAGTTTTTTTTAGGAGTATATTTAGGTGCTTCTGAAACTATTTTTTGAGGAGAAAATGTTGTTTCACTGACTAAATGTGTTGAGAAATTTACAGCTGCATTATCAATAATATCTTTAATAAACTTTTGAAGCGTTTTCTTTTCTATAAAATCTTCATCTTTTAAATAACGTAAACTTTTACGAGTAGCAATTAAAATATCTTTTCTAATAGGTTCAGTAACGCTTGCTAAATCATTTCTATATTTGGTGATAAATGAGCCATTATTACTTTTTTTAGCGATTACATCTAATAAAGTAACAGCAATAGTAACTTCGGCTTTTATTTCATTTGTATAAACAGTCCAAGCATCTCTTTTAGCCTGACTTACTTGTTTTTTTGCTTGTTTTTCAATATCAAGTAATTCTTCTTCGGAATCAATAAGTTTTAAAATATTTCCATTTTCATCTTGTAATTCAAATTCTAAAATCCACTTTCTCATTTGAGTTATGCAATCAAAATCTTCTTCCCATTGTAAACGTTCGGTAGATTTATAACGTTCATGAGATCCAGAGGTTGAATGTCCTTGAGGCTGTGTTAATTCTTTTACATGAATTAATACAGGAATATGTTGTTCTCTGGCAATTTTACCAGCCTTGTTATAAATATCAATTAGTTGTACATAATCCCATCCATTCACGACAAAAATTTCATAACCGTTAGTATTATTTTCTTTTTGAAATCCTTTTAAAATTTCAGAAATACTTTCTTTTGTTGTTTGATGTTTTGCATGTACCGAAATACCGTATTCATCATCCCAAACACTCATCACCATTGGTACTTGTAAAACACCAGCAGCATTTATTGTCTCAAAAAATAAGCCTTCGGAAGTACTTGCATTTCCGATAGTACCCCAAGAAACTTCGTTTCCTTTATCAGAAAAATTAGTGAAATTTTCTAAAGATTTTACGTTTCTATAAATTTTAGAAGCCTGTGCTAAACCTAATAAACGAGGCATCTGTCCTGCAGTAGGAGAAATATCTGAAGATGAATTTTTTTGAGTAGTTAAGTTTTTCCATTTACCATCTTCATCTAACGAATGTGTTGCAAAATGACCTCCCATTTGTCGACCAGCTGACATCGGTTCAATTTCAATATTATTGTGCCCATATAACCCTGCAAAAAATTGTTGAGGACTTAATTCATCAATAGCCATCATAAATGTTTGATCTCGATAATATCCTGATCTAAAATCTCCATTTTTAAAGGCTTTTGCCATAGCTAATTGTGGAACCTCTTTACCATCACCAAAAATACCGAATTTAGCTTTACCAGTTAAAACTTCTCTACGTCCTAATAAACTACACTCTCTACTTAAGCGAGCAATTCGGTAATCATTTAAAACATCATTTTTAAAATCTTCAAAAGAAATTTGTTCAGTATTAGCTATTTCAGTTTTTTGCATCATAATTGTCTGGTTTTTGGTCTGGTTACAAAGATAGCTTTTTTAGTTGAAGTTTAAAAATATTAGCTTTAATTGAATATTATGCAATAAAATAGTTATTATATTGTGTTTTATTGTATTTTCTACAAGAAACTTCTTCTTATAAAGTTATAAATTCTATCAACACTCGTTGTAATTACAAATCTAATTTTTGTAGGATAGGCTTCTTTCGTTATTTCAAAGCCTTCGTTTGTGTAAATAGGAAAGTAAAATTCAAAAATATTTGGAAGAAAATTTAGGCGTATACCGTTTTCATAATAATATTTTGGCGAACTATTTTTATTTATCAATATAGCAAAATCATTATAAATTTCAGTTTTATTAAAAATATTAACACTTGTATTTACAGCAGTAATGAATTTATTTGAAAATTGAGGTTCTTTAAAATTAGATTTAAATCCACCTTGATTAACTATAAATTGTTGGCTAAAAAGTCCTTGGCTTTCTGAACGACCAAATAAGTTTTGTTCAAATAAATAATCAGCACCATTATTTAAAGCAAAACTATAGTAATTTCCTTCAGATTTATTGTAAAAAAAATATCCTCCAAAAAACCTTATTTGATAGCTTTTTTCTTCAGTAAAAAATTTACGATATCGAAAATCGGTTGTAATTTTACTAAACTTAGAGTGAAGTTCAGTATTAATAGCATGAGTGGTATTATTAATTGCATCAGAATTTGAGTAAATATATCTAATACTTAAAACATTGTATTTATCTTGTTCTTGTTTGTTAATTTCAACTTCTTTATCTACACTAATTAATTTTGCAACCAATACTTTAAATCCATTTTTACGAAATGTATTTTGCTTAAAAGTAACACTTATAGAAGGTGTAAAAACAGTATATTTAAGTTTTGGAGCATAATGAAAACTACTTCCACTAAAGCCATAACTTATTTTGTAAATGTTAGCGTTTTTTATAAAATGATTATATGAAAAAGAATAAGAACCTGTTAAATTATTACTTTTTGTACTATAATTTGGTTTAATGCTAAATTCAAAATTCTTTTTAAGAAATGATTTATTATTGATTTTTACTCCTAATATAGCACCATCATATAAATTATAATTAAAAGATGGATAGTAAAATAATTGATTGTAATAAGGATTTTCAATATCTTTAAAAAAACGAAATTGTAAAGGTTTATTAATTAAATGATTGTTTACTTTTCTGAAATTATCTAAATAATTATATTCAGGATATGTGTTTTCAAAATTTAAAGCAAGCTTATTAAAATTACCTTTTTTAATTTTAATGGTTTTTATAGAATCTATTCTTGTAATCCATTTTTTAAATTTTATTTCTTTTTTATGTATTCCATATAAGGCAATAGGAGATGCAAAATTTCTTTTGTTTTTAATGATTACTTCTAGTGAATCATTATTTTTAGTACTTTTTACTTTGGTTATTTTGTAATCAATCTTTTTAGTTGTTTTTATATATTCATCAAAAAACCAATCTAAATTTTTTGAAGTATTTTTTTGAAGTATTTTTTGAAATTGTTCTGTAGTACTTAATTTTAATTGATTTTTTGCATAAAATTCTTGTATCGATTTAACTAAAGTATCTCCACCGATAAAATCTTGAAGATATAATAAACCTAAACCAGCTTTGTATTTATTAACAATTTTCCGATTGAAATTAGAAAGAGAATCCGAAGGAGTATTTAATGCTTGATCATAAAATTTACGAGCATTAAATTGATAGACAAAAGCATATTTATCTAATTGTTTTAATTTAGAAATATTATATGTTTTTAAAGGCCAATATTTGGAATATTTTCCTAAAATCGTAACATTAGGATAGTATTCTTTTATATATTTCATCATTAAAAAAGTTTCTAAACCATCGGTTAGCCAATAATCACTTCGTTTATCTAAGAGTAAAATATCTTCGATATATTTTCTGGTAAGCGCCTTAAAAAAGTTAATTTCCCATTTAAAATTGGTAGGAAATGGATTTAACCAATGTGGAAGCCTATAAATTTCATGAAGTGAGTTTTTAGTAACAGTACTTGCATCAACAAAAATTTCGGTATGTGGATGTTTTCCTAAATAACCTTCAATAAAATCAATTTGTTTATTGATGATTTTTGATGTTGTTTGATGAGGAACATTTTTTAAATAAGTATCGGTTTTTATTTCTTTTCTTTTTGTTTTAAAAGAAGTGAAATTATTAATAGAGTCGATATGAAGAATAATATCTTTTTTTAGTTTACCTACTAAATAATAATTAATGTGTGTTTTTAGTGTTTTTTTATGCTGATATAAATTACTTTCAAGCGTATATTTTTTAGGGATATCAATATTTATGATGTAGTTGGTTGGATTTTCATATAAATCATCAATATTTAAATTACTCATTAAATGCCATTTTTTTTTGTAAACAGCAGGAGTGATGTGCCAAAAACGCAAATGATATCCATTTTGTGTTTTTCCGTATCTAGTAAATTTTGCACTCGGAATTTTTACAATATAAGTAGCTGAAATTAGTACACTATCTTTAGGTTTCAGTGTTTTATTTAACATTACTTCAATAATATCAGCTTTTATTTTTTTTAATGAGACATGTTTATAATTTGCGTTAATACTAAAAATTTTAGTATTTCCTCTCTCTTTTTCTTTTGCAAAATGAAAATTTTTTGAGTAATCTTCAATAAAACGTTTTGCTAAAGGAGTGTTATTGTTTTTAAAACTGTTTGCCCAGTTGTGAAGAAAAATAGATTTCAGGTTATCTGATGAATTATTATAGAAAACCGTTTTTTGTTGAATATAAAGCTGGTTTTTTGTTACGTCTAATTTTGCTTTTATTTCAATCGAATTTGTTTGTGCTGTAAGTGTATAACAGTACAAAAATAAAAAGTATATAAAAAGGTCTAATTTATGTTTCAAATTTAAAATCAACTTAAATGTGAAAATAAAAAAACTCGTTGAATATTCAACGAGCTTTAAGTATTTTTAGAAATTTGGTTTTAATTGATGCTTCGCATAAAACTTATTTAAATGATCAATTGCTTCATCGGCAGTATCAACAAGTCTAAATAAATTTAAATCTTTTTCACTGATATTTCCTTCTTCTAATAAGGTGTTTTTAATCCAATCTAATAAACCACTCCAGAATTTTTTTCCGACTAAAACAATAGGAAAACGACCAATTTTATTGGTTTGTATTAAAGTAATAGCTTCAAATAATTCATCCATAGTTCCAAAACCACCAGGCATAACAACAAAACCTTGCGAGTATTTTACAAACATTACTTTACGAACAAAAAAGTAATCGAAATCTAAACTTTTCCCTTGATCAATCCAAGGATTATCGTGTTGTTCAAAAGGTAAATCAATATTTAAACCAACAGAAACTCCTTTTCCACGATTAGCTCCTTTGTTACCAGCTTCCATAATTCCAGGTCCTCCGCCAGTAATTACACCAAAACCATTTTGAGTTAATTTATAAGCAACTTCTTCGGCAAGTTTATAGTATTTATCTTCTGGTTTTGTTCTGGCTGAACCAAATATAGATACACATGGGCCTATTTTACTTAATTTTTCATAACCTTCAACAAATTCAGCCATAATTTTAAAAATGGCCCAAGAGTCGTTTGTTTTTATTTCGTTCCAAGTTTTTGGTTGTAATTTTTCTTGTATTTTTCTATCATCATTCGGATTCATAATCTTAATATTTTTTTTAAAATAATTATAATAACAATTAAATTAGACTAAAACCATAGTAAGTCTAAGTAACCAATTTACTTTTTTTAATAATACTACAGGTAAAAAAAATGTTTTTTTTAATTAAAAAAAACTTGTTAATTGTTTTTATATGTGATTAGAAGAATTGATGAATTTTGTAAAGAGTAAAGTATGTCACAGCTTAAAAGTAAAAAAGACTTACTTTAGTTTTTTAACAGAAGTAAGTCTTTTTCTTTAAAAACCTATTATAGTACTTTTTAAATTTAAGTATTATAAAGCTCTAACACAAGTACCATTACGGTGGTCTGAACTACAAAGAAAACCAATAGAACATCCTGTATTTGGAAATTTACCGAAATGACAACGTGCAAGACCACCATTAACTTCTTTTTGTTCTGCTTTATTTAAAACTTTCCCTAAGTTTAAAATTGAATTTTTCATTTTAATTGATTTAATTAAATTTGATTAAATCCTTGAAAATTTAAAGACACTCAAGGTTTGTGTCTATTGCTCGCGAGAGAATTTTTTATTTAACAATATTTCTTAGTTGATAGAAAAAACGTTCTATCAATCGTAAATCTTCGGTTACTATATCGGCAGTTCCTTTCATTTCTTGTCTGAAATAAATTGTTTTTCCGTAAGTAGTTTTTAAATCTTGTGGCAATTCAACATCAATTAGATAATTACCTTTTTCATCAGGAATTTGTGAAATAGAAAGAATTTTCCCATTTAATTCACCAAATTCATCAGAAGGATAGTTTAGTAGTTTTATTTGTACTCTTTGCCCTTTTTTTATTTTTCCAGAGTTTGCAGCAGGTGCTTTTATTTTACCGATATAAGAATTATCCTTAGTAGGAATAATAGTGAAAATTAATTCACCTGTTTTTACTGTTTGATTTGCATTCCAAAAAGATAAAAAAGATACTTTACCATTTATAGAACTGGTTAAAGCATATTGTTTTTCCCAATCTTTTAGTGATTTTTTTAAGTACAAAAATGATTGAATAGCTTTCTTTTTTAAGCGAGAATCATTTTGTGTTTTTTTTATAGAAGTACCTTTCAAATTTTTAGAAGAGTTATTGATCAACTCTCTAATTTGTGAAATGGAAGCTTCTAAACTTTTATAAGCTCTTCGAGATTGTAATAATTCTATTTCTTTTTGTTCTTTTTCTTTAGCAGAAATAACGCCTTGATTAAACATTTTTTTGCTTCGATTAAGATCTATTTCTTTAAACTCTAATTCTCTTTTATTGAGGTCTTTTTGAGATAATAAAATTTGTAAACGTCCTTTTGCTTCAATAACTGACATTTTATTGGCAAAGCTTTCCGATTTATAAGGTGCTAATTTTTCATTTAAAATATATTCAGAATAATCATTCTCAAATTGAGAAAAGCTAGTGGTAATATCTCCTAAAACTAGTGGTGGTAATTTTTCAATAGGAAAAGAAAAAATTTCTTGATTTCTATTAATGGTATCGACAATGCTTTTTAAAAGTAAAACATCTTTATAATCTGCACTATTTTCTATAACAGCGAGTATTTCATTTTTAGAAACAATTTGAGCTTCATTGGTTAAAAAAACTTCAAATTGTCCTGTGGATTTTGCATATATTTTTTCAGGAGGAAAAGAGGTGGTAACCATTACTTGTGAAGAAATAATATCAGGATATTTAACAAACCAAGTGATAAATAATAGCATAATAATAAGCCCTAAAAATAAGGTGTTTCCCCAGCGAATCATCCAATTAGGTACTTTGTTTAATATTTCTTGTACTTCTTCGCTACGTATTTCTATTTCTTGATTATTTTGTGGCATGTATTATTATAAGTAATTTGAAAAAGGAGGTGTTTATTCCTCCTTTTTTTATATGATATTGAAATTTTACTGTCTAGGGTAAGGGTTTAAGTCATAGTAACTAGAACAGATATTTAAACAGGTACTACTATTTGGATAATTCTTGTTACATTTATCTACGCAAGCTCCTACATATGACTCGTCAGTTCCAACACCTGGTGATCCAGGTAAACCTCCTCCGTTAACATTTTTCTGTTCTGCTTTGTTTAAAGCTTTCCCTAAGTTTAAAATTGATTTTTTCATAAAATAATTTAAATTTGATTAAATCCTTGGTAATTTAAAGACACTCAAGGTTTGTGTCTATCACTTTTTTGCTACGTATTTATATTTCTTTATTATTTAAATGAATGTTTCTTGATCTATTAGTGAGAACAAGAACAATTATCATAATTAAAAGATCCACCTGAAGCATAGCACTCGCTCACCTTAGATTTATCTGAAATACATTTCTTCCAGCCTCTTGTACCACCACCATTAACATTTTTTTGTTCCACTTTGTTTAAAGCTTTTCCTAAGTTTAAAATTGATTTTTTCATTTTACCAAGGATTATTATTATTTGAACAGACATCTCTCGTACAGATATAATCTGGATCTTCACCTATAAAAGGATAGTTGTTAATCCAAAATCCTTGTGTTCTAGTACAGCAAAATTGGAAAGGAGTTGGTACATATCCTCCATTAACATTTTTCTGTTCCGTTTTGTTTAAAGCTTTCCCTAAGTTTAAAATTGATTTTTTCATTTTAAAATAATTTAAATTTGATTAAATCCTTGAAAATTTAAAGACACTCAAGGTTTGTGTCTATTCTCCGCGAGAGAATTTTTTATATATTATTTACCCAAATTTAACTGATTTTTCACCAAATGATAATAACTACCATTTAGTTTAATAAGTTCTTCATGAGTTCCTTTTTCTATGATTTTTCCTTTGTCTAATACCACAATTTGATGTGCATTTTTAACCGTACTTAATCTGTGTGCAATTACAACCGCTGTTTTGTCAGCAAAAAACTTGTTAAGTTTTCCCATAATTACTTTTTCATTATTTGCATCTAGGGCAGAGGTAGCTTCATCAAAAAATAAAAATTTAGGGTTTTTATAAACTGACCTAGCAATTAACAAACGTTGTTTTTGCCCAGTACTTAATCCGTTGCCTTCACTTCCTATTTTTGTGTTATATCCTAAAGGAAGTCCATCGATATAATCTGAAATATTAGCCACATTTATAGCATGAGCTAATTTTTCTTTATCAACGTAATCTTCTCCTACGGCAATATTTTTAGCAATAGAATCATTAAAAATATAGCCCTCTTGCATAACTACGCCACAGTTTTTTCGCCATTTTTTTTGAGAAATATTTTTTAGATTAAAATTATCAACGATAATATCTCCGTCATTTACTTGATAAAAACCGAGTAATAATTTCATTAAAGTAGTTTTTCCACTACCACTAGCACCAACAATTGCCGTGGTTTTATTTGCAGGGATTTCTAAGGATAAATTATGAAGTACGGGTTCTAATCCTCCTGTATATCTGAATGAAATATTGTTTAATTTGATTGTTGAATTTTCAGGAATATGTGTCATTTTTTCATCGCTAGGCTTTTCTTCATCTTCCATATTATGAATTTCGCCTAACCTGTCAATAGATATTTGAGCATCTTGAACATCACGCATAAAGTTAATCAGTTGCGTAATTGGTCCGTTTAATTGACCTACGATGTAACTAATTGCCATCATCATACCTAAAGTAATTTCACCATCAATCACCAATTTTGCTGATAAAATAGTAATGAACATATTTTTAAGTTCATTAATAAAATTAGAACCTACACTTTGAGTTTGCTCTAAAGCTAAACTTTTAGTAGCTACTTTAAATAACCGAGCTTGTACATATTCCCAGTTCCAACGCATGCGTCTTTCAGCATTATGAAGTTTAATTTCTTGCATTCCGTTAATAAGTTCAATCACTTTACTTTGTTCTTGACTTACTTGTGAAAACTGTTTATGGTCTAATTCTTTTCGTTTTTTGAAGAAAAATAAAACCCATCCGAAGTATAAAAAACTTCCTATTACAAAGACTCCAAATATTTGTAAACTGTAATATCCTAATACTAAACTGAAAATAATTAAGTTGAAAAATGAAAATAATACGGTTAAAGAAGAAGTGGTTAATATTCTTTCAATACGCTTATGATCGTTTATTCTTTGTAATAAATCTCCCGTCATTCGCACATCGAAATAGGAGATAGGGAGTTTCATTAATTTGATGAAAAAATCAGAAATTAATGAAATATTTATACGTGTACTTAAATGTAATAAAATCCAGCTACGAATAATTTCTAAAGAAGCTTTTCCTACAAATAGAAATAATTGAGCGAAAAGAATAAGATATATAAAATTTAAATCTTGATTTTTAATACCAACATCAACAATACTTTGTGTTAAAAAAGGAAGAATTAATTGTAATAAACTACCCGCTAAAAGCCCGATAATTAATTGAATTATAAATTTTTTGTATTTGAATAAGTATTTGAATATAAATGAAAATCCAAATTTCTCGTCTTCTTCAAATTCTTCTTGATAAAATTTTGGTGTTGGTTCTATTAATAAGGCAATTCCTTCTTCGGTGTTTTCATCAGCATTATTACCAATCCAACTTTGTATAAACTCTTCTTTTGTAAAAGTAATAAGCCCGTGTGCAGGATCAGAAATATATACAGTATCTTTTTTTATCTTATAAAGAACCACATAATGGTTTTTATTCCAGTGTAAAACACAGGGTAAAGGAGCTTCTTTAAGTTTGTTAAAAGCGAGTTTAATTCCTAAAGATTTAAACCCCATAGATTCAACAGCATCACTCAGTCCAAGCAAACTACTTCCTTCTCGAGTTGTTTCACTTAAACTTCGTAATTGTTGGGTATTAATTGTTTTACCATAATGTTTAGATATGATTTTTATACAAGTAGGTCCACAATCTTTGGATTCAGTTTGTTGGTAGTTTGGGAATTTTTTCAATGAATTTATTTAATAAATATTTGATATGGATACTTTTTAAAAGCCTTAATTAAAATAATTAAGGCTTTTTTGTTCTAATGTTAAAAAATTATAAAGAGCAATTATCAACACAAGTTTCAAAAAGACCATCTGTTTGAGGAGTATATCTTCTACAAGGAGAATTGGCACACCATTCACGTATTTTTCTTAGTGAAGAACCATAGCCAGGATGCCCTCCACCATTAACTAATTTTTGTTCTGTTTTGTTTAAAGCTTTTCCTAAGTTTAAAATTGATTTTTTCATTATTATAATTAATAAAGTTATTTTTGCAGTGAACATTTAAAGACACTCATTTATATGTCTATTCTTCGTGAGAGAATATTGTTTAATTCAAAGCCCTTTTTAGGGCTTTGTTTTTTTGTACTTTATAAAGTTATTGCTACTTCTTGACTTTTTTCTTCTAACTCTTCAATAAAAAATATCAAATCTGTTCTGTTGTATTCTTTAGGAAAAGATTTTCCATTTATTAATATTTCAGGAGTAAAATTGATGGCATTTTCTTTACTCCAATTACTTCCTTTTTCTAATTCAGAAATATAATAATTGACATCAGCACAATTTCCCCATTTATGTAACCAAGCTTTTGTATTTCCATCTTCATATATTTCAGACATTGCTTTTAAACAAATATTTTCACCTTGCTTGTCGTAAATTTCTAATAATCTAGTTGTTATTTTAAGTAAATTATCTTCTTTATTTTCTGAATTTATATTAAAACGAGTAATTATTTTTACATTTTGATGATACCTGTGTAATATTTCTTCAATATGTTTATGAACAGGTTTGCAATGCCCACAAAAAGGATTCGTTATTAGTACAATTTCTAAATTTGAGTTTTTATCACCAAAAACCATTTCTTTGGTATTTGATAATTGAGTGTTTAATTGTGGCGATTTTTCTAATAAACTTTCAAAAAGTGTGTAATTTCTTTTAAATTTTACACTCTCTATTTTTTCAATTTTTAATTGATGAATATCCGTTAATAAAGGTTTTATATAATTCCATATTAAGCAAGTTGATAATACTATTATGCTAAAAACAATCGCATCTGTAATTATAAAACTATAGTCATTATAGATGTTTGTAGTTATTGGTATTAAAGCTTGTAACCACAAAACTCCTACAATAGTTAAACATAATAAACACCATTTTTTTATTACTGCGTATTGATAGTATATTGAGTATAATGTAACAGGAATAGCAACTAAACTAATAGTGTACGATATAATAGGGTTTGATACTTGAATAAAAGTTAAAAGAGTTATGATAGTAAAATATAAAATACTAAAATCACTTAATTTATAGCCTTTAATTATTTCAGCACCTTTTGATGTAAGTACAGCGTCACAATCTTTTTTTTCATCAGCTCCAGAACAAAAAGCAGTTCCAATAACTGTTTTTAAACCTAGTTCTTGTTTTATAATAGCAATACTGGTTATAATTCCTGTTACTGATAATAATAAATAAATAAAAACTTGCCAAGAAGTCGTATTTCTATATACTATAAATAGCGATAAAAGAGCTAAAAAACTTAATATTATTGTTTTTGATACTGTTGTGTTTTTCTTTACAAGTATATTTTCTTCTGTTAATTCTACGGCTACAATAATACCTGTAAATTTTTCAAGAAAATTATTTTCAGATAATCGCTCTTTTTTGTTTTCAGTAGTATGTATATTATATGCTGCTTTATCTTTCTCGATTACAGCTAAACTTTTATCATTAGTTGTTTTAATCTGAGCAATAAAGCAGTTTGGTAACTGCGCTAATGTTTCTTTATTTATAGGCACATCAGCAGCAACATTATCTATATTAAAATGATCTAATACTCCTGTTACAGCATGTAAACTAGGGTATGAAGGATGGCTTTGTATTTGAAAAGAGAGCTCTTCTTTATCAAAAGGGATTTTATTTTTCTTTAATAATTTTTGAACTAAATTAATTAATGTGTCTTTCAAAAGATGTTTTTTAGAATAACTATTTTACTTTCCAAATCTATTTTTTTAATTCTCAAAAAGAATGTAAAAAACCATAATAAAAGTAGGGGGAAACCGTAATTCTATATAAACCCTTTTTCTTTAGCTATTAATATAAGTTCTCTATCACCTTTTTCTGTTACATTAAATGCTTTTTTTAATTGATATTTTCTTTTTTCGATACTTGCTACAGATAAAGGAATATAATTTGGCATATCTTTCATTCTGGATCCTATTGAAAGTTCATATAAAATTTTTCTATCCATACCATCAAGTAAAAAGTTAGATGAAACTTCTTTTCTTAAAAGTTTTAAAATAGAAGCACTGTAAAAAGGAATATTATTTAAAACAGAGTTAATAGCTCTTTTAAATACGGTAGAAGTTAAATCTTTTTTAAGTATAAACCCATCAGGGTTTATTGTTTTAAAAATAGAATGTATTCTAAAATTGTCACCAGAAGTTGTTGATATGATAATTTTAGTATTAGGTAATTTTATTTTGATTGTATTAGCTAAATCTTCTCCGTATATTTTTTTGTTTTCTTGAGGAGATTTTAATTCTAAAACAATTAAGTCGAGAATAATCCCGTTTTTTATAAATTGATTAATTATCTCATAAGCATTTTCAATACAGTATGCTATATTTAATTCTAGTTGATATGGTTTTTTCTTATTTATAGTATTAATAATACTTTTATATGCTTCACATATTAAAGGACAATTATCTATAATTAATACTGATTTTTTTTCTTTTTTCATAAGAGATACTGTAAAAACTAATTTTTCACATGTAAATCTAAATCAAAAAAAATGCGATGGCAATACCCAATACCCCTAAATCATACTTAGGGTTAACCCGATAAAAATAGGGATGACCCTATTTTTGTTAACATTTTATTAACAAAAACAAGGTGTTTTTATATTATTTTAATTCTTTTTTTAGAAATTTAGCTGTATAGCTTGTTTTATGTTTGGCTATTTTTTCAGGGATTCCAGTAACTAAAACTTCTCCACCATTTTTACCGCCTTCCATACCGATATCAATAATATAATCTGCAAGTTTAATAACATCCATATTATGTTCGATAATTAGCACGGTATTTCCTTTGTCTGCAAGTTTATTTAGTACGTTCATTAAAACACGAATATCTTCAAAATGTAAGCCAGTAGTAGGTTCATCTAAAATATAAAAAGTATTTCCTGTATCTCTTTTTGATAATTCCGAAGCTAATTTAATACGCTGTGCTTCTCCACCAGAAAGCGTTGTTGATTGTTGTCCTAAGGTGATATATCCTAAACCAACATCTTTAATTGTTTTTAACTTTCGATGTATTTTAGGAATCAATTCAAAGAAATCGGTAGCTTCATTAATAGTCATATTTAAAATATCAGCAATTGATTTTCCTTTATATCGAATTTCTAAGGTTTCTCTGTTAAATCGTTTTCCTTGACAAGTTTCACAAGTTACGTTAACATCAGGTAAAAAGTTCATTTCGATAACTCTAACTCCGCCACCTTGACAGGTTTCACAACGTCCGCCTTTTACGTTAAAACTAAAACGCCCAGGTTTATAACCTCTAATAGCGGCTTCGGGAGTTTTAGCAAATAAACTTCTAATTTCGCCAAATGTACCCGTATATGTTGCAGGATTTGAACGAGGAGTTCTACCAATTGGAGATTGGTCAATATCAATAACTTTATCAATATGTTCTAGGCCTTCAATTTTTTTATAAGGCATTGGTTTTTTTACACCACGATAAATATGAGCATTTAAAATAGGATATAAAGTTTCATTAATTAAAGTCGATTTTCCACTTCCAGAAACACCTGTAACACAAATCATTTGTCCTAAAGGAAATTTAACAGTAACATTTTTTAAATTATTTCCTGATGCTCCAGAAAGTTTAATAAAATTCCCATTTCCTTTTCTTCGTTCTGTTGGGATGGCTATTTTTTTTCTTCCTGTTAAATAATCGGCAGTTAATGTGTTGTGTAATTTTAAATCTTCAAAAGTTCCTTGACTTACAATTTCTCCTCCGTGGATTCCTGCACCTGTACCGATATCTAATACAAAATCGGCTTGTTCAATCATGTCTTTGTCATGTTCAACGACTAAAACTGAGTTTCCGATATCACGAAGTTTTATAAGCGATTTAATCAGTTTTTCATTATCACGCTGATGTAAACCGATACTTGGTTCATCTAAAATATATAAAACTCCAACTAATTGCGAACCAATTTGAGTAGCTAATCGAATTCGCTGTGCTTCGCCTCCAGATAATGATTTTGAAGTTCTATCTAATGTTAAATAATCTAAGCCAACATCTAATAAAAACTGAATTCTTGTGCGTATTTCTTTTAATATTTCACTAGCAATTATTAATTGTTTTTCTGACAAACTACTTTCAATATCTTTAAACCAAATTGCTAATTCGGTCACGTCCATTTGAGCTAAATCACTAATGTTTTTATTATTGAATTTAAAATGAAGCGCTTCTTTTTTTAATCTTTTTCCTTGGCAGACAGAGCAAGTGACTTCATCCATAAAGTCTTTTGCCCATCGTTTTATAGTAGTACTTTCTGCATTTTTATATTGATTTTCTATAAAAGCGATAATTCCTTCAAAATCAATTTCATAATTTCGAGTTACACCAAGTTCTTTGGAATTTATTTCAAATTTTTCATTTCCACCATGTAAAATAATTTCCAAGGCATTTGCTGGAATTTTATTTATTGGATCGGTAAGTTTAAAATTATGTCTGTCGGCAATTGTTTGTAATTGTTTAAAAATCCAACTGCTTTTTTGATTTCCTAAAGGAACAATTCCACCATTTTTGATAGAAATGCTATCATCAGGAATTAATTTTTTTATATTGATTTCGTCTGTAATTCCAAGTCCGTTACAATTGCCGCAAGCACCTCTTGGAGAATTAAATGAAAACGAATTTGGTTCAGGGTTTGGATATGCGATTCCTGTACTAGGACACATTAATTCACGACTAAAATAACGTGGTTTATCATCAATATGAACAGCATCAACATCAATAACCATTAAAATATTATTACCTGTATATAAGGCAGTTTTAATGGTTTCTTCTAAGCGTTTTTCTGATTTTTCATTGATAACTAAACGATCAATAACCACTTCAATATCGTGAGTTTTGTATCTGTCTAGTTTCATTCCTTTAACAATTTCTTTTATTTCGCCATCAACACGAACTCTAACAAAACCTTGTTTGGCTATTTGCTCAAAAAGTTCACGATAATGTCCTTTTCTGGCTCTAATTAAAGGCGCAAGAACAGCTATACGTTTTTCGTTAAAATCTTTTAAAATCAATTTTCTGATTTGTTCATCAGAATAACTGACCATTTTTTCGTTGGTATTATAGGAGTAAGCATCCGAGGCACGAGAAAAAAGTAATCGCAAAAAATCATAAATTTCTGTAATTGTTCCTACTGTTGAACGTGGACTTTTATTCGTAGTTTTTTGTTCGATAGCAATAACTGGCGATAAACCATCAATTTTATCGACATCGGGTCTTTCTAATCCGCCTAAAAACTGACGCGCATATGCCGAAAAAGTTTCAATATATCTACGTTGTCCTTCTGCATAAATAGTATCAAAAGCTAAGGATGATTTTCCGCTTCCGCTTAGTCCTGTAATAACAACAAGTTTTTCACGAGGAATTTTAACATCAATGTTTTTTAAGTTGTGAGCCCTAGCTCCGTATACTTCTATGTATTCTTGTTCTTTCAAAGTGCGTTTTTTACCAGAAAAGCAAAGTTACAGAAACCATCTTTATTTTGAAGCTGATGTTATAAACAAATGATTGTAATTTGGTATCTTGCAACTAAAAGTAATTAATATGAAACTTATTCATGGTGTACGTCATTTTTTTGAACGACATGGTTTTGATGTATCTTCTCGGCTTGCTGATAAATTAGGAATGCGAGCAACTAATGTGCGTTTATTTTTTATTTATATATCGTTTGTAACGGTAGGTTTATCATTTGGTGTGTATTTAACATTAGCATTTTTATTGAAATTAAAAGATATGATTTATACTAAAAGAACATCTGTTTTTGATTTATGATAAAAGCGATGTTTAAATCAAGATTATATAAGGCAATCTTTTTTTCTGTACTTATTTTATCAATAGGAGTAGGCGGGTATTTAATTTTGTTTGATTATTCTTTTATTGATGCTTTATATATGACTATAATTACCATTACCACAATTGGTTTTGGTGAGGTTCATCCGTTTGGAATTGGAGAAAAAATATTTACTATTGGTTTAATATTATCAAGTTTATTTATTTTTGGATATGCTGTTTCTTTGTTTTCAGAATATTTAATAAGTGGGCAATTTTTTGATCAGCTAAAAATAAAAAAAGTGCAAAAAAAAATAGAAAAATTAAAAGGACACACTATTGTTTGTGGATATGGTAGAAACGGAAAACAAGCAATTTCAAAATTATATAGCTATAAGAAAAAGTTAGTAGTCATAGAAAAGTATGAAGATATTATTAAAGAATTAGATGAAAATGAAATATTAAATATTCAAGGAGATGCTACAACCGATGAGGCATTACTAAAAGCTGGAATTTTAAATGCAGATTATTTAATAACAGTTTTACCTTCGGATGCAGATAATTTATTTGTGGTATTAACGGCAAGTCAGTTAAATAAAAAATGTAAAATAATAAGTAGAGCTTCAGAAGAATCTTCTTGTAGTAAACTTAAAATTGCAGGGGCGGATAATGTAATTATGCCTGATAAATTAGGAGGCGCACATATGGCATCTTTAGTAGTTACTCCTGATGTTATCGAGTTTGTAGATAGACTAACAATAGAAGGTGATACAACAGCAAATTTAGAAGAAATAAAGATTGACAACTTACCAAAAGAATATTTGAATAGAACTATTTTAGATTTAGATATACGAAAAAAAACAGGCTGTACTGTTATTGGGTATCATACAAAAAATAAAGAATATATTATCAATCCTGAAGCTTCTTTAAGTCTTAAAGCTGGAGGAAACTTAATCGTTTTAGGTCGTCCTGAACAAATAATTAAACTAAGAGAATTATTTTAATGAAAAACGAAATGAAAAAAGTAATTATTACAGGAACTAATGGATTGTTAGGGCAAAGTTTAGTTAATTTATTATTAGAAGAAAAAGAAAAATATCAAGTAATTGGTTTTTCTCGAGGAGAAAATAGAAGTGGAAGAAATGATTTTGAATATGTTTCTATTGATATTACAGATGAAAAAAACGTATTAAAAAACTTAAAAGAATATCAGCCAGATATTATTGTAAATACGGCTGCAATGACAAACGTTGACGCTTGTGAAGATAATAAAACAGCCTGTGATATTTTAAATATTGATGTTGTTGAAAACTTAAAAATATTTTCAGCCGATAATAATACGCACTTAATTCATTTATCAACAGATTTTATTTTTGATGGTGAAAATGGTCCTTATAAAGAAACCGATACGCCAAATCCATTAAGTTATTATGGTATTTCTAAATTGAAATCAGAGAATATTTTAACGGCATCTAAAATTGATTATACAATCCTTAGAACTATTTTGGTATATGGAAAGGTTTTCGATATGTCACGAAGTAATATTGTACTTTGGGTAAAAAAATCCTTAGAAGATAAAAAAGAAATTACCATTGTTAATGACCAATATCGAATGCCAACTTATGTGGAAGACTTGGCATTAGTATGTAAATTAGCGATTGATAAAAAAGCTATAGGGATTTTTAATGTTTCATCAAAAACACTTTTAAGTATTTACGAAATAGCACAACAAATAGCAGAGGTATTTCAGTTAGATAAAACATTAATAAAGCCAATTACAGCAAAAATATTAAATCAAAAAGCAGTAAGACCCGCTAGAACAGGTTTTGATTTAACAAAGACAAATAATATTTTAAACTTTTATCCAAAGTCATTTAAAGAAGATTTACAGAGATTTAAAGAAAAACTAACTTAAAAACTACATTTAACGCTTAAAAGTTGTTAAAAGTACATTTTTTTATGATATTGCGATAACAAATAAAAAAACTAATATATTTATATGAATAAAAGACTTCTTTCGCTGTTATTACTAATAACACCGATGTTAACATTCGCACAAGAAAAAGGTTTAGCTGAAAAGATAAATGAAGGATTCAAACCTGTTGCTGATGCTTGGGGTAGTTTTGTTTTTTACTCTATTGAATTAGGTGGAGGTGTAAAAATGCCATTGGTAATAATAATGTTATTAATGTCAGGATTAATATTTACTATTTTATTCAAATTTGTAAATATTAGATTGTTTCCAACTTCTATAAATATTGTTAAAGGAAAATATGATGATATTGATCATGTCACTTCAGATATAATGGCAGGAGATCCAACACCAGCTGGTGATGCGATTGAAACAATTAGAGTAGAAGGAGCAGATGGAGAGGTTTCTCACTTTCAGGCTTTAACAGCAGCGCTTTCAGGAACTGTAGGTTTAGGAAATATTGCTGGTGTAGCTGTGGCTTTATCTTTAGGAGGTCCAGGAGCAACTTTTTGGATGGTTATTGCAGGTTTAATAGGAATGTCTTCAAAATTTGTTGAATGTACTTTAGGAGTAAAGTATAGAGATGTTGGAGAAGATGGTACAATTTACGGTGGACCAATGTATTATTTACGAAAAGGTTTAGCCGATGTTGGTAAAAGCACTTTAGGTAAAGTATTAGCAGTTCTTTTTGCTATTATGGTTGTTGGTGGTTCTTTTGGTGGAGGTAATATGTTTCAAGCAAATCAGGCAGCGCAACAGTTTGGTAGTATGATTGGATCGAATGATTTGTCAACTGCTTTAACATTTGGAGTTGTAATGTCTATTTTAGTAGGTGTTGTAATTATTGGAGGAATTAAAAGAATTGGAAATATTACAGAGAAAATTGTACCATTTATGGTAGGTATTTATGTTTTAGCAGCTGTTGTTATTTTAGCAGCTAATTTTTCTTTAATAGGAAATGCATTCGGTCAAATTTGGGACGGAGCATTTAATGCAAAAGGTATTTCAGGAGGTATATTAGGAGTCTTAATTATTGGGTTTCAAAGAGCAGCTTTTTCTAATGAAGCAGGAGTTGGTTCAGCAGCAATTGCCCATTCAGCAGTAAAAACAAAATATCCAGCATCTGAAGGTTTAGTAGCTTTATTAGAGCCTTTTATTGATACTGTAGTAGTTTGTACTATGACAGCCTTAGTAATTATTATTACAAACAGCGATGGAAGTGTTATGACATACGGTACAAAATCACCAGATGGAGTTTTAGCTACATCAAAAGCATTTGCTTCGGTATTACCTTGGTTTCCTTACATTTTAACAATCGCAGTAGTATTATTTGCTTTTTCAACAATGTTATCTTGGTCTTATTACGGTTTACAAGGATGGATGTTTTTATTCGGTCGTTCTAAAGCAGCTGATTATGCTTATAAAATCTTATTTTGTTTATTCGTAATCATTGGTTCTGCAGCAAGTTTAGGTGCAGTAACAGATTTTTCTGATGCAATGATTTTTGCAATGGCAGTACCAAACGTTATTGGTTTATTTTTCTTATATCCTAAGGTAAAAGAAGAATTAACAATTTATTTAGACGCAATAAAAGCCAGAAAAGCATCTTAAAAAATGCATAAAATATAAATAATGAATTTATTTAAACCCCATTTCTGGTATAACAAACGCCAAAGAAATGGGGTTTTATTTTTAGTTTCAATTATATTGATACTTCAGTTTGTTTATTTTTATGTTGATTTTTCTTCGGATAAAATAATAAACACAAACTCATCAGAAATAAGTTATTTTCAAAAGCAAATAGATAGTTTAAAAATAATCGCTTTAGAAAATATAAAACCAAAAATATTTCCTTTCAACCCTAATTATATTACCGATTTTAAAGGAGGTAAATTAGGAATGAGTATTCAAGAAATGGATAGATTACATGAATACCGTAAACAACGAAAATTTGTTAATTCAGTTAAAGAATTTCAGCAAATTACAAGAATATCAGATAGTTTATTAAATGAAATTTCGCCATATTTTAAATTTCCAGATTGGGTTGTAAAACGAAATAAGTTATTAGCAAAAAATAAGAAAGTGACTTCATTTTCTTCTTCTAATTTTTCTAACGTGAGTTTTTCAACAGAAATTTCATCAGAAATAGAAAAATCAATAATTAAAAAAATCAACATAAATACTGCTAGTTTTAAAGCGATATTAAAGATTCCAAATATTGATTATGAACTTTGTAAAAAGATTTTTGAATATAGAGATGAGGTAGCTGAACTTCAAGATATATCAGAAATAAAAAATATAGATAATTTTCCAATTGATAAATATGATAGAATAGTTTTATATTTGAAAGCAGAATAGATAAAAAATAAAAAGCATATAAATTATGAATAGTATGTACTTTACTGAAGAGCATGATTTTTTTCGTGAAAGTTTTAAAGACTTTTTACAAAAAGAAGTAGTTCCTCATATAAATAAATGGGAAAAGGATGGAGCTGTAGAACGTTTTATTTGGAAGAAATTCGGTGAAATGGGCTATTTTGGATTAAATCAACCAGAAGAGTATGGTGGTTTAGGTTTAGATCTTTTTTATACTGTAATTTTTTTAGAAGAATTACAAAAAATAAATTCAGGAGGATTTGCAGCGAATATGTGGGCACATGCTTATTTAGCAATGACACATTTAAATGAAGAAGGAGATGATAGAATTAAAAAAGCATATTTAACGCCAAGTATTAATGGTGATAAAATAGGTTGTTTATGTATTTCAGAACCTTTCGGTGGAAGTGATGTAGCAGGTATGAGAACTACTGCAGTTAAAAAAGGAGATACTTATGTAATTAATGGATCAAAAACATTTATTACAAACGGAGTATATTCTGATTATTTAGTAGTTGCTGCTAAAACAAATCTTGAAGACAAGCATAAAGGAATGAGTATTTTTATTTTAGATAGAGATACACCAGGAATTTCGGCAACAAAACTAGATAAATTAGGATGGAGAGCTTCTGATACCGCAGAAATTGCGTTTGATAATGTAGTGATTCCTGCTGAAAATTTAATGGGAGAAGAAGGAAAAGGTTTTCCTTATATAATGCAACATTTTGCTTCAGAACGTTTGATTATGGCAATTAATGCACATGCAAGAGCTGAATATGCCGTAGATTATGTATTAAAATACATGAGCGAAAGAGAAGCTTTTGGTAAAACTTTAGATCAATTTCAGGCTTTACGACATAAAGTAGCAGAAATGGCTTCAAAAGTTGATATGTGTAGAGAATATAATTATTCTATTGCAAAAAGACTAAATGGAGGTGATTACGTTGTAAAAGAAGCAAGTATGACTAAAATGTTATCTACTAAAATGGCAGATGAGGTTATTTATGATGCATTGCAATTATTAGGTGGTTATGGTTATATGGAAGAATATCCGTTAGCTCGTTTATTACGAGATAGTCGTTTAGGTCCTATTGGTGGTGGTACTTCTGAAATTTTAAAAGAAATTATCGCTAAAATGATAATTGATAAGAAAGAATATAAACCAGCGACTTAATTTTTTATATTAAATTGATTTTGGGCATTCCCTTGCAGGTCGCGCTTTACACTATATCTTTTTTATGAAAAATAAAAAAGGATGCCGTTTCAATCGCTAATGCAGTGATAAACTTGAAAATAAATAAAAAAATAATAGTTAATTAAAATAAGACTCAGTACATTTGCAGTCCTAAAAATAAAAATTTAGAGACTACAATGAAAGGAGGTGCTAATATATGTTAATTATTCCAATTAAAGAAGGAGAGAATATCGATAGAGCGTTAAAACGTTACAAGCGAAAGTTTAGAGATGTAAAAATTTTAAGACAATTGCGTGATAAAAAACAGTTCAATAAACCGTCTGTTGTTAAACGTGCTCAACTTAAGAAAGCCTCTTACGTTCAAGGATTAAGAACGAAAGAAGAAGTAAGCTAGAAATAACTTACTAATCACATAAAACCTGTATTGATTAATTTCAATGCAGGTTTTTTTTGTACCTTTATTTTTCATAAATACATATGATAAATGTTGATAACCGCTTTTTTAAGATATTTAGAACACGAGAAAAATTATTCTAAAAATACAATTAACGCTTACTGTATAGATTTAACAGCATTCAAAGATTTTTGTATCACAGAATTTGATCAAGAAGAATTAACAACAATTCATTATAATCAAATAAGAAGTTGGATAGTTTCACTTGTTAATCAGAATATATCTAATAGAAGTGTAAATAGAAAAATAAGTTCTTTAAAAACTTTTTATAATTTTCTTCAAAAAATAGAAGAAATTGAACTGAACCCATTAGCAAAACATAAAGCCTTAAAAGTACAGCAGAAAATACAAACCCCTTTTGATACAAACGAAGTACAAGAGGTAATTGCTATTTTAAGTGAAGATACAGATTTTGAATCCGTAAGAAATAAACTAATTGTGGAATTGCTTTATTCAACAGGAATGAGAAGAATAGAATTAATTAATATCAAAGAAAAAGATATTGATTTTAGTAAAAAAGTAATAAAGGTGCTAGGTAAAAGAAATAAAGAACGTTATATAATGTTGCTATCAACAGTGTTGGAAACCTTAAATAAGTACTTGATTTTAAAAAGAAGCTATGAGTTAGAAAAAGAGGAAGCACTTCTAATAACTGAAAAAGGGGGTAAAATTTATGAAAAACTTGTGTATCGAATAATAAATATGTACTTTAGTAGGGTGTCAACCAAAGCAAAGAAAAGCCCACATATATTAAGGCATGCTTTTGCGACACATTTACTAAATAACGGTGCGTCGTTAAATTCGGTTAAAGAATTACTAGGGCATTCAAGTTTAGCCTCTACCCAAGTATATACGCATAATAGCTTGGAGCAGATAAAAAAAGTGTATAACAAGGCTCATCCTAGAGAGTCAAATTAAAGATTGGAAAAATTATGAAAGTATTCACACAGTCAGTAAACTTTACAGCAGATAAAAGCTTGATTGATTACATTGAAAAGAAAATTGAAGGTTTAGAAAAGTTCCATGATAAAATAGTTGATGTAGAAGTTTATTTAAAAGTACAGAAAACTAGTGAAAAGGAAAATAAAATCACTGAGATCAAAATAAATATTCCAGGAGACGAATTGATGGTCAAGAAACAAACAAAAACCTTTGAAGAAGGTGTAAACATTGCTATTGACTCTTTAAAAAGAAGCTTAAAGAAGTCAAAAGAAAAGCAGCGAACTGTTTTAGTTTAATAAAAAAATTAAAAGTTTTTGAAGAAAAGCTTTAGAATATAGAAATTACTTCATATATTTGCAATCCGTTAGAAATAGCGGATTGTTTTTTATTGACAATTAAAAGCCGATGTAGCTCAGCTGGCTAGAGCAGCTGATTTGTAATCAGCAGGTCGTGGGTTCGAGTCCCTCCATTGGCTCAATAAAAAGATAAAGTTCATTAATATAATAAAATACCAAGGGGAGATACCAAAGCGGCCAACTGGGACGGACTGTAACTCCGTTGTTTTACGACTTCGCAGGTTCGAATCCTGCTCTCCCCACTTTTTTAAAATTTAATCAGTCAGTATGTTGAACTTCAACTTTTAATTCTTGATTGAAGGTTTTGAAAATGTGCGAAAGTAGCTCAGTTGGTAGAGCGTCAGCCTTCCAAGCTGAATGTCGCCAGTTCGAACCTGGTCTTTCGCTCTGAAATTATCCACGCCGGTGTAGCTCAGTTGGTAGAGCGCATCCTTGGTAGGGATGAGGTCATCGGTTCAAATCCGATCATTGGCTCTTTTTTTAGGGTTTTTTTGAAAAAGGATTTTAAAGTAATACTAAATATATTTAACTAAAGAATTAAAATTAATATCATGGCAAAAGAAACTTACGATCGTTCGAAGCCCCACTTAAACGTTGGTACTATTGGTCACGTAGATCACGGTAAAACTACATTAACTGCTGCTATCACAAAAGTATTAGCTGATGCAGGATTCTCTGAAGCTAGAGATTTTGATCAAATCGATAACGCACCAGAAGAAAAAGAAAGAGGTATTACAATTAACTCTTCTCACGTTGAATATGCAACTCAGAACCGTCACTACGCGCACGTAGACTGTCCAGGTCACGCGGATTACGTAAAGAACATGGTAACTGGTGCTGCTCAAATGGATGGAGCTATTTTAGTAGTAGCTGCAACTGATGGTCCTATGCCACAAACACGTGAGCACATTTTATTAGGTCGTCAAGTAGGTATTCCTCGTATGGTTGTTTTCTTGAATAAAGTTGACATGGTTGATGATGAGGAGTTACTTGAGTTAGTAGAAATGGAAGTAAGAGAGTTGTTATCTTTCTATGAGTATGATGGAGATAATGGTCCTGTGGTTTCAGGTTCAGCTTTAGGAGCTTTAAATGGTGAAGAGAAATGGGTTAACACTGTTTTAGAATTAATGGCTGCTGTTGATGCTTGGATTGAAGAGCCTTTAAGAGAAACTGAAAAGGATTTCTTAATGCCAATTGAAGATGTATTCTCTATTACTGGTCGTGGTACTGTTGCAACTGGTCGTATTGAAACAGGGATTATCAATTCTGGAGACCCTGTTGAAATTATAGGTATGGGTACTGAGAAGTTAACTTCTACTGTTACTGGTATTGAAATGTTCCGTCAAATCTTAGATAGAGGTGAGGCTGGAGATAATGCAGGTATCTTATTAAGAGGTATTGCTAAAGAAGATATTAAAAGAGGAATGGTGATTGTTAAGCCAGGATCTGTAACTCCACATGCTAAGTTTAAGGCTGAGGTGTATGTATTGAAAAAAGAAGAAGGTGGACGTCACACTCCATTCCATAATAACTATCGCCCTCAGTTTTACGTGCGTACTACTGATGTAACAGGAAATATTGTTTTACCTGAAGGAGTTGAAATGGTTATGCCTGGTGATAACTTAACTATTACTGTTGATTTAATTCAACCAATTGCATTAAACTTAGGTTTACAGTTTGCTATCCGTGAAGGAGGTAGAACAGTAGGTGCAGGTCAGGTTACTGAAATTTTAGACTAATTTATTAGTTTATAAATAATATAAAAAAAAAGGAGTCTCTTAAATGAGAGACTCCTTTTAAAATAAAATACGGGCGTAGTTCAGCGGTAGAGCACTGGTCTCCAAAACCAGGTGTCGGGAGTTCGAATCTCTCCGTCCGTGCATAATAAAGCGAGTTATAATGATAAATTATAGCTCGCTAAAAGAATAACAACATGAATAACTTTATAGAGTACATCAAGGGTTCTTTTGAAGAATTGAATACAAATATGACATGGTCTTCTCGTGAAGAAGCCCAAAAGTCTACTGTTGTAGTTGCGGCATTTACGATTGTTTTTGCTTTACTTGTAGCAGGAATAGATAGAGTTTTTCAAACAGGATTAGATAATTTCTTTAAAATGTTTTAATAATGGCTGACTCAGTAATGAAGTGGTATGTGGTAAGAGCAGTTGGTGGTCAAGAAAATAAGGTTAAAGCCTACATCGAGACAGAAATTGCTCGTTTTGGTTTGTCTGATTTTGTAAGTAAAGTTATCGTTCCTACAGAAAAAGTTATTCAAGTAAGAAACGGAAAGAAAGTTAACAGAGAAAGAGTTTATTTTCCAGGTTATGTAATGGTAGAGGCTAATTTAGCAGGAGAAGTACCTCACGTGATAAAATCAGTAACAGGCGTTATTGGTTTTTTAGGTGAAACAAAAGGTGGTGAACCAGTACCTATGCGTAAATCTGAAGTGAACAGGATGTTAGGAAAAGTTGATGAACTTTCTGTAAAAGATGAAAATATTGCAATTCCTTTTAACACTGGTGAAACAGTAAAAGTAATTGATGGTCCTTTTAATGGTTTTGACGGTACTGTCGAAAAAGTTAATGAGGAGAAGCGTAAGTTAGAAGTAATGGTTAAGATTTTTGGAAGAAAAACACCATTAGAGTTAAACTATATGCAAGTAGAGAAAATATAATTGTTACACCTATATTTTGATGTGTTTGAAGCTTCCATTTTAAGCATATCGTTTTTAAATCTTAAACAATGGCAAAAGAAATAAGTAAATTAGTTAAACTACAAGTTAGGGGAGGTGCTGCGAATCCGTCGCCACCAGTTGGACCCGCTTTAGGTGCTGCCGGTGTTAATATCATGGAGTTCTGTAAGCAGTTTAATGCTCGTACACAGGACAAGCAAGGTAAAGTTTTACCTGTTGTGATTACTGTTTATAAAGACAAATCTTTCGAGTTTGTTGTAAAAACACCACCAGCTGCAGTACAATTGTTAGAAGCGGCCAAAATTAAGAAGGGTTCGGGAGAACCAAATAGGAAAAAAGTAGCAAGTGTTTCTTGGGATCAGATTCGATTAATTGCAGAAGACAAAATGGTAGATATGAATGCCTTTAAAGTTGAATCAGCAATGAAAATGATAGCCGGAACCGCTCGTTCTATGGGATTAACAGTAACAGGTAATGCACCTGCTTAAACTTTAAAAGATATTTAGAAATGGCAATTACTAGAAAGCAAAAAGAAGCTCGTTCTAAGGTAGATAGCTCTAAAGTTTACAGCTTACAAGATGCATCAGCCTTAGTTAAGGAAATTACAACTGTAAAATTTGACGCATCAGTTGATTTAGCAGTACGTTTAGGAGTTGATCCTCGTAAAGCAAATCAAATGGTACGTGGTGTTGTAACATTACCTCACGGAACAGGAAAAGACGTAAAAGTATTAGCATTAGTTACTCCAGATAAAGAAGCAGAAGCTATTGCAGCTGGTGCTGATTATGTTGGACTAGATGAATACCTTCAGAAAATTAAAGGTGGTTGGACTGATGTTGATGTGATTATAACTATGCCTAGTGTTATGGGTAAGTTAGGTCCTTTAGGTCGTGTATTAGGACCAAGAGGTTTAATGCCTAACCCAAAGACAGGTACAGTAACTATGAACGTTGCAAAAGCAGTACAAGAAGTTAAAGCTGGTAAAATTGACTTTAAAGTTGATAAGACTGGTATTGTACATGCTGCTATCGGAAAAGTATCTTTTGATGCTCAGAAGATTCAGGAAAATGCAAATGAGTTATTACAAACGTTAGTTAAATTAAAGCCAACAGCGGCTAAAGGAGATTATATAAAGAGTATATTTATGTCTTCAACTATGAGTCCTAGTATTGCTGTAGATGAAAAATCTATATCATAGGCACTTAAACTTTTAATTATGACAAGAGAAGACAAATTACAAGTAATACAAGATTTAACAGCAAGATTAGCAGATACAGGTACCATCTATTTAGCAGATATTTCTGGTTTAGATGCCGTTACTACTTCAAACTTAAGAAGAGCTTGTTTTAAAGCGAACGTAGAATTAGCTGTTGTTAAAAACTCATTGCTTTCAAAAGCAATGGAAGCTTCTGATAAAGATTTCGGAGATTTACCAGATGTTTTAAAAGGAAATACTTCAATGATGATTTCAGAGGTGTCTAACGCCCCTGCAAAAGTTATTAAAGAGTTCAGAAAAAAATCAGAGAAGCCTTTATTAAAAGGTGCTTTTGTTGAAGAGTCTGTTTATGTTGGAGATGACCAATTAGATGCACTAGTTAACATTAAATCTAGAGAAGAACTTATTGGAGATATTATCTCATTATTACAATCGCCTGCTAAGAATGTTGTTTCAGCATTACAATCAGGAGGTAATAAATTATCTGGTATATTAAAGACATTATCAGAGAAATAATACGCGCACGAATAAACTAAATAATAAAATTCAAAACACAATTAAAATGGCAGATTTAAAAGATTTCGCAGAACAATTAGTTAACTTAACAGTAAAAGAAGTTAATGAATTAGCTGATATTTTAAAAGATGAGTATGGTATTGAGCCAGCAGCAGCAGCAGTAGCAGTAGCAGGTCCAGCAGCAGGAGGAGATGCAGCAGATGAGCAAACTGAATTTGATGTTATCTTAAAAGCAGCAGGTGGTTCTAAATTAGCTGTAGTAAAGTTAGTTAAAGAATTAACTGGATTAGGTTTAAAAGAAGCTAAAGCAATCGTTGATAGCGCACCAGCACCAGTAAAAGAAGGAGTAACTAAAGATGAGGCAGAAGGTCTTTTAAAATCTTTAGAAGAAGCAGGAGCTGAAGCAGAGATTAAGTAATTTATAGCCCCGGTTTAACTGGGTAAAACAATTAAGGTTTAGGTACTAGAAACATACGTTTCTAGTCCTAAACCATTTTGTGTATATATTCGTTCTTTATTTGTTACAATTGAATTTGTAATAGTACGACTGTAAAGAGCTGATTTTGAATCAGCAAAGCAATTAAAATTGCATTATTGAAACAAGAAAGTTTCAAAAAATAATATTTTTAATTTAAAAATAGCATCTCTTTTGGCAACGATAAACACTACTGAAAGAATTAACTTCGCATCATCGCAATTAGGAACCGACTATCCAGATTTTCTTGATATCCAGGTGAAATCTTTCCAAGATTTTTTCCAATTGCAAACTAAAGCTGATGAGCGAGGTGAAGAAGGTTTGTATAAAACCTTCATGGATAACTTTCCGATTACAGACACCCGTAATCAATTTGTATTAGAATTTTTAGACTACTTTGTAGATCCACCAAGATATAGCATCCAAGAATGTATTGAAAGAGGATTAACACATAGTGTTCCTTTAAAAGCAAGATTAAAGCTTTACTGTACAGATCCTGAACACGAAGATTTTGAAACTATTGTTCAAGATGTGTATTTAGGAACTATTCCTTATATGACAAATTCTGGAACTTTCATTATTAATGGAGCAGAACGAGTTGTTGTATCTCAATTACACCGTTCACCAGGTGTGTTTTTTGGACAATCTTTCCATGCAAATGGAACTAAGTTGTATTCTGCAAGGGTAATTCCTTTTAAAGGTTCTTGGATAGAATTTGCAACAGATATCAATCAAGTAATGTATGCTTATATTGATAGAAAGAAAAAACTACCAGTAACTACGTTATTCAGAGCTATCGGTTTTGAAAGAGATAAAGATATATTAGAAATCTTTGATTTAGCAGAAGAAGTTAAAGTTTCTAAAGCTGGATTAAAAAAAGTATTAGGGCGTAAATTAGCTGCTAGAGTTTTAAAAACTTGGCATGAAGATTTCGTTGATGAAGATACAGGTGAAGTTGTGTCTATTGAACGTAACGAAATTATTTTTGACCGTGATACCATCATAGAAAAAGATCATATTGATGAAATAATCGATGCAGGTGCTAAAACTATCTTATTACATAAGGTAGATAACGACATGGCCGATTATGCCATCATTCACAATACACTGCAGAAAGATCCTACGAACTCTGAAAAAGAAGCAGTAGAACACGTCTACAGACAATTACGTAATGCTGAGCCGCCAGATGAGGAGACAGCAAGAGGAATAATTGAAAAATTATTTTTCTCTGAGCAACGTTATAGTTTAGGTGAAGTTGGGCGTTTTAGAATGAATACCAAGTTACAGTTAAACGAACCGATTGATCAGAAGGTATTAACTAAGAATGACATTATTACCATTATCAAATACTTAATTGAGTTAATTAACTCAAAAGCAGAAGTAGATGATATTGATCACTTATCTAACCGTCGTGTAAGAACTGTTGGTGAACAATTAGCAGGTCAGTTTGGTGTAGGTTTAGCTCGTATGGCTCGTACTATTCGTGAAAGAATGAATGTACGTGATAACGAGGTATTTACTCCTATTGATTTAATTAATGCAAAGACTTTGTCTTCTGTTATTAATTCGTTTTTTGGAACTAATCAGTTATCTCAATTTATGGATCAAACCAATCCATTAGCTGAGATTACGCACAAACGTCGTTTATCAGCACTAGGACCTGGAGGTTTATCTAGAGAAAGAGCAGGATTCGAGGTTCGTGATGTTCACTATACACACTACGGACGTTTATGTCCAATTGAAACTCCTGAGGGACCAAATATTGGATTAATTTCATCTTTAGCAGTATTTGCAAAGGTTAACAGTTTAGGTTTTATCGAAACACCTTATAAAAAGGTTATCGAAGGAAATGTAGATGTAAATCAAGAGCATATTTATTTAAGTGCTGAAGAAGAAGAAGGAATGAAGTTTGCACAATCTAATTTAGAGGTAAGTGCAGCTGGAGATTTTGTTGGAGATAAATTAATTTCAAGAGAAGGGGGAGATTTCCCTGTGGTAACACCTACTGAAATTGATTATATGGATGTTGCACCTAACCAGATAGCATCTATATCAGCATCATTAATTCCTTTCTTAGAGCATGATGATGCCAATAGAGCCTTAATGGGATCGAACATGATGCGTCAAGCAGTTCCATTATTGCGTCCAGAATCACCAATTGTAGGTACAGGGTTAGAGCGTAGAGTTGCAAAAGATTCTCGTATTTTAATTAATGCCGAAGGACCTGGAGTTATTGAGTATGTCGATGCTAATAAAATTAGAATTAAGTATGATAGATCGGATGAAGAGCGTTTAGTAAGCTTTGAATCAGATGATATTTCATATAATTTAATTAAGTTTAGAAAAACAAATCAAGGTACTAACATTAACTTAAAACCGATTGTAAAAGTTGGTGATAGAGTTGAAGAAGGTCAAGTGCTTTGTGAAGGATATGCAACACAAAAAGGAGAATTAGCTTTAGGAAGAAATATGAAAGTAGCCTTTATGCCTTGGAAAGGGTATAACTTTGAGGATGCAATTGTAATTTCAGAAAAAGTTGTTCGTGAAGATATTTTTACTTCTATTCATATTGACGAATATTCATTAGATGTTCGTGATACGAAATTAGGAGCTGAAGAATTAACAAACGATATTCCTAATGTTTCAGAAGAGGCTACTAAAGACTTAGATGAAAACGGAATGATTCGTATTGGAGCAGAGGTTAACCCTGGTGATATCTTAATTGGTAAAATTACACCAAAAGGAGAATCTGACCCAACTCCTGAAGAAAAATTATTACGTGCTATTTTTGGTGATAAAGCAGGTGATGTAAAAGATGCATCATTAAAAGCTTCTCCATCATTAAGAGGTGTGGTAATTAATAAAAAATTATTTCAACGTGCTGTAAAAGATAAAACAAAACGTGCTCGTGATAAAGAAGCTATTGCTACTTTAGAAGCATCTTATGTTCATAGGTTTGAAGATTTAAAAGATTTATTAATTGAAAAATTATTTAATCTTATTACAGGAAAAACTTCTCAAGGAGTATTTAATGATTTAGGAGAGGAAGTATTACCAAAAGGTAAAAAATTCACTCAAAAAATGTTAAACTCTGTAGGTGATTTTACTCACTTACATGGAACTTGGACTACTGATAAAGACTTAAATAGATTAGTTGTTGAATTAGTTCACAATTATAAAATTAAAGTTAACGATTTACAAGGTTCTTTACGTCGTGAGAAATTTACAATTTCTGTAGGAGACGAATTACCAGCAGGAATCTTAAAACTTGCCAAAATTTATGTTGCTAAAAAACGTAAATTAAAAGTAGGAGATAAGATGGCAGGACGTCACGGAAATAAAGGTATTGTTGCTCGTATTGTTAGAGCCGAAGATATGCCTTTCTTAGCAGACGGAACACCAGTAGATATTGTACTTAACCCATTAGGGGTACCATCTCGTATGAATATTGGTCAGATTTATGAAACTGTTCTTGGATGGGCAGGTCAAAAATTAGATCAAAAGTATGCTACACCAATTTTTGATGGAGCAAACATCGACCAGATAAACGCCTTAACTGATCAAGCAGGAATTCCACGTTACGGACATACATATTTATATGATGGAGGTACTGGTAAACGTTTCGATCAGCCAGCAACGGTAGGTATCATTTATATGATTAAGTTAGGTCACATGATTGAAGATAAAATGCATGCGCGTTCTATTGGACCTTACTCATTAATTACTCAGCAACCACTTGGAGGTAAAGCTCAATTTGGAGGTCAGCGTTTTGGAGAGATGGAAGTTTGGGCACTTGAAGCATATGGTGCATCAAGTATATTAAGAGAAATCTTAACCGTTAAATCTGATGATGTATTAGGTAGAGCCAAAACTTACGAGGCAATCGTAAAAGGTGAAACTATGCCAGAACCAGGTTTACCAGAATCATTTAATGTATTAATGCACGAACTGAAAGGTTTAGGATTAGATGTTAAATTAGAGGAATAACAAACAGTGAAATATCATTAGGTAATCGTCTTGATTATCTAATGATAAATCATTTTAAATATACGTCTCATTTAGAGGCAATTTTTAATTCGAATCCATTACTTATTATGGCAAGAAAGAACGAAAAATACACTGTTAAAAAGTTTAACAAAATTTCAATTGGTTTAGCATCACCTGAGTCTATTTTAGAGGCGTCAAGAGGTGAGGTTTTAAAGCCAGAAACTATTAATTACCGTACACATAAACCAGAAAGAGATGGTTTATTTTGTGAGCGTATATTTGGTCCTATAAAGGATTATGAGTGTGCGTGTGGTAAATACAAAAGAATCCGTTATAAAGGAATCATTTGTGATCGATGTGGAGTTGAAGTTACTGAGAAAAAAGTACGTAGAGACAGAGTAGGTCACATTAATTTAGTCGTACCAGTAGCACACATTTGGTATTTTAGATCATTGCCTAACAAAATGGGATACCTTTTAGGTTTACCATCTAAAAAGTTAGACATGATTATTTACTACGAGCGTTATGTAGTAATTCAACCAGGTGATGCTAAAACTGCTGAAGGAGAGTCATTGAATAAAATGGACTTCTTAACAGAAGAAGAGTATTTAGATATTTTAGATACACTTCCACAAGAAAACATGTATTTAGATGATACAGATCCTACCAAGTTTATCGCTAAAATGGGAGCTGAATGTTTAATCGATTTATTAGAAAGAATTGATTTAGACTCTTTATCATTTGAATTACGTCATAAAGCAAATACTGAAACTTCTAAGCAACGTAAAAACGAAGCATTAAAGCGTTTAAATGTTGTTGAAGCTTTTAGAGATTCTCAGAAAAATAGAGAAAATAATCCTGAGTGGATGATTATGAAGGCTGTGCCAGTTATACCGCCAGAATTACGTCCTTTAGTGCCATTAGATGGTGGTCGTTTTGCTACTTCAGATTTAAATGATTTATATCGTCGTGTAATTATCCGTAATAATCGTTTAAAACGATTAATGGAAATTAAAGCACCTGAGGTTATCTTACGTAATGAAAAACGTATGTTACAAGAATCAGTAGATTCTTTATTTGATAACACACGTAAATCATCAGCAGTAAAAACAGAATCTAACAGACCATTAAAATCTTTATCTGATAGTTTAAAAGGGAAACAAGGTCGTTTCCGTCAAAACTTATTAGGTAAGCGTGTTGATTATTCTGCACGTTCGGTAATTGTTGTTGGACCAGAATTAAAGTTATCAGAATGTGGATTGCCAAAAGATATGGCAGCAGAATTATACAAGCCTTTTGTTATTCGTAAATTAATAGAAAGAGGTATTGTTAAAACTGTAAAATCTGCAAAGAAAATTATAGATAGAAAAGAGCCAGTTGTTTGGGATATCTTAGAAAATGTAATTAAAGGTCATCCAGTTTTATTAAACCGTGCACCTACATTACACCGTTTAGGTATTCAATCTTTTCAACCAAAATTAATTGAAGGAAAAGCGATTCGTTTACATCCATTAGCATGTTCGGCATTTAATGCGGATTTTGATGGAGATCAAATGGCTGTTCACTTACCATTAGGACCTGAAGCTATTTTAGAAGCTCAGATTTTAATGTTAGGTTCTCACAATATTTTAAACCCTGCAAATGGAGCACCAGTAACGGTACCATCTCAGGATATGGTATTGGGTCTGTATTATATGACCAAAGAAAGAAAATCTACACCAGAAGTGATTATTAAAGGTGAAGGATTAACTTTTTATTCTCCAGAAGAGGTAATTATCGCCTTAAATGAAGAGAGAGTAGACTTAAACGCAGGTATAAAAGTTCGTACAGCAGATGTTGTAGATGGTGAGCACGTAACTAGAATTGTAGCAACTACGGTTGGTAGAGTTTTATTTAATGAAAAGGTACCAAAAGAGGCTGGATATATTAATGAGGTTTTAACTAAAAAATCATTAAGAGGTATTATTGGTGATATTTTAAAAGTAACTAATATTCCTGCGGTAGGAAATTTCTTAGATGAAATTAAAAATATGGGATATAAATACGCCTTTGAAGGTGGTTTATCTTTCTCATTAGGAGATATTATTATTCCTGAAGAAAAGGAAGGAATGATTGCTGAAGCTAATAAAGAGGTTGATGTAATTGTATCTAACTATAACATGGGAATGTTAACAAATAAAGAGCGTTATAATCAGGTAATTGATATTTGGGGGTCTGCAAATAACAGATTAACAGAGTTATCTATGAAACGTTTACGTGAAGACCAACAAGGGTTTAACTCGGTATTCATGATGCTTGATTCTGGTGCAAGGGGTTCTAAAGAACAGATTCGTCAGTTAACAGGTATGCGTGGATTAATGGCAAAACCTAAAAAATCGACTGCTGGTGGTGGAGAAATTATTGAGAACCCGATTCTTTCTAACTTTAAGGAAGGATTGTCAATTCTTGAATACTTTATCTCAACTCACGGTGCTCGTAAAGGTTTAGCGGATACGGCATTAAAAACAGCCGATGCAGGTTACTTAACTCGTCGTTTAGTAGATGTATCTCAGGATGTTATTGTAAACGAAGTTGATTGTGGTACTTTAAGAGGGTTAGATGTTGCTCCATTAAAGAAAAATGATGAAATCGTTGAATCTTTAAGTGATAGAATTACGGGTCGTACTTCTTTACAAGATGTATATGCTCTTAACAGTGATGAGATTATTGTTGGTGCAGGAGAATTAATTACTTCAAAATTAGCGGATACAATTCAAGCTGCTGGTATTGATAAAGTAGAAGTTCGTTCAGCATTAACTTGTGAATCTGAAAGAGGTATTTGTGAAAAATGTTACGGACAATCTTTATCAACAGGTAAAAAAGTTCAAAGAGGTGAAGCAGTTGGTGTAATTGCAGCACAATCTATTGGAGAGCCTGGTACACAGTTAACATTACGTACTTTCCACGTTGGAGGGGTAGCAGGAAACATTTCTGAAGAGAATAAGTTAATTGCTAAATACGAAGGTAAAGTTAAAATTGAAGATTTACGTACTGTAAATGGTAAAGATAAAGAAGGAAATGAAATAGAAATAGTTATTTCACGTACTGCCGAAATCAAAATCATTGACAAAAAGACGGATATAGTATTAAGTACTAACATTATTCCTTACGGATCTATTATCTTTAATAAAGATATGAAATCTATCAAAAAAGGAGATGCAGTATGTCAGTGGGATCCATTTAACGGGGTTATCGTATCTGAATTTGGAGGTAGAGTTAAGTTTGACAACTTAGAACAAGGTATTAATTACTCTGTTGAAGTTGATGAGCAAACTGGTTTCCAAGAGAAGGTAATGATTGACTCTAAGAATAAAAAAATCATTGCTTCATTAATTATTGAAGATGCTGATGGTAATGCTTTACGTTCGTATAGTTTACCAGTAGGTGCTCACTTAATGGTTAGTGATGGTGATAAAGTTCCAACAGGTCATACTTTAGTGAAAATTCCACGTAAGTCTGGTAAAGCAGGCGATATTACAGGAGGTTTACCACGTGTAACAGAATTATTTGAAGCACGTAACCCATCGAATCCAGCAGTAATTGCTCAGATTGATGGTGTAGTATCTTTCGGTAAAATTAAGCGAGGTAATCGTGAAATTATTATTGAATCTAAAACTGGTGATATTACTAAATATTTAGTGAAATTATCTAATCAAATTTTAGTTCAAGAGAACGATTTTATTAAAGCAGGTATGCCTTTATCTGATGGAGCAACTACTCCAATAGATATTTTAAATATTCAAGGACCTTCAGCGGTACAACAATATTTAGTAAACGAAATTCAAGAAGTATATCGTTTACAGGGTGTAAAAATTAACGATAAGCATTTCGAAGTTGTAGTACGTCAAATGATGCGTAAAGTTAGAATTATTGATTCTGGAGATACATTACTTCTAGAGAATCAGTTAATTCATAAGAATGACTTTATCAAAGATAACGATGCTATCTACGGAATGAAAGTTGTTGAAGACGCAGGAGATTCTGAGAATTTAAAACCAGGACAAATTGTTTCAGCTCGTCAATTAAGAGATGAAAATTCTATTTTACGTAGAGCAGATAAAAATTTAGTAGCCGCTCGTGAAGCACAACCAGCAACAGCTGAACAAATTTTACAAGGTATTACTAGAGCTTCGTTACAAACGAAATCATTTATATCAGCAGCGTCGTTCCAGGAAACTACTAAAGTATTAAATGAAGCCGCAGTAAACGGTAAAATTGATACCTTAGAAGGATTAAAAGAAAATGTAATTGTTGGTAAGCGTATACCAGCAGGTACAGGAATGAGATCTTACGATAAGCAAATTGTAGGGCCTAGAGAAGAAATGGAGAAAAATTTATAATTTTTAATACAAAGGCCTCTAAATTTTTTTAGAGGCCTTTTTTTTTAATATTTATATTATGGAAGAGAATAAAGATCCACAATTAAATATAGAATTAGATCAAGATATTGCTGAAGGTACTTATAGTAATTTAGCAATTATTAATCATTCTGTATCAGAATTTATAGTTGATTTTATAAACATTATGCCTGGTGTACCAAAGGCTAAAGTGAAATCAAGAATTATTTTAACACCACAACACGCTAAAAGACTAGCAAAGGCTTTAGTTGAAAATGTTCAAAAATTTGAGCAAGCAAATGGTGAAATAAAAGATTATGAGCAAGTGCCTATTCCAATGAATTTTGGAGGAACAACAGGTGAAGCTTAAAAAACAAAAAACGTCTATTATAGACGTTTTTTTGTTTTTATATTTAATGAAAGTAAATTAAAATCCTGTTGCAATATCTCTTAAAGCTTGCTTATCAAGAATAAAAACTTCTTTACCTTTTAAATTTATTATTTTTTTCTTTTTAAATTCAGAAAGCAATCGAATTGCCGATTCTGTTGCAGTACCTATAATATTTGCAATATCTTCACGAGATAACAATATATCTAAAGCACCATTTTCGTTTTTATAAAACTTACTATCAAGTCCTAATAATGTAGATGCTAAACGTTGTTTTACAGTTTTTTGAGCCATATCAACAATAACATTATCTGCAGTTTTAAGTGAAGAAGCCATGTTTTTAAGAACATCCATAGTAAATTTTGGATTTGTTTCTAAATCTCTAACAATTTCTTCTTTAGGGATAAAACAAATTTCCATATCATTTACAGCTATTGCTTTTAAGTTAGATACTTCATCATTAATTAAACTACGTTCACCTAACAAATCTCCTTTTCTTACAAGATTTACAATTTGATCTCGTCCGTTATCACTCATTTTTGAGACTTTACAAATACCATCTTTAATACAAAAAACGCCATTTATATGTTCTCCTTCTTCAAATAAAACATCTCCTTTTTTTATAATTTTAGATGTTTTACAACCTGCAATCCGAACCAATTCATCTTTTGTGAGTGATTTTAAAGAATTTAGTTTACGGATAACGCATTGTTCACATTTGCTCATAATAGTGTTTGGTTAGGCTAGTTCAAAGATAATAAAAAGCTGATATATATCATGTTTTAATTCAGCTTCTTATAAGACCTTTGCACTAGGCAAACGAGTAAATATGGAAAACGCAAAATGTTTTCATTGTGGTAACGAATGTGATACCAAAACCATCATTATTAAAGAGAAATCTTTTTGTTGTAATGGTTGTAAGACGGTTTTTGAAATTTTTTCAGAAAATGATTTAACCTGTTACTATGATTTTCAAAACAATCCTGGAGCAATTCCAGAAGAAATTCAAGGAAAATATGATTTCCTTGACAATAAAGAAATTACCGATAAACTACTAGAGTTTAACGATGGTAATTTGCATGTTGTTAATTTATATATACCTCACATACATTGCAGTTCCTGTATTTGGGTGTTAGAAAACTTGCATAAATTACAACGGAATATCAGTTCATCACAAGTTGATTTTCCTAAAAAGACAGTTCGAATTACTTACAATACCGATATTATTTCGCTAAAAGAAATTGTTTTATTGCTGAGTTCCATTGGATACGAACCATATATCAGCTTAGAAGATTACGAAGTAGGTCAAAAAAAAGTTGATCGTAGCTTAATTTATAAATTAGGAATTGCAGGTTTTGCTTTCGGAAATGTGATGTTTTTATCTTTTCCAGAATATTTTGAAGTAACTGGTTTTTGGCTAGAACAATACAAAGGAATATTTCGTTGGTTGATGTTTTTCTTCTCATTACCTGTAGTTTTTTATGCTGCGCAGGATTATTTTATTTCGGCATATAAAGGATTACGAGCTAAAATTTTAAATATTGATGTTCCGATTGCTTTAGGAGTTGCTGTTTTATTTATCCGAAGTTCTGCTGAAATTATTTTTGATATCGGAACTGGTTTTTTTGATAGTTTAACAGGCTTAGTTTTCTTTTTATTATTAGGGAAATTTTTTCAACAGAAAACATATAATTTCTTGTCTTTTGAACGTGATTATAAATCGTATTTTCCTATTGCAGTAACCCGAATTTCATCCGAAGGAAAAGAAGAAAATGTACAAATTTATGATGTTGAAAAAGGTGATAGATTATTAATTAGAAATCAAGAATTAATTCCTGTTGATGGAATTTTAATCAACGGAAATGCAAAAATTGATTACAGTTTTGTTACAGGTGAAGCAGTTCCTGTAGCTAAAAAATCGGGAGATAAATTATTTGCAGGAGGAAAACAATTATCGGGAGTTTTAGAGATGGAAGTTTTAACTTCGGTTTCACAAAGTTATTTAACGCAATTGTGGAGTAATGATGTATTTAAAAAAGATAAAAATTCATCATTTAAAACATTAACAGATAGAATAAGTCAGAATTTTACGATAACCGTTTTAATAATCGCTTTTGTTGCTACCGCATTTTGGCTTTATTTTGATTCAAGTAAAGCCTTAAACGTATTTACTGCTGTGTTAATTATTGCGTGTCCGTGTGCTATTGCTTTAGCAGCTCCGTTTACTTTAGGAAATATGCTTCGGATTTTTGGAAAGAAGAAATTCTACTTAAAAAATGCCACAGTTGTAGAACAATTGGCGGTAATTGATAGTGTTATTTTTGATAAAACAGGAACACTTACAACAAGTAAAGAAAATCAAATTGATTATAAAGGAAGTGAATTATTATCCGAAGAAAAAGCAATATTAAAAAGTGCTTTACGAGCTTCAAATCATCCGTTAAGTAGAATGTTATACGGTTTTTTATCAGTAGAAATGTTACCTGTTGATAGCTTTAAAGAATACACAGGAAAAGGAATTCAAGCTACTTATAAAAACAGAGTTATAAAAATTGGTTCGTCATCTTTTGTAAATAATACTGATGAAAAAATTAACTTAGATACTTCTGTTCATATTAGTTTTGATGGAATTTATAAAGGTAAATATGTTTTTAAAAATGCGTACAGAAATGGTGTAAAAGAGTTGTTTTCTGAATTAGAAGAAAATTACAATTTAGCCGTGGTTTCTGGTGATAATGAAGGAGAAAAGAAATTTTTAGAAGATTTATTACCTAAAAATACGTCGTTTTTATTTAATCAAAAGCCAGAAGATAAATTAAATTACGTTGAAGATTTACAAAATAAAGGAGAAAGTGTAATTATGATTGGTGATGGTTTAAATGATGCAGGAGCTTTGGCACAAAGTAATGTTGGAATTTCATTATCAGAAAATATTAATGTGTTTTCACCTGCTTGTGATGCTATTTTAGATGCTTCAAAATTTAATGAAATTTCAGGATACATAAAAGCATCAAAAAAAGCAATCAAAATAATTAAGTATAGTTTTATACTATCATTATGTTATAATTTAATTGGATTATATTTTGCAACAACAGGACAATTAAAACCCGTAATTGCAGCAATTTTAATGCCTTTAAGTTCTATTAGTATTGTATTATTTACAACGATTGCAACAAATTTATTAGGGAAAAAAATAAAATAATTTAAAAGATAATTATTATGAAAGTAGCCTCATTTTTAGAAGACATTAAGTTTAATGAAAATAAACCAGCAGTATCATTATTATTAGATACTGATTTTTCCAAAGAAATACGTATTGTCTTTAAAAAAGGACAAACTATGGAAGATCATCAAGCACCTTTTGCAATAATTGTTCAGGTGATAAAAGGCACTATTGATTTTGGTGTTGATAATGAAATAAAACAATTAAATACAGGCGATATTATTTCATTAAAACCTCAGGTAGTTCATAATTTAACAGCTTTAGATGAAAGTATTGTTCGGTTGTCATTATCTAAATTAGATACCTTAAAAAGAGTTGAAAACGTATAATTTTTTATCATTATAAAAAATTAGATTGATTATATATTTGAAAAAAAGCACATGAATTCACTGATACAAAAATACAACATTCCAGGACCAAGATATACGAGTTATCCGACAGTTCCTTATTGGGAAAATGAAACTTTTTCTAAAGATAAATGGATTGAAACTTTTAAAAAATCGTTTATAGAAAGTAATTCATCCGAAGGAATTAGTGTGTATATTCATTTACCATTTTGTGAAAGTTTGTGTACGTTTTGTGCCTGTCATAAGCATATTACCAAAAGACACGAAGTAGAAGAAGATTATATTGATACTGTTTTAAAAGAATGGAATTTATATACGGATTTAGTAGATGAAACTCCGATTATCAAGGAAATTCATTTAGGTGGCGGAACACCTACTTTTTTTTCAAAAGAAAACTTAAAAAAGTTAATTGATGGTTTATTTATCAATGCTAAAAAACATCCGAAGCATGAATTTAGTTTTGAAGGACATCCGAATAATACCACAAAAGAACAATTACAAACCTTATTTGATGTTGGTTTTACAAGAGTAAGTTACGGCGTGCAAGATTATAACGTAAAGGTACAAGAAGCAATACACAGAGTACAGCCTTTTGAAAATGTTGAAAAAGCAACCATTTGGGCAAGAGAAATCGGATATACATCTATTAGTCACGATTTAATTTTCGGATTGCCGTTTCAAACCAAAGAAAATGTAATTCATACTATTAATAAAACCAAAGAATTACAACCTGATAGAATTTCATTTTATAGTTATGCACATGTTCCGTGGGTAAAAGGTGTTGGACAACGAGGTTTTAATGATGAAGATTTACCAAAGAATCAAGAAAAACGTGAACTGTACGAAATAGGAAAGGAGCTATTTTCTGAAATGGGTTATGTTGAAATAGGAATGGATCATTTTGCGTTAAAAACAGATAGTTTATATAAAGCAACTCAGGAAAAAACATTGCATCGTAATTTTATGGGTTATACTGCCAATAAAACGAAATTAATGATTGGTTTAGGAATGTCGTCAATTTCTGATTCTTGGTACGGATTTGCACAGAATGTAAAAACCGTAAAAGAATATCAAAAAATAGTGAACGAAGGAGAAATTCCTGTTTTTAGAGGACATATTTTATCCGAAGAAGATTTAGTTATCCGAAAGCATATTTTAAATATTATGTGTCACTTTACCACTTCGTGGGATGCTGAAGATTTAAAGGTTAAATGTATCGAAATTCTTTTAGAAAAATTACAAGAAATGGTGGATGATAGTTTGGTTTTTATCGATGGAAACACTTTAACAGTTCCTGAAAAAGCAAGACCCTATGTTCGAAATATCTGTATGGCATTTGATAAGCGTTTACATAATAACAAGCCAGAAACAAAATTATTTTCAATGACAATTTAAATTTTCATTGAAAAAAGACTTTATTTATTCTGTTTTCAAATTAATTAATAAGATTTGAAAACAGAATATCGTTTGGCGAGTTCTTGACAAACATTTATTTTAAACAACAAAAAACCCTTTAAAATAAAGGGTTTTGGGTTGTTTTGTAGCGAGAAGCAGATTTGAACTGCCGACCTCAGGGTTATGAATCCTGCGCTCTAACCAACTGAGCTATCTCGCCATTGCGGGTGCAAATATACAACTTATTTTTAGATACACAATAAAAAAATGAATTTTTTTTTAAGAAATAAAGATATACCTTGCCATACTAAGAAAAAAAAAATGACAAAAGTTAAATACGAATTAGAATTTCCTATACATGCATCACCAAGTATGTTGTTTAATAGTTTGGCAACACCTTCAGGATTAGAGGAGTGGTTTGCTGATAGAGTTAATTCTCGCGGAAAATTAATCACTTTTACTTGGGATGATTCAGAGGAAGAGGCAAAAATTTTAGCAAAGAAGACGAATGAGCGCATAAAATATAAATGGGTTGAAAGTGAAGGTGATGAAAGTTATTTTGAATTTTTCATACAAGTAGATCCATTAACTAAAGACGTAGCTGTAATTATTACAGACTTTGCTGATGACGATGAAGTTGATGAAGCTAAAATGTTATGGGAAAGTCAAATTGAAAGCTTAAAAAATAGTATAGGAGCATAGTATCTTTATGCTTTATAAAAAAAACTCGGCATTTGTCGAGTTTTTTTATGGCTACTAATTGCCTAAATTGTAATTTTGCAATCAAATTTTTTAAAAAATGATAAATTTTAACGGAAAAATAATATCAGAAAAAGAACTACAATTATCTAATGATAATAGAGCTTTTAAATATGGTGATGCTATTTTTGAAACTGTAAGAGTATTAAATACAAAGGTTGTTTTTATTGAAGACCATTATTTTAGATTGATGGCATCAATGAGAATGTTACGTATGAAAATTCCAATGAAATTTACACTTGAATTTTTACAAGAGGAAATTTTAAAAACAACAAAAGATCTTCCAAAATCGGTAAATTATAGAGTTAGATTAACTGTTTATAGAAAAGATGGAGGATTATATAATCCAGCTTCAAACGAGATTGATTACTTAATCGAAGCAAGTGAGTTTAATTATATAGAAAAAACTAGTTATAAAGTTGATTTATATAAAGATTTTTATAATTATTCTGGATTATTATCAACGATAAAAACGACAAACAGAATGCTAAATACTTTATCTGCTATTTTTGCAGATGAAAACGATTTAGATAACTGTATATTACTTAATGAACGAAAAGGAGTTGTTGAAGCAACAAATGGAAATATTTTTGTAATAAAAGACGGTATTATAAAAACTCCAGCTTTAACAGAAGGTTGTATAAAAGGAATTATCAGAAAAAAAGTAATAGAAATTTTAGAAAAACATCCTGATTACAGTATTGAAGAAACAGTTATTTCTCCTTTTGAATTACAAAAAGCAGATGAGGTTTTTATTACAAATGCTATTGTAGGTATTCAGTCGGTTACAAATTATAGAAAAAAAGCATTTACAACAGAAATAACTAATAAAATAAAGAGTAGCCTTAAATTATTAGCTATTACTGGTTAATTCATTTGAATATCACTTGGTGCGTTTGCCCAAATTTTATATTTTCCACCTTTTTGAAGGAGTTTGTTTTTCCAAAAGTTTTCGTTGTTGGTTTCTAAAATATTTTTATAATCATTTTCAGAAATAAACCAAGACTCAATGTTTAATTCATCAATTAATTGGTTTGTATCCCAACCAGAATAGCCTAAAAAGAAGCGAATATCTGTTGGCTTTAACATATTTTCAATTAAGAGTTCTTTTAAATGATCAAAATTACCACCCCAATAAATACCATTAGCAACTTCAATGCTATTGGGAATTAATTGGGGTACTTTATGTATAAAGTACAAATTATCTTGCTCGACAGGTCCTCCTTGATATATTCTGAAATCACAGTCTATTTCAGGTACTAAATCACTCAAAGTATGATTTAAAGGTCTATTTAAAATAAAACCAACAGAACTTTTTGATGTGTGTTCTGTTAGTAAAACAATAGTTCGTTTAAAAGAGTTATCGTTTAAAATAGTAGGTTCTGCAATTAACAACCTACCTTTTTTGGGTTTAAGCGCAACCATAAATTTATCGTTTAAGTAATACTAAAATAGGTAAAAAATTAATAAAAGTTTAACATAATCGTTAAAATATATAATAAATAAAAAAAAGGTTGCTTTATTTTACTTTTAATAGGTACAAAAATGATTATTTTATAGAATTATAAATAAAAAATGATGTTAAAGAAAAAAGATACAACCAACACTAAAGTGATTATATCCTTTTTGTTTTAAATAAATAAAAATAATAGAATTTAATATTATTATTTTATAAAAGATTCAATAATAATATTTACATCTTTTTCTTCTTTTATTTTATCCGAAAACAAATGTTTATATAAAGGCTTATTTTTAACTTTTCTTTTTAAAGATAAATTTGTTTTTTTAGCAAATACTTTATTCCATTTATTTCTTGCTAATTTCCATTTTGTATTATTTTTAATCCACCAGTTTTGTGAAGCTTTACAACGACTATCAGCAACTTTAACATAAGTATTATAACCTTTTTCAGATGCTAGAATAATATCTTTTTCTCCTGTTTTTCTGATGATTTTTTTATTATCTTGATCATGTACCCAACCATAATTTGTGATTTCATGACGATTACCTCTTTCAGTTACATTATAATCATTTCTTTTAGTATATTCTCTACGAGGTAATGGAGCATCAGTAGTACTTTCCCAATAACTTTTTCCATTTAAATGTACCCAAAACCCTGAACCTTCATAACGAGGACTATCATCAACTTGAAATACTTTTTGAGACCATTGTTTTTTTACATCTTTTTTAGATTTATTTTCATACAACCAGTTATTATCTCCGTTATACATATAAAAATCTTGGTTTTGATACACCCAATCTTGTCTCCAATGCTTTATTATATGTGGTTTTGCGGGATTACCAACTTGTAATAAATGTTGAATAGTTATTTTATTATTATTATCTTCAACTAGTTCAGCCCATTCTAAAGCGCTATCTTTTTTTATTTTTGATGGTTTGTATAGTGAATCTTTACTATTATTAAATGTTTCAGCAAAATTGAACGTAACTTCAAAACAGCCACACATTTTTTTGATGGCATTTTTATCTTTTGTTTTTTTATTCTGCGCCTTTATTGTGCAGATTGATAATAGTATGAAACTTCCTAAAATTAGTTTTTTCATTTTTGTGTTTTTATTATTTATAATTTTCGGTAAAAATATAGATTTTATTTAGATTAATTTAAAATAAGAATATATATTTGTTGAAAATTATTAAGAATGTATCTAAATAAAAAAATATTTACTGCTTTTGCTTTTATTAGCTTAACTGTTTTTTCTCAAGAAAAAATAGTGGCTGATAATGAAAGTTTAGAAATATCTAATTTAGATGAAGTCGTTGTTACTGCTACAAGAACCAAAAGACAATTGTCATCTGTACCGATGCCTGTAACTTTAATAACAAAAGCTCAAATAATAAAATCGGGTACAGTAAGGTTAAAAAATATTTTAACTGAACAAACAGGAATAACTTTAGTTTCTGATTTTGGAGGTTCAGAAGGAATTCAAATTCAAGGAATAGCTGCAGATTATACATTGATTTTAATTGATGGAGTTCCAATAATAGGAAGATCATCTGGAAATATTGATTTAAATAGAATTACAGTTAATAATATTAAACAAATTGAAATAGTAAAAGGACCATCATCTTCTTTGTATGGGTCTGAAGCTATTGGAGGTGTTATTAATATTATAACAGAACAACCTAAAAATGAAAAATTAGAAGGTTTTATAGGCTATTTAGCAAAAGAAGGAGCTACAAACCAATTGGATATAAGTACTAATGTTAAATGGAAAAGAAAAGGTTTTGGATTGGTTTCAGGAATAAATTTAAATTCAAGTAATGGGTTTGATTTATCTCCAGAAACCCTTTCAAAAACAACGGAAGCACATCAAAATTTTACAGGAAATTTACAACTAAGTTATGATTTTTCAGAAAACTTAAAAGCCGTTGTTTCTAATCGATTTTATAAACAATATCAAGGTAATAATAGAGAAGATAATCAACAAACAGATTGGAGTATTAATACGAAATTACTTCATGAAATAACCAATAATTGGACGCTAGATTATAATTTTTATACAACAAAATATAAAGCAGAAAACATGTTTGATGGAAATGCTACTTTATATAATCAAACATTAACAAGACCCGAAATTAAATCGAAAAACAGCTTTAATTCAGGAACTTTAATTGTAGGTGTTGGTGCTAATTTTGATGTATTAGAAAGAACAGAATTTACAGGGATAAAAAAATACAATACGCCATATATTTTAGGGCAATTTGATTTCAATTCAATTAAAAATTTAAATATTGTTATTGGAGCAAGGTTTGAAGATAGTAATAATTACAAATCAGCTTTTACACCAAAAATAGCAACAAGTTATAAATTTAATAATTGGTTTACTGCAAAAGCATCGGTTGGTAGTGGATTCAAAGCTCCTGATTTTAGACAGCTTTATTTCAATTTTAGAAACTCAGCTAGTGGATATATAGTTTTAGGAACTCAAACTTTATATGATTTATATGCTAATTTATCAGAAATAAAAACCATAAAAAAAGAATTAAAACCAGAGAGTTCTATTGGTTATAATTTGGGTTTTCAGTTAAAACCAACAACAAGTTTAAAATTTAATATTAATTTTTTCAGAAATGATATTAAAGATTTAATAGATACTTTTGATACACAATTAAACGTATCTGATTTAGGATTGCCTTTAGGTACAAGAGTTTTTTCTTATAAAAACATAAATGAAGTTTATACTCAGGGTATTGAACTTGATGTTAATTATAAATTAAATTCAAATTTTACTGTTTTAGGAGGATATCAATTTTTAGATACAGGTGATAAAACAGCAACATCAAAAATAAAGGCTGGCGAGGTATTTTTTAGAAGAACACCGTCTTCATCATCAGAAAAAATGACAATGTCAAATTATTTCGGTTTGCCAAATCGATCTAAACATATGGCAAATTTTAAAGTTTTTTATCAAAATTATAAACACGATTTTTCTGCAAATATTAGAGCTATATATAAAAGCAAATATGCGTTGTTTGATACTAATAGTAGTCAGGGAATTATTGATCAGTTTGATGATTTTGTTTCTTCAAACACACAAATAAATATAGCAGGAGCAAAAACATTTTTTAGCTTAATGAATTTTCAATTAGGAATAGATAATCTTTTTAATGAAAAGGAATCTGCGAATAAAAAACGTTTTGCAAATAATGATAGTGTTTTACGTTTAGGGAGAACTTATTACTGTAATGTGCAATTTAATTTTTAATATATCTATAAATCAATAGAAAATGAATATCTTAAAGTCAATTTTAATAATAACAATACTTACTTTTATTACTGTTTCATGTAGTGATAATAATGATACATTACCAGAAGAATCAATATCTAAAAGAATAGATAATTTACATGCAAAACAAACTACTGATTATTCGGTAAATCCACCAAAAGCTTCTGGAGAATTTATTAAATTTAGTTTTAAAAAAGGAGTAATTGTAACCGATGATAATTGGGATATAGCTTTTAGAGCAACAACAATTATAGTAAACGGAGGAGAAAGTACAGGTATAAAAGAAGAACCTAATAAAACAGGAAATGCATCTTTATTATTAGTTGATGGAACATTTTCGAGTGTAAAAACAATATCTGATAATGCTATTTTTAAACAAGATGAAAAAGATGGAGTTTTAGCTTTACCAAAAAGTACTTGGTATAGTTATTTTCAGCCAGCTCATAGAATAGACCCTGTAGCAGGAAAAATAATTGTTATAAAAACAATTGATGGTAATTATGCTAAAATGGAAATTTTAAGTTACTATAAAGATATGGATAGTTCTAATTCTGCTGATCCTCAAAATTCAGGAGGACAATATTATACGTTTAATTATGTGTACAACCCTAATATTGGAGATAAAAATCTTCAATAATATATTTGTTTTTGTTAATTTTTGTTATGTAAAGCTGTCTGGTTATCTGGTAATCAGGCAGCTTTTCTATTTTAAGTTAGTTTTTCGGCTAAATAACTAGCTGTAAACGATTTTTTGTTTTTTGATAACTCTTCAGGAGTTCCTGTGAAAATAAGGTTTCCTCCATTTTTTCCACCTTTTAAACCAAGTTCTATTATATAATCGGCACATTTTATTAATTCAATATTGTGTTCAATTACAATAATAGAATGCCCTTTGTCGATTAAAGCATTAAAAGATGTTAATAATTTTTTAATATCATGAAAATGAAGTCCTGTTGTTGGTTCATCAAAAATAAATAAAGTTTTATCTTTTGTATTTCCTTTCATCAAAAATGAAGCTAATTTTATACGTTGCGCTTCTCCTCCAGATAATGTTGATGATGATTGTCCTAATTGTACATAACCTAATCCAACATCTTGCAAAGGTTTTAATTTACGAGCAATTTTATGTTGTTCTCGTTCATCGAAAAAAGTAATTGCATCATCAATAGTTAGGTTTAAAATATCATCGATTGATTTTTTACCGAAAGTAACTTCTAAAACTTCTTTTTTAAAGCGTTTTCCTTGGCAAGTATCACATTGCAAGTGTACATCTGCCATAAATTGCATTTCAATAGTAACTTCACCTTCACCTTTACAAACTTCACAACGTCCGCCTTCTACATTAAAAGAAAAATGTTTTGGCTGATAATTTCTGATGCTCGATAATTTTTGATCAGATAATAATTTACGAATATCATCATAAGCTTTTATATAAGTTACAGGATTAGACCTTGAAGAACGCCCAATAGGATTTTGATTGATAAATTCAACATTTTTTATATTTTCAAAACTTCCTGTAATATCAGTAAATTGACCTACTTTTTCGCCATATCCGACCAGTTTTTTCTGCATTGCAGGATATAAAATTTTCTTGACTAAGGTACTTTTTCCACTTCCAGAAACACCTGTGATAACGGTTAAAGTATTTAAAGGAAAAGAAACATCAATGTTTTTTAAATTGTTTTCACGAGCACCAATAATATTAATGGTATTTTTTGAGCTTCTACGTATTGTAGGAACTTCAATTTTTAATGCTTCGGATAAATACTTAGCAGTTAGCGAATCGGATTTCATAATATCATCAAAAGTACCTTCAGCAACTACGTTACCACCGTAAGTTCCCGCTTCAGGACCTATATCGATAATATAATCTGCTTCTTTCATAATATCTTCGTCGTGTTCAACTACAATAACGGTGTTCCCTAAATCACGTAAATCTTTAAGTACATCAATTAATTTTTCGGTGTCTTTTGGATGTAAACCAATACTAGGTTCATCTAAAATATACATAGAGCCAACAAGTGAACTTCCTAATGATGTTGCTAAATTTATTCGCTGACTTTCACCTCCAGAAAGCGTGTTTGAAGTACGGTTTAAGGTTAAGTAATTTAAACCAACATCGGTTAAAAACTGTAAGCGATTTTTTATTTCTGTAAGCAATCTTTTTCCTATTGCTAATTCGTGTTCATTTAGTTTTAAATTATTGAAAAATACTGATAATTCATCCAAAGGAAGTGTTACTAAGTCTGAAATTACTTTTTCATGTACGTGTACATAATTAGCTTCTTTTCGAAGTCTTTTTCCGTTACAATCGTTACAAGTTGTTTTTCCGCGATAGCGAGAAAGCATTACTCTATTCTGAATTTTATAACTTTTTTCTTCTAATTTTTTAAATAAATCGTGTATTCCTTCAAATTTATTAGTTCCGTTCCAAACTAATTTCTTTTGATTTTCAGAAAGCTCAAACCAAGGTTTATGAATAGGAATATCAAAATCAATAGCATTTAAGATTAAGTTTTCTTTATAAATTTTATAGCTATCTGTTTTAAAAGGAAAAATAGCATCTTCAAATATTGATAATCCTGTATTTGGAATTACTAATTCTTCATCAATACCAATTACGCTTCCGTAACCTTCGCAAGTAGGACAAGCTCCGTACGGATTGTTAAAACTGAATAAATGAGTATTAGGTTCTAAAAATGTAATTCCGTCTAATTCAAATTTATTGCTAAACTCTGTGGTTTTTTTATCATTTAAATTTTCAATAAAACAAATTCCTTTACCTTCAAAAAAAGCAGTTTGAATAGCATCTCCTAATCGATTATAAAAATCTTCTTCATTTTTAGTAACAATTCTATCAACAACTAAAAATAAATCTTCATTATTAAAATTATCAACAGGAAAATTTTCAATTCTTACAACAGTATTATTATATTTTAAACGAGCATATCCTTGTTGAGTTAAAACTTGTAAAACAGTTTTTAAATCTCTATTTTTATTGATGATAATCGGTGCTAATAATAACAGTTTTGTTCGTTCTTCAAATTTTTTTATATGATTAAGAACATCAGAAACGGTATGTTTTTTTACTTCAGTGCCTGATATTGGCGAAATAGTTTTACCAATACGAGCATATAATAATTTTATATAATCGTAAATTTCGGTTGATGTTCCTACAGTTGATCGTGGATTTGTTGAGTTTACTTTTTGTTCAATAGCAATTGCAGGAGCAATTCCTTTTATATAATCTACTTTTGGTTTGTGTAGTTTTCCTAAAAATTGACGAGCATAAGATGATAAACTTTCTACATAACGCCTTTGTCCTTCGGCATATAAAGTATCAAAAGCCAATGATGATTTTCCAGAACCTGAAAGCCCTGTTATTACTACTAATTTATTTCTAGGGATAACAACATCAATGTTTTTTAAATTATGGAGTTTTGCTCCTTTTATAATGATGTTTTCTTTGGGATTGATGCTAGAAAGGTCTCTTTTCATTTACTTAAAAAATAAGCTATAAAAATAAGGTTTCTGAATTTAATAAGCATCAAATGTTTAATAGTTTGTGAGCTTTTTATAAAGAAGAACTTCCATTACTTATCAGTAATAAAAGTTTAAAATTTTATAATAAAATAAACTATTATTTAGCTACAGTAAAAGTATAATTTGTATTACGTGACCCTTGTTATGATTAATGTAATCAGGGTGTTAAGTGCAATATTCTAAGTTTCCTATTTCTGTTAATTGAATTTCTTAGATAGCTGTTTTCTAAATCTGATTTTATGTTGTGAAAACAATGTATTCAGTCAATAATTTTTTTAGTTTATCTATAAAAATCAAAAGAACTCCAAAATATTACTTTTGAAACTCTTTTTTGATTTGTGTTTTTATAAAGCTGAAAGTTATTATATTTCTACTTTCATAGGATTTTCTATTTTGCTATTTTCGATTGTTTTAGCTATTGATTTACCCCATATTCCATTAATATCACTATCAACTTTCCAACCCATTACACCTCCAAATGGAATTTTGTTTGTGATAGCTGTACTTAAAATATCTTCAAAATTTTCTAGTGAAATATATCCTGTATTATTTACATCATCAGTAGTGATTGGTTTACCTACAATTAGTTTATTAGCAGGTATTCCTTGTCTGATAATACTAAGAATAGCAGTAGGGTTTTCTATATTATTATACATTTCTTCAAATAAGGATGTATAATCTTCATAAGATTGATATTCCCATTCACCTTGATTGTAGTACTGAATATTATAATAATTAATTATACCATTAGTTTTTTTTTCGATTTCACTATAGCCTTCATTAGCCATAAATAATGTGGCTTGAGGAGTATGATAAATTTCTAAAGGATAATTTTTTTCATTACTAATTTGATGCACAGTAATGGTAACATCAATTAACCATTGAATTACTTGAGATGTTATTGCTATATTTTTAATATCTAAATTAACGCCATCAAACTTATGTTGAATAGCAAAGTTAGCTAAGGCTGTACCATAATTAACTGCCTCGTAATTTAATGGATAAAAATATTTGCCTCCAGTAGCAAGAATACATTTTTTATTTTTACTTTTTAAGAATTCAAGAATTTCAGGTGTTTTTAAAACTTCTTCAGCAGCACCTGTCACACTTGTTTCAGGGTCTTGCCAAAACGAGAATAAAAGATCAGTATATCCTTCGTATTTGTTTTGAACCTCTTCTAGAGGAGTCCAATTGTTAAAATAGCCTATTACTTTTTTTTGCATAATTATTGGGGGGTTTTATATTGATGAAAAAAATGTGATGTAATATTACATTTGTTCTTGCTTGTTGAGTTTTATAATATCTTTTATTTTAGCGTGGTTCTGTATTTGTTTGTATCCTTTAAAAAAGATAAATAGTATTGATTATCTTATTATGTAAAATTATTTTTTTATTATATAAGAGCCTGTTTAAATTTAATCTAAAAAGAGTTTTATAGTTAAGAAATTGAATCTGTCAAACTGAATTTATTTCAGTTTCACACCTTGATTTGCCGTAGTTCTTCATTTTATGTGATTCTGAAATAAATTCAGAATGACGTTTATATCTTAAAAAAGATACTTTATTTGAAATTAAAACAGGCTTTAAGTATTTGGTTTAATGTTATTTTTATGAGTTTTTTTTGAAAAGGTGAAGTTTTAAGTCTGTGTATCTTATTTTTTATAAGAATTTTATAGATGATTTTTTTGTGTATGTTGATAGCTTTAATACCTGTTTTTGATTACAAAACTAGCCGTCTATAAGTCTGTAAAAAAGTTTAATTTTAAATAAATACATTTTTTAAAGGGGAGTTTTATTAAAAATAACGGGATTGTTATTTAAGCTAAAAAAGGGGATATGTTGAGGTTTATTTTTATGAAAAATAATATCTAACTGTCTTATTATTGCTTTAAAAGAAAAATAATTATCAGAAGGATAAATTAATGTATTAATGATTTTATAATTTGTATTTAACATGTTTTCGGGGGGTAAAATTTAATTTACTATAATTTGTTGTAATGTAATATTGTAAATATATGTAATAAAATTTTGTTAATCAGTTAATTATGTCTAAAATATGATGTGCTTATAATAATATTTGATGATTTAGAGGTTAAATCAATGAAATTTTAACTTTTTTTTAATAAATATTAAACAATTCTTGCTTTTTTGAAAAAAAAATCACATATTTGGAGTCTAATAATCAATTAATTACACGCCTATATCTAAAAAATTACTTTTAAAAAAAATATATCCCTTAACTAAAGAGTGCTTATAGTACTCTGTAAAAAAAAGTAATATGGTACATAAAGATATTGTAAGTGATAGTGTTTTAGTTAAAGACTACATTAACGGAAAAGAACTAGCTATAGAGTTATTGATTAAACGTCATAAGCAACGACTGTACAGTTTTATTTACAGTAAGGTACAAAATAGAGATACTACAGAGGATATATTTCAAGATACTTTTATAAAAGTAATAAGAACCTTAAAAAAAGGAAATTATAACGAAGAAGGTAAATTTTTACCTTGGGTTATGCGTATTTCTCATAATTTAATTATTGATTTTTTTAGGAAAAAAAACAGAATGCCTAAGTTTAATAATACTGATGATTTTGATATTTTTTCGGTATTAGCAGATGGAGCATTAAATGCAGAAAATAAAATTATTAAAGAGCAAATACTAGCTGATGTAAGGGATTTGTTAGAAGAATTACCTGAAGAACAGAAAGAAGTTTTAAAAATGCGTATTTATAATGATATGAGTTTCAATGAAATTTCTGAAAACACTGGTGTAAGTATTAATACTGCTTTAGGAAGAATGAGGTATGCTTTAATTAATCTGAGAAAAATAATTGAAAAAAATAAAATTATTCTAGTTAATTAAGCAATAAAGTAATATTGTCGTCGTTAAATACTTGAAAACAAAATGAATAAAGAAAAAAAGTATGATGAGAATTTACCTAGATAAATCTTCGGATTTAAAAATGAATCCTAAAAAAGAAACTATTCAATTTTTGATTAATTTTTCTAAATCATTGAAAGTAGAAAAAACATCGTCAAATTATTTTATAGAATTAAATTTGAATTAATAACAAAAAAGCTTCAACAAATGTTGAAGCTTTTTTTATGATTTATTTTTATGGTAATCATTTAAAACTGTTTTTCTACCAATCGTTTTCGTAATAATATCATTTTCTAAATTCCAGCCACGAGCAGGAGAATATTCTCGTCCATACCAAATTATTTGTAAATGAAGGTCGTTCCATAATTCTTCAGGAAATAATCGTTTTGCATCTTTTTCTGATTGAATTACATTTTTACCATTTGTTAAATTCCAACGATATAATAAACGATGTATGTGTGTATCAATAGGAAATGCAGGAACTCCAAACGCCTGACTCATAACTACACCAGCAGTTTTATGACCTACGGCAGGTAATTCTTCTAGATATTCAAAACTTTGAGGAACTTCTCCATTATGTTTTTCAATCAATATTTTAGATAAACCGTGAATTCCCTTTGATTTCATAGGAGATAAACCACAAGGACGAATAATTTCTTTAATTTCTTCGATGCTCATTTTTACCATGTCATATGGATTATCGGCTTTGGCAAAAAGTAACGGGGTAATTTTATTTACTCGAACATCGGTACATTGTGCCGATAATAAAACAGCAATCAATAAAGTATATGGATCTTTATGATCTAAAGGAACAGGTATTTCAGGATATAATTCGGCTAAGGTATCAATAACAAATTGTACTTTATTTTCCTTGGTCATTTTTTGTTTTTTTAATATAGATAAACAAAGGTACAAACTAACAAAGAACAACTATAAATTTATTGTTAATTCAAAGCAACTTTGTAACTTTGGTTTAATAACTAACTATTTTAAACTACAAATTATGACAACATTAAAAGTAGGAGATAAGGCACCTAGTTTCGAGTCTGTTGATGAAAAAGGAAATACAGTGAAACTTTCTGATTACAAAGGAAAAAAGTTAGTATTATTTTTTTATCCGAAGGCAAGTACACCTGGTTGTACAAATGAAGCTTGTGATTTAAGAGATAATTATCAGTCTTTTTTAGCAAAAGGATATGCTATTTTAGGTGCAAGTGCTGATTCTGCAAAGCGTCAACAAAATTGGATTAATAAACATGATTTACCTTTTCCATTATTAGCAGATGAACAAAAAGAAGTGATTAATGCTTTTGGTATTTGGGGACCTAAAAAATTTATGGGACGTGAGTATGATGGTATCCATAGAACAACTTTTGTTATTGATGAAAATGGAATTATTAAAGACGTTATTAGTAAAGTAAAAACGAAAGAACACGCAAGTCAAATTTTAGGATAAAATAAAAAACCGAGTTTTAAAGCTCGGTTTTTTTATTATAATTTAATTTTTTATAAACGGTTTTCTATCCATTTTTTAAAGCTATAAAAATTTTGAGGTGCAACACCATGACCTACATTATATTCTGAATAATCATTTTTTAAATTGTTAGCATTTAAAAATACAGGTGCTTTTCTTGCCCAATCAACAGGAATTACTTGATCAACAGTTCCATGAGAAATATAATAATCAGTATTACTTGGTGCTATTTTTTCAGGAACTAAGCCTTCATTAATATGACCACTTAATGCAATTACATGTTGTATTTTATTCGGATAATTAAGACTTAATGCATAACTTAAAATAGCTCCTTGACTAAAACCTAACAAAAATGTTTTATCAGGATTCGTATTGTATTTTGCTTTAATTTCATCAATAAAATCTGAAATTTTATCAACAGATTCTTTTGCTTGTTCTAAATCAGAAAATTTTTCATCATTGGCATCAAAATTAATTGCATACCAAGCAAAAGCACCACCACCCATAGTATAAGGAGCTTGTGCGCTAACAATTAGCATGTTTTCAGGTAGTTCTTGGGCAAACGAAAATAAATCTTCTTCATTACTACCATATCCGTGTAGTAAAATTAATAATGGCGGATTAGTAGTTGCCTGTTTAGGCTCTCTTACAATATAATTTAGCATCTAAATAAATGTTTTTTAATAAAAAAACATGCAAATAAATTAATTATTTGCATGTTTGTTATGTGTTTTTTGTTTAAATATTTTTAAACCAATCTTGAAATTGATCTCCCAAAAGAGGTATTTTCTTTTCTTCTCCTTTTAAGACTCCCATAAAACTAATTATCCAAAGAATCAATAAAACGATACTTATAGCCCAACCAATAAAACCACCTAAATATTTATAAACTAGCCATGCGTTTAGAGAAGAAAGGATGTGTAAACCTAACACTTGTCTAATGTAAAAGCTTGTAAAAGTATTTTTAGTATTAAGATTTAATACGAAAGCAATAATAGTTCCTATAATTAAAAAATGACTAATTATAGCATTTGTTTTTCCTTCTTTCACAGTATAGTTTTCCATAGTTATATATTTAAAATTAATTGTTTATTATTAAAAATACCATATACTTTTCCTTTTAATTTTTTCTCTAAAAAGATACTGTTTTTTGAAGTTGATAAAATATCTTTTTCACTAAAAATATGAGTTCCTTCAGGATTAAAAATAGATAAATTAGCAATTTCATTTTCCTTGATACTTGTTTTTTGAAGTCCAAAACGTTCTTTCGGATTATCAGATAAACAAGTTACAATAGTTTCTAAATCTAATACTGAATTTAAAACTCCAAAAGCAGTTTCTAAACCGATAGTTCCATCTTTTGCATTTGAAAACTCTACTTTTTTATGTTCTATATCAATCGGATTATGATCTGATGTAATCATATCGATTGTACCATCTTTAACACCTTTTAATAATGCTTTGATATCATCCGAAGTTCTTAAAGGCGGATTCACTTTTTTATTTCCATCAAATTGATGTAATTCATCATCTGTTAAAAATAAGTTATGAATGGCTACACTACAGCTAACATTCAATCCTTTCTTTTTAGCTTCTTTAATTAATTGTACTGATTTTTTAGTTGAAATAGTTGGAATATGTAATTTTCCGCCTGTATATTCTAATAAAAATAAATCACGAGAAACTTGTAATTCTTCAGCTAAAGCAGGAATTCCTTTTAATCCTAAAAGTGTACTGTTTTTACCTTCATGAACAACACCTTCTCCAGCAATTGCGTTGTTTTTAGGAAAACTAAGTGCTAATCCGTTAAAATTTTGGGTATAAAGTAAGGCTACTTTCAGTAAATTATCATTTGCTATTGGTTTTTTATAATCACCAAAAGCGATAGCACCAGATTGTTGCATGTCATATAATTCCGCCATTTCAATACCTTTCGATCCTTGAGTTAACGTACCGATTGGGTATACATTTGTGGCAAATCCGTTGGCTCTATAAATTAGAAATTCAACAGCTGCTTTGTTATCAATAACAGGATTTGTATTTGGGTTTACGGCAATATCTGTAAATCCGCTTTTACCAGCTACTTGTAAACCATTTTTAATAGTTTCACGTTCTTCATATCCAGGTTCACCTAAAGAAACACTGGTGTCAAACCAACCTGTAGAAACATGTAAATTATCAAGTTTTATAATTTGATATTCTTCTTTATCGGTAATATTACTATCAATTTTAGTAATAATTCCGTCAGTAATTAAAATATCTTTAGTTTGTTGGTGGTAAGGGCTATGCGCATCAATAATAGTTGCCGATTTTAATAGCGTTGTCATGGTTTAAAGAATTTTAAGATCAAAATTTCAACAAGCAAAGATACAATGGCAATCACTAAAAACCATTTCCAAAGCCATTGAATTTTGTATTCGTTGTTACTATTTATTAACGTTTGCTTTACTGATGTAGAAATTTTTTGGTTTTCAGTAGTTGTAATATCTAAAAAGTTTAACAAACTTTCTTTCTTCGGATAATTAAAAGCAATATTTTTTAAAATATTTTCTTGTTGTTTTATTTGATAAAATCCAGCTGTTAATGGTTGGTCTGTTGTTGTAATTTTTATACTATTTTGAAGTGTTTGTTGTAGCGGAATAAATGAAATTTCATTATTTGAAATAGATAGCATTTCATTTTTAGAAATAATCTTATCAATAGAAATAACATTTTGTTTATCAGTAATATAATATCCTTTAGATAGTTGTAAACTTTGTTTTCCAATAGTATAAAAAACAGGAACAATTAAAGGTGAATTTATAAAATTACTTTCTTCTTTATTAAGCGGAGATGCTAAAAAATAAACTTTTGAATTCACCGTATTTATTTGTTGTATAAATGGTTTTTTGTTTTCAAAAGAAACAATAGTATTGGTGTTTTTAAAAGTAGTATTATAAGCTGTTTTTACAAAAGGATATTGAAAATTACGCACTTTTTTCTCAAACACATTTTTAAATAATGGATGTTTGTAATTAATATCTGTAATTTTTAAGCTATCATTTTTTTGATTGTCATTTAATGAGTTGATATTTCCTATTTCAAGTCGATTTAATAAACTATTATAAGAAGAAATTGTTGCGTTTTTAGATGGAATAATAACTAAATTTCCACCTTTTTTAGAATAATCAATTAGACTTTTAATAAGTGTTTCTGATAAATTATCAATTTCATTTAAAACAATAAGATGTTGTTTCGGAATTAAATTATAATTTAACTTTTGTGTATTTAAAGCTGTAAAATCAAATTCATCATTACTATAAATTCGTTTTAAAAAGTTAGCATTTTTACCAATAGACAAAACTTTAATTTTAGAATTTGTATTAATCGCGAAATAAAAAGAATTATCAAAAGAATAAGTATCTTTAAAATTTAATTCAATTTTACCTAAAAAATCGGAAGTATTAATAATAGAAAAAACAACTTTTTTAGTTTCATTTTCTTCGATAGAAAACAGCTGTTTATTTATTAATTTTTCTTTGTTGTAGATAGCAATAGGAACTTCTTTTTTTGCATTTCCTTGATTTTTAACAACAATTTGTATTTCGAAATTACTTGAATTATTTGTGTTTACAAAAATACTATCAATAGATAAATTATTTTTTTCTTGCGGATTTAATTTTACGAAAGAAGTATTTTTAGGTAACTGATTGAGTGCTGTGTTTTTTACATTCTGAAAATCAGAAATAATAATATTTTTAGTGTTTTTATTTTTTAGTTGTTCACTCGAAATTTTTAATAATACAGTTTCTAAAGCTATTTTTTTAGCGGTATTTTTAACTTCTAATAAAATGTTTTTTAATTCTGAAGCTGTTTTATTTTGATGATAAGCATCATTTGTTAATAAAGAATATGTAGGTTTTTCTGAAGTGTTTTCAATAATTTCTTGAGCTGAAATTTGTAATAAATCACCTTTTTCACCTGCTGTATTTGTACTTAATGAATTATCTAAATAAATAAAAAAATGTTGTTGTTCATCACTTTTATGATTGCTAAAATAAGGTTGTGCAAAAGCTAAAATTAAAGCGGTAAGCAATAATAAACGAGTTGCTAAAATCAGCCATTTTTTTATGCGTGAACTTTTTCGGGTTTGTGTTACTAATTTTTTTAAAATAGCAACATTGGTAAACGTAACTTTTTCAAAACGTTGTAATTGAAATAAGTGAATCAATATCGGAATCAGTAAAAAAAATAAGAAGTATAAAATTTCAGGATGTTTAAATTGCATATTTTTTTACTGTTAAGTGTATTTTTTTAATGAATATTTTTTTTATTAAAAACAATAAGATTAAATTGAAGCAATTTCCCGCTTTCCGCACTCGCTCTTTTTTTGAAGAAAAATCAAAAAAAGGAGCTCAAACAATTGCTTCAATCGGGGCTAGGCATTTTTACAAATAATTAAATTACAGCATAAAAACCTAAATTCATTGTAAAAATAACAAAATCTCTGATTTAAAAAATAATGTAGTTAAAAATCTGTTAGATTATTGTTTTGTTTTCGACTTAGCATCAAATTTTAGTATTTTTGAACCATGATTATAAATGATAATGATTGTAAACTTCAAGAAAAAATAAGTATATGAAAGTAACACATATTCCTTTTAAAAAGACTGGTTTTTTCTCTAAAACAATGTTAGATTACTTAGAGCAATCTTCAGAAATAAAACCTTTTTATGCTAATTTTTCATCTTCAGAAGGATTTAAAAATCAAATAAAAACTAAAAAAGCTAGTTTTTCAATAAAACAAAGAAAAACACTTGTTAGTACTTTAGAAAAACAATATTTAAAAGTAACAACAACAGCAAATACGGCTCAAAATATTGCTAGTTTATCTTTAGAAAATACCTTTACAATAACCACAGGACATCAGTTAAATTTATTTACAGGACCGTTATATTTTTTATATAAAATAATTTCTGTTATTAATTTATGTGAAGATTTAAAGGCTAAAAATCCGAAAGAAAATTTTGTTCCTATTTATTGGATGGCAACAGAAGATCATGATTTTGATGAAATTAATTACTTCAATTTTAAAGGTAAAAAAGTACAATGGAATTCTACGCAAACAGGTGGGGTAGGACGTTTTTCAACCGAAGGATTAGCAGATGTTTTAGAGGTTTTATCGAATCATTTAGGAACATCAAAAAATGCTGAATATCTAAAGAAATTATTTGAAGAAGCATATATAAAGTGTGCTAATTTAGCCGATGCAACTCGTTATATTGCCAATGAATTATTTGGTGAATATGGTTTGGTAATTATTGATGCAGATGAACGAGAATTAAAACGTGAGCTTATTCCGTTTATAGAAACAGAATTAAAAAATCAAACATCGTATAAAAAAGTTACAGAAACGATTAAATCTTTAGGTGAAAATTATAAAATCCAAGTAAATCCGAGAGAAATTAATTTATTTTATTTAACAGATGAAATTCGAGAGCGTATTATTTATGAAGATAATATTTATAAAGTAAATGACACAAGTATTTCTTGGGATTTAGATGAATTATTAAAAGAAGTTAATGAATTTCCTGAGCGATTTTCGCCAAATGTAATTATGCGTCCGTTGTATCAAGAAGTAATTTTGCCGAATCTTTGCTATGTTGGTGGAGGTGGAGAATTAGCTTATTGGTTAGAATTAAAAAGTTATTTTGAAGAAGTTAAAGTGCCTTTTCCAATTTTATTATTACGAAATTCGGCACAAATAATTTCTGAAAAACAAGCTGGTAAATTAGATAAATTATCAATTTCATTAGAAGAGATTTTTTTGAAACAAAATATCTTACTTAAAAATAAAATATTAGAAGTATCCGAAGAAAAAATAGATTTCACCAAACAAAAAGAGTTTTTAAAAGAACAATTTGTTAGTTTAAAATCCTTTGCCGAAAAAACAGATATATCGTTTGTAGGAGCTGTAAATGCACAAGAAAAAAAACAATTAAAAGGATTAGATAATTTAGAAAAACGTTGGTTACGAGCAGAAAAACGCAATCATAAAAATTTAGTAGATAGAATTACATTATTACAAAATGAAATATTACCAAATGGAAGTTTAGAAGAGCGTCAGCGTAATTTTTCTGAATATTATTTATCCTATGGAAATACTTTAATAAAAGAGTTAAAAAAAGGCTTAAAACCTTTACAATTAGAATTTACAGTACTGATATTTTAGATGGAAGATAAAAAAGGATTACACGAAAATAACAAGCACAAAAACGGATACGATTTTAAATTTTTAAAAGAAAAGTATCCTCAGATTTCAGCCTTTGTTATTGAAAAATTTGATAAAGAAACTATTGATTTTTCAGACCCTGTTGCTGTTAAAGAATTTAATAAAGCATTGTTATTTGCTTATTATAATATTAAAGATTGGAATTTTCCTGATGAAAATTTATGTCCTCCAATTCCGGGTAGAGTAGATTATATTCATCATTTAGCCGATTTAATTGCTGATGAAAAAGATGTAACTGTGTTAGATATTGGTACAGGTGCAAGTTGTGTGTATCCGTTATTAGGTACTTCTATTTATAATTGGAATTTTGTAGCAACTGATATAGATTTAGATTCATTAGATTATTCACAAGATATTATTGATGATAATAATTTAGATGCTAAAATTAAATTACGCCAACAATTTGATGAGTTAAATATTTTAAAAGGAATAACAGAAGAAGATGATGCTTTTACTTTAACAATGTGTAATCCTCCGTTTTATAAATCGGAAGAAGAAGCAAGAGGTGCAAATAGAAGAAAATCGAGGAATTTAGGAAATAATACAGTTCGTAATTTTGCAGGAAACTCAAATGAATTATGCTATTTAGGAGGTGAAAAAGCTTTTTTACATACTTATTTATACGAAAGTTCATTACAACCAGAATTGAGTAAATGGTTTACTAGTTTAGTATCAAAAAAAGAAAATGTAAAAAGTTTACAAGATTCTGCTAAAAAACTAAAAGTAAAAGAATTTAAAGTAATTCCTATGAGCCAAGGAAATAAAGTAACACGTATTGTTTGCTGGAGGTTTTAAGGAATATTGATGAAATTTTTTATCCGTAGTAATTTTTTAAGCGATAAAAAATAAAATTAAAAATCTCAGATAAATTAATTTATCTGAGATTTTTTTGTGTAAAATTTAAAGGTAATAAGTTGTTTTTTAGTATAGTTTAAATTTTAATATTTTCTAAAAAAGTACTCGTATTTGGTCCTTCCATAAAAAGTAAATCTAAGATAGATAAATTAGGAATAAAGCCATGTTTATCATCAAAAATTTGAATATAACGTTCCATTTCAATTTCAATACCTTTTTTAGCGATTGCTAAATTTCTAAAATCTGGAATATTTGGTGTTACTTCATAAACTTCGGTTTTTGTAAACGATTCCGTAATTTGTAAAGCATCTGTAATAAATAAATGTGTATCAATATTTACATCTTGTAAATACGTATATTTTTTATGAAATATTTTAGCAATATCATCTTCAAAAAATTCAAAAAAAGGCGATGATTTATAAGCTGATTGTAATGATTTAAAGTGTTGTGTTTGCCACTGTGATTCATTATCAACTAAGGTATCTTTTGTTTTTTTTCTGTCTTCTTTATAAAGATGTTTTACAGGAATATTTAATGATAATTTTCCGTTAGCACCATAAATATAACATCGGTTTCGATAGGTTTGTTTTTGATAATTATCATCAAATTCAAAAACTACCGAATCAGCGTTATAAATTGTTGCGTATTGCGAAATAGGAGCAAAGTATGTTGGTATAAAAAGTGACATTTTAATTATTTCTTTTTACCTTTTTTAAAACTATAAAATGTGTAACCTGCAATAAGCATTATTGCTAACCATAAATAAGAAGTAGGTTTTCCGCTACCGCCTACGGTTGTAAACATTCTATCCCAACGAATAGAGTTTATTTTAGATACAAAACCAGGTGCATTAGGATTCCAACTTAACCAAATCATTACAGGTTTACCAACAACATGATCAAAAGGTACATATCCCCAGCTTCTTGCATCCAATGATTTTTGACGATTGTCTCCCATCATCCAGTAATAATCTTGCTTAAAAGTATAGCTTTCTGCTTTTTTTCCGTTGATGTAAATATCATCTCCAAAAATTGTTAAATCATTGTTTTCGTATCTTCGGATAATTTGCTCATAAAACGGAATTGTATCTTCATTTAAGGCAACTGTAACTCCTGCTTTTGGAATATAAAGTGGTCCGAAATTATCATTTGACCAAGCGTATTTAGGGCTATGAGGAAAAACAGATGCATCGTATGTTCCACTTGGCGTTAAATATTTTGTAACGCTTTTTACAATAGTGTTTTTTCTTAAAGAAGTTGCTTCATCATCAGTTAAATTAAGATAATAAATGCCATCGTTAGACATTTGTCCTTCACCATTTCTGTTAAATTCACGTATAGTTTCGTTAGATAATTTTTTACCTTGTGTATCTACTTTAAAATACCATTGTGGTTTTGCTCTATCTGGTAAAACTGTTTTTTTACCATTGATAAATACGTAACCATCACGAACTTCTAAAGTATCACCAGCAATACCAGTGGCTCTTTTTACATAATTTGTTTTTTTATCAATAGGTTTATAAGTTGCTACGCCCGATTTATCTCCCCACATAGTTTTTAAACTATCCGAAGGCCAACTAAACACAACAATATCGTTACGTTTAATTTTCTGAAAACCTGGGATTCTCATGTAAGGTAACGATGCTTTATTTAAAAATCCATCTTTATTTTTATCATCAGAAATAAAAGATTTTGTACCTAAAATAGGAAGCGTATCATGTGCCATTGGAGCTGCTATAGTGGTAGTTGGTATACGAGCTCCGTAATGAAATTTACTGACAAATAAATAATCTCCTACTAATAACGTTTTTTCTAAAGAAGAAGTAGGAATCGTGTAAGGTTGCATAAAATACGTGTGAACCAAAGTGGCTGCGATAATAGCAAATGCAATAGAACTTACCCATTCTCCTAAAGGAGAATTTGGTTGTAAACTTCTGTTTTCTATATAAGGTGTTTTTGTAATATAGTTGATATAATAGATATAAAATCCTAAGGTAAAAACGGCTAATAATGTATCAGTTCTTTTGTTAAAACCGAAACTTCTACAAGTTTCTATCCAAAGAATAGGGAACATTAATAAGTTTACAACAGGAACAAATAATAAAATTACCCACCATTTTGGTCGATTAATTATTTGCATTAAAACAATTGCGTTATAAACAGGTATTGCTGCTTCCCAAGCTTTTCTACCAGCTTTAACATACAATTTCCAAGTTCCTAAAAAATGAATAACTTGTACTATTAAGAAGAATATAAACCATTCTATAAATGTCATAATATATCTATTTTGTGTTCCTAATATTAGGAATCTAATTCAATGTTATTAGTGTGTTTTATTAGGTATTTGTTACGTAATTAACCTAAATTTAACACATCTCTCATAGTGTGAACCCCTTTTTTATCAACTAACCATTCAGCTGCAACAACAGCACCTAAAGCAAAACCTTGTCTGTTATGAGCGGTGTGTTTTATATCGATAGTATCAATAGAAGAACTATAACTTGTAGTATGAGTTCCTGGTACTTCGGGTGTTCTGATAGCTGTAATAGGAATATTTTCTTCGGATGTTTTAGTATCTAATTCCCAAGCTTTTTTATTCTTACTGTGTTCAATAATTCCTTCAGCTAAAGTAATTGCTGTTCCACTTGGTGCATCTAATTTTTGAGTATGATGAATTTCTTCAATAGAAATATTATACTCATCTAAAGTGCTCATCATTTTAGCAAGCTGTTTGTTAAGTTCAAAAAAAACATTAACACCTAAACTAAAGTTTGATGCATAAATAAACGCACCTTTATTTTGGTTACATAATTCAACAGCTGAATCATATTTATCTAACCAACCAGTTGTTCCTGAAACAACAGGTACGTTGTTGTTTAAACAAAGACTAATATTTTTAAAAGCAACATCAGGGATGCTAAAATCAATAGCAACATCAGCATCTGTGATATCGTATTTTTCTACTCCTGAGTCTTTTATAACTATTTCGTGACCTCTTTGTAAAGAAATTCTTTCAATTTCTTTACCCATTTTACCATAACCAAGTAATGCTATTTTCATATTAAAAAGAATATTTTAAAGTTAAACCAACTTTGGGTGCTTCTATAAATAATGGATCTGGATATACCATTGGTTGTAATGATAAACTGTCATCCGTATTAAATTGTAATAAGTGAGCATTTACACTCGCTTCAACAATTTGTAAGACATATAATAAAACACCTGTTAAAAGAGATAAGTCTCTATTTTTTCGAAGTACTTTTTGTGCATTTTCTAAACCAGGAGTAGAGATTAATTCTTTTCCTGTATCATCAGTAAATTCATCTTTTAAACCTTGTGTTCTTAGTTTAAAAGCAGTTCTATATTTATCATATTGATTACTATTATCTACATAAAAATAAACACTAGTACCAATAGCAGCCCAAACAATAGGAGCTTTCCAATATTTTTTATTATAAATTTGTCCGCCTCCAGGAAAAATAGCTGAATAAAAAGCTGCTTTTGTTGGAGATAACGGATTGTATTTGTCACTACTTATTTGTAGTTGATTAACTTTTACAGCTATAGAATCTTTTTGAGCAACTGACATTTGGCTCAAAAAAAGACTCCAAAAAACGAATATGAGAGTACGAGTATGCAATTGCTTTAAATAAATTTGAATACAGTTAAAATCTTCTTATAACTAGTTTTGAAAAAAGGTAAAATTACAACTATTTATCTTTTTTTTTAGTGAAAATTGTTAAGAAATAAATGTACAATAATTGATTGATACAAAAAAAGCCACATACTTGAATATGTGGCTTTTATATTTATAGGTGTTTTTTATCCGTTTAACATTACTGGCATAACTAACATAGTAACCTGTTCACCTTCATCTGTTCCATCAATAGGAGTTAAAATTCCTGCTCTATTTGGTAAAGACATTTCAATTAAAACATCGTTTGAATTTAAATTATTAAGCATTTCACTTAAAAAACGAGAGTTAAATCCGATTTGCATGTCATCTCCTTGATAATCACAATGTAAACGTTCATCAGCCTTATTAGAATAATCTAAATCTTCAGCAGAAATATTTAATTCTGTTCCTGCCATTTTTAAACGAATTTGATGTGTTGTTTTACTAGAGAAAATAGAAACACGACGTACAGAGTTTAAAAAAGAAGCTCTATCTACAGTTAATTTATTTGGATTCTCTTTAGGAATTACAGCTTCGTAATTAGGATATTTTCCATCAATTAAACGACAAATTAATACAACGTTTTCAAAAGTGAATTTAGCGTTTGTATCATTATATTCAACAATAACATTGTTTTCTGATCCACTTAAAATTCCTTTTAATAAGTTTAAAGGTTTTTTAGGCATGATGAATTCTGCTGATTTATCGGCAGTAACATCAGTACGAGTATATTTTACTAACTTATGAGCATCGGTAGCAACAAAAGTTAATGCTTTAGCGTTGAATTGAAAAAAGACACCACTCATTACAGGTCTTAAATCGTCATTTCCTGCTGCGAAAATTGTTTTTGAAATTGCAGTAGCTAAAATATGTGATGGAATTTCTGTACTACTTGGAGCTGGTAACTCAACAGCTTTAGGGAATTCTTCTCCGCTAAAATATGCCATATCATATTTACCTTGTTCAGAAATAATTTCAATAATACTATCACTTGCTACATTAAAAGTAAGTGGTTGCTCAGGAAATGTTTTTAAGGTATCTAACAATAAACGAGCGTTTATAGCTATTGATCCAGCATCGCTGCTTTCTACATCTATAATTGAACTCATCGTTGTTTCAAGATCTGACGATGATACTTGAAGTTCACTATTAGTTAGTTCGAACAGGAAGTTATCTAAAATAGGTAATGTGTTATTGCTGTTTATAACACCTCCTAAAACTTGTAATTGTTTTAATAACTGAGAGCTAGATACGATAAATTTCATTGAGTATGTTTTCTGTTTATTAGATTTACAAATATATCTTAATTTGATGATTTTAAAAATTATTTTTTCGTCTAGATAAATAATTTAATTAAATTGGTAATTAAGTTGGATTGTTCCGTAAAAATTTTTGTTAGGCACACGCACACTTTTTAGTTTTTTAGTGTGATAATTTATCGCGTAGCCAAAATTAAAACGATTTACTGTAAAACGTATTCCTAATTCTGTGGTAAAATTAAAAGGTTTAATATCGTAAATAATAGGACTTGTATTATTTAAAAAACTTCCTTCAATTGTTGCGTCATACATAACATAATTAAACATTGGTTTCAAATAAATGAATGATTCAGTTTTATTAAGATAATTTGTATGACTATCATTTAAATTACTGTTAAATGCAATTGAATTTATGATTCCTTGAAGTGGTTTTAATCCAATTCGTCCATAAAAACCTGTAGCCAAATTAGTATAAACAGTTCCTAATTCTAATCTGTTAACCCAATTAATATCAAAATAATTATTACTAGCTAAACTTTTAATATAATCAATATTTAAATTGATACCAATAGCTTTTTTAATTTGATATTTCCATCCGATTGCTTTTTCATAGCCGTATATAGTATGCACAAAATCCTGAAGTTCTTTACTCATAGCATTACTACCAAGGGTACCTACTTGTATTGATGTTTTTAATATGTTTTCATTTTTATAAAATCGATTGATACCAAAACTACCAAATAAATATCCTGCAAAAGGTCGATCATGATTCATGTATTGATTTACAGTTGCTTTAAATGGCGTGTACATATGATGCCCAAGCTGAATTTCAAATGTTTTTTTCTCAATGTTTTCCGATGTTTTTTGACTTAAATATCGGTAGGTTAAAAGTACTCCGTTTGTATAATACCTGTCTTGTGTTGGTGAAATGAATAAATCATTATCATTTAAAAAATTAAACTCTTTACTGTATTTCTGTTGAGACAAAAGAGTGAAAGAGTATAGGGTTAAAAATAAAAAGATTTTTTGTTTCATAGAAGTTTATATCGTCTTATTTTAGCAATGTAGGGTTAAATTAGTAGTAATTCAACATAATTTGTTAAAATGAAAAATAGAGAAAAGCTTACAATTGCCGATTTTGAAAGTGTTGCAACAAATGAGCAACTATTAAATTTGATTGAAGAAAAAGGAATATCGATTAACAAGGTTAACGATCATTTAATATATGAACAAGAATTAAAAAAACTTCAGATAGAGTTAGTTAAACTTCAGCAATGGGTTGCTAAGAATAATAAACGAGTAGCTATCATTTTTGAAGGAAGAGATGCTGCAGGAAAAGGAGGGAATATTCGTCGTTTTATGGAGCATTTAAATCCGAGATCTATGCGTTTGGTTGCATTAAATAAACCAACGGATGTTGAAAGAGGACAATGGTATTTTCAACGTTATATTAAAGAACTACCAAACCCAGGAGAAATTGTTTTTTTTGATAGAAGTTGGTATAATAGAGCTGTAGTTGAACCTGTAATGGATTTCTGTTCAAAAGATCAGTATAATAAATTCTTGGTTCAAGTACCAGAATTTGAACATATGTTACACGAAGACGGAGTAACTATTATTAAGTTTTGGTTATCTATTTCGAAAGATGAACAAATGCGTCGATTTGATGCAAGAAATGACAATCCTTTAAAAAGATGGAAGTTTAGTCCTGTTGATAAAAAAGGACAAGAGTTGTGGACTAAATATACCTTTTATAAAAACGAAATGTTTACCAGAACACACACTACTTATAGTCCGTGGATAGTCGTAAAAACAAATGACAAAAAGAAAGCACGAACAGAGTGTATCAGACATGTATTATCTCAGTTTGATTATCAAGAAGAAGTAGATGAAGCATTAAAATTAAATACCAATACCAATCCTGATCCTAATATAGTAATGCGTTATTATCGATCAGCAAATTATTTAGATTAATATGGAGAGTTTAACACAGAAAGACGTTAATAAATTAAATTCTAATAAAGGGTTAAAAGCTATTTTATCTAAACCGTTTAATTTAGAAAAAGCAATTCGTTATGTAGACTATGGACGTAAACTGAAAAAATTACAAGTAGAATTAATTCGTTTACAAACTTGGGGTATTAATAATGATGAACGTATTATTATTATTTTAGAAGGAAGAGATGCTGCTGGTAAAGGAGGAGCTATACGTAGAATGACAGAAAGAATTAATCCACGTCATATGCGAATTGTAGCTTTACCTAAACCTAATGAAGACGAAAAAGGACAATGGTATTTTCAACGATATGTAGAGCAGTTTCCTAAAGCAGGAGAAATTGTTTTTTTTGATAGAAGTTGGTATAACAGAGCAGTGGTTGAACCTGTTAATGGGTTTTGTACAAAAGAAGAGCATGATATCTTTATGAATCAGGTGAACGATTTTGAAAGAATGATTTTAGAATCAGGTATTCGATTGGTAAAAATTTATATGTCTATCAATAAAAAAGAACAAGAAAAACGTTTTAAAGAGATTGTGAATAATCCATTAAAACAATGGAAAATTACTCCTGTAGATTTAAAGGCGCAAGAGCTTTGGGATGATTATACCGATTACAAACGAGCTATGTTTTCTAAAACAAATACAGCAACATCACCATGGAAAGTGATTAGAGCAAATAGAAAAACAATAGCACGTATTAATGTAATAAACCATGTATTAAAAAGTATACCATATGATAAAGATACAGTAGTGTAAACTACTGTTCTTTTTTTATCATATTAAAAATGAAAAATATTTCGCCAGCAATTTGTTTGCTGGTTTTTAAATAACCTTCTGTAACTAAATCTGTATTATCAGTACTTTTAGGATCTGAATATGGTAAGTGAAATCTAGAGATTGCATCGGGTATAAAAGGGCAATTTTCATCAGCGCTATCACAAGTTGTAATGGCAATATATGGATAGGTGTTATTAGGGTCATCATAGATTTTCGAAAAGCCTAAAATATTATTTTTAGAACCTTTAAAAGATATTATGTAATTTGGGTTTTGATGAGAGAAATTTTGAATGTTAAATTCAAAACCTGTTTTTTGTAAACTTTTTACTGTGTTTCTATGAAAAGCAGTAACTTCTGTTCCTCCTGAGTAAGCGAAAATATTTTTTAAATTAAAGTATTCAATAGCAAAAAAACTCCAAACTTGTGCGAATTGACTTCTTCTAGAATTGTGAGTACAAATAAAATTTAAATTGATTCTTTCTCTTTCTTTATATTCACTAATAATTAAGTTAGCTATATTAGTCAGTAGATCTTTACGTGTATCACTAATTGTTATTTCTTTTTTAGCTTCTTCAAAGAATATTTTTGTATTGATATTTTTAGTGTTTATCATTTTTTTACAGTTCTTTTGTAATATGCAATTATTGCAAAAATACAATGTAAAGCTCTTTTTTTGAATTAAGTAAATGTTAAGTATGTGTTTAGAAACAGGAAATAAAGTAGCAGTATTAGATGCTGATATTAGAGGGGTTATAGCACGAAAAGAAAATGATCTTTTTTTTGTTAGAGATGAAGATGGAATGGAGTTTCCTTTTCTAGCATCGGAGTTAATTAAAATAGAGGTGTCTCAGTATGAGATAAGTAAACATGTACGTGTTAACAAATCATTATTGAAAGAAAAAACTCAAGAACCAATTAAAAAGAAAAAATCCTTTTTTGTAAAGGATAAAAATGAAGTAGTCATGGAGGTAGATTTACATGCTGAAAAATTAGTAAAATCTACTAGAGGAATGGATAATTACGATGTATTGTCGTTGCAATTAGAAACAGCAAAACATAAATTAGAATACTGTATTTCAAAAAGTATTTCAAAACTTGTGTTAATTCACGGAGTTGGTGAAGGAACTTTAAAATCGGAATTAGATTATTTATTGAATAATTATCCTGTAAAATATTACGATGCTTCTTATCAAAAATATGGTAAAGGAGCTACTGAAATTTATATTTTTCAAAACCCAAATTAATTTACTTTATGAAAACTATTTATTTAGATAATGCTGCTACTACGCCTATTTTGCATGATGTTGTTGAGGTAATGCAACAATCAATGTTACATAATTTTGGCAATCCATCTTCAGTTCATCAATTTGGAAGAAAAGCAAAATCAGCTGTTGAAACAGCACGAAAAAATATTGCGAAACATTTTAACGTATCTCCAAGTGAAATAATTTTTACAGCGGGTGGTACTGAAGCAGACAATTTAATATTATACAATGCTGTTTTAAATTTAGGTGTAACAAGAATTATTACTTCTGAAATAGAACATCACGCTGTTTTACGAACTGTTCAATATCTTCAAGATAAACACCAAATAATTGTGGAATTTATCCCTATAAATAACCAAGGAGAAGTTGAATTAAATGAATTAGATACTATTTTAAAAAAATCAACACAAAAAACTTTGGTTAGTTTAATGTATGTAAATAATGAAATAGGTAACTTATTACCAATTGATGCGGTTGTTGAAGTATGTAAAGAGAATAACGCTTATTTTCATTCTGATACTGTACAGGCAATTGGACATTATCAATTAGATTTACAAAAAACACCTATAGATTTTATTGCAGCAAGTGCGCATAAATTTCATGGACCAAAAGGTGTTGGTTTTGCATATGTAAAAAAAGGTATTTCGATAAAACCTTTGTTACACGGAGGTAAGCAAGAAAAAGGGGCAAGAGCAAGTACGGAGAATGTACATGCTATTTTAGGAATGGAAAAAGCTTTAGATATTTCGTACGAGTATTTAGAGGAAGATAAAAATCATATTGAAGGAGTAAAAAAATATTTTATAAAGCAATTGAAAACACAGTTTAAAAATATTGAATTTAATGGTTTTTCTGAAAGTTTAGAAAAAAGTAGTTATACAATATTAAATGTACGTTTTCCTGTACAGGATAAAATGATGCTTTTTAATTTAGATTTACAAGGAATTGCAGCTTCAGGAGGAAGTGCTTGTCAGAGTGGAGCAAGTAAAGGTTCTCATGTATTGAGAGCTTTTTTAGATGAAAAAGCTACTGAAAAAACATCTGTACGTTTTTCATTTAGTAAATTAACAACACTAAATGATGTTAAATTTACTATTGAAAAACTAAAAAAAATAAAAGTAATTCAACATTTTTTGGTTTAATATTAAAAAAATAGATTGATATTATTTAGAATTAATTTAAGTATTCTTATCTTTCTATGAAAATGGTGTTTTTGAATTTTTTATCTATCATATTATTTTTTACATCAAAAATAAAGCTGTTGATTTGTAATCAAAAATTACGAATAATATCTTTATTATTAGGAGTATAAGGTATATTTTTAGTGTTATTAAAAGAAATAAACATAAAAGTACATAAAATGAAGTTATTTTTGAATATAATCTTAGTATTTGTCTTTAGTATTTGTGTATTAACAAATGTAACAGCACAGCAAGATCCTCAATATTCACAGTATATGTATAATACTATGAATGTAAATCCTGCCTATGCAGGTTCTAAAAACTTTGGTGTTATTACAGTTTTAGGAAGAACGCAGTGGGTTGGTTTTGAAGGTGCTCCAAAAACTCAAAATATAAGTTATCACACTCCGTTAGGGGATTCTGGATTAGGTTTAGGAATTAATATAATGAATGATGAAATTGGTCCTTCAAAAGAAATTTATTTAGATGCAAACGCATCATATACCATTGAAACCGATTTAGAAGGTAATTTAGCTTTTGGTTTACGTTTAGGAGGACGTTTTTTAAATATTGATTGGAGTAAAGGAAAGGCTGATGAGCAAGAAGCTGTTTTTGGAGAAAATATAAGTAAATTTTTACCAACTATTGGAGCAGGGATTTATTATTATAAACCAGAATGGTATGTTGGATTATCAGTGCCTAATATTTTAAGGTCAGAACATTATGATAATAAAAAACAGTTAGGGCAAACAGCTGTTGAAAAAATGCATTTTTTCTTAATAGCAGGGTATGTGTATGATATAAATTATGATTTAAAATTTAAACCAGCACTACTATTAAAAGCTGTTTCAGGAGCTCCTTTATCTTTAGATGTATCGGCTAATTTATTATTTAAAGACAAATTTAGAGCAGGTTTAGGATGGAGATGGGATGACGCTATAAGTGCTCTTTTAGGTTTTCAAGCATCGGAAAGTTTACTTGTTGGGTATTCATACGATTTAACAACATCTAATTATAATGTAACAAATTCAGGAACTCATGAAATTATGTTACAATACGAATTATCAAGAGGTGTAAAATATAGATCTCCTAGATTCTTTTAAAATGATATTATATGAGTTTAAAAAAAATATTATTATTATTAATACTGATAATAACTGTTAAAAATTTTGGTCAAAGTAAAAGAGTTGCTGATCGATATTTTAATGAATTCTCATATCTACAATCAGCTAAGCTATATAAAGCTTTAGTTCAAAAAAAAGGAGATACATCTAAACATGTTCTAAGTCGTTTAGCTGCATCTTATTATAATAATTCAGAAACAGTACAAGCTGAAATTTGGTATAAAAAATTACTAGAAGTTCATAAAGATATTTTAGAAGATAAATATTTATTTAAGTACGCTCAAGTATTAAGAAGTAACGGAAAGTATAAAAAATCAGACTCAATTTTTTTATTATTATCTCCTTCGGATAAGAGTAATAGAAAAGAAGAACTTGAAAATGAAAATTATTTATCAGATTATTCTAATGAAGATATTCAAGTTGGAGTTAGAAATTTATCTATTAATACAGCGTATTCTGATTTTGGAGGTTTTTTGTTAAATGGAAAATCGTATTACACCTCTGCAGCGCCAAAAGGAGGTAAAAAAGAACGTATTTATAAATGGAATAATCAACCTTTTTTAAATGTTTATAAGGCAGATGAAAAAATAAGATCTTTTAATAAAAATCAAAAAGATACGATTTTAACACTTGTTAATAAACGTTTACTTACCGCTCCAATTAGTTCAGAGTTTCATGAATCTAATCCAGTTTTTACAAAAGATGGGAAAACTCTCTATTTTACAAGGAATAATGTAAAATTAAATGCTAAAAAACCAAAAACAGATAAAAAAAACACATCAAATTTAAAAATTTACAAAGCAAGTTTTATTAATGGATTTTGGGTAAATGTCAAAGAATTACCATTTAATAATGATGCTTATTCAATTGGACATCCAGCATTAAGTGCTGATGAAAAAACATTGTACTTTGTTTCTAATATGCCAGGTGGTTTCGGAGCTACAGATATTTATAAAGTAGCTGTTTTAGGAGATAATAATTATGGAATTCCTATCAATTTAGGTGAGAATATTAATACTTCAGATAAAGAAATGTTTCCTTTTGCTGCTGAAGATGGGAATTTATATTTTTCATCAAACGGACATTTAGGCTTTGGTCTTTTAGATATTTTTCAATCAAAAATAATAAAAGATTCGACTTATTTAAAAGCTAGGAATTTAGGACGTCCTTTTAATAGTCAAAGAGATGATTTTTCTTTTTATATAAATGAAGATGGTAAAAAAGGTTTCTTTTCTTCGAACAGAAAAGAAGGAAAAGGTGATGATGATATTTATAGTTTTTATATGTATACTGATTCTCCTGTTTGTAGTCAATCGATAGAAGGTACTGTAAAAGAAACGGTAAACAATACGTTAATTCAAGGAGCACTTGTAACACTGGTTGATAATAAAGGTAAGGTAATTAGTGAAACATTATCCGACACTAAAGGTAAGTACTTTTTCAAGAGTGTTTTATGTGATGGTAAGTATACTGTTTTTGCTAAAAAATTAAATCATAAACCAAAAAACATAAAACAAATTACTGTAGTTAAAGAGCAAGTTAGTATCGTAAATTTAGATTTAATTCCTTTAGTTATAGGAAATCAAATAGTTATTAATCCAATATTTTTTGATTATGCGACATCAATTATAAGAGAAGATGCTCAATATGAATTAGAAAATATTGTGTCGGTAATGACAAGTAACCCAGAAATAAGTATTAAAATTGAATCACATACTGATAGTAGAGGTACTAAAGATTACAATAGAAAATTATCTGATAAAAGAGCTAAATCAACAAAAAAATATATACTTGAAAGGGGGATTGATAAAAATAGAATTATAAGTGCTATTGGTTACGGAGAAGATAAGTTATTAAATAAATGTAACGATTTTAGTAATTGTTCAGAAGAAGAGCATCAAAGAAACAGACGCTCTTATTTTTATATTACTAAAGGTGCTGAAGTTATAAAAAAGAGAGAAGTATTAGAAAAAATGAAACCTAGAAAACTAACTCCTAAAAAGAATAATTTCTTGCTTTTTTTGAAGAATAATTTTAAAAATAAGAATCAAAAATAATATTAATGGAAGATCTGTTTAAAGACGATTATCAAATATTAGAAGAAGAACCTTATGAATGTTTTTTAAATAGATTTAAAGGATTTGGAAAAGAACTATATACTGAGATAAAACTTCAAATTCCTTTGGTTTTTAAAAACTTAAAATTGTATAAAGCAATAAAACTTAGAAAAGAATACAATGGAGTTTGTCTTCAAGATTTAGATAGTTATGCGCACTATTCTTTTGATAAAATAATATTTAGAATTTATATTGATCCTGAGTCAGAAGTTATCGGAATTCACAATTATGACCTTCTTTTTGAAACAGGGTTTTGGTCAGAAAACCCTACAAAAGAGATAGTTAATTTTATAAAAAAGGAAATTATATCCAATAATTATATGTGATTACACTTACGAAAGCTTTTAGTTTTTTTTATTCTATCAAAATTTTGATAAAATAAAAAAAGCGCTCATTTTTGAGCGCTTTTAAAATATATTGTAAAGTAAAATTTTGATTATACAAATAAGTTATCAATCTTTTCTTTTTCTTCTTGAGCTAAAGCAGCATCAACTAAAATACGTCCACTATGCTCATCAATTGTAATTTTCTTACGATTAGCAATTTCTAATTGTACCTGAGGAGGTATCGTAAAGAAAGAACCACCAGCAGCTCCACGCTCAATTGCTACAACAGCTAAACCGTTTCTTACTTTTGTACGTATTCTGTTATATGCAGTTAATAAGTGTTTATCGATAGATTGTGCATATTCTTCAGATTTCTCTTTTAATAATTGCTCTTCTTTTTCAGTTTCTTTTAAAATATCATCAAGCTCATTTTTTTTATGAGTTAAATGTGCTTGTTGTTGTTTTACTTTTTCCTTAGTTTTTTCAACAACTCCATTTTTTTGAGTTATTTTAACTTTGTACTCTTTAATTCTTTTTTCAGATAATTCAATTTCTAATTCTTGAAATTCAATTTCTTTTGTTAAAGCTTCAAATTCACGATTGTTACGAACATTTTGTTGTTGTTCTTCGTATTTTGTGATTAAAGCTTTAGATTCTACAATTGCAGATTTTTTATTACTAATATCAGTATCTAAACTACCAGCTTCTTCTTTTAATTTAGAAAGTCTAGTATTTAATCCGGCAACTTCATCTTCTAAATCTTCAACTTCTAAAGGTAATTCACCACGAACGTTTCTGATTTCGTCAATTCTAGAATCGATTAACTGTAAATCGTATAACGCTCTTAATTTTTCTTCTACCGTTACTTCTTTTTTTGCCATCTCTGTTTATATATAGTGTATTGGATTTGTACTTTCTTCGCTTAAAGCAATCGCAAAAGTACTAAATTTTTTGCTAAGATAATCAACCAAAAGGTTTTTTGTAAACTGTTCACTCTCATAATGTCCAACATCGGCAAGGACTATTTTTCCTTCGGCTTGAAAAAACTCATGATATTTAAAATCGGCACTTATATAAGCATCTGCATTTTGTTGTATCGCATTTTTTATAGCAAAACTTCCCGAACCGCCTAAAACAGCTACTTTTTTAATTGGTTTTTCTAATAATTCAGAATAACGAATACAATCAGTTTTAAATGTTTTTTTTACAAAAGATAAAAATTCATGTTCATTCATCGGAGTTTTAAACTCGCCAATCATTCCCATTCCTATATTCTGATGACTATTATCTAAAGTAATTATTTCATAAGCAACCTCTTCATACGGATGATTATTAAATAATGTTTTAAGTATTTTTCCTTCTAAATTATTGATAAAAGTTACCGAAATAGCTATTTCTTCTTCGGATATAAATTCACCTTTTTCACCTATTCTCGGATTTGAATTTTCATTTCCTTGATACGTTGTTATTCCTTTAGAATTAAAAGAGCAATTATTGTAATTTCCGATATTTCCTGCACCTGCTTCAAAAAGTTTTGTGCGTAATTTTTCGGCATTTTCAATAGGAACATAGGTTGTTAGTTTTTTTATAATTCCTTTTTTAGGAATTAATGTCTGACAATTTTCTAAGCCTAAAACTTCACACATTTTAGCTGAAACACCATTGTTTACATTATCTAAAGCAGTATGTGTTGCATAAATTGCAATGTTATTTTGAATCGCTTTCAAAACAACACGTTCTACATAATTTTTGCCATTTAATTTTTTTAATCCGCTAAAAATAATAGGATGGAAGCTTACAATTAAATTACAATTTTTAGCAATTGCTTCATCAACAGTTTTTTCTAAAGTATCTAGTGTTACTAAAACACTTGTAACTTTTGTAGAATAATCGCCAATTAATAAGCCAACATTGTCAAAACTTTCGGCATAAGCAAGCGGAGCTAGTTCTTCAATATAATTTGTAACGTCTTTTATTTGCATTTTTTTTAATTTAAAAAAGATGTTTCAAAGTTACTAAAACTTGCTTTTGATATGTTTTTTATTTTAAAAGATGAACAATTTTTAAATAGAGTACAAATGCCTAGCCCCGATTGAAGCAATTGTTTGAGCTCTTTTTTATTTTTCTTTTCGAAAAAAATAAAAAAAGCGAGTGCGGAAAGCGGGAAATTGCTTCAAATTATTTTTACTTTTGATGTTATGAAATTACTTCGATTTTTATTGTTTCCGTTTGCTGTTTTATACGATGTTATTACAACAATTCGTAATTGGTTTTTTGATATTAATATTTTGAAATCGACTTCTTTTAAAGTTCCTGTTATTTCGGTAGGAAATTTAAGCGTTGGCGGAACAGGGAAATCGCCACAAATTGAATTTTTAATCCGATTATTAAAAGATGATTATAAAATTGCCGTTTTAAGTCGTGGTTATAAACGAAAAACGGAAGGTTTTCAGTTGTTAAATGACACACATTCTGCTGATGATGTTGGCGATGAACCGTTACAATTTTATACGAAATTTAAAAATGATGCGACTATTGCAGTTGATGCCGATAGAACAAATGGAATTCAAAATTTATTAAAAAATGATGCAAATTTACAAGTCGTTTTGTTAGATGATGCGTATCAGCATCGAAAAGTAACGCCAAGTACAAGTGTTTTATTGACAAAATATGATGATTTATATGTTGATGATTTTATATTGCCAACAGGTAATTTAAGAGAAGCTAGAAGAGGAGCAAAGCGTGCAAAAATTATTATTGTAACAAAATGTCCTAAAAATTTATCTGAAGAAAAACAACAAGAAATTATCAGAAAGATAAAACCAAAAGCGCATCAGCAATTATTTTTTACAACGATTTCTTATGATGAAAACTTAAAAGGACTTGATACAAATTTGACTATTTCAGATTTAAAAAATAAAGAAGTTTTATTGGTTACAGGAATTGCAAATCCGACATCATTACTAACATTTTTATCCGAAGAAAAAATAAATTACAAGCATTTAAAATATCCTGACCATTATGATTTTAAAATAAGTGATATTGAAAAAATAAAAATGGAGTTTAATCAATTACCTTCTGACAATAAAATAATACTAACTACAGAAAAAGATTATATGCGATTACAATATAAACTACAAAATGTATGTTATGTATGTATAAAAAGTGCTTTTTTAAATAACGAAGAAATATTTAATGATTTTATTATCACGCAAATAAAATGTTAATTTTTTTTATTTTTGGTATTATTTTTGATATTTTTGAAGTAATAAACAATAATCATAATGAGAAATATATTTTTTATTTTAGTATTTTTTTTAGGAGTAAACACTTCTTTTGCTCAACAAAGTGTTCTAGATGGAAACGTAAAATGGGAAGAGTCTTTTGATAGCGCAATTAAAAAAGCTAAAAGTGAAGATAAACCATTATTGCTTTTTTTTACTGGTTCGGATTGGTGTCCGCCTTGTCAACAAGTAGATAGAGAATTATTTAATACAGATAAATTTAAAGGGTTTTCAGATGAAAACTTAATTTTATATAAAGCTGATTTCCCTAGAAATAGAGATTTAGTTCCTTTATGTACCAAGCAACAAAATAGCAAATTACAAAATAGATATGGAATTAGTGCTTATCCTACAGTGTTAGTTGTAAACGCTAAAGGAAATGTTTTAGGTAAGAAAAAAGGTGCTTATATGGCAGAATATTATTATCCTTTTTTAGAAAAAATTATAAAAAATAACTAAATAAAAAACGAAGCTATTAAGCTTCGTTTTTTATTTAATAACAATTTATAGTATTAAAATTTTTGATTAGCAGCTGCACTAATTTGTTTAATATCTTGTTCATCTTTTTTAGGACAAATTAAAATAACATCTTCTTTTTCTACAATAATAAAATCATTTAAACCTTGAATGATTATTTTTTTACCACTTTCTGTGCTAACCATATTTCCGTTTGCATCTCTAAAAATAGCATTTGCGCCTACAACAGCATTTTGATGAGTATCTTTATTTAATTTTTGATATAACGAACCCCAAGTTCCTAAATCGTTCCATCCAAAATCGACGGGTAGTATATGTACATTATTTGAAGGTTCCATAATTCCGTAATCAATCGAAATATTTTCACATTTCTCATAATTATTTTTTATAAACTTACTTTCATCATTAGTATTATAAACAGTAGTACTGTTTAAAGTAGTTAACATATTTGGTAAATGAGTTTTAAAAGCATTTAAAATACTTTTTGTAGACCAAACAAAAATACCTGCATTCCATAAATAATCGCCACTAGCTAAAAATTCTTTAGCTTTTACTATGTTTGGTTTTTCGGTAAAGTTTTTTACTTTTTTAATTTCTGAAATATTTTCTTCAAACTTAATATAACCATAACCTGTATTTGGAGCATCAGGCTGAATACCTAATGTCATTAAAATATCATTTTTAACTGATGCTTCAAAGCTTGTTTTTATATTTCTTAAAAATTCAGTTTCGTCTTCAATCCAATGGTCTGAAGGAGCAACTAACATTACAGCATCAGGATTTTTACTATTTATTTTTAAAGCAGCATATAAAATACACGGAGCTGTATTACGCATTGCTGGCTCTAACAATAATTGTTTTTTTGTGGTTTTTGGTAACTGTTTTAAAACTAATTCTTCGTAACGTTCATTTGTTGAAATTAAGATGTTTTCAGCAGGAATTAATTGATTAATTCGGTTAAAAGTACGTTGAATTAATGATTCTCCAGTACCTAACATATCATGAAATTGTTTTGGGTATTCTTGTGTGCTTACAGGCCAAAACCTAGAGCCAATACCACCTGCCATAATTACTGCGTAATAATTGTTATTCATAAGCTGTTAATTTTTTTAATTATAGATTTACTACTTCTGTATTTTGATTAAAAAGATACACCCGTTTATTTGTTAAATTTAAGCATTCATAAAGTGTTCTTCGTTTATTTCCTTTTTTATAGATGTTATCTTTAAATTTAAAAGTAGTTCCTTTTATAATTTCAAAGATAAATTTTTTACCATTTTCAGCTTTTCCACCTCGTAAAGCTAATGATAAATGAATATCAGAGTCGGTACTTGCTTTTGGGTTTTTAAGATAATTAGCTAAGTAAGGAAGCATTTTCTTCGGATAAATAGCAGGATGTAAAAAAGGTAGCATTAAATGTTGAAAAACGGTTTTCCAATGTCTTCCGTGAGGTTGTACTCGTCCAAATTTTTTATGCGTAACATGATGTGCAATTTCATGAATTAACGTTAATAAAAATTGATGCTTATTTAAATTATTATTAACTGTTATTTGTGTTTCTCCGTTTGAAAAAGTTCTAAAATCACCATGTTTACTTTGTCGTTGATTTACAATTTTTAGGTTGATTTTATGTTCGTTAATTAAATATTCAACTAACGGAACAGCTTTTTCAGGGATATATTTTTGGAGTATAGCTTGCAAATGTTATTTGTTCGAATGATTTTATTTTGAAATTAAATATAAGAAAAAAAATTGTATCAAAAACTAGCGAACTAATTTCTTAATACAATTTTTTAGTAACGAATATTAAGTTAAAATTACTCTAAAAAATAATTGATTATTTTATGGATTCGAACTAGAAACCTGTAATACTTTTCCGTTGTAAAATTTGTTTCCTGTTAATGAAAAATCAAAAATATAATCTGCCATTTCTTTTGCTGATAAAGGAGCAACATAACCAGGAAAAGCTTCTTCAAGCATTTCTGTTTGTACAGCACCTAAAGCTAACACATTAAAGGCTATTTGTTGTTCTTTATATTCTTCAGCTAATAATTCGGATAAAGTAATTACTGCACCTTTTGCCGAGCTATAAGCTGCTAAACCAGGGAATTTTAAACTTCCTTGAATTCCGCCCATAGAACTTACTGTAACAACATGACTTCCTTTTTGCATAAACGGAATTATATTTTTTGTTAATTCAGCAACAGCAAAAACATTCACTTTATAAACTTCTTCAAAATCAGAAGTTGTTAATTCTTCAAATGGTTTGTTGATTAATTTTCCAGCATTATTTATTAAAATATCTACTTTATTCCATTCTTTTTTAATAAAATCGGTAGCTTTTTTTAAATCATCATTATTTGATAAATCAACAGATAATGTTGTTATGTTTTTATTATTTACAGCTTCTAAAGGTTTTGTATTTCTTGATAAAGCTAATACATTATTTCCTTCGTTTGCAAATTTTTGAGCTAATTCAAAACCAATTCCTCGGCTAGTTCCTGTAATTATTATGTTTTTACTCATCTTTAAAAGTTATATGTTGATATGCTCCAATGTCAGGGTTTGGTAATCGGCTAACGCCTAAAATATCTTCTGAAACAGCAGAAGATTTTGCTTTATTAATGGCATCGGAATCTTCTCCGATATTAAAATCATTTAAAATGATGTCTTTAAAATTAGGTGTTCCGTTTAAAATAATATTTTGATAATGTAGGATATCATCAAAATTTAATTCTTTATTATTTTTGAAAGAATTATTAAAATCATTAAATCGAATCATTGAGTTTTCGATATTGTAATTAAAGATTGTTTCATCTCGTTTATCTAAAATAAACTCAACATTATTATTTCCTTCTATAATACAATTGGTAAAATTAGCGACAGTTAAATCTTTTGTGTCAGTTTTTACTTCATCATTATCATCAATAGAAGTAAAGTGATTATTGATTAAAACAGTTGGCGATTGACGTATGCTATAATTCCAATAATTCGCAAAAGTTGAATGTGTAAAAGTGTAATTACCGCCAAAAGTACAAGCTAAAGAGTTTTGTCCTGCGTTTCCGATAATAATATTTTCACCTTTAATATGAGTGTTTTTTCCTAAGATTCCATAATTAGAACTGTTATAAATTTCAGAGTTTTTGATAGAAAGTGTAGGTGATGTTTCTGTACCTTCAACTAAAAGACCGATTGTTCCATTTCTGATAATCGTATGATTAATTTCATTTTCGATACTTCCTTCACGCATCCAAATACTTCCCCATTGACCAGGTATTTTACTATAACGATATTCTAACCTGTCTCCTTCAAAAGTTACTTTTTTATTAAGTGTTCCGTTAATTTTTAGGCTAGCTTTTTTATCAATAATTAAACCTGAATTTTTATGAAAGTAAATTTTTGCACCAGCATTAATTGTTAATGTTTTATTCGAAGGAACAGTAGCATAACCATAAATAACATACGACCTTTCATCAGTAAAATTTAATTCATCATCAGTTAAAAATCGACCTTGAATATCGGTGCTTTCACCATCAATAATTATGGTTTCGATTTCTGTGTTTTTTTTTGATGGAAATATAAAATAAGCATCTTGTATTAAAGTAACTAAATCAACATTTTGCTGATTGTTTCCATTATCAAATAATAATTTATCAGTATATAATGGATCTGAAATAGTGTTGAAATCGACGGTAGTTTCTATAAAAACATACATACTATCATTTGCTAAAAGATCGATATCAGTAAAATGTTTTCCTGATAATCCATCAACATTTAAACGATATTTTGAATCGATTCCGTTTTCTAATTTAATTTCAGGAATTGTAATTGATTTATTACTTCTATTATAGACTTTTAAACTGTAAGTAGTAGAGCCGATATTTGAAAAAATAGTATCTAAAAATACGGTATCTTTTGAGAATTCTAACTTTCCAAAATTAGGAATTGTATTAAAATCTTTTCTACATGAACTAACAACAATTAAAATAATAATAGATAAAATTAGTAGTAAATATCTCATATATAATGTTGTTAGTTTTTTAAGTAACGTTTAAAATTGAAAGGTATTATTTTTTAATCAATTCAATTTCAAATAATTTTCCCCAGTGTTTTCCTGTAACAAATAAACGGTTGTTTTCTTTATCATAAGCAATTCCGTTTAAAACATCATCGTTGGCATCTAAAGTTTGATTTTTTGCAACAATATCTTTTAATCCGTTTAAGTTAGCAACACCATCAACAGCTCCTGTTTTAGGATTGATAATTAAAATAGAATTTTGTTGCCATTTATTGGCGTAAATTTTTCCATTGATTAATTCAATTTCGTTTAAATTATCAATAGCATATTTATTTGTGTAAACCTGAATATTTCTTTTTTCAGCTTGATTTTTAGCATTCAAAAACCAAATTTTATTAGTTCCATCAGATTTTATTAATTCAGTATCGTTATGTGTTAATCCCCAACCTTGATTACTGTTTTTATAATCAAATTCTCCAAGCTGTTTAAAAGTTTCTAAATCATAAATAAAACCTTTTCTCGATTGCCATGTTAACCAATAAATTTTATTGTTAAAAATGGTCATTCCTTCACCGAAATATTTTTTATCTAAATCAATTTTTTGAATAACTTCACCTGTTTTTAAGTCAACTTTTCGTAAAGTAGATTCACCTTTACGACCTGTTGTTTCGTATAAAAAGTCATTTTTAAATTCTAAACCTTGTGTATAAGCATCTTTATCGTGTGGATAGGTATTTATAATTTTGTAAGAATATACTGCTGGAGCATTTTGTGCTAAAACCTCAATAGCCGCTGTAATTTTTTTCGATTTCTTCGGATAAAAAGCTAGCGCAGTAACTTCGTGCTTACCAACTCCAAAATCGGTAGTATTAATATTAACGCTTGTTTCAGTTTTGTTTACACGCTTTTTTTGAACAAATAAATGAACAGAATCTATTTTATCACCTTTAAGTTGTTCAAACTTAATAGCTGCTTTATCTCCTAAAGTAGTTTTTTTAGAGGTATTTAGTTTAAATTGATAGTCAGATTGACTACAAGAACTGATTGTAACTATTGATAAAGCTAAGGCTAAGTAGGAGTAAATACGCATATTTTATGGTTTGATTTCTTATTTATTCGATTACACTACAAATTAAAACAATTTATTTGTTTGAAAATTAAAAAATATGGTTAAATTTGCAACCTCAAACAGCTAAAAATATTTTTTAGTGTAAAACTTTACCATTTTTACAATGTTTGATAAAAAAATTAAACAATATTTAAAAGTCATTTAAGATGCGTAAAGGAATACATCCAGAAAATTATAGAATGGTAGCTTTTAAAGATATGTCTAACGGAGATGTATTTTTAACACGTTCAACTGCTAACACTAAAGAAACTTTAGACGTAGAAGGAACAGAGTATCCATTAATCAAATTAGAAATTTCAAGAACTTCTCACCCTTTCTATACAGGTAAATCTAAATTAATTGATACTGCAGGACGTATTGATAAGTTCAAAAATAAATACTCGAAGTTTAAAAAATAATTTCAAGTATCTACAATATTTAAAAGCTCTAACACTAGTTAGAGCTTTTTTTATGCCAAAAAACGTGTATTTTAGCCTATAAAATTTATAAAAATGAGAGATACTATTCTAGCTATTATAATTGTTGTAAATGTTTTGTGTGGAGTGTTAGTGTATTTTATGCCTGAAATGGGGAATTATATTTTATTAACCATTGCATCGGCAGTAACTTTATTAGCTTTATATGATGCTTTTATTCAGCAAAACCATTCTTTAATGCGTTCTTTTCCTGTTGTGGCTCGATTGCGATGGGTTTTTGAAGAAGAACGTGAAAAAATTCAACAATATTTTATTGAAGATGATTTAAACGGAACGCCTATTAATCGTGAAAAAAGAAGTCTTGTTTATCAGCGTTCTAAAAAAGAAATTGAAACTGTTCCTTTTGGTACACAACATAATTTATATGAAAAAGGATATGAATTTGTAAAACATTCTTTATTTCCAAAAGATCATTATCATATTACTGGAGAAAGAGTTCTTATTGGTTCAGATAAATGTACTCAAAAATATGATGCTTCTATTATTAATATTTCGGCAATGTCTTTTGGTTCGTTAAGTAAAAACGCAATTATGGCGTTAAATCAAGGTGCGAAAATGGCTGATTTTGCACATAATACTGGCGAAGGTGGAATTTCACCATATCATTTACAAGGTGGTGATTTAATTTTTCAAGTAGGAACAGGTTATTTTGGAGCAGGAAAAAGTGTAAATGGAAAGCGTGTTTTTGATGCAGAAATTTTTAAAGAAAATGCCATCCGTCCTGAAGTAAAAATGATTGAAATTAAGTTTTCGCAAGGAGCTAAACCAGGTCATGGAGGTATTTTACCAGCCAAAAAAAACACAGAAGAAATTGCAAAAATCCGTTCTGTAGAACCTTTTACAAGAGTTGATTCTCCTCCTGGTCATTCGGCTTTTTCTAATTTTGATGAAATGATTATTTTTATTCAAGAAGTCAGAGATTTATCCGAAGGAAAACCTGTAGGAATTAAATTTTGTGTAGGAGATAATGATGAAATTGAAGCAATGATAAAAGCTTTTGCTGATGCTAATAATTATCCTGATTTTATTGCAGTTGATGGAGGTGAAGGAGGTACAGGTTCTGCGCCAATAGAATTTTCGAATTATATAGGAACGCCATTATTAGACGGTTTGGCTTTTGTTAATAAAACTTTGAAAAAATATAAACTAAGAAATCAAATAAAAATTATAGCAAGTGGTAAGGCTATTGATGCTTTTGATATTGTAAAATACAAAGCATTGGGTGCCGATGTAATTGGTATGGCACGTAGTTTTATGTTAAGTTTAGGTTGTATTCAAGCGCGTGAATGTAATTTAGATACTTGTCCTGTTGGTGTTGCAACGCAAGAGGAAGATTTGGTAGAAGCTTTAGTGGTTGGCGATAAAAATGTTCGTGTTAAAAACTATCATAATAAAACTATTGAAGCCGTAAAAGAAGTGGTTGCAGCTATGGGAAAAGAATCGATTGCCGATATTAATGCAACACATATTTTTAGAAGAAATAAAGCTGGAGAAATTCAGTCTCTAGATGCTGTGTACGATTTATAAAAATAATAATTAATTAAATATCAGTTCGAAATTCGTGGAGAACTTATCAATATAATGGAAACAAAATTACAATTAAACGCTAAAAAATATCAATTAGAAAGGTATCCTAAAACCGATGATAAATCGTTACGTGCTTGGAGCAATGCCGAGTTATTAACACTTGATTATATTACCGATTTACAGGTAAATAATATTCATATATACAATGATAGATTTGGTATATTTAATACGTTATTAAATACCAAAAAATTAACGACTATTTGGGCGTATGCAAGTCAGAAAAAAGCAATTACTCAAAATTTAAAATTAAATAATTTACCTACGGATGTTGTTTATAAAACACCTTTAGATACTTTAGAAAAGGTTGATTTAGCTTTAATTAAATTACCAAAATCGGTAGAGTTGTTTGAGTTGTTTTTAGAACAAATCTATAAAAATTCCGATGAAAATACTGTGGTTGTTTGTGGTTTTATGACGAAATATTTTTCTCGTTCTTATCTAAAAAAAGCCGAAAGATATTTTGAAGAAATAGAACAAACCAATGCTTGGAAAAAAGCAAGATTGTTAGTTTTAAAAACGCCTAAAACAGCTATTCAAGAAAAAGAATTATTGAATGAAATTCCTTGGAAAGAAGATTCTATAAAGCAATATTACGGTGTTTTTTCTTCGGATAAAATTGATTACGGAACACAGTTTTTCTTAGAGAATTTAGAAGTACAAGAAAATGAACTAAAAGTATTAGATGTTGCTTCTGGTAACGGTGTTATTGCTTATGATGTTTTGGCTCAAAACCCAAAGGTGGAAGTAACTTTAGTCGATGATTTTAATGTAGCAATTGCTTCTTCTAAATTAAATATAACAGCAGAAAATGCAAAATTTGTTTGCGCTGATAATTTAGATGATTTAGAAACAGCAAGTTTTGATTTAGTAGTTTCTAATCCACCGTTTCACTTTGAACACGAAAATAATATTGAAGTAACTATCGCTTTATTTAAAGGAGTAGCACGTTGTTTAAAACCAAGCGGACGTTTCGTATTGGTGGCAAATACACACTTAAATTATAAAACTCATTTAGAGAAAGTTTTTACCAATATAAAAATAATAGGAAATACTAAAAAGTTTCATATTATTGAATGTAAAAATGATTAAGATTTTCATAATTATGAAATTATCTTTTAAAGCCTTTTATTTATAAAATTTAAATAAAAGATATAGTCTTGTTTAGTAGAAATATTAAACAAGATTAAAATTATTTTATATATTTATCGCTATTATTACTTAAATAATAGCGATAAAATTAAATATAAAAGATGAATCAGAAATTAATTAAAGAAAATCATAGTTATAAAATTTTTCACCCTGATTCATTTACTTTACAAAACTTAAAAGAGTATTTAAAAAATATTTTTTCTGAATCAAAAGCTAAACAAAAATATCACCTAGAAATAGAAAATGATAATTTATATATTACAACTGAATTAGTTTATAAAGGGAGTGAAAAATTAAAATATAAAGAATATCAGTTTTATCAAACTAATAATACACTTAAAGTAGTTTGTAAAAAAGTAAAAATTGAAGAAGATATTATTGAAAAATACGAGTCAATAAACTCTAAAAAAGATACCTTAATTAAAGATGTTATTTCTTATATAAATGACTTGTTAGATTGTAATAATAGCTTTACAAGTAAAAATGATTTTATAGCTTCATTATCTTTAGAGCAAAAAAATCATGTCTTATATTGCTGTAGTCCTCAAGAAATTGTTTTGTCTTGTTTGCCAATAACGAATGTTAAAAGTGAGGTTTTTGAATTGTATAAAAACAATGAGTATTATATATTATTGACGAATTTTAGAACACAAATAATTATAGTAAATGAACAAGAAATAGTGTTTTTTGATATTTCAGAATATGAATTAATATATAAAGAGAAAATAGGTAAAGATTATATATTTAGTGATAAATTTTCATTTTATACAGAGTTTTGGAATAGTAATTTACTTGCATCGATACAGCATATTTTAACAAAGGTAACCTCTAATAGAATTGCTGTTTTTACAGATGTTTTATGGAATAACAATATAAAAGATGCTGAAAAAATATTGAAAATAAAAGCTATGTATCATTTTGGATATAAGCAAACTAATATGATAAAGACCCTGTTAAAAGCAATGTTAGTTCCTGCATTTATCAAAAAAGAATTTAAAGAAACAGTTTTAGATGAATGTACTTTATTTGATTTAATTCAAGAGAATATAAATATAGGAACTGTAATTACAGAAATTTTTATTGAATGGAAAATATCTTTAGAGGAACAACTGAAGTTTTTATCTTTTTTAATATCGAATAAAGAATGTTTTAGATTAATTAACATAACCGCTTTTTATGATAAATTAGTTAAAACGTTTATAAATGATAAAAAAAACAAAAAAGATATTGCGTTCAATTTAAGATATATTGATTATTTAAAAGAAACAGAACAATTTTATAAAGCCATTCCTTTTGCTGAAAAATCCTTAACTGAATTACAAGAAGGTAGTATTATAGAAATGTTATCTGATAATAAAATAAATATTATAGCTGGTGAAAACGTTAATTTAATTCGTGTAAAAATTTTAGAAGATTTAGTATTCTTTAAAAAAGAAATTAATCAAGTTTATAAAGATGAGTTAGTAGCATTGGCAGTAATGCAACCTTTATTATTATCTCGTATAGAAGCATTAAAAATATTAGATGATTCTCCTATCACTAAAAAAGCAAATACTATTATAGAGTTATTTAAATCTTTAGATTTTTTTAAAGCTTCTGAAGAAACATCAAAAATATTAAGTAAAGAGTATTCAAAAGAATACTTATACGATAAAGTATTTCCAGAGTGTTTTAAAGAAAAAAAAGGATTTTTAGATAGTTTTACTAAAATAATAGCACAAGTAGATGGTCCTGATTATAATGAGGTAATTAAGTTTTCTGAAAAAATAACCAATCAAAATTACCCTATAGTACATGAGGTTTTTGAAAAGGTAAAAAGATCTTTATCACTACCTGATACTCAATGTTTTTTAGGAAGAGGTGATTATGCTAGTAGTTTAATAGGTGTAGAAAATACTCCTGATTTTTTATTAATAGGTTCTGATTATTTAACACTTTCAAGTAATATTTATTTATCAAAAGTAGAATTGCAATTTGCAATGACACTTGAGTTAAGTCATGTTTTATTTGAGCATACTAAAATTACCTCTGGTGATGTTTGGAGAGGTGCAAAAAATAAGAGTGTTGATATGGTTCAAACACTACTTGTAGCACTTCCTATTTTAGGTTCTATAGGTGGAGTTTTAGGTAAATTATCTAGTGTATCAAATTTTTCTAAAGTTTTTAATAATATTGATAAGGTAACTAATGTTTTAGATAAAGGACAATTATTTATTGAATACGGAAGTAAAATAGAAACAGTTATTTCTAAAGATAACGAAAAAGAGAAAAATTTATTAATTACATCAAGATTAATGGAAGTTTCAGCTGATAGAATTGGGTTATTGCTTGCAGAAGATTTACAAGCTTGTGTACGTACTATGTTTAAGGTTAGTGTAAATTATAATGTTATTAAAGAAATTATAGATACTAAAGGATTTTTTTACTTTTTAAGTTTAAAAAATGAAAAAGAAGAGTTTATTAATCAAGAATATGTTTTTAGATTAAAATCACTTTTAAGTTTTTATCTTAATACAGATTTTGAATAATATTTTTTTAATATAAAAACCTCACTTTAATAGTGAGGTTTTTTATATTTACTAGTAAATTTATAAATTAACTTAATGAATAATCAAAATTCGTTTCTTCTTCAATAGTTGGTTCTGTACAGTTTTTTATATCGTTGATAAAATTATCAATTTGCGTTTTTGTTACGTTTGGCATACAGATTACATGTGAAATATCGCCTTCGGTTGCTAATTGCCATTTGTCTTTAATTGCTTTAGAAGTTTTAGGTAAAACAATGGTTATAGCATTTGGGTTTCTCCATGCTTTAATACCTATATTGTTTAATTCTTTTTCGCAATATTCAGCAACTTCTAAACTATTTTGATATCGTTTTTGTAAACCTTCTGTACCTAATTGTTTTAAGGCATACCATAAAAATAGCGGCGAATGTCCGTTACGAGAACCTGTTATGGTAGTATCTAACGAGCCGATATATGAAATTCCTTTTGCTATTCGGTCTCTATTAGAACGTTTTGCCATTAATACCCCTGTTGGAATTGGAGAGCCAATAAATTTATGCCCGCTAATAGAAATACTATCTGCGCCATCCATAAAATCGAAAGGTAGGCGAGGTTGCATAAAAGCACCAAATGAACCTGCTAAAGCAGCGTCGCAATGAATATAATTATCATGAATAGCAAGGCTACCTAAAATACGTTTTATTTTAGAAATATCATCTTTTGCTTCTTTCATAGTTGTTCCAAAAGTAGCCAACACAATTACAGGTTTATGACGATTCATACGTACGGTACTTTCAAAATCTTCATAATCTATTTCTCCATTTTCTTGCGATTTTATAACAATGCTAGGAATATTTAATAAATGAATATTTTTACGAATACTATAATGTGTAGATTCTGAATAATAAACAATTGCCTTTGGATATAATTCACGAGCAAGATATAAACCGTATAAATTACTTTCAGAACCTCCGTTGGTTACATATCCCCAAAAATCTTTAGGATTTGCTCTAAATAATTTGGCAAAAAAAGCGACTACTTCACGTTCCATTTCGTGTGTTTGTACTTGATACGTTCCTTTTTCAAAGGGATCACCTAGATTGTTGATAGGAAACTGAAAGAATTCGTTTAAGTCAGAATAATCAAAATCTTTTGAAACAGGATATCCTAAAAAACTATCACGTGCCGTGGTTAATTGTTCTTTAAGGATGTTTAATTTTTGTTGATTTTCTTCAGATAAATTTTTAGAACCTGCCATAATAATGATATTTAGCGGTCAAAAGTAGTTGAATGGATAATATGAGTCAGTTTTTATGTTGATGTTTAGAGTATTTTTCTGTTTATTTTGTTTTTTTAGATAAAAAATCTAAAATGATATTTTTGGAGTACTTTTAATAGAAAAAAGATAGTCTTATAAATATATTTTTTTCTGATAAAAAAGGTGAATTCATATACTTTTTTTAAGGTCGTTCTGGTTTTTAGCCCCGATTGAAGCAATTGTTTGAGCTCTTTTTTATTTTTCTTTTGAAAAAATAAAAAAAGCGAGTGCGGAAAGCGGGAATAGCTTCAAATAAAAATAATTTCAAAAAAAAACCTCACCATTTCTGATGAGGTTTTCGAATTTATAAAAAATTTATAAAGAACGCTTTTAAGCTTCTTCATCAATATAATCTTCAATTGGGTTACAAGAACAAATTAAGTTTCTGTCTCCAAAAGCATCATCTACTCTACGAACAGAAGGCCAGAATTTGTTATCAGCAACATAATCTAAAGGAAATGCAGCTTGCTGACGAGTATATGGTAAAGCCCATTCATCAGAAGTTAACATATCTTGTGTATGCGGTGCGTTTTTTAAAGGATTGTTAGCGTCTTCTTTGGTTGCATTTGCAATTTCTTTACGAATAGCAATCATTGCATCACAAAAACGGTCTAATTCTCCAACACTTTCAGATTCTGTTGGTTCAACCATAATAGTTCCTGCAACAGGGAAAGAAACCGTTGGTGCGTGGAAACCATAATCCATTAAACGTTTAGCGATATCAACAACTTCGATTCCGTTTTCTTTAAAAGAACGACAATCTAAAATCATTTCGTGTGCAGCTCTGTTCATTTCACCAGAATACAACGTTTCATAATGCCCTTGTAAACGCTCTTTAATATAGTTTGCATTTAAAATAGCTAATCTAGTTGAGTTTGTTAATCCGTCAGCACCTAACATAGTTATGTATCCGTAAGAAATTAAACAAGCTAAAGCAGAACCCCAAGGTGCAGCAGAAATAGCAGTAATAGCTTTTTCTCCACCAGTAGGAATTAATGGGTTTGTAGGTAAAAATGGTACTAATTGAGGAGCAACACAAATAGGTCCAACTCCTGGTCCACCACCACCATGAGGAATAGCAAATGTTTTATGTAAGTTTAAGTGACAAACATCTGCACCAATAGTTGCAGGATTTGTTAAACCAACTTGCGCATTCATATTTGCACCATCCATATACACTTGTCCACCGTTATCGTGAATAATTTGTGTAATTTCTTTAATAGCTCTTTCGTAAACTCCATGTGTTGAAGGGTACGTTACCATTAATGCAGCTAAATTATCTTTATGCTTTTCAGCTTTAGCACGTAAATCTTCAACATCGATATTTCCTCTTTCATCAGTTTTGGTAACAACCACTTTCATACCAGCCATAACTGCTGATGCTGGGTTTGTTCCGTGTGCCGATGCAGGAATTAAACAGATATTTCTGTTAGTATCTCCGTTAGCTTTATGATAAGCACGAATTACCATTAATCCAGCAAATTCTCCTTGTGCACCAGAATTTGGCTGTAAAGAAGTTCCTGCAAAACCAGTAATAACGTTTAATTGCTCTTCTAAGTTCTTTAAAACAGTTTGGTATCCTTCAGCTTGATTTAATGGAACGAATGGGTGAATATTTCCCCATTGAGCATTACTTAAAGGTAACATTTCAGAAGCAGCATTTAATTTCATTGTACATGATCCTAAAGAAATCATTGAATGATTTAAAGCTAAATCTTTACGCTCTAATTTTTTGATATAACGCATCATATCAGTTTCTGAATGATACGTGTTAAATACTTCATTTTCTAAGAAAGGAGTACTTCTTAATACATTAGGAGCAATTACTTCTGTTGAAGTATATTCTGTAACAGTTGTGTTTTTAATATTGAAAGCTTCTGCAAAACAAGCAACAATTGCATTGATTTCTTTAAAACTAACAGTTTCGTTTACTGAAATAGAAACATGATTATCATCAATATAATTAAAGTTGATGTTGTTTGCTTCAGCAACAGTACGTAATTTTTGAGCTTCAACTTCAATTAAAATAGTATCGAAATACGATTTGTTTTTTTGTTTGAAACCAAGTTGTTCTAAAGCAGTAGCTAAAGTATTTGCTGTTGTATGAACTCTATCAGCAATATATTTTAAACCATCTTGACCATGATATACAGCATACATACCAGCCATAACAGCTAATAATACTTGTGCAGTACAAATGTTAGAAGTAGCTTTTTCACGTTTAATGTGTTGTTCACGAGTTTGTAAAGCCATACGTAAAGCACGACCACCGTCAACATCTTTAGTAACACCAATTACACGACCAGGAAGACTACGTTTGTAAGCTTCTTTAGTAGCGAAGTAACCAGCGTGAGGTCCTCCATATCCTAAAGGAATACCAAAACGTTGTGTTGTACCTACAACTACGGCAGCTCCAAATTCACCTGGTGCTTTTAATTTTACTAATGATAAAATATCAGCAGCAACGGCTACTTTTATATTACTTTCGTTACAGTTTGCAACGAATGAAGTATAATCAGATACTTGACCATGTTTTCCTGGATACTGAATAATAGCTCCAAAAAACTCTTCTGAAAAATCAAATTCTTCGTGATTTCCAACCACTAATTCAATTCCGATAGGAATAGCACGTGTTTGTAAAACAGATAATGTTTGAGGTAAAATATCTTCAGAAATAAAGAATTTATTTACTCCTGCTTTTTTCTGAGCACGTTCACGTACATCAAATAATAAAGCCATAGCTTCAGCAGCAGCAGTTGCTTCATCTAATAAAGAAGCATTTGCAAGTTCCATTCCTGTTAAATCACAAACCATAGTTTGATAATTTAATAGCGCTTCTAAACGACCTTGAGCAATTTCTGCTTGATAAGGTGTATAAGCAGTATACCAACTAGGGTTTTCTAAAATATTACGTAAAATTACACTAGGCACAATAGCTTCGTGATATCCTAAACCGATATAACTCTTAAAAACTTTATTTTTAGCGCCTAATTCATTAATATGACTTAAATATTCATATTCGCTCATTGCAGCATCTAAATCTAATTCGTTTTTAAGGCGAATATCATCAGGAATAGTTTCAAAAATTAATTGATCTATACTATCAGCTTTGATAGTTTTTAGCATTTTCTCTTGACCCTTTGAGTTAGGACCAATATGTCTTAGTTGAAATGAATTTGTGTTCATCCTGTGTTATTTATTTTTGGTGGTTCAAAAATAATAAATTTGCGTAGTTTATATCCCTTTTTTTCTTTTAAAATTGATAATTTATTAACTTAATGAATAGGTTATAAACATAAAAAGTATTTTTGTGTAATGAATCTTTTAAAAAAACTCTTTAATTTTTATATAAATTCTAGTTTTCATGTAGCTTTGGCTGTATATTGTTTTGTTCGGATAACAGAACTGTACTTTAATTTAGCATATAATGAATCCTTAGATTTTTTCCTTTTTTACGGAACAATTACAGGTTATAATTTTGTAAAATATGCTGGTGTAGCCAAATTACATCATAGAAGTTTAACTACACATTTAAAAATAATTCAACTTTTTTCGTTGGTTTGTTTTTTGCTGATGTGCTTTTATGCAACTAAATTAAAAGTAAATACACTATTGTTTTTTGTTCCCTTCGGATTGTTAACTTTTTTATATGCAATTCCTTTTTTAAGTGGATTTCAAAAAAATTTGCGAAGTATCAGTTATTTAAAAATAGTAATTGTTGCTTTAGTTTGGATGGGATCGACTGTGTTTTTACCTCTTTTTGATGCAGATATAATATTTTTAAATAATATTTATTTAATAGCTCTTCAGCGATTTTTACTTGTTGTTGTTTTAATTTTACCTTTCGATATTAGAGATGTGCAGTACGATGCTGTTTCACTACAAACAATTCCTAAAGAAATAGGAATAAAACAAACCAAAAAACTAGGATATATATTACTTTCAGTTTGTTTACTAATTGAGTTTATAATAACACCTAATGCTTACTTTAAAAATATTTTTTTAATAATATTTAGTCTTATTTTAATGTTATTGATGAGGTCATCAGAAAAACAATTTAAATATTATAGTTCTTTTATAGTGGAAGCTGTTCCTATTATTTGGTGGATATTATTGTTAATAGCTTCATTTTATTATTGATAAAAAAATATAAAACTTCTTTTTTTATTAACGTTCCTTTTTAAATTCATTTGTATTTTTGGTTATTCACTTGTAATATAATACTATGGCACCAAAAAGAAGTTTTGTTTTCGATTTTGATAGTACGCTAACAAAAGTAGAAGCTTTAGATATTTTAGCAGAAATTACTTTAATCGGAAATCCGAAGAAAAAAGAAATTATCAATCAAATTATAGCAATAACAAATCAAGGAATTGATGGCGAAATATCTTTTACCGAATCTTTAGAAAAACGTATTCAATTACTAAAGGCTAAAAAATCCGATTTACCTTTATTGATAAAAGAATTAAGACAAAAAGTTTCTCGTTCGATAGAAACTAATAAAGCTTTTTTTAAAGATTTTTCAGATGATATTTACATTATATCCGCAGGTTTTAAAGAGTTTATAGTTCCGATAGTTGCCGAATATAATATTCCTTCGGAAAGAGTTTATGCAAATACTTTTCTGTTTGATGAAAATGAGGTGATTATTGGTTTTGATACTGAAAATTCACTTTCAAAACACAACGGAAAAATTGAGTGCTTACAAAACTTAAATTTACCTAGAGAAATACAAGTTATTGGAGATGGTTATAGTGATGCCGTAACCAAAAAAGCGGGTGTTGCTGATACTTTTTTTGCTTATACTGAAAATGTACAAAGAGCAAAAACAATTGAAAATGCCGATTATATTACACCTAATTTAGATGAATTTTTATACCTAAACAATTTGCCAAGAAATATATCATATCCAAAGAATAGAATTAAAATTTTATTATTAGAAAACGTACATCCTGATGCGTTTACCAAATTAACTGCCGATGGTTTTACAGTAGAAACTGTATCAAAAAGTTTATCCGAAGAAGAATTAATTACTAAGTTAAAAGATGTTCATGTTTTAGGAATTCGTTCAAAAACGCAGGTTACTAAAAAAGTAATTGAAGCTGCCGATAAATTAATGGTTGTCGCTGCTTTTTGTATCGGAACAAAACAAATTAATTTAGAATCTTGTAAAGAAAATGGTGTAGTTGTTTTTAATGCACCTTATAGTAATACACGTTCGGTTGTTGAATTGGCAATTGGTGAAATTATTATGTTAATGCGTAGTGTTTTTCAACGAAGTACCGAAATTCATAACGGTCAGTGGAATAAAACAGCGCAAGGTTCAAGAGAAGTTCGTGGTAAAAAATTAGGAATTGTTGGCTATGGAAATATCGGAAAACAATTATCTGTTTTAGCTGAATCTTTAGGAATGGACGTTTATTATTATGATGTTGAAGATACGCTAGCCTTAGGAAATGCCAAAAGAATAACGACTTTAAAAGAGTTATTAAATATTTCGGATGTAATAACATTACATGTTGATGATAATGAAGCGAACAAAAATTATATTGGAGCAGAAGAAATTGTTCAAATGAAAGATGGTGTTCATTTAGTAAATCTTTCTCGTGGATTTGTGGTAAATATTGATGCTTTAGTTGAAGGTTTAAAATCTGGTAAGATTGCAGGAGCTGCTGTTGATGTATATCCTGAAGAACCTGCAAAAAATGGGGAGTTTTATACTCCTTTAAAAGGTTTGCCAAACGTAATTCTAACGCCTCATGTTGGCGGAAGTACAGAGGAAGCTCAAAAAGATATTGCCGATTTTGTGCCGAGTAAAATAATGGCGTACATGAATTCTGGAAATACTGTTGATGCAGTAAATTTTCCAAATATCAGATTACCACGTCAAACAAATGCGCATCGATTTTTACATATTCATGAGAATGTATCAGGAGTTATGGCGAAAATCAACAAAGTATTGGCTAAATATGAACTGAATATTACAGGGCAATATTTATCTACAGATGCTAAAGTTGGGTACGTTATTACCGATGTAAATAAAATATATGATGATGAAGTAATTACTAAACTTCGTAAAATAGAAGGAACGATTAAGTTTCGAATTTTATATTAAATATTTAAAACAAAAAGAAAGCTATTTGATAAATTACTGATAGATTAAAAAATGATTGTTTTATCTTTGATGACAATCATTTTTTTTATCAGATGAAGTATCAAAATACATTAGATTACGCACAACAACAAGACAAAGAAGATAAGTTAGCGCACTTGCGCAATCAATTTCATATTCCGAAAGATAAAAAAGGTAACGACTGGTTATACTTTACAGGAAATTCTTTAGGATTACAGCCTAAATCGACTAAAAAATACATCAATCAAGAATTAGAAGATTGGGCAAAATATGGCGTAGAAGGGCATTTTGAAGGAGAAACTCCTTGGTTACCATATCATGAGTTTTTAACCGAAAATATGGCAAAAATAGTGGGAGCAAAATCGCTAGAAGTTGTTGTTATGAATACCTTAACAACTAATTTGCATTTATTGATGGTGTCTTTTTATCAGCCTACGAAAAAGAAATACAAAATTGTAATAGAATCTGACGCTTTTCCTTCGGATAGATATGCAGTACAATCTCAATTAAATTTTCATGGATTTGATGCATCCGAAGGTTTAATAGAATGGAAACCAAGAAAAGGCGAAGAATTATTAAATATTGAAGATTTAGAAGCAATTATTGCTGAACAGGGTGATGAGATTGCGTTGTTATTAATTGGCGGTGTTAATTATTACACAGGTCAATATTTAGATTTAAAGCGAATTGCTGAAATAGGACATTCAAAAGATTGTTTTGTTGGAATAGACTTGGCACACGGAGCAGGAAATATTTCTCCTGAATTACACAACTCAGGTGTAGATTTTGCAGCTTGGTGTACTTATAAATACTTAAATTCAGGTCCTGGAAGTTTAGGAGGATTATTTGTTCACGAAAAACACGCTACTAATAAAGAGTTACCTCGTTTTGCTGGTTGGTGGAATCATAATAAAGAAACACGTTTTAATATGCGTCAACCTTTTGATGTAATGGCTGGTGCTGAGGGTTGGCAATTATCGAATCCTCCAATATTATCGATGGCAGCTATTAAAGCTTCCTTAGATATGTTTGCTGAAGTAGGAATGGAGGCTTTGCGAGAAAAATCAGAAAAATTAACAGGATATTTTGAGTTTTTAATCAACGAAATAAATTCAGAACATATTAAAATTATAACGCCTTCAAATCCAAAAGAAAGAGGGTGTCAATTATCTATTCAAGTTAAAAATGCAGATAAAAATTTACACAAAAAGCTAACCGAAAATAATATTATTACCGATTGGCGTGAGCCAGATGTTATCCGTTGCGCACCAACCCCAATGTATAATTCTTTTGAAGATGTTTATAAAATGGTAAGTATTTTAAAAGGATTGTTATCAAAATAAATCAATATGAATAAACAAGATAATATATTAATAATAGGTGCAGGTTTATGCGGAAGCTTATTAGCTTTACGATTGGCGCAAAGAGGATACAAGGTTTCCGTATATGAAAGCAGACCAGATTTAAGAACTATTGATATTTCAGCAGGTCGTTCTATAAATTTAGCTTTATCTGATAGAGGTTTTAAAGCCTTGCGTTTAGCAGGTGTTGCCGAAAAAGCTCGTGAAATTTGTATTCCAATGTACGGAAGATTGATTCATGATATTGAAGGAAATATATTTTCATCAAATTATTCAGGTAGAGATAACGAGTGTATCAATTCAATTTCAAGAGGAGATTTAAATGCTATTTTATTAACAGAAGCTGAAAAACACGAAAATGTAACCATTCATTTTAATAAGAAATGTATTGCTGTAAATATTGAAAATACAATAGCACATTTTGAAAATTATCATACAAAAGAAGAATTTTCTATAAATGCTGAGGTGATTTTTGGTACTGATGGAGCTGGTTCTGTTTTGAGAAAAAGTTATTATTTAGAACGAAAATTCTTGTTTAGTTATTCTCAAAATTATTTATCTCACGGATATAAAGAGTTAGAAATTCCTGCGGATAAATTAGGGAGTCATCAAATAAGTAGCGAGCATTTACATATTTGGCCTCGTGGTGCGTATATGTTAATTGCGCTTCCGAATATGGACGGCAGCTTTACCGTTACGCTGTTTTTAAGTTATGATGAAGGAAAATACAATTTCAATAATTTAATATCCGAAGAAAAAATAACTGAGTTTTTTGAAACACAATTTCCTGATGCGTTAAAATTAATTCCGAATATTAAACAAGAGTTTTTAAATAATCCAACAGGAGCATTGGGAACTGTAAAATGTTCACCTTGGTATTATCAGAATAAAACTATTTTATTAGGAGATGCAGCGCATGCAATCGTGCCATTTTACGGGCAAGGAATGAATGCTTCTTTTGAAGATATTACCATTTTTGATGAAATTCTTAATCAAAATTTAGGAGATTGGGAAACTGTTTTTAAAACCTACGAAAAAGCAAGAAAAGAAAATACCGATGCTATTGCTGATTTAGCAATTGATAATTTTCATGAAATGAAAAACCATGTTGCTAATCCGTTATTTAAGGAAAAGAGAAAATTAGAAATGGATTTAGAAAAAGCATTTCCAAATGAATATTTTTCTAAATATTCGATGGTTACTTTTAAAGAAGATATTCCGTATGCTGATGCCATGAAAAAAGGACGTGCGCAAGATAAAGCATTGTTAAATTTGGTAGCTGATTCTGATTTTAAACAAACTGATAATTTACGTGATATTCTTGAAAAAGTACAAAAAGAAACAACAGAAATTTTAAAGGAAGATAAAATAGCAGGATTGTAAAAATAATTTAGAATCTATCGATTTTTAAAATCGATGAGGTTTATTATCTAACAAATAAAAATGGAAAAAAAAGTAACACCAAGAGGAGCATATCCACATGTAAAAGTTGTCGGAGATTTTATTTTTGTATCAGGAACAAGTTCACGTAGAGCAGACAATAGTATTGTTGGAGTTGATATTATTGACGAAATGGGAACGAAATATTTGAATGCGGAAACTCAAACACGTGAAGTTTTAAAAAACATTGATAAAAACTTACAAACTGTAGGCGTAAGTATCAAAGATGTTGTTGATGTTTCTACATTTTTAGTAAATATGAATGATTTTGCAGGATATAATAAAGCGTATGCCGAGTTTTTTGATAAAGAAACAGGTCCAACACGCACTACTGTTGCTGTACATCAATTACCACATCCTGATTTGGTGGTGGAAATTAAAGTGACGGCTTATAAGAAAGTGAACTAAACGATATATTATAGGTTTTAAAATCTATAAGATTTAGAGAATCAAAATATGAATATCAAAAATTATATAAACGGTGAATTTATCAATCCAATCAAAAATAATTGGGTAGATAATTATAATCCATCAATTGGAGAAATATATGGGCAAATTCCTGATTCTACAAATGAAGATATTGAGTTAGCATATCAATCTGCAAAGAAAGCATTTCCAAGTTGGTCGAATACAACTTTAGAAGAACGAAGCGTTATTTTATCAAAAATATCAAAATTGATAAAAGAAAAATTATCTTTTTTAGCTGAAGCAGAATCTAAAGATAATGGGAAACCTATCAGTTTAGCAAAACAAATTGATATTCCAAGAGCAGCAAGTAATTTTCAGTTTTTTGCAAATGCTATAACGCAGTTTTCTTCGGAAGCGCATGAAAGTGTTGGTTTAAATGCGATGAATTTTACTTTACGTCAGCCTATTGGCGTGGTTGGTTGTATTTCGCCTTGGAATTTGCCGTTATATTTATTTACGTGGAAAATAGCACCAGCCATCGCCGCAGGAAATTGTGTAGTTGCAAAACCAAGTGAAATTACGCCAATGACAGCGTATTTATTAGGTGAGATATGTACCGAAGCAGGTTTGCCGAAAGGAGTTTTAAATATTGTTCACGGATTAGGAACAACTACAGGGCAAGCAATTGTGGAACATCCGAATATAAAAGCTATTTCTTTTACAGGTGGAACTACAACAGGTGCGCATATTGCACGAGTTGCCGCGCCAATGTTTAAAAAATTATCGTTAGAGTTAGGAGGAAAGAATCCGAATTTGATTTTTGCCGATTGTGATTATGATAAAATGTTAGCAACGACTGTTAAATCTTCATTTGCTAATCAAGGTCAGATTTGTTTGTGCGGAAGTAGAATTTTTGTGGAAGAAAAAATATATGAACAATTTAAAAAAGATTTTGTTCAAAAAGTATCTGAATTAAAAGTAGGGAATCCTGCTAATAATGACACAAGTATTGGTGCTTTGGTATCAAAAGAGCATCTAGAAAAAGTAAAATCATATATTGATATTACTGACCAAGAAGGCGGAAAAATCCTTTTTGGAGGTAATAAAGTTATCGTAAAAGGAAGTGAAAATGGTTATTATTTACAACCGACAATTATTGAAGTTTCTGATAATAAATGCAGATTAAATCAAGAAGAAATTTTTGGTCCTGTAGTTACTATTATGTCTTTTAAAACCGATGAAGAAGCTTTGACTTTGGCAAATGATGTTAAATACGGATTATCGGCAACATTATGGACAAACAACTTAAATAGAACTATGCAATTATCAAAACAATTAAATACAGGAATTGTTTGGGTTAATACTTGGTTATTACGAGATTTGAGAACGCCTTTTGGCGGACAAAAACAAAGTGGCGTAGGAAGAGAAGGCGGTTTTGAAGCGCTGCGATTTTTTACAGAAGCAAAAAATATATGTATCAGCTATGAATAAAGAAATAAGACAAAAAATTATTGAAGTTTGTGATACTAAAATTGATAAAAAAGGAACAAATGTAGGCTTATCTTTCTATGTATTTTTTAAGAATAAAAATGATAATCCGAAGTTATTAATGGAAGTTGCAAAATGGTGGATTGAAAAACATCAATTAGATCATTTTGAAAAAGCTGTTAAAATTAAAACAATGATTCAAAATAACGATTAGATATGAATTTAAATATACAAAATAAAAATGCCTTAGTTTGTGGAAGTACTCAAGGTATTGGTTTAGCATCGGCAATTGGTTTAGCTAACGAAGGTGTAAATATAACTTTAGTTGCTCGTAATGAAGAGAAACTAAAAAAAGTGTTAGCAGAATTACCAAATGATAATCAAAATCATAATTATATAGTTGCTGATTTTTCGAATCCGAACGAATTAAAAGAAAGAATTGAAGCTTCAAAGTTGAATTTTCATATTTTAGTTAATAACACAGGAGGTCCTGCTGGTGGCGCTATTTTTAATGCCGAATTATCAGAATTTGAAAACGCTTTTACACAGCATTTAAAATGTAATCATGTATTGGTACAAGCGGTTGTTCCGTTTATGAAAGATGCTGGTTTTGGTAGAATTATTAATATAATATCTACATCAGTAAAACAACCTTTGGATGGATTAGGTGTTTCAAATACTATTCGTGGTGCAGTTGCTAGTTGGTCTAAAACATTGGCAAATGAATTAGGTGCATTCAATATTACAGTAAATAACGTATTACCTGGTGCTACGGGAACAGAGCGATTAAAAGAAATTATCAATAATAAAGCAGCTAAAACAGGTTTATCTATTGAGGTAGTTTCACAAAATATGATGAACGCTTCACCTGCTAAACGTTTTGCAAAACCTGAAGAAGTTGCTAATGCCGTAGTTTTTTTAGCAAGTGAAAAAGCTAGTTTTATCAACGGAATAAATGTTCCTGTTGATGGTGGAAGAACGAAAAGTTTGTAAATAAAAACGAAATTTGCGTTAGGGATTGAAGCGGCATCCTTTTTATAAAACTTTTCTTTTATAAAAAGATATAGCGGAAAGCCCGACCTTTAGGGAACGCCCAAAATATATAAATATGAATTTAGTACAGCCTTTAAATTTTAAAAAGTGGATTGATGAAAATCGTCATTTATTAAAACCGCCTGTTGGAAATAAACAGGTCTGGGATAATGGCGATTATATTGTAATGGTTGTTGGAGGACCTAACAATAGAAAAGATTATCATTATAACGAAACACCAGAATTTTTTTATCAGGTAGAAGGGGATATGGTTCTGAAAATTATTGATAATAATGGTAAAATGATTGATGTCGAAATTAATGAAGGAGATATTTATTTATTGCCTGCTAAAGTTCCGCATTCGCCACAACGTAAAGAAAATACTGTTGGTTTGGTTATTGAATATCCAAGGTCGGAAGGAATGTTGGATGCTTTAGAATGGTATTGCGAAAATTGCGGAAATCAGCTATACAGAGAAGAATTTGCTTTAGATAATATTGAAACTGATATGCCCGTTATTTTTGATAAATATTATTCTGATAATCAGAAATGTACGTGTTCTAATTGCGGAACAATTATGAATCCTCCGAATAAAATTAAAAAATAAAGATGTTGTTTGATACTATAAAAACAACGTAATTTATATTTTAAAAAAATATTGCAACGATTATCACCAAATAATAAAAGAAATGGAAAAACGTAAACTACGAATAAACGGACATTCACATTTATTGCCTTATCCTGAGCAAATTCCTCAGTTTATGAAGGATAAAGAAATTTTTTGGGTAGATGATGAACGTAAACATATGTTACAAAAAGGTTGGAAACGTCCTGTAACAGATTCTAGTTTTTTCTTAGATGAAAAGCTTCGTTGGATGGAAAAAAATAAGTTAGATCATGCGGTGGTTTTAAACTTATCACAATTATATGGTAACGGATTGCGTTTGGAAGAAATGAAAAAAGCATTGCGTTTTCAGAATGATTTTAACGCAAAAGTACAACACGATCATCCTGATAAATTTACTTGTGGTTTTGTAGTTCACCCTGGTTTTATTTATGGTGCTTTGTACGAAATGGAACGCTGTGTGGAGGAATTAGGTTTAAAAGTTTTGTGTTTACCAACGCATTTTATGGATTCGATAGGGCAGTGGCGTTGTGTTTTTGATAAAGAAAATGACCGTATTTTTGAATTAGCTGATAAGTATAAATTAGCTATTGAAATTCATCCGTATGATGGCGATAAAATGATAAAATTAGAAAATACCAATTGGCGTTTTCATTTAATTTGGATGTTGGCACAATGTGGTGATGCGTATCATTTTTATACGTTAAACGGAATGCAAGAGCGTTTTAAAAATATCAGAACTTGTTTTGCACACGGCGGACAATTGGCACAAATGAATTTAGGACGTAGGATTCAAGGTTTTGATGGTCGTCCTGATTTATTTGAAGGAAAAACGCATCCTAGAAAAGCAGTTGGTCATCCAAATATTTTCTTTGATACCTTGGTACATGATACTGATTCATTAAAATTAATGATTGACAAACAAGGCTCAAATCAAATAATTATGGGCTTAGATGATCCGTATCCGTTAGGAGAAATGGAAAATGATGCGCAATCTTCGTATCCTGGGAAATTGTTAGATTTGGCTATTGATAGAGATATTATCAATCAAAAACAATATCATGAAATTTGGGAAGACAACACTTTACGTTGGTTATTTGGTGATGATGAAAAAGCAAAACAAGACTTAATTACTAAGATTTTAGGCTAATTTTTTTAGACTATTTTATTATAATATATCAACAAAAAAACCGCTTTATTACAAGTTTATATTTCTTGTTACAAAGCGGTTTTTTATAAATTAATAATAAAATATTTTTTAGATATCTGTTAATTTACCTAATAATTTAATTAGCTTACTTTTTGTTTTAGCGTATTCATATTCGTTTTTGATGGCTTTTAAATTAGTTTCAATTAATTTAACTTCTCTGTAATTTATTAAAAATAACGAGCTTTCACCTAGCGAAAATTTTCGTTCTTCACTTTTAACAATTGTTTTATAATTACTAACTAAATTGGTTAAGATATTTTGTTGTTTTTGATACGATACAATTTCTTGTTTAGTTGCTTTAATTTTATTTTGCAAAATTATTTTTGTTGATGAAATTTCAAAATCTAAATCTTGTAATTTTATTTTTGCAATTTTTAAATCACCTCTTGATTTTCTTAAAAATAACGGCACACTAACTTGCAACGAGTTTTTGTAATTTGAAGCGTTAAAAGAATCAAAATTATTTACTTCTGATGATAATAAATTATATTGAAAATCTACTTTAGGAAGTAGGTTATTTATTTTTAATCGTTTATTTATCTGTAAATTATTCTTTTTTAAGCCTAATAATTTTAACTTCGGATGTTGTTCTAAATCATTTTCATCTAAATTAATTTCGGCTGTTTTTAACAGGTTATCAACCTTAGAAAATGTTGAAATATCAGGAATCATGTTATTTTTTAATTCCATCGGAATATTATTATTAATCCACAAAAAATTCGAAAAAGCTAATTTTGATTTTAAATGTTTAATACGTGCTTCTTCTAAATCTAATTTTCTGTTTTCAAGATTTATACTTGTTTCTAAAGTATCTACGGCAGCTTTATCACCTGCTTTAAAATTTTTAATAACATTGTTGTGTCTTATCGTTGCATTGGTATAATAATTTTTAAACACACTATATTGTTGATAATATTGTGTCCAATTTAAGTATGCCGAAATAGCATCAAACAAAACATTATTAACTAATAATTGCTGTTCTAATCCACTTTGTTTGGTATATATTTTGGCTTTTTTTAACGTAGCCATTCTTTTATTGATAAATAAATTTTTAGCTAACGGAATAGATATTCCTACATTATACAAACCATTTTTAGGAGTTTTATACTGAGGATTTAAATACTTTCCTGAATTATTTTCATAGCTTCCTTTTAGTTCGATACCATACCAAGTAGGAATTTTAAAAGATGAAACTAATGTTTTATAATATTCGGTATTTTTAAAGTTTTTATTACTGTAATCAACTTCTATTTTAGGATCAAAGGCACCTCTGGCTTTTAATAATTTTGCCTGATTTGTGTTTACAATAAGTTTTGCCTGCTTTATAATAGGATGATATTTTTTAACATATCCTAAGCTCTCTTCTAAAGAAAGTATGTTATTTGGCATGTTTTGAGAAAAGGAAACAAAACTTATAAATAGATATAAAAAGGATATATTTTTCATTATTTCTTTTTCTTAGAATCGGTTTTTTTTGTGTTTGGTTGATAAAAATTAGGCGGAAAACTGTTAATTTGTCGCCATAACTCATACCAAATAGGTACGTTTTCTAATAGTGCAATTGTTTTTGCTCCTGAACCAACTCTAATAGCTTTTGGCCATGGTTGTTCATCATTATTAGGAACAATTAATGCTCTGTATTTACCGTTACTGCTAATAAAATTTTCGATAGCAATAATTTTAGCTTCATAAGTTCCTGATGACATATTAGGCCAGCCACTAAAAACTATTGCAGGCCAACCATCAAACTGAACACGTACTTCTTCATTAATGTGTATTAATGGTAAATCGATAGGTTTTATATACATTTCCACTGCTAAATCATAGACCGATGGCATAATATTTATTAACTGTTCACCTTGTTTAAAAGTTTCTCCAATTCCTGATTTTATTGCCTTATTTATGTAGCCATCAAGCGGAGCTGTTATATATAATAAAGAGCTTCTTTTATTGTAATTAGCTAGGCTTGTTTGTAGTTTAGAAACTTGAACTTCTGTTTCGTAAGCGCCAGATTCAGCACTGTACAAACTACTTTGTGCTTTTGATAATTTATCAGTATAAGTAGCCATTATTCCTGAAATAGCTAATTGTGCATTGATAATATTATTTTTAGAAGTTAATAATTTGTTCTTCTGAGAAATAACTTTAGCTGAAAATTCTTGAAGCTTAGCACTTTTTTCTTCAACATCTTTAGTAGCTTTTAAACCTTCTTGTTGTAAAGTGTAAGTTCTATCATATTGAATTTTAGCGATATTTTGCTTTAAAATAACGGTTTCTAAATCAATACTATCAGTTTTAACTTTTAAGTAAGTTTGTTGTAATTTATTTTTTGCTTGTTCTGATTTTAATTTTTGTTCGTTTCTTATCGCTGAAATTTGTCTTTTTAAAGCGCCTATTTTATTGCCATATGATTTACCAGAAAGACTTTTAGATGTTAATTGATTTCCTGTTCTTTCGGCAAGTTTTGCATCGAAATAATCACTTTTTACTTCGGATATTCTTAAAATAGTATCGCCTTTTTTTACAAAATCTCCTTCTTGCACAAACCATTCTTCAATTCTTCCAGGAATTTGAGATTGTAAGGTTTGTGGGCGTTGATTAGGTTTTAAAGTCGTTACATTACCTGTGCTAGAAACATTTTGAGTCCAGGGTAAAAATAAAGTAATAACTATTGCGAATAAAAAGAATAACAAAAATTTTCTAAATAATTTATGATGCTCTTTTTTAAATATTTTTTTTCCTGATTTAAAATCAGCCAAATTAATTTGATTAGAAATACTATTATTAGATATATTTAACATTATCTCTTATAATTTATTGGTTAATGATAATTCCTTTATTAAGTGTAATTTTTTTATTACATTTTTCTTCCCATTTATCATTACTACTAACAATAATTAAGCTCCAATTTTGCGCAGGATTTGTAATAAAATCTATAATTTTAGTGGCTTCTTTCTTTTCCAATTGGTCTAAAGGATCTTCTAAAATTAAAAGTTTTGGATTTTTAATGATAGCTCTTGCTAAAATTATTTTTTTAGCAACAGTATAACCAATATTTTTACCTTCGGGTTTTAAATAAGTATCTAAACCATTAGATTGATATTTTAAAAAGTTGGTTAAACCAACAATGTCAAAAATTTCATAAATTTCATCATCTGTAATTTGCTTATTTCCAAAAGTTATATTTTGTCTTATACTACCTTCAAAAGGTGTTTCTTCAGATAATGACAACCCTAAATTAGCTCTGTAATCATTTATAAGTAAGCTTTTTATTGATAAATCATTTACAAAAATATTTCCTGATGATGGCTCAATTAATCCTGAAACTAATTGTACTAAATTCGATTTTGCAGAACTACTTTCACCTTGAATTAGTATTCTGTCTTTTGGTTTTATAACAAATGAAATGTCTTTTAAAATAGGGTTGTCTTTTCGATAAAGAAAGTATGAAATATTTTGAATTTCAATAGTAAAAGGTTTTAAGTTACTAACTTTACTACCTTTTTGATTTTCAATAGGTTTATCTATTACTTGTCCTAGTTTTTCAATAGAAGTTAATACATCGTAAAATGATTCTAAACCTAAAATTAATTTTTCAACAGAGCTTATTACTAATAAAATAATTATTTCTGCGGCAACAAATTGTCCGATATTCATTTTTTGATTTAAAACTAAAAAACCTCCCATCAATAATAAACCAGCTGTTACAATAACTTTAAAACTAATCATTTGAATGTATTGAATGATTAATATTTTAAAATGACCTTCTCTTGATTTTAAATAATCAGAGACTAAGTTATCGCTTTTATCTAAAGCTAATTTTGTTTTTCCTGATAATTTAAAACTGATAATTGTTCTGGCTATTTCTTGTAACCAATGTGCTACTTTATATTTATTTTTAGATTCATTTAAACTAGTTTCTAATCCAATTTTAGCAGTATATTTAAATACAATGTAAATTAATAATAGTAGTAAAAATCCGAATAAAATAAAAAAAGGATGATAAAAAGATAATAATAATAAAGCAAAAATAATTTGTAAAAAAGCCGAAGGAACATCAATTAAAACTTTTGAAATTCCTTTTTGAATGGTAAGTGTATCAAAAAAACGATTGGCTAATTCAGGAGGATAATAATTTCTTAATTCGCTCATTTTTATTTTAGGAAAACGATAACTAAGTTCTAAAGATGCTCTTGTAAAAATACGTTGTTGTATGGTTTCTATAATTCTAATTTGCATTAGTTTTAATACGCCACTAAAAGCTACGCCACCTGTAACAAGTATTACAAGTACTACCCACGATGCTGAAATTTCAGCTCCTTGTAATAAATTGATAATTGCTTGTATTCCTAAAGGAAGTGATAAAGCTACAATTCCTTCAAAGATGGCGTAATAAGATATTTGTAAAATATCTTTTTTTTCTAATTTTAAAAGTCCTAAAAAACGTTGCCAAGGTGTCAATGGATTATTTCCTGTCATTTGAAAGCGTGTTAAGAGTTAAATCAATAAAAAATGAAGTTGGAGAAATAGCATTGTCGCAATTTGTTAGCGATTTAAAATGTTGCTTAATAAATTGTTGATGCAATGCACCTTCAATAATTGTACTAGCTAGTGTAAGCGGATGCTGATAGCTATTGTTATAATTGCTTATTATATCAGCTAAACGTTTTACAACTTCTTTATATAATTTAAAAAAACCTTCTTTATTTTCGGTATCAACTTCTTTTGTTGAATATGATTTAGAGTTCTCATTAATTACAATTAAGTTTAATAAAACCTCATTAATATGCGAGAAATTACTGTCTTGTTCGGTTGTTTTAGTAAGTACTTCAATAGCTTTTATTAATTTTTCTTCTGAATTATTAATACTGTAAGTTTCTATAACTAATTGATATTGTATCCAACCCCAATACCAAGAAGTTAAATAGACAAGTAGTTTGTGTTTACTTTCAAAATATCTATAAATAGAGCTTTCATTAGAGCTGATTAATTTACCTAACTTTTTAAAATTAAAGCTTTCAAAACCAATATCTTCTATTAATTTAATACTGTTTTCTATAATTCGTTTACCTAAATCGGATGTTTCAGGGTCTTTAATATATATTCCAACAGGGATTTCAATTTTAATATTTGATAGAAAAGTTTTCATAAGTAAAATTTATATCTGCAAAGTTAATAGTATTGCTATTAATTAAGGGTATTATTATGTTAATTTAATGATAAATTGTTATTTTTTTTTGATTAAAAATTTATAAAGAATTATACAACATAAAAAAAGCCTTAGATTAAAATCTAAGGCTTTTTTTATGGAATATAAAATGAGTTTTATTTAAAAGTAGATGTTATATTAATAGCTACTTCATTCCAAGTTTTAGAAACTCCATCAGCTCCTTTGTGTAAATCCTTACAAACTTCATTTAAAGATGCTAAAGCTTTTTCTGCATTCCAGTCTGATATTTTTAAAGTAGTTTTTAAGTTAAAAACTTTACCGTTTACTGTATATTTGAAAGGAAGTTTTTTTGTAACTCCATTCATAGTTATGTTAGAATAACCTATTGAATCATTTTCTAAAACTAATTTTCCTGAAAGTAATTTTGTATTATCCATAATACCGAAAAAGAATTTTTTTATTTTAAAATCTCTTCCACTATCTTTTGTGAAAATACTACTTACAGGGATTGAAAATTCGGTATTATTAATAGCTTCTTTAATAGTTTTTCCTTCACCGTTAGAAGTTATTGTTATTTTTTCAAAACGACCATTAACAGGTTTTTTTTCAGTAGTTTTAAAAGCTGTCCAGTTTATGTTATTATCAGCATTTTGTACTGAAAAATTTGCTTTAACTGCTACTTTAGTTTCTTTTTTTACTGTCGGTTCTTTTTTTTCTTCTGATTTACAAGAAACAAGGCTACCAATTGCAACAAGTACGAATAAAGAGTAAATGATTTTTTTCATGATAATTATTTTATAAATAAATTTACTAGATTGATATATTCTTGTTTTGCTTCATCTTCACTCATACCTTTTAATTGAACCCAAGCATTAAATTTAAAAGCATTTCTTAAATCATTATTAGCATTAAAAGTGAATTTATCCCCTTTAATAGCCTGTTTAGAATAAGCATAAAACTTAAGCATAACATCAGGAGGTAGCTTTTTTTTAAAGTTAGAAGCTTTTTTGTATGCTTCTTCAAATGCTATGTCTAAATTATTTGCCATAAAAAATATTACATTATATAATGTATATACAAATATACGAAGGGAGCAAGGAAAAACAAACTATCAAGCCTATCTAATAATCCTCCATGTCCTGGCATAATAGTACCACTGTCTTTAACGTTGGCTTGTCTTTTAAATTTTGATTCGACTAAATCGCCTAAAGAGCCAAATACAGCTACAATAATTGCTATAATTATCCAGTTTAAAACTAAAAATTGATTTGTATATGTTCCTATTAAAAAAGCTAGTAATACTGCAAATAATAAACCACCAATAAAACCTTCAATTGTTTTTTTAGGAGATACAGATTCAAATAATTTATGTTTTCCAAAGTTTTTACCAACTAAAAATGCAAAACTATCATTTGTCCAAATTAATAAAATGATATATATAATGATATTTGGATGATATTCATTTGCAATAAAAGGTAATTTTATTAAAAAATAAAAAGGTAAAATTAAATAAATACTATGTAAAACTAGTTTTTTTAGTGTTGTATTTGTTTTTATTGGTTTTGTACTTATCAGATAATAAAGTAATCCGATTACTCCAATTAAAGAGAAACTAATTAAAAAAATATTAAAATAAAATGGTATTTCTATAGTTGATATATAGATGCTAAAAGCTAAAATTAGATAAGGGATTACATTTTTTATAGCAAGTATTCTTGAGAATTCAAAAACACATATAGCTGAAAAAATAGCAATTAATCCTATATATGATTGTGCTGAAAAAAGAATAGCAGAAATAAAAATGATTGCATAAACAAGTCCTGAAATACTTCTTGTTATAATATTGCGCATAGTTTATAAATCTTCAAAGAGAAGTAGATATAAATTTTTTGAGTTACTATTACCATAACTTAAAAAACTTTCGTCTTCAACCTCTATTTTATAGTTTGTTATTGAACTAATGTTTGTAGGGATATTACCACTAAAATGTGCTTTTATACCTGTTAATCCTTCGCTCATATTTTTTACCAATTGACTTGTTGTTGCGTATACAATAAAATTTTCTGAGTGAGAAGGTAGTTTTTCACTACCTAATTGATTAGATGAAAATAAAATATCACCATTATTGGCAATTAAGTGTTCGCAAGAAGTAAAAAAAGGTGTAGATTTAGAGTGTTTTTCATGGATATAAGTTCCTGTTTTTCTAGTAATCTTTAAAAGATTAAAATCAGAACAAGTAACTTCTTTCCAGTTGTTTTCTTGTAAAATCTGGATTAAATTTATAGATACTTCATCCATTGAAGTACAATATAAAAATTTACCACCTTTATTAATAAAGTTATGTACAAAGGAATCATCTAATGATAAATTAACTTCCTGTTCGTTAATTAATTTATCATTAGATGATTTTTGATATGATTGATATAATTTTTTAAAAAAGTTCATTCAAATAAAAACTATTCTTCAATTATTGGATTTGTTTTTATTTCTTTTTTTTCAAAAGGCCTTTCTCCAAATATTTTCTCCAAATCAGCTTTAAACATTACTTCTTTTTCAAGTAGTAATGAAGCAAGTTGGCTAAGTTTATCTTCGTGTTCACTTAAAAGATCAATGGCTCTTTGGTATTGTCCTTCAATCATTTTAGATATTTCTTCGTCAATAACTTTAGCAGTATCATCACTATAAGGTTTTACGAACCCATCATTTCCTGATGAATCATAATAGGTAACATTACCTACTTTTTCGTTTAAACCATATACAGTAACCATAGCACGAGCCTGTTTTGTAACTTTTTCTAAATCACTTAATGCTCCTGTAGAAATTTTATTGAAAATTAACTTTTCTGCAGCTCTACCACCCATAGTAGCACACATTTCATCAAGCATTTGCTCTGTTTGAATAATTTTTCTTTCTTCAGGAAGATACCAAGCAGCACCTAATGATTGACCACGAGGAACGATAGTAACTTTTACTAAAGGAGCAGCGTGTTCTAACATCCAACTTACAGTAGCATGACCAGCTTCATGAAAAGCAATTACTTCTTTTTCTTTAGGAGTAATTACCTTATTTTTCTTTTCTAAACCACCTACAATTCTATCAACAGCATCTAAAAAGTCTTGGTGTTCAATAGCTTCTTTGTTGTTTCTTGCAGCAATTAAAGCAGCTTCATTACAAAGGTTAGCAATATCTGCACCAGAAAAACCAGGTGTTTGTTGAGCTAATAATTCTAAATCAGCATTTTCAGCTAATTTTAATGGTTTAATATGTACTTCAAAAATTTCTCTACGTTCGTGTAAATCTGGTAAATCAACATAAATTTGACGGTCAAAACGACCTGCACGCATCAAGGCTTTATCTAAAACATCGGCACGGTTTGTAGCAGCTAATACAATAACATTTGTATCTGTTCCAAAACCATCCATTTCTGTTAAAAGCTGATTTAACGTGTTTTCACGTTCATCATTACCACCAGTCATACTATTTTTTCCTCTTGCACGACCAATAGCATCAATCTCATCAATAAAAATAATAGAAGGCGATTTTTGTTGAGCTTGTTTAAATAAATCTCTTACACGAGAAGCACCTACACCAACAAACATTTCAACAAAATCAGAACCTGATAATGAAAAGAAAGGAACACCTGCTTCACCAGCTACTGCTTTGGCTAATAAAGTTTTTCCTGTTCCAGGAGGTCCTACTAATAAAGCACCTTTAGGTATTTTACCACCTAATTTAGTGTATTTTTCAGGTGTTTTTAAGAAGTCTACAATTTCTTGAATTTCTTCTTTTGCACCTTCCAAACCAGCTACGTCTTTAAAAGTTGTTTTAACTTTAGTATCTTGATCAAAAAGTTTTGCTTTTGATTTACCAATGTTAAAAATTTGACCACCGCCACCACCAGCACCAGCACCACCGCCAGACATTCTTTTCATAAAGAAAATCCAAACACCTATTAATATGATAAAAGGTAGAAAGTCAAATAGTGTTGTTATTAAACTTGTAGGTTCTACATTTTTTCTATCAAAATCAAGATTCTTTTCAGCTTTCTCTTTTTTGATTTCGTTTTCGAAATTTTGTAAATCACCAAAATTATAAGTGTATAAAGGAGCACCTTTTCTGTAAAAAGGAGATTCCGTTATCTTTTTATGCTCTTCTTTTTTCTCTGCATCACTTTTTAAGAATACTTGAGCAATATTGTTGTTTTCAATAACGATTTTTTGAATATCGTTTCCCTGTAAAATTTTATTGAACTCGTTTTTTGAAATATTACGAGAACCTAAATTACTGGAGTTTAAAAAACTCAACCCTAATAGAATAACTAATATTGGTATATATAGCCAAAATGAATTAAAAGTAAATTTTGGAGCATTTTTTTTCTTATCACTCATAAAATTATGTGTCTAAATTATTAGGAACTATTTTGGGTTAATTTGCGTGATTTTAGCATCACCCCAAAGACTTTCAATATCGTAATAGTCACGTATTTGCTTTTGAAAAACATGAACAACAACGTGTACATAATCCATTAAAACCCATTCCGAATTTCCTTGTCCTTCAATGTGCCAAGCCTTATCTTTAAGTTCTTTACTTACCATTTTCTGTACCGAGTTAGAAATGGCACTTACTTGTGTGTTTGAGTTTCCTGAGCAGATTATAAAATAATCGCAAACAGTGTTTTCTATTTCTCTTAAATCTAGTAATTGGATGTCTTCTCCTTTTACTTCTTCAATCCCTTTTATAATCACAGATATTAAATCGTCTGTGCTTGCTTGTTTTTTAGTCATCAAAAAAATTATATTTTTAGCAAAGTTATTATATTTTTGCGAGTAATTTACTTAATATTGATACTTGTTTTATTCGCAAAGCTTATATGAAAATAATCAAACTTGATGCCATTGATTCTACCAATTCTTTTTTAAAGGATATGTCAGCAAAAGTTAGTCTAGATAATTTTACGGTAGTAGTTGCTAAAAAGCAAACTTTAGGTAGAGGGCAAATGAATGCTAATTGGAATTCAGAAGAAGGTAAAAGCTTAACCTTTAGTGTGTTTTATAAGTTTTGTAATCTTTCTATTACTGATTATAAGTATTTGAATTATAGTGTTTCTTTAAGTGTTTATGAAGCTGTTAATTCGTTAAAATTACCTCGATTGGCTATTAAATGGCCTAACGACATTCTGTCAGAAAATAAAAAAATAGCAGGTATTTTAATTGAAAATACTTTAAGTATAAAAAATATTAGTTCTTCAGTTATAGGAATTGGGCTTAATGTGAATCAAAATATTTTTTCAGATGCGCTACCAAATGCTTCATCTATTAAAAATATTTTAGGTAAAGATGAAGATATTGACCTCGATTTATTGTTAAATAAAGTATTAGTAAGTTTAAAAGAAAAATTAGAGCGATTAAATAAAAAAGAATATTTAGCTTTAGAAAAAGAATATTTAGCTGTTTTATATAAAAAAAATGTTCCGAGTATGTTTAAAACAAATCAGAACATTTTATTTATGGGTAAAATTATTGGAGTTTCAAGTATTGGAAATCTCCAAATAGAATTAGAAAACGAAACACTTAAAGAATTTGATATAAAAGAGGTTTCGTTTGCTTAATTTATATTTTTGAGATATTTTCAGTTAAAGTTTCAATAAACTTGGTTAATGGTTTTTTTACCATCATTGCCATCATCGGATTGAAATCTCCTTGAAAACTTAAAATAACCTCACTTTCGTTTTCAGAAATTTCAGAAATATCAGAAGACAATGTAAATGGTAATTTACTACTTGCCGCACCTAAAGTAATATTTGAATATTCGGTTTTTTCTTTCATAACCAATCTTATTTCTGGCATTCCTTTTAAACCAAAAATAAAACTATCACCATCTACTTCAAATTTTTGAGTATTTTCAGGCATCAATTGCTCAAAATTCTCTAATTTTATTAAAAAGTCAAAAACTTCTTTGGTAGATTTTTTTACGATTACTTTGTTTCCTTCAATATTCATATTGCTTTATTTTTCTTCGTTTTGTTTCCACTCACTAGGTGACACTCTCCATTCATCTAACATTCTTAGTTCTTTACTATCAATGTATTTACTGTCTAATGCCTGTTCAAGTAAATATTTATAATTACTTAAAGTGGTTAGTTCTATGTTGTCTCTTTTAAAGTTTTCGTTAGCAATGTCAAATCCGTAAGAAAAAATAGCAATCATACCTTTAACTGTTGCTTTAGCTTCTTTTAAAGCTTTTACAGCATTTAAACTACTAGTACCTGTGCTTATTAAGTCTTCAATAACAACTACGTTTTGTCCACTTTCTAAATGACCTTCTATTTGGTTTTTACGTCCATGTTTTTTAGGTTCTGGTCGTACATATACAAAAGGAACACCTAATTCTTGAGCAACTAGCATACCGATAGCAATTGCTCCAGTAGCTACACCTGCAATAACATCTGGTTTACCATGTTTTTCTTCTACTAATTTTGCAATTTCTTCTTTTAAGAAATTTCTAACAGGTACATAAGACAATGTAACTCTGTTATCACAATAAATAGGTGATTTCCATCCAGATGCCCATGTAAATGGTTCATGTGGGCTTAGTTTAATCGCCTTTATTTGCAGAAGAAGTTCTGCTGTTTTTTTTGCTGTATCTTTGTTGAAATCCATAGCGCAAATGTATAAAGTTTTTATGAATGATAAAGAAATAATTGTTAGAACTTCGTTGGAAATAAAGAGGTTTTAATTATTTTTAAATATAAAAATACAATTATTCTACGAATTATTTACGCCTTAAAATAAGATGAAATAAAAATATTTTATTAAAATATTAATCTTAAGTTCTTGTTAAGTAGTGTTTTGTTTGAATATGTAAGTTCGATTATATGATAACAATAAAATTAGTTGTCAATTAAAATTTAAGATATTTTTTTAAAAAAAATGCCATAAAATACAATTTAAATACTAAAAAGTCATAAAAAAATGACACTATGTCATTGTTGAAAAAAAAATAACTTAATTTTTCTGCCAAATCAAAAGTAATGAGCTGTTGGCACACACTTTGACTATTGTTATTTGTAAAATTGAATTAAAATTTAAGATAAATATTATTATGAGTAAAATTATAGGAATTGATTTAGGAACTACAAATTCATGTGTTTCTGTAATGGAGGGTAACGAACCAGTTGTTATACCTAATGCAGAAGGAAAAAGAACTACGCCATCTATCGTAGCATTTATTGAAGGTGGAGAACGTAAAGTTGGTGATCCAGCAAAGCGTCAAGCAGTAACTAATCCTACAAAAACAGTTTATTCTATTAAACGTTTTATGGGTAATAAATTCTCTGATTCTTCAAAAGAAGCTGCAAGAGTACCTTATAGCGTTGTAAAAGGTGATAATGATACTCCACGTGTAGATATTGATGGTCGTTTATATACGCCTCAAGAAATTTCTGCAATGGTTTTACAGAAAATGAAAAAAACAGCTGAGGACTACTTAGGAACTGATGTTTCTGAAGCAGTAATTACTGTACCAGCATACTTTAACGATGCACAACGTCAAGCTACAAAAGAAGCTGGTGAAATTGCTGGTTTAACAGTTAGAAGAATTATTAACGAACCAACTGCAGCTGCTTTAGCTTATGGTTTAGATAAATCTCATGACGATAAAAAAATCGTTGTTTTTGATTTTGGTGGTGGAACACATGATGTTTCTATCTTAGAATTAGGAGACGGTGTTTTCGAAGTATTAGCTACTGATGGTGATACTCACTTAGGTGGAGATGATGTTGATGAAAGAATTATCAACTGGTTAGCTGAAGAATTTCAAGCTGAAGAGTCAATGGACTTACGTAAAGATCCAATGTCTTTACAACGTTTAAAAGAAGCTGCTGAAAAAGCGAAGATTGAATTATCTAGCACAACTTCATCTGAAATTAACTTACCTTATATTACTGCTACTGCTTCAGGACCTAAGCATTTAGTTAGAACTTTAACTAGAGCTAAATTTGAAGCTTTAATTGATGATTTAATCAAAAGAACTATTGAGCCTTGTGCTACTGCTTTAAAAAATGCTGATTTAACTATCGACGAAATTGACGAAGTTGTATTAGTAGGTGGTTCTACTCGTATTCCTGCTATTCAGGAAGCTGTTCAAAATTTCTTTAAAAAATCACCAAGTAAAGGAGTAAACCCTGATGAAGTTGTTTCTTTAGGAGCTGCTATTCAAGGTGGAGTTTTATCTGGAGATGTAAAAGACGTATTATTATTAGATGTTACGCCTTTATCTTTAGGAATTGAAACTATGGGTAACGTATTTACTAAATTAATCGATGCAAATACTACGATTCCTACAAAGAAATCTCAAGTATTTTCTACTGCTGCTGATAACCAGCCTTCTGTAGATATTCACGTTTTACAAGGTGAAAGAGCAATGGCTGCTGATAACAATACTATCGGTCGTTTCTTATTAACTGATATTCCACCAGCTCAAAGAGGTGTTCCTCAAATTGAAGTAACTTTTGATATTGATGCAAACGGAATTATCAAAGTTTCTGCTTCTGATAAAGCTACTGGTAAAACTCAGGACATTAAAATTGAAGCTTCTTCTGGATTATCTGAAGATGAAATCAAGAAAATGAAAGCTGATGCTGAAGCAAATGCTGATGCTGATGCAAAAGCAAAAGAAACTGCTGAAAAAATCAATGAAGCTGATTCTATGATTTTTCAAACTGAAAAGCAATTAAAAGAATTTGGTGAAAAATTATCTGCGGATAAAAAAGCACCAATCGAAGCTGGTTTAGTTGAATTAAAAGCTGCTCACGAAGCTGGAGATGTTGCAAGAATTGAAGGTGCTTTAACTATTGTTAATGACGCATGGAAAGCTGCTTCTGAAGAGATGTATGCTGATAAAGGTGCAGGAGCTCAACAAGCTGAACAGCCTAAAGCTGATGACCAAGCTGATAATGTTGAAGATGTAGAATTCGAAGAAGTTAAGTAATTTAACCTCTAACATATTTAAAACCCATTACAAGAAATTGTAATGGGTTTTTTTATTTTAGTTGTTTAAAAAACAAAATCTAAAGTATATTTGAATAAATTTAAAATCAATAAAAATGAAAACAGTTTTAGCAATTATTTCAGCAGTAAGTTTAATGAGTTTTACAACAATTGAAAACGCAACTGAAAATTTAAGAATTGAAAAAGAAGAAATTACAGTAGGACGTAGTATTTCATTAGTAAATGATACAAAAGGTAAGGTTTCTATTTATACAGGTACTGGTTTTGTAAGTTTAAATAAAGGTTCTAAAACAAGTATTTCTTGTAAAGTTGGTAAAGAAGTACGTTGGGCAAATAAAGGAAAAAAAGGAGATGTTATTTTTAAAATTGAAAGTAAGCATTGTGGTAAAACATTAAAGCTTTCTAAATTATAGATTGATGTTTAATTTGATAAAAAGCCAAAACTAATTTGTAGTTTTGGCTTTTTTATTATCAATTAATTTTAAACATGAAATTTCATAAATTTAATTTTTTTAAATATACTTATTGCGAATTTGAATCAAAAGAAATTACTTTTTTTGATGATAAATCAGCACATTATAAAAGTAAATCGGGTAGTATTTATTTTTATACAAAAGAAGGCGTGTATCGTTATTCAAATCATTGGGGACGTGTTGCCAATTGTCGATGGAAAATTAAGGGAGTAGAGGAATATAAAAGTCAAGATTATTATGTAGGATTTGCTAATTGGAATGATTTTTATCCTTTAAATAATACCGATAAAGTTTTTTATTTAAACGTAAATTACACAACTAAGCAAGTTAAAATTCAGCGTTTAAAAAACGAAGATAAAAGTGATTACTTTTTAATGACATCAGAATTTGCACATCAGCGTTTAAAGCAAATTCAAGTTTTGTTTAAAGAGTATAAATGGGCAACTTATTTCGAGCAAAATATTGATGTTTTAAGAGAGATAATTATTAATAAATTGATAACAAGTACTAAAACAATTCAAGAATTAAAAAGGGAATTAAAAGAGCTTTAAAATTATTTTTTTATATAAACCTTGTTAATGCCTAAATTAAAACCTAATCGAAAATCATTATCTGTTCCAAGCCTATGAATGGCAACTTTTCCTAAAGGGATTTTACCAAATTCACTATAAGTAATAGGCTGATTATTTAAATATAATTCGCCTTTAAATAATTTTTTAGTGGTATAAATACTCGTGCTTTTAATATTATTATTAGTGTATTGATAGGCATTTATAGACAAAATATTATTGCTATTGGTGTAGCTACAATAAATGCCGTGAATATCCCAAAACAGGTAGTGATTTGTTGTTTGTAGTTCTCTTTCGGGCTTACCTAAAATAGCAACTAGAGTGTTGTAACTTGTAGGAAAGGTAATAGGTGTTTCATTGATGGTAATAAAATCAATATCGCATTTAATAATTATTTTTTCAGTTTTTTTCTTTTTAAAAAAGTTAAATTTCATAGGCTATTTTATAGGTAAGCAAATATTTTTTAAGAAGTAAATTGCGAATTTAAAGAATAAAATTTAACTTTTAAGTAAGTTTGTATAGCTTCTAATCAAAGAAAATAACATGAAGTAATAGTCTAGTGTTTTTTTAGAGAGATAAAGTTACTTTTACTTTATATAGGAAGTATTTTAACCATGTAAATAATAAAAAAAAAATGAGTGTTACAAGAAATATTAAATGCCCAAAATGTGGGTTATTTAATACAGATAAAGAGTATTGTCAAAGTTGTAATACGTTAATTTCTTACGAAAAAAAACGAGCTTTAAAAGAAGAAGAGTTTATCCAAAAAGAGGTAATTAAAGCTAAACATAAAATAGCAAATCCTAATTTAGCAGAACGTTTAAAAAATCATCCTTTTTTTTTATATAGAATAATTGGATGGATTTTATACTCAGTCTTTTTATTAGTGAGTATTATAGGCGCTGGTTTGGCTTGGTTTATTGCGATGGTAGCAGCTGGTTAAAATGAAAAAAAGTCTTTATATTTATTTTATATTTTCATTATTACTAGGCTCAATAATTTATTTTGCTTCAAAAATAAATATTCAACTTCCAAAAATAATTCGTTTTTATGTGAACGATTTTTTAATTATTCCAATAGTATTAATCCCTAATTTATTGATTTTAAGATGGAGTAAGAATGATGAAACCTATCAAATTCCTATTTGGATAATTTTATATTGCTGTAGTTTATACGCATTTTTATACGAATATATTTTACCAAAATTTCATCCAAGATATACGGCTGATATCATCGATGTTATTTTATATTTTATAAGCGGATTTATTTTTTTTATCCTTCAAAAACCTAACAATTAATTTTCAGCAAGTTGTCTTTTTTGTTTTTCTAATTGAATAATATTAGTTTTTACTTGCTGATAAACAATATCTTTAACTTCGGCATAAGATATATTATAATAACGTTTAATATTATTAATGTTTTCAGGGAATTTAGCTAGCATACTGTCATAATAAATATCTAGTTTTTCACTTGTAGGTAGCTTGTATTTCAGTTTTATTTGAAATCTTCTTAATACTGCTGTGTCAATAATATCAACATGATTTGTAGCACATATAAGCATTGCTGTATCAGATAAATTATCAATTTGCTGAATTAAAGTATTTACTAAACGCTTCATTTCACCAGAATCTTTGGTGTCGTAATCTCTTGTTTTACCAATGAAATCAAACTCATCAATAAATAAAATAGCATTTTCATAAGAGGCTTCTCTAAATATTTCAGCAATATTTTTTCCTGTTTCTCCTAGTTTAGAAGATACAAAACCGCCTAAATTAAGTGTAATTACTTTTTTATCTAAAGCCTTTCCAATGGCATTTGCAGTGGCTGTTTTTCCGCAACCTGTGTGCCCATGTAACATAATTTTATTATCAACAGGAATACCAAATTTACTTAATGCTTCAATGTAGCTAAATTCTTCTATTAGTTGATTAATACTATTTTTTATTTTTTTACTTAAATGAAGTTCATCAAGTGTTAAAACCTTTTTTTTTGTTTTTAAACTAGTACTATGGTATGCCATATTTATTTTTTTGCAAAGATAAAAAATATCATTTTAAGGCTGTCAAATAAATTGATAATAGTAGTTTGTATAATGGCTGAAAAAATTAAAAAAAATGTAAATTCTATATCAAAAATAAATACTAAAAGAATATATTTTTTGTATTTTTATGGTATATTAAGCATTGTAAATAAGTGTAAAAACTTATAGTTTTTGGCAATAATTAGTAATGAGTATTTTAGCTACAATATCATTTGTTAAAAACTTCAAAAACAAATGCTAAAAAGAAAATAATAAAACAAAAAATAATAAAACTTCGTTAAATAACGAATAATTGCCAATAAACAGATGGAATTAAATTTAACAAAACCAATTATATTTTTCGATTTAGAAACAACAGGGATTAATATAGCAAAAGATAGAGTTGTTGAAATTGCTATTTTAAAAGTGTTTCCAAATGGAAATAAAGAAAGTAAAACTTGGTTGGTAAATCCTGAAATGCCAATACCTGCAGCATCATCAGAAATACACGGAATTACAGATGATAAAATAGCAAACGAGCCTACTTTTAAAGATTTATCAGCAAGTATTAATGAAATGATTGAAGGTTGTGATTTAGCAGGTTTCAATTCAAATAGATTTGATATTCCTGTTTTAGCAGAAGAGTTAATGCGTGCAGGAATTGATTTTGATATGAAAGGTCGTAAGGCTGTTGATGTTCAAGTAATTTTTCATAAAAAAGAACAACGAACTTTAAGTGCTGGTTATCAGTTTTATTGTGGTAAAGAGTTAGTAGGTGCGCACGGTGCCGAAGCAGATACAAATGCTACCTATGAAATTCTTTTGGCTCAGTTAGATAAATATGAAGATATTGAAAATACCGTAGATGCATTAAGTGAATATTCAACACATGGTAAACGAGCAGATTTTGCTGGTTTTGTTTTGATGAATGATGAAGATCAAGAAACTTTTTCTTTCGGAAAATATAAAGGACGTACTGTTGAAGATGTTTTTAAAGAAAACCCTGGTTATAATTCATGGATTCAAAATGCTGATTTTCCACTGTACACTAAAAAAGTATTACGTGAAATTAAGCAGCGTATGACAGTTCCTAAAAAGAAATTGACGGATGCAGAAAAATTACAAGCCTTACAGCAAAAATTTAATTTTAGATAATCTTTAACATCAGTTTGAATAGAACTCATTTTAATAATATATAACTTAGATGTTATAAAAATCAAGAAAAAATGTTTACAGAATATAGCAATTTACCAAGTAATTCAAGAGTTTGGATTTATCAATCAGATAGAGAATTTAACATAGAAGAAATAGAATATATTTGTGCAAAAGCAATTCTTTTTATTGATAATTGGACACGTCATGGTGACGATTTAAAAGGATCTTTTACTGTAAAATATAATCAGTTTTTGGTGTTAGCTGTTGATGAAAATGTAACGAGTGTATCAGGTTGTTCTATTGATTCTTCTGTTCGTTTTATCAAAGAATTAGAAAACGAATTAAAAGTAGATTTAATGAATAAAATGAATGTTTCTTTTAAAGATGGAGACTTTATTAATATTGTTAAATTATCAGAATTTCAACAGTTTGCCAAGACTAAAAAAATCACATCAGAAACAGTGGTTTTTAATAATATGGTAAATACAAAAGAAGATTTTGAAACCAAATGGGAGGTAACCGCAGATAAAAGCTGGCATAAACAATTTTTGGTATAACTATTGCTTTTAAATAGTGTACTATTAAGAACGTATTGTTAACTCATTAGTTATCTTTTGAGATTCGAATACGTAAAATATTTAGTAAACGACTCACTTTGTAATTTTTATAAACGAAATTTATATTTAATTGAAAACCAAATTCAATTTTTTAAGTGAGTCGCTAAAATTATTGTATTCAACAATAATTTGTAAAGAAAAAGATTATGAAAAAGATACTTATATTACTAGCTATAGCATTCCTACAAACGTTAGAAGCACAACAAATAACAGAGGTACAACAAACAGATCCGTTATTAGCTAAAGATGCCAAAAATCAAGAATTATGGGTGAGTGGTATTTTAGATAATATGTCGATTGATGAAAAAATTGGGCAGTTATTTATGATACAAGCGTATTCTAATAAAGATAAAAAACACGAAAATTTTATTAATAATATGATAAATAAATATCATGTTGGTAATTTAATTTTTATGCAAGGTACGCCACAGAAACAAGTAGCTTTAAATAATAAATATCAAGCTATATCAAAAGTACCATTAATGATTGGTTTTGATGGTGAATGGGGTTTAGATATGCGATTGAAAAATACCTATCGTTTCCCTTGGAATATGACTTTAGGAGCTATTCAAGATGACAAACTATTAAAAGCAACAGGTAAAAGAATTGGTGAACACTGTAAAAGAGTTGGGATTCATATTAATTTTGCGCCCGTAGTTGATATCAATACAAATCCTAAAAATCCTATTATAGGAAATCGCTCTTTTGGAGAGAACAAAGAAAACGTTACTCGAAAAGCAATCGCTTTTACTAAAGGAATGCAAAGTGTTGGCGTGTTAGCCAATGCAAAACATTTTCCTGGTCATGGTGATAGTGCTACAGATTCACATCACACATTACCAACTATTAATTTTGATGAATTTCGTTTAGATTCGATAGAGTTACATCCGTATAAAAAAATGTTTCGTGAAGGTGTAGCAAGTGTTATGACAGCACATTTAAGTATTCCGGCTTTAGAGCCGAATGAAAAATTACCAACATCATTATCAAAAAATGTTGTAACGACTTTATTACAAGAAGAATTAGGTTTTAAAGGTCTTGTAATTACTGATGGTTTAAACATGAAAGGTGCGGCTAATTATGCAACACCAGCAGCTATTAATGTTGCTGCACTTGTAGCTGGTAATGATTTATTACTGATTCCTCAAGATGTTCCAGGAACAATACGATTGATAAAAGATGCTTTAGTAAAAGGTGAATTAACACAAAAACGTTTAAATAAATCAGTGAAAAAAATATTAAAAGCAAAGTATCTAGTAGGTTTAAATAAATATAAAGCTATTGAAACTGAAAATATTGCTTCGGATATTAATTCACCATATGATGAGGTTTTACACAGGAAATTGATAAAGAATGCGATTACTGTTGTGAAAAATAACGAAGCTATTTTGCCAATCAAAAACTTAAAAGATAAAAAAATAGCATATGTATCTTTAGGTGACGCTAAAGGAGATTCATTTGTATCAATGTTGAAAAATTATACAAACGTTGAGGTAGTTTCATCAGATAATTTAGATGTATTATTACAAAAACTTGAAAAATTTAATCTAGTTGTTGTTGGTTTTCATAAATCGAATAAAAATCCTTGGAAAGGATATGAATTTTCGAATAAAAATTTAGTTTGGTTACAAGAAATAGCTAGAAACAAAAAAGTTATTTTAGATGTATTTACAAGTCCGTATAGTTTATTGAAGGTAAAATCATTTGAAAATATAGAAGGAGTTGTTGTTTCTTATCAGAATAGTGTTTTATCACAAGAACTATCAGCACAAGCATTATTTGGGGCTTTTGATTTGAAAGGAAAATTACCTGTTTCAATTAACGAAAATATTCAAGAAGGTACAGGTCTTTTTGTAAAAGGAATTAATGTATTACAATATACAATTCCTGAAGAAGCAGGTGTTTCTTCAGAAAAATTATCAATAATAGATAAAAGAATTGATACTATTTTGATGAAAAAAATGGCGCCAGGTGGACAGGTTTTTGTAGCTAAAAATGGAAAAGTTATCTATAATAAAAGTTTTGGATATCATACTTTTTCAAAAAGACGTGCTGTAAAAAGTTCTGATATTTATGATTTAGCTTCTTTAACAAAAATATTAGCATCATTACCAATGATAATGAAGGCTGAGGAAGAAAAAAAAATAAGTTTATATTCTAATTTAGGAAATGTTTTACCAAGGTATAAAGATTCTAATAAAGATACTTTGTTGTTAAAAGAGTTATTATCACATTACGGGCGTTTACGCTCTTGGATTCCTTTTTATTTAAATACCAAAGATGATGAAACAGGTAACAACTCTAAAAAATATTATAGAAAAGTAAGAACAAGCGACTTTAATATTAAAGTCGCTAATAACTTATATTTAAAAAATACTTATAAAGACTCGATATACAAGCATATTGTAGATGCTAAGCAGCGAAAAAGATTAGGTTATAAATATAGTGATCTTGGTTATTATATGTTTAAAGAAATTTTAGAGTTAAAATATCAACAACCATTAAATATTTTGGCTGATGATTTTTTATATAGTTCGTTAGGAGCTGATAGAACAACTTATTTACCTCTTACTAAATTTAGTAAATCTGATATTGTACCAACAGAACGTGATAATTATTACCGAAATCAATTAGTACATGGTTATGTGCATGATATGGGAGCAGCTATGATTGGTGGAGTAGGTGGTCATGCTGGTTTGTTTGCTAATGCTAATGATGTAGCTAAAATTATGCAACTTTTTTTACAAGAAGGAACTTATGGTGATAAAAAATATTTTGAGCCAGAAACTATCGAAAAATTTAATAAAAGATACTATGAAAATAAAAGAGTTCGTAGAGGTTTAGGTTTTGATAAGCCTCAGTTAAATCCTAAGGTAAAGGCAACTTGTGGTTGTGTTTCTGATCAAAGTTTTGGGCATAGTGGTTTTACAGGTACTTATACTTGGGCAGATCCTGCAACAGGTATTGTATATGTTTTTTTATCAAACAGAGTATATCCTACGATGAGAAATAGAGGTTTGATTAAAAGCAACATACGAACTAAAATTCAAAATGATATTCAGAATGCTATTTTAATGGCAGAGTAGTACTTTTTTATCTTATTGATCTATTTTTTTATATTTCCAATAAGTAGACAAAACAATTCCTGAAGATAATCCCCAAACACCCCAAAAGGCAATTAATAAAGCCATTCCTCCTAAATCTTCAAAAAAAGTAAAGACAAGTAATAGTCCTAATCCGCTATTTTGAATTCCAGTTTCCATTGAAATAGTTCTAGTATCTTTTTTATTAAGTTTGAAAGATTTTGCTGTTAAATACCCGATTATAAAACCATATATATTGTGGAAAATAACTAAAAATAAGACTAAAGTAACATGCTTTTTAAAGATATCTGTATTGTTAGAGAGTGCTATACCAATTAATGCGATAAAAAATAGCATTGAAAACGGACGAATTAATTTATTTAGTTTTTTAGCTATTGTAGGGTAAAAATAATTAACAGTCATTCCTAGTGTTAAAGGGAGCCCTAAAAGAAGAGTAACAAGTTTAAATAATTCTAGCGGATTTAACGAAATGTTTTTTAAAATAATATTTGTAGGTTCATATAAACTTCCCCAAAAATGTAAATTAAAAGGAGTCATAACTAAACAAATAATAGTAGCACAGGTTGTTAAGCTAACAGATAGTGCAGTGTTTCCATGTGCCATTTTACTAAAGAAATTAGAAGTATTCCCTCCAGGACAAGCTGATATTAATAACAATCCTAAGGCAAAGCTAGGATGAGGATTAATAATGCAAATTGCAATAAAAGTTAAAAAAGGTAACAAAAAAAATTGTGATAACAAACCAATTAAAATAATTTTAGGGTTTTTTAAAAGTGTTTTAAAATCAGCTATTTTAACATCTAAAGAAACACCAAACATTATAATAGCTAAAGCAATATTTAACATCCATAAGGCATCCGAATTAAAGTTTATTCTAATACTATCTATTTCAGTGTTATTAATGTTTAAAAGCATATTCTATAATATTTGCGCCCATTTTTAATGCTTTTAGTCTTGTTTCTTCGGAATTATTATGAACAGAAGTATCTTCCCATCCATCACTTAAATCGCTTTCATAGTCATAAAAAACAACTAATCGACCTTTGTAAAAAAGTCCAAATCCTTGAGCTGATTTTTTGTCATGTTCATGAATTTTAGGAAGTCCTTTAGTAAACGGAAATGTTTGATGATAAATAGCATGTGTATTGGGTATTTCTTGAAAATCTATAGTAGGAAATACTTTTTTCATCTCTCTTCTAATATATTTATCTAAACCATAATTGTCTGATATGTGTAAAAATCCACCAGCAGTTAAATAGTTTTTAAGATTAGTTACTTCTTCTTCAGGAAAAAAAATATTACCATGACCTGTAATAAAAACAATGGGATAATTATTTATCGTATTATCTTCAAGGGTTACTGTTTGAATTTTTTGGTTAATAGAAGTATTTGCATTGGTGTTACTAAATTCTATTAAATTAGGTAAAGCTGTTGGGTTAGCATACCAATCACCACCACCTTTATATTTTAAAATAGCTACTTGCTGAGCAAAAATAAAAGTATGACTAATAAATAAAAGTAAAAAAAGTATATTTTTCATTTAGTAATTTAGTTATATGATATCAAGATAATAAAAGAACAATAAAAAACACCAATATTGCTATTGGTGTTTTAGTACAGTACTCTTCTTTTTCATCATTAAGAATAATCTTAATAACTTCTTTAAAGTTGTATGTAAAATAGAAAAACCCTTCAAAAATTTTCTTAAACAAATATAATATTATTTATATGAAAAAGAGTGTGAAATCATCAATTTTATATGTTTTTGTAGTTTTTTAAGTCTTATTTAACTGATTTGTAATTGATGTTGAATTTTTAAACTGCACAGGTGTATACCCTACCTGTTTTTTAAAGACAGTGAAAAATGTTGACTTTGAATTAAATCCAGATTCTAAGCCTATAGCAGTAATAGTATATTTTGAATAATGAGGGTCAATTAAAAGTAGTTTTGCTTGTGTTATTTTTTTTTCGTTCAGGTAATCTGTAAAAGATTTACCTGCAATATTATTGATAATTAAAGAAAGTGTACTTGAACTTAATTTAGTATCTTTTGATAAATTTAGTAAAGTATATTTAGGTAATAAGAATTTTTTATTATGATCAATAAATGTATCTATTTCTAAAAATTGTATTTCATGTTTTTTAGAAGTTGTGTTTTTAGTATCTAATTTAGTCGTTTTAGTGAAGTTTATATTTGAATTAACTACTAGTAATAATAATTCTCTTATTTGTTTACGTTCGTTTAATATTCTTATCTGTTTTAATCCTTGATAACCTAACCAATAAATAAGTAAAGTGGTATAAACCCTAAGAGGATAGTAAGAAAATATAAAGCCAGTAAAGTTCATTCTTATTTTAATAATCAATGCAAGTATCCATAATGTATATCCAATAGTTGTAAGTTTAAAAAAAGTATGAATCCATTTTAAATTATCAAATGATAATATTTTAGGGAACATTTTTTCCTTTTTATAAAGAATATAAAAGGAATAACTAAAGATACTTAATGAAACAAGTAAACTAAACATTTCTTCAAAAGAAGTATATTTTTCATAAATATAATCTAATTTTTGAATAGAGGTTTTAATGGTAACACTGTAGTGATAAACAAAAATAATTTGAATAACTACTATAATTAAAAATAAAGGAAGTATTATTTTTAAAATATTAATTGCTTTTTTAGCTAAATTTAGATAATGAATTAAAAACATATACAAAAAAGGCATTGCTAAAAAGTGCCAAGGGATTTGTAAATAATCTAACGAAAATTTATGTTGAAATAAATTGTTTTCTAAAATCCAATCTTGTATGTTATTTAAAGAAATAGTAAGTATCAAAAAAAATAAATAACGCATACTTTTTTCTCTTCCCTTTTTTGAACAAAAAAGAATAATGCTAAAAGCAACGCCATGTAGCGCGCTAAAAATTAAAAAGAGGTTAAATAAGTCCTTGATATTCAATTATTGTAGTTTTAACCAAATATACAAAAAATCAATTACTGATGTATAAAAGCAATACTTTGCACTACATTTAAACCTGCAGTTTCTGTACGAAGACGATTTTCACCTAATGAAATAGGAAGAAAATTTGATGATAATGAGGTTTCAATTTCTTTTGATGAAAAATCACCTTCAGGACCAATTAAAACAGTATATTTTCCGTTTTTTTGCACACTATTTTGTAAAAATTTCTTCTCTATATTTTCTTCACAGTGAGCAATGTATATTTCTTCTGTAAAATTTTGTTTTATAAATTCTGAAAATTTTATTGGATTATTCAGTTTTGGAAGTGTAAATTGTAATGATTGCTTCATTGCTGATTGTACTATTTTAGCCAATCGATCAATTTTTATTATTTTTCTTTCTGAATTATCACAAATAATAGGTGTAATTTCATCAATACCAATTTCTGTAGCTTTTTCTAAGAACCATTCTAAACGGTCATTGTTTTTAGTTGGAGCAATGGCAAGGTGTAAATAATAATCTCTATTATTAGGCTTGTTTTCATATTTTACAACAGTTGTAAGACATCTTTTATCATTTGCAATAGTTATTTCTACAAAAAATAAAAATCCAGCACCGTTAGTTATATGTAATAAATCACCTTCTTTTTTTCTTAAAACACGAACAATGTGCCTACTTTCTTCTTTATCAAAAGTAATTTGTTTGGTTTCTTTAGTAATATTAGGATTGAAAAATAATTGCATTACAAATTAAGTTTATAAGTTCTTCTTCTTTTGTGTGTTGTCGGGTCAAAATCTTTCCATATTTGATGGATAGCTGTGTTATCTTCTAATTCTGGTGTTCTAATACAGTTTACGATTCCTTTTTTAGCAAACGTATTACAATACTGTTTAAAAATAATCGCAATAACACCTTTATTTTGATATTCAGGATCAACACCAATTAGATAAAAAGTAACATCTTTTGAGTTTTTTCGAGCATTTAATAAATGAAATAATCCGAAAGGTAAAAGATTTCCTTTTGCTTTTTGTAAAGCAACAGAAAAAGAAGGCATCACAATAGCAAATGCAACTAATTTATCATTTTTATCTACTACAAATTTTATATATTCAGGATTAATAAAGCTGATATATTTTTCTTTGAAGTGTTTTATTTGTGCATCTGAAATAGGAACATACGTTGATAATTTCGAGTATGCTTTGCTAAATACATGAAACATTTCATCGACATAAGGTAATATATCTTTTGTTTTAGTAAAATCTAAGGGTCTTAATCCGTAGCGTCTTTGGATTAAACTACTTGCTTTTCCATATTTTACGCCGTCTACATTTTTAAAAAGAAATTTATTCTCTAAGTATTCTTTTTCTTTTTTGAAACCTAATTTTTCAAAATGCTGTGAATAATAAGGGTGATTATACCACGTAATCATCGTACCGATATGATCAAAACCTTCAACAAGTACACCTGTTTTATCTAGGTTATTAAAACCAACAGGTCCTTCAATGAAGTCTAAATTGTTTTGAATACCAATTTCTTTAGCTTTATTTAATAATGCTTCTGTTACTTTTATGTCATCAATGGCATCAAACCAGCCAAATCGCAATTTTTTTATACCTTGTTTTTCTACTTCATAAGTGTTGATAATAGCAACTATTCTTCCAACAATTTTATCATTTTTTAATGCGATAAAAAAGTGTGCTTTTGCGTATTCAAAAACAGGATTTTTGTCTTTATCAAAATTATCAACTTCATCACTAATAATAGGGGGAACCCAGTTCTTATTATCTTTATAAAGAGAAAAAGGAAATTTAACAAATTGTTTCATTTCCTTTCTTGAAAATATTTCTTTAATTTTAATCATACAGCAAATGTAAGATTTTTAATCGTCCTTTTTTTCTTCTTTTTCGTCTTCCTTTTTTAAATCGTCTTCAAGTTTTTTTATTTCTTTTTCTAGTTTTAAACGTTCTTTTTCTTTACGTTTAATTTCTTTTTCTTCCTCTTTTTTAATATCTTTTTGAAGTTTTAAACGTTCTTTTTCTTTTTGTTTAACTTCTTTCTCCTTGTCTTTAATAAGGTTTTTTTCTTGTTTTAAACGTTCTTTTTCTTTTCGTTTAATAGCTTTTTTAGCTTTTTTAATTGCTCTTTTCTCTGCTTTACTTGTTTTTTTCTTTTCTTTTTTATCTTCTTTAGTAATAACATCAATTAACGACTTAGAACGTTCTCTTCTTGGTTTTTCAATTATTATTTCTTCTTCTTTATCTCCGTCTTTTATTGTTACTTTTTGTTTATCTTTCTTTTTAAATAATCCAGTTATTTTAGCAATCATACGACCAAAGAAGCCTTTATCTTCATCGTATTTTTCGTCTTTTTGTTCTTCTATTTTATTATCAAACTCATCAACTTCTATAAATTTATCTTGATGCTTATTTAATCGATATGAAGCACCTAAACCAACATACATACCAACTTCTTCTTGTTGTAAAGTTCCTCTAACTGTACCGTTAAATTGTAAGTTTTCACTAAATAGGTAGGCTGCTCCAGCACCAACGTTTGTTTTGTTTTGATATTGATCAGAAGTTCCTTGTATTTCTGCAAAAGCAGACCAATAATCGTTTAGGTTTTTAGTTGCACTAATTATATATGAAAGTTCTTTAAAATCACTACCAATATAATCATAGTAAAAATTGGTAATTACGTATAATTTATCAGAAAATTCATGTTGAAGTAAAAGACCAACTTTAGCATTAATACCGCCTTTTTGATAATAATCACCTAAAACACTTCCAAAATTAGCACCTACATATATACCTACATGAGGAATCCATCTTTTATTATCAAAAGAATGTCTTTTTTTCCAGCTTCTAATCTCTTCTTTTTTATCTTCATATTTAGGAGTGTAAATTAAGTATTTAGCTCCTAATGTTAGTTTACTTAAACCTATTTTATTAACAGAGGATTCAAAAATATTTTTAAAAAAAAGTTTATCTTTTTGAAAAGTTGTATTTAAGTTAAATTCTAATTTTTCCGTAAAAAAGCTAGTTCTAAATAAAAGATTTAAACCTAAAGCTTCTGGATTACTAAAAGTAGGAGTAGCATTTGCTTTTCGAAAAAACAAACTACTTTCAAATTGATAAATACCAGAACCAACACTGTATGGACTTTCTGAAAAGCCAGGTCGATTTGAATTTATAACTGTTGTATATTGAGCATTTACAGTTAATACAGCACAAAAAGCAAAAAGTAAAAGAAGTTTCTTAATCATGTTATAAAGTCAATTTATACAATTACTACAAACATACATAAAATACAAATTACTATTTAATATAAGTTTTGTAAAGTCTTAACGGTTTCTTTTGCTTCAAATTGTTATTTTTGATTAATTTTTTATTAAAACTGAAGATGACACATATAAATGAAGCTGGACCTATGGGTTTTTTAAGAACTATATTAATACTAGTTATTGCATATTATGCTATAAAATTTCTAGTGAAATTATTTGCACCTTATTTATTGAAAAAAGCAGTAGATAAAGTTCAAAAGAAAGCAGAACAAAAATTTAATAATCAACAGCAACAACAACAAAGTGATGTTGAAATAGGAAAAACAGTTGTTGATAAAAGACCACAAAATATACAACAAAGCAATAATTCGGTAGGAGAATATGTTGATTTTGAAGAAATAGATTAACTTTTATACTAATTATGAATTATAAAAAAATGATGCCCTTTGCAATTACACTTGTTGTTTTTGCAATTATATCGTTGTTGTATTTTAGCCCAGTTTTAAGCGGTAAACAAATAAAACAGAATGACATTACTCAGTTTATAGGGATGTCAAAAGAAGTAAAAGATTATCGAATTGAAAAAGGAGAAGAACCATATTGGCTAGGAAATGCCTTTAGCGGAATGCCTGCATATCAGGTAAGCGCCTATTATCCGAATGATTTTGTTAGATATATTGATAAAGCAATTCGTTTTTTACCACGTCCTGCCGATTATTTATTTTTATATTTCTTCGGATTTTTTATCTTATTAACGGCTTTAAAAGTCGATTGGAAATTAGCCGTTTTAGGAAGTTTATCCTTCGGGTTTTCTACGTATTTAATTATTATTTTTGGTGCGGGACACAATGCAAAAGCCCACGCAATCGGTTATATGCCGATGGTAATTGCGGGTGTTTTATACATCTTTAGAAAAAAATATTTGTTAGGATTTGTAATTACTGTTTTGGCGATGGCTTTAGAAGTTTACACAAATCATCCGCAAATGACCTATTATTTAGGTTTTTGCTTACTGATATTGGCAATTGTTGAATTTATTGAAGCTTTTAAAACTAAAAATTTATCGGTATTTGCAAAACAAGCTGTTGTTTTAATTACAGCTATGGCGATTGGTTTGGGTGTAAATTCAACTAGATTATTGTCGATGAAACAATATGGCGATTTTAGTACTCGAGGAAAATCGGCATTAACGATTAACCCAGATGGCTCTCCAAAAGAAAAATCAACGGGATTAGATAAGTCATACATTACAGAATATAGTTACGGAATTGCTGAAACTTTTAATTTGATAATTCCTCGTTTTATGGGCGGTGGAACTGTTGAAGAATTGAATTCAGATTCTAATTTTTATCAAACTTTAGAAAAAAATGCAGGTAGAAATGTTGCTAAAGAGTATTCAAAGCAAGTTTTAACTTATTGGGGAACACAACCAATTGTAGAAGCTCCCGCATATATTGGAGCAATTTTATTTTTCTTGTTCTTTTTAGGTGTTTTCTTGGTAAAAGGACGTTTGAAATATTGGTTAGTATCGGCAACTATTTTTTCAATAGTATTAAGTTGGGGGAAAAATTTTGCTGGAATCACTAACTTTTTTATTGATTATGTTCCGTTGTATAATAAGTTTAGAGCAGTTTCATCGATTCAAGTAATCGCAGAATTATGCGTTCCGTTATTAGGAATTATTGCTTTACGTGATTTGTTTTCATCAAAAGTAGCATCCGAAGAAAAAGAAAATGCCTTAAAAAATGCCTTTTATGTTTTAGGAGGAATTACTTTATTATTTGCACTTTTTGGGTCAAGTTTATTTGCTTTTGAAGGGTTAAGAGATGCACAATATCAACAATTACCAACGTTAATAGATGCTTTAATTTCCGATAGAAAAGCCATGTTATTTAATGACAGTGTTCGTTCTTTTTTATTGATTTTAGCATCAGTGGGGTTATTATGGTTTTATCTGAAAGGAAAATTAAAACAAATTCCTGTTATACTAATTTTAGGTGTTTTAATTATTTTTGATTTAGTTTCTATTGATATTAAATACGTAAATAAAGAAGATTTTACATCAGCAAGAAAAGTTTTAAAACCATTTACAGCAACTCAAACTGATAAAGAAATTTTAAAAGATAAGAGCCATTATCGTGTTGCAAATTTTAGTGTAAATCCGATGCAAGACGGTAGAACATCGTATTTTCATAATTCGATAGGAGGATATCATGCTGCTAAAATGAAGCGATATCAAGAGTTATTTGATTATCAAATTTCTAAAAATAATATTGAAGTATTAAACATGCTAAATGCAAAATACTTTATTGTTGGTGATGATAAATTACAAGAAAATACTGATGCAAATGGAAATGCATGGTTTGTAAATAATTTAAAAATTGTTACATCGGCAGATGAAGAAATAGTTGCTTTAGATAGTTTAAATACTAAAACATCAGCGGTAATTAATGGAAGAGAATTAAAAAGAAGTCCACAAGGATATATGGATTTTAATAATCAATTTAAAAAAGATTCTACAGCTAGAATTTCATTAATCAAAAATGATATTACAACGCTCGTTTATAAAACTGATACACAAGAAAATCAGTTTGCTGTGTTTTCCGAAATTTATTATAAAGATGGTTGGAATGCTTACATTGATAATAAATTAGTACCACATTATAATGTAAATTATGTATTAAGAGGTTTAGAAATACCAAAAGGAAAACATGAAATTTCTTTTAAATACGAACCAAAAATAATACAAACAGGAAATAAAATAACTTTATTTTCATACGCTTTATTATTGTTTATTCCGATGGGATGGTTTTTTATCCGAAAGAAAAAAAGAAAAAAGTAAACTTAAAATTGTTGTTTAAATACTAAAAATGTACAAAAAACTCCCTAAAAAAAGATATCATCATACATTAGAATTTTTAAAGAAAAATGTGCCTGCACCCGCAGTTATTTTAGATTTAGGTGTTCGAAATCCTTTTTCTGAAATTATGGAAGAAAATGGTTATACAGTTTATAACACAGAAGGTGAAGATTTAGATTTGTTGCCCGAAATAGTTAAAAATTATAAAGTAGATGTTGTAACTGCTTTTGAAATTTTTGAGCATTTACTAGCTCCTTTTAATGTTTTAAAAGCGATAGAAACTACAAAAATTGTAACAACTGTACCTTTAAAATTATGGTTTGTAGATGCATACAGAAGTAAAACTGATATGTGGGATAGGCATTATCATGAGTTTGAAGACTGGCAATATGATTGGTTATTAGAAAAATCGGGTTGGAAAATTTTAGATACGAATAAATGGACAAGTCCAATAAATCAAATAGGAATTAGACCTATTTTAAGGAAATTTACGCCAAGATATTACGCTGTTTACGCAGAAAAAGAGTCGTAAAAACATGAAAAAAGACATCAAAATAGGTAAGAGGATAGGAATGATTTTAGACAAAACATTTCCGCCCGACCCTAGAGTTGAAAACGAAGCAATTGAGTTGTTAAAACAAGGACATCAAGTGTTTTTGTTTTGCTTAACTTACAGAAATCAAAAAAAAAATGAGCTTGTAAATGGTATTGAGGTAGTCCGCTATTCATCAAATAAAATAGAATACAAATTATCGGCTTTAGCCTATACAATTCCGTTTTATTCTTATTTTATGAAGAATAAAATTGCCGATTTTTTAGAGCTTTATAAAATCGATGTAATTCATGTACACGATATGGTTGTTGCTGAAGCTGTCTTTTTAGCGAATAAAAAGCAACTTCCTGTAGTGTTAGATTTACATGAAAATCGTCCGCAGATAATGAAGTTTTATCCGCATTTAAAAAAGTTTCCTGCCAATATTTTAATATCAATAAAAAAATGGCAACGTAAAGAAGCCGAATTAATAAATAAAGTATCAAAACTGATTGTTGTTACGGAAGAAGCTAAAAAAGAAATTTTAAGCAGAACTAAAATAAAAGCTACAAATATTGCAGTTGTTCCTAATACGGTTCGAAAATCTTTTTATCAAAATATTAAAACATCATCTAAAAAAGATACAACTTTTAATTTATTATATATTGGTGATACAGGCGAAAGAAGAGGTTTGAAAACAGTTATAGAAAGTTTACCCGAATTACAAAAAAGTATTAAAAATATACGATTTGTAATTGTTGGAAAAGTAAGTACAGAACTTAAAAATATTGTAAATAAATTAGTTTTAAATGATGTAGTTATTTTTGAAGGATGGCAAAATGAAAGTACTTTTCAAAAATATATTATTGATAGCGATGTTTGTTTATCGCCTTTGCACAGGAATATTCATCACGATACAACCTACGCAAATAAATTGTTTCAATATATGAGTTTAGGAATACCGTTATTGGTAAGTAACGCAACAGCTCAAGAAAATTTAGTGAAACGTGTAAATTCGGGTTTGGTACATGAAGCCGAAAATATAGCCGATTTTACAGCAAAAATTTTCGAATTATACAATAATACTTCTTTAAGAAAAACGTTAGCAATTAACGGAAAAGAGTTTGTAAATAATCGTTTTACTTGGGATAAAACATCAGAAGAATTAATTAATTTATACGCTAATTTATAATTTGAAAGTACTAATTATTACTTATTATTGGATTCCTGCTGGAGGTTCAGGTGTACAACGTTGGTTAAAATTTGTAAAATATTTACGAGATTTTAATATCGAACCTGTTATATATACTGTTGATGAAGCGAAGTACCCTATTATTGATACATCTTTAAAAAGTGATGTACCTGATAATTTAGAAGTTATCAAAAAAGGGATTTATGAACCAAATGATTTTTTATCAATATTTAAAAAGAAAGAAACCAAAACAAGTGCAGGTTTTTTAAATCCGAATCCAACTTTTTTTGGAAAAATATTACAATATATAAGAGCAAATTATTTTATTCCTGATGCTCGTAAATTTTGGATTAAACCATCAGTAAAATATTTAGAAAAATATTTATCAGAAAATAATATTGATGCCATTATTACTACAGGACCTCCGCATAGTTTGCATTTAATCGGCTTGAAATTAAAGGAAAAATTAAACATAAAATGGATTGCAGATTTTCGTGACCCGTGGACAGATATTGATTATTTTCATCAGTTACCATTGACTGAAAAATCAATAAAAAAACATCATAAATTAGAACAACAAGTTTTAAAAAATGCTGATGCAACACTCGTAGTTGGTGAAACTATGAAAAAAAATTATAAGAAATTTTCAAAAAATATTCATGTAGTAACCAATGGATATGATTCATCAGAAAATGAAAAGAATAATATTGTTTTAGATGAGAAATTCTCAATAACACATATCGGTTTGATGAATTCTGATAGAAATCCGATTATTTTATGGAAGGCTTTAGCTGAATTATCTGAAGAAAATAATGCTTTTAAAAATGATTTAGAGATAAAACTAATAGGTAAATTATCGGATGATGTAATTGCTGATTTAGAAAAGTATCAATTTAAAAATGTTGAAAAAATAAATTACGTTCCACATAAAGAAGTGCAAAAATATCAGCGTAATTCACAAGTTTTATTGCTTGCTGTAAATAAAGTTCCAAGTGCTAAGGGAATTATAACAGGTAAAATTTTTGAGTATTTACAAGCAAAACGACCTATCTTAGCAATTGGTCCTGAAGATGGCGATTTAGCAGAAATCTTAAAAAACACCAATTCGGGAATTATTGTCGATTTTGACGATAAAGAAGCAATTAAAAAATCGGTTTTAAATTTGTATAAAAATTACAAAGAAAATAGGTTGCAAGTTTCATCAAAAAATATCGAACAATATCATAGAAAAGAGTTAACCAAACAATTATCAGTAATACTTAAACAAGTCGTAAATTCTTGAAAAAAATAGTCACTATATTAGGAGCTAGACCTCAGTTTGTAAAAGGAGCAGTATTAAGCCGAGTTATAAAAAAACACCAAGAAATTGAAGAAATAATTGTGCATACAGGGCAACATTTTGATGCTAATATGAGCGCTGTTTTTTTTGATGAAATGCAAATTCCGAAGCCAAAATATAATTTAAACATCAATGGTTTAAATCATGGCGCAATGACGGGGCAGATGCTCGAAAAAATTGAAGAAATTTTAATCGCTGAAAAACCAGATGCAATTGTGGTTTATGGCGATACAAATTCTACGGTTGCAGGGGCTTTATCAGCAAAGAAATTACATATAAAAGTAGTGCATATCGAGGCGGGTTTACGTTCGTATAATATGCAAATGCCCGAAGAAATAAACCGAATTATAACTGATAGAATTGCCGATTTATTAAGTTGTCCGACACAAGTTGCTGTGGATAATTTAAAGCAAGAAGGTTTTGATAATTTAGCTATTAAAATTGAGCAACATGGAGATATTATGAAAGACGCTGTGGAGTTTTACGGTGCTTTTTCTGAAGAAAAATCAACGGTTATTGATGATTTAAAATTGCTAAAAAATGAATTTGTGTTAGCGACAATTCACAGGCAAGAAAATACAGATGATAAACAAAAACTCACCAATGTTTTTTTAGGATTAGAAGAAATCAACAAAACAAAAAAAGTGGTAATGCCGTTGCATCCTCGGACAAAAAAAATGCTCGATTTATATGGATTAAAACCAAAAATCACTTTTATAGATCCTGTTGGTTATTTCGATATGCTAGAACTTTTAAAAAATTGTGCTTTAGTTGTTACTGATAGTGGCGGACTTCAAAAAGAAGCATTTTTTAATAAAAAATATTGCATTATTGCCAGAGAAGAAACTGAATGGACAGAGCTTGTAAGCAATGGTTATGCTAAAATTACGGCTACAAATCCGCAAGAAATAACGACTGCTTATACCGATTTTTTAAATTTAAAAAAGAGTTTTAAAGAAGAATTATACGGTAATAATGTTGGCGAAAAAATATATCAATCAATCATTAAATTAATAAACGCATAAATTGGGAATCGTATTAAAACAATCACTTAAAAACACCATAATTATCTATTTAGGATTTTTAATTGGTGGGATAAATACTATATTTTTATATGCTCGTTTTTTAAAAGATGAATATTACGGTTTAGCAACGTATGTATTTGCAGCGTCTAATTTATTAATGCCTGTTATGGCATTAGGTATTCAATTTACTATTATTAAGTTTTTTTCTGCCTATAAAACCAAAAAAGAAAAAGATAGTTTTTTAAGTTCCATACTTTTTTTACCCTTATTAGTAGCCTTGCCTATTGGTTTTTGTTGGGATATTTTTCATAATTTAATTATGAGTTATATAGCAAAAAGTAATGTTGAAGGTAATTTAATTATCGAAAATTACACGATTTATATTTATATAATTGCCGTTTGTTGCGCGTATTTTGAAGTCTTTTATTCGTGGGCAAAAGTACAAATGCAATCGGTTTTTGGGAATATTTTAAAAGAACTTTATAACAGAGTCGCTATTATGACTTTATTATTTGCTGTGAATTTTGATATCATAACCAAACAAGAATTTTTATATTATATGGCATTAGCCTATATAATACGAACTTTTTTGATGCTATTTTATGCGTTTAAATTGTATACACCTAAGCTAAGTTTCATATTGCCTTATAATTTTAAAGAAGTTTTACGTTATTCATTTTATATTCTTTTGGCAGGAAGTGCAGGTGCATTAGTTTTAGATATTGATAAAGTAATGATACCTGGAAAAGAAGGTTTTGCAACTGCTGCATATTACGGAGTAGCATTATTTATAGGAAGTTTTATTGAAGCGCCAAGTAGGGCGATGGGGCAAATTTTACAGCCATTAACATCAAAAGCTATTAACGAAAATAATAAAAAAGAAACAAATAGTTTGTATCATAAAAGTGCTATTAATCTATTGTTAGTTGGAGGTTTATTTTTTATTTTGGTTAACTGTAATGTTGATGAATTATTTAAAATAATGCCTAATAAAAATTATGCTGGCGGTGGTTTAGTCGTTTTATTAATTTCGGGAGCAAAATTATTTATGATGTCTTTAGGAAATAATGGTGCTATTATTCAAAATTCAAAATTTTATAGAATTACCATGCCTATCGGATTAGGAATGGCATTTATGGTTACTTACCTAAATATTTTTTTCTATAACGATATAGGAATGGGAACAGAAGGATTAGCCTTAGCAACTTTGTTAGCAGTGTTAACTTTTAATACTTTTAAGCTTTGGTTTGTAAACAATAAATTAAAAATGTTTCCTTATACCTTAAAAACATTACAAATGACTTTAATCATTTTAGTATTGTTTTTAGCCTTTTATTTCTGGAACTTTTCTATACCTGAATTTTCAATAAAAAGCATTCGAATCGACCCATTAATTAACATCATTTTAAAAAGTATTATAATTATTCCTGTGTATTTATTTATAGTGATTAAGTTCTCAATTTCAGAACAGATAAATAATTTAGTAAGTAGATTTATTAAAATATAATTTTTTTTGAAGCAATTTCCCGCTTTCCGCACTCGCTCTTTTTGTTTGAAAAAAACAAAAAGGAGCTCAAACAATTGCTTCAATCGGGGCTAGAGAACTTGTACGATGTAGGTAGCAACAATATCATCATCAATTTTTAGATGTATATCATAAGTACCTTTCCATTTAAATTTGTGTTTAAAAGTAATTGTATGGTTATTTTTATTGAGGTCATCAATTTTTAGCTTCTTAATAGTATTACCTAAAAAGTGTATAAGCGTAATCTTTTTTGATGAATTATTTTTTAATGAATTTAGTTTAAAAAGTATCGTTTCTTTTTTATTTACGGTTAATTTCATTTTTTCAGGAAACAACGAAATTATTTGATGTTTAAAAATTTCACCATAAATAATAGGAGCTTCAACAAAATTAGAAGCGGTTTGTTTAGCACTTAAAAACCATTTTTTTTGAAAAGGATAATGATTTTTAGAAAATAATACAGGGTCTGTTAAAAAGTAACCTGTATTATAATCTGTAATAAAAGAATTATTTTCGTCAATATATCCGCTAGACCACGTAGCATCACATAAATACCATTTGTTGTTAAGTTTAACCGAGTTCCAAGAATGATTTATGTTTTCTAGCGTATCAATATTAGAAGATACCGTTCTGCCGTAACCATTAATAATTCTAGATTCAATATTTACAATAGTAGCCATTTCTTTAATTAAGTACGCATAACCAGTACACATTGTTTTTTTATGTTTCACTAATTTTTTAAATACTATTTTTTTATAAGTATTATTCCAGCTGGATAAAGAAACACTATCATTTTTAAATTTTTCACGCATTTTACTTACTTTATTATGCGTTTTAGCATCTCCTTTAATATTTGTAGCAACCCATGTATAAATAGCTCTAAATTTCTCAATATCTGTATTTAGTTTATGAGTTAATTTATAACAGAGTAGTGGTAAGTTTTTTAAGTTTTCGTTACGATTTAGTTTTGCAATATTATCAGCTTTGGTAAAATTAATATTTTTAAAATCTGATATTTGAGCATTTATTAAATTGATGTAAACAATAAAAAATAAGCAGATATTTTTTTTCATTCTATTTTTTTTTAGAACGATAAACTTTTTTAACAGCTACTTTACCTACCAATGTACAAGAATATTCAATTAAACTAACTTTTAAAGTTATAGAATTAGCAGATTTATTATTTTGAATTACTACTTTTTTAATTTCCATTCCTATAAAACTAAAAATTAAAACATCTCCTTTTTTTAGTAATTTCGGAAATGTAAAATTCCCATCAAAATCTGTTTCTGTTCCAATGTCAGTTCCTTCTAAAATAACACTTGCACCTGGTAAAGGTTCTGATTCATCAGAAACAACTCCTCTTACAAGAATATCATAATCTTGATTATTTAGGTCGATATTATTTTTATCAATAGTCGTATTTCTTTCTTGTGCTTGAGTTGTATTAAAAGAAAATAAAGACAATACAGCAAGTCCGAAAGTTACTAAAAAACCATATTTTTTTCTTCGGATAGGTTTTTCGTTATAAGTTGTTAATTGTCTTTTATTAAACTGTCCGCAAGTATTTTTAGAATTATTTTTAAAATAATAGCTAATTTCTTGTGTGGTCATTTTTGTAAAATCAATTACTTCTTTATCACAAGAATTACAAAAACCTCCTAATTTTGTAGGTTTAAATTCATTAAATTTTTCTGAACATGGGGTATTTATTTCTAACTTAAATTTATTTTTCATCAGGTATTTTTTTAGTTGGAATATACCAAAGCTACACATTAATAGTGTATTAGTAAAATACTAATGAGTAAATCATTTTTTTTAGAAGGTATATGGTATCTTTTATATACTTTTAAAAGTAAAAATATTATTTATTCAATAATTCTACATAGATTTGTTGGTAACTTTAATATAATTAAATGTATAACTGTTTTGATATAGCTAAGAAATTCGTCTATCTTTCTAAGGAAGAAGATATTTCTATGACTCCGATGAAGTTATTAAAACTTACATATATTGCTCATGGTTATTATTTAGCTTTTTCAGAAAAGCCTCTTTTTAGTAATACTATTGAAGCTTGGAAGTACGGTCCTGTTATTCCCGATTTATATCATATAATTAAAAGAGTTGATTTTTCTAGTAACGATTTTAATTTTATAGAAATGTATTCTCAAAATAATTTATCAAAAGATGATGATAAATTTATTGAAGCTGTTTGGAATGCATATAAAAAATTTGATGGTAGTCAATTATCATCAAAAACACACGAAAAAAATACTCCTTGGGATAAAACATTTAACGGTCAGGTATTTACCAAAATAAATGATGGATTGATAAAGGAATACTATCAAAATAAAGTAAATGGATAATATTGGAGAAAAAGCAAATAAGTTTTTCAAATCAAAGCCTATTGAAGATATTGATGCAAATGTAGATTCTAAATCAACCAAGGAAGATGCATCTCTTTTTATAGGTGAAATTCAGAGTATTCAAGAGCATATACAGCATGAAGAACATATTATAAAAAAATTAGATAAAACTTCTGAGCGTTTTTTAAGAGAAAAAAATGCAAAATTAGCTTTTATATTTTCTTCAGTTTGGGCAATATTTATAGCTATTGTAATTCTTTTAAAAGGTTTTGGATTTTTTGGTTTTAAACTTTCTGAAACAGAGTTTTTATTTGTTGTAGGAGCTTTAACTACTTCAATTTTCACTTTTTATTTATTAGTTTTAAAATTCCTTTTTGATAAACAAAGTATTTCATAATAAAATATAATTTTTTTGATAAACTAAAAAACCTCTTTGCATAACACAAAGAGGTTTTTAATATATTTAAAAGTAAAAAAATATTACTTAATAAGTTCGTAAGAACGTTTGATGAAATTAGTTAAAGCCTCACCATGTAATAAGTTTTGAGATAATTTAGCTAAATCAAAAGCTTGAGTAATTAATCCAGCTTTTTTGTCTTCATCAGCATTTAAAATTTCAGAAACTAATGGAGAATTTGTATTTACAACTAAGTTATACATTTCAGGTAAATTACCCATTCCCATCATTCCACCTCCACCACCAGAAGCTTGCATTTCTTTCATTCTACGCATAAACTCAGGTACTGTAATTATAAATGGAGAAGAAGAAGAATCCATAGCTTCTAATTGAACAGTATAAGTTTGTGAAGCAATTACGCCTTCAATAACAGGTTTTAAAGTATCAACTTCTTCTTCAGTTAATTTAGAAATAACAGCATCGTCTTTCTTAATTAAGTTGTCAATAAAATCAGAATCTACACGTACAAACTGAACTTTAGTTTCTCCAGCAGTTTCTAATTTTTGCATTAAGTGACTTACAATCGGAGAATCTAAAACAACAACTTCGTATCCTTTTGCGCTTGCTTCTTGAATATAACTGTGTTGTGCTTCTTTATTAGACGTATATAAAACGATGTGATTTCCGTCTTTATCAGTTTGATTATCTTTAGTTTTTTCAACTAATTCATCAAAAGTAAAGTATGTATCTGCAACAGTTGGATATAAAGCAAATTTCTTAGCTTTATCCATAAATTTATCTTCCGATAACATTCCGTATTCGATAATTACTTTGATATCATTCCATTTTTGCTCAAAATCAGCTCTATCTTTTTTGAATAAAGAACTTAATTTATCAGCAACTTTTTTAGTAATATAACCAGAAATTTTCTTTACAGCTCCGTCAGCTTGTAAACCAGAACGAGAAACATTTAAAGGAATATCAGGAGAATCGATAACACCTTTTAACATCTGTAAAAAGTCAGGAACAATTCCTTCAACGTTATCAGTTACATAAACTTGGTTTTGATATAATTGGATTTTATCCTTTTGCATATCTAAACTCTGCGTTAACTTAGGGAAGAATAAAATTCCTGTTAAGTTAAACGGATAATCAACATTTAAATGAATGTGAAATAAAGATTCTTCAAATTGAGTAGGGTATAACTCTTTGTAAAAGTTAGTATAATCTTCATCATTTAAATCAGCAGGTGCTTTTGTCCAAGCTGGGTTTGTGTTGTTGATAATGTTATCAACTTCAATTTGTCTGTGAGGTTCAGTAGTTTCTTTACCATCAGCATCTGTAGTAGTTGCAGGAGTAAATTCAGGGTCGTTTATTTTGTTAGTTCCAAATTTAATTGGCACTTGATTAAAACGATTGTATTTGTTTAATAAACCACCAATTTTAGCTTCTTCTAAAAATTCTAAAGAATCATCAGCAACGTGTAAAATAATTTCTGTCCCTCTGTCAGCTTTATCATGCTCAACTAAAGTAAATTCAGGAGAACCATCACAAGTCCAATGAGCAGCAGGAGCATCTTTAAAAGATTTAGAAATTAATTCTACTTTATGAGCTACCATAAAAGCAGAATAAAAACCTAAACCAAAGTGTCCAATTACACCAGTTTCGTTTTTATCGTCTTTGTATTTATCTAAAAATTCTTCAGCTCCAGAAAATGCAATTTGGTTGATGTATTTTTCAACTTCATCAGCAGTCATTCCTAAACCTTGATCTTTAATTGTAATTGTTTTAGCATCTTTATCAATACTAATTTCAATTTTAGCATCTCCTAATTCAGTATTTGCCTCACCAATAGAAATTAAGTGCTTTAATTTAGTAGTTGCATCTGTTCCGTTTGATATTAACTCACGTAAAAAAATTTCGTGATCAGAATACAAGAATTTTTTAATCAGTGGAAATATATTTTCTACCGACACATTAATACTTCCTTTGCTCATAATTATATATTTTGTTTGATATTATTTTCTGATAAGTAATTAGTCAAAAAAAATACCAAAAGAAGTTTTATGACAAGATGACGTTTTTTGTGTTAAAATGGCTATCTTTTTAGTCAGTTTTATAGTATTGTAAAAATTACTATTTTTATAAGTGATAAAATTTTAAAACAATCAAAAAATTAATATAATATGTACAGTTCAAAAATAACAGGCTTAGGACATTATGTGCCAGAAAATGTAGTTACAAATAATGATTTAACTGCTTTTATGGATACTTCTGATGAATGGATTAAAGAAAGAACTGGTATTGAAGAACGCCGTTGGATAGATCCTAAAACAGATGACACTACTGCTGTTATGGGGGCAAAAGCTTCTAGAATAGCAATTGATCGTGCTGGTTTAACAAAAGATGATATTGATTTTATTGTTTTTGCAACGTTAAGCCCAGATATGTATTTTCCTGGAGGAGGCGTACAAGTTCAAAATATGTTAGATATGCCTACAATTGGTGCGTTAGATGTTCGTAATCAATGTTCGGGTTTTATTTATGCGATGTCAGTTGCCGACCAATTTATAAAAACAGGAATGTATAAAAATATTTTGGTTATTGGTGCTGAAAATCATTCTGGTGGTTTAGATAAATCAACTAGAGGAAGAAACGTTTCTGTAATTTTTGGTGATGGGGCAGGAGCTGCTGTTTTATCGAGATGTGAAGAGGAAGGAAAAGGAATTTTATCTTCTCATTTACATTCAGAGGGAAAACACGCTAAAGAATTGGTTTTAGAAGGACCATCAACAAGTCGTTGGGTTCCTGAAATTTTAGATAAAAATGATCCTGAAGATATTTCTTACTATCCTTATATGAACGGACAATTTGTGTTTAAACATGCTGTAACACGTTTTTCTGAAGCAATTATAGAAGGATTAGAAGCTAACAATTTGCAGAAAGATGCTATTGATATGTTAATTCCGCATCAAGCAAATTTACGTATTGCTCAGTTTATTCAAAAGAAATTTCAACTTTCTGATGATAAAGTATATAATAACATCATGAAATATGGAAATACTACAGCGGCTTCTGTAATTATTGCTTTAACCGAAGCTTGGGAAAAAGGAAAAATTAAAGACAATGATTTAGTCGTTTTAGCTGCTTTTGGTAGTGGATTCACTTGGGGGTCTGTTATTATTCGTTGGTAGTTTTTTAGCCCCGATTGTAGCAATTGTTTGAGCTCTTTTTTATTTTTCTTTTGAAAAAATAAAAAAAGCGAGTGCGGAAAGCGGGAAATAGCTTCAAAAAAAAATATATCAAAAAAAATCCGAAGTTTTAATTAACTTCGGATTTTTGATTTTTAAAAAAACAATAATTTTACATAAAACCACCGCCTTGTTTTTCGTTATTATCTCTGTTTCTTCTTCGTTTAGCTTTGTTTTTTCCTCCACCAAATCGATAATTAAAACCTAAGTAAGCAGTTCTACTTTCCCAGTTAAATTGTCCTGTTTGTGTATATGGATCTGTTGAATTAAAACGAAATTTCATGCCTTTAAAAACATCATTTACTTTAAATGAAAGACTTCCTTTTCCTTTTAAAATTTTATAACTAGCGCCTGTATTTATCATCCACATTGGATCAATATTAAACTGTAAATTTTTGTTAGCACCTCGATACATAGCGAATAATTGAAATTTCAATTTCTTAGAAGCACTAAAACTATTACTTAGTCGAGCATTAAAAGCAGTGTTTTCTACTTCTTTTTCAACATTACTAACAAGTCCTTTTAATTTTTGTGAATAAAGATCTAAACTAGCATTTGTACTCCACCATTTTGTAATTCTGTAATTGCTAGACATTTCAAAACCATATCTATCATTTCCATCAAAATTCTGATCTGATTTTATTTGTTTTGTATTGTTATTATCCGAAGGATCTTTGTATAAAATAGTTGAAATTTCGTCGGTTACTTTTCTGTAAAATGTTCCGAAAGTAAGTGAACCTCCTTTTATTTTTCGAGTATAATTTAATTCAAATGAATTGGTAAATTGAGGTTTTAAATCAGGGTTTCCAACAGAAGTAATTAAAGGAGTACTCCATTCTCTAATCGGATTTACTTGACTAATAGAAGGTCTATCAACTCTGCGACTATAACTTAATTGATACTGATTTTTTTCTGATGGATTAAAAGTGAAAAAAGCAGAAGGATAAATACTAAAAATATTATCAGTATAAGGTTTGGTTTCATTTTTATTGGTAAAACTTCCTTTTACGTCGTATTGTTCAATACGAGCACCTAATTGCATGGTTAATTTGTTAAACTTGTGTCCGTAGTTAACATAACCAGAAAAAATATCTCTATTATAAGTAAATGCTGATTTTCCGATAGCCTCTATAATAGGTGTATCACTAGCGTCAAGCACTAAATTACCATTAGTATCTACTTTATAACCATCTTGATCTGTATTGTTGTTATTCTTGGTTTCATTTGCTCTGTATTCTAAACCAACTTCTAATTTACCATTTTTTGATATTGGCTTTGTATAATCAAGATTAATTAAGGTGTTATTAGCTTTGTTCTTAATGGTGTTAAAGTAATTTAAAAATTTATATTCAGGGTCAGTTGCTAGTATAATAGTTTCATCATTTGTAGCATCTTCATCATTTTCTGAATCAGAATAAGTTGCTTCAAACTCTAAATTATGACCTTCTTGGTTAAAGTCAATTTTATAATTCATATTATAACTTCCTGAACTGTTATCATTATCAGAAGTATTAGGTGAATTCTGTTTAAGCGTATTTGTTAAGTCATATATTTTTACAGAACCATCATTAAAACTACTCGTTCTATTTTGCGTGGTATAAAAAGATAAAGTATTTTTATCATTAATATAGATATCAGCACCAAGTTTTACTAAATATGATTCTCTATCATTATCAAAAATAAAATTTTGAGATGAAGCCTCTTCACCTGTTCTTACAATTGCACCATAATTATGACGTTTACCTCCGTTGTATCCTAAGTTTGTATAAAAATTAACTTTACCAGTTTTATAATTCATGTTTAAAGAACCATTATAACGAGTGTTTTCTCCTTGTGTAATTCCCGTATTAATTGAGCCGTTAAAACCTTTATTAGCACCTTTATTTAAAATAATATTGATAATTCCACTCATTCCTTCAGGATTGTATTTTGCTGATGGATTGGTAATTAATTCAATACTTTTAATCGATGTAGAAGGTATTTGTTGTAATAATTGAGCAGTACTCATATTGGTTGGTTTTCCGTCAACTAAAACTCTAACATTTGAATTTCCACGTAAACTTATTTCTCCTGATTGACTATCGACACTTACAGATTGTACATTGTTTAGTAACTCTGATGCTGTTGCACCTGCTGAGGTTAAATCTTTACCGACATTAATTACTTTTCTGTCTATTTTTTGAGTTACAGTAGATGTTTCTGCACGAACTACGACTTCATCTAAAGCTGTACTATCTTCGGATAAAGAAATTGTACCTAAAGATACTTTTTTGTTTTTATTGCTAATAGTAATTGATTTAGATACTGTTTTGTATCCTATAAATTGAATTTCAATTGTATTTTTTCCTTCTGATATATTTTTGATACTAAAAGTACCATCATCATTTGTAATTCCACCAGTTAAAATTTTATCAGAAGTATTTTTAATTATGATGTTTACGTAAGGTAATGCTTCTTTTGATACTTTGTCAATCACTTTACCAGAAACAATACCAATTTTTGAGAGGTTTTTTTTAGGTGTTTGAGCAAATAAATTGACACTAAATACTGTTAAAATTAGTAGTAGTAAATTTTTCATTGAGTTTTTTTTGAGTTATTTGATATCTAATAGACGAGTTATTTCTTGTTTTTGTTACTGACTTTAACTACATTTAACTTATTGTTAACATTTGATATTCAAGAATAAAACATAAAAAATGATTAATATAATTGGAATTATTTTGACTACTGTCATCACTGCAGGGCTAACCTGGTATTCTGAAGTTAAATCAAATGAAAGACAAAAAAAACAAATTAATGGTCGATATTTACTTAAAGCTAATTTAGTTTATAAAGTTCTAGGGTTTTTATTCATCATTATTGGTGTTATTTTAATGAATTTTATAATTTTAAATTGGAATGAAGAGATAAAGATAATTGGACCTATCTTAATTTGTTTTTTTTTAATCCCTGGAATATTTACAGTAATTTTTTATTATAATTACAGTATAGAATTTGATGAATTAAGAATTATTACTACAAATTGGAAAGGAACAAAAAGAACATTTAAATGGAGTGAATTGATTAATGTTAAGTTTTTTAGTTCATTTAAATATTTAGAGATAAAACTTAAGTCTGATAAGATATTAATCAATCAAGACTCTACTGGATTCATTAATTTTATTGAAATGATGGAATTACAAATAGATTATACAATTGAAAAATTAAAAATTCACTAAACATTATACAAGTCCCTCATTATGAAGAAAAAAACATTGGTTATAGGAGCCTCTTTAAATCCTACAAGATATTCAAATATTGCAATTAAAAGATTGATAGATAAAAGTGTTGAGGTAGTTGCTATCGGTTTACGAAGCGGTAGTATATTTGGTGTAGTTGTAGCTACAGAAAAAGTATCGTTTAACGATATCAATACAATTACATTATATTTAAATTCAGAACGTCAAAAAGAGTATTATAGTTATATAATAGCTTTGAAACCTGAGCGCGTAATTTTTAATCCAGGTACCGAAAATGAAGATTTTTATACTCTTTTATCTGAAAATGATATTAAGTATGAGATCGCTTGTACGTTAGTTTTATTATCGACCAATCAATATTAATTATTAATATTGATTGGGTTATTACTTGTGCTATATTGTTTTCCTGCTTCTGCTAATTCTACATTTTCAAAAATAGTTTGAGCTTCTTTTTTGAACTCCTGAATATTTGAATAGCGACTAGAGTAGTGTCCGATAATCAATTTATTTACCATTGCTTGATTGGCTATATCGGCTGCTTGTTCAGCAGTTGAATGCTTTGTTTTATCGCATAAATCCTCTCTATCTTTTAAGAAGGTAGCTTCATGATATAACAAATCGACACCTTTAATAATAGGTACAATATCTGGTTTATAAGCAGTATCACTACAAAAAGCATAACTTTTTGCTTTTGGAGGAGCAATTGTTAATTCTGAATTTGGAACAATTTCACCTGTAGATAGTATGAAATCTTTACCTGCTTTAATATTATGATAATCGCAGGTATCTATTTCATCGTATTGTTGAACATTACCAATGTGTAATTTTCTTGCTTTATGCTTTTCTTTAAATAAGAATCCGTTTGTATAAACCCTATGATTTAAAGGAATAGTATGTACGGTAACTTTATCATCTTCAAAAATTAATTCACTTTCTTTCGATTCTAATTCATGAAAAAAGAGGTTATACTTTGTCCAAGATTTAGTTAGTTTTAATTGAAGTACGGTAATTTCTTTAATTCCTTTTGGGCCATAAATATGTAAGTCTTTTTCTCGATTTAAAATTCCAAATGTTGAAATAAGACCTATTAATCCAAAAAAATGATCACCATGTAAATGAGAAATAAAAATATGATTTATCTTAGAAAAACCAATTTTATATTTTCTCAGTTGTGTTTGAGTACCTTCTCCGCAGTCAATTAAAAAGTGACTATTATTAATTTCTAAATATTGAGATGTAGGATGCGCATTTACTCTCGGAGTAGCCGAGTGACAACCTAAAATAGTTAACTTTAAACTCATTTATCTAATTACAAATCGTTTAGAAATAATTTCTTTATTACTTTGAATAGCGTAAATATACATTCCTGATTTTAAATCATTACGATTAAAAAGAATTGAATTACGTCCATTAATAACGTCAATTTGTTTCGAATATACTGTTTTACCAAGTATGTTACGAACAGTTAAAATAACTGCTTGCTTGCTTGTCGAGTTAACAAAAATAGTTGTGTTGTTAACAAAAGGATTAGGAGATGCAACTAATTTGTCTATAGATTTTTGTTGAGAAAAACTAGATATTGTTACAAGTAAGAAGAAAAAAAGTATTTTTTTTGCCATATATATGTTTTTAATGAATCATTAAATTAGGTTAAAAACCTAAATCACGCTGCATATTTTCCATGTCTAAAACATCTTCAGCTTCAACCAATGTTGGAACAATATTAAATGTTTCTGGAAAATCATCAATGTTTACATCTTTTACTATAATAACAAAAGATGTGCCATTTTCTTGATGCTTATCAGCATATTCCAAAAATAACGAAATATTTTCTTTTGAAGCACAAAAATCACCTAAAACTTCAACAATAACGTGTTTTTTATTATAGTTAAAATGTTCTTTTTCAAAAGTTAAGAAGAAATTTTGAAAGTTTTTTTCTTCAGAACTAATTAAAGTATAGTTATTTTTATTTGCTATTTTCATGCTTATCTTTTTATCTGTTGTGCTAATAAGTACATAACTGCCATACGTACAGCAACACCATTTTCAACTTGATTTAAAATAATAGATTGTTTACTATCAGCAACATCACTTGTTAGTTCAACACCTCTGTTTATAGGACCTGGGTGCATAATCACAATTTCCTTGTTAAGTCCGTCTAAAATTTCTCTATTAATACCAAAAAGCTGTGTATATTCTCTTGTTGATGGGAAATATTTAATATCCATTCGTTCGTGTTGTACACGTAAAACATTGGCAACATCACACCACTCTAAAGCTTTCTTTAAATCGGTTTCAACTTCAACTCCTAAACTTGTAATATATCTAGGAATTAATGTAGTTGGTCCACAAACTTTAACTTCAGCACCTTGTAATTGTAAAGCGAATATATTTGAAAGTGCTACTCGTGAGTGTAAAACATCACCAACAATAACAATTTTTTTACCTTTTAAATTACTGTTTAAAGCTTCTCGCATCGAAAAACTATCTAACAATGCCTGTGTTGGATGTTCATGAGTTCCATCACCAGCATTAATAATTTTAGCATCTACATGTCTTGATAAAAATATACCTGCTCCAACACTCGCATGACGCATAACAACAATATCAACCTTCATGGCTAAAATATTGTTTACGGTGTCAATTAGTGTTTCTCCTTTTTTTACTGATGATTGTCCTGCTGAAAAATTAATGACATCAGCAGATAAACGTTTTTCTGCTAATTCGAATGATAATTTTGTACGGGTACTATTTTCAAAAAATAAATTAGCAATCGTAATATCTCGTAAAGAAGGAACTTTTTTAATCGGTCTATTTATAACTTCTTTAAAATGAGAAGCAGTTTCAAAAATAAGTTCTAAATCTGTTTTGTTAAGGTATTTGATACCTAATAAATTCTCAACACTTAACTGCTTCATCTTCGTTTTGTTTTATAATCATAGCTAATCAAGCTTAGTAGGCTTGGTTTCTAAGTAAATTCTGTCTTTTTTATGAGTTTCTTGCCAATTAACAATTACTGTTTCTTCGTTAATTGCATCTACTTGTCTTCCTCTATAATTAGGTTGGATAGGTAAATGACGGCTAAAACGACGGTCAATTAATACGAGTAACTCAATATTTTCTGGTCTTCCGTATGATTGAAGAGCTGTTAAAGCACTTCGCACACTTCGTCCTGAATAGAGTACGTCATCAATTATAACTACTTTTTTATCTTCAATTAAAAAATCGATTTCGGTAGATGTAGCCTCTAAAGGTGCATCTCTTCTTCGAAAGTCATCTCTATAAAAAGTAATATCTAAAAGACCTAATTGTAAATTTTTAATTTGATATTCATCTGTTAATAATTTTGCTAATCGTTTTGCTAAATAAGTACCTCTTGGTTGAAGACCTATTAAAACAGTATTAGAAAAATCATTATGATTTTCGATTAACTGACAGGCTAATCGATGCAGAATGATTTCAATTTCTTTTGAAGTAAGTAGTGTTTTCCTGCTCATAATTTGCTACCAAATTGGTTTGATAGTTGAATGTTCAAAAATAAAGTAAAAAATTAAGTGAGCAAAATTAAAGTTGAACAAACATAAAACTATATGAATAAAATTATCTTTACATTTGCCACCTTTTAGCAAAACGGATATAATTATGATGAAATACCTTAAGAATAAGAAACTTAACATTAAAGACGATACCCTTGCAGGTATAACAGTTTCTTTAGCAATGATACCCGAAGTGGTGGCTTTTGCTTTTGTTGCGCAAATTAGCCCTATTGTAGCATTGTTTGGAGCTTTTGTAGTCGGAATAATATCTGCTGTTTTTGGTGGAAGACCAGGTTTAATTTCAGGTGCAGCAGGTGCTGTAGCGGTTATTTTTGTACATATGATTCAAGAAGGACACGCAAAAGGACTTCTATTTGATGAACCTGTTGAAAATATGGGATACTTTTATTTACTCGCCGCCGTGGTTTTAATGGGAATAATACAAGTCTTTGCAGGACTATTTAAGCTCGGTAAGTTTGTACGGTTGATACCACATCCTGTAATGATGGGGTTTGTAAACGGATTGGCTATTGTTATTTTTATGGCACAATTAGGTATGTTCAAAGAAAATACCAAAGATTTTTTTGGACAAAATAAGCGTGAAACAACATCTAAAGAATTAGTTTATAACGTAAATAATAATGAAGTAAAAGATGTTTTATCAGGAACTGTTTTATATACGATTAATGATAAATCAGTAATAAATAACCAAACAGCTAAAGAAGCTTTTGTTATTTCTGATGGACAGGTTTTTAATCCAATAACTAAAAAAGTAGTCTTTAATGTAAACGAAGATGGTTTTTATTCAGTTAAAGATACTGGCGTTGTAAAATCGACTATGCAAGGCGAAAAACTTTATATAATGATAGGTTTGGTTTTATTAACAATGCTTATCGTTTGGGGATTACCAAAAATCACCACAAAAATACCCGCAGCATTAACCGCTATTTTAATCGTTTCTTGTATTGTTATTTTTGGAGGAATTCAATCAATTAATGTAGGTGATTTTATTAGAGATGGTGGTGGAGCTGGTTTAAATGGTTTTGATGAATTATCAAAAAAATTAAACGTATTTGAACTTTGGAGTAATTTACCTTTCAATTTAGAAACTTTAAAATTTATAGCACCGTATGCATTTTTAGCGGCTTCGGTTGGTTTAATTGAAACCTTAATGACCATGAATTTAGTCGATGAATTAACCGATACTAGAGGAAACGGAAATAAAGAATGTATCGCACAAGGTGCTGGAAATATGGTAAGTGGTTTATTTGGTGGTACTGGAGGTTGCGGTATGATTGGGCAAACGGTTATTAATATCAATGCTGGTGGACGTGGGCGTTTATCAGGAGTAATGATGTCGTTAACGTTATTAACTTTTATTTTATTTGCTGATAAATATATTGAACAAGTGCCAATTGCTGCCTTAGTAGGAGTAATGTTTATGATGGTTATTGAAACTTTTGCATGGTCTAGTTTTAGAATTATGAAAAAAATTCCAGCTTCGGATGCTTTTGTTTTAATTATTGTTTCTGCGGTAACGGTATTTTTTGATTTAGCAATTGCCGTTTTTGTAGGTGTTATTATTTCGGCATTATCATTTGCTTGGTCAAGTGCTAAAAAAATTAGAGCCAGAAAACGTGTAAAAGCAGACGGAACTAAAATATATGAAATTTGGGGACCTTTATTCTTCGGAAGTATTACAGAATTTAACGAGAAATTTGATATCAAAAATGATCCTGAAGTTATTGAAATTGATTTTGTAGAATCAAGAATTTCAGATCATTCAGCTATTGAAGCAATTGTTAATTTGGTAGAAAAATATAAAGCAGTAAACAAAAAAGTAACCTTAAAGCATTTAAGCGAAGATTGTAAAGTTTTATTATATAAAGCAAATCCGATTTTTACAGGAGTTATTGAAGAAGCTGTTGATGATCCTAGATATCATTTAGCTGCAAATCCAGAAAAGTTTCCAAAAGCTTTATCAGAATATAAATTCTAAATAAAAAAATCCCGCAATTATTTGCGGGATTTTTTTTGATTTATAGTTTTTTACATTTTTTGTATCGGACTAATTATTTGAACATCATTAAAAGCAATTGCGCCTCTTATTACGCTATCTATTGTTTTTTTCAAGGCTTCAATTAATTGCATTTTAAGTTGCGATTTATGATAAATTAAACTCACTTCTCTTGCAGGTGGAGGTGTTTCAAATTCTCTTAAATTTTTTTTATCAGCATCATTTAAATCGAGCGTATTTAAATAAGGTAATAAAGTCATTCCTAAGCCGTCTTTTGATAATTTTATAAGCGTATCGAAACTTCCACTTTCTAATTGAAAATTATTAGCACAATTTTTTTTATTAGCTCTACATAAATTAATAATGCTATTTTTAAAACAATGTCCATCTTCAAGAAGTAAAATATCATCAACATCTAAATCATCAATTTTAATTTTCTTTTTATTAAATAATCGATGTTCATTAGGTATCAAACCAACAAAAGGTTCGTAGTATAAAACACGTTCTTTTATTGCTTCATTTTCTAAAGGTGTAGCGGCTAAAGCAGCATCAATATGTCCATCAGTTAATTTTCTGATGATTTCTTCTGTAGTTAATTCTTCAATAATTAATTTAACTTTTGGATAATTTTTTCCAAAGGTTTTTAAGAACATCGGTAATAATGTAGGCATTACGGTAGGTATAATTCCAAGTTTAAACTCGCCACCTACAAAACCTTTTTCTTGATGTACGATGTCTTTAATACGACTACTTTCATCTACAATAACTTTTGCTTGTTCTATAATTTTTAGACCAACCTCTGTTAATTCGATTGGTTTTTTTGAACGATTAAATATTTTAGCCTCTAATTCATCTTCTAATTTTTGTATTTGCATACTTAAAGTAGGCTGTGTAACAAAACAATTTTCAGCTGCTACTGTAAAGTTTTTATATTTAGCTACAGCAAGAGTGTATTTTAACTGTGTTATTGTCATTGTATCAGTTTTTTTGATAAAGATATTAAAAGTATCAATAACACTTATAGTTTTTGGCAATTATTTGAACTTACTTTTGAAGTAGTAAATAACAGTACTTAAAAAGAAGATTATGAAAACAACAGTTTTAGGATTAGATACCAAAAAGTCAATAAAATTGGCAAAAGAATTAAATATATTATTGGCTAATTTTCAAGTGTATTATCAAAATGTAAGAGGTTTGCATTGGAATATTAAAGGAAAAAGTTTTTTTGAATTACACGTTAAATTTGAAGAATTATATACAGATTCTCAAGAAAAAGTTGATTTAATCGCCGAAAGAATTTTAACCTTACAAGGAACACCTTTACATACTTTTGAAGATTATTCAAGATTATCAACTGTTGTTGTTGGTAAAAATATTTCTAATGATGAAAAAGCAGTCGAATTAGTGGTAAATTCATTATCAGAATTATTGAAAATAGAGCGAACTATTTTAGCTATCGCAGATGACGCAAATGATGAAGGAACAAATTCAATGATGAGTGATTTTATCGCGGAGCAAGAAAAAACAATATGGATGTTAAATGCTTGGTTAGGTTAGAAATCAGCAAAAAAAACTTCTTGAAAAATAAAAAAGGCAATCATTATATGATTGCCTTTTTTTATGGGTATATTTTAAAATTATTTTTTATCATTAGGAATATTTACAGTGTTTTCTGCTAATATTTTTTTCTGATAACGTCCTTGAACAACATCTACAATAATTAAAATAGCTAATACAAAATAGAAAGTTGTTTTACTCATCGGTACAATTTCGTTTCCAAATAATTTTAAATGAGCTAAATGTCCACCTTCGGTAACTAACATAATTCCTACTATAAAAAGAATAAATAATCCTAAAACTTCGTACATACGATTTTTTGCTAAAAATGTAGAAATTTTATCAGCTAAAACTAACATTAATAATCCGCTTATAACAATAGCAATTGCCATAACAATAAATGCTGTTGTTGAGTTTTCAATTTCGCTAGTAAGTCCGATTGCAGCTAAAATAGAATCAAAAGAAAAAACTAAATTCATAATAACAATACTTGTAATAACAGCATTTGATGATTTAGCACTTTTTCCACCTTCAATATCATGAGATAAATCATTGCTTCCAATCATATGCCATATTTCTTTTATTGCTGTGTAAAGTATAAATCCACCACCAAGTAAAACAATAATACTGTGCCCGTTAAAAGCAAAATGTACAATATCTTTAATACCTCCTGTTAAAAAAGAAAAAGGATCTTGAAAGAAATCAATAATAGATACTAAAACAAAAAGTAATACAATTCTTAAAATAATAGCGATTAAAATACCGACTTTTCGAACCCTTTTTTGATCGGCTTGCGGTGCTTTTTTAGATTCTAAAGAAATATATAGTAAATTATCAAATCCTAAAACGGCTTGTAATAAGATTAGCATTAATAAAGTAAAAATGATTCCTAGCATAATAATTTAAAGTTAATTGATTTTATGTTGTCAAATATATTAATAAAGAATTGAAGCAAGAAGTGTTTCTAAATGAAGATAGTAAAGATAAGCTTACTTATTAAGACCAAATCTAATTATTTAAGTTCTCTTAATAAAGTTTACATTTTAATGATGTGTTGTTAAAATTAGGAGGCTATAAGTTTTACAAACGCGCCTTTAATTTGACCAATCAAAAAAACCTTAAATATTACTTATAATGAAAAACTTAAAATTAAGCGTATTAGCTTTATTGACAATTTCAATTAGTTTAACAACCTTGACTTCTTGTGAAGATGCTGTAGATGGAACTAATGGTATTGATGGAGTTGATGGAACTAACGGTACAGATGGAACTAATGGATCTGATGCTTCAGTTTATTTAACTGCTTCTAAAACTCCAAACTTTTTAAAAGTAACTAGTGATTTTACAGACTTAAAAATTACACCATTATTATCATCAGAAGATATTATACCTAGTTCTCCTGATTTTGTATATGGTTCTATGGCAGATGGTGCTGGTTTATTACCAGAAGCAGATGGTACTTTTACTTTAATTAATAATATTGAAGCTGATTATTCTATTGCTAGAATTAAATTAAATAAAAATTTAAGACCAGTATCAGCAGAATATATTTTAAATGCAACAGCAACAGGTGAAACAGCACAATGTTCTGGTTCTATGATTTCTCCAGAAGAACATGGTTTTGGACCTTTATATTTATCAGGTGGTGAATGGGGTGGAGCATCAAAAGGTGTTTTTGTAACTGATCCTTATAAATCTGCAGAGACAGCAAGTACTGGAGAAATGTTAACAGCAATGGGGCAATGGTCTACTGAAAATGCTGTAGTTATTGGTAAAGATGCGTATGCTGATAAAACAGTTGCTTTTATTGGAGATGATAACTCAAATAATGAAGTTCCTTCAGGTCAATTAGGAATGTATGTTGGTAATAGAGGTGATTTAAGTGGTGGAAAATTATATGGTTTAAAAGTTACAGCTCCTGGAATAACTTATGAAGTAGATATGGCTGAAGGAACTGAGTATACTGCTGAGTTTGTTGAGTTAGAAGAAAAAGAAATTACAGCTTTAGATACTGAATGTAAAACTAAAGGTGTTATGGGGTTCTCTAGATTAGAAGATATTGACTGGAGAAGAGGTTCTGCTGCTAATAATAGAGAAATTTATTTTGCAGTAACAGGTCGTAATAAACCAGGTTTAGTTGGTAAAGGTTCTATTTTAGGTCGTATATATAAAGTGGTTTTAAATGAAAATGACCCAACAGGTACAGCTAAAATTACTTGTGTATTAGATGGAGATATTGTTGGTGGAAAAGCTGATGGTTTTCACTCTCCTGATAATATTTTAGTTACTGAAAATTATGCATATATTCAAGAAGATCCTAACGGATATGCTGATGTAAATGCTAATATTATTGGATATTCTAAATTATATCAATATAACTTATCTACAGGAGCTTTAAAAACTGTTTTAGAATGTGATCAAGATAGAGCAGCAACTTTAGGTTACGGAAATACTGCAAAAAATTGGGAAATTACAGGTATGATTGATGTTACTGATATTGTAAATAATGGTAAAAATTCATTTTTAGTGATGACTCAAAACCATGGATGGGAACCTGCTGATGGAACTTCATTTACAGACCCAAAAGCAAATACTGATTTAAACAATAGAAAAGAAGGTTCTGTTTTACACTTAATTACAGGATTAGAAAGATAAAAAAAATGAAAGACTTTTTCAGTCAAGCTAAGACATACCTTTGTGTATGTCTTTTGCTTTTGGTAGTATCGTGTACTCAAAAACAAGCAAAATATTCTTCTGTTGCTCAGTTTTCTGAGGATGTTAAAAAACAATATATTAATCATCTTTCAAAAGCTATTGAGAATTTAGATAGCATGGAAGGAAAAACAATTAAAGAACAACAACAATATTATATTTTAGCTCGTAAATATTTCAAATTAGCTGAACCAATTTTAGCTTTTTCAGATAAAGATAATTACAAATCATTAAATGCACCTAATATTATAGGTGTTCATGGTGAAACTACAAATGATACTCGAGTTATAAATCCGATAGGATTTCAAGTAATAGAAGAAACTATTTATGATGATGATAGCGATTTTATTGTATTAAAAAGAGCCATAAATGTTACTAGTAATCGATTGAAATTAATTAAAAAAAATGTAACACTTAAGTTAAAAGGATATCATGTAATGTGGTTAATAAGAGATCAAATTACTAGAGTAGCTACAGCGGGTATTACTGGTTTTGATTCTCCAGTTTTAAATCAATCATTAGTTGAAAGTTCATATACTTATGAAACCCTTCTTGATATTATCAAATTAAATGAAAACAAGTTTACATCAAAAGCATTATTTAATAAATTTGAAGTTGCTGTAAAAAATGCTCAAAAATCTTTAAATCATGATTTTGATACTTTTGATAGATTTAGTTTTATAAAAAATCATACAAATCCTCAGTTAAAAATATTACTTGAAATTCAAAAAGATTGGGAAGTTAAATATCCTTTTGAAATGGCATTATCAAATAATATGTCAACGTTATTTTCTGATAAAACATTAAATATAAATTATTTTTCTGATCATTTAAATGATACCACTAAACTAGCTGAAAAAATAGTTTTTGGTAAGCAATTATTTAATGATACATCTCTTTCTAAAAATTACGATATGGCTTGTGCAACTTGTCATATTAAAGATTTAGCTTTTACTGATGGTAGAAAAAATTTTGATGAAAATCAAACAAGAAATAGCCCAACATTAACTTATGCAGCTTATCAAAGAAGTTTTTTTATGGATGCCAGAGCTGGTAGTTTAGAAGGTCAGGTTGTTGGAGTTGTAGAGAATCATAATGAATTTAATATGTCTATGGATTCTGTTGTACAGCGTGTATATAAGAATAAAGAGTATAAAAAATCATTAGCTAATTTATATGGAAATAAAAGAGTTGATTTTAATATTCGTCATGCAATAGCTTCTTACATAAGAACTTTAAATACGTTTGATTCAAAATTTGATAAAAATATAAGAGGAGAAGAGGAAACCTTAACAGCAGATGAAAAGCAAGGTTTTAATTTATTTATGGGAAAAGCATTGTGTGCAAGTTGTCATTTTGCACCTGTATTTAATGGAACAGTTCCTCCTAATTATAATGATACAGAGCTTGAGTTTATAGGTGTTCCAGAATCTACGGATAGTATTAATCCTAAAATTTCTACGGATTTAGGGCGTTATGCTTTATATAAAACTCCAGAACGTAAACACTTTTTTAAAACACCTACTGTTAGAAATATAGCTAAAACAGCGCCATATATGCACAATGGTGTTTATAAAACTTTAGAAGAAGTTATGGATTTTTATAATAAAGGTGGTGGAGCAGGTTTAGGTTTTGATACTGAATATCAAACATTACCTTTTGATAGTTTAAGTTTATCAAAGAAAGAAATATCTCAGATTATTGATTTTATGAATACATTAACAGATGAAACTTATTAGAATAAAAATGTAATTTTATAACAAATAAAAGCAACCAGTGTATCGGTTGCTTTTGTTTGTTATATGTTTAATTTTCTATAACTAATAACCTTAAAATTATTGGAATTTTACAAATGTTTAAAATAAGACAAAAAACAGTTTTCTGTGAATTACGCTGTTTTTTTTAAATTAAGTTAAATGTAATGTTACGTTTGTGCTATAAAATTAAAATAAATGAAAAAAATACTAATGTTTGGAGCAGGATTATCTGCCACAACACTTATTAAATATTTATTAGATAATGCTCAAGCACAGCATTGGAAATTACAAATAGCTTCTAGAACAAAAGCTACAGCAGAAGCTAAAATAAATAAGCATCCTTTTGGGGAAGCCATTGGTTTAGATGTAGTAAATGATGCAGAAGGAAGAAGAAAATGGATTGCTGATGCTGATATAGTGATATCAATGTTACCTGCAGCCTTACATATGTTAATTGCTAATGATTGTTTATCAGCTAATAAAAACTTAGTAACAGCTTCTTATGTTTCGCCAGAAATACTTGCTTTAGATGAAAAGGTTAAAGATGCTGGAATTATTTTTATGAATGAAGTAGGAGTAGACCCAGGAATTGACCATATGTCTGCAATGAAAATTATAGATTCAATAAAAAATCAAGGAGGAACTATAGATACATTTAAATCGTACTGTGGAGGGTTAATGGCTCCAGGATATGATAATAATCCTTGGAAATATAAATTTACTTGGAATCCTAGAAATGTAGTAATGGCAGGTACTGCTGGAGCATTTTTTTTAGAAGAAGGTAAAGAAACTACTTATACTTATTCTAATTTATATGAAAATACAGAACAAGTTGAGGTGTTAAACTATGGTAAGTTTGATGCATATGGAAATAGAGACTCTGTAATTTATAAAGAAATTTATGGCTTAGAAGGTATTTCTAATTTATATAGAGCAACCCTAAGAAATGAAGGATATACAGATGCTTGGAATATCTTATTACAATTAGGTTTTACTGATGACGAGAAAAAATACAATGTAAAAGATACTACTTTTGCTGATTTTACAGCACAATTTGTAAATAAAGAGGGTTCTTGGAAACAAAGAATAGAATCAGTATTAAATAAAGAAATTTCTGAAATTTCATTTGCTAAAATTGAATGGTTAGAAATTTTTACTGATGCTATTATAGGAGGAGAAGATAAAACTGCTGCTCAGGTATTAGAACAAGCAATGGTTGCTAAAATGAGTTTAGAAGAAGGAGATAAGGATATGTTAGTAATGCATCATTACTTTAAATATATATTAAATGGAGAATCGAGAGAAATAACTTCTTCTATGGTATATATTGGTGAAGGAAACGAACATACAGCAATGTCTAAAACTGTTGGCTTACCTACTGCAATTGCTGTTAAAAATATTTTAAACGGAAATATTTCTTTAACAGGAGTTCAAGTGCCAAACGTAAAAGAAATATACGAACCAATTCTTAACGAATTAGAGGAGTATGGAATTCAATTTATCGAAAAAGAAACTGTTTTAGCTTAATTTATATGAATATAAAAATAGGAATATTAAGAGAAGAAAAAACACCACCAGATAGAAGAGTACCTTTTACACCAGAACAAGTAGCTGAAATCATAACTACTTATTCAACGGTAAAAGTGGTCGTACAACCTAGTGAAATTCGTTGTTTTAAAGATGAAGAATATGTTGCTAAAGGTGTTATTTTACAAGAAGATTTATCGGATTGTGATATTATTTTTGGAGTAAAAGAAGTACCTGTACAAAATTTAATTCCGAATAAAAGATACTTTTTCTTTTCGCATACACATAAATTACAGCCTTATAATAAAAAACTAATAAAGGCTATTTTAGAAAAAAAAATAACACATACAGATTATGAATGTTTAGTTCAGCCAAATGGGGCAAGAATTATAGGTTTTGGTAGGTATGCAGGTATTGTTGGAGCGTATAATGGTTTAAAAACATTTGGTGAACGAACTCGAAATTATCAATTAAAACCAGCAACTTCTTGTACCGATTTACAAGATATGATAGCACAATTAAAGTTGTTGCAATTAAATAAAGTTAAAATTGTTTTAACAGGTTCAGGAAGAGTTGCAAAAGGAGCTAATGAAATTTTAGAAGCTGCAAAAATAAGAAAAGTAGCTACTGATGAATATTTAACTCAAACATTTAACGAAGCTGTATATTGCTGGATTGATGCAGATGAATATACAGAACGAAAAGATGGAGCTGATTTTGATTTCAATCACTTTTTTGAAAATGGAACAGCGTATAAATCGACTTTTAAAAGGTTTACTGAGGTATCAGATTTATTTATAGCTGGGCATTATTGGGATAATTCATCACCTGTATTTTTTACAAAAGAACAAGCTGCTTCAGAAGATTTTAAAATAAGAGTAATTGCAGATATTAGTTGTGATATTGCATGTGCAGTACCATCAACATTAAGACCTTCTACTATTGCAGACCCTGTATATGATTATGATAGAATAACAGGAAAAGAAGTTGAGAAATATTCTAATGAAAATAATATATCTGTTATGGCAGTAGATAATTTGCCTTGCGAATTACCTGTAGATGCTTCTCAAGGTTTTGGAAAACTTTTAATTGAGCAAATAGTACCTTTATTAGTATATGGAGATAAAGATGATATTCTAAAAAAAGCAACTTTTACCACATCAGAAGGAAAATTAGCTTCAAAATATAGTTATATGGAAACTTTTGTAAATTCTTAATAATAAGATGAAAAATAGAAAAAGGAACCTTAAAGGTTCCTTTTTTTTTAGATATAATTCCATAATATTTTTATGGCAACAAAGGCAATCAAAATAGCAGTTGCCTTTTTTAATTGAATACGTGTAAGTAATTTATTACTCATACGTCTTCCTATTTGTCCTCCAATAGCTACAGTAATTAATAAAGTAGAAGTTAATTTCCAGTCAATTATAAAATTAGTATTAAAATATTGACCAAATAATCCGGCAATAGAGTTTACTAATATAAAAACACTAGCGGTTGCTGCAATTTTTTTAGAAGAGTCCCAGTTTGATAAATGTAATAAAGGAGCTAAAAAAATGCCTCCGCCAATACCAACTATTCCAGAAATAAAACCAATACCTCCTCCATAACTAGCATTTTTATAAATATTTACTTTATTATGTTGTTTTTTAGAAATGATACTTTTTTCAGAAAACCACATAGTAATTGCTGCTATTAACAATGTGATTCCTAAAATAATAAAAAAAAATACTTGATTAATTTTAAGAAATCCACCAAAAAAAGCTAATGGAACACTAGATAAAACTAAAGGAGTTATTTTCTTCCAGTCAATTAATTTTTCTTTTTGAAAGAATAAAATATTACTAAACACAACAACAATGTTACAAAGTAACGATGTTGCTCGTATTTGAGAATAGGCAATTCCAGTAAGTGCAAGTACCGCTAAGTAACTAGAGCCTCCTCCAAAACCAACAGAAGAATATAGTATAGCGATACAGTAAAATACGAGTATTAATTGCCAGTTAATAAAAAAGGTTTCAATTAAAAACATTAATGAGTATATCAAATTATTTCTTTCAAAGATATTTTAAATTGTTGAGGTGTTATTAACTCCTTTTTTTTGAAAATCCTATTAAAATATGTAACATTATTAAAACCTGTTTTATAAGCAATATCAGAAATATTTTGATTAGGATTATTTTTAATTAGTTGTTTAGCAAATTTAATTTTTTCAGAATTTATATAATCAATAGGAGTAATGCCTAAAGTACTTTTAAATTTTTTAAAAAAATGAGATTTACTCATACAAGCTTTTTCAGAAATTTTATCTAAACTTAAATCATTTTTTGTTAAGTTTTCTTTAATATATTTAATAGCATAGCTTATACGAGTATCATTAAAACCATCATTAACATTTTTTAAAATTAGTTTTCGTGCTTTACTTTGAAGTAAACGAATAATTAATTCTTGAATCATTAAATCTAATAATGCATTTTTAGACTTTGTATTTTGAATAAATGTGTTTGTTAGTTTATTAACAAGTATATTTATTTCAGTATCATTATTTAGATGTGAAGCATTTTTTTTTAAATTCCAATTATTATTTTCTCTTTCAATAACAGTATTTTCATTAAACTGATAAACAACTTCATTTATTTTACTTTGACTAATAACTAACCCAGAATAGGTTGTAGGGTTAGTAGATGAAGCTTCTAGGATGTCAATATTTACATTGTTTTCTTCCGGGATTATTAATGTTTCTCCTGTAATAAACGAAAATGGTTTTATTTTATCGAAATGCATTGTCATTGTACCGGAAATCATACTTGCAATAACTGTATTATCAAAATTTAAAAATACATTTTTTGTGGTTTCATATGTTTTAAAAATATTTAACTCTGCATATTCAGAATTGTAGATAGTTTTATTATCAATAAATGTAATTACTTTTTTTGTTTTGCCATTTTTATGTTTTAGCGACATCATTTTTTTATTTTTCATTTAGCATAGACTAATATCGTTCAATTATTTAATAGTATTGTTTGGTAATAGTTATTCTTTTGAGTGTAATTTTGGTTTAGTGTTAATAAAATGATTTTACTTGTGTTAAGTATTTAAAATGCTTAATACTAGTATATAAGTCCCCCTTTTTTTTACTGTTAATTAAGAATTAAAGCTAACATTGTAAAAGTGTTAGCTTTTTTTATTAAAAACCCATATTTTTAAAAAATAAAAAAATTATGAGTAGTTATCATATTAAAAATTTAGAAGAATATTTTCAAGTGTACCGTAAGTCTGTTGCTACTCCTGAATTATTTTGGGAAGAAATAGCTGAAGAACACTTTATCTGGAGAAAAAAATGGGATACGATTTTAAATTTTGATTTTAACACACCTAAAATAGAATGGTTTAAAGGTGCTAAATTAAATATTACAGAAAATTGTATCGATAGACATTTACAGATAAGAGGAGATAAAACGGCAATATTATTTGAACCAAATAATCCTAATGATGAAGCTGAGCATATTTCATATAAAGAATTACATAAACGAGTTTGTAAATTAGCCAACGTTTTAAAAGATAATGGAATTAAAAAAGGTGATAGAGTTTGTATCTATCTACCTATGATTCCTGAATTAGCAATTTCGGTATTAGCTTGTGCCAGAATAGGGGCAGTACATTCGGTAGTTTTTGCAGGATTTTCATCAACAGCTTTATCAACAAGGATAAATGATTGTGAAGCTAAAATGGTTATTACTTCTGATGGTTCTTTTCGTGGTACAAAAACAATCGATTTAAAAGGAATTGTAGATGAAGCATTAAACGATTGTGAATGTATAAATACTACTTTAGTTGTAAAAAGAACACACACAACTATTGAAATGAAAGAAGGTCGTGATAAATGGTTACAACCTTTATTAGATGAAGCTTCTGAAATTTGTGAACCAGAAATAATGGATGCAGAAGATCCTTTATTTATTTTATATACTTCAGGTTCTACAGGTAGTCCAAAAGGAATGTTACACACGACTGCTGGATACATGGTTTATACAGCTTATACTTTTAAAAATGTATTCAATTATAAAGAAAATGATGTGTATTGGTGTACAGCCGATATCGGTTGGATTACAGGACACAGTTATATTGTATATGGTCCGTTAGCAAATGGCGCAACTACCGTATTATTTGAAGGCGTACCGAGTTATCCTGATTTTGGTCGTTTTTGGGAAATCATAGAAAAACATAAAATTAATCAATTTTATACCGCTCCAACAGCAATTAGAGCGTTAGCAAAAGAAAAGTTAGATTTTGTAGATAAATATAATTTATCATCATTAAAAGTATTAGGAACAGTTGGTGAACCTATAAATGAAGAAGCTTGGCATTGGTATAATGATAATGTAGGAAAGAAAAAAAGTCCTATTGTTGATACTTGGTGGCAAACAGAAACAGGTGGAATGATGATTTCGCCATTACCATATATTACACCAACAAAACCAACGTATGCAACCTTACCATTACCAGGAATTCAATTAGCTTTAATGGATGAAAATGGTGCAGAAATAAAAGGAAATCAAGTTGATGGACGTTTGTGTATAAAATATCCTTGGCCAAGTATGGCAAGAACTATTTGGGGAAATCATCAACGTTATAAAGAAACCTATTTTTCAGCTTTTGAAAATAAATATTTTACAGGAGATGGTGCTTTGCGTGATGAGGTTGGGTATTACAGAATTACAGGTAGAGTAGATGATGTAATTATTGTTTCGGGGCATAACTTAGGAACTGCACCGATTGAAGATGCCGTAAATGAACATCCTGCGGTAGCAGAAAGTGCTATTGTTGGTTTTCCACATGATGTAAAAGGAAACGCTTTATATGGATATGTTATTTTAAAAGATGTTGGAGAAGGAAGAGATCATGATAATTTACGAAAAGAAATCAATCAAATTATAACCGAACATATTGGACCTATTGCAAAATTGAATAAAGTACAATTTACAATAGGTTTACCTAAAACACGATCAGGTAAAATAATGCGTCGTATCTTGCGAAAAATTGCACATAATGAGTTAGATAATTTAGGTGATGTTTCTACGTTATTAAATCCTGAAGTTGTGCAAAGTATTATTGATAATAGATTGTAACGTAAAATGAGTATTGTAAATATTAGAACCTATCTAGAAAAATCACTAACAATTAATGATAGTGATTGGCAATTTTTTACATCTAGATTAACACTAATAAAAGTAAAGAAACGTACAAAACTTTTAAATTTAGGTGAAGTAGAAAATCATATTTCATTTCTAGATAAAGGGATTGTACGTTTTTTTATCCCAAAAGAAAGTAAAGAAAAAGAAATTACTTTCGGATTTTGTTTTAGTAATGAGTTTGTAAGTGCTTATGATTCTTTTTTAACAAAATCACCATCATTATACGAATTAGAAACGCTTACTGATGTAGAAATGTGGCGTATGACTTATGATGATTTACAAGAGGTATATAATCAAACAAGTATTGGAAATGCTTTAGGAAGATTATCTTCAGAGCGTTTATATTTGATAAAATCGAAAAGAGAACAATCGTTATTAAATGAAACAGCCGAAGAACGTTATTTAAAGTTATTTGATGAACGTCCTAACTTAATAAAAGAAATTCCGCTAAAATATATTGCTTCTTATATTGGCGTAACAGCTCAGGCTTTAAGCCGTATTAGACGACGAATTACTTAACTTAGGTTCATTTTTTTTATGTCATAAAATTTAGTTCTTTGTAATCTAAATTATCAAGAATGACAATAGTAGTTTTTATTATTTTTTTATGGTATTCAGGATTGTTTTTTCAAACATTCTTTTTACATAGATATGCGGCGCATCAAACATTTACAATGTCTAAGTTTGCTGAAAAAGTATGTTTCGTACTTACTTGGCTTTTTCAAGGTTCAAATTATTTAAGTGCGTATGGTTATGGAGTTATGCACAGAATGCATCATGCGTATGCTGATACAGAGAAAGACCCGCATTCGCCTAAATACGATAGTAATTTATTTAAAATGATGTGGCGTACTAAAAACGTATATCAAGATATAAATAATCAAAGAATTGAAGTTGAACCTAAATTCACCAAAAACGTACCACAATGGAAAAGCTTTGATGACTTTGCAAGTTCTAAATTCTCTAGATTAACTTGGGGAGCTTTATATGTAGTGTTTTTCGCATTTTTTGCAACTGCTTGGTGGCAATGGTTATTTTTGCCTGTTGCTTTTTTGATGGCACCAATACACGGAGTTATTATTAATTGGTTTGCTCATATTTACGGTTACGTAAACTTTAAAGTTAGCGATACATCTAAAAATTTATTTCCTTTTGATTTTTTAATGATGGGCGAGGGTTATCATAACAATCACCATGCAAACGGAGGGCGTGCAAATTTTGGTGGCGTAAGATGGCATGAAGTAGATGTTACGTATTGTATCATGATTATTTTAGATAAGTTGCGATTGATTAAATTGAAATAAAATTCATATAAAAAATATATTTTTAACCTTCTAGAATCTCAAGTTATTTTAAATAATAAGTTGAGGTTTTAGAAGGTTTTGTTATTATGTCATAGTATTATTCGATGGCATGTAATTTGACAATGCTATTTATATCTTCAAAAAACAATATGCAACATCAACATAAAATATCTTCAAAAAAAAACCTTAAAAAGAAAACAAAGGTTACAATGGCTACGGCTTTTAAAACTATTATTTGGCCAAAACGAAATTTAGTTTTTATCGGTTTGATATTAATTGTTTTAAGCCGATTAGCAAGTTTAGTTTTACCATGGAAAAGTAAGGAATTATTAGATTATGTTATTCCTAATAAAAATTATAATCAATTATACGAATTGCTATTGATTGTCGGAATTGCAATTTTAGTACAATCTGTTACATCCTTTTTATTAACTCGAATTTTAAGCGTACAGGCTCAATATTTGATATCAGAATTAAGAGCAAAAGTCCAAAAGAAAGTACTGTCTTTACCAATCAGTTTTTTTGATAATACAAAATCAGGTGCTTTAGTTTCTCGAATTATGAGTGATGTAGAAGGCGTTCGTAATTTAATAGGAACAGGATTGGTACAATTAGTCGGTGGAACTATAACGGCTGTAATTTCGATGATTTTGTTAATCAGAATAAGTTTATCGATGACAATATTTGTATTGATTCCTGTTGCAGTATTTGGAGTTGTTGCTTTAAAAGCATTCAAATATATCCGACCAATATTTAAGAAAAGGCGTATAATTAATGCCGAAGTAAAAGGACGATTAACCGAAACTTTAGGCGGTGTTAGAGTGATAAAAGCCTTTAATGCGGAAGCACAAGAAAACGAATCTTTTGAAAAAGGAGTTGCTCTTTTATTCCAAAACGTAAAAAAAGGATTAACGGCAACAGCTATTATGACAAGTTCATCTGCATTTTTGCTAGGAATTGCTTCTACAGGAATTATGGGAATTGGCGGTTATAAAATTATGACAGGTGAATTAACCGTTGGTGATTTTTTATCATTTACGCTTTTACTTGGTTTTATGATTGCGCCAATTGTACAGATGAGTAATATCGGAAGTCAATTAACAGAAGCTTTAGCGGGTTTAGATAGAACCGAAGAATTAATGAATATGGAAGCCGAAGAAGACGATGAAAATCGTGTTATTCAATTAGAAGATATTAAAGGAGAACTAGTTTTTGATAATGTTTCTTTTTCTTATGAAGCAGGAAAAGAAGTTTTAAAAGATATTAGTTTTCAAGTGCCATCAGGAACGGTAACGGCTTTGGTTGGAAGTTCGGGGTCAGGAAAATCGACAATTGCTGGTTTATCGGCTACTTTTTTAAATCCAATATCAGGAAAAATAACGATTGATAATCAAGATTTATCAAAAGTAAAATTAAGTAGCTACCGAAAACATTTAGGTGTTGTTTTACAAGAAGAATTTTTATTTGAAGGAACAATTAGAGATAATATTTTATTTCCAAGACCAAATGCTTCAGAAGAAGAATTACAAAATGCTGTAAAAGCGGCTTATGTAAATGAATTTACAGACAGATTTGAAGACGGATTAAATACATTAATCGGAGAAAGAGGTGTAAAACTTTCAGGAGGTCAGCGTCAACGTTTGGCAATTGCTCGGGCTATTTTAGCAAATCCGAAGATTATTATTTTAGATGAAGCTACTTCTAGTTTAGATACCGAAAGTGAAGCATTGATTCAAAAAAGTTTATCAGAATTGATAAAAGACAGAACAACAATAGTAATTGCGCACAGACTAAGTACAATAAAACAAGCCAATCAAATTTTAGTGATTGAAGCAGGAGCAATCCTTGAACGTGGTACACATGATGAATTAATAGCAAAAAAAGGAAGGTATTTTGAATTGTACACTTATCAAGCAAAAATTTAAAAAGTGTTTTTTAAATAATTAAAAATATAGCGTGTAAGTTTACAAATAATATTCGACTGTATTAAAATTAATAAAATAACAATTAAAAATGAAAAAAGTAGCCTTACTAATCATTATTACTATTATTACTTTTGCTTGTAAAAAGGAAGTTAAAAATAAAGAAGAAAATAATATAACAGAAAATAAAAAAAAGATATCAAAATATCCTAGTGAATTAGCTACTGTTTTTGATACCCATGGAGGAATTGATAATTGGAAAAAGATGAATACTTTATCCTTTGGGTTAAAAAAAGAAGAACATACTACGGATTTACATTCAAGAAAAACGGTTATAAATTCTGCTGATTATTCTTTAGGTTTCGATGGTAAAGATGTTTGGGTTTCTGATACAACTGTTTACAAAGAAAATCCAAAATTTTATTATAACCTTTATTTTTATTTCTATGCGATGCCTTATGTATTGGCAGATGATGGAATAATTTATTCAGAAACAGCTCCATTAGAGTTTGAAGGAAAAAAATATCCAGGATTTAAAATATCGTATAAATCAAATGTAGGTTTTTCATCTGATGATAATTATTATATTTATTATGATGAAATCACTAAAAAAATGAGTTGGTTAGGATATACTGTTACTTATTTCAGTAAAACTACTTCAGATAAAATCAAACTTATTCGATATAATGATTGGGAAAAGGTGAACGGTTTTTTATTACCAAAATCGATAACTTGGTATCAAAAAGATGCAAAAGGAAATCCAACGGAACCAGCAAAAGAACCAACGGAATTTTTATTGCCTTTATTAAGTGAAAAATCATTAGATACTTCTTTTTATCAAAAATCAGCTAAATAAAATAACAACATGATTACAACTAGAAAAGCGATTTTAGACGATTTACCTGTTCTTTTAGAATTTGAACAGGGTATTGTTAATTTTGAACGTCCTTACGATTGCACATTAAAAGACGAAAAAATATCATATTATGATATTAAAGCAATGATTTTAGCCGATGATGTTGAAGTAGTTGTAGCTGTTCATAAAAGTGAAGAAAATATCGAAATAATCGTTGGTTCAGGTTATGCCAGAATTGAAAAAGCAAAACCGTATCTTAACCACGATACCTTTGTTTATTTAGGATTTATGTTTGTAGATACTACTTATCGAGGAAAAGGAATTAATAGATTAGTAATTGATGCTTTACATACTTGGGCTAAAAGTAAAAATATCTTTGAATCTCGTTTAGAAGTGTATGCCGATAATCATGGAGCTATAAAAGCGTATCAAAAAACAGGTTTTAAAAATCTTATTGTAAGAATGCGAAATAGTTTAAAATAAAACACTTATTTATTTAAATGTTTAGCAACATAAACTCCCATACTAAAACAGGCTTGCAATAAATAACCACCAGTTGGAGCGTTCCAATCAAGCATTTCGCCAATACAAAAAGTATTTTTAAGTTTATTAAGTTCAAAGTTTTGGTTGATTTCATTTAAGCAAATTCCACCAGTTGTAGAAATTGCTTCATTTAATGGTGCCGAATTTTCTATAATAAGTGGTAAAGCCTTTATTTTTTTAACAAGAATTTCTTTATTTGTATATTCTTCTTTTGTTAAAAGTGTTTTTAAAAGTTCAATTTGAGGCGGACTTAATTTTAAAGTTCTTTTAAGAATATCTGTAGTTCTATAATTGGAAGATGTTACTTTTTTTAAGATATCATCAAAAGTAAACATTGGTTTTAAATCTAAATAAACAGTTGCTTTTTTGCCTTCAGAAAGTAGCGATTGTATTTCAGGACTCAAAGCATAAATAGCATTTCCTTCTAAGCCAAATTTTGTGATTACGAGTTCTCCTTTTTGTGTTTTATTTAAACATGAAAGCGCTATGTTTTTTAATGGATTCCCTTCGTTTTTTAAAATAAATTCTGATTTCCATTTTATTTGATATGCACAATTAGCAGGTAAAAAAGGCGTTGTTTGTATGTTTTTATCTGAAAAAAAAGTATCCCAAATTCCATCAGAACCTGTGATTTTCCAACTAGCGCCACCCATCGAAAAAATAGTATAATCTGCTTTTATAATAGTTGAATCATTAAAAATTAATTCATTTTTAGCATTCCAACCTTTCCATTCGTAATTATGTAAAAACTGAACACCTTTATCAATATTTAGTTGTTTTATTTTTGATAAAACGCTAATCGGTTTAATTCCTTTTTCAGGATATATACGATTACTACTTCCAATAAATGTTGGAATTTCGATACTAAGAAGCCATTTTCTTAAATCATCATTTGAAAAATTTAACAATGCATTTTTCAAAAAAGAAGATGGTGTATATCTTGTAATCATTAAATCAATTCTTTCGCCATGACTCAAATTAAATCCACCATCACCAGCAACAAGAAATTTTCTTCCTACCGATTTTTTCTTTTCATAAATAGTAACATCAAATTTAGAAGTATCTAAAAAAGATGCAGTAAATAGTGCCGATGCACCGCCACCAACAATGGCTATTGATTTTTTCATTTTGCAAAATTAACATTTGTTTTTTGAAGGAGTCTTATAAATTTTTAAAAGAAGAAAAATTGATTTTATTTTTTTTAGAAGCAATTTCCCGCTTTCCGCACTCGCTTTTTTTTGAAGAAAAATCAAAAAAAGAGCTCAAACAGATGCTTCAATCGGGGCTAGGCTTCCTACTTATTTTATATAAAAAGTAAAAGTCATTATATTGTTAAATGTAAATAAAAAGTTAAAATAACAATTATATTTTATTCATATTTGCAGAATGAAGAAAAAATACATATCAGAATTAATAGGGACTTTTGCCTTAATATTCTGTGGAACAGGAGCTATGACCGTCAATGAAATAACGGGCGGAACAGATTTAACTCACACAGGTGTTGCTATAACTTGGGGATTAATTGTAATGGCAATGATATATTCTTTCGGAGAAATATCAGGAGCTCATTTTAACCCTGCGGTAACAATAGCTTTTGCTTATGCTAAAAAGTTTTCATGGAAAGAAGTTCCAAAATATATTTTAGCACAATTAATAGGTGCGTTGTTAGCAAGTTGTATGTTGTGGATTTTATTTCCTGAAAGCGAATATTTCGGAGCAACAATACCATCAATAGTACCGTGGCGAGCATTTATTTTAGAAATATTGCTAACGTTCTTTTTGATGTTAACAATTATCAATGTTTCATCAGGAAGTAAAGAAGTCGGAATTATGGCAGGTATTGCTATTGGAGGAGTTGTTTTGTTAGAAGCAATGTTTGCAGGTCCTATGACAAAAGCATCTATGAACCCTGTGCGTTCTATTGCTCCCGCTTTAGTTTCAGGACATTTAGAACATTTATGGCTGTATATTTTAGCACCTATTTTAGGCGCATTATTAGCCGTTGTTTCATGTAAATTAGTAAAAGAGGATAATTGTTGTAATGATGGATGTTAGTTTTTTTAGGTTATTCTTGGTAAGAAAAAACAAATAGCAAGGTATTTAGAGCCTGTTTAAAAATAAAACTGTATTATGTTTTTTTATATAAAACTTAAAACAGGCTCTTTATTTAAAAGTTTATAAAGATGAATTTGTTACTTGATTTAATCACGGACTATTAAAAAACGTTCTTCTAATTTTTTGTAAAAATAAGTTGCATTATATACACCTATTGCTTCTGCAAGTTCTTTTTTTCTAATATTAGGATTTTCATCTAAAAGAATTCTTGCTTTTTGAAGTCGAGCTTCATTAATAACCTCATTAGGAGTTTGCCCTAAAATGAGTTTTGTTTTTCTAAAAACACTACTTCTTGATAAGTTCATTAAATCGGCTAAATCATCTACGCCAAAATTTTTATTTTGAATATTATCAGAAATATAGCTTTTTAATTGTTTATCAAAAAGAAGAGAGTTATTTTCTAAAGAAATTTTTTCTTTGGGAGAAATTTTATCTTCAAGATTATTAATTTGGTCATATAAAGCAATAGAACGTGTTATGGTAATTTTTAATTGTTCTTCTAAAAAAGGTTTGGTTATATAGGCATCAATTCCTAAACGAAGCATATTTAGTTTACCAACATCGTCTAATCGTGCAGTAATAACGACTATAGGTGTTTTTAAACCAAGATTTTTCACAGCTTTTACAAGCTCAAGTCCATCCATTACTGGCATCATATAGTCAGTTATTATAGTATTAAAAGTAGCGGTTTTTAAAATATCTAAAGCCTCTTTTCCGTTGGTTACTTCGGTTATAGTATATTTTTTTAAAACTAATTTTAAATAATCACGCATATCTTCATTGTCTTCTACAATCAAAATAGATTTTTTGCTTTCTGGAGTAATTTTTAAAGGGATTGTATTATATGTTGTGTTTTGGTTGTTTTCTATTGTTAATATTTCTTTATCTTCTGTGTTTTTTTGAATAAAAGTATTCGGAATGGTTATTTTAAAAATAGTTTCTTTTTCAGGAATACTTTTTACGTCTAATAAAAACTCATGTGCTTCTATTAGGTTTTTAGTAAAAGATAGTCCAATTCCACTTCCTTGACTTTTAGTAATATGATTTTTAGATTGAAAAAATCGAGTAAAAATTTTATCTATATCTTCCACTGGAATACCAATTCCATTATCAATAATTTCAATAACCAAGGTAGTATCATAACTTATTTTTATAATGACTTTTCCTTTTTTATCAGTGAATTTTAAGGCATTATGAAGTAAGTTATTTAAAGCACTTGTAAATAATTCTTCATCTATTAATATGTTTACATTAGGTGTCTTTGAAACGGTAAATGAAATGTTTTTTTTATAAAATAAAATTTGATAATCTGTATATAACTTGGTTATTAATAACGAAAAGTCAACAGGTTTTTTGTTTAGAGTTAATTTATTTTCTTCTAATTTACTTAAATCTAAAATGTTGTCCACAATATTTTGAATGTACTGTGTTTGATTTTGTATTTTTTTCATCATTTGCTTATTCTCTGTATCTTCATTTTTAAAAACAATATGAGAAGAATAACCTTTTATAAGTGTTAAAGGCGTGCGTATTTCATGAGAAAGGTTTACAAAAAAATGAGATTTAAATTGTTCTAGTTCTTTTAAAGCAATTTGTTGTTTTTCTAAGAGAATTTTATCTTCTAAAACTTTATTTTTTTCAATTTCAAGTAATTGTTCATTCTTATTATTCAATCTTTTAAAAAAATTGACAATTAGAAAAACTCCTAGAAATAATATAAGAGCATTTAAGTATCCAAAATATTGCTCAGGATATAAATTCCAATACATATTAGGCAGATAAAAAGCGGCTATGGAAATAAGTAACGAACCATAATGAATATACTTTTTGTCAAAAAAGAAAAGAGTGAATAACGGAACTACAATATATTGATACTCGCCATAAAATCCTATAAAAGCATAATTACAATGATAAAATAATACTAAAAAAACACTCAATGTAAAAATTATTCTGGATATTTTAGAAAATCCTTTCTTTTGAAAAAAGATAATAGAAACATAAATTGTTATTTCAAAAAGTAGTGTGATTATTTTTTCCTTATTTAATGAATTTGTAAAATAATCAAAGAATAAAAAGAAAAGCGCATCAATAGAAGAAATATAGGTAGCAAGGTTTAAAACTCTTACTCGTTTTTTTTCTTTTACAGAGGTAACTTTTGAAACCCCTATATCTACTAATTTGTTGTATAATGTCATAATTTTAAAAAAATTAATGCAAATGTATAAGATAGAAAACTAAAAAAATAACTAAAGTATGCTATTTCTATTAAATGAGACTAATAGAAGTTTTTGACACAAATAGAAGGTTAAAACCGCTGTTTTAGTATGTATCAATTTTTAATGAGACTTTTAAAAACAAGAATCAAAGTAGTTTTGTCGTAGAAATTAAACATTTAACTATGAAAACAAAACTATTATTAGTACTACTTTTTATAAGCAGTATTACTTTTTCACAAATTACGAATCCTGTTCAGAATAATCTTGAGCGTTCGTACGAATTTGTAAACGGAACTTTAACTGATACTAAAAACGGAGTTGATTTAGTACAAGGAGCACAATCAACAGTTACTTTAGTCTCAGACAGGCATGGTGTTTTAAATGATGCCGTGCAATTTAGCAATTATCCGACTACTTCATATTCTCAATTAACAACAACACCTGTTGGAGGATCGAGAAAAAAATCATTTAGTTTTTGGATGAAAACAAGTACTAATGATAATACTTCTAGACATATTGTAAACAACCATACTGCCATGGTTTATTTAAAAGATGGTAAAATAGGAGCACATATTTCTGGGTATCATCAAGCAACTGGTCAATCAAAAACTACAGTAGCTATCTCAAAAATGTCAACAACAGCCATTGATGATGGTAATTGGCATCATATTGTTGTAAATTTAGAGGTAACTGTTCCTAGTATTGCATCTAACTACAGAACATTAACTTATTTATATGATTTTTATATAGATGGTGTTCATGAAGCACAACAAACAAATACACAAAGTTTTTATATTGGAGGAACTCAACCACCTTATGGCTACGGATTTAATACACCTTCTTCTTTTAATATCGGTAGAAATTATGAAGATATTGTTGATGATATTTATGTTTATAATGGTATTTTAACACAAGCAGAGGTTACAACATTATACAATTCTATTGTAAATATTCCTGATGCGAATTTGAAAACAGCATTAGTTAATACGATCGATAATAATTTTGATGGCGAAGTACAAGTTTCAGAAGCATCAACTTATACAGGAGTATTAAATTTAAACGGTAAAAACATTGCTGATTTAACAGGAATTGAAGCTTTTAGAAAGGTAACAGTTTTAAATTGTTCAAACAATCAATTAACGAGTTTAGATTTAAGTAGAAATATCACTTTAACAACTGTTGATTGTAGTGCAAATCAAATTACAGGAAATATAGATATAAGTAATAATAAAGCATTAACTTCATTTAATATTAGTAATAACAACCTAATAACACTTAATGTTGCGAATACTAACAATGCTAATTTAGCAACGTTAAATACAACAACAAATGCTAATTTAGTTTGTATCAGTCCTGATGCTGGTTTTACGCCAACTGCATCTTGGTTAAAAGATGCTACAGCTTCTTATAGTGATACTTGTTTTCCAGAATTAACAACAAATGTTATTGGTGATGGTAGTATAACTATCAATCCTATATCAGCAGATAACACTTATATTTATGCTACAGCTGTTACATTAACCGCTGTTCCTGCATCAGCAAGTCATCAATTTACAGGTTGGAGTGGAGATGCTACGGGAACTACAAATCCATTAGTAGTTAATATGAATGCAGTTAAAAATATTTCTGCAAATTTTTCATTTACACCAACAACTTTTTACGTAAATAAAAATGTAACTGGCGGAAATAATGACGGTAGTTCTTGGGCAGATGCTTTTGCTACAGTTCAAGAAGCAATAAATGCTGCAGGAGCTTATGGAGATGAGATTTGGATCGCAAAAGGAACTTATACACCTCATGCTTCTAATAGAAATACTTCTTTTTATATCAATAAAGATAAATTAAAAGTTTATGGTGGTTTTGCAGGAACTGAAACGCAATTATCACAAAGAGATATGACTAAAATTCATACTGATAATGCTACAATTTTATCAGGAGATTTAAACAATGATGACACTGGTATTTCTTTTGCAGCAGCAGGTAGAACTGAAAATAGTTATCATGTTGTTGAAGTATCAAAAGAAAATACGATGTTAGATGGCTTAACTATTTCTGACGGTCAGGGAGATTTTGTAGCTGCATCTGGAGATAATACTTATGGTGCTGGAATTTTTAAAGCTTTTAAAATAAGAAAGTTTACAATGAAAAACACTGTTGTTAAAGACAATGTAGCACCATCTGCAGCTGGGATTATGTTAAAATATGATGCGTATCAAGAAACTATTACAGATGCTGTGTATACAATTGATAAATGTGTTTTTAAAAACAACTTAGCACAATCAGCTTCAGCATTACATGTTTCTCCTTATATTAATACAGTAAATACTATTAATTTATCAATAACAAACTCATTATTTGATAGCAACAAAACAGTAGATTATCTTACAAAAAAAGCTATTGGAGGTAGTAATGGTTATATAGAGTCAATGACTCAAGGAACAATAAGTGTTGTTATTGTTAATAATACTTTTGTAAATAGTTTGAATAATGGTACTGGAGGAGGAGATTATGCTAGTTTAATAGTATCTAGAAGAAATCCTGGAGTTTTAAATGGTGTAGTTGCTAATAATATTTTTTGGGGAAATACAAGTAATGGAGCAACCTCAAAAGCAATAGGAAATAAACCACATAATTCTTATGTTAGTATAGCTGGTAGTTTTATTTCTAATTCAATTGATGAAGATAATTTTTCAAACCTAACAGGAACTACAAATACAAGTAATATAAATCCTAATTTAGATGCTGATTTTAAATTACAAGCAACGTCAATAAGTGCTTTAAATACAGGTTCGAACAGTAAGTTATCAAATAATTTAACTAAAGATTTAGCAGGAAATAATCGTGTTTATAATGGCGTTATCGATTTAGGAGCGTATGAATTTACATCAGGAACTATTTCTAATACTGTTTGGACAGGTGCTACTAGTACTGATTGGGAAGTTGCTGGAAACTGGAATAATGGTGTACCAACAAATACTTTAAATGCATTTATTTTTAATGGTGCTGTAAATTATCCTGTTATTTCAAATATATCAGAGGCAAAAGACATTACTATTGAAAACTTAGCAAGTTTAACAATTTCGCCATCGGCAAATTTAACGGCTCAAAATATTATTACTGGTGATAATTTAACAATTGAATCAGATGTAAATAGTTATGGAAGTTTAAAAGTTTTCAATACCGTAACAGGTATGGCAACATATAAAAGTTATGTTTCTGATAAATGGCATTTAATAGGTTCGCCAGTAGTTGGACAAGATGTGTCTTCTTTTGTTACGAATAGTTCGTTAGTGAGCGGAACTACAAATCCAAATCATAAAGGATTAGGAATTTATGAAAACACGAATGCAAGTCCTTGGGCATATTATCAAAATACTTTGTCGTGGGGTAATTTTTCTACAGCTAAAGGATATGCTATCAAAAAAACTACAGCAGGTACAGTAAGCTTTACAGGAACAGTAAATACTTCAAATATTCAATATACAGGAACAGGAAGTGTAAGTAATACTTTTGAAATGATAAGTAATCCATATACAGCACATCTTAATGCTAATAGTGGAGCAAATAGTGTTTTATCTGAAAATGTATCAAACTTAAAAAGTACCAATGCAGCATTGTATTTTTGGAATGATATAACAGCAAGTTACGATGTTGTAAATAATGCTAGTTCACCATATCGTTTAGCTCCAGGACAAGGGTTTTTTGTGCAAATGGAAAATACTGGTGGCGTAGTTGATTTTACATCAACTATGTTATTACATCAACAATCAGCAAGTTCTAGAACAGCGGTTCAAACGTCTGTAGCTATAACTATTTCTGATGAAAACACCAGTAAAACTACTCAAATTAAATATTTATCAAATACAAATGATGGTTTAGATATTGGTTACGATGCAGGATATTTTGATGGTGGACAATCAAAAGTTGGCGTTTATACCAAATTAGCAGACGGAACTTATGACGATACCAATTTTATGTTACAATGCGTAAATAATGAAAAAGTATCAGCAACTGTAATTCCATTAGGAATTAAAACAACCAAAGCTAGAGAAGTTGTTTTTTCAGCAAAAGCAATGAATTTACCACAAAATTTAAACGTTTATTTAGAAGATAAAGAAACTAATAAAGTAACGAAATTAAGCAACGGTGGCGAATACAAAGCAACAGTTTCTGGAGGTTCAGGACGTTTTTATGTACACGCTAAAACTTCATCAAATTTAAATCCTGATATTATTGTTGATTTATCTACAAAACTTAGCGTTTATAAAACAGATAATAACACACTTGTTATAGATGGTTTAAAAGAGAATGCAACCGTTAATTTATACAGTATTTTAGGAAAAAAAGTATTCTCAAAAGAAATAACCAATACAACTAAAACAGTTTCTTTACCAAGTTTATCAACAGGAATTTATGTTGTAAAAGTGCAAGAAGGAATAAATCAAATAAGTAAAAAAATAAGTATTAAATAATTTAAAGACTATATAACATGAAAGAAAAAAATATTACTGAAAATATAGATCGTAAAGAAGCTTTAAAAAAGATAGGAAAGTACGGAAAATACACTGCATTAACTGCTTTGGGTACGTATTTAATTTTAAATCCTCAAAAGGCTCAAGCAGGTTCACCGCCTATAGGTGGTGGACCAGGAGATGGGAGTTTTTAAAAATTATTTTGGTTTTTGTTTGTTTGAAAAGGGGAAAGTTGCTATTCCTTAATGATTAAACGAGTTGTCATTTGGCAACTCGTTTTTTTGTGCTTTGTTATAAAACTAATTTTGTTTTTTAGTGAATAATATTTAAAATTGATAAATAATAATAATTAGAAGCAATTTCCCGCTTTCCGCACTCGCTTTTTTTTGAAGAAAAATCAAAAAAAGAGCTCAAACAAATGCTTCAATCGGGGCTAGGCTTTTTTTATCATTTAATAAATATGCTAAATATTATTATTTAGCATATTTCTTTTTTCTTAAATAATTAAAACCAAATCCGAATAAACCAAGTAAAATTAATGGAACACCGATATTTATAAATTGCCAAAAGCGTTTTTCAGTATATGCTTTTTGTTTATCTAATAAATTAATAGTGATTGATTTATTTCGTAAATTAATTAAACCAGTATCATCAAGTAAATAATCGATTGTATTTATTAAAAATGCTTTGTTTCCAAATTGTTCACCTGTCCATTTATCTAATGATAAATCGTGTGGTTTTCCTTTTAAAATTTGATTTCTACCAACATCACCATCAGCAATTACTACCATTTTATTAGCCTTACTTTCTGATTTAAAAAGAGCTGTATTAAATGGTTTTGTTCTGTTTTTATATGCAGAATTAAATTTTCCTTCTAATAAAACAGCTAAAAGTTGTGAACCTCTATTGTATTCTTTTTCTTTAGGTTGCTTTGCAATACTTTGTAATTGAACAAAATTAGGAGTTCCTATTTTTTTTGTTAATACTGATGTTACCAATAAAGGTGTTTTTTTTAGATTTCCTTTTAAGGTGTCTATTTGTGTTGTAAATCGAAAACGAACAGGAGCAAGGTTTTTAGTAATTGAATGATTTGGGTTTCCATTTACTAACGGATGATAAAACCAATTTAAGTGTTGGAATTGTGCTTGATTCCCTAAATTACCTGTTGCTAAAGGAATTTTAGCCGAATATAAATCTTGAATTAATTTGTTATTAATACGAACTTGATAACTAAATAATAAATCGGTTAGGTTTAAATCACGAGGAAAAGCTAACATTTTTCCTGTATCGTATAAACTATCGGTATCTGCATAGTTTGTGTCAACCATCCATAAAGTTTTACCGCCGTTTGTAATAAACTGATCAAGAGTAAATTTTTCTTGTTCGGTAAAACGTTCCGTAGGTTTTGCGATAATAGCTAAATCGTATTTAGTTAAATCATTAATTGTTTTTTGTGGATTTTTAGCAACGCTATCTAAAGTAAATTTTGCTAAATGATATTTTTTACCAACTTCACTTAATAAGCTGTATAAATGAATATCTCCTAATTCGCCGTTACCAGCAATTACAGCAATTTTTTGTTTTTCTTTTGTTGTGATATTATGTATCACATTCGCAAAAGAGTATTCTAATTTTTCAATAGCTTGTTGTAGTTGTGATTCTTGAGTTTTTGCAACGGTGTTTGGCAATAAAGAAACGAGTTCTGTTTTTTGACCGATGCTAATTTCTGCCCAAGGAAAAATAATAGCTTCGGATAATTTGCCATCTTCTTCAACAGTTAATTGACTCGGAAGCATTCTTTTTTTAATTAGACTTTCGCGAATATTAGCAGGATTTATAAATCGAAATTGAACATTTGAATTTGTTGCTTTTAATTCTTCTAAAAACTGACGAGTTTCAGTTTGTAAGCGTTTAAATTCAGCAGGAAAATCACCTTCTAAATATACTTTTATAAAAATAGGACTCTCTAATTTATTTAATAATGATTCGCTAATTTCAGAAATTGTATAGCGTTTATCTTGAGTTAAATCGAATCTTTTATAAACTGAATTAGAAAGATAATTTATCAAAAATAATCCGAAGAAAGCAAGCGTGATATGTTGTAGCTTTTTATTCATTTTTTAATTGTTGTTTGGTGATGAATAAAAAGAAAAAAGTAACAGTAATAAAATAAATAACATCGCGAGTATCTACAACGCCACGACTAATACTTTTAAAATGTTCGTTCATTCCAAATTGTTGTAGTGTATATCCTGAATTTCCGAAAGACTCACTTAGAGCGTCAAATCCGTAGAATAAAATAAAAGTAATAAAGATGCCTAAAATAAAAGCTACAATTTGATTTTTAGATAATGTAGAAGTAAATAAACCAATAGCAGTATAAGTTGATGCTAAAAATAATAAGCCTAAATATGAGCCAATTGTACTACCAATATCTAAATTACCAACAGGGTTTCCGAGTGTGTAAACGGTGTAAACATATGTTAAAGTCGGAATTAATGCAATACAAACTAATAGTAATACTGCGGTAAATTTCCCTAAAACAATTTGCCAATCAGTTAGTGGTTTTGTCTTTAATATTTCAATAGTTCCGCTGTTAAATTCATCAGCAAAACTTTTCATGGTAATTGCAGGAATCAAAAATAAAAATAACCAAGGCGCTAAATAAAAGAACGAACTTAAATCAGCAAAACCAGCATTTAAAATATTGAAAGTATCTTTAAAAACCCATAAAAATAAACCATTTACGAGTAAAAACACCCCAATAACTAAGTAAGCTATTGGGGATGAAAAAAATGAGTTAACTTCTTTTTTAAGTATAGGGTACATTATTTTTGTGTTATGTCGAGACGAAAAATATGATTGTCTTCAAATAAATCATCTTTTCTGCCTGATTGTAAAATAAATTGGTGTTTTTCTAATAACGCTGTTGAATCACTATTATTTTGATGAGTAAAAGCTTCAATAGTTTTTAATTGTAAAGTATCCGTATTAAATTCTAAAACAGTTTTCATACTTTCATCCATGAAACCTTCTTTTTGATAATCAGGATTTAATTCATAGCTAATTTCTGCATAACTGTTTTCTAAATCAATAGCATGAAGATCAATTGTACCAACAATAGTATTGGTTTTAGCTAATTGTATTGCCCAAAAAACACAGTTTTCTGTTTCAAATCCATCTAAACAAGTTTGGATAAAAGCTTCTGCATCATTTAAATTTTTAGGGGTTTCTCTAGTAATCAATTTATTTATTGATTTATTAGAGCGCAATTTAAAAATAGCTCTTTTATCTTTTAAAGATAATTGGCGTAATGTTAATCTTTCGGTAGAAAGTTCTGGGAAAATTGTAGGGTAATTCATTATCGTAAACTTATGGTTTTATCAACACTCCAAGCTAGAGGTTTATCATTAAATAAAATTTTTGTTTGTGCCCAAATGTCTTTAAATAAATTAGAATTTCGATAATTTTCTAAATCTTGTTCGGATTCCCAATAACTATAGGTGAAAAAAATATCAGAATTTGTTTTATCTCTATATAGCTCTAACAAACTACAACCAGGTGCATTCCTTATATATTCTTTTTTAGCATTAAAATTAGCTAAAAATTCGTCAATTTTATCTGAATGAAAACTCATTTTTACAATTCGTACGAACATGGTTTTAATTTTTAGCTGTAAATTTAGCACTAGGAATGGCTTCAAATTCAATGGTAATAGTATCTCTATATCCTAAACCTAATAAAGTAGAAGCGCCTCCAACGGTGTTTAAATTACTTCGATAAATAGCAATTTCTAAAAAACCTGAGGAATTAAAGATAGCTAATTTTTCGCCATCATAGTTTCTTTTTTCTTTCGATATAGAATAATCCACAATTTCGTTATAACGTTTGTAAATTTTAGTAAAGTTATATCGTTTGGCTGTAATTATAAAATTACGTCCTTTTCCTACAGATTTGAAAAGTTTTTTATTGATATTCGTAATTACGTTTCCATAATTATCAATATAAATAATTCCTCCAATAATAACATTTTTATGTTTATTTATTTTTGGTTGAATTTCAACACTATTTTTATAAGAGTTTATTTCTTTACCAATAATATTTAAGCTACCACCACGAGCAATGTGTGATGCTACATATACAAAAACATCTAAAACAGGAAAACTAGTTTCAATATGGTTATGAATATTTATTTCAACAATTTTTGTCGGGTTTATATCTGAAGTAATCATTGAAATTAAGCCGTTATCAGGACAAATAAAATAATGATTATCTAATTCAACAGCTATATGTTTGTTTTCAACACTTAATTCAGAATCTACACCAATAATATGTATTGTTTTATCAGGAAAGCTTTTATAGGTGTTTTTTAAAATGTAAGCTGTTTCGGTAATATTAAAAGGTGTTATATGATGCGTAATATCAACAATTTTTGCATCAGGTAATTCACTATAAATAGCTCCTTTTACTGCACCTACAAAGTGGTCTTTTGTTCCAAAATCGGTTGTCAAAGTAATTAGAGACATTAAATATAATAGCGTATTAATTATTTGTTAAGTAGTTTACTCAAAATAGTAAACTAAATTTTATAGCGAAATTACGTAATTCAATAAAAATAATCATTATTTTTAAAGTGAATAATTTAAAACAGATATCATTTGAACGAACGTACCATTGAATTAACAGAAATCGATCCAAATGAATTTTTTGGAGCGCAAGATAGCACTATTACGGAGCTAAAAAAGTATTTTCCTAAAGTTAAAATTGTAGCAAGAGGAAATAAATTAAAATTATACGGAGATCCTGAAATTTTAGATGAGCTAGAAAAACGGTTAGAAATGCTAATTAAATACTTTAATAAGTATAATAAATTAGATGAAAACAGTATTGAGCGCGTTTTAACAGCAACAGGAAAGGAAGAAGATATTCGTAAATCGGGTAAAATTGAAGGTGTTTTAGTACACGGAGTTAATGGTAATTTAATAAAAGCACAAACTTCAAATCAGCGTAAAATGGTTGACTTGATGAGTAAAAATGACATGCTATTTGCAGTAGGTCCTGCGGGAACAGGTAAAACTTATACTGCTGTTGCATTAGCTGTAAAAGCATTAAAAGATAAAGACGTGCGTAAAATAATATTAACACGTCCTGCTGTGGAATCTGGCGAAAATTTAGGTTTTCTTCCAGGTGATTTAAAAGAAAAACTAGATCCGTATATGCAACCTTTATATGATGCGTTGCGTGATATGATTCCTCATGAAAAATTAGAATCACATATTGAAAAAGGAATTATACAAATTGCTCCGTTAGCATTTATGCGTGGGCGTACTTTAGATAATGCTTTTGTTATTTTAGATGAAGCTCAGAATACGACTCATAATCAGATGAAAATGTTTCTAACAAGAATGGGAAAGAATGCTAAATTTATCATAACAGGAGATCCTGGGCAAATAGATTTACCTCGTAAACAAGTTTCTGGATTGAAAGAAGCTTTGTTAGCTTTAAAAGATATCGGAGGTATTGCACAAGTATATCTTGATGATAAAGATGTAGTACGTCATCGATTGATAAAGAAAATAATTAAAGCTTATAAAAGTATAGAGACAGAATAGTTTTTAAGCATTGTTAAAAATAGCATTCATAACTTTTTTAAGGAATATAGCTTTGACGATTCTAATTTTAGAATTGTCATTTTTATGTTTATCTCTCTTTTGTATTCTTTATCAGAAAGAAATAAAAAAGAAAAATAAATAACATATTTTTGCATTGAACAACACAACAAAGAAAGCATGAATACAATTAACGAAACGAACTTTCAATTTCCAAAGCAAAAGTCAGTTTATAAAGGTAAAGTAAGAGAGGTTTATAATATAGATGATGAGTTATTAGTAATGATAGCTTCTGATAGATTATCTGCTTTTGATGTAGTTTTACCACGTCAAATTCCTTATAAAGGGCAGATTTTAAATCAAATTGCTACAAAAATGATGAACGAAACAGCTGATGTTGTTCCGAATTGGTTGCACGCAAACCCTGATGAAAACGTAGCAATAGGGCATTTATGCGAACCTTTTAAAGTAGAGATGGTAATTCGTGGTTATATGTCTGGTCATGCAGCGCGTGAATATAAAGCTGGTAAAAGAGTTTTATGCGGTGCTACAATGCCTGAAGGAATGAAGGAAAATGATAAATTTCCAACACCAATAATTACACCTTCAACAAAAGCTGAAAATGGTGATCACGATGAAGATATTACTCGTGAAGAAATTTTATCTAAAAATGTAGTTTCAGAAGAAGATTATGTCGTTTTAGAAAAATATACAAGAGATTTATTTCAAAGAGGAACAGAAATAGCAGCTTCTCGTGGCTTAATTTTAGTAGATACTAAATATGAATTTGGTAAAACTAAAGAAGGTAAAATTGTTTTAATTGATGAAATTCATACTCCAGATTCTTCTCGTTATTTTTATGAAGAAGGATATGCTGAACGTCAAGAAAAAGGTGAAAGCCAAAAGCAATTATCAAAAGAATTTGTGCGTCAGTGGTTAATCGAAAATGATTTTCAAGGAAAAGACGGACAAGCAATTCCTGAAATGTCAGACGAAAAAGTAATCGAAATTTCAAACAGATATATTGAATTATACGAGCAAATTACAGGTGAAAAATTTGTAAAAGCAAGTACTGAAAATGTATTAAATCGTATTGAAAAAAATGTTGTCAATTTTTTAAATGGATAACAATAAAATAAGTATTCGTCCCGTATTAAATTTATCCTCTGAAATTCCTGTAGAAGATTTTCAAAATAAAACAATACGACCAATTTTAAAATTACAGCACGACCTTATTTTACAATTTTTTATCTTTTTCTGTAAGAATCAAAAAGTAGATATTATAAATATCGAAAAAGAAAAATTTAATAAAGCGGTGAATAATATCACCAAAAAAAATATAAATTTAAAAAATCAGTTTTTAGGATTAATTATAGGGCAGTTTACCGTTGGTGAATTTGAATTTTATAAAGACAATAATACTGATATTAATAAAAGAATTTTAACGATGATTGGGCAACGAATAAAAGACAGCCAATCAGAAATTAAAAGTTTTAAAACAAACAATAATGATAATAGAACCAAGAACTAGAGGGTTTATTTGTTTAACATCTCATCCAACGGGTTGTGAGCAAAATGTAAAAGATCAAATAGCATACGTACAAGCTAAAGGAAAAATTGAAGGAGCAAAAAAGGTATTAGTTATCGGAGCTTCAACAGGTTTTGGATTAGCATCAAGAATATCAAGCGCATTTGGTTCAGATGCTGCGACAATTGGTGTTTTCTTTGATAAACCAGCTACTGCTGGTAGACCAGGATCTCCAGGTTTTTATAATACTGCTGCTTTTGAAAAAGAAGCAACAAAAGCAGGATTATATGCAAAAAGTATCAACGGAGATGCTTTTTCAAACGAAATAAAAGAACAAGTTGTTAACTTAATCAAAGAAGATTTAGGTCAAATCGATTTAGTTATTTATAGTTTAGCATCACCAGTAAGAACGCATCCTGTATCAGGAAAACGTTTTAAATCGGCTTTAAAGCCAATTGGAGAAGTTTTTACTAATAAAACAGTAGATTTTCATACAGGAAATGTATCTGAAATTTCTATAAATCCTGCCGAAGGCGAAGATGTTGCCAATACGGTAACCGTTATGGGTGGTGAAGATTGGAAAATGTGGATGGATGCTTTACAATCTGAAAACTTATTATCAGAAGGAGCTACCACAGTTGCATATTCTTATATTGGTCCTGAAGTAACAAAACCAGTATACAGAAACGGAACAATTGGAGCGGCTAAAGATGATTTAGAAGCAACAGCTTTTACTATTTCTGATGATTTAAAATCAATAGGAGGTAAGGCATATGTTTCAGTAAATAAAGCATTAGTAACACAGGCAAGTTCTGCTATTCCTGTAATTCCGTTATATATTTCATTATTATATAAAATAATGAAAGAAAAAGGAATTCATGAAGGGTGTATCGAGCAGATTCAACGTTTATATAGCCAACGTTTATTTGGTGGCGATTTAGATTTAGATGCTAAAGGAAGAATCAGAATTGACGATTGGGAAATGCGTGAAGATGTACAAGCTGAAATTGCTGAGTTATGGAAAAATGCAACGACTGAAAATTTAACTGAAATTGGTGATTTAGAAGGATACAGTACTGAATTCTTTAAATTATTTGGTTTTAAAGTTGATGGAGTTGATTATGATGCAGATGTTAACGAAATAGTTAACGTTCCAAGTATTCAGTAAATCAATAAAAAATAAATTGAAAGCCTCACAGATATTATGTCTGTGAGGTTTTTTACTTATATTGAGTTTTTAAATTAAATTATGGAAACAGCTACAATTAAAGCATTAAAAGATGAATTAAAACATCAAAATACAAATCAATTATTAGAATTATGTTTGAAATTAGCTCGATTCAAAAAAGAAAATAAGGAGTTACTTACCTATTTATTGTTTGAATCTGATGATGAAGAGCGTTACATTTTAAGTATAAAAAATGAAATTGATGTGTTATTTGAAAACATTAATACTAAAAGTTATTTTTTTATCAGAAAAAGTGCTAGAAAAATATTAACAATAACTAAAAAATATATTCGCTTTTCAAAGAAAAAAGAAACCGAAGTAGAGTTACTTATATATTATTGTGTAAAACTTAAAAATTTTGCACCTTCAATAAAAAATAGCCCACGATTACAAAGTATATTAACAACTCAAATAAAGTTGATAGAAAAATTATTAACAGGACTTCATGAAGATTTACAATATGATTATCGAATAGAGCTAGATAAATTATAAAATGACAATATAACTTCTGTCTTAATCTATTTATATCATATTCTGAAAAATAATCAACTAGTTAACAATTTTGAAAATCTCTTAAAAATCGTTATTTTTGCAGCTAATAAAATTACAAAAGTAACAATGACTAAAGATTTATTTGAAAGAATTAAAGATGATAAAGGGCCTTTAGGGAAATGGGCTGATAAAGCAGAAGGGTATTTTGTTTTTCCTAAATTAGAAGGGCCAATTTCTAATAGAATGTCTTTTAACGGAAAAGAAGTAGTTACTTGGAGTATTAATGATTATTTAGGTTTAGCAAATCATCCAGAGGTTTTAAAAGTCGATGGAGAATCAGCAGCTACTGACGGATTAGCATATCCAATGGGAGCACGTATGATGTCTGGTCATACAAAATATCATGAGCAATTAGAACAAGAATGTGCCGAATTTGTAGAAAAAGAAGCATCTTATTTAGTAAACTTTGGTTATCAAGGAATGGTTTCGGCTATTGATGCTTTAGTAACTAAAGATGATATTATTGTTTATGATATGGATACTCATGCTTGTATTATAGACGGTGTTCGTTTACATGCGGGGAAACGTTTTGTGTACAGACACAACGATATTGAAAGTTGTGAGAAAAACTTAAAAAGAGCCGTTAGAATGGCTGAAAAAACTGGTGGAGGAATTTTATTAATTTCTGAAGGAGTTTTTGGTATGCGTGGTGAGCAAGGTCGTTTAAAAGAAATTATAGCGTTAAAAGAAAAATATAACTTCAGAATTTTAGTTGACGATGCTCATGGTTTCGGAACTTTAGGTGAAGGAGGAAAAGGAACTGGTTTTGAACAAGGTGTGCAAGAAGGTATCGATGTTTATTTTGCAACATTTGCAAAATCTATGGCTGGTATTGGAGCTTTTTTCGCAGGAGATAAAGATGTAATTCAGTATTTACAATATAATATGCGTTCGCAAATGTTTGCTAAATCGTTACCAATGCCAATGGTAAAAGGAGCATTAAAGCGTTTAGATATGTTACGTACTATGCCTGAGTTAAAAGAAAACTTATGGAAAATAACTAATTCATTACAGTCAGGTTTACGTAATGCTGGTTTCGATTTAGGAACTACGCAAACATGTATTACTCCAGTATTTTTAAAAGGTGAAATTCCTGAAGCAATGGCAATGGTTCAAGATTTACGTGAAAATCACGCTGTATTTTGTTCAATAGTTGTGTATCCTGTAATACCAAAAGGATTAATTATTTTAAGATTAATTCCAACAGCAAGACACACAGAACAAGATGTTGATGATACAATAGTAGCATTTTCAGCAATTAGAGAAAAATTAGAAAACGGAACTTATAAGCAAATAGCAGAAGTTATTATGGCTGAATAATTTTACCTAAATAATAAATACAGAAAAACTCATGAAATATTTCATGAGTTTTTTGTTTTAAAAAAGAAACGAATACCTTTATCTTTGAATTTCTTTCTGATAGTAAAAATGAAAAAAATCATATACATATATATTATATTATTTACTTATGTTTCTGTAGGTCAAATAAAAGATACACTTCCGAGTTTAAATGAAGAGTATTTTTTATTGAAAAATGGAGATAGTTTAATGATAACTTTAAAAGAAGTTGCGGTTTTTCCAAAACATAAATTTAAAAATAAATCAGATATTAATTATTATTATTGGTTTCGAAAAAAAGTTTTTAAAGCATATCCTTATGCTGTTTTAGCTTCAAAAAAAATAGATAGCGTAGCAGTTCATTTATCTAAAATAACTTCAAAAAGAAAAAAAAGAAGATATATAAAGAAAACGCAAAAATACTTACAAGAAGAATTAACAGCGCCATTAAAAAAATTAACAAGAACTGAGGGGCGCTTGTTATTAAAGTTAATTCATCGTCAATCTGGTAAAACGGCGTTTAATAATATTAAAGATTTACGAAGTACTTGGAAAGCTTTTTGGTACAATACAACAGCAAATGTTTTTAAGTTGTCATTAAAGAGTGAATATCAACCAGAAATAAAAAATGAAGATTTTTTAATAGAAGATATTTTACAACGTGCATTTATTGATGATAAATTAGAATATCAAGTTCCAAAATTAAAAAAAGATTATAAAAATATTGTGTCTAAAGGTAGGGGAGATATAAATGTAGAAGTTTACAAAGAACTATTTGTGAAAATACGAAAAAGACGTGCCAGAAAAAACAAGTAAAAAAATATTTTTTAGCAGCAATTTCCCGCTTTCCGCACTCGCTTTTTTTATTTTTCGAAAGAAAAAAATAAAAAAGAGCTCAAACAAATGCTTCAATCGGGGCTAGGCATTCGTACAAAACGATTATAATTCCTTATTTTATTGATTATTTAGAAGTTTTTAGAAGAGTTTTCAAAAAATAAAAAGGTGTAAAACTACAGGTAAATCAATATAAAATCGATTTTAAATTAAAGTAATCAAATAGTAATAAAAAATATTGATTTTAAGTTATTGAAAAATAGATAATTAAATAATAGTTTGAAAATAAATCAAAAAAGGTACTTGCTGTTCGAATAAAAGGACGTAGATTTGCAACCGCTAACGGAAAAATGCAAATTTAATAAGTTAGCAAAAGTTCATTAAAATATCGGTAAATAACACATTAATAAAATGTAAAAAATAAGTTAAGTTTAACTTGTTTAGAACAAATAAAAGAATGTATATTTGCAACCGTTTTAAGAAAATAATTAAAGCACAACGATAAAGAGATTTGGAAATGACAATAATATGTCAGTTAGTTCGATTCTAACATTTCTACAAAAAATGATAAGTGTAACTTATCTCTGGTTTTTTTAAGAAAACTAGGTTCATTGAAAATATTGAAATTGACAGCGTAAATAAGAGTAGAATAACCACAATTTCTAACGAAGTTAAATTCTTTTGAAACTTATTCATTAATATTATTTAAAATATACAATGAAGAGTTTGATCCTGGCTCAGGATGAACGCTAGCGGCAGGCTTAACACATGCAAGTCGAGGGGTAACAGGTAGCTTGCTATGCTGACGACCGGCGAACGGGTGCGTAACGCGTATAGAATCTGCCTTGTACAGGAGGATAGCCTTTAGAAATGAAGATTAACACTCCATAATGTAATTTGATGGCATCATTAAATTATTAAACATTTATGGGTACAAGATGACTATGCGTCCTATTAGCTAGATGGTGAGGTAACGGCTTACCATGGCGACGATAGGTAGGGGGTCTGAGAGGATTATCCCCCACACTGGTACTGAGACACGGACCAGACTCCTACGGGAGGCAGCAGTGAGGAATATTGGTCAATGGAGGCAACTCTGAACCAGCCATGCCGCGTGCAGGATGACTGCCCTATGGGTTGTAAACTGCTTTTATACAGGAAGAAACCGTGCTACGTGTAGCGCCTTGACGGTACTGTAAGAATAAGGACCGGCTAACTCCGTGCCAGCAGCCGCGGTAATACGGAGGGTCCGAGCGTTATCCGGAATCATTGGGTTTAAAGGGTCCGCAGGCGGTCAATTAAGTCAGAGGTGAAATCCCATCGCTCAACGATGGAACTGCCTTTGATACTGATTGACTTGAGTTATATGGAAGTAGATAGAATAAGTAGTGTAGCGGTGAAATGCATAGATATTACTTAGAATACCGATTGCGAAGGCAGTCTACTACGTATATACTGACGCTGAGGGACGAAAGCGTGGGGAGCGAACAGGATTAGATACCCTGGTAGTCCACGCCGTAAACGATGGATACTAGTTGTTGGACTTCGGTTCAGTGACTAAGCGAAAGTGATAAGTATCCCACCTGGGGAGTACGGTCGCAA
>NZ_JBFCVV010000001.1:595000-925000 GCF_041053065.1 Tenacibaculum salmonis | reverse complement strand
AAGAAGGATCAAACAAAGAACATTTTGTACATGTTTCAGGATTAATCGACGAAATTCGTGAGAATGACGAAGTTGAATTCGAATTACAAGAAGGAAAAAAAGGATTAAACGCTGTTGACGTAAGAGTATTATAATATATATTTTATTACCAGAGTAAACTTTTTAAAAAAGCCTATCAATTTATTGATAGGCTTCTTTATTTTTATAATTTTATTAAAAAATAGACTTCTATTTCTATTGAAAAGAAGTGTAAAAAGGTGTTTTAAAAATATAATTATAATAAAATCAATTAATTACATTGATTTTGGAAATTTGGCACTACATTTGCATTACTATTAACGTTGCTATCAATTAAGTAAGCAACATATATTTTTTATATTATGAGTAAAGGTACCGTAAAGTTCTTCAACGAGTCAAAAGGATTTGGATTTATTACAGAAGAAGGATCAAACAAAGAACATTTTGTACATGTTTCAGGATTAATCGACGAAATTCGTGAGAATGACGAAGTTGAATTCGAATTACAAGAAGGAAGAAAAGGATTAAACGCTGTTGACGTAAGAGTATTATAATATATATTATTACCAGAGTAAACTTTTTAAAAGAAGCCTATCAATTTATTGATAGGTTTTCTTCTTTTTAAAAACTAAATTTATTTTTATGAAAGATGGAACAAATAGAAAAGATATCAAAATAGGAGCTTCTGTTGAAGTTGTACAGAAAAATCATCAGAGAACAGGAGAACTAACATTAGGTATTGTTAGTAGGTTGTTAACGAACTCTGCAAATCATCCTCATGGAATTAAAGTTCAATTAACTTCTGGAATTGTAGGGAGAGTAAAAAAAGTAACTGAAAACTAGTTTTCAGTTACTTTTTTATTATTTAGATTTAGTTAAAAATGAAATTAATTCATTGGTATTTTTATAGTGTATGTTTTTCTACTTTTATTATTTAATCTTGATTCTCGTAACCAAGGATTTACTAATTTTAAATCTTTATATGTAACTTGATGTTTTTTTGCAAAATCAGTAATATTGGTTATTGCAGTATCTACTTTTACATCATATGTATTTGGGTAGGTATATAAATCTTCTTGATCATATACAAAGCCGTATTTACTAGGGTTACCTAAAACTTCTTTTAAAGCTAAAATTCTAAAAACATATCTACTTGTTTCACTATTTAAAAGTAAATCGTAATAATTATCAACTTTTTGTTGCTTTAAGCGTTGAGATATTCTACCGTTTCCTGCATTATAAGCAGCAGCAGCTAATGTCCAAGAACCTAATTTTTTCTTAGCTCTTTTTAAATATTCAGCAGCAACTCTTGTTGATTTTTCTAAATTATAACGCTCGTCTACATTTTTATTTACTTCTAAGCCATATTCACGACCAGTAGCAGGCATAAAATGCCAGTATCCTGCAGCACCTTTTGATGAAGGAATATTAATTAAAGCGCTTTCAGCGACACATAAATATTTAAAATCATCAGGTACACCATATTTTTCTAATAATGGTTCTATTATAGAGAAAAACTTATTAGCACGTTTAATTAATAATAATCCGTTAGATTGCCAATAAGTATTTACTAATAATTCACGATCCATATGTTCTTTAACATCTCCTTTCTCTAAAGGAACACGTTCTCCTGCTAGTTCCATATAACTAGGTGCTTTTACAGCTCTAATTTCATAACTTTCAGCTACGTTTTTAACTTCGGGTTCATTTGTTTGACTTATTGTATTTGTAAATAATACAGCTACAAAAACAATGGTTATAAGTGATAGAAATCGGATGTATTTATTCATTTTCTTCAATTTTTTAGGTTAATTAGTGGTTTTTTCTTTATATTCTAACAAGTTAACTAATTAAAAATTCTTTTTCTAGAATTTTAGAAATAGTTTTAGCTTTATTTAAAATCATAATATGTGTTCCTTTTTCAATTTCAATATAATTTTGAATATATTTTGAAGGAAAAACTTCATCATTATTTCCGTGTATGTGAACTATATTAGGTAATGTTTTTTCTTGTTGCCAATGTAATACATTATAAATTGCCCATTGTAAGTAGTCTTTATCTCTTACAGATAAATATATTTTATATAATTGCGCTCTTTTTTTTAAGTAGTCGGTAAAAAAATAACTTTCATAACTTTCTATGTTTTCGATTATTTTAGCAGGAAAAAGTTTATAAAGACCAGTTATAAATGCTAATTTTAAGGTTTTAGGAAGTTCTTTATTACTTTTGATACTTGAAATAATAATAACTTTTTTACAGTCAATAATTTTACTCATTTCTTGTACAAGTACTCCTCCAAAAGAAACCCCGACTAAAATAGGGTTTTCATGATGAATATTTTCGCACATTCTTTGTGCATAACTTTCAATACTTTCATCAATTTGAAGAGGTAATAACCACTCTAAAAAATGAAGTTCAGTATTTTCTTCGGATAAAGAAAGATACTCAAATATTTTGGTGTTAGCAGCTAAACCAGGAACAAAGTAGATTGCATTTTTTTTCATTATTTTATATATTTATCATCTTTTAAAATATCTAAAACCTATTATTAACGAAAAAATATTCGTCAATAATAGATCGTAATAAATTTATAAAAAAGATTGAATAATCTACTTACAATTTAAGCAATAACATTGTTTTAAACAAAGTTAAAACGTACTAAACCGTCTTCGTCAATTTTAGTTAAAGTAACGGTGTGTAAGGTATTTACTAATTCAGGATTCCAAGGAGTTTTAACTTTTACATAATTTTGTGTAAAACCATGAATATATCCTTCTTTATTTTCACTTTCAAATAAAGCCGTTAAGGTGTTTCCTATTTGAGTTTCATAAAATGCTCTACGTTTTTTAACAGATAAACCACGTAACATTTTACTTCGTTTTGCACGTACATTTTTAGGAACTATTCCGTCCATGCCAACAGCTTCTGTATTTGGTCTTTCAGAATATGTAAATACATGTAAATACGAAATATCCATTTCGTTCAAGTAATTATAAGTTTCTAAAAATAACTCATCTGTTTCTCCAGGAAAACCAACAATAACATCAACACCAATACAGGCATTAGGCATTACTTCTTTTATTCGAGTAACTCTATTTGTGTATGTTTGGGTTAAGTAACGACGCTTCATTTTTTTCAATAATTCATCACTACCAGATTGTAACGGAATGTGAAAATGAGGAACAAAAGTTTTAGATTTAGCAACAAAATCAATCGTTTCATCTTTTAATAAATTAGGTTCAATAGAAGAAATACGTAAACGTTTAATTCCTTCAACATCATCTAATTCTTTAACTAATTCTAAAAAAGTATGTTCGTGTTTTTTGTTTCCGAATTCACCTTTTCCATAATCACCAATATTAACACCTGTTAAAACGATTTCTTTAATTCCTTTTTCAGAAATTTCTTTGGCATTTTTTAAAACATTATCTAAAGTGTCTGATCTAGAAATACCACGAGCTAACGGAATTGTACAATAAGTACATTTATAATCACAACCATCTTGTACTTTTAAAAATGCACGGGTTCTATCACCAATAGAATAAGCGCCAACATAAGAATCTACTTCTTCAATTTCACACGAGTGAACCTCGCCAATATCATTTTTGGTTAAATCGTTAATATAACTTGTTACATTAAATTTTTCGGTAGCTCCTAATACTAAATCAACTCCATTTACATTGGCTAATTCTTCTGGTTTTAATTGTGCATAACAACCAACACCAATTATAAAAGCATCTTCATTTTGTTTTAAAGCATTTTTTACAATCGATTTAAAACGTTTATCAGCATTATCTGTAACCGAACAGGTGTTAATTACATATATTGCTGCTTTTTGATCAAAGTCAACACGTTCAAAACCTTCACTCTCAAAATTTCGAGCAATTGTTGAAGTTTCAGAAAAATTTAATTTACATCCTAAAGTATAAAAAGCTACTTTTTTATCTGCGTTCATTCTTGTACATTTATCAACTACAAAATTACAATTTTATTCATGATTTTTGAAACGGAAAGATTACTCATTAGAAAACTTATTTTTACAGACTTAAAACCTTTTCATTGCCTAGAAAGTAACCCTTTAGTTTTGCAATATGCAACAGGTGAGGTTAAAACAATTTTAGAATGTGAAAAAGAATTAAAAGAGCTAATAAATAAATATGAAAAACCAAGCAATGATTTTTTTATTTATGCGATAGAAAGAAAATCGGATGGTCTTTTTATAGGCACTTTAGGCTTAATTAAAGATGTTGAAAATAAAGAAGATGATGAAATTGGTTATCGATTTATTCAAGAATATTGGGGCAAAGGGTACGCTAGTGAGTTATGTCAAGGGTTGATTGGTTATTGTAAATCCGTAGGAATGAAAAAAATTATAGCGTATGTTATTGATGAAAATATAGCTTCTAGTAAAATTTTAAAACGTTTTAATTTTAAAGTAGTTAAAAATTTAATAAGTGACGATATTGGTTTACCAGAAACAAAATATGAATTAATTTTATAAGTAATTAAATGTACGCAACAATTTCAAAAATTTTAAGTAATTTTTTTAAACAAAATACTATTTTTAAATATTTCTCCGATGTACCGAAGGTCAACTGGTAAAATAATGAGTGTTTCTGATGATTTATTAACCGTAAAAATAAAAATTCCGATTAGTTATAAGAACAAAAATTATGTCGGTACTATTTTCGGAGGAAGTTTATTTTCAGCTACGGATCCTATTTTTATGATTCAATTGATGAATATTTTAGGAAAAAACTATGTTGTTTGGGATAAAAGTGCCGAAATTAAATTTAAAAGACCAGCACGCGAAACATCATATGTTAATTTTATTTTTACAGATGCTGAAATTCAACAAATAAAACAACGTGTAATCGATGAAAAAGAAATCGATTTAGAAAAAGACCTCAAAATAACCAATAAAAATGCTTCCATTATTTATGCTGAAGTTTTTAAAACGATATACATTGCAGATAAATCATATTACAAAAATAAAAGAAAGCAAGCGTAATTATTTCATTTTATTCGTTCTTTTTCTCGGTTTATATTCCTGTACCAAACAAACAAGTAAATTTAACGATACACAAGTTTTTCGCTACAATGAACATTCAAATATTACTTCGTTAGATCCTGCTTTTGCTAAAGATCAACGCAATATTTGGGCCGTAAATCAGTTGTTTAATGGTTTGGTTCAGTTAGATGATAGTTTACATATTCAGCCAGATATCGCTAAAAAATGGTCAATTTCTGATGATGGAAAAACGTATAAATTTACACTAAGAAACGATGTGAAATTTCATAAGCACATTTTGTTTGGTAAAGACTCAACAAGAGTTGTTACCGCTACAGATTTTGAATATTCATTGAATAGATTATTATCAAAAAAAGTAGCTTCACCAGGTGGTTGGGTTCTTCAAAATGTAAAAAACTTTAAAGCCGAAAACGATTCTATTTTTACTATCAGTTTAAAACAAGCTTTTCCGCCTTTTTTAGGATTATTAGCTATGAAATATTGTTCAGTAGTTCCTAAAGAAGCAGTCGATTATTTTGGAAATTCATTTAGAGCAAACCCGATTGGAACTGGTGCTTTTCAATTTAAATTATGGGTTGAAAATACGAAGTTAGTTTTTCGTAAAAATCTGTTATATTTTGAAAAAGATATAAAAGGAAATAATTTACCATATTTAGAAGCTGTTGCAATTACTTTTTTACCAGATAAACAAAGTGAATATTTACAGTTTATTCAAGGGAATCTTGATTTTATGAAAAGTTTAGATGCATCTTATAAAGATGATATTTTAAATATTGATGGTAGTTTAAAAGAAAAACATATTGATAAAATAGTTAAGAAAACAGGTGCATATTTAAATACAGAATATCTAGGGATTTATTTAGATGGAAGTGATGAGTATCCTACAAAATCTAAATTAATTCGTAAGGCTATAAATTACGGATTTGATCGTGTTAAAATGATTAAATTTTTACGTAACGGAATTGGAATACCTGCCACAAGTGGATTTACTCCTAAAGGTTTACCTTCATTTAATAATCAAAAAGGGTATTCTTATCAACCAGAAAAAGCAAGAGCTTTAATTACTAAATATATTAAAGAAACAGGCGATAAAAACCCTGAAATTACAATTACTACAAATGGTAATTATTTAGACTTATGCGAATTTATACAACGACAATTACAAAATATTGGTTTACAAATAAAGGTTGATGTAATTCCGCCTTCAACTTTAAGACAAGGAAAAGCAAATGGTAAATTGCCTGTTTTTAGAGCTAGTTGGATTGCTGATTATCCTGATGCTGAAAATTATTTATCGTTATTTTATAGTGAAAATTTTATTCCTAATGGACCAAATTATACACACTTTAAAAATGATAAATTTGATGCTTTATATGAAGAGTCAATAAAAGAAGTTGATATAAAAAAGAGATATAAATTATATCAAAAAATGGATAGTATTATTATTGAAGAAGCACCAATTGTTCCTTTATATTATGATGAGGTAATTCGATTTAGTCAAAAAAATATACAAGGATTGGGAATTAATCCTATTGATATGTTGCATCTTAAAAATGTTTATAAAAACTAGGATTGATATCTTTTAAATAATAAAATTATAACATTAGGTTATTATTTGCAAAGTATTTTTATTTATCTTAACTTATCAAAAACAATAATTTTTTATGAAAAATATAATCTTAATAGCATCGGCATTATTTTTATTTTCGACAGCTTGCGTAGACAAGAAATCAGAAGATAATAAAAAACAAAATTTAGAATTGAATAAAGAAGTCGAAAAGGTAGATAAAGAAGTAGAGTCTTTAGAAAAAGAAGCTAAAGAAATTGATCAATCTTTAAATGAATTAGATAACTTATAAAAAATACAGAGATGAACTTATCAAAATATTTATTAGTAGTAGTATTAATTGCATTTGTAGGAGTAGGTAATGCTCAAAAATCTAAAGGATCTGAAATAAAAGAAGCACGTAAAGAAAAGAGAGAACAGAAAAAAGTTGAAATGAAAGCTAAGCGTGAAGAAATGAAAGCTACACGATTGGAAGTTAAAGATCAAAAAGAAGTATTAAAGCTTAAAAAGCAAGAGCTTAAAGCAGATAAAAAAGAGTTAAAAGCTGAGCGTAGAGCTATTTTAGGAGAGCATAAAGAAAAAATAAAAAATATGACTTCTGAAGAAAGAAAGGCGTATTTAAAAAATAACCCTAAATTAAAAGAAAAACTTAAGAATCATAAACAAGCTCTAAAAGGAAAAAAAGAAGCGTTAAAGAAAAAACGAGCAGATTTTAAAAATGAAAAGGCTAATTTTATCCAAAGTAAAATAAATAATAAAAAAGAAAAATTATCTTTTTACGAAAGAAGAAGTGCTAATGCAGCTGATAAAATTAAAAGAACAAAAGAACGTTTATCTGCTAAAAAAGAATCAGGAGAAATAACCGAAGCTGAGTATAATGAGAAAATAGCTAAAGTTACCAAGATTCAAGAGAAACTAAAAAAGCACGAAGCAAGAGTTTTAAAAGTGAAATCTAGTCTTAAAAAGAATGAAGAGAAATTAAATAAGCTTAATACTAGAAAAGAATAATAATTCTTTTTTTCTGTAATAAATAAAAAAGGACGTTTATATAAACGTCCTTTTTTTATTTATTTTTCTGATAAAGAAACTAACGATGTTATTTTATTTTTTATAGATTGTTTAATGTTTTTCGGATAAGAACGTTTTCCATGAAAAACATCAGCCATTGCTTCACTAAAATGTTGACCATATTTTTTAAGTACCATATTACGAAGCGTTTTTTGTTCGTAAAACCATTTAGATAAATACAATCCTGTTTCTAATTCTGGAAGTAATTTTTCTGCTAATTTTTCTAAGTATAATTTTTCTGATTTTTCAGAGTCTAAATTTGCTTCAATAATTGCTTCAGCAACTAATTTACCACTGTAAATAGCATTTGAAATTCCTTCAGCAGTAACAGGATCGGCAAAACCAGCAGCATCACCAATTAAGAAAACATTGTTTTTTACAAAACCATCTGTTCTTGGAGCAACAGGAATTTGAAAACCATGCTGAGATTCACTAAGAATAGTCGTAATACCTATTGTTTTTAAATATTCAGTATAATATTCTTTTAAATTTATTTTTGTTCTACGAGCAGAAGCAACACCAACAGATAAATGGTTTTTCTTAGGGAAATTCCAAGCATATCCATAAGGAATCGCATCGATATCAAAACGAACTTCGTCTTTTAAACGATTAAAATCTTTTTCAGGAATTTCTACTTCATATTCTAAAGCAGGAATTAACTTTCGAGTATCTTCTTTCCACCCTGCCATTTTAGCAGTAGGACTTAAAGCGCCATCAGCAGCAATTACAAATTTTGCAGAAATTTCTCCTTGAGAGGTTTCTAAAATTATTTTATCTTCAGAAAAATTTAGCTTTTTTAGCTTATGATCTTCCAATAAAGTAACTCCAAATTCTTTGGCTTTTTTTACAATTAAATGATCGAAAGAATCTCTCATAATCATTGTAACGGTAGGATCTTCTCTGTGGGTTTTAAAATGTAATTTTTCACCTAAGTAAATATCTATTGTATGAAATTCTCGTTCAATAACTGAAGAGATATCAAAAGGTAAATCTTTACGACCTCTAAAAACAAAACCACCTCCACAGGTTTTATAGCGAGGTAATGTTTCTTTTTCTATTAAGACGGTTGAAATTCCGTTTTTAGCTAAGTAAAAAGCAGTTGAAGCCCCAGAAGGACCACTACCAATAATAGCTACATCAAAGTGTTTCATAGTTAGTTTTTAAAAAGCAATATACGGATTACTAGTGGTTTTTAAATTTTTGTATGATGAAAATGATATAATTATTTTTTAGAGTATAAATTAAAAGTCTATTAAAAACTACCAGTGTAAACGTGTCATAATAGGATAGTGGTCAGATAATTTAAGTGAACTATATGTTTTGTATTGATTTATGGTAGCTTTATTATCAGGTAAAATAAAATCAATTCGCATTGGATATGCATATCTAAATGATTTACCTAAACCAATTCCAGCTTCTAAAAAGGCATCTTGTTTATCTTTAGATAATTTTTGATATATCCAAGAATATGCAGTATTATTAAAATCGCCACATATAATTTTTTTCTTTTTCCAAGAATACTCGTGTTGTAAAATTAATTCAGTTTGTGATACTTGTTTTTCAAAACCATTTGCTAAACGTTTAAATAAACGTTCAGAATCTTTTTCACCAAAATTTTCTTTATTCGGATTTACTTTTAATGATTCTAAATGAACATTATATACACGTATTGTATCATTATTTTTAACAATATCTACAAAAATAGTATTGTTTGAACTTTTTTTAAAGTTTAAAGAACCTGAATTTATAATAGGATATTTAGAATAAATAGCAAGTCCAAATTTATCTGCTTTAGATTTTGTTTTAATGTATTTATAAGGGAGTTTTATATCTAAAAATTCTGATAGATAAAACTCTTGCATAGCAATAACATCAGGATTTTCATTATTAATAAATTCGTATATTTTTTGTTCAGTAGTAATATCATCAAGATGTTTGTAATAATTAAATAAACGAACATTGTAGCTCATTACTTTTAAATCATTATTTAAAACAGTTTCTTTATTTGAAAATATTACAAGAGGAGTAGATATAAACCATCCGATGACTAATATTAATAATGATAATAATGCGTATTTATGAACTTTAAGTAACCAATATATAAAGAAACCTATATTTAAAATAATTAATAAAGGTACAAATAAACTAAAAACAGCAACAGCAGGAATTATTTGAGGAGATACGTAAGGTAAAGCATATGAAAGTAACAAAACAGTTGCAAAAACTGAATTGATAAAAAATAATAACTTTTGTACAATCGAATATTTTTTCATTTAATTATTTACCTTGTTTAAATAAAAACTCTTTTTCGGTTTGGGTTAAAGTATCGTAGCCAGATTTACTTATTTTATCTAAAACAGCGTCAACTTCTTGTTGATTTATTGTTTTTTGAAAAACTCTAGTAGTTGGTTTTTTACCAGATTTATAAACTGTTTTTAAAGGTTTTTCTTTTTTATCGAACAATTTATTAACTGTTTTTTTAGTTTTAAAAATTGTTATTTTTTTATTACTTGCTTTTGTAACATATAAAAAACCAAATAAAGCTCCACCTATATGTGCTAAGTGTCCACCAGCATTACCAGTAGGTATTTGTAATATGTCGATAATAACCCAAATAGAAGCTAACTGCCATAATTTAACATAGCCAATTAAAGGAATTTTTAATTCATAATTAGGCATATAAGTGGCACTTCCTATAAAAATAGCCGAAATACCTGCGGATGCACCTAATAAAATACTATTATTGGTAACTTGTTGTAAAATTGGAATAAAACTATAACTAGTAATAAAAATAATACCTCCAAATAATGTTCCTAAAAAATAGAAATTAAGTAGTTGTTTTGATGTAAAATATTGTTTAAAAAAATGACCTATATAAAATAAAGCAAACAAGTTTGATAAGATATGAATAAAGCTAGTGTGTACAAATCCATAGGTAATAATTGTCCATGGTTTTGATAAAAAATCATCAAAATTAGCAGGTAAAGAAAACCATTGAACAATAAAACTATTATTTGATTGAAATATATTGGTCATAAAAACCAGTATATATACAGCAAGATTTATATAGATTAATTGCTCTACAATACCTGCATTTTTAAATCGATATTTTAAGGTATTTAAAATTTCCATTAGTTTTATTTTTCTTAAACGCAATTTAATATACTAAATTAATGAGTTTTCTCTTGATTTTTTTTCCAATACCAAGCGATGATAAAACCAATAATAGCACCTCCAACATGTGCAAAATGAGCAATATTACCAATAGAATATTTTGTTACACCAAAAAATAAATCACCAGCAATCATTAAAGGGATAAAATATTTTGCAGCAATTGGTACTGGGAAAAATATCAAAGCTAGTTTTGCATTAGGAAACATTAATCCAAAGGCAACTAAAATACCATAAACAGCTCCTGATGCACCAACAGCTGGTGTATGATACAAGCTGTAAAATTCACTCATTTTTTCATTAGAAAGTGTAATTAAAGTATCGTTATATTGTCCTGTATTTAAAAGTGTTTTTATTTCAATAGGTGATATTCCTAAGTTAATTAACTGCTCATAAATTCCGCTAAACTGATAATAATTAACAAGCGTATATATTAAACCCGCACCTATACCTGCTGAAAAATAAAAGAAAATAAATTTATTTTTACCCCACATTTGTTCTAAAGGAGTACCAAAAGCCCATAAAGCATACATGTTAAAAATTAAATGCATAGGGCTTCCATGCATAAAAATATGTGTAACATATTGCCAAGCTCCAAAATGTTCGTTCTCAGGGTAATGTAATGCGAAAATATTTGTTACATCTAAATTTAAAAGCTGTGGTGCAAAATACATAATCACGTTAATGATTATTAAATGCTTTATAGCATCGGTTATTTTAGCCATAATTATTTTTTATTTATTGAAAATGGTATCAATTTCGTTTAAGGTTAATGTTTTAAACGTAGGTTTACCAAATGGTGATGTGTTAGGTTCTCTGCAAGAAAATAAATCATTTACTAAGTTTTCTTGTTCTTTAATAGATAATACTGTTCCTGTTTTTAGTGCTAATGATTTTGCAAAAGATTTTGCCATTACATCAAAATGACTAAAACTAGCATCAGGCACTTCTAATTTAATATCGTCTAATAATTCTTCTAAAATTAAGGTGATTTGACTCTCACTAATTGAAGTCGGTATTCCACGAATAATAACACTTTCTTTTGTAAATTCATCAAACATAAAACCAGCACTTTCTAAATCTGATTTTATAGTGTAAATCATTTCTATATCTGATTTCGAAAAAGAAATATTTACAGGAAATAATAATTGTTGGCTACTAGCTTCTTTAACAGTAATATTTTCTAAAAAATCTTCATATAAAATACGTTGGTGTGCTAATGATTGATTAATTAAAACTACACCCGATTTAATAGAACTTAATAGATATTTTTTCTGAATTTGAAAGGTTTTACCCGTTTCTGTTTCTTGATGAGATTCAAAAAGTTGTTCTTGCTTTGTGTTATCTATCGATTTATTATTAGGATATAAAGCCTCCCAGTCGCCTGTGTCTTTTTTGAAATTAGATTGATAACTTACAGAATTTGAATTACTTGATTTATTCTGTTCGTTAGCGTAATCTGGAGTATCAGGTTTTTCTTGATAACTTGGAGATGACGTAAACGGATTAAAATTATGATCCACAGTAATTGGAGGAAGTTTAGATGAATCAGAAGACTTTTTACTATAATCATACGGCGTATCTAAATTAGCATCTCTGCTAAAATCTAAGGCTGGCGTTACATTATATTGTCCTAAGCTATGTTTAATTGTTGCACGTAAAATAGCGTATAATACTTTTTCGTTATCAAACTTAATTTCCGTTTTTGTTGGATGTATATTGATATCAATACTATTTGGCGGAACTTCTAAATATAAAAAATAAGAAGGATGTGATCCACTTTCTAACAAACCTTCAAAAGCCATTACTACGGCATGGTTTAAGTACGAACTTTTGATAAAACGATTATTTACAAAAAAGTACTGTTCACCACGTTTTTTCTTCGCAAACTCAGATTTTGTGGTAAAACCTCTTATTGAAATAATATCAGTTTGTTCAGAAATTGGAACTAATCGTTCGTTCATTTTATTACCAAAAACAGCTACAATTCTTTTACGTAAATTGCTTTTTTTAAGGTGATAAAGTTCTGTATTGTTATGTTGTAATAAAAAAGAAATATCAGGATGTGCTAAAGCTACTCTTTGAAATTCATCTACAATATGACGAGTTTCAATACTATCTGACTTTAAAAAATTTCGACGCGCAGGAATATTATAAAATAAATTTTTAACAGCAATACTTGTTCCTTTTGGTGTAGAAATACTTTCTTGTGAAACAATTTTACTTCCTGCTATTTTTATACAAGAGCCAAGTTCTTCATTTTCTTGTTTTGTTTTTAACTCTACATGTGCAATAGCAGCTACAGATGCTAAAGCTTCTCCTCTAAAACCTTTGGTGTTTAAGTTAAATAAATCTTGAGCATCTTTAATTTTTGATGTTGCATGACGCTCAAAACTTAAGCGAGCGTCTGTAATACTCATTCCTTTACCGTCATCAATTACTTGAATTAGGGTTTTACCAGCATCTTTTATTAAAAGTTTTATAGTGCTAGCACCTGCATCAATTGAATTTTCAACTAACTCTTTTACTACAGAGGCAGGACGTTGTACTACTTCACCAGCAGCAATTTGATTTGCAACATGATCAGGGAGTAATTGTATGATGTCAGACATTAGTTATTTTTTGATAAAAAGATAGAAAGATCGAAATCGATAAAAAACAAGAATAAAAGTATAAAAAAAGCAACTAAAATGATAATAGTACTATTAAAACCGCCATTTTCAGAGTTTTTAAATTCATTGATAGCCATTGTAAATTTTCCTTTTAAGCCTTTTGATTTACCAACAGTAGTACGGTATTTATCAAACTTATGTTTTACTTGATAGGGATTACCCTCGCCTTTGTAGTAAGTAGGTTTGTAATCGAATTTTTTATTTTCCTTTTTAATAAATCCCATAGTCACTGCTTTTGAATACTGAAGTGTAACAACAATCACACCAAATTAAGACGAAACTCAAAGTTACTGAATTATGAATTAATTGTCAAAAATTAAGGCTAAATTAAAGTTAAAAAAGAACCAAAAGGTATAATACCTTGGTTCTTTTTTATATAAATCTTTTAAATGTTTTTTTAAGGGTTTAAAACCCTAAAGAATTAGAAGGTTTATCTAAGTTTTTAAGAGCTGCCATTTTAACAGCTGCAATGGCACATTCAATACCTTTATTACCTAGTTTTCCACCAGACCTATCTAATGATTGTTGTTTTGTATTATCTGTTAATACACAAAAAATTACAGGAACATCATATTTAATGTTCAAATCTACAATACCTTGTGTAACACCTTCGCATACAAAATCAAAGTGTTTTGTTTCTCCCTGAATTACATTTCCAATGGCAATAACTGCATCTACTTTTTGAGATTCAATCATTTTTTTACATCCGTAAACTAATTCAAAACTTCCAGGAACATCCCAAGAAATAATATTGTTTTTTTCTGCTCCACAATCTAAAAATGCTTCAATAGCACCTTTGTGTAGGTTTTCTGTAATTTCAGGATTCCATTCTGAAACAACAATCCCAAATCGAAAAGATTTCGCATTTGGGATTGTTGCTTTATCGTAATATGATAAATTTGTTGTTGCCATTTAATTATTTTTTAGAAACTCTTGCTGCAACACGTCTGTTTAAAGCACGACCTTCACTAGTATTGTTGTCAGCGATTGAATGTTCGATACCGTAACCTTCAGCTTTTAATCTTTCTTTAGCAATACCTTTACTAACTATAGAATTTAAAACAGCATTAGCTCTTCTTTCTGATAATTTTTTATTAGAATTAGCGTTACCAGTATTATCTGTATAACCTCCTAATTTTAAGTTTACGTTAGGGTAGGCTTTTAAAATTGTTACAATATTGTCAATTTGATTATTAGATTTTTCATCTAAATCTGCAGAACCTGTTTTGAATAAAACTCTACGTAAGTTAAACCAAGTGTTTTTGTCAGCTTTAGCATCACTTTTAATAAAGTTTAATAATCCGCTTTCAAAACCTTTACTTAAAGCTATTAATTCACTTCCGTTTTCAAGTTTTAAATTTACAAATTCACCTAAATATTCATATCCTTTAACAGATTTCCCTAAAAACTCTGATGTTGTATTATAAAGAGCGTTAACATCATTTATAACTTTAACTTCTTTTGTAGAAGTTGCAATTTCATTAGTTTTTTCAACTTTAGTTAAAGAAACAGCGCTAGAAGCATCTGCATATTTTGCAGTATTGATGTATTTTTGAATATCTTTACCTTGATCAGTAGTAGGGTATTTTTCTTTAATTTTTGTATATAATTTTTCAGCTGTATTATATTCTTTTAAAGTCATTGCAGTTTGTGCTGCTTTGAATAAGAATAAAGGAGTTGTAAAATTATTATTTCTCTTGTTAGCTGCTTTTTCATAGTATGTTAAAGCATCTTCGGGTTGATTGATATCAGCAAAAGCATCACCAATTGCACCTAAAGCCGTTGGTCCTAATAATTCATCTTCAGAATTAAAATTACTTAAATATTCAATTGCTTGTTCGTATTTCTTTGTTTTTAAGAAAGAAATACCAGCATAATAGTTTGCTAAATTTCCTGCTTTAGTTCCGTTAAATTCGTTTGCAATATCTGTAAAACCATATTTTCCATCACCACCATTTAAAGCTGTGTTGTATAATGCATCAGCTGCAGTACCTGCAGATGTTGTTGCTTTATCAAAAAAAGTTCTTGGATATGCTAATTCATTAGAAGCCTCTTGTTCATTTGGCTTAGAAATAAAATTAGTGTAAGCTAAATATCCTAAAATTACAGCAGCAACTGTTACTAATCCTAAAAATAAAGGTTTACTGTTTTTTTCAATCCATTCCTCCGATTTATTCGCTGTATCATCTAAAGTATTAAATACTTCGGCTGTTGTACTTTGCGATTCATCAAAAGTCTCTTCAACTTCTTCTACAATCTTTTCTTTTTTAGGTTTGTATCCTCTTTTCTTGTATGTAGCCATAACTGCTTAAAAATTTGTGGAACAAAAATAGCTTTTTAAATTGGATTTTAAAAATTGATTTTTTAGCTAAAAAAAACATAATTTGCGCTTTCTTTTTTGAAACAATTTCCAATCATGTATTTGCAAAAAATATCACTAGTTAATTTTAAGAATATTGAAACACAATCTTTTGATTTTCAGAAGAAAATAAACTGTTTTGTAGGTGATAATGGTATTGGTAAAACCAATGTTTTAGATGCTATTTATTATTTATCGTTTGCCAAAAGTTATTTTAATTCGGTTGCTGGGCAGAATATTAAGCATGGTCAAGATTTTTTTATGATTGAAGGAACTTATCAATTAAACGATAGAAATGAGAAAATTTTATGTTCTTTAAAGCGAGGGCAAAAAAAAATACTAAAGAGAAATGATAAAGCTTACGAGAAATTTTCAGAGCATATTGGTCAATTACCTTTAGTTATTATTTCGCCTGCGGATAGAGATTTAATTGTAGAAGGAAGCGAAACACGTCGAAAATTTATTGATGGTGTTATTTCTCAGCAAGATAAAACTTATTTACAATGTTTAATTTCGTATAATAAAGTTATCAGTCAGCGAAATGCTTTGTTAAAATATTTTGTAGCAAACAGAACTTTTGATGCCTTAAATTTAAAAGTATATGATGAACAATTAGTAGAATACGGAACAGTTATTCATCAGAAAAGAAAAGCATTTTTAGAAGAGTTTGTACCTATTTTTAATGAGAAACATCAAATTATATCAGGAGCAAAAGAAAAAGTTAATTTAGGTTATAAAAGTCAATTAAATGATGCTTCTTTAACTGATTTATTTGCTAAAAGTTTAGAGAAAGATAGGATGTTACAATATACATCATCAGGAGTTCATAAAGATGATTTGAGTTTTGAAATTGGTGAATATCCAATTAAAAAATTTGGTTCGCAAGGACAACAAAAATCATATTTAATCGCTTTAAAATTAGCACAGTTTGAGTTTATTAAAAAACAATCAAAAGTAACTCCTATTTTATTATTAGATGATATCTTTGATAAATTAGATGAAAATAGAGTTGCACAAATTGTAGCTTTGGTAAATAATGATGCTTTTGGTCAAATATTTATAACTGATACACATTTTGATAGAACCGAAAGTGTGCTTAAAAATAGTAATCAAGAATACCAAATTTTTAAATTGTAAAATATGGCAAAACGAGAAAACGATAGTTTTTCAATTAAAGATTTATTAGGAAGCTATATAAAAGAAGGAAGCTTAAATAAAGGTTTTCAGAAAATTCATATTTCTGAAGCTTGGGTAAAATTAATGGGCGCAGGTGTGGCATCTTATACAGGCGATATAAAATTACAAAACGGAACTTTAATAGTTCGTTTATCATCTTCTGTTTTAAGGGAGGAATTAGGTTACGGAAAAGATAAAATCATCAGAATGATTAACGAAGAAATGGGTGCTGATATTGTGAAAAAAATAATGTTGGTGTAATTTTTTTAATCGATAAAAACAAAAAAACTCGTTACGATGGTAACGAGTTTTTTTGTTGTAATGTTTTATTTTAAATCTTTAATATTCACATAAAAATTTTCATCAACAGTAATTTTATCCGAAGAAATTGTTGTTGTTTGCCAGTTTTTAGTAGGTTTTAATTGTTGAGTTTTTTTATCAACTAAAATATTTAGAGGCATATTAAAACCTTCAATTACATTATTCCAACGATATGAAATTTTATTATTATTGATTTTATATTCAAAAACAGGAATTTTAACGGTACGTAAATACTGATTAAAAATACAAGTTAAATCTAATCCTGATTGTTCAATTAAATAGTTTTCAACTTGTTTTGTATTTACTGTTTGATGATAAAAAACCGAATTTAATCCACGTAAAACTTGTCGCCATTTTTTATCATTATTAATTAAAGTTCTAATGGTGTGTAGCATATTTGCACCTTTATAATACATATCTCCAGAACCTTCGCTATTTACATCGTATTGCCCAATAATAGGAATATCATTTTGAATACTTTTACGAGTTCCGATTACATATTCAGAAGCCGCTTTTTTACCGTAATAATAATCTAAAAATAAACTTTCAGAATAAGCAGTGAAACTCTCATGAATCCACATATCAGCAATATCAATATTTGTAATATTGTTTGCAAACCATTCGTGTCCAGATTCATGAATAATAATAAAATCGAATTTTAAACCCCAACCAGTTTTTGATAAATCACGACCTAAATAACCATTTTGATACTTATTTCCGTAAGTAACCGAACTTTGGTGTTCCATACCTAAATAAGGTGCTTCAACAAGTTTGTATCCGTCTTTATAAAAAGGATATTTTCCAAACCAATATTCAAAAGCTTTCATCATTTTAGGAGCATCTTTAAACTGCTTTTTTGCTTTTGATAAATTATCTCGTAACACGTAATAATCCATATCTAAAATACCAGCTTTACCATTATATTTTTCTGAAAAATGAACATAATCGCCAATGTTTACATTAACTCCATAGTTATTAATCGGATTATTTACAAACCAATGATAGGTTGTCGTATCATCTTTATGTTGTTCTATTTTACGTAATTTTCCGTTAGAAATATTCATTAAATTTTTAGGAACACGCACGCTAATAGCCATACTATCTACTTCATCGTACATATGGTCTTTATTTGGCCACCAAACACTTGCGCCCAAACCTTGGCAAGAGGTGGCTACAAAATGATTTCCGTTATTGTCTTTTTTCCATGTAAAACCGCCATCCCAAGGAGCATTTTTAGCTATTTTCGGATATCCTTCATAGTAAACATCTAATGAATTAACAGAACCTATTTTCTGATGCTTTTTTAAATGAATAAAATGAGCATTTCCATCAGAAACTACTTTTAATTTTTTCCCGTTCTGAATAACTTTCGTAATTTTTAAAGGCACTTGTAAATCAATTTGTAAAATAAGATGTGGCTTTAAAACGGTGTATTGTACTGTATTTTTTCCGTTGATAAATTTTTTATCAGGATTTACTGTAATATCTAAATGATAGTAGGTTAAATTCCACCAACTTCTTTCTTGAGTAATTGTACCACGTAAACTATCTTGACGAGTAAAATTTTTATCGTGTTTAAATAAAGATGTTTGTGCTAAAATATTACAACTGATAAGAAGTAATAAACCGTTAATTATTAATTTTTTACTCATAATAAATCTATTCTTAAATAAGAATTGCAAAGATAAGTGATTAAACTCTTTCTTTATTATAGTGAACTTTCTGATATTTGTATAAAATTAGGTCAATGTCAAAAGTTATATTAATAACAGGTGCTTCTTCTGGAATCGGAAAAGCAATTGCAACATATTTACATGATAAAAATTATACAGTTTACGGAACTAGTAGAAATTCAAATAAATTGAAGTCACCTTTTTCTATGGTTGCTTTAGATGTTACAGATGCCTCTACAATACAAACCGCAATTGATACCGTTATACAAAAAGAGGGTAGGATAGATGTATTAATAAATAATGCAGGAAAAGGAATTACAGGGTCAATTGAAGATACACCAACTGATGAAATGCGCGCTAATTTTGATACCAATTTTTTTGGAGCTATTGATGTTGTAAAAGCCGTATTACCACAAATGAGAAAGCAAAAATCAGGAGTTGTAATTAACGTAACTTCTATTGCTGGATACATGGGATTGCCGTTTAGAGGAATTTATTCTGCAAGTAAAGGCGCTTTAGAATTGGTTACAGAAGCCTTGAGTATGGAAGTTAAAAGCTTTGGAATTAAGATGATTAATGTTGCGCCAGGAGATTTTGCTACGAATATTGCCGCAGGAAGATATCATACGCCAGTTTATGAAGATTCGGCTTACAAGCAAAAGTATTCTGAAAATTTAGCCGTAATTGATGGGGATGTTAATTCAGGAATGAATCCGATAGTAATGGCAAAAGCAATACATCAAATTATTGAAAATAAGAATCCGAAAATACATTATAAAATAGGTGGTTTTATGGAGAAGTTTTCTATTGTTTTAAAACGAATATTGCCAGATAAAATGTATCAAAAATTATTAATGAACCATTATAAATTGTAAATTTGCAACTAATATTCTGCAAAGTCAAAAATAGGTTTTTAATTCAAGTTAATTTAACCACATAACATATATACAGATGAAATTTTTTATTGATACAGCGAATTTAGAGCAAATTAAAGAAGCGCAAGCTTTAGGTATTTTAGATGGTGTAACTACTAATCCATCTTTAATGGCAAAAGAAGGAATTACAGGAGAAGAAAATATTATTAATCATTACAAAGCTATTTGCGAAATTGTAGATGGTGATGTTTCTGCTGAGGTTATTTCAACTGATTTTGAAGGAATGAAAAGAGAAGGAGATGCGTTAGCAGCTTTAAATCCTCAAATTGTTGTGAAATTGCCAATGATTAAAGACGGAATTAAGGCGTGTAAATATTTTTCTGATAAAGGAATTAAAACAAACGTAACTTTAGTGTTTTCTGCAGGTCAGGCTTTGTTAGCTGCTAAAGCAGGAGCAACTTATGTTTCGCCATTTATTGGTCGTTTAGATGATATTTCTACTGATGGATTAAATTTAATCTCAGAAATTAGAACTATTTATGATAATTATGATTTCGATACACAAATTTTAGCAGCATCTGTACGTCATACAATGCATATTATTGATTGTGCTAAATTAGGTTCTGATGTAATGACAGGTCCTTTAAGTGCTATTGAAGGCTTATTAAGACATCCTTTAACAGATAGTGGTTTGGCTAAATTTTTAGCAGATTATCAAAAAGGAAACTAATAAATTTAGTTGTTTAGTTATTAAAAAAATAATTAGAAGCTATTTCCTGCTTTACACTATATCTTTTTGCTGGAAAAAGCAAAAAGGATGCCGTTTCAATCAGGGCTAGACTACCAACTAAATTTGGTGAATTAGAAGAATACAGAACTCCAAATTAATATGATTTGGAGTTTCTTTTCATAAAATAATGAATTATTAAAAATTTTATGTATCCAAAAAAAGAACTTGCGCAATTAGTTATTTCGGCATGTCATCAATTTAATATTGATACTGTTGTTATTTCTCCAGGATCAAGAAACGCTCCGTTAACTATTGGTTTTGTAAATCATCCAGATATAGAAACTTTGAGTGTTGTTGATGAGCGTTGTGCTGCTTTTTTTGCTATGGGAATTGCACAACAGAAGCAAAAACCTGTAGCAATGATTTGTTCTTCAGGTTCGGCATTGTTAAATTATTATCCCGCGATAGCGGAGGCTTTTTATAGTAATATTCCGTTAGTGGTTATTTCTGCGGATAGACCCAAACATTTAATTGATATTGGCGATGGACAAACTATTCGTCAAGAAAATGTATTTGAGAATCATATTTTATTTTCGGCTAATTTAATAGAAGCTGAAAATCAATTAATAAATAATACAAATTTATTAAATGAAGCTTTGCAAAACGCTGTGTTTAAAAAAGGCCCTATACATATAAATGTTCCTTTTGATGAGCCTTTGTATGAAACTATTGATGCATTAAAAAAGTTTGATTTTCCAAGTATTATTAAAACAGCATCAGAACCTTTTGTTGATTATCAAAAATTATCAGAAATTTGGAATTTATCTTCTAAAAAAATGATTTTAGTAGGAAGTAATTTTCCTGATGAATCATTACAAGAAATTTTAAATGAATTTACAATAGATGAATCGGTTTTAATTTTAACAGAAACGACATCAAATTTATATCATCCGAAATTTATAAATGCAATTGATAAACTGATTTTTCCGTTAACGGAAACTGATTTTACAACTTTTAAACCTGAAGTATTAATTACTTTAGGAGGAATGGTAATTTCTAAGAAAATAAAACAAATTTTAAGAAAGGCTAAACCATTACATCATTGGCATATTGATTTATTTAAAGCGATGGATACGTATCAATGTTTATCTGAATTTATTCAAGAAAAACCAGTAGTTTTTTTAGATAAATTAATTATTGAAACTCAAAAATCAGTAAGTAAGTATCAGCAAAATTGGTTAAAAATAAATCAAGAAAGAGAAATACAGCATAAAAATTATTTAGAAGTTTGTGAATATTCCGATTTAAAAGCTTTCGAAGCTATTTTAAAAGTTATACCAAATTATTCTCAGCTTCAAATAAGTAATAGTTCAATTATTAGATATTCTCAGTTATTTAATTTAAATAATACATTACGTGTTTTTTGCAATAGAGGAACTAGTGGAATTGACGGTAGTACAAGTACCGCTATTGGAGCAGCATTTGTAGATAAACAACAAACTACTTTTATAACAGGTGATTTAAGTTTTTTTTATGATAGTAACGCTTTATGGAATACCAATATTAAAACTAATTTTAGAATTATTATTTTAAATAATGCTGGTGGCGGAATTTTTAGATTTATTCCTGGTCCGTTAACAACAAATGCAGCAAATTATTTTGAAACACCACATAGTTTAACGGCACAGCATTTGTCAAAAATGCATGGGTTTGATTATATTGCTGTTTCAAATTTAGAAGAATTAACAATAGGATTGAACGATTTTTATACAAAATCAGCACAACCAAAAATAATGGAGATATTTACTCCGAAAGAAATAAATGACGTAGTTTTAAAAAACTATTTTAAAAATTTATAAAATGGAATTACAAGAAGGATTAGAAGAAAATTCACAAGACGGATTACAAGAAGGAGATCAGGTAAATTTGAAAATAGTTGAGCAAACTCCATTAGGATATAATGTTTTAATTGATGATGAATTTGACGGTTTATTATTTAATAGTGAAGTGTATCAAGATATAGAAGAAGGTATGGAAACATACGGATATGTAAAGAAAATAAGAGAAGATGGTAAAATAGATGTGTCTATACGTCCACAAGGTTTTAGAAATGTAATTGATACTGATGCCGATGTTATTTTACGTAAATTAGACGAAAAAGGTTATTTAATGTTAACTGATAAAAGTTCGCCAGAATCAATTAAATTCCGTTTACAAATGAGTAAAAAGGCATTTAAAAGAGCTATTGGTGGTTTATATAAAGATAAAAAAATCGAATTAAAATCAGATAGAATTGAGTTAATAAAGTAATTTATTCTATTAAATTTTTAATTAAAAAAATCCGTTACTTATAAAGTAACGGATTTTTTTTAGATAAATAATTAAAAATTATTCTTCTTCTTCATTATTATCTTGATTTTCTTCTTGGTTCTCATCAAGGTTTTCTTCAGGATTTTCATCAGGAAGAATTTCATCTTTTGGTTGGCTTTCTTTTAAACTATTTACACGTTTAATATTTTCGTAAAAAGCATTTGCATTAGGGTCAGAAGGATTCATTTTCCCGTAAGCAGCTTTGTAGTAAAAATCAGCTCTTTCATAGTCTTTTCCTAATTCATAGTATTTTCCTACATAGAAATCTCCAATATGAGAATTCGGGTATTTTATCATTACAAAATCACCTAAAACACGTAAGTAATCACCGTCTTGTTTGTCGATAACAACTCCTTCAATAGCAAAAACATCATCTAACCGAACATTTAAATTTGATCCATATAAATATTGAATATCTAAATATTTTTGTTCTACATATTTAATAGCTTCTAAAGGATCTAAATCTTTAATTTTTGCATCAAATTCACTTTTAGTTATTTTGGCATATAAGTAAAACATTTTTTCAAAAGCTCTTGGAATTGTTTCTCCAATAACAGATAAGTAATTAGGTGCGTTTACAAATTTATCAAAAGTAATATGCAAATTTTTAGCTTCAAAAGAGGATAAGAAAGTTCCTATTTCGCTAAATCGATCATTTTGATTTTGGATAATATATTTTTCATTATTACTAGAATATAAAAAGTACGTATTATCTTTTTGACCTAGTCTTGCTAAAGAATACGATTGGATAGTACTCGCACTAAATTTAGTGAATTCAGGAGTAATACAGATAAATGAGTTAAATATAGGTTCAGCATCTTTTAAAAAGTAAGTGCTAAAAGTAGCAGCTTTTCCTTCGGCAGCTATTGTCATAAAAGGAGATGTTCGATAATTTAATTCCATGTAAGGAATTAATTCTTTTTTTATAAATTGTTGAAATTTTTTAGCACTAGCTGTTAATGCATTATTAGAAGGAACAATAGAAATATCTTTTTTGTAGGTTTTACCCATATCTATTCCTACTACTATTTGTCGAGGTGCTTTATCTGTATCTGCATAAAGTTTTGCATTTCCAACATACATATCAAAAAGATATTGATTACCTAGAACAATAGCTAAAGGATAACGAACTGTTTTATCCTTATCATAATTTTTAGGAATGTAAATTTTTACAGACCTACCTTTATTAAATAGGGTAGATTTAATATTTTGGGTAATTACTTTTTGCGAAAAAATGCTTATACTTATAAGTAAAGCTACTAAAAAAAATACTTGTTTCATAGGGGTATGTATTATATCGTTCAAATATAAAAAAGAAAAACAAAGTTATTGTGTTATTTTTGCTATAGTTAATAACGTTAACATTTAAGAAATATGATAAAACCTCAGTGGAAAGTTGTTAAAGAATATGAAGACATTACTTATAAGAAGTCGAATAATGTAGCTAGAATTGCTTTTAATAGACCTAATGTACGTAATGCTTTTAGACCAAATACAACTTCAGAATTATTAGATGCTTTTCAAGATGCACATGAAGATACTAATATTGGAGTAGTATTATTATCGGCAGAAGGTCCTTCTACAAAAGATGGAGTTTGGAGTTTTTGTTCTGGAGGTGATCAAAATGCACGTGGAGAAAAAGGATATGTAGGTAAAGATGGTTATCATCGTTTAAATATATTAGAGGTACAACGGTTAATTCGTTTTATGCCAAAAGCGGTTATTTGTGTAGTACCAGGTTGGGCAGTAGGTGGCGGACATAGTTTGCATGTTGTTTGCGATTTAACTTTAGCAAGTAAAGAACATGCTATTTTTAAACAAACGGATGCAGATGTAACTTCTTTTGATGCAGGGTACGGATCGGCATATTTAGCGAAAATGGTAGGGCAGAAAAAAGCACGTGAAATTTTCTTTTTAGGAAGGAATTATTCTGCGCAAGAAGCTTATGAAATGGGAATGGTAAATGCTGTAATTCCTCATGATGAATTAGAACAAACTGCTTTTGATTGGGCTCAAGAGATTTTAGAGAAATCGCCAACATCAATAAAAATGTTAAAATTCGCTATGAATTTAACTGATGATGGTATGGTTGGTCAGCAAGTTTTTGCAGGAGAAGTTACTCGTTTGGCTTATATGACAGAAGAAGCAAAAGAAGGACGTGATGCTTTTTTAGAAAAAAGAAAACCAAATTTCCCTAAAACTTGGATACCATAATCAATTAATAAATTTTCAATGATGAATTACGAATTCTTATTTTTAAGAATTCGTAATTTTAAATTATTAATTCGTAATTAAAATAAATGAAAATAATTTGTATCGGGCGTAATTATGCCAAACATATTGAAGAGTTGGAAAATGAAAAACCAGAAAGTCCTGTTGTTTTTCTAAAACCAGATTCTGCAATTCTTCCAAAGAAAATGCCTTTTTTTATTCCACCTTTTTCTGATGATATTCATTATGAAGTTGAGGTTTTGGTAAAAATAAATAAGGTAGGAAAACATATATCGTCAAAATTTGCACATAAATATTATGATGAAATAGGTTTAGGAATCGATTTTACAGCAAGAGATGTACAAGCAAAGTGTAAAGAGAAAGGATTGCCTTGGGAAAAAGCAAAAGCTTTTGACGGTAGTGCAGTTATTGGTGCTTTTTATCCGAAGGAAGAATTCGATTTAAAGAGTATTTCTTTTCAATTACATAAAAACGATGAAGTTGTTCAAGATGGAAACTCTGAAACAATGCTTTGGAAAATTGATGAGTTAATTAGTTATGTATCGGAATATTTTACTTTGAAAAAAGGAGATGTTATTTTTACAGGAACGCCAGCAGGAGTTGGTAACGTAAAAGAAAACGATGTGTTAATAGGTGTTATTGAAGGAAAAGAGGCTTTTAATATTAAAATAAAATAAATATATCCCGCTTTTAGCGGGATTCTTTTTTAATGAAAATATATGAATGCAGAAATAATAACAATTGGAGATGAAATTCTGATAGGTCAAATTATTGATACAAACTCACAATGGATTGGTCAAGAATTAAATAAAATTGGAGTTTCGGTATATCAAATATCATCTATTCAAGATGAAAAACAGCATATATTAAATGCTTTAAAAGAAGCTGAAAGTAGAGCGGATATTGTAATTTTAACAGGTGGTTTAGGTCCAACGAAGGATGACATCACCAAAAAAACAATAGCCGAATATTTTAATGATGAAAAGGTTATTATATATGATGAAGTTATTAATCATATTAAAGAATTATTTGAAAAGATAAATCATCCTTATAATGAGGTTCAAAAATATCAAGCTGAATTACCATCAAAAGCAACTTTGTTGATGAATGAATTTGGTACAGCACCAGGAATGTGGTTTTTTGAAAATAATACTGTCTTTGTGTCATTACCTGGAGTGCCATATGAAATGAAAGGTTTAATGACAAACGAGGTATTACCTCGAATTCAGCAAAAATATAAACTTCCATTTATATTACATACTACAATTATGACAGTTGGCGTAGGTGAAACTGTTATTGCAGAAAGAATTGAAGAATGGGAAAATAATTTACCATCACATATAAAGTTAGCTTATTTACCATCTTTTGGAAAAGTTCGATTGCGAATTTCAGCAAAAGGAGCTAATAAAAAAGTTATAGAAAAAAAAGTAGCTAGTAAAATAGCAACATTAAAAACTTTAATTTCAGATGTAATTGTAGGTTTTGATACAGATGCATCCATCGAAAAAAGAGTAGGAGATTTATTAATCGCCAAAAATAAAACAGTAAGTACTGCCGAAAGTTTAACTGGCGGTAAAATTGCATCAAATTTAGTATCAATAGCAGGTTCTTCGGCTTATTTTAAAGGAGGTTTTATAACTTATACAGCCGAATTAAAAGAAGAATTATTAGGTGTTTCTAAAGAATTAATAGCCGAATTTACAGTTGTAAGTAGAGAAGTTGCTAAAGAAATGGCACTTGGTTGTTTAAAGAAGTTAAAAACAGATTATGCAATAGCTGTAACAGGTAATGCAGGTCCTACTACAGATAATACCGATAAAAGTGTAGGTGTAGTTTATATAGCTATTGCTACTATAAATAATGTAGAGGTACATGAGTTTAATTTTGGGCAACCACGAGAAAAAGTGATTAATAGAACAGTAACAAAAGCTTTAGAATTATTGATAGAAAATGTTGTGAAAAGCTAATAATTTTTTGTTTGAAAATAATTGTAAAAAAGTTATTAAGTATTTATTATTTTTTTGTAAATTTGCCGGCAGTTACGCTTCCAGTAGGTTAGATGCTTAACCTCAGTTAGAATACCAAAAATAATAACAATTTAAAAGAGAATTTTTTGCGCAATGAATATAAATGCGTAAATTTGCACCTCGTTTAGAAATAACACTAAAAAACTGTCAAGAAGATGTCTAGAGTTTGTGAACTTACAGGAAAAAAAGCAATGGTTGGGAACAATGTTTCTCACGCATTAAATAGAACTAAAAGAAAATTTAACGCTAATTTAATGACTAAGCGTTTCTTTATACCAGAAGAAGATAAGTGGATTACACTTAAAGTATCTGCTTCTGCATTAAAAAATATTAATAAAAAAGGAATCTCTGCTGTGATTAAAGACGCTAGAGAGAATGGTTTTTTAACTAAATAATTCCTTACTAGATAAAATTTCACAGAGATGGCAAAAAAAGGAAACAGAGTTCAGGTTATATTAGAATGTACTGAACACAAAGCAACTGGTAAACCAGGAACTTCACGTTATATTACTACAAAGAACAAAAAAAATACTCCTGATAGAATGGAATTAAAGAAATTTAATTCTATCTTAAAGAAGATGACAGTTCATAAAGAAATTAAATAATTAAAAGTTTTTTATAAACTTTAAATATCCCATAGAACATGGCAAAGAAATCAGTAGCATCGTTACAAACAGGAGCGAAAAGATTAACTAAAGCAATAAAAATGGTAAAGTCTCCAAAAACAGGAGCTTACACATTTGTTGGAGCTATTATGGATCCTGCACAAGTAAATGATTTTATCAAGAAAAATTAATACTTGTTTACAATTTTTAAAAAGCTATTTTCTTAGAAAGTAGCTTTTTTTTTGTGCCAAAAATTGATGTTGTTAAATTGTAATACTTTTATTTATTATTTTCGTTCCTTGTTATTTTTATGAAATATTAATAATGGCATTACTATTTAATATGAAAATAATTTTATAATGACAATTTGACCATATAATAAGTTTGGTATAGTTTTTACACTCTATAAAACGATTATAAAATTTAACCATGAGTTTTTTTAAGAAAATCTTCTCAAGAGAGAAAAAAGAAACATTAGATAAAGGACTAGAAAAAACTAAATCAAGTTTTTTCACGAAACTATCTAAAGCTGTTGCAGGGAAAACAAAAGTAGACGCTGCTGTTTTAGATAATTTAGAAGAAGTATTAGTTTCCTCTGATGTTGGTGTAGATACTACATTAAAAATTATTGATAGAATTGAAGCAAGAGTAGCTAAAGATAAATATGTTGGTACTGATGAATTAAATCAAATTCTTAGAGATGAGATTGCTGGTTTATTATCGGAAACAAACATAAAAGATGCTACCGAATTTACAGTTCCTGAAAAGAATAAACCACATGTAATTATGGTTGTTGGGGTAAATGGTGTTGGTAAAACAACTACTATTGGTAAATTAGCATCTCAGTTTAAAAAACAAGGATTGAATGTCGTTTTAGGTGCAGCAGATACCTTTAGAGCTGCAGCAATTGATCAGTTACAAATTTGGGCAGATAGAACTGATGTTCCTATTGTGCGTCAAGAAATGGGGTCTGATCCTGCTTCTGTAGCTTTTGATACTGTTACATCTGGTGTAAATCAAAATGCTGATGTTATTATTATTGATACAGCAGGTCGTTTACACAACAAAGTTAATTTAATGAATGAATTAACGAAGATTAAACGTGTAATGCAAAAAGTAATTCCAGATGCTCCACACGAAGTATTATTGGTTTTAGATGGTTCAACAGGGCAGAATGCTTTTGAACAAGCCAGACAATTTACAAAAGCAACCGAAGTTACTTCTTTAGCGGTTACCAAATTAGATGGTACTGCAAAAGGTGGGGTTGTAATTGGTATTTCTGATCAATTTCAGATTCCTGTAAAATATATTGGAGTTGGTGAAGGAATTGACGATTTACAAGTATTTAATAAACATGAATTTGTTGATTCTTTTTTTAAATAAGAAACTTTAAAATATCATAAATAAAAAAACTTCCAATTTGGAGGTTTTTTTATTTATAACAGGATTTTACCTTATTTAAAATCATTATAAAATTAGGTTCTAAAACGGCGCTATGTATAAAATATTGATTTACTTATAAAAAACAATATGTAAAATCTTTATTTAAACTGTATATTTGCAACCTAAATTTTTATAGTACAATGCGCACAAAATCACCAAAACAGAATAAAATCAACGTAGTTACTTTAGGATGTTCTAAAAACATTTACGATAGTGAAGTGTTAATGGGACAATTAAAAGCCAATGGTAAAAATGTGGTTCATGAAGATCCTGAAGATGATGGTAACATTGTTGTTATCAATACCTGTGGTTTTATAGGAAAGGCAAAAGAAGAAAGTATTGATACTATTTTACACTACGCACAACGTAAAGAAGCTGGTGAAATAGACAAAGTCTTTGTTTCTGGTTGTTTAAGTGAACGTTATAAGCCCGATTTAGAAGCTGAAATTAAAAATGTAGATCAGTATTTTGGTACGCATGAATTACCTGAATTATTAAAAGTATTAGAAGCTGATTATAAGCACGAATTAATTGGTGAGCGTTTAACAACGACACCAAAACATTATGCTTATTTAAAAATTGCTGAAGGTTGTGATCGTCCTTGTTCTTTTTGTGCAATTCCTTTAATGAGAGGTAAACATAAATCAACTCCGATTGAAGATATTATTATTGAAGCTACAAAATTAGCCGAAAAAGGAATTAAAGAATTGATGCTAATTGCTCAAGATTTAACCTATTACGGATTAGATATTTATAAAAAACGTGCTTTAGCTGATTTATTAAAAGAATTAGTAAAAGTTGATGGAATTGAGTGGATTCGTTTACATTATGCTTTTCCTTCAGGTTTTCCTATGGATGTGTTAGATGTAATGAGAGATGAACCTAAAGTTTGTAATTATTTAGATATTCCGTTACAGCATATTAATACCGAAATTTTAAAATCGATGAAGCGTGGTACTACTCACGAAAAAACAACTTCATTAATTCATAAATTTAGAGAAGCTGTACCAAATATGGCTATTAGAACTACTTTAATTGTTGGTTATCCTGGTGAAACAGAAGAACAATTTGAAGAGTTAAAAGAATGGGTTGAAGAAATGCGTTTTGAAAGAATGGGAGCTTTTGAATATTCTCATGAAGAAAATACAGGTGCTTTTGTTTTAGAAGATGATGTTCCTGCAGATGTGAAATTCCGAAGAGTAAACGAAATTATGGAGGTTCAATCTCAAATTTCTTGGGAATTAAATCAAGCTAAAATTGGTAAAACTTTCCGTTGTTTATTTGATAGAAAAGATGGTGAATATTTTTACGGTCGTACAGAATTTGATTCGCCAGATGTTGATAATGATGTAATTGTAGATGCTACAAAACACTATATTAAATTAGGAGAATTTATCGATATTAAAATTGATGAAGCTGGAGATTTTGACTTATACGGAACTCCGTTAGTGAAGCAAGAAAAACCAATGAGCTTAAATCAGAAGAAAAAAATAAATCATTAATAAACTTATTTTAAAATATAAAAATCCTGCTTTTAGCGGGATTTTTTATGTTTTAAATTCTATAATTTAGCCTTATGAAAAAAGCATATTTTAATTGGAGTTCAGGGAAAGATTCGGCATTTGCATTATATAAAATATTACAGCAAAAAGAATATCAAATAGAAAAATTAATAACCAATGTAAATGAAGATTATCAGCGTGTTTCTATGCACGGACTTCATGAAAATTTGTTAGAAGCGCAAGCAAAAAGTATTAATATTCCTTTAGAAAAAATATATTTTCCTGCGGATGTTACCATGGATTTATATAACGAAAAAATGAAAGCTAAAACTGATGAGTTAAAATCATTAGGACTTAATTATGCTGTTTTTGGCGATATATTTTTAGAAGATTTAAAAAAATATAGAGATTCAAAATTACAAGAAGTAGGAATTACAGGTGTATATCCGCTTTGGAAACAAGATACTAAAACATTACTTAGAGAATTTTTAGCTCTTGGTTTTAAAACAATAACAGTTTGTGTAAATGCAAAATTATTAGGAGAAGAGTTTGTAGGTAGAGTAATTGATGAAGACTTTATTAACGAATTACCAGATGGTGTTGATGTTTGTGGAGAAAATGGAGAGTTTCATACTTTTTGTTATGATGGACCTATTTTTAAAAATCCGATTGAATTTGAAATAGGTGAGAAGCTTTTAAAATCATATACATTAAATAAAGATGATTCTCAGAATTGTCATACAAATACTAAAGAAAAGGTTAAAAGTTATGATACTAGTTTTTGGTATTGTGATTTAATTTTAAAAGAATAGTAGTTTTTTAAAAGATGTATCATAGGTTTTTAGCCCCGATTGAAGCAATTGTTTGAGCTCTTTTTTTGATTTTTCTTCAAAAAAAAGCGAGTGCGGAAAGCGGGATTAGCTTCAAATCATTATTATAATACGCTAAAAAAAACTTGTTATTTGTTTTAAAATAGGTTCGGCAGTTGTGTTAATATAGCATTGTTTACAGTTGTTGTACATAAATAAACAGTCGATTAAATCGGTAAATATATGCAGTAAAAGCCCTAAACCAATAATGTTATAAGGCTTTTTTAAGAATAATAATACTACGTAAATTAGCATGGCATAATAGGTGTGTAGTGGGTGAAAACCAAAACTGCATCTGTTTGCTTGGAATATTGGAGTAGAAAGTAGATGGTCTAAATCGACAAGCATAGTGCTTATTAAAATGAGCGCTATGTTTATCCAATTTTTATTGAAAAAAAAATAAGCTATTAAAATAGGGAATCCGAAATGTAAAAAGTAATGTGTAAATGTTTGCATTTTTTACTTAGAATTTTTCAAAAACACCTAATCCAAATAAAGCAAAATCATATTTTACAGGATCTTTTTTGTCAAATTCTCGTAAGGTGATATCTAATTCTAATAAAGCTTTCCAGTCGTTTTGTTTTCTTGTTAGAATTTCTAATTTACGAGCAACATTTCCTGAATGAACATCTAACGGACAGTGTAAGTGAGCAGGATTGTGAGTTTTCCAAATACCTAAATCTACGCCTGTTTTATCGTTTCTAACCATCCAGCGTAAAAACATATTTATGCGTTTTGAAGCCGAACCTTTTAAAGGATCAGAAACGTGTTTTAAAGTTCTTTTTTGATGTGGAATTTCAAAAAATATTTGTTTGAAATTATGAATAGCTAATTGATAATTATCTGTATTATTTGTTGATAAAACTGCTTCTAATCCGTTGTGATTTTGATAAATGTTTTTAAGCGATTTAATAAATTGCCTAAAATCATCAGCATTAAAAGTACGATGTACAAATCCATCAAAAGAAGCTAAATCATCTTCGGTATGATTCATAACAAAATCATAAGGAGAATTACCAAGTAACTCAACCATTTTTAAAGAATTTCGTATAATCATTTTACGATTTCCCCAAGCAATTGTAGCCGATAAAAAACCAGCTATTTCAATATCTTGTTTTAAAGAAAATTGATGTGGAATTTGAATAGGGTCACTTTCTATAAAATCTGGATTATTGTATTTTATTACTTTTTCGTCTAAGAATTCTTTAAGTTCAGTTTTGTTCATTATAAAAATTATTCAATAATAACTCCGTCTTTCATAGTTAAAGTACGGTCTGCCATTTCGGCTAATTCTTTGTTGTGAGTTACCAAAACAAATGTTTGTCCGAATTTATCACGAAGTTCAAAAAATAATTTGTGTAAGTTTTCTGCGGATGTAGAATCTAAATTTCCAGAAGGTTCATCAGCAAAAATAACAACTGGTTTATTAATTAAAGCTCTTGCAACTGCAACACGTTGTTGTTCTCCACCTGAAAGTTCATTTGGTTTGTGACTTTCTCTGTGCGATAATCCTAAGAAAGATAATAATTCTTTGGCTCTTTTTTCTGTTTCATTTTTTGATTTTCCACCAATAAAAGCAGGAATACACACATTTTCAAGTGCAGTAAATTCAGGTAATAGTTGATGAAATTGAAAAATGAATCCAATGTGTTTATTTCTAAAAGAAGAAATTTCTTTATCACTTAAATCTTTTACTGAAATGTTATTTAGCAGTAAATCATGATTTTGAGTTTTTTGAGCAGTATCTAAAGTTCCCAAAATTTGAAGTAAGGTTGTTTTTCCTGCTCCAGAAGGACCAACAATAGCAACAATTTCACCTTTTTTGATATGAAGATTTACTCCTTTTAAAATTTCAACATCACCATAGTATTTATGGATATTTTTAGCAACAATCATAGTTTTATTTTCAATGTAACGAATGTATAAAAAAGAAATCAGATAAACTTTTAAAGAGTATCTGATTTCAAAAATATAGATAAAGTTAGTTTTAAATTAATTTTTTGATATTATTATAATCAATAAAATAAACAAGACGGACAGAAAATGTATGTCGGTTTGATTCTTTTAAAAGTGATTCTAAATTTTCTGAGAAATTTTGAGTAGCAATATCTGTATCATTAGAAATTGTATTTCTGTAAAAAGCAGTTAATTGACTACCTGGCGCAAATTGCCATAAATAATTGACATCAACATTCCAGCTATTAAAATTTGTATGATGAATATCAGTATAATTACTTTCAGTTAATTCACCATTATTTTTATTTAAAGAGTAAAATTGGTCATGATAAGGAACTTTACTCCAATTATGTCTGAAAGATAAAGAAAGTGTCGATTTTGTATTAAAACTATATTTTCCTGTTAAAGAATTATTGAAGGTACTCCAATCTCTTTGACCAAAGATAATGTCATCTAAAAAAGGAGAAAGTTCAGGGTTTTCATCGATATCTTCTTGATTGATTTCATTTACAAAACCTTGCCCGTTATTAGTGTGTCCATATCTAAAAGCATAAACTAAAGAAAATTGATTATTAAAACGATATCTTGGAGAGATTTTAAAGCCATAATTTTCTTTTGGATTATTTTTGAAAAAAGAATACCTCCAGTCATAATCAATAGCAAATTTATTTCTGTAATCTGTAGACCCCCAATGACTAATGCGTATTCTTTGTGGTCTTTTAAAGTAAATTCCACTTGTTGTACCTTGTCTAGGTTCATTAAAATCTTTTCTAGCGCTATTATAATTTATACGTCCTCCAAAATCAAAACGTTTTATAGTTTGCGCACGAAAAGATATATTGGTGTTAGTACCTGTATAAGTATTTGGTTTATGTAAAAAATTAACATTGTAAGATAGATTTACTCTATAGTTATTAAACATACCTTTTGGTTTTAATACACGATACTCTGTAAAGCCATATATTGCTTGTTCATTATTACTAAAAAGAATACCCATATCGTTAGGATTAAAATCTTTGTTTTTTAAGTTGTACCCAATTTCACCTCTCCAGTTCCCAGATTGCTTACCAATACTTGTATCAAAAGTATAACCTGTATTAGGGGCGTCTTCATCATCATAAATATTACTCATTTTAAGAGAGCCATCTATATTATAAGTACTGCTTTTATTTTCTAAATGCCAAAGTAAACCTGTAACATTTGCATCTCTAAAACTTCCATCTCTAGTAACGTTTGTATTAATTAAAGTTACAGATGAATTTTGATTAAATTGCTGATCTAAAACTAAAATGTTATAATTAGAAAGTGGATTGATTATTTCCTTTCTAACTTCTTTTGTTGAGTTATTTTTAATGATAGCTTCTGTTTTACTAGTAACAGCATTAAAAAAACCGATACCTAAACCTTTTTTTGTTCTCCCAGAAATTTTTATAGCATTTAGCATTTGTACTTTTTCAGGCGAATCAACTAGTGTTTCTGTATCGTCATTTACAGAAGCATCATTTATTGGAGCACCTCCAATTCTACGAGAATAAAATAAGCGTCCTTTTGAAAAAAGTTCTGTTCCTTCTGTAAAAAATTGTCTTTGCTCTGAAAATTGTTGTTCAAAAGGACCTAAATTTAAGGTAACATTATCAAAAGCTGTTTGCCCAAAATCAGGAATTAAAGTAGCATCTAAAGTAAAATTTTCGGTAAGTCCATATTTTAAATCCATACCAACACTCCAATCAAAATCTGTTTTTCCTTCAAAAGAAGTTGTTGTTGCTGATGCATATGGATAAAAATTTAAACGAGTAGGAGGTGTTATATTTTTAAAGTCTTCGACTAAACCGTCGTATTGTGTCCAGTTTCCTTGTGTATTATCAATAGGATTCCAAGTAAAACGGGCATTTAAATTTTTTATTTCTCGATGAAAATTAACTCCCCAAGATTGTATAGGACTATTTGAAAAACGTAACGCACGATACGGTATTTTCATTTCTACAGACCAATTATCGTTATTTATTTTAACAGCACTTCGCCAAACAGCATTCCAATTAAAGTCCTCATTACCTGTAGATACTTTCGAATCTGCTTGAACTCCTGAAGCTGTAACAATAAACATAGTTGGATTTTGTCCATCATCATTTGGATTAATCATCAATTGAAAAAAATCAGAATTACCAACAACATCTCTATTGTTAAATTCAGCAGGTATTTTAGATGGATTTGGAGTATACATTAAAGCACTTACATAAATAGCGTCATTATCATATACTAATTTAACTTCTGTTTTATGAGTACTTGGTTCGTTTTGTCCGTTTGTAGGACGTAACATTACAAAATCTTTGGCAATAGGAACTGTTTCCCATATTGATTCGTCTATAATTCCATCAATAACAGGCGGAGTTTTTATACGAGTTGCAGTTATTTTTTTTCTGTTTTTATTAATTTCTTGAGCTACAACTCCTTTAGATATAAATAGTATTAAAATTAGTAATGTTGTGGTTTTATACATAGTTGATAGTTAGCTTATATTTATTTGTAAAAATATTTATGATTTATACTTTTAAATCACAAATTAATGTTAATTACATAAAAAGACATGTTAAAATAAAAGATGTTACAATTAATGGAAAATAAAATTAAAAATAAAAGTTATAAGAAATTAGTAATAATTATTATAAATAGTAATGTATTATAAATTGAATTTGTATTTTTGTTCGACTTTAAAAATTCATATCTAATGAACTTACACGAATATCAAGGTAAAGAAATATTAAACAGTTTTGGGGTTCGTATTCAACGAGGAATTGTTGCAAATACACCAGAAGAAGCTGTTACGGCAGCAAAGCAATTAACTGAAGAAACCGGTACAGGTTGGCACGTAATTAAAGCACAAGTACACGCAGGTGGTCGTGGAAAAGGTGGTGGAGTTAAGTTGGCTAAAAACTTAGAAGACGTAAAAAGTATTTCTAATGATATTTTAGGAATGATGTTAATTACTCCTCAAACTTCAGCAGAAGGTAAATTAGTAAACCAAGTTTTAATATGTGAAGACGTATATTATCCTGGAACTAGTGAACCAGATGAATTTTACATGTCGGTTTTATTAAATCGTGCAACTGGTAGAAACATGATTATGTACTCTACAGAAGGTGGTATGGATATTGAAACTGTAGCAGAAGAAACTCCTCATTTAATTTTTACAGAAGAAGTAGATCCTGCTTTAGGGTTAATGCCTTTTCAAGCTCGTAAAATAGCTTTTAACTTAGGTTTAACTGGTGGTGCTTTAAAAGAAATGGTAAAGTTTGCTAGTGCTTTATATACTGCATACATCAAATCTGATTCAGCAATGTTTGAAATCAACCCTGTGTTAAAAACATCTGATGATAAAATAATGGCTGTTGATGCTAAAGTTACTTTAGATGAAAACGCTTTATATCGTCATAAAGATTATGCTGCAATGAGAGATATTCGTGAAGAAAATCCTATTGAAGTAGAAGCTAAAGCTGCAGGTTTAAACTATGTAGATTTAGATGGAAATGTTGGATGTATGGTAAACGGAGCTGGTTTAGCAATGGGAACTATGGATTTAATTAAACAAGCAGGTGGTGAACCAGCTAACTTTTTAGATGTTGGTGGTACTGCTGATGCTGAACGTGTTGAAAAAGCTTTTGGAATTATCTTAAAAGATACTAACGTAAAAGCTATTTTAGTAAACATTTTTGGAGGAATCGTTCGTTGTGATCGTGTTGCTCAAGGTGTTGTAGATGCTTACAAAAGTATGGGAGACAGAATTAATGTGCCTATTATTTGTCGTTTACAAGGAACTAATGCTAAAGAAGCTAAAGAATTAATTGATAACAGTGGAATGGAAATTATTTCAGCTACTGAATTTCAAGAAGCTGCTGATAAAGTTGCAGAAGTTTTAAAAGCTTAATTTTTATTTGCTATTAGCAATGTAAATTAATTCTTACTTAAATATTTAAAGCCTACTTTTTTAAAGTAGGCTTTTTTTATTGTCTATTTTTTAACTATTGACATACTTCTTTACAATATTACTGATGTTACCGTCTTCTTTTTATCTGATTATAGTAAATTTTATATTTTGTCTAAATTATTGTTTTACAGTTTTTTATACTTTTTGATTTGATTAACATTTAAGGTGCTTTTGAGTAACCGTTTAATGAGTTTTTGTTAAGTGTTAACTAACATTAAAACAGTTGTTTAGTAGTATGTTTGTAGTGGTTTGCAAACCGAATAATAGAAAATAAAAAATATAAAGAAAACAAAATTGGGTTAACTACCTTATTAAACAAAACTATGAAAACAATTAAATTTTTATTAGTCGTACTTTTTTTATCAGTAAATGTATTAGTTGTTAGTGCTACAAATCCTTCGGATAAAAAAGAAGATTTAGCAAGAATAAACAAGGAAGTTCAAAAATTATTAAAAAACCCTAAATTTCAATTAAAATCTAATATATCTGTAATTGTTAAATTGACAGTAAATAGTAAAAATGAAATTATTGTATTATCGGTAAATTCAAAAAATGAAAATAATAGTATAGAAAATTATATTAAATCAAGTTTAAATTACAGAAAAATAGCAGAAAAAGTTAATACAGAAGTTTATAGTTTACCTGTTAAATTAGTAGCATCAAAGTAAGTAGTTTTTTTAATAGTAAGGGGCTTTTATGATTTTCATAAAAGCCTTTTTTGTTTTTTAAAAAAGATAGAAGTATTTTGATAGAGAGATTAATTACTTAATTCAAAAACTTTTTTTATTTGAAAAATGTAAAATTTACTAGGATATCTGTAATGTAAATTTATGGTTAAGATGTTTTTTAACTAAAAATAAGTCTTATAATTATATATCTGTTAATCATTTTAAGTTATTGTTTGTAAGATGTGTATTCTTAATTATCTTTTATTGTGAAAATCTTTTTTTTTGTAAGTTGTTGTTAGTTAGTGTTTAAAGTTGTTTTCTAGAGGTTTGTATTTTTAGATAACTTTTTTATGAGCTTATGTTAAAGGTTATCTAACATTACAACAGCTATTTCAATGTAAGTTTGTAGTGGTTTGCAAACCGAGTAACATTTGATATTTTATTAGCTATAATAGTTGATGAAAAATAAAAAATTATAAAGAAAAACAAACAATTTGGTTAAATACCTTATTAAACAAGATTATGAAAACAATTAAATTTTTATTAGTAGCACTTTTTTTAACATTAAATACATTTGCTAACACTACAAATCCTTCAGATAAAAAAGAAGAATTAGTATTAATAAACAAAGAGGTTCATAAATTATTAAAGAATCCTAAATTTCAATTGAAATCAAGCGTATCTGTTATTGTTAAGTTGACAGTAAATAGTAAAAATGAAATGATTGTATTATCAGTAAATTCAAAAGAAGATAATGAAATTATAGAAAATTATATCAAAAATAGCTTAAATTATAAAAAAATAGCAGGGAAAGTTACCTCTGAGGTGTATAATTTACCAGTTACTTTAGTTGTATCTAAATAATTTTAAAAAAATAAACTTATTTTATTAAAAGGCTTCTATGAATATTATAGAAGCCTTTTTTTGCTTTATTTTAAAAAATTATAAAACTAATTATTTGGGCTTAACAATATATAAACCATCACTTTTACTTTCGTATTGGTTTGAAGGATAAGAACAGTCCATAAATGAGACTTCTGTTTTTGTCTTAAATTTTTCAGGAATATTATAATGACTTACATATCGCTTAGATTTAAAAAATATAAAAGGGTATTTACTAGCACTTTCTTTAAACCTAATATATTCATTTCTTTTTTTGAATTTATAGTACTCAATTCCAAAATGCTGAGAAATTATTGAAGTATATGTAAATGTTTCAGAAATGCCTCTTTTTTTAAATGAAATTTTCTTTATTTTTTGGTTTAAGTATTTTATTTTATCTTCAGGATAATATCTTTCTTCGCTCCAATCTGAATATCTATAGGATTTTAAATCTTTTAGATAGATTAACTTTCTGTATTTTGCAGGATATCCTTTTAATGTTTTTTCAGTGATATGTTCGCCGTCTAAATAAGGTCCATTAAGTGTCCGAAAAAGAATCCAACCTTCTTTAATTTTTAAATAGATTTTATCATCATTTCCATAAATAACGGTAGTTGCTTTATTGTAATATTCTTCAAATAATAAAAACCAGTTATGTTTATCAGGATTTATTTTTTTATAATATTGAATCATTTGTAATCTATCTTTAGAAAGGTCACATATCGTACTGTCTGTAAATACATAATGTGTTTTGTAAGGTAAATTTCCAGAAGGATGTGGTATTTTTATTTTTATATCTCCCTTATAATCTATTTTTATTTTACTGTATGAATCATCCATAATAAAATAATTATTGATTGTATCATACGTAATAAATGAATAATTATATTCTGAAATTCTGTTTACAACATAATTTTTAGAACTAATATTATTGCTTAAATATTTGTAATCACTTTTATTTAATACAAATGCGGGAATTAAATTAATATCGGTGCATTGTTGTACTAAAAATAGAAATGTAATTATTAGAAATATTTTTTTTTTATGCTTTTTCATTTATTATTAGCCGGATTTTTTATGATTCCAAGTTTTTTCTTAAAATAGCAATTTCATCACGTAGTTTAGCTGCTACCATAAAATCTAAAGATTTGGCAGCTTCTTCCATTTGTTTTCGTTTAGCTCTAATTCGTTTTTCTATTTCTTCTTTGGGTAAGTACTCTAAGTCTTGTGCTGCTACTTTTTGAATAGCATTATCATAATGAAAAGAAGTAATAGTATCTTGAGAAAGTGTATTATCTAACTTTTTGTTTATTTGAGTTGGTGTAATTCCGTTAGCAGTATTGTAATTTATTTGTTTTTCTCTTCTGTAATTAGTTTCATCCATAGTACGTTTCATACTATTGGTTATTTTATCAGCATATAAAATAGCGCGTCCATTTACATTTCTTGCAGCTCTACCAACAGTTTGTGTTATCGATCTATGACTACGTAAAAAACCTTCTTTATCGGCATCTAAAATAGCAACTAAAGATACTTCAGGTAAATCTAAACCTTCACGTAATAAATTTACACCAATTAAAACATCAAACAAACCTCTTCGTAAATCTTGCATTATTTGCACACGTTCTAAAGTATCTACATCAGAATGAATATAACGACAACGAACTTGAATTCTGGTTAAATATTTGGCTAATTCTTCCGCCATTCGTTTTGTTAAGGTAGTAACTAAGGTACGTTCATCTTTTTCTACACGAATTTGAATTTCTTCAATTAAATCATCAATTTGATTTTCACTCGGACGAACCTCAATTATAGGATCTAATAAACCTGTTGGACGAATTACTTGCTCAATAAAAACGCCTTCGGTTTTCTGTAATTCATAATCGGCAGGTGTTGCCGATACATAAATTACTTGATTTTGTAACTCTTCAAATTCCTCAAATTTTAAAGGACGATTATCCATCGCCGCAGGTAAGCGAAAACCATATTCAACAAGATTTACTTTTCTACTTTTATCGCCTCCATACATGGCGTGAGTTTGTGGTATCGTAACATGACTTTCATCAATAACCATTAAATAATCATCAGGAAAATAATCTAGTAAACAAAACGGACGTGTACCAGGATCTCTACCGTCTAAATATCTAGAATAATTTTCGATACCAGAACAATAGCCTAATTCACGAATCATTTCTAAATCAAATTCGGTTCGTTCTAATAAGCGTTTTGCTTCTAAATGTTTGCCGATTTCTTTAAAATAATCTACCTGTATTACCATATCATCTTGTATTTTATGAATGGCATTTTGTAAAACATCAGGAGAAGTAACAAAAAGATTTGCAGGATAAATTGTTAGTTCGTTTAATTTTTCAATTATTTTATTTCCTTCGATTTCAAAAGTTTCAATTTCTTCAATTTCATCACCAAAAAAATGAATACGATAACCGCTATCGCCATACGATGGATAAATAGTTACAACATCTCCTTTTACTTTAAAAGTTCCACTTTTTATTTCTGTTTCTGTTCGAGAATATAAACTTGTAACTAATAGATGTAAAAATTTGGTACGTGAAATTTGTTGATCGACTTTTATCGGAATAACATTTTTTTTGAATTCATTCGGATTCCCAATACCATATAAACAAGAAACAGAAGCAATAACGATAATATCTCTACGACCAGAAAGTAAGGAAGAAGATGTGCTAATTCGTAGACGTTCTATTTCATCATTGATTGATAAATCTTTTTCGATAAAAGTACCCGTAACAGGAATATATGCTTCCGGTTGATAATAATCATAATAAGAAACAAAATATTCGACAGCATTGTTAGGGAAAAATTGCTTGAATTCTGAATATAATTGTGCTGCTAAAGTTTTATTATGAGCTAGTACTAATGTAGGTCGATTAACTTCGGCAACTACATTTGCTACTGTAAAGGTTTTACCAGAACCTGTAACACCTAATAATGTTTGATATTTTTCATCGGTATTTAATCCGTTTACTAATTGTTTTATAGCTGTTGGTTGATCGCCAGTTGGTTTAAAATCGGAGTGTAATTCAAAATTCATAAAACAAAAATACGGATAGTTTGTCTTAAAAACTATCCGTATTAAATAAGTATAAAAAGTGTTTTATCTTCTTAGTAAAGAAAAATGACCTTGATGTTGATGAGCTTTTCCTTTTCTGTCTATAAGTTCAATTTTAAACCAGTAATCACTTGATGGAAGTATTTTTCCATTATAGTAACCGTTCCAACCTTGGTCATCAATAGCAATTATGGCTACAATTTTTCCATATCTATTAACGATAGTTATATTACTTGAAGGATAAAAACTAGAATTTGCTCCTTTTACTCTCCATGTATCATTATGTCCATCACCGTTAGGAGTAAAAAATTTAGGGTACTGAATAACAGAAACATCTAACATAGCATTAGGTGAACAACCATTTTTATCGTTTACTACGATGGTATATATACCTCCTGTAATGTTTTCAAATACAGGCTCATCTTGAAAAATAGTTTGATTACCATCTTCATCTATAAGAGAAAATTGATAATCACCAATACCTAAGTTTTGATTTTCTGTAATTATTTTTATAGCATAAGCATCTAATCCGCTATTATTTGTATCATCTACAATAACAATATCATCTTCATTTAAAGTAGCTATTTCAGATTCATTTACTACTATTTCGTAGCTTCTTTTACAAGTTGTAGTATCAAGCATTGTTGCTGTAACAATATAAGTACCTCCTTTTTGTACATCATAAAAAGTATCTGTACTAAGAATATCCGAAGGGTTTCCTTTTAAAGTCCATTGATAACCATAAGTTGCATTTGGATTTATTGCTTCTAATTTTGTTTGAGGATTATTTAGGCAAACAATAACAGTAGTATCTACCATAAAAGAAGGTAATGGATTTATACGAATATTGAATGTTAAATTGGTATTTACACAAGATGTTTTAGTATTCAGAACTCTAACAAAAATTGTTTGATTATTGATTGTGTTTTCATAATTATTTTCATTTATAGGAGCAGTTCCTGATTTAGCATCGGCTAAACTTTCGTGAAAACTAACAATATAATTACTCTGTTGATTTTTAGGATATTCATCTAAAATTTCAAGTGTTTTATTTTTAAGAGTAATGTCTCCATTAATACCATTTGCATCATCGGAATTATTATCTGTTTGGTTATCACAATCAGTATAATCAGTAATATTTAAAGGGATTAAAGGTTCAGGATGAATAATTAATTGAAATTTACTAATACCATATCTACAACCAGTTGTTTTATCTAATAAGCTAATATGAATATTTTCAATAGCAGGATTATCATTTAAAGGAATAGCAGGAGGAACTATGGTTGTTGCTAGTTTATTTGAATAATTATTTTTAGGAAGAGGATTGTTTCCTGTTGTAGCATCTTGTAAAGTGTTATGATAGCTAACTTCAAAAAGCGTAGCGTCTCTACCGTTTAATATATCAATATCTCTTTCTGATAAATTAATATTTTGAGCAAATCCATTTCTTGAATTTCCATCAGCAATAGTTGGAATATCACATATTTCTAAATCAGGAATTTTATTTGATATAATAGGTAATCTATTAATGATAATATCAAAAGTTAAATGATTATTAAAACAACCAGTATTATTATTTACAACACGTACGTAAATGGTTTCTTTATCTTTAGTTTGATTTGTGTAATTGGTGTCATTTATTATTGGTGAATTTCCTGAATTAGCATCTACAGCTGTAGTATGAAAAGTAACAGTATAATCAGAGATAGCTTGTGTTGTTCCTAAAATATCAGAAACACGATCTCTTAAATTAATGTTACTACTTTTTCCATCGATAAAAGAACCGCTATTAAAATCATCACAAAGCTCAAAATTAGCAACACCTTTAGCAATAGGAGGCTGTTGTGCCCAAATAGTAAAACTACCAAGACCTGTACAATTATTGTTTGTTTTATCAATAATTTTAATATAAAGTGATTGTGGTGTTTTAGCAGGGAGATTTTTATTACGATAATTAGATAGGTTAGTTATTTCATTTTGAACAGCATTTCTATCGATAATACTTTCAAATATTAAAACCTTTAAATTAGGTCTATTAGCTATTGGGAATAATGCTTTTACATCTGTTGAAACACTACTTAAATCAAAAACAGAAATACCATCGGTATCGTTATTATTAAGATTGTCATTTCCGTCAATATCTAAAAAATCATCACAACTTTTAAATCCTCCATTTGCATTATAAGCTACATCAGTAGCATATCCAACAATAATATCAATCTTAGCTATACGAGAACACTTTTTATCAGAAAAAACTTTTACCCAAACAGAAGAGCCATTTGTTACAGGGTGTGTTGTTTTGTTGATAATTTCAGCAGTATCATTTATGGCATTATTTTCAGTAGGATAATATTTAAAGGTTTCGTTGAGGTGATTTACTGAAATATTTTTTTGAGCTAATGTTAAATTAATTGTAGTATTTAAATCAGCATCTGTATCACATTGTTCTAATGTTACCGTATTTGTAGTTACAGGTAATGAGTTTACAACTAAATTAAATGATTTAGATGTATCATTACAATTAGCATTACTTTTATTTTGGACTCTAACATAAACTTTTTGAGTGTTAGTTACTGTATTTTTATACGCAGTATTTTTATCAATAACAGCAGTATTTTTATCTGTTTGAGCACCAATTAAAGTTGTGTGATAAGAAACTTCATAAATAACAGGATCTAAAGCTCCTAAAATTTCAGAATCTTTTGTGTTTAGTAAGAAATTATTAAAATAACCATCAGTATCTGTTCCATTAAAAGTATCGTCACATTCTTCATAGTTTACAGGAGTTTGAATTATTGGGTTTCCTGTAATAATAGAATTAAAAGAGTTATCAACAAAACAATTTGTAGCTATTATATTCCTTATTCTTGTATAAATAATATCATTATTAGTAAGGTTTGTATAATTAATAGGTGTTGTTATTTGAGTTGTATATAGTGCATCACTATAAAATAATACTTCAAATTTTGTGTCATCTTGTCCTGCTAATATTTCGTTTGTTTTAGATGTTAAATCTAGTTGAATATTTAAATTATTATTACAAGTTAAAAGCGGAGAAATACTTATGTTATTTATTGGACTTTCTGAGAATTCTAATAAAATATCATCTTCATCACTACACGATCCATCAATAATTTTACAGGTGTATTTTCCGTTACCTAAATTAGCTAAATAATCTTTTTTTGTAGCTAGTGGAATAATTACATCATCTTTATACCATTGATAATTGTTTGCTGTAATATTAGAAGTTAATAATTTCTCTGTACCACAAACGCTACTTTGTGTAGTAGATGATAAATCAGTACCTAAATCTAAGCCTAAATTAAAACTTCCTTTTTCTAAAAACACAGCAGTATCATATTGATTATCTGAATTATCAGCAATCACTAATTTTATATGATATGTTACATTAGGAGTTACAGTAGCTTTAGCTGTAAGAACTTTTGTTCGACCATCAAAATTTGTATCCCCAAGGTTATTACCAGCAAAATACGTTTCATTCTTAGCAGGACAGCCACCAATAATAGCTGCATGAACATTTTTAACACTTACTGGAGTAGTAGAATTTGGTATAACTGCAAGATTTTTATAAGTTGTTGTTCCTGATTTTCTTAATAAGAAAGCAAAACCATCTGCAAAAGTACAAGGAAAAGTACCTTGGTATTCTTCAGAAGCCATTAAATATCGAAAACTTATTTCATCTGATGTTGGAATAAAGTCAAATTCAATAACACTTGCATCATTTAGACTAGGTTCGTTTAAAGATGTACTTAAATCAGTATCGCCTTTTCCTGTTGTTGGTGAATTTAAATTACCTAAAGAGGTACCGCTAATAGGAAAAGCTTTTCCTGTTGAAAGAACAATACCTTCTTTAAAAGGGAAAGTACTTCCTACTTTACTTTTAAAGTAACCATAACTTTTATTTTGTCTATCAGAAGGAGACCCTGAAACAGAAGAATTTATGTTTGTTATTGATGTACAGTTATTATCAATAAGAACTTTTTCAATAAGGTCTTTAGGATTATATAAAGCTTCTACATCATTAACATTATTAACCTGTATGGTTGTTTGTGCTTTTAATGGTAAAAAAATAATAAAGAATACAAATGTGCTTAGTAATATTTTCATATATAGATAATAATAAATAAAACAGTTAAATAATAAATATCCCTACTTTTAATAGGGATATTTTAGTTCAAATTATTTTTTAATAAGTGTCTATAAAGGTATATAACTTTTATAAAAATAGTGATTTTATATATAACTATTTTTAAGTTAATAATTAATTTTATTATCTGATAGTTAGTAAAGGAATTATTCGTTGTAAATCTTAAATAAAGACAGGTAATTATATTTATAAATCTCTTCTTTTTAATAAAATATATGAAGCATAGATGAAAATAAAAGTCCAAGCTAATACAATAATAATATTTAAAAAACTTACCTCATAATTTTTTGTAAAATTAGCACCTATTTGATTCGCTACAGATTTAACAGCTCCTAGTCTAGAAAAAGGTTCTTTAATTAAATTAGCCATTGCTTCTAGTGGAAAAAATTGCATAATAGAATTAACAGCTTCATCGGTACTTGTTTTTAAATCTTTAAATACCCAGTATAAATAACCTTTTACCATACTTTCTATAATAAACCAAACAATCATTGTTGCTACTGCAAATGCGGATCGTTTAATTAATATTCCTAAAAATAATCCAAAAGAAAAGAAACCTAAAAGTTTAGTGAAAAAAGCAAGTAGATAACTTAAATCGGTTAAAATGATAGAAATTTCATTAAAATCTGAATAAATAGTTCCCAGTATTAATGATACAATAAAAACAAAAATAGTTGATATTAAAGAAAAAACAATTACTGTGTAAAATTTAGAAAGTATAAATTCTTTTTTACTTAAGCCATCAATTAGGTTTTGTTTTAATGTTTGATAACTGTATTCATTAGTCATCATAGAAACAATTACAAGTAGTAAAAAGAATTTAAAAATAGCAGCAATGTAAGTGTTAAAATGCCATATATAAGGGAAATTAAAAATACCTTGATCGGCTAAATGAAATTTAATAGGACCAAGATCAAACTTAACAGCAGCTATTAAGGCTACAGATGTTAACAATGCAAAATAGATAATTGAAAGTGCTTTACTAGCTTTGTTATATTTTAATTTATGAAACTCTATACTTAAAAGTCGAAACATAATGAAGGTGTTAGTTGTTGTTGGTTAAATCTAAAAATTGTTGTTCTAAACTAGGCTTACGTTTTACTAAATGTGAAAGTATTACGTTATTTTTAAAAAGAAATTGATTTATTTCTGATGATGATAAATCAGATGTTAATTGTGCAATTAAAATGTCATTTTCTTTTTTAATATTTCCGATAGAAGGATGATTGTCTAACAACTTTATTAACTCTTCATTGTTTTGGCTACTTAGTTCAAAAAATCCAGTAGTTGTTGTTAATTCATCAACTTTACCACTATATAGTTTTATACCATTTCTTATAATAAGAACATGAGTACAAACTTTTTCAACTTCATCAAGTAGGTGAGAGGCTAGTAAAATAGTAGTTCCGTTTTTGGCGATATCTTTAATTATTTGACGAATTTCATGAATTCCTTGCGGATCTAAACCATTTGTAGGTTCATCTAAAATTAATATTTCAGGATCATTTAATAAAGCAGAAGCAATAGCCAAACGCTGTTTCATACCTAAAGAATAAGTATTGAAATTACTTTTTCTTCTGTCGAAAAGGTTTACAATTTTTAGTTTTTCTTCAATTTTATTAAATGAAACTCCTTTTATTTTACAAATCAACTGTAAATTTTGAACAGCTGTCATATATGGATAAAAGTTAGGACGCTCTATAATAGCACCTACTTTTTTTAAAGCTTCATGAGTAGATAATTTACCATTAAACCAACTAAAGTTACCCGAAGTTTTGTTAACAACATTTAATACAATACCTAAAGTTGTCGATTTTCCGCTTCCGTTAGGTCCAAGAATTCCATAAACATTTCCTTTTTGAATATCAAAAGATAAGTTATTTACGGCATGAACTTTACCATATTTCTTATCGAGATTTTTTATTGATAAAATTGTTTCCAAGTTTTTATATTTTGTTGATTATAAGTGTTTGACGACTAAATATAATTATTGTTACATTTATTGAAAATAAAAAAGACTCCCTGGGAAAAGGAAGTCTTTATTAAATAATTTATTTATTAGAAAACTGTTTATACTTTTTCTAATAATCTGAATCCTTCACCATGAATATTGATGATTTCAACATTTTCATCTTCTTTTAAGTATTTTCTAAGTTTAGCAATATACACATCCATACTTCTAGATGTAAAGTAGTTGTCATCTCTCCAAATTTTTGTTAAGGCTAGCTCACGAGGCATTAAATCATTTTTATGCATTGCTAACATTCTTAATAATTTACTTTCTTTTGGAGAAAGTTTTTGAGCTTCAGCACCGTTAAGTGAAAGGTGACGTAATTTAGAGTTAAATTCGAATCCACCAATTTTAAATTCAAACTCATCAGATTCACTAGAACTTTCGCTTTCTTTACGTTGTAAAATAGCTTTTATTTTATGTAATAAAACTTCTGAATCAAAAGGTTTATTTAAATAATCGTCTGCTCCAACTTGGTAACCTCTTAAAACATCTTCTTTTAATGTCTTAGCAGTTAAAAATATAATAGGCACTTCTTTATTGGTTGCACGTATATCTAATGCTAATGAAAACCCATCTTTACGAGGCATCATTACGTCTAAAATACATAAATCGTATTCGCCATTTTTAAACATAATTAAACCATCAATACCATCTTTTGCAAGTGTAACATTGTAGTCATTTAATGCTAAATAATCTTTAAGAACTGTTCCAAAATTTGGATCATCTTCTACTAATAATATTTTTTTGCTTCCCATTTTTTTATTTTTATATTAATGGTAATTTCACTGTAAATAAGCTTCCTTTACCTTTTTCACTCTCAACATAAATTAAGCCATGATGGCTATCTATTATTTCTTTAACATAAGCCAATCCTAAACCATGCCCTTTTACGTTGTGTATGTTTCCGTTATGTTCTCTATAAAACTTATCAAAAATATATTTCTGAGCATTTCTACTCATTCCAATACCTTCGTCTTTTACTTTGAAAATAAAGTATTTATTGGTGCTTTCGGTGTAAATATCAATTTTAGGTGTATCCTCTGAATATTTTAAAGCATTCTCTAATATATTGACAATAATATTAGTTAAATGAAATTGATTTCCAAGAACCTCTGTTGATATTGCTTCGTAATGTGCGTTTACAGTTCCTTTTTTATCATCTACTAATAATTGAATGTGTTCAATAGCTTCCTCAATAGTATCGTGCATATCAGTAGCATCTTTACTAATTTCAATCTGATTTTTTTCTAATCTCGAAATTCTTAAAACATTTTCTACCTGTCCGTGCATTCGTTTATTTTCTTCACGAATCATTTTTACATAGCGTTTTACTTTTTCTTGATCTGATATTATTTGTGGGTTTTTAATAGCATCTAAAGCTAAATTTATTGTTGCAATAGGTGTTTTAAACTCGTGCGTCATATTATTAATAAAGTCTGTTTTTATTTCAGATATTTTTTTCTGACGAATTAACTGATATAATGATGTTGCAAAAGCAGCAATAATAATAACTATAAATAATAATGAAAGCCCTAAAACTTTAAATATTTCTGATAATATTTTTTTTTGTTCATTAGGAAATTTGATATATAGTTTATACTTACTAATACCATTATCATCTGCTAATAATGGATAGTTTGCATCGTTTGGCTGTATGTTGAAATAACCAGATTTTAATTGAGTAGCTAATCCATCTTCATACACACCATATTTAAAATTTTGTGTAATATTCATTTTGGCTAACTCTTCTTTTATTGTGAAATTTAGCTCTTTGTTACTAATTCTTTCATTAATAGGATAGCGTATTTTTCTTTCACGAAGTACATTTTCAATTAGTTGCTTATTAAATTTTGGATATGTTTTAAATCGTGAAACACTACTTTCTTTAGTAAAAGGAGTAAAATCTTTATTAGATGATTTCATTATTTGGGAAAAATAAAAATCTTGTTTTCCTGAATAGCGTTTAATAATAATAGAATCATTGTTAATAAAATCACCAGGCATTTTTATGCTTTCTCCTAAAATAGTTGTTCCAAATGTGAATTTTCTTTTATTGGTAGTATCTATTTGTTGAAATAAATAGGTAGTTATTTCTGCATCAGAAACAAATTTTTTATCTTTAAGAAATTCTTGGTTATTTTGAAAAAAATCAGCGTACTCTCTATCCTTAATCCTTTCAGAGGTTCTTGCTAATGCAATTTTAATATTGTTGTCAAATTGTTGTTGTTTATTTCTTACTGCATCTTTTATCCAATAAACTTGAACAGATATAATTCCTATTAAAGAAATACTCATTAAAACAACAATAAGAATAAAGATTTTCTTACTCATTATTCAAAAATAAATTAATAAAATGAAGGTGAGGTTGCTTTTAACTTATATTAACTAAGTTTCTGTGAAATTAAGATAAATTTAACAAAGATTATTTATAAAAGAGGAATTATTCTTTTTTTTTGTTAAAATAGTATGAATATCAGCAATTTTTTTTTCTGTTTTGGAAAGAGTTGTATTTTCAATAATATAATTAGATTGTATTGCTTTTTTATTTTGATTCCATTGATTTTGAATACGACTTTTAACAGCATCAATTGTTGAAGCATCTCTTTTTAAAACACGTTCAATTCTAATTTTTTCAGGAGCTGTTACTGTTATTATTTTATCACAAAAAGAATTACTTCCGTTTTCAAAAAGTATTGCATTTTCGTATAAAACATAAGCTTTGTCTTTGTTTTTAAGTATGAATTTTTGCAAATGGTCGTTTACTACAGGATGAACAATAGTATTTAAAATTGCTAATTTTTCTTTATCATTAAAAACAATATTTGCTAAATATGGTTTATTAAGTACATCGTTAATATATACTTCCTTTCCAAATTCTGAAATTAATTTAGTCTTAATTTCATCTGAAGAATTCATTAGTTTTTTAGCTTCATCATCAGCAATATAAATAGCGTTATTTTTAAATTTAGAAAACATTCTTATAACAGTAGATTTTCCACTACCAATACCACCTGTTAAACCTATAACCATTATTTATGTATTAAAAAATCTATTTTTTTGGGAACAATTCTTATAAGAGTAATTGAATCTGGAAACTTCATTAACTTAGGCGTTAAATAGGTTGTTCCATTCATTATTACTTGTTTATAATCACATTCTATCTTAAATAAATTTGCGTTAATTTTATTGAAATTTTTTAAACCTACTTTATAAATTATTTTCACTTTTTTAGGAAATATATTTATATTTTTTGGTGCATTTTTTATTGATATCGGTATTTCTATTTCTCCTTCTGTAAATTTATCGACAATGATATTTATTTTAGCAGAAGAAGTTTCTATCCTTAGTTTTTTAGGTATTTCAATAGTTGCTTTAAGCGTAGTACTTTCAGAGATGTTTTCTAGTTTTATTTTTTTTAAATTTAAACTAGTAATTTTATCGATTAAAGAAGCTTCTCCTGAAATTAAAACATGACTAGGTGTTATTTTTATTGGCGTAGCTAAATCATGACCGAGTTGAAAGGTGAGTTCTAAATTTGTTTTTAAAGGAATTTTTTTTGATTGTAATGTTCCCATTTTTAATGGAATAGTATCTCTTTGAATTTTGATTAATTCAATACCTGAATTTAATTTTAATTGTACTGTTTTATGCAGTTTTTTAGTTGTAAAAAAATAGTTGTTAGCTTTCTTTTTAGTAGCTTTTTTTAAGTTTAATGTCAGTTTTGGTATTGTAAAACTACTAGCAATTAATTTAAAACCACTTCCTTTTACAAGTAATGTAATATTTTTAACAGGTGTATCAATAACTGTTTTTTGGATAGCAACATTTGTGTATATCGTTTCCATTTTTATTTCAGTAGTATATTCTTTGGATAGATTTATTAGTAGCCAAAAAAGTATAGATGCTGATAAAAAACTAAAAAATGTTTTAGGTATGTTAATTTTTTTTTTCAAATTATTTAATATGATGCAATCTACATAAAAAACAAAAAAAGAGCGCTAATTAGCGCTCTTTTTTATATCATACTGATGTTATTATTTAACCTCTGTATTATATTTTTTACTTAATTCCATTGAAATGGCAGAGCGTTCAAACTTAATTTTACCTGCACCAGTTTCAATAGTAATTGTATTATCAGTATCGTTTATTTCAACAATTTTACCATGAATACCACTACTTGTAACTACTTTGATTCCTTTTTGAACAGTAGTTTGAAATTTCTTTTCATTTTTCTGACGCTTCATTTGCGGACGAATAATCAAGAAATAAAAAACAGCTATCATTGCTATAAAAGGAAGCATATTCATAATACTTTCTTGAGTACTTCCTTGTAAAAATATTGTTGTAAACATTATACTGCTTTCTTTTTAGGAGTTACCATACCAGTAATTTTAACAACTTCTCTACCTTTTTCAGTATTTGTAGTTAAAGTTATTGATTTAGATTGTTTATTTGGTTTTCCGTTAGTGTTAAAGCTGACTTGTATTTCTCCAGTTTTTCCAGGAGCAATTGCTTCTTTCGGCCATGATGGCACTGTACAACCACAACTAGCTTTAGCATTTGTAATTACTAAATCAGTTTTACCCGTGTTTGTTACAACAAAAGTAGTTTTTACAACATCACCTTCGTTAACAGTTCCGAAATTATGCTCTTCTTTATCAAAAGAAATAGAAGCTGTTCCTTTGCTAATAGAGACATCTCTTTTTTCAGCACTTTCTACATTTTCTTTCTTTACTTTAGATGCTGCATTGTTTTGACCACAAGAAACTAACATTCCTGTTGAAAGAACAAATGCAATTGCTATTGCTATTTTCTTCATGTTAAAATATTTTAAATTGTTTTGGTAAAAATAATAATTTTTTATAATAAACCTCTACCAATTTTAACCATCTTCTCTGATGCCAAATAATCTTTTGATAATTTATCTAAAACACCATTGATAAAATAGCCACTTTTATTGGTCGAGTAGTCCTTCGCTACTTCGATATATTCATTAATACTTACTCTACTAGGTATTGACGGAAAATGTAAGAATTCAGTAATAGACATTTTAATAATAATCATGTCAATATCTGCAATTCTATCTGCCTCCCAGTTAGGTGTTTTTTCAATGATATCTTCTTCGTAGGTATGTTGATGTAAAACAGTTTTTGTAAATAATTTAGATACAAATTGTTTATCTTCACTATCTTTATATAAGCTTCCTAATATAAACGGATTTTGTTCTTTTTGTTTATTTAATGATTTAACAATCCAAGTATTTACAAAAGGAATATCATCAATCCAAGAAATCATTTTATCTTCAAAATAATCTGCTAATTTTTCGTTAGGTGCTATAATTTCTTTGAAAAAAGCAATAACAAAAGCGTTATCTACATGATATGAATCTTTTGGGTTATTCATATATTCTTTATACAAATCACTATTTAGTAATTCGTCTAAGATAATACGAACATATTCATTGTCAAGTTCCCAGTAATTAAGTTCATGAAGCTCAACATATGCATTTAAACTACTACTTTCACTTAATTTATCGATAACTTTATTATCAGCAAATTTAGTGTTAGGATTTAAATCTTCTTTAGTAGCAAGTATTTTCTTTTTAGAAAGTACTATTCGCTTGTTAGCTAATTTTTGAACTTGAATCAATAGCTGAAGGTTAAGAACATATAAGTCATACATTTTATCAATGCTGTCTTTTAAGAACTTTTCTTCTTTTACAATATTATCACTGTGCGATTGTTGCATTGCATAAACCGACTGCATTACTTTAACTCGAATATGTCTTCTGTTAATCATTTTAAAGAACTTTTAAAAAAAAGAGCGATAGAAAGTATTTCTATCGCTCTGCAAAAATAAAACTTTTTTGTTTTTTAACTAGTTATTTTGTTCTTTTTTACGAGCATCGATTCTAGCTTGTGCAATATTAAAAGCAGCTTGATGTGTTGTAATACTTTCTTTGTCTGCTAAGTTGAAAATATCTAGGGTAGTATTATAGATGTTTTCGGTTCTTTTTAGGCTTTCAGCCTTGTCGTAACCAGCAACTTCGGCGTAAACATTAATTATTCCACCAGCATTAATTAAGAAGTCAGGAGCGTAAGCAATTCCTTTTTCTCTTAATAATTTACCATGTTTTAACTCATCAGCTAATTGATTGTTAGCTGCACCAGCAACAACTTTGGCTTTTAACTGCACAATACTTTGGTCATTTAATGTAGCACCTAAGGCACATGGAGCATAAATATCAACATCTAAACCGTAAATATCATTTCCTAAAATAACATTAGCACCGTATTTTTTACTTAATTCTTCTAAACGAACTTCGTTAATATCATTTAAAATTACTTGTGCACCTTCATCAGTAATATGTTTTACTAAAGTTTCACCAACGTGTCCAACACCTTGAACTAACACTTTTTTACCAGCTAAATTATCTGATCCAAAACGATATTTAGCTGCAGCTTTCATTCCCATATAAACTCCGTAAGCAGTTACAGGAGATGGATTTCCTGAACCACCAATAGCTTCAGAAACACCTGTTACGTGTGGCGTTACTTCACGAATAATATCCATGTCACGAGTTTCCATACCAATATCTTCTGCGGTAAGGTATTTTCCTCCTAAAGAATTTACATATTCTCCAAACTTACGCATTAAAGCATCGTTTTTTTGAGTTTTTGCATCTCCTATAATTACTGCTTTACCACCACCAAGGTTTAATCCTGTAATAGCTGATTTATAGGTCATACCACGAGATAAACGTAATACGTCGTTAAGAGCTTCCCATTCACTTTTATATTGCCACATTCTAGTACCTCCTAAAGCAGGTCCTAATGTTGTATTATGAATACCAATTATTGCTTTTAAACCTGTATCTTCGTCATTACAAAAAACGATTTGTTCGTGATTGTCAAAAGATAATTGACCAAATACTGGGTCATTTTTAAGGTCTTTAATATCAATGATTTCTGATGTCATTTGTTTTGCTTTTAATTTTAAGGATGTTTTAAAAACCTCAAAAAGTTGAATACAAAAATAGGGAATCATTAAAAGGTAGGCAAAAATAGATGTGTAAATTACATTATCTATAATAAAAACGTTTGTTAGATTAAAACTGTTAACCCCAAAATACTTTTTCACTTTGAAATCATTAAAATATCTTAATAAATACTTTATAAAATATAAATGGAGATTATTTTTAGGAATCGTAATTACGATATTGGCAAAAATTTTGACACTTAAAATCCCTGATTTTGTAGGGAATTCATTAAATGTTGTAGAGGATTATCAACTAGGGAAAATAACAGATTTATCCGAAGTAAAAACTGTTTTATTTAAAAATATAATGCTCATTATTGGAGTTACTTTATTGGGTGGATTTTTCACTTTTTTTATGCGACAAACCATTATTGTAATGTCGCGAATGATTGAATTTGATTTAAAAAATGAAATTTATCAGCAATATCAACGATTATCTACTAATTTTTACAAAAAAAATAGAACAGGTGATTTAATGAACCGTATAAGTGAGGATGTTTCTAAGGTGCGTATGTATTTTGGTCCTGCAATTATGTACACTTTAAATATGATAATTTCGTTAATTATCGGGTTTAGCCAAATGTACGCTATTTCTCCAAAGTTGACTTTATATACTATGATACCGTTTCCAATCTTATCGATATCTATTTTTGTACTAAGCAAGCAAATAAATAAACGAAGTACCGTTGTTCAACAATATTTATCAAAATTAACAACCTTTAATCAAGAGTTTTTTTCAGGGATTAATGTTGTTAAATCTTACGCCATAGAATCAGAAGTAATAGCTTCTTTTGATGAAATAGCAGATAAAAGCAAAGAGAAAAATATTGAATTACATAAAGTTCAAGCATTATTTTTTCCGTTAATGATTTTATTAATAGGAATTAGCAATATTATTGTATTATACATTGGAGGGCAACAATATATTGCTGGCGAAATCCAATTAGGGGCAATCGGAGCGTTTGTAATGTATGTAAATATTCTTACTTGGCCAGTAGCTGTAGTTGGTTGGGTAACTTCGACAGTGCAACAAGCCGAAGCTTCGCAAAAACGAATTAATGAATTTTTAGAGCAAGTTCCTGAAGTTCAAAATAACACCAATACAGCTACAGAAATAATAGGTAAAATTGAATTTAAAGATGTTTCATTAACTTATGATGATACTAATATTACAGCATTAAAAAAAGTGAATTTAGTCATCGAAAAAGGAGAAACTTTGGCTATTTTAGGAACAACAGGAAGCGGGAAATCGACAATTATAAATTTAATTTCTCGATTATATGATGCTACCGAAGGTGAAATTTTAATAGATGGTAAAAATATTAAAGAATGTAATTTATATGATGTAAGAAATCAAATTGGTTTTGTTCCTCAAGATCCTTTTTTGTTTTCTGATACGATTCAGAATAATATTAAATTTGGAAAAGAAAATGCCACTGAACAAGAAATTATTGAAGCATCAAAAAATGCGGTAATTCATGATAATATTATAAACTTTAAAAATGGTTATCAAACTATTTTAGGTGAAAGAGGTGTAACTTTATCTGGAGGACAAAAGCAAAGAACTGCCATTGCCAGAGCAATTATAAAGAATCCTAAAATATTAATTTTTGATGATTGTTTATCGGCTGTTGATACAGAAACAGAGCAAAAAATACTGTTAAATTTAGAGCGTGTGTCTAATAATAAAACAACAATCATAATTAGCCATAGAGTTTCATCAGTTAAGAATGCTGATAAAATAATTGTATTAGATGCTGGTAAAGTTATTCAGCAAGGGTCTCATAATCAGTTAATAAAAATAAATGGATATTATAAAGAGCTTTATAAACAACAAATTTTAGAAAAAGAAATTTAACGATTTGTATTGCCAAGTCAATTATTTTATTAGATTTGTTGAGCAATTTTAGGTAAAAAATTATTATTTAAAGAAACGAACTATGAGTGAGAGAGAGAGAGTAGAACAAGAAGAAATTTTTTCACAAGTTTTAAGAGCAGGAAGAAGAACCTACTTTTTTGATGTAAGATCTACAAAAGCAGATGACTATTATTTAACAGTAACTGAAAGTAAAAAATTTACACATGATGATGGTTCTTTTCATTATCAAAAACATAAAATTTACTTATACAAAGAAGATTTTTCTGACTTTAAAGAAATGCTAAATAAAGCAACAGATTTTATTGTAAACGAAAAAGGTTCAGAAGTAATTAGTGAACGTCACCAAAAAGATTATAAAAAAGAAGAAGGTGAAGAAATAGTAGAGGAGTTAATTTCTACAGAAAACTTCACAAACGTTTCTTTTGAAGATATTTAAGCAGATGATAAACTGTTAAGAATAATTAAAACTACTAGTTTAGTTTAAGTTATTGCAAAAAAATCAATTCAAATTCAATTTACACATAAAAGCATTAACTATTTAAGAGTTAATGCTTTTTACTTTTTATTAAATTTTTTAGGATAAAACATTTTTCATAGTTGATGTTTTGGCAACTGTTTCTTGCCATTCGCTTTTCGGATTACTTTCTTTGGTAATTCCACCACCAATAAAAAGTATAGCTGAATTATTTTTAATTTCCATACATCGTAAGTTTACAAAAAGTTCTGATGTATTTTTATTTTCAACTTTTAAATTTAGTTCTCCTAAAAAACCAGTGTAATATCCTCTGTCATAATCTTCATTTTTCAAAATAAATTCTTTTGAAGCTTCTAAAGGTAGACCACATACAGCAGGAGTAGGGTGTAATTTTTTTATTAAAGTCGCATTTTTAGTTGTTATTTTTCCTGAAATTAACGTTTTTAAGTGTAATAAATTCCCTGCTTTACTGGTTTGTACAGTTCCTTTTTCAAGGTGATTGCATATTTTTGAAAGTTTATCAGTTATATAATCGGTAACAAATTGTTGTTCTTCAATTTCTTTAGGTTGCCAAGTTACGTTTGTTGTTCCGTTAAAAACTTGTGTACCTGCTAAAGACATTGTTTTAAAGTTATCATCTTTAATTTTCACTAAAGTTTCAGGTGTTGCGCCTAGCCACATTCCAACTTTTGGATGAAACCATATATAAGTAAAAGCAGTATGATAATTTGCAAGCAAATTTTTAAAAACTGCTATTGCATTAAAATTCGATAAAGAAACTTTTTCTTTTCTTGATAAAATAACTTTTTTGAATAAACCTGATTCAATAGCTTTAATTCCTTTTTTAACTAATTCTACATGTTTTTTTTCTGATGAGTAATCAATAGATATAGCATTTTTTTTGATAAAGTTAGTTACTATATTAATTTCTTCTTGCTCGAAAATAACATCTTCTTCAGGAAGTAAAACCGCAATATTTTTATCATCAAAAGGTGCAAAAATAAAACCGCTTTCTGTATAATTAGTAGAAATATGTAGTTTGTCGTTCTTTTGAAACCATCCGTTTAATGTTATCGAATTAGGTTTTCGATATACTACAAAAGGAAGTTTATTTTCTAGTGATTTTTCTATTTTTGAAAATATATTCAATCTAAATTTATTTTATAATTGCTGTTAAAAAACTTATTTTTTATCTAAAACAATATTTGTTATTTTACATAGAGAAATTAAATTATCTTTTTCATCAATAATTTTAACTTCCCATAAATGCGTAGTTCTTCCTTGATGAATCGCTTTGGCTGTAGCAAAAATAGTTCCATTTTTTTTGCTTTTTATATGATTAATACTTAGCTCAATTCCTTTGACAATTTTAGAGTTATCCTTTAAAAAAAAAGCAGAAGCACAACTACCAACAGTTTCGGCTAGAGCAGCAGTAGCACCACCATGTAAAATACCATGAGGTTGATGTACTCTTGAATTTACAGGCATTTTAGCCGTTATAAAATCAGTACCTACGTCAATGAACTCAATTTTAAGAGTTTCCATTAATGTATCTTTATTGTAACTATTAAGTATTGTTAAAGATTGTTGTATATCCATTTTATTTAAATTATAATTCAAAAATACGTATTTTTGTAGCGACAAAAAATGATAGAATGTATAAAGTACGTGTAATATTAGATACTAAAAAAGATGTAATTAGAACCCTTGTGGTTAATGAAGCAAAAAACTTAGAAGATTTGCATTCAGATATCGCAAAATCATTTGGTTTTAATGGGCAAGAAATGGCTTCTTTTTACCGAACAGATGAAGATTGGAATCAGGGAGAGGAAATTCCTTTATTTGATATGTCTGAAGATGGAAGTGAACCGTCAATGAGTACTTGTGTTATAAAAGAAACCTTACCAAGTATAAATGATAAATTGATTTATGTATATGATTTTTTACAAATGTGGACATTCTATGTAGAAGTTGTAGAACAATCGGATGAAGTTGTTACAGATACCAAAATAATTTTAACTGTTGGTGAAATCCCTGATGAAGCACCTCAAAAAGAATTTATAGCTACCGAAGAAGAAGGAGATTTAGATGATGAATTTGATGCTGAATTTAATGATCAGTTTACAAGTTTCGAAAATATTGATGATTTCGATTTTGATAATTTTTAATATCAAAAAAAGGTAATTTATTTTTAAATAAATTGCCTTTTTTATTTCATCTATATTAAATTTTAATAATAATATTTCTTTTTATTGATGATAATCAATAACGTATTATTTAAAAGAAAATAGTTAATTTTGAAGATAAAATACTATCTTTAAGATATGGCACAATTTATAAAACTATATAACGACAATCCGAATCCCAAAGAAATTGCTAAAATTGTAAAAGTTTTACAAAATGGCGGATTAATAATTTATCCAACAGATACTGTTTACGGATTAGGTTGTGATATTACCAATACAAAAGCATTAGAAAAAATTGCTAAAATAAAAGGAGTAAAGCTAGAAAAATCTAATTTTTCATTTATTTGTAATAACTTAAGTCATTTATCTGATTATGTAAAACAAATAGATTCTTCAATATTTAAAATATTAAAAAGAGCTTTACCAGGTCCTTATACTTTTATTTTACCAGGAAGTAATTCATTACCAAAAGTATTTAAAAAGCGTAAAACAATAGGTATTCGTATTCCTGATAATATAATAGCACAAACTATTGTAGAGGCTTTAGGAAATCCAATAGTTTCTACTTCTATTCATGATGAAGATGAGGTAATAGAATACACCACAGACCCTGAATTAATTTTTGAAAAATGGCAAAATATTGTTGATGTTGTTATTGATGGTGGTTATGGTGATAACTATGCATCAACAGTAATAGATTTAACTACTGATTCTCCTGAAGTAATAAGAGAAGGTAAAGGAAGTTTAGATATTTTGTAATGCCTGTAATTAAAATTGAAACAATAATTAATGCACCTTTAGAAATAGTTTTTGATTTATCAAGAAGCATCGATTTGCATAAGATTTCAGCAGAAAAAACAAAAGAAGAAGCCATTTCAGGAAAAACTTCTGGATTAATTAATATAGGAGAAACGGTTACTTGGAAAGCAAAACATTTTGGCGTTTATCAAAAGTTGACAGTTAAAATTACTGAATTTGATTTTCCAAATTATTTTTCTGATGAAATGGTTGAAGGGATTTTTAGTTCTTTTACTCATAAACATGAATTTAAGAATATTAATGGAAATACATTAATGACTGATTATTTTAATTATAAATCACCTTTTGGATTTTTAGGGCGAATTATTGATGAAATATTTCTTAAAAAATATATGGAGAACTTTCTATTAGATAGAAACCAAGTAATTAAAGAATTTTCAGAAACAAATAAATGGAAATTAGTTTTAAAAAATTAATTATTTCAATTCGCTAAATTTCTTTCTGCCTAAAGCATAATATTGCCAAACGATAGAAGTGTGTTTATTGTAATTATCTTTTTTATTAAGTTTATTTCTTTTTCCTAAAAACTTAATAAAGTTTGCATAAAAACTAAAATGAGCTTTTAAAATAGCAATAGTATGTTTGGGTTTAAGTTCAAGTAAGAATTTAAGTCCTGCAATTCCATCTAAGACTAAGCGAGAAAAAATCACAAAGAAGACCAATTTGGTAGGTACATTTTTAACGATATTTAATAAGCTATTTCTGAAGTTTAAAAAGGTTTTCTGCGGATTTATTGCCTGTAAAGTTGCACCGCCAACATGATAAACAGTTGAATTTCCTACATATTTAATTGTGAAATTTTCGTTTTTTGCTCGCCAACATAAATCTATTTCTTCTTGATGTGCAAAATAATCTTCATCAAAACCATTTAGCTTATGATACACTTTTGAGCGAATAAAAAAACAAGCTCCAGAAGCCCAAAAAATTTCGGTAGTATCGTTAAATTGTCCGTTATCGGTTTCTAGGTTATTAAAAATACGTCCACGACAATATGGATACGCATATAAATCGATAAATCCACCACCAGCACCTGCATATTCAAATTTTGTTTTATCTTTAAAAGATAAAATTTTTGGCTGAATAATAGCTGTGTTTTCTTCTTTTTTAAAGGTGTCTAAAATAGGAGTAATCCAGTTTTTAGTAACCTCAATATCAGAATTTACTAAACAATAAACATCTGCATTAATATGTTGTAAAGCATCATTATATCCTTTCGCATATCCACCATTAGTACTATTTTTAACTATTTTAACGGTCGGGAAATTTTGTTTGATAAAAGATATAGAATCATCGGAAGAAGCATTATCAGCAACATAAATTTCAGCTTGATTTACACTGAAATTTACGATACTTGGTAAAAACTGTTCTAATAATTTTTTACCATTCCAATTTAATATAACGATTGCTGTTTTCATAATTGCGAATTTATCAATTATTTATTATTTATAATCAGGAATATCTTTTAAAAAAACATAGGTTTCATTTTCTTTATCGAGTTGACAAAAATAATGTTCTAATCCGTTGGTAACAATTAGATAATTGGCATTTAGTTTTAAATTATAACGTGCAATCTGGTCAAAAGTATCTTGTGCAATTTTAATTTTTGGAGCTTTACATTCTACTATAATATTCGGTGTTCCATCCGAAGAAAAAATAACAATATCTGTTCGTTTTTTTAGGTTGTTTATAGTCAATTGTTTTTCAAGAGCAATTAAAGTAACAGGATATTTTTTTTCTTCAATTAAAAACTGCACAAAATGTTGACGAACCCATTCTTCAGGAGTTAATACTAAGTATTTTTTTCTTAAATTATCAAAAATAAGCATCTTATTTTCGTTACTTTTGAGCCTGAATTTGTAGGTAGGAAGATTCAATTTTTGCATGCTTCAAAAATAAGAAAATGAACGAAATTAAAACTATCGTATCCGATATAAAAAAGGGTAATATAAAACCTATATATTTTTTAATGGGTGATGAACCTTATTATATTGATAAAATCTCTGAATATATCGAAAAAAACGTACTTGACGAATCTGAAAAAGGCTTTAATCAAGTGGTAATGTATGGAAGAGATGTTACTATTGATGAAATTATAGCATCAGCAAAACGCTATCCGATGATGGCAGAAAAGCAGGTGATTATTGTAAAAGAAGCACAAGATTTAGTTCGTACAATAGATAGAATTGAAGCTTATGCCGAAAATCCGCAATTAAGTACCGTATTAGTTTTTAATTATAAATATAAGAAGTTAGATAAGCGTAAAAAAACGTATAAAGCGATTGCTAAAAATGGGTTAATTTACGATAGTAAAAAATTATACGACAATCAAGTTGCCGATTGGATTCGTAAAGTTTTAGGCGGAAGAAAATATAATATTGAGCCAAAAGCATCTCAAATGCTAGTAGAGTTTTTAGGAACAGATTTGAGTAAAATATCGAATGAGTTAGATAAATTGACATCTGTTTTACCTAAAAATATCATTATTACAGATAAACATATTGAAGAAAATATTGGTATTTCAAAAGATTTTAACAATTTTGAATTGCGAAAAGCAATCGGTCAAAAAGACGTTGTAAAAGCTAATCGAATTATCAATTATTTTACTCAAAACCCTAAAAATAATCCGTTAGTAATGACTATTTCATTATTGAATAGTTTTTTTACACAATTATTAATGTATCATGGTTTAAAAGATAAATCAAAAGGTAATGTGGCTAAAGTTTTGGGTGTAAATCCTTATTTTGTTGATGATTATAGCTCATCAGCAAAAAAATATCCGATGCGAAAAGTATCGCAAGTAATCGGTTTTTTACGAGAAGCAGACATCAAAAGTAAAGGAGTAGGAGCAAATCAATCATCTTCAGATATTTTAAAAGAATTATTGTTTAAAATTTTGCATTAATTAAATTGATTTTGATTTGTATCAAAAAGAAAATCTGTAATTAACAAAATTAGTATTTTCGCAATTCAAAATATATATACATGATTACTGTAGATCAATTAGCGGTTGAGTTTAGTGGAAAAACGTTGTTTAAAGACGTATCGTTTGTAATAAATGAAAACGATAAAATAGCCTTAATGGGTAAAAATGGCGCAGGAAAATCGACCATGATGAAAATTATGGCAGGAGTTTCAAAAGCTACTAAAGGAGGTGTTAGAAGTCCGAAAGATACTGTAATTGCTTATTTACCACAGCATTTATTAATGGAGGATAATTGTACGGTAAGAGAAGAAGCATCCAAAGCATTCGACGCTGTTTTTAAGATGAAATCCGAAATGGAACACTTAAATAAAGAGTTAGAAACTCGTACAGATTATGAGTCGGAAGCGTACATGAAAATTATTGAACGTGTCACCGATTTAGGAGAAATTTTTTATGCTTTAGAAGATATAAATTACGAAGCAGAAGTAGAAAAAGCCTTAAAAGGATTAGGTTTTAAACAAGAAGATTTTGATAGATTGACATCAGAATTTAGTGGAGGTTGGCGTATGCGTATCGAATTGGCTAAAATTTTATTACAAAAACCCGATTTAATTTTATTAGATGAGCCAACAAATCACGTAGATATAGAATCGGTAATTTGGTTAGAAAATTTCTTGCTAAACAAAGCCAAGGCGGTAGTGGTAATATCGCATGATAAAGCTTTTATCGATAACATAACCAATAGAACCATTGAGGTTACTATGGGAACAATTCACGATTATAAAGCGAAGTATTCTCATTATTTAGAATTACGAAAAGAGCGTCGTTCGCATCAAATAAAAGCCTATCAAGAACAACAAAAAACGATTGATGATATTAAAGGGTTTATCGAACGTTTCAAAGGAACATATTCGAAAACAAATCAAGTAGCATCACGTGTTCGAATGTTAGAAAAAATTGTGCCTATTGAAATTGATGAAGTTGATACAACATCATTAAAATTACGTTTTCCACCATCGCCACGTTCTGGAGATTATCCTGTAAAAGTAGAAAATTTAACCAAAAAATATGGCGATTTAACCGTATTTAAAGACGCAAGTTTTTCAATAGCTCGTGGAGAAAAAGTATCGTTTGTAGGGCGTAATGGAGAAGGAAAATCAACCATGATAAAAGCTATTATGGGCGAAATCGATTTTGAAGGCGAATGCGGTTTAGGTCACAATGCTAAAGTTGGATATTTTGCTCAAAATCAGGCTTCATTATTAGATCCAGGATTAACCGTTTTTCAAACAGTAGATGAGGTTGCAGAAGGAGATGTGCGAACGCAAATAAAAAATATTTTAGGGCGTTTTATGTTTGCTGGTGATGATATCGAAAAGAAAGTAAAAGTGCTTTCAGGAGGAGAAAAAACACGTTTGGCAATGGTTAAATTATTATTAGAACCTGTAAATGTGTTAATTTTAGATGAACCAACAAATCATTTAGATTTACGCTCGAAAGATGTTATTAAAGAAGCATTATTGCATTTCGATGGAACGTTAATTTTGGTATCTCACGACCGTGATTTCTTACAAGGATTATCAGAAAAAGTATTTGAATTTAAAGAACAACGCGTTATTGAACATTTCGAAACTATTGATGTTTTCTTAGAGCGAAATAATATAAAAGCATTAAAAGAAATTGATTTATAAAATTATTTTTAGAAGCAATTTCCCGCTTTTCGCACTCGCTTTTTTTGTTTGAAAAAAACAAAAAAGAGCTCAAACAAATGCTTCAATCGGGGCTAGAAATTTGTACTAATTTTTATAATTTTATTTATTAGAAAAAAATAAACAAAAAATACCGTTAAATAATTTTAACGGTATTTTTTGTAAATAAATATGATTTAAAATAGTTATTCGGTAACTTTTAAACGAGCTTTTGATGTAATTGAAATATCAGAAAAATCGTTATTTTTATATTTTAAATATCCAGCAATTGCAATCATTGCAGCATTATCGGTTGTGTATTCAAACTTTGGAATATAGGTAGTCCATCCCCAATGTTTTTCGGCTAGGGCTAAACGTTTTCTAATTTCAGAATTTGCAGAAACTCCACCAGCAATAGCAATGTGTTTTATATCGGTTTGTTTAACGGTGTTTTTTAATTTATCCATCAATATTTCAATAATAGTATATTGAATTGAAGCACAAATATCATGTAAATTTTCTTTGATAAAATCAGGATTTTCTTTTACATTTTTCTGAATAAAACGTAAGATTCCAGTTTTTAATCCGCTAAAACTAAATTGTAAATCTCCAACTTTCGGTTTGGTAAACTGAAAAGCTTTCGGATTTCCTAATTGAGCATATTTATCAACTAAAGGACCTCCAGGATAAGGTAATCCTAATATTTTTGCTGATTTATCAAAAGCTTCTCCAACGGCATCATCAATAGTTTCGCCTAAAATTTCCATCTCAAAATGATTGGTAATTTTAACAATTTGTGTATGTCCGCCACTAATGGTTAAACAAACAAACGGAAACGGCGGAATTTTAGCATTTTCTTCTTCAATAAAATGAGCTAAAATATGTCCTTGCATATGGTTTACGGCTATCAATGGAATATTTAAACCTAAAGCAAAAGATTTTGCAAAGGATGTTCCTACCAATAAAGAACCCATTAATCCAGGACCACGTGTAAAAGCGATAGCACTTAAATCATTTTTTGTAATATTAGCTTGTTCAATAGCTTGCTGTACAACAGGAACTATATTTTGTTGATGTGCTCTTGAAGCTAGTTCAGGAACAACCCCACCATATTTAGCGTGTATTTCTTGATTTGCAACCACGTTGCTAATTACTTTTCCGTTGTAAATTACGGAAGCACTTGTGTCATCACAAGAGCTTTCAATACCTAAAATGTAGTTGTTTTCTGTACTCAATGTATCATGTATTAAAATGCAAAAATATTGATATTGTGTTACATTTTCGTTAAAATTGATATTTCTTTAAAATAAGGCGATATTTTTGCAGTTAGCTGATTACATTTGTTTGTGATTTTATAAAAATGTTGGTTATTAAAAAAATAGGAAATATACTATATAGGTTATCAAAGTACGTGTTACTTGGAATAATCTTGCTTATTATTTTACTATCATTACCTGTTGTACAAAGTAAAATTGCAGGACACGCAACAAGTTGGTTAAATACAAAATACAACACAAATATTGTTGTAAAAAAAATTGATTTATCTTGGTTAGGAAGCGTTCAGTTAAAAGAAATTGAAATTAGAGATCATCATAAAGACACGCTTATTTTTGTTCAAAATTTAAGCACTTCATTATTAAATGCTAAACGAATTATAGATAATAATGTTAATTTAGGCGAAGCTTCTTTAAGTGGTGCTTATTTTAATATGAAAAAATATAAAGGAGAAGAAGATGATAATATGTCTATTTTTATCAAGAGTTTTGATAGCGGTACTCCAAAAGATAGTTTAGCAAATATTTTTGTTTTAAAAAGTGATAAAATTGCTATCGAAAATTTAACTTTTAAGCTTTTTGATGATAATAAAAAAGAATCGCTTCAATTTGGGGCGTATAAAGCAAGTGGTAATTTATTAGATTTTTCAATTACAGGTCCTGATGTTTCTCTAAAGATGAGAGAAATGAGTTTTACTGAAAATAGAGGAATCAATATAACAAATATGTCTACTGATTTTGTGTACACAAAGACATATATGAATTTTGATTGCACTGTTTTAGAAACAGATAATAAATCTAAAATAAAAGGAGATATTAAATTAAGATATAACCGAGAAGATTTTGTCAACTTTAATGATAAGGTAAAATTCAAAGCAAAATTATTAAAAAGCACTATATCAATTAAAGACATCAGTAAATTATACCAAGAATTAAGTGGTAATGATATGCTTTATTTTAAAGCAGACATGAATGGTGTGTTAAATAATTTTAGCGTAAATAATGTTCGGCTGTATTCTAGAAAAGGAATGAAACTTATTGGTGATATGGGTTTTGTGAATGCCATTAAAAAAGAAAGAGGTTTTATTTTTGATGCCGATTTTAAAAATGTTACCGCAAATTATTTTCAATTAAAAAGTGTGTTGCCTAATTTATTAGGAAAGACCTTGCCATCAGAATTTCAAAGACTTGGTGATTTTACTCTTAAAGGAATTGTAAGAGTTACTCCCGATCAAATGGATGCAACTATTTCGGTGAAATCAGCTATTGGAACAACTATTTCTGATTTGCAATTAACAAATATTGATAATATTGATAAAGCAAATTATGTTGGTGAATTAGAGCTTATTGATTTTGATTTAGGTGTGTTTTCAAATAACCCGATACTCGGTAAAATATCATTAAAAGCCGATGTAGATGGTACTGGTTTTAATCTTGAGAATATAAATACAATTGTTATTGGAAAGGTTACTGACTTAGAATTTAACACCTATAATTACAAGAATTTATATATTAATGGTCAGTTTCAAAATAAAAAATTTGACGGAGTCTTAAATGCAAAAGACCCTAATTTTAAACTTAATTTTGAAGGTTTAGCCGATTTTTCATCAGCAATAAATAAATTTGATTTTATTGCTAATATTGATGCAATCGATTTGAAAAAAACGAATCTTTTTACGCGTGATAGTATTGCAGAGTTAAAAGGAAATATTAATTTAAATATATCAGGAAATACATTTAATGATATTGTAGGTACAGCAGCCTTTAAAAACTTGGAATATAAAAATCAAAATAAAGCATATTTATTTAAACATTTTGAAATAAAATCATCAGTAAAAGAGGAGATTAAAACGATAGAAGTTGATTCTGATGATATTGTTAAAGGAACTTTAAAAGGTAAATTTTCTTTTGAAGAACTAATTCTAATAACTCAAAATGCTTTGGGAGGTCAGTATGAAAATTACTTGCCAAATAAAGTTGCTCCAAATCAGTTTTTAGATTTTGACTTTACTATTTATAATAAAATTATTGATGTTTTTTTACCAGATATAGCTATCGGAAAAAATACCATATTAAAAGGAAGAATTAATTCTGATAAAAATGTCTTAAAATTGAAGTTTTCGGCACCAGAAGTTGATATTTATAAAAGTGTTATAGAAAACATTGTATTCAGAATGGATACTAAAAATTCGTTATATAACACACATTTAACAGCAAGTAAAGTTAATACACCGTATTATAATATTGAAAAATTAAATTTATTAAACAGAATAAAAAATGATACGTTGTATTTTAAATCGATATTTAAAGGAGGTAAAAACTATTCTGAAAGTTTCAACTTAGATTTTTATTATACAATTAACGAATTACAAAAATCAGTAATAGGTATTCAAAAATCAACTTTTAATTATAAAGGATTTGATTGGGTGATAAATAAAAAATCTGACAAAAAACACAAAGTAGCATTCAATTTAAAAAAGAATAATTATAAAATAAGTCCTTTTGTATTTGAATCAGGCGAACAAAAAATTGAATTTAAAGGGATTGTTAGAGATAGTACTTATAAAGATTTACAAGCTAATTTTAATAAAGTAAAATTAGGTAGCTTTTTACCACTGATAGATAATTTAAGTTTAGACGGAAGTTTAAACGGCGTAGTTGATGTTGAGCAGCAGGGAAAAAAAATAGTACCGAAAGGAAACTTATTAATAAATAATTTTCATATTAATGAACTTCCTCAAGGAGATTTAACAATAAATATTACAGGTGATAATTCATATGAAAAATACAAAGTAAATCTTTCATTAATTAATGAAAGAGCTAAAAGTATTTCAGCTGTTGGTGGTTTAGATTTCTCAAAAGTAAGACCTATTGTCGATTTAAAAGTGTCTTTAAAAGAATACGAGCTAGCTGCTTTTAGTCCTTTAGGAAAAGAAGTTTTAAATAAACTTAGAGGGAAAGTTACTGGTGATTTTAATGCAACAGGTTTTTTAAGTAACCCTGATTTTAAAGGAGTGTTAAGTTTGAAAGAAGCCGGCTTAACTTTTCCGTATTTAAATGTTGATTTTGATTTAAAAGGAGATGCAAATATCATTTTAGATAAACAACAATTTAAGCTTGATAATTTTTTATTAGAAGATACAAAACATAAAACACAAGGTGTTTTATCAGGGTATGTTGCGCATCAAAATTTTAAAGATTGGTATTTGAAATTAGATATTGATACCGAAAATTTATTAATATTAGATACTCAAGAAACAGTAGAATCTTCTTATTACGGAACTGGTTTTTTAGATGGAAATGCTGAAATTAGAGGGCTTACCAATAATTTAGATATTGTTATTGAAGGTAAAACAAATAAAGGTACTTTATTTGTAATTCCTTTAAGCGATGTAAAAACAATAGATAATTATAAGTTAATTCGTTTTAAAACAGGAAAATCAACAATTGAAAATAATCAAAAAACGATTAAAGATATAAAAGGGCTCGATTTAAAAATAAATTTAGAAGTAACAAAAGATGCAGTTGCTCAAGTAGTAATTGATAAAATTTCAGGAAGTGAGTTAAAAGGAAGTGGTAAAGGAAATTTAAGAATAGATATTAATACATTGGGCAAATTTAAAATGTATGGTGATTTTGAAATTGATAAAGGTTTATATAATTTTAAGTATGCTGGAATATCAAAGCCATTTATTGTTCAAAAAGGAGGAAGAATAGCTTGGAATGGGAATCCATATGATGCTGAATTAGATTTAATTGCAGTCTATAAAACAAAAGCAAATCCTGCACAATTATTAGATAACATTAATTCGAATCGTAAAATTCCGATTGATTTATATACCAAAATTACAGGGGGTTTATTTAGCTCAAAACAAGAATTTGATATTAAAATTCCAACAGCAAATTCAACAGTTGCTTCTGAGTTAGAATTTATTTTAAATGGAAATGATTTAAATACAAAAATGCAGCATTTTTCATTTTTACTAGCTTTTGGTACTTTTTATAATGAAGAAACTATTGGTAGTAGTGCCGCAAATGGTTTAAGAGGAACAGCTTCTGAAATAGCATCTAGTATTTTAACAGATGTACTGAATAGTGAGGATAGTAAGTTTAAACTAGGGTTAGGTTATGTACAAGGTGATAGAGGTAATATTGATGATGTTAATAGTTTAAAGTCTGATGACCAGGTAGATGTGTCTGTTTCTACACAATTAAGTGATCGTATTCTTGTAAATGGAAAAGTAGGTGTTCCTGTAGGAGCAAATACACAAACAAGTATTGTTGGTGAGGTAAAAGTAGAGGTGTTGTTAAATGAGAAAGGTAGCTTAAGAGGAACTGTTTTTAATAGACAAAATGAAGTGCAATATTCAACTGAAGAAGAAGGATATACACAAGGAGTTGGTCTTTCGTATCAAGTTAATTTTAATAATTTATCAGAACTTGGTGAAAAAATAGGACTTCATAAAAAAAAGAAAGCAGTAAAAACAATCCCTGTAAAGCTTATAAAGAATAAATTTATCAAGTTTAAATCAAAAGACAAAAAAGAAGAATTAAAATTATATGAACAGAACAAATAAAGATTATTTAGTAATCATGTTAAAAGGAATTGCTATGGGAGCTGCAGATGTTGTTCCAGGAGTTTCAGGAGGAACAATCGCTTTTATTTCAGGAATTTATGAGGAGTTATTAAACTCGATTAGTGCGATTAATTTAAGTTTATTCAAAACGTTAAAAAGCGATGGGATAAAAGCTGCTTGGAAACAATTAAACGGTAATTTTTTAGCATCCCTTTTTATTGGGATTTTTATAAGTATTATTTCCTTAGCAAAAGCAATTAAATGGTTGTTAGAATATAAACCAATTTTATTGTGGGCTTTTTTCTTCGGATTAGTATTAGCAAGTATTCTTTATGTTGGAAAACAAATAAAAAAATGGAATTTTATCAGTATATCCATAGGAGTTTTAGCGGTGTTTTTTGGGTATTTAATTACAGTTTTACCCGCAGTTAATGGTCAGGATGTTAGTTATTTGTTTTTAGTTTTTTCAGGAGCAATAGCATCTTGTGCGATGATATTACCAGGAATTTCAGGTTCTTATATTTTATTATTGATTGGTGTTTATCCATTAGTTATGAGTGCTTTAACAAATGTAGAGCTAAGAACAATTTCTGCAATTATGATAGGTGTTATTGTTGGTTTAACGACTTTTTCAAAATTATTGAAATGGTTGTTTCATCATTATAAAAATGAAATGTTAATTGCTTTAACAGGTTTAATGTTAGGTTCTTTAAATAAGGTATGGCCTTGGAAAAGTGTAATTACAACTTATACCGACAGGCATGGAGCGATAAAACCTCTTTTAGAAAAAAGTATTTCACCATTTTCATACGATGGAAACCCTCAATTAATGTACGCCGCTATATTAATTGTTATCGGATTTTCATTAATTTTATTATTGGAAAAATTAGCTGTAAAAAAGTAATAAAAAACAAGTACTTTAGTCCTCTAATTTAAAAAATGTACAAACAAGAACAACGCACACTATTACAAAAAACACTTCTTTTTTTTAAAGGGGTAACTATGGGCGGCGCTAATAAAGTACCTGGTGTTTCGGGGGGTATGGTGGCTTTTGTAATGGGTTTTTATGAAGAGCTTATTTTTTCTTTTCAACGGATAAATGGCAAAGCTTTTAAATTACTTTTCAACGGACGATTTAAAAGTTTTGTAGCATACACAAATTTGCAATTTTTAGGATTGGTAATGTTAGGTAGTATGTGCAGTTACTTTAGTGTTTCGTTGCTTTTAGATTATTTTCTAAAAAATTATGAACTGTATGTTTGGTCATGGTTTTTTGGAATGATTATCGGTTCTATTTATTATATTTCAAAAGATTTTAATGATTGGAGATTTAAAAATATAGTCGCTTTAATTGTGGGTTCGCTTATGGGAATCTGTATCAGTTTTATGACTCCTGCTACAGAAAATGACAATCTGTGGTTTGTTTTTATTTGCGGAATTATAGGTGTTTCAGGAATGACACTTCCTGGGTTTTCAGGGTCGTTTATTTTAATATTATTAGGAAACTATGTATTGTTATTAGTAGATAGTGTCAATGTTTTTGCAAGTGTTGTTACAAGTCTTTTTTCTGGTGATTTTGAAGTTTTAAAAGACCCTATCAAAATAAGGTATTTAAAAATTTTAACCATCTTTACATTAGGTTCTGCTTTCGGGTTAGTATCAATGTCACATATATTAGGATATGTATTAAAAAGATGGTATCAAATAGTAACCGCTAGTATTATCGGTTTTATAACAGGCTCGTTAGGTATTGTTTGGCCTTGGAAAAAAACAATATATAAAGTAAATAAAGAAGTTTTTTTATTAGATAAAAAAGGTCATAAAATTGTTGAAAATTACGAACGATTTATACCTGATTTATCAACACAAGAAACTTGGATTTCAATAGGTTTTATACTTTTTGGTATTGCCTTAATTTTAATTATAGATTTTTATGGAAGAAAAAGAGATTAGAAATATGTACGCCTTAGTAGGAAAAAATATTTCATATTCATTTTCAAAAGGATATTTTACAGATAAGTTTAAAGAATTAGCACTTGAAAATACAGCATATGTTAATTTTGACATACAATCAATAAAAGAACTTTCTCAAAAAGTTAAAGACAATGAAACGATTTTAAAAGGAATGAATGTAACGATTCCTTATAAATTAGAAGTTTTTAATTATTTAGATAAAATAGATAAAAAAGCACGAAAAATAGGAGCAGTAAATACTATCAAAATTTCTAAAAAAGGGAAATTAACAGGTTTTAATACCGATGTTTATGGATTTAAAAAATCATTAAAACCATTATTGAAAGAACATCATAAAAAAGCTTTAATATTAGGAACAGGTGGCGCTTCTAAAGCTGTAGCTTATGTTTTAAAGAAATTAGATGTCAAATATAAATTTGTGTCAAGAAATCCCGAAGGAAAAAAACAAATTTCATACAAAGACTTAACAAAAGAATTTATAGAATCTCATCATTTAATTATTAATTGTACTCCTTTAGGAACGCATCCTAATATTGATGACTGTCCTGATATTCCATATGAGTTTATATCAAAAGAACATTTATTATTCGATTTAATTTATAACCCAGCTGTGACTACTTTTTTAAGAAAAGGACAAGAAAATAATGCTGTAATAAAAAATGGATTAGAAATGTTAGAACAACAAGCCGAAAAAGCTTGGAGAATATGGAATGATAGTTAACAATAAGTTATTCAAAATAAAATTTGGTATTCTATAAGAATCCGTATATTTATAAAATTAATAATTTAAGGAACTTAAACATTGTAGATATGTTAGAAAATAACGAAAAAGAATTACAACAGCCAATTACTGAAGAAATTATTGCAGTAAAAGTAGAAACAGAAAATGCAGTAAATGCAGTAGAGATTGAAGTAGCTAATGAAGCTGAAAAAGTGGATGAAAAGCACGAAATACCAATGTTAGATTACGCTACTATGGAGTTAAGTACTTTGGTAGATGAATTAAATAAGTTATTGAGTAGCTATCAAATACAGCAACTAAAATCAAATATTGATGCTCTTAAAAATGCATTTAATACTAAGTTTGGTGATTTAGTAGCAGAAAAAAAAGCAGCATTTTTAGCAGAAGGAGGAAATTCAATTGATTTCCAATTTTCAAGTCCTATTAAATCAGAGTATAATAAGCTATTAGGCGACTATAAAATAAAGCGTGATGCTCATTATTCTAAGTTAGAAAATCAATTAAAAGAAAACTTAGAGAAAAGAAATGGTTTAATTGATGAATTGAAAACATTGATTGAAAAAGCAGATGCTAAAACAATGTACAATGATTTCCAAGAAATTCAAAAAAAATGGAGAACTATTGGACCTGTACCAAAAACAAAATATAATGATACTTGGAAAATTTACCATCATCATGTAGAGCGTTTTTATGATTTATTAGACTTAAATAAAGATTTTAGAGAGCTAGATTTTAAACATAATTTAGAAGAAAAATTAAAAATTATTACACGTGCAAAAGCTTTAAATGAAGTTGTAGATGTAAATGTAGCTTTTAAAGACTTACAAGATTTACATCGTATTTGGAAAGAAGAAATAGGTCCTGTAGGAAAAGAACATAGAGAAGATGTATGGGGTAAATTTAGTGAAGCTACCAAGAAAATACATGATAAGCGTCATCAATATTTTAGAGAATTAAAATCTAAATATCAAGAAATGATTGATGCTAAGTTACAAGTTGTAGCAGAGATTAATGCATTTGATACTTCAAATAATAATTCACATAACGATTGGCAAAAAAGTATTGTAGAACTTGAAAAGTTACGTAAAAAATATTTTGATATAGGAAAGTTACCTTATAATAAAAGTGAGGCAGTTTGGCAAGAATTTAAGACTGCAACAAAAAAGTTTAACAGTTCAAAAAATGTTTTTTATAAAGCTGAAAAAAGCACTCAAAACGATAATTTAAAAAGTAAAATAGCTTTAATTGAACTTGCTGAGAGTGTAAAAGATAGCGATGAATGGGAGGATACAACCAATACTATGAAACGTATTCAATCTGATTGGAAAAAAATTGGACATGTGCCAAGAAAGTTTTCTGATGATATATGGAAACGCTTTAAAGATGCTTGTAATTTCTATTTTGATAGATTAAATGCTCAAAAGAACGAACAAAATAAAGAACAATTAGAACTTGTTGTAGCTAAAAAAGAGTTTATAGAGCAATTAAAAGCTTCTGAAAACTTAACCTTAGAGAATATTCAAGATAGTATTACAAAATGGAGAGCATTAGGTTTCTTACCAAGAAATGCACGTCATTTAGATGAAAAATTTAATAAAGCAATTGATGCTCATTTAGGAAACCTAAATATGAGTAAAAGTGATATTGAGTTAATGAAGTTTAAAAACAGTATTGATACTTATTTATTACAAAAAGATTTTAAGAAATTAGATAACGAGCAATATTTTATTCGTAAAAAGATAGATGAGTCAGTTAAAGATATGCAACAATTAGAAAATAATTTAGGTTTCTTTTCTAATGCAAAAGATGATAATCCATTAGTATTGAATGTTCGTAAAGGAATTCAAGAATTTAAAGATCAATTAGATGTTTGGAAATCTAAATTAAATTATATTAAAAAGTTAGATTACTAATCTTAACTTTCTAAATATAAAAAACTCGAATCATATGATTCGAGTTTTTTTGTTCCAATTTATTTATTTAAACTCTGTTTTGATTCTATATTTTTTAATCTTAGTGTAATGTGAAGTTAATAGGGATGTAATACTCAACATTAGCTGGTAAACCAGCTTGTGTACCAGGAACAAAAGTAGAAAGGTTTAAAACCATTCTTTTAGCTTCTTGCTCTAGTAATTGTCCATTTTTAGGACCTCTCATTTTAATGTTACTTACCTCTCCTTTTTTTCCAATAATAAAACGAACCCAAACTTTACCTTCAATATTTTGAGCTGCTGCTTCAGCAGGGTAATTAAAATTTCTTTGAATATGGCTTATCATTCTTTCATTAAAACAAGTGTTTTTTTCTGTATCAGTTACTTTTAAACAAGTTTTAAATAATGGGATATTTTCAACATCATTAAACTTAACAAAATCAGTAATTAATTTTTCTTCTTTTGTTGTTTTTGTAATTTGTTTTTTTCTGATTTTAGCTTTTTCTTCAACAAAATTTGCATCAGGATGTCTAAAGGTAATTGGAATTCCATATTTAACTTTTACAGCTTTTCCATTATGCTTCCCAGGAATAAACTTAGGTAGTTTCTTTACAATTCTACTAGCTTCTTTTTTTAAAGAAGTACTGTTTTTTGGTCCTCTAATTTGAAGAGAATTTACATTACCTTGTTCATCTATTGTAAATTGTACAGATATTCTACCTTGAATACCTGCTTCAATTGCATCTTGTGGATATACAAAGTTTCTTGTAATATGTTTAGACATTTGTGTCTCAAAACATTTTGCTTGTTTTACTAAAGGTACATTATTACATTTTGAAAATAAAGGGATTTCTTCGACGATATTAAAAGGGATTCTTTCAATAGTACTAGAGTTATCTTCTAACTCAAGTTTACCAACTAATAAAGTATTTCTTTTTATGTTTGTAACTTTTTGAGAAGTTCCTCCAATAGCAGAAACAGTTTTATTTTTTTTACGAATTATACGTCTTCTTGTAGATACTTGAATAGATAATTGTTTTTTTGTTCCATCTTCTGATTTTTCAATAGCACATTTTGTAATACTGTTAGGATCAGCAATAGATTCATCAGAAGTAGTACATTTTTCTTGTTGTGAAAAAGCTATAAAAGATGTAAGCATAGCTGCTATTAATAGGGTGAATTTCATCATATTCGCTTTCTTTTTAGACGGTTAACAATTTGTTAACATTGTAAACATAAGAAATAAAAAAGAGAAATACAACTTTTCTGAGCTTAAAATTATACCTGCTAATGTTTTTATAGCGAAAAAAAAAGATCAAAATAAAATAAAATAATTTTATTTTGATCTTTTTTTTGAAGATATAGGGCTTTTTTTATAGTTAAAAAAGTAGTTTGTAGTTAATTAGATGTTAGGTTTAAGGGGAAAGCATAGGTAACAATAACAGGTAAACCCTTTTGTTTTCCAGGGTTAAATCGTGGTAATTTTTTTATAATTCTATCTAACTCCTTGTGCAGTCGTTCGTCTTTTTTACTACTTCTTATTTTTGAATTAATAACTTTACCGTAAACATCTATACTAAATTGAATATATACTTTAACCTTACTATTTTCAGGGATATAATCTTCAACATATAAGTTTTTTGTAATATGTTTATTTATCTTTTCTTTAAAACATTTAATATTGTTTTTTTTATGAGAACTGATACATTTATCAAACATCGGTATTTCTTCAACTAATGTAAATAAAACTTCTTTTGAAAGATTTGGAGCTTTTAAAGATTTCTTCCCATTTATATGGTCAGTTTTTTTTCTACCTCTATTATTAACTCTTTTTCTAGCAATATTTGTTTTGGATATTTTTCTAACACTATTTTTGTTTTCAGATATATCACATTTTTTAATAGAAATTTCATTTAAATCAATTTCATCCTCTTCTTTAGGAGTTTCACATACTTTCGCTTGACTATATAGATTAAAAAAAGTTAAACTAAATAATAAAAGGAGTAGGGGGACATTTTTCATTTTGTACAGTGGTTTTGGACACTGTAAAGATGACAAAGTAAATTTATTTAAAGCTTAACTTAGTGTAGTTTTTATCTTAATTAATTGTTAATTTAATGTTACTTGAGATGATTATTTGTTAATAAAAAAGCTCTCTATTTTTTAAATAGAGAGCTTTTTTTAACTTTAACTTATTGTTTAATAGTTATAAAATTACTTTATAGCCATTAATTCAACATCAAAAATTAAAGTTGCATTTGCTGGAATAACTCCTCCTGCACCTGCTTTTCCGTATGCTAAGTTTGATGGAATTACAAATCTAGCTTTGTCTCCAACTTTTAATAATAAAATTCCTTCATCCCAACCTGCAATTACTTGTCCAACACCAACAGCAAAATCAATTGGTTGCTTACGTTTATAAGATGAATCAAATACAGTTCCGTCTAATAATTGACCTTTATAATGTACAGAAACATTAGCTCCTTTTGTAGCTTGTTTACCATCTCCATTTTGTAAAATTTTATAACGTAATCCTGATGGAGTTTCGTCATAACCTTTAGCTACAGAATCTAATAACTCTTTTTGTTTTGCAATTGCATCAGCTTCACGCTTTTCACGAGCTCCTTCAAAAGTTCTAAAAGCTTCAACTGCATTAAATTTTTCAGCAGTTTCACCTACACGAATAATTTCAATATCCATTGTATCATTTTGAGCGATAGCATCTACTACATCTTGTCCTTCAACAACATTTCCAAAAACAGTATGATTACCATCTAAATGAGGAGTAGGAGTGTGTGTAATAAAAAATTGAGAACCATTAGTTCCAGGTCCTGCATTTGCCATAGATAATTTTCCAGGAGCATCATGTTTTAAATCTGGGTGAAATTCATCTTCAAATTTATAACCAGGGTTTCCTGTTCCTGTTCCTTGAGGACATCCTCCTTGAATCATGAAATCAGAAATAACACGGTGAAACTTTAATCCATTATAATATGGAGTTCCTTGTGGTTTTGCGTTGTTATCTAAATTTCCTTCTGCTAAAGCAACAAAGTTACCTACAGTTCCAGGAGTTTTTTCGTATTCTAAATTCACTAAAATAGCACCTTTTGGTGTTGTGAACTTTGCGTAAATTCCGTTATTCATTTTTGTTAGATTATCTTGTTAATATATTAAAAACACTTTTTCCGAAGAAAAAGCAAAATTAGTTCTTTACTGATAAAGTTGAAAGGTTTAAGCTTAAACCTATGTTAATATTTGTTGAATTTACATTTCCGAAAGGCGAATAATATTTTCCACCTGATGCAAGAATTGAAATACTTTCATGAATATCATAACTAAAACCAAGTGTTGGGCGCACAATAATACCTTCATCGGTATCTACGCCAGCACCACCACCAGCACCAGCCATTAATTCAGCAAAACCACGAACTTTATTATTTAAAAATTGAGGAGTATAAATTCCTCCACCAACTAATCCATGTGCATAACCGCCTGAGCGACCATCGTAAGCAAAACTAGCTTCTCCAGCAATGTATAGCCATTTATTAATATCGTAATTTACTTTTAATCCGATAAGTTGTAAACCTATTTCTTTGGCATCAAATTTATCATCAGTTTTAGCAACATCAAAATATGTTTGATTTTGAATTTCAATACGTAAACCTTGTGTATAAAAGTTGGTGTATTTTTTTTCTTCGGATGTTGTTCCTCCGTTTAATCCATAATATTTCAATCCGAAACCAAAAGTATATGCTTCTAAATCGCCAGCAATTGCACGATAATATCCTCCATGACCACTTAAAGCTACTTTGTCAGTTACTTTTAAATCGATTCCTGCGGATGGATATATCATTAAACCACCTTCAGGAGCAACACGACCACCAGAAGCACCAACGCCTAATTTTGTAAAAAAATTGATGTATTTTGATTGATAAGGATGATACCCTACACCAAAAAATAAATCCATAAAACCTGCACGTAGTCCTTTATATATGGCATCAGTATGAGCGAATAAAAAAGTAGTTTCGCTTACATATTTTTGATATTCAAAACCTAATACATATAATGTTTCTTTTAAAGGTTCTAAGTTATTGGCTTTATCTTTTCTTGAATTTCCAATTGGTTTAAAAAAGTCAAAACGAATTTGCTGTGCATTTTTCACAATAGATTTATGCCAAAAATCATCCGAAGAAATATTTTTTGCTATAAAATTTTTATGTGCTTTATTATAATCAGTAAAACGTAAAATACTTGGTATTTCAACAAATAAAGAAACCGAATTACTTTTTATTTCTCCTGATAAAAAATTTAAATGACTGTATTGCACTCCAAAAGAGTAATCATTTTTTTTATATTGTAAACCAACATTCGGATTTATAAATCCACCATCATTAACCAAATTTCTGTAACCACCACCGCCACCAAAATGAAGGTTTGCATCTACATATAAATTTTTATAAAGTTGTTTATTTATACCTAATTCTGCACCTAAAGTAAATAATCCACCTTGGTCGCCAGTAACGGCAAAATGAAATCCTGCACCACCATATAACCAATTATTAATTGGAATTTGATAATGTAGTCCAGCTAAACCCATTGTTGGTTTTAAATCTGGAAATTTATCCGTAGGCATTTTTACAGGAATAAAATTTAAACGGACTTTATTCTGTAATAAATTTCCTTTTAAGGTTTTTAAATCTTGCCCAAACGAAAAAGAATAAGCAAGAATTAAAAACCAAAATAGGATGTTTTTTTTATTCAAATTCACTTGTGAAATGTAGTTTTACAGTAGGATATTTACTCTGTGTCATTTGCATAGTAAAAGATGAATCGGCTAAAAACACTAATTTTCCTTGTTTATCTTTAGCTAAATAACGTTGTTTAACACGTTTAAATTCTTTGAATTCTTCATTTTTTTCATCTTCAGGTTGTACCCAACAAGCTTTATGTACAGATATGTTTTCATAAGTACATTTTGCACCATATTCATGCTCTAATCTGTATTGAATAACTTCGTATTGTAACGCACCAACAGTACCTACAATTTTACGCCCATTCATATCCATGGTAAATAATTGCGCTACACCTTCATCCATTAATTGGTCTAAACCTTTGTATAATTGTTTAGATTTCATTGGGTCGGCGTTGTTTACATAACGGAAATGCTCTGGAGAAAAACTTGGAATTCCTTTGAAATTTAATTTTTCACCTTCGGTTAAAGTATCACCAATTTTGAAATTTCCAGTATCATGAACACCAACAATATCACCAGGAAAAGATTCATCAACAATTTGTTTCTTTTCAGCGAAAAAGGCATTCGGACTCGAAAATTTCATCTTTTTACCATTACGAACATGTAAATAAGGAGAATTTCTTTTGAAAGTTCCAGATACAATTTTGATAAAAGCAAGTCTATCTCTGTGTTTAGGATCCATATTTGCATGAATCTTAAATACAAAACCTGTTAATTTTTCTTCTTTAGAATCGACTAAACGTTCTTCTGATTTTTTAGGTTGTGGTTCAGGCGCAATTTCAATAAAAGCATCTAATAATTCTTTTACACCAAAATTATTTAAAGCCGAACCAAAGAAAACAGGTTGTAAATCACCCGCTAAATATTCTTCCTGATTAAATTCAGGATATACTTCGGCAACTAATTCTGCTTCTTCTCTTAAAGTTTCGGCAGCAGTTTCTCCAATAATTTCATCTAGTTTAGGGTTTGATAAATCATCAAACTGAACACCTTCAGAAATTTTTGTTTTATTATCCGCAGAAAAAAGATTTAATTTCTTTTCCCAAATATTATAAATTCCTTTAAAATCGTAACCCATTCCAATAGGGAAACTCATCGGAGTAACACGTAAGCCTAATTTTTGCTCAACTTCATCTAATAAATCGAAAGCATCTTTACCTTCTCTATCCAATTTATTGATAAAAACCAGCATCGGAATTTTACGCATTCTACAAACTTCTACTAATTTTTCAGTTTGAGGTTCTACACCTTTTGCAACATCAATTACAACGATAACACTATCAACAGCGGTTAAGGTTCTAAAAGTATCTTCAGCAAAATCTTTATGCCCAGGTGTATCTAATATGTTTATTTTTTTATCTTTATAGATAAAAGCTAATACAGAAGTAGCTACCGAAATACCTCTTTGACGCTCAATTTCCATAAAATCGGAAGTAGCTCCCTTTTTTATTTTATTGTTTTTTACAGCACCAGCTTCCTGAATTGCTCCACCAAATAATAATAACTTTTCAGTTAAAGTAGTTTTACCTGCATCGGGGTGTGATATAATTCCGAATGTACGTCGTTTTTGTATTTCTTCTAAAAAGCCCATCTATCAAATTTTAAGGATGCAAAGATACGGTTTAATGCTTAATTTTTCAAGGGTTTGATGCTTAAGTGTACAAAGGATTTATTGTTGAATTGATAGCAATTTTGTATGTTTGCTTTTAGCAAAAATTACACATGAAAGAACAGGTTATATTAGTAGATGTTAAAGATAATCCTATCGGATTAATGGAGAAAATTGAAGCTCATGAAAAAGCTTTATTACATAGAGCATTTTCTGTTTTTATTTTTAATGATAAAAAAGAATTAATGCTACAACAAAGAGCTGCTGATAAATATCATTCTCCTTTATTATGGACAAATACTTGTTGTTCACATCAAAGAGATGGAGAAACTAATTTAGGCGCAGGAAAACGCAGGCTTCAAGAAGAAATGGGTTTTGTTTGTGAATTAAAAGAGGTGTTTTCTTTTATTTATAAAGCGCCTTTTGATAACGGATTAACCGAACATGAATTAGACCATGTAATGATTGGAACTTTTAACGACCAACCTCTTATTAATAAAGAAGAAGTTGAAAGTTATAAATGGATGCCATTAGAAGCTGTAAAAAAAGATATTGAAGAAAAACCTGAAATATACACAGCTTGGTTTAAAATCATATTTAAAGAATCTTACGATACCTTAAAAAATGCCTAAAGTAACTGTACATAGAAAAGCACATTTTAATGCTGCTCACAGGTTGTTTAATCCTGATTGGTCTGATGAAAAAAATCAGCAAATTTTTGGAAAGTGTAATAACCCGAATTATCATGGGCATAATTACGATTTAATAGTTTCTTTAACTGGTGAAATAGACAAAGAAACAGGTTATGTTTATGATTTAGGAATCTTAAAAGGATTGATTAAAACAGAAGTAGAAGATGCTTTTGATCATAAAAATTTAAATGTTGATGTTGCTGAATTTAAAAATTTGAATCCAACAGCAGAAAATATATCAGTAGTAATATTTAACAAATTACGTGTTCATATTCCTGAAAATTTAGCGCTAGAAATTACGCTTTATGAAACCAGAAGAAACTACGTAACCTATAAAGGAACTTAATTATGATACACCAATTATTACGATTCGAACCAATTTTAAAATCTAAAATATGGGGAGGAGAAAAACTGAAAACGTTACTTAACAAAAAATCAGAAGGAAATAATATTGGTGAAAGTTGGGAAATTTCAGATGTTAAAAATGATGTTTCTATTGTTAGTAACGGAGCTTTAAAAGGAAGATGTTTAAATGATTTGATAAAAGAATTTAAACATCATATTTTAGGTGAAAAAGTTTATGAAGTATTTCAAGATAAGTTTCCGTTATTAATTAAATTTATCGATGCTAAAAGAAAATTAAGTTTACAAGTGCATCCGAACGATGTTTTAGCTCAAAAAAGACATAATTCGTTAGGTAAAACAGAAATGTGGTATATTGTTAATGCCGATAAAAAAGCTAAAATAATTATTGGTTTTTCTGAAGAAACTAACAAAAAATCTTTTTTAGAAACAATAAAATCAAGTAACGAGCTTGAGCTTTTAAATGTAGATTATGTTAAAAAAGGAGACACTTTTTTAGTACCAGCAGGCAGAATACATGCCATTGGTAAAGGTGTTTTATTAGCAGAAATTCAAGAAACTTCAGATGTTACGTATCGTATATCTGACTGGAATAGAATTGATGTTACTGGTAATAAAAGAGATTTACATGTCGATTTAGCATTAGATGCTATTGATTATTCAGCAAAATCTAATTATAAAGCTGAATATCTTAAGAAAAAAAATAATCCATCAAATATTATAGATTGTAAGTATTTTACTACTAATTATTTACATTTAACAGCTAATTATAAAGCTAATCATCAAGATAAAGATAGTTTTGTCATTTATATGTGTGTAGAAGGATCTGTTGTTTTTGAATATGAAAATCAACAAGAAAAAATAGCATTAGGAGAAACTATTTTAATACCTGCTTGTATTAAAAATATAACTATTTTAACTAATAAAGCTAAAGTTTTAGAGGTTTATATAAAATAGTAACAGGCTTGAATATTTTATTCAAACCTGTTATTAAACCAATCAATTAATCAAATTATTAAGAGGCTTTTTGTAAACTGTAACCAAATACAGCTTTACATATAATGTCTTGTTTTTTTTCTTTTTTTGATACTGTTATGTTTAAAACAACTTCAGTATCACTCAATTTTTTTATCTTATTACTGATAATAAGATTATCATTTAAATAAGCCTTTTTAATGATATCAAATTCAATACTTTTAAAGCTTAAATTGGCAGATTCTTTGTGGAAAATTAGAGAGGAGTTTACGGTAGCTTCAATTTTGTCATATAAAATTGAAGTCTTTAATACTTTACTTTTGCTAACTTGTTTTTTGTTAACAGTAAATTGTAGTGAATTATTTTTAGAAGCGATGTAAGTGTTCATAAGTTAGGGATTTATTGGTGGAAATTTAGATGTTTCAAAAAATTGCTTTTGGACTAAGCACATAATTGTAGTTAACTGCATGTTAATTCGTTTGATGTTTTTTAATTTAATCATAAGTAATAAAGTTTAAAATATTAGTAAATAAAAAAAGGTGCTTTTTATAAAAAAAGCACCTTTTGTAGTTTGTATTAAATATAGGTTTTAAAACCGTTGTTTAAAGCTATTTCGAGAGGTACTTTTTATATAGGCATATTTTTTATGCATGCGTGTATTGCACTTAATCATTTCGACTGTGTTTAAAATAATGCTATATGTATATAAAAGTACTTTCATAAGTATGGTCAAATTTAATAAAAAAAATCAGAAAACAGCTAAAAGTCTAAAAACATTAATGTTAAAGTTTTATTAAGTAGGGTTTTGCCAATGTTAACACCTTGTTTAAATATGTATCTTTGAAAGGTATAAATAACTATATTTTATGAAAATAATTGCAATGATTCCTGCACGTTATAGTGCATCTCGTTTTCCTGGAAAATTAATGAAAAATTTAGGAGGTAAACCAGTAATTGTAAGAACTTACGAAGCTGCTGTTAAAGCAAATTTGTTTAATGAAGTGTATGTGGTAACCGATTCTGAGATTATCTTTAAAACAATAACAGAAGCAGGAGGTAAGGCTTTAATGAGTTTAAAAGAACATGAATGTGGTTCGGACAGAATTGCAGAAGCTGTTGAAAATTTAGATGTTGATATTGTTGTAAATGTTCAAGGTGATGAACCTTTTATAGATACTGTTTCTTTATCAAAATTAATTCAAGCTTTTAAAGATGATAAAAATAATGAAATAGATTTAGCATCCTTAAAAGTACCGATGACAAATTTAGAGGATATCGAAAATCCGAATAATGTAAAAGTAATTACTGATGTAAATAATTTTGCAATCTATTTTTCAAGAAGTGTAATTCCTTATCATAGAGATAAAGATGTAAACGTAACTTATTACAAACATAAAGGTATATACGCTTTTAGAAAAAAAGCATTGATAGATTTTTATCACACACCAATGACTCCTTTAGAAGCTGCAGAAAAAATTGAATGTATTCGATATTTAGAAGTTGGTAAAAAACTAAAAATGATTGAAACATCCGTAGAAAGTATTGGTATTGATACACCTGAAGATTTAGAAAAAGCGATAACATATTTAGAAAATGAATAAAATTAAAGTCATTGCTTTTGATGCAGACGATACTCTTTGGATAAATGAAACTTTTTTTAGAGATGCCGAAAATGAGTTTGCAAAATTGCTTTCAGGATATGAAACCGAAAATAAAATTCATCAAGAATTATATAAAAAAGAAATCGAAAATCTTAAAATTTACGGATACGGTGTAAAAGGTTTTGTATTATCGATGATAGAATGTGCCTTGGAATTATCTAATTATAAAATAAATCAAAAGATAATTGATAGAATTTTACAAATTGGTAAAGAAATGCTAGAACAACCCATCGATTTATTAGATGGAGTAGAAGAAGTACTTCAAAAATTACAAGGGAAATATAAAATAATTGTAGCCACAAAAGGCGATTTATTAGATCAGGAACGAAAATTAGAAAAATCAGGAATCTTAAAATATTTTCATCATACAGAAGTTATGAGTGATAAAAAAGAAGCCGATTATTTAAAATTGATAAAACATTTAGATATTAATCCATCAGAATTATTAATGATTGGTAATTCTTTAAAATCTGATGTTTTACCCTTGATTGAAATAGGTGCGACTGCAATTCATGTTCCTTTTCATACAACTTGGGCTCATGAACAGGTTACTGATAATCAAAAATCAGATAGTTATAAAACAGTTGCTAATATTACCGAAGTATTAAATTTTCTATAAGTAAACTTTAATTTATAAAATAAAGCAACAGAGTTGCGTTAGTTAATGTTTTTATCTATTATTGCACCTTGGTTGTAATAGTAGGTGGTAATGTTGGTTATAAAAAGTAAATCAGATTTTTTTGGAGCGTTAGCTAGCACATTGTGTCTTATTCATTGTGTAGCTACTCCATTTTTTTTTATGTTTAAATCCTGTGCAAAAACTTGTTGTGCAGCAGCTCCTTTTTGGTGGCAATTAATTGATTATTTCTTTTTAATAATATCACTTTTAGCAATTAGTCAAGTGTTAAAGAAAACTCAAAATAATTGGGTTAAACTACTATTTTTATTAAGTTGGTTTACATTATTTTTTGTTATAATAAATCAAAAAACAGGTTGGTTTACTATAGATCATACGATTATATATTATCCAACATTATCGTTAATAATTCTGCATATATATAATAGTAAATATTGTCAATACAATAAAAATAAATGTTGTACTTATACTTATGAAAAATAAAAAAGAAATTGAGGTCATTGGAGATAATCATTTTTCATCAAACATAAAAACCCCTTTAAGAGCTGATGCTTTTGATAAAACTGATGAAGAAAAAATAGAAAAAATAAAACATCATTTTAAAATGATAATGGAAGAAATGGGACTAGATTTAAACGATGATAGCTTGTCAGGTACTCCATATCGTGTTGCCAAAATGTATGTTAAAGAGCTTTTTTATGGTTTAAATCCAGTTAATAAGCCAAAATTATCAACATTTGAAAATAAGTATGGTTATAAAAAAATGCTTATTGAGCAAAATATAAATATAGATTCATCATGTGAACATCATTTTTTACCTATAATTGGACATGCACATATAGGTTATTATCCGACTAAAAAAGTAATAGGTTTGTCTAAAATTAATAGATTAGTTGACTATTATTCTCATAGACCTCAGGTACAAGAAAGATTAGCGATTCAAATTTTAAACGATTTACAGAATATTTTAGATACAAAAGATGTTATTGTTGTAATAAATGCAAAACATCTTTGTGTTTCTTCAAGAGGTATAAAAGATAAAAATAGTTTTACAACAACTATAGAATATGGAGGTTGTTTTGAGAAAAAAGTAAACAGAAATGAGTTTTTAAACTTAATAACAAAAGAAATTTGATAAATAAAGTTAATATTTTTTAAAATATATGGAAGCTATTATTACAATAGTAGGTTTTTTAGGAGCTGGTAAAACAACTTTATTAAAGCATTTAGTTTTAAGTTATTTAGAAAAAAATTTCAATCCTTTTGTAATTTTAAATGATTATGAAAATGCAAATCTTGATGCATCTCAATTAGCAGGTAATATAGAGCAACTTAACATAAAAGCACTTACAGGTAGTTGTATTTGTTGTAGCGGTATAGATGAATTAAGAAATTATGTTAATAATACGCCTGAAAGAGTTAATGGTGTTACTTTAATTGAGGCCAACGGTACATCAGATGCTTGTACTTTGATGGAGTTTTTAGGTGTCGGATTAAATAAAAGGTTTTTACCACCTATTCAAATATCAGTTGTTGACGTTAAAAATTGGCAAAATAGAGGTGTTTATAATGATTTGGAGTTAAATCAAATTCAAGTTTCGTCATTAATTGTTTTAACTCATCTTGAAAAAACAACAAAAAAGCGACAAGAATTAGTAGTTAAAGAATTAAAAAAGAATAATCCATATGCTACAATTTTAACTATAAATGAAATAGATATTTCTCTTTTTAATGAAAGTATATCATCAAAAAAAGACTACAAAAAATTAGCGCATAAAAAAGCACATTGGTCTTCTTGTTCTATTGATTTATTAAAAGTTCCTAGTTTAAAAAACATCTATTACATCTGTGAAAATTTGCCATCAACTATACAAAGAGTAAAAGGATGTGTTGAGGTAGAAAATGAAAAAGGATATACTTATTTTGAGAGAACTCCCAATGGAGAAGTATTTGTAAGACCTTTTAGAGGTATTCCAATAACAGGACCCAAGCTTTTAACAATTGGACCTGGTAGTGATATATCATTATTAAAAAAGGTTGTAAAAGAAAGTTTTTTTATATAATATTTTTCTTTAAAAATTATTATATAAAACAAAAACAATAAAATCAATCTGAATTAGATAAAATCAATTAATTTTGCAAAAAAATAATAATTATGGCAAGTATTAAAAATTTAAAAAAAGATATCGACTATACTTTAGGAGATATTATTGATATCTGTAGATTATCTGCTCAATTAAATCCTGGTGTAGATGCAGAGAAATCAGAAGCTATTGTTGACGAAGTTTTTGAAACTTTTGATACTTTAATCGAAAAAATTAATGCTAAAAATGTTGAGAATAAAAAAGCACATTTTAAAGCAATTAGTACTGAGTTAGAAGACAAGGCAAATGCTTTAATAGAAAAAGTAAATAACCTATAGTTAACTGTAAGTTAAATAATTAAAACCGGTACTTTAACAAGTATCGGTTTTTTTTTGCTAAATTTTAACATACAATAAGGAATAAATTGTTGTAAATTACGTTCGAAATATAGAACAATTAAACCCCCGTAATATAGTCATGGCAAGAGCAATGTACGAGTACACTAAAATAGTATTGGAAAAAGTAAGCTTCAATACTGATTTATTTTGTAGAGAATTAGAAAAAGCATTAAACAGATTATTACCTTACGAAATAAATGAATTAACTATTTGGTTAAAACAATATACAGCAAACAAACCTAAACTATATGTTAGTTTAGCTTTAGTTAAATAATAAGCATAAAAAAAAGAAGCTTTTTTTAGCTTCTTTTCTTGTGTTTGCCTCTAAGTTTTTTCATAAGTTTTCGATTAAAATTATGTTCGGAAATTTGTAAAGACAAGACCTTTTTAAAAGATAAAATTTTAGAAATTTTCTCATGAAATATTGTTTTTATTTCATGTTGCTCTTTTTTAATAGCTTGAATTCTTTCTAAAACTTCTTTGGCTTCTTTTTCTGATAACTCATCAACACCACCATTATGATGTATCTTTTTTTTGAAAATAAGATGTTTTTCTCTATGAAGTGATTTTATTTTTTTGTCATATTTATTATAAATAGGCCAAAATTTTTGAGCTTCATCTTCTGTTAAATTTAATTTTTCGGTTAAGTAGGCAATTTTGTAAGTCTGAATTTTTTCAGAGCCTTCTTTTTTAAACTGTGCTTTACTAGAGAAGCTAGTTAATAAAGCGATACAGCATAGTAGTATATTTTTTTTCATTTTTATTCAATTTCATTTAAGAGTGTTGTATTATCAATAGTATTTAAATAATCTTCTAAATTTTGGTTGTTTATAGATTGTAAAATATCAGTATCATCAAAAACTGAAGCATCTAAAACGAATCCCAATTCTTCATTATTACTAATACCATATCCATTTTCATACCATAAACTAATTTCTGTAGCAGTTATATCATCAAAAGTATACGTTTTTGTAGTATTTAAATAATGTAAACTAACAAATAATAATACAGAGGCAGCGGCAGTAAGTGGAATAAATTGCAACATTTTTTGATATAAAGAAATTACTTTTACTTTTTTAATCTCTTTAGGTGTTTTTATAGTGATTTGTTTTAAGATAGCATCTTCAACAGTATCAAAATAATTAGATGGTGTTTTAAAGTGTTCTTGTTTATCTAATTTATCTGTAATTATTGAAGATAGAATAGTGTCATCTATTTCTTCAAAGTAATTTTTAGGAATAGAAAACCCTGTTTTCTTGCCTATTTTTCGATTTATAAAATCTGTTGTATGTTTTAATTCTTTGTCCATCTCTATTCTAAGACTTTAATACAAGTAAAAGGTTTAATGGTAGTTTTTGATAAATTGTTCAATTTTTTTAGCCGCAATATGATGTGATGCTTTTAAAGCGCCTATTGAAGTGCCTAGAATTTCTGAAATCTGACTGTATTTCATTTCTTCAAAATACTTCATATTGAAGACTAACTGTTGTTTTTGAGGGAGTGTTGCAATTGCTTTTTGTAAGATAAGGGCAATTTCATCTCCAGAAAACCAATGATCGCTATCTAAAGATGAAACTAATTTTTGTTGATATTCAGTTATATCAACATTTCTTTCTTTTGCCCTTTTGTTAATGAATGTAATCGCTTCATTTGTCGCAATTCTATACATCCATGAATATAATTTACTTTCTTTTTTAAAAGTATCAATATTTTTAAACACTTTTATAAACGTGTTTTGTAAAACGTCATCCGCATCATCATGAGAAATAACAATTTTTCGTATATGCCAATACAATCGCTCTTTATAGAGCGATAATAGTTTTTTAAAAGCTATTTCTTTTGTTTTATTGTTTTTTAGCTCTGTTATAAATGTCAGTTCGTCAGTCGTCACCTAAAGATATTTAGATTTAGACTTTAAAAATAATAAAAGGTTTAAAATAAAACTAAATTATTTAAAGTCGCTTTCTTGAACAACCAAATAAACGTTTATCTTTTATAGTTTGAGAAACACCTTTAGGAAGCATCTCTTCCCAACCTTCTTCATTATCTCTAATCATTTTCAATACTTTTCTAGAGAAAATATGTAAACTTTCGTTATCAAAAGCTTTAATATCAATTAGTCTACCATTGTTTTTAAAGAATTTATAAAGCTCTTTCATTCGAGGATGTACTTTTAAGTTTTCACTAGTAGTAAATTCTCCTGTTTCCGTATTTTTATAAGGATACATATATACTTTTAAATCTCTGTAAAAAAGTTTACCAAAAGCTTCTAAAATACCACCGCTTAAATCACGATAATATTTTTCATCAAAAATTTGAACTAAATTATTAACACCCATAGCTAGTCCCATTCTTTCTTTGGTAAACTCACTAAAGTAATCAACTAAACGGAAGTATTCTTGGTAATTAGTAATCATTACATTTTGTCCAAGTGCACAAAGTAATTCTGCTCTATCTAAGAAATCACGTTCATTAATCTGACCTTCAACACGAAGGTTACTCAAGGTGATTTCAAAAATAACTTGTGTGTTTTCTGCCTTCACTTTTTTCTCGGCTAAAAACATTGCTTTAGATCTTTCGAAGATATCCATATTTACTTTCGTAACAGGGCGATAACTTCCTCGAAGTGTTAAAATATTCTTTTTATAAAGTACCTGAGCAGGTAATAAGTTGTTTCCATCAGGGCCAAACATTACGGCATTTGTCATTCCGTTTTTAACTAATTGTAAGCTCATTAAACGGTTATCAACATACATAAATCGTGGTCCAGAGAAATTAATCATATCAATTTCTAAACGGTCACTATCAATATTATCGTAAAAAGATTTTAATAAATCCTTTGGATTATCATTTAAATAATAAGCTCCATGAATTAAATTAACTCCTAAAACACCTAACGTTTCTTGTTGTTGACGAGCATCAGTTTCTTTAAAACGAAGGTGTAAAATAATTTCGTTGTAATCTTCTAGCGGATCTAATTGAAAACGAACACCAATCCAACCATGACCCTTAAATTTTTTTGAAAAATTGATGGTTGCTACTGTGTTAGCGTAACTAAAAAATAATTTATCAGGATGTTTTTTACGATCAAGACGTTCTTCAATTAAGTCCATCTCATGTTTTAACATCTTTTTTAAACGTTTTTCTGTAACGTAGCGATTATCACTTTCAACACCATAAATAGCATCTGAAAAATCTTTATCATAAGCACTCATTGCCTTAGCTATAGTACCAGAAGCTCCACCAGCTCTAAAAAAATTACGAACCGTTTCTTGCCCTGCACCAATTTCAGCAAACGTTCCATAAATATGAGGGTTTAAATTAATTTTTAAAGCCTTACTAGTAGTAGTAGGTACTGTACTTATTTTCTGATCACCTTTCAGTGTAATTGCCATGTTCTTCTTTTTTACTTGCAACAAATGTACTGAAAATTGCAACTATCAGATAACTTTTTTATTGTATTTTTGTGTTAACAATGAATAAGAAAATGCAATTGAAAGTTACTTTTTTGGGTACAGGAACTTCTACGGGAGTTCCAATGATTAATAGCACGCATCCTGTGGCGCTATCTAAAGATAAAAAAGACAGGCGATTACGTTCGTCGATTGTTGTGTCTTGGGATGATATTAATTACGTTATTGATTGCGGACCTGATTTTCGGCAACAAATGATTCGTGAAAAAGTAGCATCAATAAACGGAATTCTATTTACTCATGAACATGCCGATCATATTGCTGGTTTAGATGAAATTCGTCCGTATTGTTTTCAAATGGGCGCAGTCCCTATTTATACAACTGAAAGAGTTTTGGGAATTTTAAAGAAAAGATACGATTATATTTTTAAAACAGAAAACAGATATCCAAGTGCACCAGCGGTAGCTACCAATATTATTTCTCATCAAAATAGTTTTATTCTTGATGGCGTTAAAGTGACTCCGATAGAAGTAATGCATGGTTGGTTACCTATTTTAGGTTATCGATTTGATAACATTGCATATCTTACTGATATTAAGACAATTTCATCCGAAGAAAAAAAGAAATTAACTAATTTAGATGTGTTAATTGTTACAGGATTAAGAAAAGAACCGCACACAACACATTTTAATTTAGAAGAATCATTGGCGTTTATTGCTGAAATTAAACCTAAAAAAGCATATTTGACACATATAAGTGAATTATTAGGTTTACATGAAGAGGTTGAAAAAGAATTACCCGAAAATGTTTTTTTAGCGTACGATGGATTAAAAATTTAAAAACGATACTATTATTTTTATTGATGATACAATTAATTTAAATGACAATAATTAGTTTTATCTTTTAAAATAGCTTTCTATTTTTACATTAAATATTTAAGTAAATGAAAATAATTATATCACCAGCAAAATCGTTAGATTTTGAAACAAAAGCAACAACAAATACATATACACAACCACGATTTTTAGATAAATCTATAAAATTAAATCAGAAATTAAAAACTCTTTCTAAACAAGAATTAAGTGATTTAATGAAAATTTCTGATGATTTAGCAAGTTTAAATTATCAAAGAAATAAAGATTGGCAAATACCTTTTGATTTAGATAATGCTAAACAAGCTATTTTTTCTTTTACAGGAGTAGTTTTTAAAGGAATTGATGTAAATTCTTTATCCGAAGAAAAAATACCAATTTTACAAAGTAATCTTAGAATTTTATCAGGATTATACGGTTTATTGAAACCTTTAGATTTAATTCAGCCGTATCGTTTAGAAATGGGAACACGTTTGAAGGTAGGAAGTACCGAAAATTTGTATAAATTTTGGAATGATGAATTGGTGAATTCTTTAAATGATGAATTAGAAGATGAAGAATTACTAGTGAATTTAGCAAGTTTAGAATATTTCAAAGCCTTGCCAAAAAAGCTTTTAAAAGTACCAATGATAACTCCTGTTTTTAAAGATTTTAAAAATGGAGAATATAAAACGATAATGACTTTTGCTAAAAAAGCACGTGGTTTAATGGTGCGTTATATTATTGAAAATGATGTGAAAACAATTGACGAATTAAAAGGATTCAATATTGATAATTATGCTTTTTCTGAAGAAATGTCTACCGAAACAGAATTATATTTCACAAGATAAATGATTAAAAAAATCCTGAAATTAGCCGTTTTATCAACAATATTTGTGTTGATTACCATTTATTTGTGTAACTTTTTAATAGAAAAACAAACAAAAGATAAACTGTATTCTAGCGTAACTGAAATTCCGAAACATAAAGTCGGGCTTGTTTTGGGTACGTCAAAATATTTATCAAATGGACGCATAAATTTATATTATACTTTTAGAATTAGAGCGACAGTATCATTATATAAATCAGGGAAAATTACTTTTATTATTGTGAGTGGTGATAACAGTACCGAAAAATATGATGAACCAACTACTTTTAAAAGTGATTTGATAAAAGCGGGTATTCCTGCGGATAAAATATTTTTAGATTATGCAGGTTTCCGAACATTAGATTCTGTTGTAAGAGTTAAAGAAATATTCGGGCAAACAGATGTTACTATTATTTCTCAAAAATTTCATAATGAAAGAGCCATTTATTTAGCGAATCATTTTGGTGTGAAAGCTATTGGTTTTAATGCTAAAGATGTTTCTGGTAGATATGGGTTAAAAGTTCAATTAAGAGAATATTTAGCCCGAGTAAAAGTATTTGTTGATATTTTATTTAATATTCAACCGAAGTTTTTAGGAAAATCAATAGAAGTGAAATAGGTTATTTTTTAGAACAAAGATTAATTTCTTTTTAGATAGCTAATATCTAACCTGTTTTTACCTTTCTTATTCTTTGTGAATTTAGTAGATACACATTCGTTACAAGTAACTTTTTTTTCATTATTGAAATAATCAGTAGCTGTTATCTTATTGTTTTTGATTTGTTTAGAAATGGTTTTGAATCTTGTTTTATGAATTGCAGTATTTAAAAGTTTTTCTTTTAAAATAGATTCGTTCTCATTCCCTAAAACATACATTTTTAATAAAAAATCATTACAACCATTAATACTAAAGGCATATTCAAAATCTTCTTCTTTGTAAAACTCTAATTTTAGTTGATTAAAAGCAGGGTCTATATCATAATTGGTTTTATACTCTTCTTTGAAGATGCGTTTATTTTTCATTGCTGACATAGCACAATCAATATAGTTTAGCGATATTATTTTACCATTTTTAAATCCAAGATGCGTATTTATATGATAAATAGGGAATTTATTCATGTTACTTTGATGGCTTGTGCTTATTTTAATAATAGGTGTTTTGTTTTTAAATCCTTCAATGTTATAGATGTAATTAGAGAAATCGCCAAAGCCAAAATACCCGATATAATCTATATTTGTTGGCGATTTTATTTGAACAATACCATAAGAAACCATAAATTCATTTCCACCGTCACTAGTATCCGTTATTTTTGCCCACATATCTTGTGTACCATCTTTATTAAAATCATTTAAACTTTCGTCATAGAGTTCTATATCTACAGTACCTAATGTGAAATTATGGTCTAAATTATAAATAATATAATGTTTTCCAATAGAATAGCCCTTATATATAGAGAAAAGCTCTGTTAGATATTTTTCACGAAAACTATCTTTTATTTTTTCATTATCAGTTTTACAAGATTGAAATAAAAAGAAACTAAGGATTATAATGGTTATTTTTTCTTTCATGTTTTTTGCATAAACATTTATTATGTTCTTTAGATGAATAAATTTAATAAATAAAATTTTTAAGTTCTGCTATAAGAAGGTAAATTACTTTATAAAAAAACAAAAACCCTCTTAAAAAGAGAGTTTTTATAGTTTTTTATAATGATGATTTTTTTAACAAGCTGCTAAACCAACAGTAATTGCTAAACCACCTTCTGAGGTTTCTTTATATTTTCTGTTCATATCTTTAGCGGTTTCCCACATAGTATCGATAACTTTATCTAAAGGAACTAACGATTCTTTAGGGTTGGTTTCTAAGGCTAATTCGGCAGCGTTAATTGCTTTAATTGCGCCCATAGCATTACGTTCAATACAGGGTATTTGAACTAAACCTCCAATAGGGTCACAGGTTAATCCCAAATGATGTTCCATTGCTATTTCTGCTGCAACTAAACATTGCCCAGGAGTTCCTCCTAAAAGCTCTGTAAGTGCCGCTGCTGCCATTGCTGATGAAACGCCAATTTCTGCCTGACATCCACCCATTGCTGCTGATATGGTCGCATTCTTTTTAAAGATACTTCCAATTTCACCAGCAACTAATAAGAATTTTTTGATGTGTTCAAAATCAGCGTCATGGTTTTCTATCACTAAATAATACATTAAAACGGCAGGGATTACACCTGCACTTCCGTTGGTAGGAGCTGTTACAACTCTACCTAAAGCCGCATTTACTTCATTTACAGATAAAGCAAAACAACTAACCCATTTTAATATTTCACGAAATTTTACTTCAGTACTTCTTATAGCAGTAATCCATTCTTGTTCGTTGGTGTATGTTGTATCTTTAATTAGTTTTTCGTGTGTACCAAAAGCTCTACGTTTTACGTTTAATCCACCAGGTAAAATTCCACCTGTATGACAACCGATATACATACATTCTAGCATGGTATCCCAAACACGTTTTAGTTCTGCATCAATTTCAGAAGGAGATTTTAAAACTAATTCATTCTGATAAACAATTTCAGAAATCTTTTTGTTTTCTTTCTCGCAATAAGCTTCTAATTCTGTAGCTCTATTTACAGGATAAGGAAAGTTCTTTTTATTGATTTCTGTTTCTGATTCTACTTTTACTTCTTCTTGAATAACAAAACCACCACCTATAGAATAATAAGTTTCCGTAGAAACTTCTTTTCCTTTAGAAAAACCTCTAAAAGTTAATGCATTAGAGTGAAAAGGCAAGAAGTTTTGATTAAAAACAACATTTTCAATAGAAAACACGATTTGTTTTTCTGCATTGAAATGTAATTCTTTTGTTTCTTTTATTCTATTGATGATACCATCGATGTCATCAACAGGAATATATTCAGGATCGGTACCGCTTAAGCCTAGTAAAACAGCTAAATCTGTTGCATGACCTGTTCCTGTTAACGATAAAGAACCGTATAAATCTATTTTAATACCATCAATGATATTAAAAATATCAGTTTCTTTTAATTTTTCAATCCATTGTTGTCCTGCTCTCCAAGGACCTAAGGTGTGTGAGCTAGAAGGACCAACGCCAATCTTAAGCATATCAAAAACACTAATAAACTGAGACATATATATTATTTGTTTGTTGAGCGCTAAAATAGAAAAAGTCCTGTATTTAAATCAATACAAGACTTTTTTTTATAAAAAAATGTGAATATTACATTCCGTACACTGATTCTTTGCTAAATTTCTTAGCTAATAGGTAATATACAACAGCACGATATTTGCTTCTTTCTGATCTTCCAATTTCTTCCATAACTTCATCAATAGCCTTATCTAATTCAGGACCATCTGTTAAGCTTAATTTTTTTATTAAAAAGTTATTCTTAACCGTTAATAATTCTTTAGGATCGCTACCTGATACCGTTTCTGCATCTCTTTTATAAATAGAAGGACCTAACCCTTTAGTAACTGCTGTTAATAACTCAAGGTTTACAGAAAGTTTTCTGTCATCCATAAATTTTTTATACAATACTACTTTTTCGTCGAATTTACTCATAATTTTTTCTTTTAATTAATTTTTAATGTTCTTGTTCCAAATATAGAAAAATAATCTGTTCTTTCATATAGGAAAAATAAAATAACTACATCTACTCAGTTTGTTATGGTTTTTATAACACTGTCAGTTATAATTAATTTTAGATAGTCTGACATTTTAGCATTTTTTATCAAAAAAAATAATATAGAACTATTATAATACTTGTTTTAAGCGATAGTGGAAGGTAAATTGTTAAAAACAAAAACAATTAATATTGCTTAGGCATTATTATTGTAGTATATTTAGCTACAATCAAATAAGTAGCTTATGTCGATATTAAAATTTGAATCTATGTTGAAAACCAACGATGTCTATTTTTTTGATGCTGTTGAGTTTGAAACAATTATTGAACATTATTTAAATATAGCTAAAAATTCTTTAGCTAAAAAAGCAGTAGAATTAGGTTTAGAGCAACATCCTTCTTCAATTCAATTAAAACTAATGAAGGTCGAAATTTTAGTTTTTGAAAATAAATTGATAGAAGCAGTTCAGATGTTGAAACAAATTGAAGCTATTGAACCTTACAATGATGAGGTTTTTATTCAGAAAGCACTGATTTTATCTAAAAAGAAACAACATATTGAAGCAATAGCTGTATTAAAAGAATCTTTAAGTTTTATTGAAGATCCTGCAGATATTTGGTCAATGCTAGGTATGGAGTACTTATATTTAGATGATTACGAAAATGCACGTTTAAGTTTTGAAAAATGTGTAGAAGTTGATGCTGAAGATTTTTCATCTTTATATAATATTGTATACTGTTTTGATATGCAAGAAAGCCATATAGAAGCAATACAGTTCTTGAATGCATATATAGATAAAAATCCATATTGTGAAGTAGCTTGGCATCAATTAGGAAGACAATATTCTGAAATAGGTATGTATAGAGAAGCACTTACTTCTTTTGAATACTCGGTATTAATAGATGAAACTTTTATTGGTGGATATTTAGAAATAGCAAAAACCTTAGAAGATTTGAATCGTTATGAAGAAGCGATTAAAAACTATATGATTACTATCGAAGTAGACGATCCGACGGCTTTTGTATATATAAGAATAGGTGAATGTTACCAGAAATTAGAAAATGTTAATTTAGCATGTCATTTTTATAAAAAAGCAGTTAAAGAAGACCCTTTGTTAGATAAAGCATGGATGTTATTAACAAATGCTTGTTTTGATAATGAAGATTATCAAAGAGCTTTATATTACGTAAAAAAGGCTATTCATATTGATGAAGGAAACGCTTTTTATTGGAGAAGATACGGAGATATAAATTTGAAGTTGAATTTTTATGAAGAAGTAGTAAAAGCATTTTCTACCTGTATTAATTTAGGTGATGATGAAATAGAAATCTATATTGAATTAGCAGATATATTGTTGTTTTTAGGTGAATTTGATGATGCTTTAAAAATATTAATCAAAGCTAAAAAAATATACAAAGAATTTGCAGAAATTGAATATCGTTTATGTGGTTTGTTTATGATTTTAGATAAAGAAGACTACAGTTTAACCCATTTTAAAAATGGATTAGCAATTGATTTCGAATATCATGATGTAATAAATGAGCTGTATCCTACAGTTTTTGAACATGAAAAAATTAAACAGATTTTATCAAATTATAAAAAAGCCTTGAATTAATTCAAGGCTTTTTTTATGTATAAACTCAGTTTGACAGATTTGGTTTTTTAGCGATAAAAGATTTTTAAATGAAATTTAAAGTTCTTAATTAAGAAATACGTTTCCATATTTTTAGTAAAATATAAATACATATTAAAGTTATTATTGATAATATTGTAGCTAATAATGTTTTACCATAAATCCAATTTCCAGTAGCAAATAAGAAACTATAAACTCCAATTGTACCTGTAATAAAACCGACTATTTTTATACCAATATTTTTAAATTTATTTTCTCCTTCAAAAATTAAGGCTTCAAATTTATCAATAGTTTTGGCATCACTAGGCTGTGTTAAAAGTGTTACTAAAACCCATCCGATAGTTGTTATAACTACTCCGATAATTAATTGCCAATGTCCTGCAATATCAATCATAGGATTATCTATTTTTCCATTGATAAAAAAGAATAATGCAATTACAAATGAAATAGCCATTGCTGCAATTTCACTATACGGGTTTATTCTGCTCCAAAACCATCGTAAAATAAATAATAATCCTGTTCCTGCTCCAATTTGTAATAATAAATCAAATACATCTTTTGCAGATTTTAAATAGAAAGAAAATAAAGCTGCACATAACATTAATAAAACTGTAGAAACTCTACCAACAACAACTTTTTGTTTTTCAGAAGCACTTTTATTGATAAAACGGCTATAAAAATCATTGACTAAATACGAACTTCCCCAATTTAATTGAGTTGAAATAGTACTCATAAAAGCAGCTATTAAAGAAGTTAATACAATTCCTAATAAACCTGCTGGTAAATAAGTCATCATTGCGGCATATCCAACATCGTGTCCTTGCATTTCTGGCGATAAACTAGGGAATGCTTGATTCATACTTTCTAAACTTGGAAAGATAATTAACGAAGCTAATCCGACAATAATCCAAGGCCAAGGACGTAGAGCATAATGTGCAAAATTGAAAAATAAAGTTGCCCAAGTAGCATTTTTTTCATCTTTAGCAGCTAACATTCGCTGTGCGATATAACCACCACCACCAGGTTCTGCACCAGGATACCAAGTACTCCACCATTGTACTGCAAACGGAATTATAAATAAGGTAATTAATGATTCAGTATTTGAAAAATCAGGAAGCATGTTTAATTTTTCACTAACATTCGGATGATTTAATAAGTTTGATAAACCATTTATTTCAGGAAGATTTACAATATAAACTGTTGCCCAAACCGAACCAATCATGGCTATTATAAATTGAACAAAATCCGTAAGTAAAACACCTTTTAATCCTCCTAAAGAAGAATAAATTACCACAATAATAGAAGAATACAATAACATTTCACCTTGTGATATTCCTAATAAAATATTTGCGATTTTTGCACCTGCCAAGCAAACTCCTGCCATGGTAATAATATTGAAAATTACGCCTAAATAAATAGCTCTAAATCCTCTTAAAAAACCTGCTATTTTACCTGAATATCGTAATTCATAAAATTCTAAATCGGTAGAAATACCTGATTTTCGCCAAAGTTTAGCGTAAAAAAATACTGTAAGCATTCCCGTAAGTAGCATTGCCCACCAAACCCAATTACCCGAAACACCATTTTTACGAACTAATTCTGTAACTAATCCAGGAGTATCTGCGGCAAAAGTGGTTGCAACCATTGAAACTCCCAACAGCCACCAAGGCATATTTCGTCCAGATAAAAAGAATTCAGCACTGCTTTTTCCTGCAGATTTTGAAGCCCAAATACCTATAAGTAATGAAAGTATAAAAAATCCTATAATAATTGAGTAATCGAGAGTGGTTAATATCATATAGTTTTATTTAAAAGGCTAAATGTAGTTAAATAATCTGATACGTTAAATTTCAATCAAACTCAAAAAATGATTTTATGTTTTGATAAAAAATCACTAAAAATGAGTAAATTTGATATTCTTTTTATGAAAAAATAAAATAGTAGTGCCGAATAATTTTATCAGTAGAAGCACAAAAGAGTTACTATTAATTTATAAAAATAAAAAAAGTAGTAAAAGGTCACAATAACATAGATATGAGGTTTAAGAATCACTGATATTATGACGATATAATTTCAAAATAAGAATATTAAATAGTTAACACAATGATAAAAATAGGAATTAACGGATTTGGAAGAATAGGTAGGTTAGCTTTCCGTTCTGCCATGAAAAGAAAAAATGTGCAAGTAGTTGCCATTAATGATTTGTTAGACGTAGAGTATTTGGCCTATTTATTAAAATATGATTCTGTACACGGTCGTTTTGATGGTGATATTGAAATAAAAGACGGAAACTTAGTTGTAAATCAGCAGGTTATTAGAATTACTGCTGATAAAAATCCTGAGAATTTAAAATGGGATGAAGTTGAAGCAACATATGTTATTGAAGCAACGGGTTTTTTTACTGATAAAGATAAAGCCGCTTTACATATAAAAGGAGGCGCAAAAAAAGTTGTTATATCAGCACCTTCAAAAGATGCAAACATGTATGTGATGGGCGTAAATCATAAAGATTTAAAGGCTGATGAAGTGGTTTTTTCAAATGCTTCTTGCACCACAAATTGTTTAGCTCCCGTAGTTAAAATAATTAATGATGCCTACGGATTAACAGAAGGAATTATGACTACAGTTCACGCTGCAACCGCTACACAAAATGCTGTTGATGGTTTTAATAAAAAATGGCGAAGAGGACGTTCGGCAATAAATAATATTATTCCAACATCAACAGGAGCAGGAAGTGCGGTGATAAAAGTAATTCCTGAAATGAAAGGAAAACTAATAGCAATGGCAGTTCGAGTTCCTACAGCAGATGTTTCTTTAATCGATTTAACTTTTAAAACAGCTAAAGCAACTTCCTTAGAAGAAATTATGACTACTTTTAAATTGGCTTCAGAAAATGAATTTAAAGGAATTATAGGGTATACTGAAGATGAGGTAGTTTCTCAAGATTTTGTATCAGAAACTAGAATATCAGTAATTGATGCTGCTGCAAGTTTAGAGTTAAATGAAAACTTTTTTAAAGTGATTTCTTGGTATGATAACGAATTTGGTTACGCTACTAAAATTGTTGATTTATTAGAATATTCAGCTTCTTTGTAAGTTTAGATAAGAAGTGTAAAAGCATAAAAAAATCCCTGCTATTTTATTAGTAGGAATTTTTTTTATTGAATTATTTAATAGCAATCATGCTAATTTCTACATTTACAAACTTTGGTAAATTAGCAACTTCTACAGTTTCTCTTGCAGGTGCAGTTGCTTCGTTAAAATATTTAGCATAAACACTATTTATTTTACTGAAGTTATTCATATCAGAAATAAAAATAGAAGCTTTTACAACATTTTCAAAAGTCATTTCAGCAGCAGCTAAAACTTCTTTCATATTTTCCATTACTTGTTTTGTTTCAATTTCAATAGTATCCATTACTAGTTCTCCATTTTCAGGATTAAAAGCAATTTGACCAGATGTATATAAAGTATTTCCGCTTAAAATAGCTTGGTTATAAGGACCAATAGGAGCAGGAGCTTTATCTGTAGTAATAATTTTTTTCATTTTATGATGTTTTAAAGTTGTGTGTTTTATCTTGGTATTTAGAATAATATTCTATCTGGCGGTTTGTTTTTATCCCATTTTAAATCGCTTAATACAGCAGATTTAACACCTATAAAGAAATTATAAGAAGAATTGTTTCCGAAAGGAATCCAGTTAAAATTTAATTTCCAACTATCTAAATCTCTTGAGAAATTTAAACTAGTATAAGTAAATCCATTATCTTTAACATCATAACCAGAAGAAAAACCAACGCCCCATTTAGCTGATAAATCAACATTTCCACTAAACATTAATGAATTACTACTAATAGCACTTACAAGCCCATTATTAGTGTAATTTAATGCATAAGCTAAATTTAATGACCAAGGCATGTTGTTTTTGTATAATATTGTTTCTTTAACTTCAGTTTCTTCTTTGTTTTTATTGCTTTTTCTAGTTGAAAAATCGTTGGTTTTAGATTTATTTTGTCCAAAAAGATCAGGAGTATCTTGAGCACCATTTCCGTTATTTTTCTTTTTATCGTCTCCTTCTTTTTTCTTTTGAAAATCTTTACTAGATAATGAGTAGTTTGCTGTTATTCCTGCAGTTTCTATCCTAAATATTTTAGAATTAAATTTATCTATCTGTTCTCCTTTACTATTAATTTGATAAGGATCTAAAGACATATTGGCATTTAAAGCTAATTTATCTTTAAATAAACGAGTACCTAAGCTAACTGCAACATTACTCCATCGAAGACTATCTTTAGTAATATCATAATTGGTACTAAAATTTAAGTTGTTTAAAAGAGTAACTTTTCTATCTTCTTCATCACTATCAGGATCTTTTGGAGCTACTTTTGCTTCTAAAACGTTATTAACAGAAATACCAATACTATTTGAAGTTCCGCTACCAGGTGTACCGTATATTCCTCCTTCAAAAGGAGAATAAGTAAGTAAGTCTGTAGGATCTGAATTTTGTTGTACTTGTAAGTTGTGTTCTTTTGCAAAATCAGGTCGGTATCCGTAAGAAATAGAAGGTCTTATTGTATGACGAATTGCTTTTAATCTTCCTTTCTTAAAGTTAAATGTACCATATATATTTGTTGATAAAGACACTCCGAAATTGTATTCATTAAAACGATTAAAACCACTAATCGAATCATTTTCTATAACGCCTAATTTATTGGTGTCCGGATTTATTAGTGTTGGATTATAAGTTTTATTAATTTTATCAAAATACCAAACATCTTTATAACTTGCACTTGGTGATACTGTAAAATATTTAAAAGCTTTTAAGTTTGTATTTGTATTTACGTTATGTTGAATTCCTTTTTTAGCTGTTTCAAACATTTTGGCTGTAAAAAACTCATCATCAGTTGTGTCTATTTGATATTTACCTTGCAAGCTATAATTTAATCCCATTTTTTGAATGGCATTATTTTTAGCCCCTCCTTTACCTGTAAACGGATAAATACGATCCATATTCACTTGTAATGAAGGAAGCGTCATTGTTATTGCTTCTGTTTCTGTATTTTGAGAATGTGTCGCTGTAAGGCTAACGTTAAAAGGAGTCCCAACAATTTTTTTAGAGTAAGATACAGATGAACTTAATGTGTTTGTTAAGTATTCAGAATTATTTGATTCGTTTAACGATTGTTTATAGTAGGTACTACTACCTAAATTAACAGAAGCCGAAAAGCTAGAGTTTGGGCTCGATTTACTATCTTGGCTATGGCTCCAACGAATATTGAAGTTCGAAGATTTGCTATAATCACTAAGTCCTCGAATACCTTGAATAATATTTTCAAAATTAAAACTGAAATTTCCGTTAAAATTATAACGTTTATAGTAGCTAGATTCGGTTTTTAATCCCCAACTTCCGTTGGTGTATAAATCTCCTAAAACAGTTAAATCAAAATAATCACTTAAAGCAAAGTAGTATCCACCATTTTGCATAAAAAATCCTTGACTATTACTATCTCCCCAAGAAGGAATAATAAAACCAGAAGTTCTTTTGTCGCTTAAAGGTAAATATGCAAAAGGCAAATATAAAGGAGTTGGTACATCAGCTAAAACTAAATGACTAGGTCCTACAATTATTTTTTTACCAGGTACAAGTTTTGCTTTACTAGTTTGTATGTAGTAATCTGGTATTTTCTTTTTAGAGGTTGTAAAACGCATTTTGCGCATATAAATGGTAGAATCGTTAACACGTTTTGTTTTTTCGGCATAGGTTATAATTCCATCTTGAACCGTTTTTACGCCATAAACGAGCGCTTTTTTTGTTTTGAAATTAAATAAAATAGAATCTTGTTCGGATTCTTGTGTGCCTTGTTTAAAAACTGGTCTTTGATGATAACCTAAACTATCCTTTATTCCTTTGGCATAAACGGTGTTATTTTTATAATCTAACACAATTATTCCTGCCTTTAAATCAATATCAGTATAAGTTACTTGAGCTTTGTTATATAAGGTTACCGTTTTGTTTTTCGCATTTTGAATGGTATAATCTTCAGCATTATGTGTAATAATTCCATCGATAACCTCTTTAGGTTTAATCGAATCATTCACAATAGTGTCTTTTTTTAAGTTTAAAAGTCCTTCTTTTTTTAAATCAATTAAGCTATCTTTTGATTGATTTAAAGCCGTTTTTTCTTTAGTCTTTTTAGAGGTAATACTTGTTTTACCAAAATCCTGAGCTACACTAATTTGATAACAAAAAAGGCAGAAAACTAAAAGTATGTAAGTTAGATTTGTTCGCAATGTTATAAATGCTATTTTTGTGTTATATTTAAAAGCTTTGGCGTACTATTTGTATGCCTAAATACAAAAACCAAAAATAGTTAAATTTTATTGATGCAATTCTTAAAATTAAGTAAATATAATCACTTGAAAAATTTTTTTTTATTTTTAATCTCGATATTTTTTTTGCTGGGGCTGTCAACGGTAGTTTCTGCTCAAAAAAAATACACAATTGTTCTTGATGCTGGTCATGGAGGTAAAGATGGTGGAGCGTCTAGAGGTGCTTACATAGAAAAAAAAATAGCTTTAAAATTAGCACTAAAAGTAGGTGATATTTTAAAAAAAGACAATACAATAAATGTTGTTTATACACGTAAAAAAGATGTTTTTGTAGAGCTTCATAAACGAGCGAGTATCGCAAATAAAAAAAATGCTGATTTATTTGTATCTATACATTGTAATTCAAATAGTTCAGGGAAACCTCATGGGTCAGAAACTTATGTTCTTGGTTTAAAAGGGAATGATGCAAATTTTGAAATTGTAAAAAAAGAAAATGCTGTTATTTTATTAGAAGATGATTATAAAAAAAATTATGATTATGATCCTAATTCAGCCGAATCATTAATTGGTTTGTCTGTTTTACAAGAAGAAAATTTAGATGCAAGTTTAAGTTTGGCTAGTTTAGTTCAAACTAATTTTAAAAGCATCAAACGATATGATAGAAAAGTAAAGCAAGCTAATTTTTTAGTATTACGAGAAACTGTTATGCCTAGTGTATTAATTGAGTTAGGTTTTTTATCAAACAAAACAGAAGGAAAGTTTTTAAATTCATCATATGGGCAGTTAAAAATGGCAAAATCACTTGCTACTGCTATAAAAAATTATGTAAAAAGATTAAAATTAAATACTGTTCAAGAAAAAGTAATAGTAAAATCATCAGAAAAGAAAGAAACTAAAAAAGTTAAAAAAACTTCTTCTAAATCAATAAAAAAGAAACGTACCAAAAAAGTTTCTTCAAAAATTATTTTTAAAGTACAGGTGTCAGCTTCTCGAAAAAAGTTACGTAAAAGTAGTTTCAAAGGCTTAAAAGACATAGAGTCAATGTTTATAGGTGGTTATTATAAGTATTATTATGGAAGTTCTCCTAGTTTTTCAAAGGTAAAAAAGTCGTTAATTAAAGCTAGAAAAATAGGGTATAAAGATGCTTGGGTGGTTGCTTTTAAAGGTGATAAAAGAATATCAGTAAAGGAAGCTTTAAAAAAGCATTAATTTAGAGAAAATCTGTATTTATACTCCCGAAATTATTAGTATTTTCGTGGTATAATTTTTATGTATGTCAAAAGAACTTAAAACAGGTATTGTTGCTGTAGTTATTATAGTATTATTTATTTGGGGGTATAATTTTTTAAAAGGTGAAAACCTATTTAGTGGCAATCGTAGGCACTTTTTTGTTGAATATGAAAATATTAATGGACTAAATAAAGCAAGTTTAGTAACTGTAAATGGTTTAAAAGTAGGGAAAATTGATGATATTTCATTTAATACAACTCTTGAAAAACAAGGGGTTTTATTAGTTGAAATATCTTTAGAAAGCGATTTAGAGTTTTCTAAAAATAGTGTTGCTAAAATATACTCGGCAAGTTTGATGGGTGGTCAAAATTTAGCGATTGTTCCTAAATACGATGGCGAAAAAGCTATTTCTGGCGATTATTTAAAAGGAGAAGTTGAGACCGATCTTTTTTCGTCTGTAGGAGAAAAACTGAATCCGATTCAATCAAATCTTCAAAATGTATTAGTTGGTGCTGATTCATTATTGGTAGGAATTAATAGCGTGTTAGATGAGAAATCTCGTAAAAGCTTAAATAGAAGTATTATTGGTCTAGAAGGTACTATAACCGATGTTCGAAAAACGTTAACATCAGTAAATGCCTTATTGATTAATAATAAAGAAAATTTAGACGCAACACTTAAAAATACTAAGAATATTACAGATAATTTTTCTAAAATATCAGATGATTTAACTAAATCGAATTTAGGTAAAACAGTTAAAAAATTAGAAACAACATTAACAAACGTAAACGGTTTATTAGCAAATATGAATGCTGGTAAAGGAACTTTAGGTAAGTTAATGACCGATGATAAAATGTATACAAATTTAACAAATGCATCTAAAGAGATGGAAGAACTTCTAAGAGAAATGAAGTTAAATCCAAAACGATTTGTGCATATTTCATTATTTGGTAAAAAAGTAAAACCATATAATTCTGAAGCGAATATTAAAAATATAAGCACTAAATAACCTTATCAAAATTAACTTAATAAATATAGATGATGGAGAAATATTTATCAAACATTCTTTTTGCGGCTATTTTAATTACAGGTATTGGATACTTTGTAATGAATGTTCGTAAGCTTATTAGAAATATCAAATTAGGTAAAGATATCAACAGAACTGATAGAAAACCTGAGCGTTGGAAAAATATGGCTAAAATAGCCTTAGGACAATACAGAATGGTGCGTCGTCCGCTTTCAGGGATTTTACATATTGTAGTTTATGTAGGGTTTATTTTGATTAATATTGAAATGTTAGAAATTGTAATTGATGGATTATTAGGAACACATCGTGTTTTTCAGCCTATTTTAGGAAATGCCATTTACGGATTTTTAATTGGTAATTTTGAAATATTAGCAGTGTTAGTTTTTGTTGCTGTAACGATATTTTGGTTCCGTAGAAATATCGAAAGAGTAAAACGTTTTTGGAATAAAGAAATGACAGGTTGGCCAAAGAATGATGGTAATATTATTCTTTATTTTGAAATGGTATTAATGTCGTTATTTTTAATAATGAATGCTACGGATGTTCCTTTTCAGGAAGCAGGAGCAGGAAATGTAATTTCTCAATTTATAGCACCTTTATTTGATGGGTTTTCAGCAGAAGAATTACATACTATTGAAAAATCAGCTTGGTGGATACACATTGTAGGGATTTTAATTTTCTTAAATTATTTATATTATTCGAAGCATTTACACATATTATTAGCATTTCCAAACACATTTTTTGCAAACTTAAAACCTAAAGGACAATTTACAAATGTTGCATCGGTTACTAAAGAAGTAAAAATGATGATGGACCCTGATGCAGATCCGTATGCAATGCCAGAAGAAGGTACTGAAGAAGAACCAGAAAAATTTGGAGCATCTGATGTTACAGATTTAAACTGGGTACAGTTAATGAATGCTTACACGTGTACTGAATGTGGACGTTGTACATCATCATGTCCTGCAAGTTTAACGGGAAAAGAGTTATCTCCTAGAAAAATTATGATGGATACTCGTGACCGTTTAGAAGAGGTAGGGAAAAATATTGATGCTAATAATGGTGTTTTTATAGATGATGGAAAGCAATTATTAAACGATTATATTTCTCCAGAAGAATTATGGGCGTGTACAAGTTGTAATGCCTGTGTGCAAGAATGTCCTATTGATATTGACCCGTTATCTATTATTTTAGAAATGCGTCGTTATTTAGTTATGGAAGAATCAGCAGCTCCTCAAGAGTTAAATTCAATGATGACTAATATTGAAAATAACGGAGCGCCTTGGCAGTATAGTCAACAAGATAGATTAAATTGGAAAGACGAAGAATAAACATTTTTTAATTAACAATTATAAGTTGTGAATTGTATTAATTCTTGATTTGTAATTCAAAAATTTGTAAGTTATGATAGTATCAACGATGGCAGAAATGATGGCGCAAGGAAAACAACCAGAAGTGTTATTTTGGGTAGGAGCGGCAGGAAGTTATGATGATAGAGCAAAGAAAATAACCAAAGCATTTGTAAAAATATTACACCTAGCAAAGGTGGATTTTGCAGTGTTAGGTACCGAAGAAAGTTCAACAGGTGATGCAGCAAAGCGAGCAGGAAACGAATTTTTGTTTCAAATGCAAGCAATGATGAACATTGAAGTTTTAAACGGATACGAAATAAAAAAAATAGTTACTTGCGATCCGCATTCATTTAATACGTTAAAAAATGAATATCCAGAATTAGGTGGGAATTACGAAGTATATCATCACACACAATTCATAAATAATTTAATAAGCGAAGGACGTTTATCAATAGATGACACAAATTTAAAAGGAAAACGTGTTACTTATCATGATCCTTGTTATTTGGGTCGTGCAAATGATGTTTATGAAACTCCACGAGAATTAATTCGTAGTTTAGGTGTTAAAATGACGGAAATGAAACGTCATAAATCTACCGCTTTATGTTGTGGAGCAGGAGGTGCACAGATGTTTAAAGATGCTGAAAAAGGTGATAAAGAAATTAATATTTTACGTACCGAAGACGCATTAGAAACGAATCCACAAATTATTGCAACAGGTTGTCCTTATTGTAATACAATGATGACCGATGGTATAAAATTTAAACTAAAAGAAGATCAAGTTATTGTACAAGATATTGCAGAGTTAATAGCCGAAGCAAACAATCTATAAAAACAATAATTTATAGCATTATTACGACTCCGCTCAATCAGACAAGTATTGTCAATTTGAGCGGAGTCGAGATTTTTTAAAAAACAATACATGATTAAAAATTATATAAAAGCCGCACGTTTAAGAACTTTACCGTTATCGGTTTCTGGAATTATTGTTGGAAGTTTTTTAGCGAACTTTTCTAATTATATAAATATTGAAGGTTTATATACAACTTTTCCAAATAACGAAAAGAATTATTTGATATTTATACTAGCTATTTTAACAACTATCGGTTTTCAAGTGTTATCAAATTTTGCGAATGATTACGGAGACGGTATCAAAGGAACTGATGATAATAGAGAAGGAGAAGCACGTATGGTTTCATCAGGAGCAATAACGCCAAAACAGATGAAAACAGCAATGATTATTACCGCTGTCATCACTTTAATAATAGCATTATCGCTTATTTATGTATCCTTCGGAAAGGATAATTTTTTGTTTTCAGTAATTTTCTTCGGATTAGGAGTTTCCTCAATTGTTGCAGCTATAAAATATACGGTTGGTAAATCGGCTTATGGTTACAGTGGTTTTGGTGATGTTTTTGTATTCCTTTTCTTCGGATTATTAGCTGTTGTAGGAACTTACTTTTTATATACAAAACAATTAAATAGTACTATTTTCTTACCTGCAATTACCATCGGATTATTAAGTACAGCTGTTTTGAACTTAAATAATATGAGAGATAGAGTAAACGATGCTAAAGTTGGTAAAAATACTTTAGTAGTTAAATTAGGAGCTTCTTTATCTAAATATTATCATTATTATTTAATTATTTCATCATTTTTATTTGCGAATTTATATGTGGTAATTAACTTTAAATCACTACTACAATTCTTATTTATACTGGCTTATTTACCAATTATTAAACATTTATTTTTTGTTTATAAAAACAAAGAAGAATCATTATTAGACGGCGAATTAAAAAAAGTAGCATTAAGCACCTTTTTATTTTCAATTTTATTTGGATTAGGAAACGTTTTATAATCAAACACAAACAAACAACAGCGTATAGTATGAACATTACATTTTACGGTCATTCTTGTTTCGGTATCGAAATTAACGGAACACATTTATTAGTTGACCCTTTTATTACAGGAAATCCATTGGCATCAAATATCAAAATAACTAATATTAAAGCCGATTATATATTAGTAACACACGCACATCAAGACCATGTTTTAGATGTTGAACTTTTGGCAACACAAACAGGTGCAACAATTATTTCTAATTTTGAAATAGCCCAATATTACGGTGCTAAAAGTTTTAAAACAGCGGCTGTAAATCATGGTGGAACTTTTAAAGTTGATACTTTTTTAGCCAAATATGTAAACGCAATTCATACTTCTTCATTTACTGATGGAACTTACGGAGGGCAACCAGGAGGATTTGTAATTTCATCCGAAGAAAAAGCATTATATATCGCTGGAGATACTGCTGTAACTATGGATATGAAATTAATTCCGATGACTACAAAATTAACAGTAGCTATTTTTCCAATAGGCGATACGTTTACAATGGGAATTGATGACGCAATTATTGCTAGTAATTTGGTTGAATGTAACAACGTAATCGGTTGTCATTTTAACACATTTCCACCAATAGAAATTGATGTAAATGAAGCAAAAAATAAATTTACACAAGCCAATAAAAAATTAACTGTTTTAGAAATAGGACAAACTATAACATTATAAAAAAATGAAAGCTGTAAAAATAACTTTAGGAATTGTAACTGCCTTTGTACTTGTTTTTTTAATAACAGGAATTGTTATAAAAGAAGTAGAATATAGCACAGAAATAACAATAGATAAACCTGTAAATAAGGTTTTTGAGAACTTTACAAATCCAGAATTAACAAAAAAATGGTTACCAAATATTAAGTCAATCGAAGTAATTGAGCAAAAAACAGCCGTTGTAGGAAGTAGTTATACAATGACTGTAGAAAGCAACGGACAAGAGGTTAAAATGGTTCAAAAAATAACAGATTTTGTACCTAATCAAAAAATAACATTTGAGTTTCATTCAAGCGAAATGATTAAAATTGACACCTACAATTTCGCATCTAACAACACAATAACTACCATTACACAAAATAGCAGTGTAAATAGTAAATCATACCTAACAGCCTGTTTGTATCCTTATTTTAAAGGAACATTTAAAGCTGTAAATATGAATTGCTTAACACAGTTAAAAGAGTTGTCAGAAAAATAATTTTTTGGGCGTTCGAGCGGGCTTTACATTACAATCTTTTGTTCGTGCCTCACAAAAGGATTTCCATTGCAATCCCTAACGCAAAACCAATAATCACTTAAAAAATAGTGCATAATGATAAAAGCAACCTATCATAAACATTTGCTTAATTTTAAACAAGCAAGCGGAACATCTCGAGGTATTTTAAGAACCAAAGAAACTTGGTTTATCACCTTAAAACAAGAAGATAAAATAGGAATAGGAGAGTGTGGTTTATTCAGAGGATTAAGCATTGATGATACGCCAGATTATGAAGAAAAACTAAAATGGTTTTGTGAAAATATTAATTTAGGTTTAGAGGTTTTATTAGCTGAAGCGATTCGCTTCCCGTCTATTCAATTCGGATTAGAACAAGCTTTTTTATCATTAAAATCTGAAAATAAATTTGAATTATTTCCTTCTGATTTTACCAAAGGAAAAGAAGCTATTGCCATAAACGGATTAATTTGGATGGGAGATAAAGCCTTTATGCAACAACAAATTAAAGACAAGTTACAACAAGGTTTTTCTACTATAAAAATGAAAATTGGAGCTATCGATTTTGAAACAGAAATTGATTTGTTAAAATCTATCAGAAACGAATTTTCATCAAAAGAAATTACCTTACGTGTTGATGCGAATGGCGGATTTACTCCAAAAGATGCTTTAGAAAAATTACAACGATTATCAGAGTTAGAAATTCATTCTATTGAACAGCCGATAAAACAAGGTCAGTGGCAAGAAATGGCAAATTTATGTGAAAAAACACCTTTGCCAATTGCTTTAGATGAAGAGTTAATAGGCGTTTTTACATCCGAAGAAAAAGAAAAATGTATCGGAACAATTAAACCGCAATACATTATTTTAAAACCAAGTTTAGTTGGCGGAATCAAAGGAAGTGAAGAGTGGATTTCAATAGCAAAAAAACACCATGCCGATAATTGGATAACTTCTGCATTAGAAAGTAATATTGGTTTAAATGCTATTGCACAATGGACGCAAACTTTAAAAAATCCGTTGCCTCAAGGCTTAGGAACAGGAAGTTTATTTACTAATAATTTTGAAAGTCCGTTAGAAGTATCAAACGGAAGTTTACATTATAATAGTAAAAAAGCGTGGAAATTTAATTTAGATTAACGTTATTTATTTTTTATCAGAATAATATCAAATTTTTAAAAGATGAATTTTATACAACAAGCATACAAAGGAGAAAATAATTGGTCTTATTATTTAGGTGGTATTTTTTTAGTAATATTTGGTTGGCAATTAATAGGTATTATGCCTTTAGCAATTACAGCAATATTATATTCTGATGATTTAAATACGTTTACTAATGCGGCTGATTCGGGTTTTATGAACTTAGGTATAAATAAAAATTTGTTTTTATTTATGATGATATTAATGTTTGCTATTGGTTTACTTTTTTTGTTTATGGCTATAAAGTTTATTCATAAACGAGCTGTAAAAACATTGGTAACAAGTAGAAAATCTATTGATTGGAGCCGATTTTGGTTTGCTTTTATAACTTTTGGAACAATTGCGATATTTATAGCGCTTTTAGGTGTGTTTTTAACACCTGAAAATTATACTTGGAATTTTAAACCCGTCCCGTTTTTTACTTTATTAGCAATATCAGTTTTATTTTTACCGTTACAAACCAGCTTTGAAGAGTTATTATTTAGAGGTTATTTTATGCAAGGTTTAGGAACTTGGTTAAAAAATAGATGGCTACCTTTAATAATAACATCTGTAGCTTTTGGGTTATTACACGGAGCAAATCCCGAGGTTGAAAAACTAGGGTATATTTCGATGGTATTTTATATTGGAACAGGTTTCTTTTTAGGAATTATGACTTTAATGGATGAAGGAACAGAATTAGCTTTAGGCGTACATGCTATAAATAATATTGTAGCTGCTTTTTTAGTAACTACAAATTGGACTGTTTTTCAAACTGATGCCTTATTTATTGATACTTCAGAGCCTACTGTTGGTGCAGAACTTTTTTTATTAGTTTTTGCTATATATCCGTTAATGTTATTTGTGTTTTCTAAAAAATATGGATGGAAAAATTGGAAAGAAAAATTAACAGGAAGTATTCAAAAACCACAAAATATTGGATAATAAACGCTTTCATAATAGTTTTAAATTAAACGGAATATCATTTTCATCCGAAGAAAAATTACTTGCTGTTGCTGATACAATTTCAGAAGCTACACATACTTTTTTAACCGATTGGTTTAATGAAAAGGATTTTGTAATTGTACAAACATCAGGTTCAACAGGAAAACCAAAACCGATTAAGTTGCAAAAAGAATTTATGAAAAATTCGGCTTTAGCAACAGGTGATTTTTTTGATTTAAAAGAAAATACAACAGCTTTATTATGCTTATCAGTTGACTATATTGCTGGTAAAATGATGTTAGTCCGTGCTTTAACTTTAGGTTGGCAATTGGATGTTGTAAGTCCTGTAATGAATCCTTTAAATGAAGTAAATAAAATCTATAATTTTTCGGCAATGGTTCCGTTACAATTACGAAATTCATTGTCTGAATTACATAAAACAGCTAAATTAATTGTTGGTGGAGGCGTAGTTTCAAATGATTTAATAACTGCTATTCAAAATACACCGACAAATATATTTGCTACTTATGGAATGACAGAAACAATTACTCATATTGCAGTTAAAAAACTCAATAATTTTAAGAGTCATCAACTTGTTTCAGATGCTAATTATACTATTTTATCAAACGTAAAAATAACTGTTGATGATAGAAAATGTTTAGTTATTGAAGCTCCAAAAGTATCCGAAGAAAAAATAATAACTAATGATGTTGTTCAGTTAGTTTCTAACAAAGAATTTGAATGGTTAGGTCGTTTTGATAACGTAATAAATTCGGGAGGAATTAAATTGCATCCAGAGAAAATAGAAGAGAAATTATCAAAAATAATAAATACCCGTTTTTTTGTAATTGGAATAAATGATAATTTTTTAGGAGAAAAACTTGTTTTAATTATTGAAAATAGTATTTCATCCGAAGAAGAAGAAATCTTAAAATTAGCCATTAAAAACTTAAAAACACTTGCTAAGTTTGAAGTTCCAAAAGAAATTTATTTTATTGATAAATTTATTGAAACGGAAACAAAAAAAATCCAACGAAAAAAAACATTGGATTTGATTTTAGTATAATTTCTTTATTTGAAAAAATATTTAGTCATTTTATTATACTTTTTCATTTCTCCGATTAATTGATTACCAATTAATTTAAATTTAAAATCGTTCATATAAATGGAGAAATTAAATTCGGAGTTTTGAATAATAGTATCAGTATTATAATTAATATTGACTTCATTTTTTTCTGATAAATTCCATTTAAAATTTCCTATTTTAACAATTTCTATTTCATCACATGTAGAAATATATTTTTCAGAAACTGCTACTTTTTCTTTAAAGAAAGTGAGTATTAAATAAATTTCTTTACCAGCACAAGGACTAGGTATATTTGTTTCTTCACACATTGAACCAACTTTTGATATAAAAGTAGTATTTTCAAGATGTTTTTTACCTTCCTGAGCTTTCAGTATAAGTGACCAAAATATAAAAGTTATAAAAATAAATATTTTCATTTCAAATGTAATTAAAATTAGATTGAAATTCATTTGTTCACTATTTGTTCGTATTTAAGTAAAAATATATAAATACGAACAAATATGAAAAATAAAACCTCTCATTAAATAGTAGGTTTGTCGTGTATTTATAATGCTTTCAGGCTATTACATAATCATACTATGATAGACATTTTGAACGTCATCATCTTCTTCTAATTTTTCTAAAAGTTTTTCAACATCTGCTTGTTGTTCTTCAGAAAGTTTAGTTGTTGAAGCAGGTATTCTTTCAAAACCTGATGATATAATTTCTACATTATTTTCTTCAAAATAAGACTGAATAGCACCGAATTGCTCAAACGGAGCATAGATAATAATTCCTTCGTCATCATTAAAAACTTCTTCAACTTCAAAGTCAATAAGTTCTAATTCTAACTCTTCTAAATCAACAGTAATATCTTCTTTTTTTACTGTAAAATTACAAACACGGTCAAACATAAAAATAACAGAACCAGAAGTACCTAAGTTACCATTACCTTTATTAAAAATAGCACGTACATTTGCTACAGTTCTATTATTATTGTCGGTTGCTGTTTCTACTACAATAGCAACTCCGTGTGGTGCATATCCTTCAAATAAAGCTTCTTTATAGTTACTTGTATCTTTATCGGCAGCTTTTTTAATTGCACGTTCTACATTTTCTTTAGGCATATTTGCTGCCTTTGCATTTTGCATTACAGCTCTTAAACGTGAGTTTGTATCTGGGTTTGGACCACCATCTTTAATAGCCATTACAATATCTTTACCAATTCTGGTAAATGTTTTAGCCATTGCAGACCAACGCTTCATTTTACGACCTTTTCTTAGTTCGAATGCTCTTCCCATTTTATTTTATTTTATTTATGCTTCCGCAAATGTAACTATTGCGTTAATTATTTACAATTAAAATCTTTTTTTGGCAATTAAGTTGTTTTCCTTTTCATCATAAGCTCGCCAAGTACCTGATTTTTTTCCGTTTTTATATTTTCCTTTCAGCTTTAAATTTCCATTCGGATAATACATTTTATACCTACCATCTAACAAGCCATCATCTAAAGATACTTCAAACTTTAACTTACCATTATCGTAATATTCTTTATAACTAGATGCACTTAAATCAGACGGGTGAATTTCTTTGAAATCAAAAATACTTTCTATACTATTTGTTGTACTTGTATTTTTTTTAGTGATTAACTTTAGGTTTAATTCTTTTTTTAATTTTTTATCTAAAGCTATTTTTTCTAGTACTAATTTCGGATTATTAAAAGTAGTTGTAATGGTACTTTTAAAAATATTTCCTTCAGAAGTTAATTGCATACCAAATTGATTAAAACAAATAATATATTCTTTGTTTTTTTTGATTTGAAACTGTGTTTTTCTGTCAGTTAAACTTACTATTTCGTTAAAAATATAAGGCGTATTTATATAAGTGAAAATAGTAGATTTTTTATCAAATAAATAATTAAATTCTTCAAATTCTTTTGATGAAGCTAAGGTGTAATTACTAATATTATTATTAATAATTTCCTTTAAAGTATTAGGACTAGCACTAAATATTACATAATCATTAATAATAGTAAAATAAGGTTTTTCCATATTTTTAAACATATTACCAACTATCATTTTAAAGAATCCGTTTAAGTCTAAAAAATTAATTGTATGATTTTTATAGTTAATTTGTTTAAATTGTAAGGGTGTTTTTTCTTTTATTTTTGATAAGATAAAATTCAAGTTTTTAGTAGCTTTTTTAATATCTGAAGTTTTAAAAATAGCAGCAACATCTTTTTTATTTTTAGATAATGAAGAGTTAAAATGAATTAAAGCGACTTCATTTCCAATCCAACTATATACATTTTCTTTGATATCTATATCTAATTTGCTTTCAATTTCTTTAATTTGTTTGGTGTAAACTTCAAATTCTTGAGGGTTTACTTTTTTTAGAGTTTCAAAATTTTCATGAAAAGTATCAAAGCTATCAAAAGCAAAACTAAGATAAAGTGCCGTGTTTTTTGGAGCGATACTAGCAATAGTTCTTTTTCCTTTTCCTGATTTTTGAATGGCTGTTAAATAGCTTTCAGAATTTTCTTTTACGTTCGTATATCCATCTGCTTGAATAATAGTTCCTTCAATTAAAGAAACATCAAAACCTGAATAATAAAGTGAATTTTGAATGTTTTCAATAACTTTTGTATTGGTTTTATCAGTAAAACAAGAAAGATATTTATCTAAATATTTATATTGAAAAAATAATTTAAAAAACCCATCTTCAGGAGTTTCTTTGGTAATTTCAACAAAATTAACATCTCTACCAATAACAGGTTTTTGATATTGATTTATAGAATTTTCAACTAAAACATGTGTATAAGAAGCAATTAATTGATTTTTGATAAATGCAATATGTAGGGTTTCTCTTTTTGTTTTATCGTAAAGTTCTGTTATTTCTTGATTTTGATAAACTCTGTTGGTAATTTTAAAACCTTCGCCAGCTAAATTAGCAATACTACTTTTTAAGAAATTAAGTTTCGATAATTTTTCTAAGTCAATTACATATAAAAAATCATATTTTTTAGGTTTGTAAATATGTGCCGAAATTAATACATCTCGTTCACCAATAAAATCAAGAATACTTTTTTGTTCTTTAATAACGTTGTCTAAAGTATTTAAACTTTTACTGATGTCTTTAAAATAACTATTTTTTTGTAGATGTTTCCAGATATTACTTGCACTAATTTCATCCCAAGTATCAATAGGTCGTTCTGTATCTAAAATAAAAACAGCATCACTAGGTATCAAATAAATAGGTTTGATATTATCTTGATTAGCAAGTGTAAAAATGTATGCTTGATATGCTAAAAAACCTACAAAAGCGATTATCAAAATTCCTAAAATCTTTTTTTTCATAACTAATGATGCTTGTTTTTTATAGATTATACTTGAATAATTCCTAAGTTAAATTTCTTTTCAATAGGAGCATTGTTTGCAGCTTCAATTCCCATAGAAATCCAAGTTCTGGTATCTAACGGATTAATAACTCCATCTGTCCAAATTCTTGCAGCAGCATAATATGGTGAAACTTGGTCATCGTAACGTGATTTTATTTTGTCGAATAATTCGGCTTCTTTTTCTGGAGTAATTTCTTCACCACGTTTTTTTAACGAAGCTTTTTCTATCTGTAATAAAACTTTTGCAGCAGAATTTCCACTCATAACTGCAAGTTCGGCACTTGGCCAAGCAGCAATTAATCGAGGGTCGTAGGCTTTTCCACACATGGCGTAATTTCCTGCTCCGTACGAATTACCAATAATAATCGTAAATTTTGGAACGACAGAATTACTTACCGCATTCACCATTTTTGCGCCATCTTTTATAATTCCACCGTGTTCCGATTTTGAACCAACCATAAAACCAGTAACATCTTGTAAAAAAACTAAAGGAATTTTTTTCTGATTACAATTAGCAATAAAACGGGTTGCTTTATCAGCAGAATCATTATAAATTACACCACCAAATTGCATTTCGCCTTTGGCTGTTTTCACTAATTTTCGTTGATTAGCAACAATACCAACAGCCCAACCGTCCATGCGTGCGTAGCCTGTTAAAATTGTTTTTCCGTAGCCTTCTTTATATTGATCAAATTCAGAATTATCAACCAAACGTTTGATAATTTCTAACATATCATATTGTGCATTTCTTTCTTTTGGAAGAATCCCGAAAATATCATCTTCGTTTTCTTTTGGAGGAAGTGCTTTTTTTCTATTGAAGCCAGCTTTATCAGAATCTCCAATTTTATCCATTAATTTTTTAATAGTGTCTAAAGCATCTTTATCATCTTTAGATTTATAATCGGTAACACCTGATATTTCACAATGTGTGCTTGCTCCACCTAAAGTTTCATTATCAATACTTTCACCAATTGCAGCTTTAACTAAATAACTTCCAGCTAAAAAAATACTGGCTGTTTTATCAACAATTAAAGCTTCATCACTCATAATTGGCAAATAAGCGCCACCTGCAACACAACTTCCCATAATTGCAGAAATTTGTGTGATTCCCATACTGCTCATCATCGCATTATTTCTGAAAATACGTCCGAAGTGTTCTTTATCAGGAAAAATTTCATCCTGTAAAGGAAGATATACTCCCGCAGAATCTACCAAATAAATAATAGGTAATTTATTTTCTATGGATATTTCTTGTGCTCTTAAATTCTTTTTTCCTGTAATAGGAAACCAAGCACCAGCTTTTACAGTAGCATCGTTGGCAACAACAATACATTGTTTTCCGCTAACGTATCCCATTTTTACAACAACTCCACCAGACGGGCATCCTCCGTGTTCTTGATACATTTTATCGCCTGCAAAAGCTCCAATTTCTATAGATTTTGTTTTATCATCTAAAAGATAATCGATACGTTCACGAGCTGATAATTTTCCTTTTTCATGTTGTTTATCAATACGTTTTTGTCCTCCGCCTAATTTAACTTTGGCAAAACGTTTACGTAAATCAGCTACTAAAAGTTTATTGTAATCTTCATTTTTATTGAAGTTAATATCCATAGGTACGTTATTTATTTGCAATTGCTAAAGTAAGAAAAAGCCTTTAAATTTATGGTTGATTTTGTTAAAAAAACTAATTAATTCCCATGAGTTTATATTCCGTGGGTATTAAATATTTTTATTGTATATTTGTATCGAACTTAAAACGAATAAAAATGAAAAAAGAATACATAATTTATTATATAGCTACTGGTTTATTATCATTATTAGTATTGTTTTCAGCAGGAATGTATTTTTTTAATCATCAAGAAGTAGCTGAAATGTTTACTAATTTTGGTTATCCTACTTATATTATTTATCCGTATGCGGTTGCAAAATTATTAGGTGTTATTACTATTTGGTTTGTAGCAAATAAAACAATTAAAGAATGGGTATATGCAGGTTTTTTCTTTGCTTTTATACTTGCTTTTTTTGCACACGTTATGATTGGAGATGGTGAGCAAATGGGGGCATTAATTGCTCTGATTTTATTGGTGGTTTCTTATATTTATAGTAAAAAAATATAAAGTAATAATGGCAGGTAAAGCATCATCAAAAGTAATATTAAGTAATCGTAATTATGTAGCGGAAGCAAAAATGAGAAATCATTTTGTAATTACAGATCAGCCTGTTGAAAAAGGAGGAGATAATAATGGACCAACGCCTGTGGAATATTTATTAACCGCAATTGGTGGTTGCGTTTCCATAACTTTAAGAACCTACGCCGAAAATAAAAACTGGGATGTTGGTGAAATAACAGTTAACGTTACACAGCAAATAAGGTTAACATCCGAAGGAATAAAAACATCATTAATAGAAGAAATATCTTTTGAAAAAGAGATAACCAAAGCTCAAAAAGAAATATTATTAGAAGTTGCAGGAACATGTCCTGTTGCTCAAATGGTAAAAGGAACAACCGAAATAGTAAGTAATATTCAATAAAATAAAAATCTAATTAATATGAAAAAAATAATCGCTTTTGCAGGAAGTAATAGTCAAAAATCAATCAATAAAGAATTAGCAACTTATGCAACAAATTTAATTGATAATTCAATAACCACCGTTTTAGATTTAAATGATTTTCCAATTCCTGTTTATGGTATAGATACTGAAACTGAAAACGGAATTCCAGAGAATGCTCAAAAATTCTTTGATATAGTTCAAAGTGCTGATGGAATTATTTTATCGTTAGCAGAACATAACGTAAATTTTTCGGTAGCATTTAAAAATATGTTTGATTGGATGTCTCGTATTAATCAAAAAGTATGGAATAATATTCCGATGTTATTAATGGCAGCATCTCCAGGAGGTAGAGGTGGAGCAAGTGTTTTATCAATAGCTAAAAATGGATTTCCTCATATGGGTGGAAATATTATAGCAGATTTTTCTTTGCCAAGTTTTTATGATAATTTTAAAGAAGGAACTATTATTGATGATGCCTTAAATACACAGTTAAAAGAATTAGTAATTAAGTTTAAAAAATCGTTGTAATTACAATATTTTTATTGATTTTATATTCCTTGGAGTATAAATGTGTTTTTTGTAATTTTGCTATCATATAAAAAATAATTGGGTTCATATGGGAGATATTTCTAAAGATATAAAATCTAAATTTCCAAATAATAAAATAAAGGCACTTATCAACATAAAATACACGGCAAGCTGGTTGAGTAGTAATGAAAATGATTTTTTTAAGCCTTACGGAATATCGCCACAGCAATTTAATATTTTACGAATTTTAAGAGGTGCAGGTAAACCGATAAAAGTACAAGTTATTAAAGATAGAATGATTGAACGAGCTCCGAATGCAACTCGTTTAATGGATAAATTATGTGATAAAAAATTTATAGAACGTATTCGTTGTGAACATGATAGAAGAGTTGTTTATATTAATATAACTAAGCAAGGTTTAGCATTATTAACAACTATTGATACTTCAAAAAAGTTAGGTTTTTTAGATAATTTAACAGAAGAAGAAGCTACTCAATTAAGTGATTTATTAGATAAAATTAGATAACTATTTAACTTATTAAGTATCATTTTAGAATAAAAAAATTTACAAAAATATTTTCCATGGAAAATATTTTGATTAAATAATATATCAATGAAAAAAATAAAATCAATACAGGATAAAGTAGGGAGTCCGTTAGTAAATATGGGCGATATCCAATTAAGGCAGCCTTTACCAATACAAGGTATCGAAAATGTAGATCCGTTTTTATTATTACATCATTACGGACCTTACGCAATTAGCGAGTTTAATAATCCGTTTGATTTAGGAGCTCATCCACATCGTGGTTTTGAGCCGATAACTTTGTTGTTTAAAGGCGAACAATTACATAGAGATTCTTTAGGAAACGAAATGTTAGTAAAAGCAGGTGACGTACAATGGACAACCGCAGGTAGAGGAGTTGTTCATGCCGAAGCACCATCAAAAGAATTTGTTAAAAAAGGAGGCGAGCTAGAAGGAATTCAATTGTGGCTAAATTTACCCGCATCAAAAAAAATGATGCCCGCTAATTATCAGCATATAAAAAGTGAACGTATTCCTGTTGTTTTAAATACTGATAAAACCATTCAATTAAATGTTGTTGCAGGAAGTCAAGCCGATAAATTCGGATTGATAACCACACAAACTTCTGTAAATGTTTTTACTGTAAAAGCCAAAAAGGAAGGTATTATGGATATTGATATTCCTGAAACACATCAATCATTGGTTTATTTATTAGACGGTGAAGTTTTAATAAATAATATTGCAACATTAAAAAAAGGAGCAACTCAAATGGTTACTTTTAATAATGATGGTGATTTTATTAAAATTGATGCTAAAAAAGAAAGTACATTATTGGTGTTATCAGGTGAACCTATTAAAGAGAAAGTAGCCCAATACGGACCTTATGTAATGAATACACAAACCGAAATTATGGAAGCAATGCGTGATTATCAGCAAGGAAAAATGGGCTTTTTATATTAATTATTTATAACTTTTTTAAATGCAAAAACTCAGGATTGTATATAATCCTGAGTTTTTTATTTTAATCCTTAAAAGTTTTTTAATTAAAAAACCTCTTCAAAATCTCCTTGAACTTTAGTGCACTGATAACTTTCTTGGCGACTACAACCAAAAATTAAAGTTAAAAATAGTACTAAACAACATATCATTTTTAATTTTTTCATTTTTTATATTTAGTTTAGTTAATTATTATGGTTTTAATAATTCCGTCTACTTCAACTTGGTAAACTCCCGAATCTAAACCTTCAAAAACGCTTTTACCTTGGCTGATGCTAGAAGTATATAAAAGATTTCCGTTTTGTTTTAGTAAAACAGATGTAGCAGGTATTGCGTATTCAACTTTTATTACTCCTTTAAAATCACAAACTTCGTGTTTTCTGAAAAATCGAGGTTCTTTAACTTCAATTTTCGTTACTTGAATACGTATTGTTTTTGTTTCAGATTGATCTTCAGAAAAAATCATAAATTCAACAGTATTTGTAAAATCGATTACACTAGTTGAAGTTACTAAATTACCATTAAAAAAAACAGTTGTACCCAAACTTACATCAAAAAGAGGTGTAAGAGAAGTGATATCTTCTGTGTTTTTTATTTCAATAATTACATTATTATCGGTATCAGTATAACTTAAAGCAGCACTGTTTTCAAAAGTAACATTGTTTAGCATTACTTGAGTTGATAATGAAGGTTGAGCGATACTATAGGCTTGTTGTAAGTTTCCGTAATGTGCTAAAATTTCGAATTCTAATGGTCTATCAATATCGATAACGGTATCTTCTGTGGCATTGTAAACTTTAAAATTAAGTTCTTCTCCATCGATATTTGAAAATATCGTTAAATAAGCATAATACTTGTTTTGAGAAGCGACATAAATTAAATTAGTAACACCTCTACATTCATCATTTACAAAAACACCAACTTTGTCGTTTTCGCTTGATAAACGTGTTCCATCAATATTGATAAATGAAACCAATGACATTGTATGCTCAAATTCGTTTTCGTTCAAACTCCAGTTAGGAGTTTGAGCGATTAACGAATTGATAAAGAAAAAACTGCAAATAATTATTAAATTTCTCATTATCTATTTTTTTATTAGATGTTTAATTACAGTATTAGAATCTGTAACAACCTTTATAATATAATTTCCGCTTGATAAATTAAAATCATTAAGAATTAAAAGTTTGTTATTTTGATCCATTTTATAGTTCTTTTGATAAGAAAGCTGACCTATCGTTGAATAAATTTTAATAGCAACATTTGTTTGTTGTTTTTTGAAATTTATTTTGATTTCTTCATCAAAAGTATTTGGGAAAATTATTATTTCCTCATCTAAAGTTCCAATTACTATTGGATCAATAATAGTACCTAACACAGCATCACTTTTAAACTGTATCGATTCAGAAGTAATTTCTTCTTTAGAACCATCACTTTTTTGAATATAAAAAGTAAGTTTTTCAGATGTATCAGAAAAAATAGTAATAAAATGTAAGTCTTCTCCATCGATATTAATTGCCTTAGATTCACCTCGAATTTCTCCGTTTGAATTGTAAATTTTAAGCATACTAAAATCAGTAGGAATCTTTACAATAGCATTCATGTTTGAGGCATATTTATTAAAAGTAGTAGTTTTAACTATTGAACTACTTCTCTTTGCGCTATTAACAATACTGCTTTTACTTAAAGTTTCATCTAAATAAGAAGGGTAAGTAAAGGTTTGGCTTGTTGATGATTTAAGCATATATCCTTTTCCTTGTTCAAGATAATTTAAGTTACCAGACCATTTGTTATTTAATGCATCATAAATAGCAAATTGATTTTGCGATTTAATAACATCTCCGTCCGTTGCCTTAAAATTAGCCAATGCTTCATTTAAAGATACGTTTTTAGAAATAACATACGGTAACCAGTTCCAGTTTTCTTGTATTGGAAATGACCAAGTGTTTAAATCAACCTTAATTCCTGAGGTATTTAATGTATTTGTGTTATTTGTATACACTTTATACATCTGATTTGTATTCAGTCCTTGAGCAGTGCTACTTATAGATCCTGACCAATCACTTAAACTAGGGTCGCTGTATTGTTGGTAGGTTTCTAATAATGACGGCGAATTACTTAAAATTCTGTCTGAAGTTGCTAAATTTAAATCGGCAGTTAATGTATTTATATCTGATAAATTAGCATCATTTACAAAAAATGACATCCAAGTCCAACCGCTGTTTAAATTTATAGATTGATATAATTCTTCTGAATTTTCAAAAATTCGGGGCGCTTGTTTAGTTCCAGAAATTTGGTTATCAACAAATGAAGTTGTCAATTGATTATCAATAGTAACAGGATAAGTAGCATCTGCTGATGCATCCCAAACTTTAAAACTAATCTCTTCACCACTTGATACATTAGAATATACAGTAAGAAAAATAAAGTATTCATCGTAATCTTCATCATAAAATAAAGAAGATACACCTCGAAGTTCTCCATTTACAAATGCAGCAACAGTATCAGTATTATTTTCAGCAAATACTCCATCGATATTAATTTTACCTACAATATTAAGGCTATAATCAAAATCAGCAGGATTTACTTCCCATTGAGGCCCTACAGAGTTTACATTCAAGTTTAATTGAATTTTTTCATCATAACCGTAATCACTGTTTAAATACATATCGTGCTGATAATTTCCAACAGATAATTCAGGTTCTGTAGTTCCAGTAATGGTGATAACACTTGCAGGTGCAATCGTTCCTGAAGAAGCTGTTAATGATAACCAACTAGGAATATTACTGATGTTAAATTGTGTTTCTGTACCGCCATTATTTCTAACTTCGATTTCAAAAGTACCACCTTGATTGAAAGGGATATTTTTTTCAACAATTTCAGATTGACCATCAATTGACCAGTTTAATTGATTTTTATCAATATAAGCTGTCCAAGTTACGGGTGATTGTTGCACGTTATTAACGTCATCAAACATTCTATTAACCGTAATATCTAATACTTGATTTTCTATAACAGAAGGATGCGTTACATTGGGTTTTATAATCAATTCATCACCGTTAATTACATAATCTACAATAAAATTTGTTAAATCTCGAGTAGGTTTAATAGGTGGTGCATCTTCTGAATAATTAGAAGTACCAGCATTAATAATCGCATTTGAACTAAATACCTGCGCATTTACATCAATATGATAATAACTAGGCAATGGATTTGCCAATGCACCAGGTTCGTTCATTTTCATGTAGAAATATAAACCAGGTGTATTATAATCGATTTCAAAAAAGCGATCTCTATCAACTTGTTTAGTATCTCTTAAAGTATTCCATAATCTAACTTCTGATAAATACCCTGTAAAATGGTTGTCAGTAGTTTCAATACCTGCTAAATCTTTATGACCTCTAGCTCCTAACCATATTTTATCTCCATAAAAAGCAGAAATATTTTCAGAGTTATTGGTACTTACAAGATCTGAATCGATATAAGTTCTTAAACTACCTTGTCTGTTTAATAAAACAGCAACATGATGCCAATCACCATCGGTAATACTTGTGGTTGTTAAATCGTACGAATTGTTTTCGTTTATTAAATCTAAGTTACCATCGGTAGTAAGGTTAATTGCCCACTTGTTTCTAGTTCCGTTTGATGATGCAACATCTTGGTCATCACCTCGTCCGTTAGAAATTAATGTCGCTTCTTGATTTTGATCTGTTTTAACCCAAAAGCTTAATGTAAGATCCATTTGATCATTAATTTGAACAAGACTAACATCGTCACAAGCTAAATATTGGTTGTTTTCAAATTTATAAGAAGTTCCACTTGGTTTAATATCCCAATTGGTATTCACAACGGCATGTTTGAAACGTGCAACATCATTGGCAATTGTACCATTCCCTTCATCCATAGGCCATAAACCTATTAAATTACGCTCATTTCCTAAGTATTTGGTATTTAAGTTTGAAGCAACACTGCTTAAACTTAATGATTTAGACCAAATTCTTAAATCATGCATGTTTCCTACAAAAGTATTCCCTCCAATAATTATGGGATTACTATATGAATATTGAATGTTTTGAGCTACTCCTAAAACAGCGATATTACTACTGTCTTCATGAATTGAAATACTTCCTTCATCTGAATTATAAACAAAAGCATAATGATGGAATAAATTATCTTCAATAATACCTCCTGAAACAGTACTTCCTGCAAATTCAAAACTTATTTGACCATTTTCTAATCCTATATTTACGCCATTTTCTTGACTTAAAATAGTTGCATTGGCTGCTGTAGTAGCATTATTTATCCAAAATTCTAAAGTAAAATCTCCTGTTTGAAATAATGGATTATCAATGTTTACCGTATTGTTAGCTCCATTAAAGTTAACAGAAACATCATGGTTGATTTCTTGCTGATTTGTTTGTCCTGTAATTTGGATTAAACTAACCGCTTGATTGTAAAAAATTGGTTGGTTAAAACGAACTACAATATCTTCACCATAACTAAGAATACCATCGGTTGGTGTTGGTGTTCCAAAAACAACAGGTGCATCTAAATCAATTCTACCAGTAATTACATCCGAAATATATTCGGTTCCGTTCATACACTTAGAAATTGCTCTAACTTCATAATTACCATTATTGATGTTTGTTCCTACAATATCCCAGTTATAATTAATTTCAGGAGTATCGATTACTGAAACATTACTAGTACTTCCTGAGGCATCTAAAAATTCTTGAGATGTATAGTAAGTATGTAAATTTGTCCAACTTGGAGATGAAATTAATCGATATTGTAAGTCGATTTTCTCAAAGCTTTCGTAGTTTATATTATAATCAACTAATTTAATAGGAAGGCTATTTGATGTGTTATCATTGTTAAATGCTTGATCAATATTAAAAACCCAATTATTAACAGGTGAACTTATAGCCACGCTTGAACAAGAAGGTGTGAAAAAAGCAGAAAGACTAACGCTACTAACAATGCTACCATCACAAATACTTTTAAATTCAACAATAATGTCTTCATATTCATAAACATCTCCTGCTGATTTATTTAAAGTAAGTAAATAATCAATAGGTTGATTATAAGGAATATCGTTAAAAACTAACCCTTGAGGGTCTACATTAATGACCGCATTATTTGGGTTTGAAGCAGGATTAACTTGTAAAACAAAGCTTGTAGTAGTTTCAGAAGCACTTAAATTTAATAATGTTAATTGAAATTGTGCAGTTTCGCTTTCTGGAACATTACTTACATTGGCAATTTCAACCGTAATTTCTGGTTTTTCTAATTGCTGTGTAGCGTATCCTAATTCTTCACGTGATGCTTCGTTTAGTAAGTCGATGTTTTCAACCACATAATCAGGATTTTCATAATCAGGTGTAATATAAGAAGCTTTATTATAAAATAAACTCTTCTCAGCACCTTCATAAGGACAAGAAGAAACTCCTCCAATCAAACTAAATACAGGACCATTTCCGTCAAAAGAATTTACAACATCTACACTAAACAAGTTATTAGCATCACCATCTTGAAGTGTATAACTAATATTAGTAGTAGTTTCTGTTTCTTCAGAAAGTTCGGTTCCTAATGTTTGATTAAACTTTGTTGAGGTTGTATTTAAAAAACCAAATTTATTAAACGTAAAACCAAATGTAATAGCCAAAGATTCTTCAATATCTACTTCAATAGAATTTGTTTTGTTTCTAACTAAAGAAGTTTCAATAGATCTTGTAATCGCTCCTGCACTAGAATCAAAAGAAATGTTTTCTTCAAAATTAGAATTAATTAATTTTAATAATGATTGAGAGTCTTGAAGACGAATATTTAAAATAGCTTGAGAAGAAGGATCACTACCGCTAAGTAAAGCAGTTTCTATTTGATTTATTTCATTCTGAACATATGATTCAGTGTCCTCTTTTAATTGATCTCGGTTATTTTTAGCATCATACTTTGTCTTTTCATTTTCACGAATAACCGATTTCCATTGGTTAATTTGACTTATATATTGATCTTCAGATAAAACACCCGCTTCTCCACCAACTAATAATCCTTGTTGAATTTGTGTAACAAACACTTGAAGTGAAGGAATTAATTTATCAACGATATAAGCTTGGCTATATACAAAAAAGGTATTAGAAGGCTCTTCTGTAAAGTACAATGCTTTCTTTTTATTGATAAGAATTTCTACGCCATCATCGTTTGTTAATTTTAAAGTAGCTGCATCTTCAATTGCTGAGGTACCTACATTATTAAAAGATCCATAAAAATAATTTTTAGATTGACCTATGTATAAATCGGCTTTAGAACCCACATCACTAGGGTCATCACTTGTTGAAATTTCTTGACTAAAAGTATATGTTTTAGTAAGGCTTGTAGCATCATTAGAAGCCACGGAAAGACCTATTCCAGCAATAAAATCATTATTTGTTTCTGTATCAACAACAGGACCAAGTAACCCACCACCAGCAGCAAAACGAATTCCTAATAAAAGTTTAGTTTCATTACTGACATTCGTATTGGTTGCAATTGTATTGGTTGTGGTAAAACTAACACTTTCACCGCTTGCTATGGTTGCAGAACTTTGTGATCCAGGAGGATCTCTTAAAATAAGATCTGGAACATCTGGAGCTTCTGTTACAAATGTTTGACTTCCATCTGATTCTCCACCAAGTAAAATTGCTTTATTGGTATAATTTTGTACAGGATAATCTATAGAATTAATTCTGTAAAACATATTTAATGATTTAGTATAAGGAGCTACTGTAGAAGGTAAACCTCCTCTAAATTTATAACTAACTAAACTTTCATCATCTTCATTAATAATGATTTCTTCAGAACCTTGTAAAGCAAGATTATTTGTAATTATTAACTCTCCATCTTTTATAGGTACTTGAATTTCAGTACCATTAGGATTTGTGTCATAATTAAAATAAGGCTCATATCTACTCAATTCAATGGTATAATAACCAAATTGATTGTAAAATAAATAGCCTGTTCCTGCTGTTTTTACAGATGTTCCATCAGGCAAATCTAACATGTCTTCACCTACTTGAGATAAAGCGCTTAATACAGGCGTAGCTCTATATACAAAACTTTTTTCAAAATGATAAGGTTCTCCTGTTACTTCTTCACCATTAGCACTTGTATAAGTTGGTGTTTCGGTAATTGTTATATTAGAAGAAAAATCTAATGATTCATTGGCTTCTAATATTGATATGTCCGAATTTGTAGGTATTGTTAAACCTCCAATTGAATTAATCGTATACATTAAAGGTAAAGCTTTAACTCGATATTCTCCTGTTTCTGCATTTGTTGAAAAAGAAAACTGTGTATTTCCTGTAGCAGAAGCACCTGGAGGCGCATAGCTTAATGTTAAATTAGCAGTACCAATATTATTTACAGAACTAACAATTTCTTGTTGTTGAATATTGTTTTCATCTTCATAATTTATAGCGTATGATCCTTGATCACCAAAACCAATTGTTTTAGCTGCTTCAACAGTACCACCAACAACTCGACCTACAATATCAACTCTTGTTTTATCTACAAAAATTACTTGTTCCTGAGCATCTTCAAAAAATTCAGATGTTTGGGATGTGCTTGCAGGAAATCTTCCGTTATATTCAAATGTATGACCTGTTTTTGCAACAGAAATATAATGATTTCCAATAGGAACACTTATTTCAAAATTACCTTCACTATCACTTACTACAGGAGTATTGTTTTCGTCTAAAACGATTTGATTATCGATTAAAATATTAACTCCTTCAGAAGCAATTCTTGCATATCTTTCTAAGTAATCATCACTAACATCATCGGTTGTACCCGCATTATTATACCAATATTCTCCTTTTGAAAACTTTTGAGGACCTCTTGTATAATAATTATAACCTTCATCTAAAAGACCTGGGCTAGAATTACTAACATATTGATCTCCGTCTGTTAATCCTTGAAAACTAGGATTTGCAGGATCTGGGCTATTTAATTCAACAAAAGATTTAAAAACACCTTTGGTATCGTATAAAATTTTTCCTCTATAGATAAATGAAGAGACATCCGTAAAATTAACTTGATTAACAACAGGCGTATCTTCTCCTAAATATATAATTTGTTGATTTGGTTCAAATTGATGTACTCCAAGTCTTGGCGATATATTATAAGATTCTCCTGTTCCCTTATAAGGAATAGCAGAAATAATATAACTACCATTTTTATCAGTAATACCTAAGAAACCTAATTGATTTTTTCTAGGTAAATCATTTACAGCGCTTGTCCAATGAGGAATGTCTTGTGCTAATTCTCCATCTAAAAAAGCCCTGTTTTTATTGTATTCAAAACCTTCATGAGATAAATCATAAGCATATCTACCAACACCTTCATCAAATCTAAAATAAGAAATTAAATCAGCATCATCACCACTAATATATCTGTGAAAATCATCATGAACTCTAGCTTCTGTTAAAGTTGATTTCCAGATTCTTAATTCATCTAAATAGATTGATTTAGAACCTATTGATCCTACAATAAAATGATTGTATTCTTCAACAGTTCCAGTAGCAGAAAGTAAGCTTGTTGTTTGAGTAGGAATTGTAACACTATAATCAGGTCCTTGAAAATCAGGAGTAACCTTTCTTAATTCAGTGTTAAATGATTCAACATCTTCTTGTTGAATTTCAGTACCATTAATCAATAATCTAGGAATCGTATTTTCTTCTACGATTACAGTAACATGCGTAAAATCTGTTAAAAAATTAGCTATAGGAAGCAATGTTTCATCTCCTTTTGCATTAATTCTACCAGCAGGTATATAATTATGTAATCTATAAATAGCTCCTTGTATATTAAATTCAATATAAGGTGTTGCATCTTCTAAGTTTACTTTTATTTGCGTTTTATGTGTGTCTAAATAAGACGCATTTTGTAATACAAATAAATCAATATATTCTGAAGTATCAAAAGTTCCACCACTAGGTTTTAACCATGTTTGAAAGGTATATTTATCTGTAATTGGCTTATTAACAAAGTTAATGTCAAGACCAGTTTCTTTAGGTATATTAATACCAGATCGTTTAGTGTTTTCATCTCCATTGCTAGGTTCTGCCTCAATAATTACTGTTTGTACAGGGTTTCCTCCTTCAAAGTTAATGTTTCCTGTAATAATAGCTGTTGGGTTTCTATAACCGATTCCTGTAATATAGTCTCTTAATTCTGTACCAGTACCACTAAATCCAGGAAGACCTACGGCATCAATTCTATATTCATAAAGCGTTCCACCTTGCACATATTTATCTTCATAATTTGTCGTTATGGCAGGTAAAGTTGCTATTTTAACATAATTTTGTTGAACATTAGTTAATTCTCTTCTGTAAACAACAATATATTCGATATCTTCTAAGTTGTTTTTTACAGTCCAATTTATAGCTATTTTATCTGGGAAATAACCTTTTGAAACATCAAAAGACGCATGAGAAAATGTTTCGTGTACAAATTGTACCCCCCATGGAAACCTTATATCTAAAGGGGTTGTTATTCTTTTATTAATTGTCGAATTTGTTCCTAAATAAGGAGATCCTACTTGTAGAGTCCATTTGTTTCCTGCTCCATCTTGAGAAGAAATTGACTGGGAAGTAGCCCGTATCAATTCTTGCTGAGAAAAACTATTTAAAGAACAAACTATACCAAAAAGGAATAGTAGTCCTATTTTTTTTATATACATAGTTGTTGTTTAAAGTTTAATAATGTAGTTTACACCAAAATTTACAGGACGAGTTTCATTACTTCCAACAGATGTTGTTGTTCCTGAAATAGTATGACTATGGTTTCCGTTATCTCTTAATTCTCTACTACTTAGTAAATCAGGTTCTGTACTAGAATTATCTGTACCTCCAGAGTAAGTACGAGATCCATTAACTCTTAGAAGGCTATTATATTCACCATTGTTATGATTATGAGCTCCTGTATTATTTGTTTTTAAAGTTCCTGAGTTATGTGCATGACTTTGAAAGTTGTCATTTTGTGTACCCTTTAAAGCTGGTCCATTTTCATTATTTACAGGACTTCTTCCTGTACCTCTTAAAAACATACCTTTTAAGTCAGGAGTAACAGTTGCACCTAATAAATCTCTAAGTATTACTGTTTCATCTGTTATAGGTATATTTCTACCATCACATAATATCCAACCAGTTGGAGCTGTTACTCCAATATATGGCATTATACTCCCAGAAGGAACACCATTAAAAGCCGAATAAGCATAAGGTACATAACGTAATAATTCGTTAGAAATAATCATTGTTCCTTCAGAAATTTTTAAGTAATGTTCATTAGCACTTAAAAGACTCTGTATAGAAGCAGGAACTTCTAATACTGTAGAAAATACGCCAAACTCATCTGTAATAATAGTTATTGTTTCGCTATAAGTTACAACACTAGTTGATGATATTGGATTTAAATAACTTAATTCTGCTGAAATAGTTATAGGTTCATTTTGTCTTGCATTATTATTTGGGTCTCTTGCAATTCCTTGCACTGTAATTCCTTGAGCGAAACTTAATACTGAAATCAGCATTAAAAGAGTACTTAATAACATTCTACTAATCGTCATAATTTTGTTTTTTAATTGTTTTATAAATTGGGAATCAATCTTGATCGATTCTTTTGACGAGTATGAATTAAGATAATTACAAATAAAATTGATAAAATAATATTTTAAGTGAATAATTAAAGACTAAGAAGTAGTTTATTTAATATGTATATAAAAAGAGTTGTTAATGGTTTTGTAAAAAAAAAAACTCCAAAAAAAATATATTTTAAAAGGAGTTATTTTTTTAAAGTAATTGTAATTCAGTGTTTTGAGTAGTGAGGTGAATAATCGTTTACTTCTTTATTTAGAATGTAATATTCAATCTCTAAAATTGGAAAATCAAAATTAAAATAGTGTGTTTTTTTGATGAAATTATTACTTAGAATCTTTTATTTTACTGTGATTTTAGTCTCGTTTTTTATTTGTCGAATAACAAAAGAGCTTTGAATATTGGATATAATCTTAAGTTGAGACATTTTTTTTAATATAAAATTTTCATATTCTTGAATATCTCTCACAATTACTTTCAGTAAAAAATCATAGCCACCAGCGATGTATGAAACATCCATAACTTCATCCAAAGAATTGATGTGTTTTTCAAATTCTTTAAAATCGGATTCTTGATGTTTTAATAGTGTTATTTGACAATATACAATCAAACTTCTATTGATTAATTCAGCATCAACAATTGCCACATATTTTTTGATAATCCCTCTTGATTCAATTTTTTTGATGCGTTCATGTGTTGGCGTAATCGATAAATTTACCTTCTGAGAAAGTTGTTTTATAGACTGTTTTGCGTCTGTTTGAAGTTCATTTATCAATTGTAAATCAATAGCATCTAGTTGTTGCATAGTATATATTTCTGTTTAAGGTTCTATAAATCAAAAGTAAAGTATATTTTTCTTTATAAGTTATTTTTAAAAGTATAATATTCTTAATATTTGGTTTTAAATAGTTTTATTATATTGATTTTTATCTTTGTATTCGAAAAAAACATAGATGATGAATAAGATAGAACAGATATATAACAGGATTAGTAAAAATACAGATACCTTTTTAGGATACCCGTTAGCAAAAGATTTTTCATATAAAGAGTTTGCTCCTTTTTTAGATTTATGTATTAATAACGTGGGTGATCCTGAGTCTGATTCTACTTTAGCAATAGATACAAAAGATATCGAAAAAGAGTGTGTTGCTTTTTTTGCTGATATTCTTTCATCAAACTTAAAAGAAACTTGGGGATACGTTACTAACGGAGGAACTGAAGGTAATTTATACGGTTTATATCTGGCTAGAGAAAATTTTCCTGATGCTGTAGTATATTATAGTGAGTCAACACATTATAGTGTAAAAAAGAATTTACATTTATTAAATATCAAGAATATTGTTGTTAGAAGTCAGGATAATGGAGAAATGGATTATGATGATTTAGAGCAAATATTAATGTTACGTAGAGATAAACCAGCTATTTTCTTTTTGAATATTGGTACTACCATGACAGAAGCTGTTGATAAGCTTGATGAAATTAAAAGAATTATCAAAAAATATGCTATAAAAGATTATTATATACATTGTGATGCTGCTTTTTTAGGAACAATAGCACCATTTGTAACGCCAAAACCAAAATTTGATTTTTCTGAAGGTGTTGATAGTATCGCAATATCAGGACATAAATTTATAGGAGGTCCTATTCCTTGTGGAATTGTAATGGCAAAGAGAAAACATAGAGATCGTATCGCAAATTCAGTGTCTTATGTAGGTACTTTTGATACTACCATAACTGGGTCTCGTAATGGATTAACTCCTTTGTTTTTATGGTCTTTTATTCAAAAACATGGAAAAGAGGGGTTAGCTAGAAGAGTAAAAGAATCACAAGAATTAGCAGGGTATTTAGAAAATGAATTAAATAATATAGGTATAAAAGCATGGCGAAATAAAGAAGCTTTAACTGTTGTATTAGAAAAGCCTTCGGATGAAATATGTAAAAAATATCAATTAGCATCAGAAGAAGATATTGCCCATGTAATTTGTGTTCCTGGTATCAAAAAAGAACAACTTAATGTTTTTTTAGAGGATTTAAAAAAAGAGTTAGCTGACAATTTATGTGCTTTAGTTTAAGTATTAATTTATGTTAACTATCTTTTAATATTAAACAAAAACCCCAAGTATTTTCTTATGATAAAATACTTGGGGTTTTTGTTTTAAGAAAAATCGTATCTTGCATTTTATTATGCATGCATAACATTTTAAATATTCGATAGATGAAATACAAACATATTTTTGAACCATTAGATTTAGGTTTTACAACATTAAAGAATCGTATTTTAATGGGTTCTATGCATACAGGTTTAGAGGAAGAGAAAAATGGAACTCAAAAAATAGCCGAATATTATGCCGAACGTGCTAGAGGTGGAGTTGGGTTAATTGTAACAGGAGGTATTTCTCCGAATATTCAAGGTTGGACTGCGCCATTTTCAGCACGAATGAGCACTAAAAAACATGCTAGAGAACATAAAGTTATTACAGATAGGGTACATAAAGAAGGTAGTAAAATCTGTATGCAAATTTTACATTCGGGTCGTTATGGTTATCATCCACTAACGGTAGCACCTTCAAAAATACAAGCACCTATTAATCCGTATAAACCTTTTGAATTAAAACAATCAGGAATCCGAAGAACTGTTAAAGATTTTGTGAATTGTGCTAAATTATCGCAACAAGCAGGTTATGATGGTGTTGAAATAATGGGGTCTGAAGGATATTTAATAAATCAATTTATTGTAAAAAGAACCAATAAAAGAACTGATAATTACGGAGGAGTTTATGAAAATAGAATCCGTTTAGCTGTAGAATTAGTTCAAAAAATAAGAGAAGCTGTAGGTGAAAATTTTATTATCATTTATAGATTATCAATGTTAGATTTGGTAGAACAAGGAAGTTCTTGGGAAGAAGTCGTACAATTAGGAAAAGAAATAGAAAAAGCAGGAGCAACTATTATAAATACAGGTATCGGTTGGCACGAATCACGCATACCAACCATCGCAACATCAGTACCAAGAGCCGCATTTACTTGGGTTACACAAAAAATGAAAGAAGAATTATCGATTCCTTTAATTACTTCTAATCGAATTAATATGCCCGAAACTGCCGAAAAAGTATTAGCAGAAGGTCATGCAGATATGGTTTCAATGGCACGTCCATTTTTAGCAGATCCGCAATGGGTTAATAAAGCACAACAAGAACGTGACGATGAAATAAATACATGTATTGCTTGTAATCAAGCGTGTTTAGATCATGCTTTTCAGAAAAAAGTAGCAAGTTGTTTGGTAAATCCGAGAGCTTGTCATGAAACAGAATTCAATTATAATCAAACATCAAAAAAGAAAAAAATAGCGGTGGTTGGTGCAGGTCCTGCAGGTTTGTCGGCAGCAACAATTGCTGCTCAAAGAGGGCACAAAGTAACACTTTTTGATGTTGATAAAGAAACAGGAGGTCAGTTTAATATCGCGAAGCAAATACCTGGAAAAGAAGAGTTTTACGAAACTATTCGTTACTTTAATAAACAATTAATTTTACATAACGTAACTGTAAAGTTAAATACAAGAGTTTCTGCTGATGATTTATCAAAAGGTAATTTTGATGAGGTAATTATTGCCACAGGAATTACACCAAGAATGCCAAGAATTAAAGGAATAGAACACGAAAAAGTATTAAATTATATCGATGTAATTAAACATAAAAAAACTGTTGGAAAACGCGTGGCAGTTATTGGTGCTGGTGGAATTGGTTTTGATGTATCAGAATATTTAGCACACGAAGGAGAAAGCACATCTTTAAATATTGATGCTTGGTTACAAGAATGGGGAATTGATAAAACTCTTAAAGCTAGAAGTGGAATCGAAGGAATAACAGCGGAAGTTCATCCATCGCCAAGAGAAATTTTTATGTTTAAACGAAGTAAAGGTAAATTTGGCGAAAATTTAGGGAAAACTACGGGTTGGATTCATCGAGCAACTTTAAAAAATAAAAAAGTACAATTTATAAATGAAGTTCAATATACTAAAATTGATGACGAAGGTTTGCATTATACGCAAGGTGAAGAACAAAAAATATTAGCAGTTGATAATGTTATCATTTGTGCAGGACAACTTCCTTTAAAAGAATTAATAGCTCCTTTAGAGGAAAAAGGTATAAAAACACATGTAATTGGTGGAGCAGATTTTGCTTCGGAACTTGATGCAAAACGAGCAATTAATCAAGGAAGTAGATTAGCTGCTGAAATTTAATAAAACAACTATTAGAATATTTAAAATCCTGCTTTATGCAGGATTTTTTTTTTGTAACGAATTAAACAGTATTTTTAGCCAACTTAATTAGAAAATCCCAACATGAAATCATTTACAATACAAGAAATTAATTCATTATTAAAAGGTGAATTACTAGGTAATTGTTCTGAAAAAATTACAGCTCCAGAGCAAATAGAAAAAGCAGGAAAAGGACAAATTACTTTTATTGGAAATAAAAAATTTGCAAAATTATGGGATATTTCTAACGCAAGTGCAGCTATTGTATGCAGTAAGTTAGATATTCAGCCAGAAGAAAATAAGGCGTTTATAAAAGTTGAAAATGCCGATTTAGCAATGGCAACATTATTAGAAGCTTTTCAGCCTGAAGCACCACATTTTGAAACAGCAATTCATCCAACGGCTGTAATCGATAAAACTGCAACAATAGGCGAAGGCTCTAAAATTGGAGCAAATGCTTATGTTGGTAAAAATGTTGTGTTAGCAAATGGAGTTATTTTATATCCAAATGTTACTATTTTTGATGATACTACTATCGGTCAAAATACCACGGTTTGGTCGGGTACGGTAATTAGAGAAAGAACTATTATCGGAAATAATTGTATTTTTCATAATAATGTAAGTATTGGAGCTGATGGTTTTGGTTACAGACCAAGCGCACAAGGATTAACAAAAATTCCACATATCGGAAATGTAGTTATTGGTAATCAAGTTGAAATTGGTGCAAATTCATGTGTCGATAGAGGTAAATTTAGCTCAACTATTTTAGGCGATGGTTGTAAAATTGATAACTTAGTTCAAATTGGGCATAATTCGGTATTAGGTAAATTCTGTATTATGGCAGGAAGTAGTGGTTTAGCGGGCTCAGTAACTTTAGGCGATGGCGTTATTATTGGCGGAAGTGCTTCTATAAAAGATCATACAACTATTCATTCAGGAGCAGTCGTAGGTGCAGGATCTGGCGTTATTGCTGATGTTCCCGCAGGAAAAACCGTGCTTGGATATCCTGCAACCGATGCTAAACAAATGATGAAGCAATGGGTTGCATTACGTAAATTAGGTAGAAATTAGTAGATAAATATTTTTAATTAAAACCTCGCTTTTAGTGAGGTTTTTTTGTGTTATTATTTTGATACATAAATCAATAAAAATAATTTTTAGAAGCAATTTCCCGCTTTCCGCACTCGCTTTTTTTGTTTGAAAAAAACAAAAAAGAGCTCAAACAATTGCTTCAATCGGGGCTAGAAATTTTTACTATGCTATTAGAGCTTGTTTAAATTTCATTTAAAAACCTTTTATCGCTAAAAAATCGAATCCGTCAAACTGAATTTATTTCAGTTTCGCATCCTGATTTGCCGTAGTTCTTCGCTTTATGCGATGCTGAAATAAATTCAGCATGACGTTTATATCTAAAAAAAACACACTTTTATATTTTTAGCCTATTTTTTTATCTTCAGAAAATAATAATAGTTCTATTTAACTACAAAAAACGACTTATTTAAACAATAAATTATAAAAAATCAATAATTATAGTATGTTTTTAAGATAAAAATGAACTATCAGTAATTAGAAATAATAAAATAAAAGCCGATATTTGTCGCAGATATTTTTTTAAAGAGTAAATTATGGCAATGAATAAAAATAATGTCCTCGCTTGGGCAACAATTATAATGGTTTTAATAGGTCTTTTACTAGTATTACTAGGGGCTTTTAGATATGATGATGTAGCAGGATATGGTTTTGGAGCAGTAGGTTTAGGATTTTTTGCAAATGCATGGGTTTTCAACGCCTTAAAAGGAAGAGTTTAATTAATAAAAAAATAGCACAAAAATGTCAGACGATAAGAAGGTTATATTTTCAATGAATAAGGTTTCAAAAACCTATCAAAGTACGAATAAACAAGTTTTAAAAGATATTTATTTAAGTTTCTTCTACGGAGCTAAAATTGGTATTTTAGGTTTAAACGGATCGGGTAAATCTACTTTATTAAAAATAATAGCAGGAGTAGAGAAAAATTTTCAAGGTGATGTAACTTTTTCACCAGGTTATAAAGTTGGTTATTTAGAGCAAGAACCAAAATTAGACGAAACCAAAACGGTTATTGAAATAGTTAAAGAAGGTGTTGCTGAAACTGTTGCGATTTTAGAAGAATACAACAAAATCAACGATATGTTTGGCTTAGAAGAAGTGTATTCTGATGCTGATAAAATGGACAAGTTAATGGCACAACAAGCAGAGCTTCAAGATAAAATTGATGCTTCTAATGCTTGGGAACTTGATACTAAACTTGAAATTGCTATGGATGCGTTACGTACTCCAGATGGTGATACTCCAATTAAAAACTTATCAGGAGGGGAAAGAAGAAGAGTTGCTTTATGTAGATTATTATTACAAGAACCAGAAATTTTATTATTAGATGAGCCTACCAATCACTTGGATGCGGAATCTGTACACTGGTTAGAGCATCATTTAGCACAATATAAAGGAACTGTAATCGCTGTAACGCATGATAGATATTTCTTAGATAACGTTGCAGGTTGGATTTTAGAATTAGACAGAGGTGAAGGAATTCCTTGGAAAGGAAATTATTCTTCTTGGTTAGATCAAAAATCTAACAGAATGGCACAAGAAAGCAAAACAGCTTCTAAGCGTCAAAAAACATTAGAACGTGAATTAGAATGGGTTCGTCAAGGTTCAAAAGGTCGTCAAACAAAGCAAAAAGCACGTTTGAAGAATTATGATAAATTGATGAGTCAAGATCAGAAACAAACTGATGAAAAGTTAGAGATTTATATTCCTAATGGTCCACGTTTAGGAACAAATGTTATTGAAGCAAGTGGTGTTTCAAAAGCTTTTGGTGATAAATTATTATACGATAATTTAGAATTTAATCTTCCGCAAGCGGGAATTGTTGGAATTATCGGACCAAACGGTGCAGGTAAAACGACTATCTTTAAAATGATAATGGGAGAAGAAACTCCTGATGATGGAAGTTTTAAAGTAGGTGAAACTGCTAAAATTGCTTATGTAGATCAGGCACACTCTAACATTGATGCTGATAAATCTATTTGGGAGAATTTCTCTGAAGGTCAAGATTTAGTAATGATGGGAGGGAAGCAAGTAAATTCTCGTGCTTATTTAAGTCGTTTTAACTTTGGTGGAAGTGAACAAAACAAAAAAGTTTCTACACTTTCTGGAGGTGAGCGTAACCGTTTACACTTAGCAATGACTTTAAAAGAAGAAGGAAACGTTTTATTATTAGATGAACCTACCAATGATTTAGATGTAAATACATTAAGAGCATTAGAAGAAGGTTTAGAAAACTTTGCAGGTTGTGCTGTAGTTATTAGTCACGATAGATGGTTTTTAGATAGAATTTGTACACATATTTTAGCTTTTGAAGGAAATAGTGAAGTTTATTTCTTTGAAGGAGGATTCTCTGAATATGAAGCAAATAAAAAGAAACGTTTAGGTGGAGATTTAATGCCAAAACGTATTAAATACAGAAAATTAATTAGATAATTTAAAATTAATATTATTTAATAAAAAACTCGAAGCTTTATAGCTTCGAGTTTTTTTATTCTAATAGTCTGTTTAAGAATCAAATAAAAATGAGATTAACCGTCATGCTGAATTTATTTCAGCATCGCATAAGGCTAATAACTCTAGTAAACAGACTCTGGTAAATCAGGATGTGAAACTGAAATAAATTCAGTTTGACGGATTCCATTTTCTGTTTTTATACTATAATACTTTATAAGATAAATCGTAACGTAATCCTACGGATACATTGGTAATAGCAGGTTTATCAGAATCATTATAATTTAAAACTTCAATATAAGTTCTAACACTTTTATTGAATCTTTTTTCACATGTAATGTTAAATCCGTTACCATCTATAGTGCCATTATCATAGTTAAAATAACTTGTTTTAACGTTGTAGCTTTTATTAAAAGAATACACAGCAGTAACATCTAAAGTACTTCCATCAAGTTTTAAACCTGCATCATTTTTAATATTAATATTTTGATAATTAATAGCTGTATATAGTTTTTTGAAAAGAGTTGTAGATCCTGCAAAAGCAAAGATATCTCGTTTAATACCATTAGCATCTTCATCAGTAAGATAAGAGGTTGCTAGGTAAAAACTTTTAGCAGTATATCCTACTCCAAACATTGCAGCATCAACATAACTTCTGCCATAAGTATCATCAGTAACTCCACCGTTTGTAGAACCTGAATCTCCATTTATTTGTATACCAGTATCAATTTTAAATTTCCCTAAAGTATTTCTATAAGTAACTAAATTATTTGTTCTAAAAGGACTTTGAGTATCATATGCAAATGGGCTTGATCTATGATTAAAAACATCAGTTACTTCGGCAACAATATTATAATGAGGCGACCATTGTTTTCCAATAGCAATTCTTCCCCATTTACCTTTTAAACCAGCATAACCTAAACGAGCATCACCAAAATCAGCATCAGCTTCAACATCAATATCCCATTCTCCTCTAACAAATGCTGTTAAATTTTTATCTATTTTTTGTTCCGCTTTAAATCCTAATCGAGAGAAAAAATCTGTAACATCAAGACTTTCAATTTTTTTTGCTCTATCATTTCGATAGGTAATAGAAGGTCTTAAGCTTCCGTAAATAGTGATTTTTTGATTTTTTTTAACTTTTATAGTATCTCTTTTTACTTGCTTTTTATTATCTTTTTTTAATAATAAAGTTTTAAAAGAGCTTATTTTCAATACTTCAGTAGGTTTTGCTTGCAGATTTGATACAAACATTCCTACAGCTATAGTAGTGAACATAATTTTTTTACTCATAGGTATTTAATTTTATTAATTTATCTAAATGCTACATAGCACTGGGCAAATGTACGATAGAAACATAAATTTTTTTCTATATTCATATTATTTAGACAGCATTGTTACTTTATGTAAAAAATTATAAATGAATTATTAACTGAAAAGAACTTGATACTTTATAATTAATTATAGAAATAAAAAAAACCGAAACAATTTGTTTCAGTTTTAATAAAAATATAATAAAAGTAACTCTTATAAATTAGGAATTACTAATTCTTGACCGATACTAATAGCATCAGCAGATTTTAAAATACTATTGTTAGCTTCAAAAATTTCGTTATATTTCATTGCATCACCGTAATATTGTTTTGCAATTTTACCTAATGTATCTCCACTTACTACAGTATGATTTGCAAATACAGTAGTATCTTCAATTGTAATATCAGCAATGATATCAGTAGGGTTTTCTCCTCCAACTGCTTTTATAGCATCCCAAAGTAAGTTTTTTTCATATTGGTTTTTTGCAGTTCCACTAACATGTAAAACACCGTTTTCTTCTTTTACGTCTCCGTTTTTAATATTTAATTCTTGACCTAAATTTAAAACATTTTGATATTTTGCTTTCATTTTTATTTTTTTATCATTGTTAATTTATTTAAATATACAAAAAAAGAGAAATACTGAACAAGACAACTAAATTAATTAATAGTTAATGATGAAAAAAAAATCTCCAAGAACCGAAGTTCTTGGAGATAAATAAAGATTAAATAAAAGCTTTATTAAAAAGCTGTACCTGGAGCTTCAGGTCCAGCAGGACTAGCTGCTTGTGCCTTTTGAGGGTTTAATACAATATAAGTACCAATAGCTGTTAAAGCTGCATACTTACTGTATTTTCCCATTTTCTTTAAAGCCTCTCCACGGCTTATATTTGTGTCTTTAGATATATCTTGTTTTTTCATCTTGAATTTTTTCTTAATTATTTAAAATAACTTTTTTGTTAACCTTTTTAGCTCCACTTGTTACATTTACAACATAAACTCCTGAAGAAACCTTAGGTAAGTTTATTACTGTAGTTCCGTTAGAGTTAAAAGTTTTAGCCATTACTTGTTTTCCTATTGTAGAATAAATAGTAATTGAATTACCTTCAGATTGTAAACCTGTAATAGTTAACTCGTTTTTAGCCGATTGATATACAGAAATATTACTTAAAGTAATTTCTTCATCATTTACTTTATTAGAAGTGTGTACAAAAAATTGATTAGCTGTATTAGCATTTCCTTTTAAAGCTACACTATAATTTCCTTCAGATAAATTAACAAACTCGTTATTTTCTTTATCTTCTATAAAAACCTGTGTATCATTAGGTAAGTTAAATGAATCAGCAGAAAAAACAATTGTTTGATCAGTAGCTACTTTTAATTCAACAGGAACGATAGTTGTTTCTAAGTTTTCTTTAGGTAAAGACTGAACAGCATATTCTTTAGTGTTTTCTTTACTAACTAATTTAGAATACATATTAAAGTTGCTTTTAGCTCCTTTAAATACAGTACCATCATAACCATTATCAAAACCAGTTGTAGCTCCTTCTAAATAATATAATTTAGTAGTTTTAACAGCTCCGTTACTAGAAGTAGCAGTTATGTTAACTTGAGTTTTAGTATTTGCTTGTTTTTGAAAAGTACCAGTAGTATGTGATTGATTAGCTTTATCAAAAGTTACATTAGTATTTGCTGCAGCACTAATAAAGAACCCTTGTCCTGGAGCTACTTGAAAATTATTATCAATACCTGCTAATTTTAAATCATAACTATTAGTAGCTTGATTCCATAACCAAGCAGTACCTTCAGATACAACATTTGTTAAAGGATTCGCGTTAAAAAACTCACCTAAGTTAATGTAAGAAGTATAAGGGTTACCTACTAAATTATAGCTATTTGTAGCTGTTGTTATAGGAAGTGTAACATTTTCTGAATTAACAGTTCCATTAAATATAAGATCTTCAGCAACTTTTAATTTTACAGAGTATCCTTTACCTGAAGTAATATTTAAATTCGCATTAGACATTTGGTAATCCCAAGCAGTTCCATCATTTTTATATGGAGCAATACCAATAGCTCCAGTACCACTTGCAGCAAATATGTTATTTGATACCATATCTGTTAACGTTTCATTGTTTAATGGAGACGCTATTAAGTACCAGTTGCTAGTTGCTAAATTTCTTTTATAAGTAACAGCAGCTGTTAATGTGCTATTTGCAATTAAAGTAGCTCCTGATTCAATAACAACTGTATTAACCGTAGTAGGAGTGTTTATAGTAGGAAATTGAGATGCATTTGCTGCAATAATAACATCACTTGTACTTGTAGGTACAGTATTAGTATCCCAGTTTGCTGCATTATTCCAGTCACTATTAGTAGCTCCTGTCCATGTATTAGTACTAGGAGTAGGTATAACAATACTACCTGCTTCAATTGCACCTTGTGGTTTTGTGTAAAAAGCGTATTCAGAAATAGAAAAACCGTCACCATTAGCATCAACAGTAGCTTTAAACCATCCATATACTGTATTACCTTTATATATCGATTCAAATCCAATGTATCCTGTTTTATTATCCCAAGCAGTATATGTATCTGTATATATACTTAATAAATCAGGGTAAAGACCAGGAGTGAAGTTACTTGCTGTTGAAATTAATTCACCATTATTTAATAAAGTAATATCTTTTGTTGTAGCATTAGCAATTAAACTTTTTCCATATGTTTCAACTTGTAAATTTTGTGCAGATGGAATATATGCTCCATAGTCATAATAATCACCATCTAATTCAGGAATAGAAAACCATTGCCAGTTTGCAGCAGTAGTTGCAGATGCGTTAAGTGTTCCTGTTATTATAGTATAAGGATCTAAGAAATTTACATCAATACTATTAGTTGTATTAGTAATATTATTATAACCAGTACTAAAAGCACCTGCATTAAATGTTACATTATAAGCAGTATTATTTGCTTCAGCATGATTTGCAGCTGTACCAACAATACTTAAATTAACTTGTGTACTACTTACATAAGTTACTTGAACAGTATAATTATTAGGTGTATTAGTTGTAAAATCTACACCAGCAACAAAAGTTTTGTTAGCAAATTGAGCAGCACCAGAAACACTAATTTCTGTAGAAAAATTAACATTACCATTATTATCAGAGGTTTCAGAAGCTATATTAGAAGCTAAAAGTAATTCAGCTGCATTAGCGTCAATTAATGTTTGACCAGCTAAAATATCACCATTTGGTTCTGTAGAAAAAGCATATTCATATACAGTAACAGTTTCACCATCTGCAGAAACACTAGCTTTCATCCATCCGTTAATAGTTTCTCCATTATGGTCTGTAGTAAAACCAATATAACCAGTTTTACCTTCCCATGTCGTATAACCATCATATCTAATATCTAATTGACCAGGATAATCTTCTGGAGCAGTAAAATTACTTGCAGTAGAAATAAGATCACCTTGCTCTAAAAGAGTAATATCTCTTGTTCCTGTATTTGTAACTAATTTTTTACCATAAGTTTCAATTTTTAAATGACCTGTTACATATGCCCATGTACCATAAGTATAATCTCCATTAATAAGAGTTAAATTAAGGTTGTCCCAAGTAGCTCCTGTTGTAGCAGAAATATCATCAATGTTCGAATAAATAATTTCGAATGGATCATAAAATTTAAAATCTAAACCAACTGTAGTACAAGATAAGTTAGATGCTCCAGAAAAAGATGAAACATTAAAACTTAAGTTTTTAGTTTCATTGTTTGTTGCAGTATGACTAGTTGCTGTACCTGTTAAAGTTAATGTTGCAGTAGTTAAAGAAGTAACTTCAATAGAAGAGCTTAAACCTTGAGGTAAAGCTAAAGTATAATCTGTATTTTCCGTAAGAGAACCTGAAGCAGCAGAAAATTCAGCGTTATCAAGAGTTATAGTTACAGTTTGATTAAAGCTACCGTCATTACTTACCATTTCTTTAACACTGTTAGTGTCAGTGATTAAAGAACCACCAGTATTATTAACACCAGTATCCATTAAGTTTTGAGCAGTCCATAATGTAACACGTGCAGGATGTTGTAATGCAGCTAACATACGATCTGTTTGTCCTTTTGTAAACATACTATAACAACCGTATGCAGCACCATTGTACCCCATGTAGTTTTCGTAGTTAATGTTTTCACCAAAACAGTTTAAACTAGGTGTACAAGATCCATCAGGAACCACTGATTCTGCTTCGGCAGGAGTATCTAAAACTTCATCATTAGGCATTGTACAACCACCATCAAAAGTGTGTATAAGATTTAAAAAGTGACCAAGTTCATGAGTTAATACAGAAGCAAATTCATCACCAGTATTTCCATGTAAATAAGCACCGTTATATACAACTCTTGCAGTACCACTATCTGACATAGATGTATTAGGGTACCATGCTACACCTGAGTTTGTTGTACTACCATCACCATATAAATCATTCTGGATGTATATGTTAACATATTTGTAGTTGTCCCAAGCATCAGCGGCAACAGCTGCATCAGAACCTGTTCCACCATAACCAGATTTTTCATCATAATAAACAACACCACTAGTACAGTTTCCATTAGGATCTAGTTGTGCTAATTTAAATTCAACATCTAAAGTACTTTTTATAGGAGCAAATTGTGCATCAACAGTTGCAAAATCTGCATTTAAACCTTGAAAGTCTTCATTCATTTTTTGTAAAGCTACTTTAATTTTATCAGTAGTTACAGTTAAACCACTTTGTACTTCACCATATACATGAAATACAACAGGTACAGTATATGTACTTGGTAGTTTATTTCTTTGACTTTTTGACATTGTTCTTGAGCTTTTATTAAACTCAATATATTCTTTTCTAGCTTCAGGATTACTTTTAAAATAAAGTTCATTCTGAACACTTGCTTTACAGGCGCGTTCCGATTGTGAATAAATTTTGGAGTATAAAGCTGAAACCAAAATCAATAGGATAAGAGTAAAATTTTTTCTCATTTAAGGATTGTTTTTTTAGTATATAATTGTTAGTTATATAGTTAAGATTATGTTAATATAATGTGAAGATACGTTTTGTTGTTTGATTATGAGTGTTTTTAATCTATTTACGGTAATATTGTATCACTTTTTGTTTGTTTGGTATTTAATTAACGCTATTATAAGTGCTTTTATTTCATTTATATAGTGTTTTTTTTAGTTTTTTAGTGGCTTTTTTTATTGATAACACTTATTTATTACTCTATTATTGAATAATTCATTATTCTACGGAAATCCGTAAAAATAAAGGGGCTGCAGCTGAATTTTTTTACAAACACTTAGAGTCTGTTTAAATTTTAGTCAATAAAATTTTATTACAAAATTCACAAATAATAATAATAATCTGTCAGTTCGAGTAATTTTTTTCCTTAAAAAAAAATGTATCGAGAACTTTTTATCAAAAAAAAATTGATAAATTTTTAATTACTTCTAGTCATTAAAATCAATCGAATTTATAAAATTGTGTAGAAACTTAAATAAATACAGTTTGGCATATTCTGTTTTTCAGCTATAAAACGTTTTTAAATGAAACTTAAATAGGCTCTTCTTTTAATTTTTAAACAAAAAAAACTCGCCAAATTGACGAGGTTTTTAAAATTTTATATTAATTATTTTTTAAATAATCAGAGATTTATAAATGAATTACTTCATCATAAGCATCGGCAACAGCTTCCATAACCGCTTCACTCATTGTTGGGTGAGGGTGAATTGTTTTTAAAACTTCATGACCAGTAGTTTCTAACTTTCTACCTAAAACAGCTTCAGCAATCATATCGGTAACACCTGCACCAATCATATGACAACCTAACCATTCACCGTATTTTGCATCAAAAATTACTTTTACAAAACCGTCGGTAGTTCCGGCAGCCGTAGCTTTTCCAGAGGCAGAGAATGGAAATTTACCAACTTTTAAATCGTAACCAGCTTCTTTTGCTTGTTTTTCTGTCATTCCAACAGAAGCAATTTCAGGAGTAGCATAGGTACAACCAGGAATATTTCCATAGTCAATAGCTTCAGTATGTAAACCAGCTAATTTTTCAACTAAAGTAATTCCTTCAGCAGAAGCAACGTGTGCTAAAGCTGGTCCAGGAGTTACATCACCAATAGCAAAATAACCAGGAATATTTGTTTGATAAAAATCGTTTACTAAAATTTTATCTCTATCAGTAATAATTCCAACATCTTCTAAACCGATGTTTTCGATATTTGTTTTAATTCCAACAGCCGATAATAAAATATCTGCTTCTAAAACAACTTCACCTTTTTTAGTTTTAACGGTAGCTTTTACGCCATCGCCAGAAGTATCAACAGTTTCAACAGATGAACTTGTCATTACTTTAATACCCGATTTTTTGAAAGAACGCTCCATTTGTTTCGAAACATCAATATCTTCAACAGGTACAATGTTTGGCATAAATTCAACAACAGTAACATCCGTTCCCATTGAATTATAAAAATGTGCAAACTCAACACCAATAGCACCTGAACCTACAACAATCATAGATTTTGGTTGACTAGGTAAGCTCATCGCCTGACGATAACCAATTACTTTTTTACCATCTTGAGGTAAATTTGGTAAAACTCTAGAACGTGCTCCAGTTGCGATAATAATATTATCAGCAGAATATTCAGTTACAGAACCATCTTTAGCGGTAACATCAACTTTTTTACCAGTTTTAATTTTACCAAAACCGTCAATAATATCAATTTTGTTCTTTTTCATTAAAAAAGAAACACCTTTACTCATTCCTTCGGCAACACCACGACTACGTTTAATAACTGCTTCAAAATCTTTATCGATTGCTTCAGCTTTTAAACCATATTGGTCAACATGTTTTAAATAATCATAAACCTGAGCAGATTTTAACAATGCTTTTGTAGGAATACACCCCCAGTTTAAGCAAATTCCACCTAAATTTTCCTTTTCAATTACTGCCGTTTTAAATCCTAATTGCGATGCTCTAATAGCAGTTACATAACCTCCAGGACCACTTCCGATTATTAATACGTCGTATTTCATGTCGTTAATTTTTTACTTATTGTTTCTTTATATTATATATTTTTGTCACTTCGAGTGATTTTATTTTCAAAATCGTATCGAGAAGTTGGGCGTTCGAGCGGGCTTTCACTACTCGCTTTTTTTTGAAGAAAAATCAAAAAAAGAGCTCAGACATACCGTTCAATCCCTAACGCGAATTTTCGTTTTTTCAATCCTATTTATTTTTAATTTTTTGAATTTTAGTTCTTTTATCAAAAAATAAATAGGGCAGAAGCAACATTTTTTACATTCTTTCAGGAACTTCAATTCCTAATAAAGCAAATGCAGATTTAATAGTATCGGCAACTTTTTTAGATAACTGAACTCTGAATACTTTTTTATCTTTGTTTTCTTCTCCTAAAATATGTACATTTTGATAAAAAGAATTGAATTCTTTTACCAATTCGTACGTATAATTTGCAATTACGGCAGGCGAATAATTGTTAGCGGCTTGCTGAATTACTTCAGGATATAATTCTAATTGTTTAATTAATTCTTTTTCTTTTGCGTGTAATTCAATTGAAACAGTATTTGAATAATCAAAATCAGCTTTTCTTAAAATAGATTGAATTCTAGCATAAGTATATTGAATAAAAGGTCCTGTATTTCCTTGAAAATCTACAGAAGCTTTCGGATCGAATAAAATTCTCTTTTTAGGATCTACTTTTAAGATGAAATATTTTAAAGCTCCTAAACCGATAACTCTATATAATTCTTCTTTTTCTTCATCAGAATACCCTTCTAATTTTCCTAGTTCTTGAGAAATAGTACGAGCAGTATCGGTCATTTCGTCCATTAAATCATCGGCATCAACGACAGTTCCCTCACGAGATTTCATTTTTCCAGAAGGTAAATCTACCATTCCGTAACTTAAATGATGTAATTGTTCAGCCCAAGAATATCCTAATTTCTTTAAAATTAAGAATAAAACTTTAAAGTGATAATCTTGTTCGTTACCAACTGTGTAAACCATTCCGCCAACATCGGGCATATCTTTTGCACGCTGAATTGCAGTTCCAATATCTTGCGTCATATAAACTGATGTTCCGTCAGAACGTAAAACTAGTTTTTCATCCAAACCATCTTCGGATAAATCGCACCAAACAGAACCGTCTTCTTTTTTGAAGAAAACACCACTTTCTAATCCTTCATCAACAGTATCTTTTCCTAATAAATACGTATTACTTTCGTAATATAATTTATCAAAATCGACACCAATACTTTTATAAGTAACATCAAATCCTTTGTAAACCCAAGAATTCATTTCTTTCCAAAGTGTTACAACTTGCTCATCACCAGCTTCCCATTTACGAAGCATTGCTTGAGTTTCAATAAATAAAGGTGCTTGTTTTTTAGCATCATCTTCAGAAATACCTGATGCAACTAAAGTTGCAATTTCTTTTTTATATTCTTGGTCGAATTTTACGTAGTAGTTTCCTACTAATTTATCACCTTTTAAACCTGTGTTTTCAGGAGTTTCTCCGTTTCCGAATTTTTCCCAAGCCAACATCGATTTACAAATATGTATTCCTCTATCATTAATGATTTGAGTTTTGTATACTTTTTTACCCGATGCTTTTAAAATTTCAGCAACCGAATACCCTAATAAAACATTACGAACGTGTCCTAAGTGTAAAGGTTTATTTGTGTTAGGAGATGAATATTCTACCATACGAGAAGAATCATCCGCCGAAGGCGAAATAAATCCGTAAGAAGTATCTGTAGCTATCTGATTAAAAAAATCAGTATAAAAACTGTTTGTAATAACTAAGTTTAAAAATCCTTTTACCACATTATAGTTGGTGATTTCGGTAACATTTTCAACAAGGTATTTTCCTAAATCCTCGCCAATTTGAACAGGATTTCCTTTTTTATACCTTAGAAGAGGAAACACCACCACAGTGATATCTCCTTCAAAATCTTTACGGGTTGCTTGAAATTCTACACTAGGAATTTCAATATTATATAAGGTTGAAAATCCTTCTTTTACTTTTGCTTCAATTAAGGTTTGTATACTCATTAGTTGTTGAAAATTGAACAACAAAATTACACAATTTATTTGGATGATATTTAAAGAGAAACTAACAATTTATTTATCAGTTTTGATAGTTGAATTATCTGAAATAAAGTAGGAGTTTTATATATAAAAAAACTCCCCAATAATTTGTGTAAATTATTGAGGAGTAAATTTGTTAATAAGGTGTTTTTTTTATTTCCTTAATAAACTAAAGTGACCCGTATCTTGTTTTTTATTTGTGTACTGAACTAAATACCAATAGTCTGTAGAAGGCATTTTCATACCATTACTATACCCATCCCAAGTATTATCTTCAGGAGTAATTTGTTTGATTAACTTTCCGTATCTATCATATACATTAACAAATTCAAATGGAATTAAGTTGCTGTTTATTTCCCAAACATCATTATGACCATCTTCATTTGGAGTAAAAAATAAAGGCATTTCCTCACAAACATTAACAGTTACTATTGTTTTACTTGTTTTAGTAACGATAGTTCCAAAACAATTAGGAGCTGTTACTGAAACTTTATAATCACCAGCCATTTCAAGTGTAGCAGTTGGTATAATAATATCTCTATCTGTTGACGTGAAATTATTTGGTCCTGTCCAGCTATATGTAGCTCCTATCACATCATTTAGACTAATTGAAATTGTTTCAGAATAACAAGTTGTTAAGGTAGTTGGTGTATTAACCTTAAAGCTTTCCTTTACAAGAACATTTACTTTAGTATCCTTAGATACTAAAACTCCACTACATTGTACAGCTGTAACAGTAACTTTATATTCACCAGTCATATCTGACATAGCGTTTAGAATAGTCAATGTTTTAGTGTTTTGTCCTGTTATTAAATCATTGTTTTGGTCAAACCATTGATAAGTTGCATTAGTAATGTCATTTGTATTAATAACAATGCTTTCTCCTTCACAAATATCAATATCGTTAATAGGAGTTAAGGTAAAGTCATTATTAGATTCTATAGTTACTGAAACAGTTGTAGGTTCACTACATTGACTAGCATTGTTTGGAGTAAAGATATAATCTTTAGTTTCTACTATACTAGTACTAATATTAGCATCCCAAGTACCATCAATTCCATTATCAGAAGTTGTAGGTAATGCTGTAACTGTAGTTCCTTCACAATAGGTAGTTGCAAAACTAAAAGTAGGAGTAACAGTTGCATTAACCGTTACTGAAACCGTTATAGGTTCACCACATTGACTCGGAACATTAGGAGTAAATATATAATTTGTAGCTCCAGTTATGTTCGTATCTATACTAGTGTTATTCCAAGTACCATCAATTCCATTATCAGAAGTTATAGGTAATGCGTCAGCTGTAGTAGCTTCACAGTATGTAGTTGTAAAACTAAAAGTAGGAGTAACAGTTGCATTAACAGTTACTGAAACCGTTATAGGTTCACCACATTGATTCGCAACATTAGGAGTAAATGTGTAATTTGTAGCTCCAGTAATATTCGTATCTATACTAGTGTTATTCCAAGTACCATCAATTCCATTATCCGAAGTTGTCGGTAATGTTGTAACTGTAGTCCCTTCACAGTATGTAGTTGTAAAACTAAAAGTAGGAGTTACAGTTGCATTAACCGTTACAGAAACCGTTGTAGGTTCACCACATTGATTCGCAACATTAGGAGTAAATGTGTAGTTACTTAAACCTAATGTATTTGTGTCAATATTAGCAACGTTCCAAGTACCATCAATTCCATTATCAGAAGTTGTAGGTAATGCATCAGCTGTAGTAGTTTCACAGTATGTAGTTGTAAAACTAAAAGTAGGAGTAACAGTTGCATTAACCGTTACAGAAACCGTTGTAGGTTCACCACATTGATTTGCAACATTAGGAGTAAATACATAATCAGTATTTCCAATTGTATTTGTATCAATATTAGCAACGTTCCAAGTACCATCAATTCCATTATCAGAAGTTGTAGGTAATGCATCAGCTGTAGTAGTTTCACAGTATGTAGTTGTAAAACTAAATGCAGGAGTAACAGTAGCATTAACCGTTACTGAAACCGTTGTAGGTTCACCACACTGACTAGCAACATTAGGAGTAAATATATAATTTGTAGCTCCAGTAATGTTCGTATCTATACTAGTATTATTCCAAGTACCATCAATTCCATTATCCGAAGTTGTCGGTAATGTTGTAACTGTAGTAGCTTCACAGTATGTAGTTGTAAAACTAAATGTAGGAGTAACAGTTGCATTAACCGTTACAGAAACCGTTGTAGGTTCACCACATTGATTCGCAACATTAGGAGTAAATGTGTAGTTACTTAAACCTAATGTATTTGTGTCAATATTAGCAACGTTCCAAGTACCATCAATTCCATTATCTGAAGTAGTCGGTAATGTGTTAGCTGTAGTAGCTTCACAGTATGTAGTTGCAAAACTAAAAGTAGGAGTAACAGTTGCATTAACCGTTACAGAAACCGTTGTAGGTTCACCACATTGATTTGCAACATTAGGAGTAAATACATAATCAGTATTTCCAATTGTATTTGTATCAATATTAGCAACGTTCCAAGTACCATCAATTCCATTATCAGAAGTTGCAGGTAATGCATCAGCTGTAGTAGTTTCACAGTATGTAGTTGTAAAACTAAATGCAGGAGTAACAGTAGCATTAACCGTTACAGAAACCGTTGTAGGTTCACCACACTGACTAGCAACATTAGGAGTAAATATATAATTTGTAGCTCCAGTAATGTTCGTGTCTATACTAGTGTTATTCCAAGTACCATTAATTCCGTTATCCGAAGTAGTCGGTAATGCATCAGCTGTATTAGCTTCACAGTATGTAGTTGCAAAACTAAATGTAGGAGTAACAGTTGCATTAACCGTTACAGAAACCATTGTAGGTTCACCACATTGATTCGCAACATTAGGAGTAAATGTGTAGTTACTTAAACCTAATGTATTAGTATCAATACTTGAAACATTCCAAGTACCATCAATTCCATTATCAGAAGTAGTCGGTAATGTGTTAGCTGTATTAGCTTCACAGTATGTAGTTGCAAAACTAAAAGTAGGAGTAACAGTTGCATTAACCGTTACAGAAACCGTTGTAGGTTCACCACATTGATTTGCAACATTAGGAGTAAATACATAATCAGTATTTCCAATTGTATTTGTATCAATATTAGCAACGTTCCAAGTACCATCAATTCCATTATCCGAAGTAGTCGGTAATGCATCAGCTGTAGTAGTTTCACAGTATGTAGTTGTAAAACTAAATGCAGGAGTAACAGTAGCATTAACCGTTACAGAAACCGTTGTAGCTTCACCACACTGACTAGCAACATTAGGAGTAAATATATAATTTGTAGCTCCAGTAATGTTCGTGTCTATACTAGTGTTATTCCAAGTACCATTAATTCCGTTATCCGAAGTAGTCGGTAATGCATCAGCTGTATTAGCTTCACAGTATGTAGTTGCAAAACTAAATGTAGGAGTAACAGTTGCATTAACCGTTACAGAAACCATTGTAGGTTCACCACATTGATTCGCAACATTAGGAGTAAATGTGTAGTTACTTAAACCTAATGTATTTGTGTCAATATTAGCAACGTTCCAAGTACCATCAATTCCATTATCAGAAGTAGTCGGTAATGTGTTAGCTGTATTAGCTTCACAGTATGTAGTTGCAAAACTAAAAGTAGGAGTAACAGTTGCATTAACCGTTACAGAAACCGTTGTAGGTTCACCACATTGATTTGCAACATTAGGAGTAAATACATAATCAGTATTTCCAATTGTATTTGTATCAATATTAGCAACGTTCCAAGTACCATCAATTCCATTATCCGAAGTAGTCGGTAATGCATCAGCTGTAGTAGTTTCACAGTATGTAGTTGTAAAACTAAATGCAGGAGTAACAGTAGCATTAACCGTTACTGAAACCGTTGTAGGTTCACCACATTGATTTGCAATATTAGGAGTAAATATATAATTTGTAGCTCCAGTAATGTTCGTGTCTATACTAGTGTTATTCCAAGTACCATCAATTCCATTATCCGAAGTAGTCGGTAATGCATCAGCTGTAGTAGCTTCACAGTATGTAGTTGTAAAACTAAATGTAGGAGTAACAGTTGCATTAACCGTTACAGAAACCGTTGTAGGTTCACCACATTGATTCGCAACATTAGGAGTAAATACATAATTAGTGTTTCCTGTTATATTAGTATCAATACTTGAAACATTCCAAGTACCATCAATTCCATTATCAGAAGTTGTAGGTAATGCATTAGCTGTAGTAGCTTCACAGTATGTAGTTGCAAAACTAAAAGTAGGAGTAACAGTTGCATTAACCGTTACTGAAACCGTTGTAGGTTCACCACATTGATTTGCAACATTAGGAGTAAATACATAATCAGTATTTCCAATTGTATTTGTATCAATATTAGCAACGTTCCAAGTACCATCAATTCCATTATCAGAAGTTGCAGGTAATGCATTAGCTGTAGTAGTTTCACAGTATGTAGTTGTAAAACTAAATATAGGAGTTACAGTTGCATTAACCGTTACAGAAACAGTTAATGGGTCAGCACATTCAGTTCCTGTTGGTGTAAATACATAATCAGTATTACCAATAATAGTTGTACTAATTGTAGTTGGAGCCCAAGTACCTGTAATACCATTATTATCAGAAGTAGGTAAAGCATTAGCAGTATCATCTTCACAATAAGTAGTAGTTAAAGTAAATACCGGAGTAGCTTTATCTGTAATATTGACAGTTACTGTTAATGGGTCAGCACATTCCGTTCCTGCTGGTGTAAATGTATAATCAGTATCACCAATAGTAGTTGTACTAATTGTAGTAGGTGCCCAAGTACCTGTAATACCATTATTATCAGCAGTAGGTAAAGCATTAGCAGTATCATCTTCACAATAAGAAGTAGTTAAAGTAAATACCGGAGTAGCTTTATCTGTAATATTAACGGTTACTGTTAATGTGTCAGCACATTCCGTTCCTGCTGGTGTAAATATGTAATCAGTATTACCAATAGTAGTTGTACTAATTGTAGCTGGAGCCCAAGTACCTGTAATACCATTATTATCAGAAGTAGGTAAAGCATTAGCAGTATCATCTTCACAATAAGAAGTAGTTAAAGTAAATACCGGAGTAGCTTTATCTGTAATATTAACAGTAATAGTTAATGGGTCAGCAGTTTCTGTTGGAGCTGGCGTAAATGTATAATCAGTATTACCAATAGTAGTTGTACTAATTGTAGCTGGAGCCCAAGTACCTGTAATACCACTATTATCAGAGGCTGGTAAAGTATCAGCAATATCATCTTCACAATAAGAAGTAGCTACACTAAATATAGGAGTTGATTTACTTACAATATTAACAGTTAAAGTTAATGGGTCAGCACATTCAGTTCCTGCTGGTGTAAATATATAATCCGTATCACCAATAGTAGTTGTGCTAATTGTAGCTGGAGCCCAAGTACCTGTAATACCATTATTATCAGAAGTAGGTAAAGTATCTGGAGTATCATTTTCGTGATAAGAAGTAGTTATACCAAATACCGGAGTCGCTTTATTACTGATACTTATATTTACTGTTAATGGGTCAGCACATTCCGTTCCTGCTGGTGTAAATATGTAATCAGTATTACCAATAGTAGTTGTACTAATTGTAGCTGGAGCCCAAGTACCTGTAATACCATTATTATCAGAAGTAGGTAAAGCATTAGCAGTAGCATCTTCACAATAAGAAGTAGTTAAAGTAAATACCGGAGTAGCTTTATTTGTAATAGTAACCGTTACGGTTAATGGGTCAGCACATTCCGTTCCTGCTGGTGTAAATATATAATCAGTATTACCAATAGTAGTTGTACTAATTGTAGCTGGAGTCCAAGTACCTGTAATACTATTATTATCAGAAGTAGGTAAAGCATTAGCAGTAGCATCTTCACAATAAGAAGTAGTTAAAGTAAATACCGGAGTCGCTTTATTTGTAATAGTAATAGTTACCGTTAATGGGTCAGCAGCTTCTGTTGGAGCTGGTGTAAATGTATAATCAGTATCACCAATAGTAGTTGTACTAATTGTAGCTGGGTTCCAAGTACCTGTAATACCATTATTATCAGTAGTAGGTAAAGTATTAGCAGTATCATCTTCACAATAAGAAGTAGTTAAAGTAAATACTGGAGTAACTTTATCTGTAATAGTAACCGTTATTGTTAATGGTTCAGCACATTCCGTTCCTGCTGGCGTAAATGTATAATCAGTATCACCAATAATAGTTGTACTAATTGTAGCTGGAGCCCAAGTACCTGTAATACCATTATTATCAGAAGTAGGTAAGGTATCTGGAGTATCATTTTCGTTATAAGAAGTATTTACAGTAAAAACTGGAGTCGCTTTATTTGTAATATTAACAGTTACTGTTAATGGGTCAGCACATTCTGTTCCTGCTGGTGTAAATATGTAATCAGTATTACCAATAGTAGTTGTACTAATTGTAGCTGGAGCCCAAGTACCTGTAATACCATTATTATCAGCAGTAGGTAAAGCATTAGCAGTATCATCTTCACAATAAGAAGTAGTTAAAGTAAATACCGGAGTCGCTTTATCTGTAATATTAACAGTTACTGTTAATGGGTCAGCACATTCCGTTCCTGCTGGTGTAAATGTATAATCAGTATTACCAATAGTAGTTGTACTAATTGTAGTAGGTGCCCAAGTACCTGTAATACCATTATTATCAGCAGTAGGTAAAGCATTAGCAGTAGCATCTTCACAATAAGCAGTAGTTAAAGTAAATACCGGAGTCGCTTTATCTGTAATAGTAACTGTTACCGTTAATGGTTCAGCACATTCAGTTCCTGCTGGCGTAAATGTATAATCCGTATCACCAATAGTAGTTGTACTAATTGTAGCTGGTGCCCAAGTACCTGTAATACCATTATTATCAGCAGTAGGTAAAGCATTAGCAGTATCATCTTCACAATAAGCAGTAGTTAAAGTAAATACCGGAGTCGCTTTATCTGTAATAGTAACCGTTATTGTTAATGGTTCAGCACATTCAGTTCCTGCTGGTGTAAATGTATAATCAGTATCACCAATAATAGTTGTACTAATTGTAGCTGGTGTCCAAGTACCTGTAATACTATTATTATCAGAAGTAGGTAAAGCATTAGCAGTATCATCTTCACAATAAGCAGTAGTTAAAGTAAATACCGGAGTAGCTTTATCTGAAATATTAACAGTTAAAGTTAATGGATTAGCACATTGGTTTGCATCTGGTGTAAATACATAATTAGTATCACCAATAATAGTTGTACTAATAGTTGTTGGATTCCAAGTACCTGTAATACTATTATCTGATGTTGTAGGTAAAGTATTAGCAGTATCATTTTCACAGTAAGAATTGTTTACAGTGAAAGTAGGAGTTGTTTTGTTTGTAACAGTAACTACAACATCGGCAGTATCATTAATATCTGTTATTCCATCACAATCTTTAGCAGTAATATTCACGGTATAAGTTCCATCATGTACTGCTTGAGCATCTGTGGTAACTTGTGGGTTTTTTAATGTTGAAGTAAAACCATTTGGTCCTGTCCAAGAATATGTAGCTGTAGCAGTATCTATATTACCAACAATTACTACATCTAAATCTATAGCGTTATTTTCACATACAGTTTGATTAGTTGTAGCAGGTGTAATGGCTAACGAGCTTTCTACAGTTAATGTTCCTGTTCTAACAATTGTATAGCCAAAAAACTCTATGGTAAGTTCATATGTACCAGCATCAGTTGGAGCAACAGCTGTTATAGTATATTCTTTATCTGTAGAAACAATACTTCCGTTAGGGTGTTTCCAACTGTAAGTAACTCTAGAGTCAGTATCTAAAATATCAGGGTAGTTATTGCTAACACTAAAGTTACCTTCTTTTCCTTCACATAAAACACCTGGCATGCTATCAGTAAATGTTATATCACCAAAATTATCAGTATTAAATAAGAACATTTGTACTCCAGATAAACCACTACCAAAAGTAATGTTTCTAAAGTCTATTTTTTTAACAAGAGTTGTTCCGTCTTGTCCGTTTGTAAAGTTTGTATCATCAACAAATATAGCATGAACTTTACCTGGCTTAGAGTACCTACGGTCTGCTCTACCAGCTTGGCGATTTCCTACAGCTGGTACAGATGCCCAAATTCTATCTGCCTGAAAAGCACCATTATTTATAATAATTTCAGGTTCTTCATCGGCAGTTTGTGCTACTACATCATCTTTTTGTTCTACAAACATTTTTCCTGTTACAGGTGTGTCTGCATTATTACGAACTCCTACATAAATACCATCTTTATTAATAAAATCATCACCATGTAAACGGTAATATTTTCCTGTAATAGGACCTCCTTGTGGGTCAGTAAAAGAAATATTATAGGTATAAAGTCCTGTTTCTCTTAAATCATATACAACTTGATTGTTAGGGTCGGGTAGGGTTAAACCTCTAAACCAACTAGAGTCATAAATACCTCCTGTACCGTTATTATAGTCGGCACTAGTTGTGTAAAAAGGGTGTCCATCTATACCTGTGGTAGTACCTGGTCCATTATTAAAATCAGGTCCTGTATTTGGTCCTTGGTAAGGTCCTCTCCATGTTCCACCTCCTGATTTATCATTTCGTACATTTATAGATTGTATTAAAGTACCATCATAATTATTAATTTCAACAGTTCCATTTAAGTTGTTTAACTGATGAAACCAACGTTCTATCATGTTTCCATTTACATCAAAAACATCCCAGCCCCATTCATTTGCATCTGGTAGGTTTTGAGTTTCTATAACGTGCAATCTATTATCATGTCCCATATTTCTTGGATCATCGGCTCCATGAAAACTAAGCATGTGTATTTTTTTACCGGGAGTTACTTCACAGTCAAAAATATATTGGTCATTAATCCAGTCTGTAGTATTTTCTCTTTCTACTTCTGGTAATACAGTTTGTATAATATCTACGATTAATGCTCTACTTGATATTAAATCATGGTCAGCATTTAATCTGTTGTAGTATTCTGTGTTAAAATTCTTAAAAAAGTCAGGGTCTTCTATATACATTTTATAAAATGCACCAGAACTAGTACCGTATCTTTCCCAGTGTGCTCCTGTACCAATATCTGAAGAAAAGAAATCAGTAGTACTTAATTGCTCGTGATTTTGAAAATCATAATCCCAATCAAAAGGCATCCCTCTAGAGTGCCCCCAGTGACGATTTAAATCATCTGCATTAAAAAAACCAGGATTATTTGCTATAATTTCATCCATAACAATAAGTGCTACGGCTTCAGCCATTCCTTCTTCAAAACCACTAAGAGTAGGTTCATAATGCCACTCATCATTCATAGATAAAGTTATGTTATCTCTCCATCCATGAATAAGTTCATGTATCATTAAACGTGGTTGGTCCATATCACCATATCCATTTTCACTATAACTAGAAGAAATACGGTTTGGTCCGTTGTAAAACGTGTTAGTACCTACCGCATTAGCATCATTTACTATATTTAAAGTATGGCTACGTGGTGGTGCCCCAAAAATACGTTCTATAATTGGTATTGCTACATCATATAAAGGACGCATTCTGTCGGATTGCCATTGTGCAAAACTACCTGCTCCATTTACTCCATAATTAGTTTCTATATTAACCGTAACGGCAGTACCAGCCTGACCAAGCTCTTCCCAGTTAAATTGTAAAGGGCCTATTACTACAGGAGGTGCAAATTGCCAGTTATCTTCACCTCTAAGATGAATGTAAAAATCGGTACCTACATCAATACTACCTTCATTAGGGGTTCCTACATATGGGTTTTCTATACTAGCTTCTCTTTGTAGTTCTTTAAGACTATACCCCCAAGTGGTTTTTTGTTGATTACCTAATCCTTGACCATATCTAATATTACTACTTTGAGGAGAGTTAGAATCTGGACTAGTACCAATAGAAAAACTTTGAAACCCTCCAGTAGTCCAGTTTACCGCAACACTATGGATGCTTTCTACTGTAGCAACTACATTAGCAGCTCTTTGTGCTATTTTTGAACGTGAAGTTTTTGCTTGAACTTTATCTCTTTCTGTATAAGCTTTTGTTTTATAGTCTTTAGGAATTGGACTACATGATTTGGGTATGTACCGTTCCTCTTGATTAAGACTTATAGGGTCATGTTGCTGTGCTTGTGTTACAAGCGGAATAATTATTAAAATCGAATAAATAAGGAAAATGAGATGTTTCTTGGAAAGCATATTATGTATTTTAATTTGATGATAAACGATTATTTTTTAATACTTGTTAATCTATGTTACCATAGTGTTAGTATGTTAATATAGTATTATTAAGGGTTAATATTTGTTAAAGTTATTAAAGGTATGTTAAAAAATAGTTATTTTCAATCTTTTTTATCTTTTTTTATGGTTTTCCGTAAGATAATCTCATTTATTTAGCTAATAGATTGCTGATTATTGATATTTTTTATGTTTTTTGTAAAACATTATTTATCTACTTTTTTATTGATGATTAATCGCTGCTTATTTAATTAATTGTCTGTTTGTTAGGGTTTTGTGTGTTTTGTGTGTTTTTTTATTTTTAATGATGAAATAGGTATTGTTCTTGTAATCATATGATTATGGTATTTTTTTTGATGAAATTATTTTTTTTAAAAAATTAAATATAAATTACATTTAATTAGCATATAATTAATATGATAATGTTGTTTTGTCGTATTAAAAAACTACAATGATGCTTTTTTTTGATGAAAAAGTGACTAAAAAGAAAAAATTACTAGTTATTAAGGTAATATTTAAACTCATTCTAACTGTTTATATGTCTATTTTTGCACTATGGATAAAGATTTAGAGAACTTAGAGAAGTTAGCAAAGGATGCAGAGAAGGAAAATAAGAAGTATTTTGCAACTATAAAAAAGCGAGTACCTAAAAATTTCGATGTTGTAGTACAAGATTTACATGATAAGGAATTTGCAAAAACAGATTGTTTAGATTGTGGTAATTGTTGTAAAACTACAAGTCCTATTTTTACAGATAAAGATACCGAGCGTATCTCTAAGTATTTGAAAATGAAAGTAAGAGATTTTGAATCTCAATATTTACAGCGTGATGAAGATGATTTTATGGTGTTAAAAACAGCTCCGTGTTCATTTTTAGATGAAAGTGATAATTCTTGTTTTATTTATGATGTTCGCCCAAAGGCATGTTCAGAATATCCTCATACAAATAGAAAGAAGTTTATTCAAATTTCAGATTTAACAATTAGTAACACTGCAATTTGTCCTGCAACTTATAGAATTGTTGAAGAATTAAAAAAGCGTTTGCCAGTTAGGTCAAACGAAAAAATTAAAAGATTAGGATAATATTTTTTCAGATAAAATATTTAATTCCGTTTAGCTATCAATTTAAAAGATAGTTAAACGGATTTTTTTTTGAAGATTAAAAATAACAAGAATTATGTTCTAGCCATCTTCCTTTTCCTTTTAATGTAAAATCAACATGAAGTACGATTTCATGTGTATTAAAATTATTACTCAATGCTGATAATTTTGTGTCATAGGCGTATCCTATTCTATATTTTTTATCAATAATAATAGCAAACATAGCACTTGCTGAATCTTTATAACGATAAGAAACTCCAGCTTCTAAAAACTCCTTATAAAGAAAATTGCTATTAATATCTATAGAAATAGGTAAGTTTTTTACATACTTAACCATAGTTGATGGTTTAAAAAAAATATTTTCTGATAATTTTAATCGAACTCCTCCTGTAATAAAATAGTTCATATTACTTGAAGTTGTTTGCGTTGTTATTGTTTCTGAAATTTCAAATTGACTACTTTTTAATAAGTATGGTATTGAAAAACCTACAAAATATTGTTTGTTGTAATAATAGGCACCAAATCCAATATTAGGATAATTTCCTTTTGTATTGTTATAGGTATCATTATCTGGTGTAATTCCTTGAGATAAATTGTTATCAAATAATGTAATACCTGCTTTTAATCCGAAAGCAAGTCTTGTATCTCTTGATGTTATTAAAGTATATGAGGCATCTACATTTATATTGTTACTTTTTGATAAACCTACTTTATCGTTTATAACTGTAGCACCAAAACCTAAACCATTATTTGTTCGTCCGTTTATGGAAAATGTATTGGTAGTAGGAGCACCCGTTACACCAACCCATTGTTGACGCGTTAATAATGACATACTCAAATCTGACCTTAAACCAACAGTTGCAGGATTTATAATTTGTGTATTGTATAAATATTGCGTGTAATGTGGAATTTGTTGTGCCGTGCAAAAAAGACTATAACAAACAACAAATAAGGTTAATAATGTTTTTTTTATTGATATCATCTTACAAGTTGTATAAAGTTTGTTTTCGCTTTTTGATTACCGTCATTAAAATCTAATGTATAATAATAAACACCTGTTGGTGCAGGTTTTTCATTATGATTTCCATCCCACCAAATAGGATTTATTCTTCCATTATTACTATAGTTATATATTTCACTTCCCCATCTATCATAAATAATTAATTTAAAATTAGGAAAATCTTCAATTCCTGCTATTTCAAAAGTATCACTTTTTCCATCGCCATTGGGCGAAAATAAATTAGGAACATCATTATCTTTAATTGTTCCTGTGTTAAGTAATCTTATTAACGGATTTTCATCTACAACAGTTATTTGTAGTAGCATTGTTTCAGCTTCTTCATTTAAATTATCATCAATTGTTGGGATAATTTGTGTTATAGATTCAGTATATGCAGGAATTGTATTTATAGTCGGTATTGTTTGATAATCTAGTGATTGTGTCGTTGTTTCATCCAAAGTAATTACATTTAGAATGATAGGTGCATAATTCTGCATCGGTTCTAAACTTGCATTTAAAAGTTTAATTTCAAACATAAACGGATTCCCTTCTGTAACAGTTAAATCTTCTATTTCGATTATTGGATAAGGGTCAATATCAACAATACTACCTGTTTTATTTAAGTCTTGAATACCTACGTTATTACTAGTTACTACACCGCTAACAATTAAATTTTCGATGTCAGGTTCGTTTAAATTATCTGTTTTTGTGCTGATATTAAAAGATACTTCTGTATTTGCATCCGCAGGATTAATAGTTCCATCAATACTTAAATTTGTTGAAACACTGGTATAATCATCAGGGCTTATGGCAACATCATCATTTGTTTTAATATCAATATTAATAGGAGTAGAACAAGGGTGACTAATACTAATAGTGTGTACTAAATCGATTCCTTCATCTTCCATAGAATCGTTCATGGTAACTGTTGGCGGAAGGTCATTATCTATAATATTTCCAATTCCTGAAGTTTCAGTATTTACAGTATTTAAAGAAGTTATAGTTCCGTTGATGGTAAAAATCTCATCAAGTTCATAAATTGTATCATCCAAAGAAATGGTATTAAAAGTAGCTGTTTCTTGAAAAGCAGGAATACTTAAAGTAGCTCCATTTATTTGATTATAATCATATGGTGTTACAGCAATATTGTATTGACTTGCTGTGTCTGTTCCGTCAATACTAGAAAGATTCATTGTTATTTCCGAAGCACTTTGAGTTATTATTGAATTATCATTTTTAGTAACTAATGAAACCGTAAAAGTAAAAGTATCTCCTTCGGTAGCACTTACATTATTAATAAGAACAACAACTGCATTTATTTCTCGCCAATCTCTTTCTGATGTGTCTGTATTATCAATATTCGGAAAATCAGTTGGAGTTTGACTATTTTTAGGATTTACAAAATTATCATTACTATCATAGGCATCATCTAATCCATCATTATCGGTATCTATATTTAAAGCGATTGTTTCAGGAGTTCCATCATTATTAAAATCCCATCCTTCAATATAATCATCACGAATATCATTATCAGAATTAAGATCGATATAATCAGGAATAAGATCTCCATCTGTATCGATAGGTATTATTCCATTAGGATAAGCGGTATCAATACCTGTTATAAAATAGTCGTTATTATGAGGAATATAATCTTCGGTAGTTTGTGCTTCAATATGGTCAACAATTCCATCTCCATCAGCATCAATATCTATAAAATTCGGATTTCCACTAGCATCAGTATTCGGAATCGTATAATTGATATTGGCAGTTAAAGTATCATTATTTTCAACAGTATTATGTAAGCCATTTATACCAACATCCATATCTGTTTTTGATTCAGAATTATTGTTTAAATGTCCATTTCCAGCTTCAATAATATCAGGGATTCCATCATTGTCGCTATCTAAATCAAAATGATTAGGAATTCCATCATTATCAAAATCAAAAATATCTATAACGCCATCATTATTTGAATCTACACTAAAATCAGTGTCTTTATAATTAGGTATAAAATCATTGTCGTGGTCATCCAAAGGATTTAAACCGCCGTATTCATCAATATCTCTAATTGTATCATTATCATCATCAATATCAATTTCATTAATAATAGTATCGTTATCTGTATCCGTAGAAATATTTAGAGGTATTGTACTTGTTGAGTTTGCATTGTTATTTAGCGGGTCGGTAGCTGTAAAATCAGCTGTAGTATCACCAATACATTCTTCATTAAAAAGAACAGAAAATTGAATAGTGATGCTTTCATTAGCTTCTAAAATTCCTGAGTTTCCATCGAAAAAATTAATATCAGTAACTCCATTATATAATGGGTTTAATATCGGATTAATTGTTGCCGTAGAATTTTGAATAACAGGTGTGCTGACAGTAATAATATTTCCACTACAAATAGCATTTAAATCATCTTGTAATTGTAATTGCTCAATTTGAACAGCTTCACTAGTATTTGTTATGGTAATTTGAAAGGTAAGTTCTTGATGTTCTAAAATTCCGTTTGGTACTTGATTGGTATTTAAAACAACTTTTTCTGTTGACGAAGATGAGTTAAATGAAAACCCCATACCGGCACTATTACAATCACATTGAGAAGTAGAAGAGGCTGTTCCTGTATCTGATGCTGTGTTATAATAACGATCTAAATGATTACCTAAACCATCAGACCAAGTAACAAAAGAATATTGTTTTTTGTTTTCGGTAGTTGTTTCATCAAAACCATCTAAAGCACCTTGTGTTTGAGAAAGTTCTAATTGATTAAAAGAATTAGTATTTGAAAATGAAATAGGTGCAATTAAATAAAATATATCTAAAATAATGGTTTCACCTGGTGCTAAAGAATTATTCGGGTTTAGCAAAAAAGGGTTCGTATCTCCATCATAATTAGTATTTATATTTACAGACGAACCTGAAATTTGAGAAACAGTTAAGGTAGTAAAAACAATTCCGTTATCTAAAAAACTACCTAATCCCATGTTGTAATTAACATTGGTTGCTGTTGTTGTTCCTTCGTTTGTGATTATTACTCGATTATTATAATCAAATGTACCATCAGGATTTACTAAAGGATTTTCTTCAGGGACAAATAGTGCTGCGGCAACAACTGCTTCTGTAGTATGAAAATCAGAAATCTCTAAGTTTTCGGTGGCGTTCCCTGTTGATGAGGTAACATTAAAAACAGTATCAAAATTAATTCCAGAACCTGAAGGAGTCGGATTTGGACGACCATTACAAAATGGATTTATAGTTACACAAAAACGAATATTTATATATTGTCTAGGATATAAAGTTGCATTACTAACAGTAGTATTATTGAAAATATTACTTGAGGTTAAATCTAAAAAATCAGGATTTACAATATCTGTGGTAAATTCTAAAGGATACGGATTATCTATATAATCTATTGTTGTTGATGTTGTAACGTTCATATCACTAATTTCAGTAACACAACCATTTCCAAAAATAGCTTGTAAATCATTTGTTAAATCAATATTAGTAATAAGGCTTGAAGCATGATAATCTCTAGCAGTACTACTGTTAGCTATAGTCATACTGTAAATTACTTTGTATTCATCATCAACTGTATAGCCTTGATTACAACTTTCTAAGTTTCTTATTTCAATTAAATCGGTTGTATTTTCAACGGTTAAATATAAATCAGCAGTAGTTGAATAAGTACCATCAAAAATAGTATAGGTAATAAGTTGAACATTTCCTGTATAATCTGTATTCGGAATAAAATTATAACTACCATTTGTATTTATAGTAATATTTCCTTGACTAAAAGTAGCAGTTTGTCCTGCTGTAAAATTAATGTTATTAATACTAAAAGAAGTTACAGTTAATACATTATTATCAATATCTATATCATTAATAAGTACCCCTGGTGCATTTACTGATAAAGTGGTATTTATATCTGCTGTATCATAATCATCAAAAGCTTCTGGTTCATTTTCATTTTCAACAGTTATTTGTAGGGTTGCTGAGGTTGAGAAAATTCCATCAGAAATAGTGTATGTAATCGGAGTTACTTCTCCGATATAATTTGTATTCGGAATAAAATTATAACTACCATTTGCATTTATAGTGATACTTCCTTCACCAAAATTAGCTGTTTGTCCTGCTGTAAAACTAGTGGTATTTATAGAGAAATCAGTAATAGTTAAAATATCATTGTCAATATCAGTATCGTTATCTAGTAACCCTGGTGTATTTGTATTTAATATGGTGTTAATATCAATAATTTGAAAGTCGTTAAATGCTATAGGCGGAGTTTCATTTTCAACAATTATTTGTAGGCTTGCTGAGGTTGAGAAAATTCCATCAGAAATAGTATATGTGATTATAGGTAGGTTACCAAAATAATCAGTAGTAGGAGTAAAATTATAACTACCATCAGCACTTATAATAATACTACCTTCGTTAAAATTAGCGGTTTCGCCTACTGTAAAATTAACACTATTAATGTTAAATGAAGTAACAGTTAAAATATTATTGTCGATATCAGTATCATTAGTAAGTACCCCTGGAGCATTTATAATTGAAGTAGTATTAAGATAAGTTGTGTTAACATCATTAACAGCTATAGGCGGAGTTTCATTTTCAACAGTTATTTGTAGGCTTGCTGTATCAGAAAAAATACCATCAGAAATAGTATAACTAATAGTAGTAATATTACCAAAGTAATCAGTATTTGGAATAAAAACATAACTACCATCTGAATTTATGGTGATATTACCTTCACTAAAATTAGCTGTTTCACCTGCTGAAAAATTAATCGTGTTTATCGAAAAATTAGTAATAGTTAAAACATCATTATCGATATCTGTATCGTTTGAAAGTAGCCCTGGTACATTTACACTTATATTACTATTAATGTATGTTGTATTAATGTCGTTAACTGCATTAGGTTGTGTCTGTGCTCTACTAAATTGAGAAAAAAGCACAAAAAAGCATAGTATTTTGTAGTAGTTTTTTATCATAATCGGGGGAATTCATTCTAATTAGATGCCCTTAATTTAAGGATTTATTTAGCATAAAAAAAATAATAATTTAAATATGTATTAAAGATGCTATATTATAGGTTGTTTTTATTCTAAAAATATTAATTATTACGAATTTACATTTTTTTATTATTTAGTAATTTTAAAATTTTATTTCCTCGAGCTTTACAAGCTTTACTTTCATGAATTATTTTTGTAGTAATTAAATGTTTTAATTCGGTATGTACCCAATCTTTTTCTAATCCGAATAAAAATAAAAAAGTCATACTGTAAGCACGTACTGCTATTTTCTGATCAGTAATTAACCAATCAAAACCTGTTTCAATAATTGCATCAATATTTTTTGATGTTAATGTATCTTTTGTTTTATTTTTTGATGTTGAGGTATACGTAATTGCTAAATTTTCACAAATTTTAGCACAAGGTCTAATAGCGCTATCAAAATGTACTGTTGAAATTTTTTCTGTAAAAATATCTATATAAGGTAATATAAAATCAATATTATGTTGTGTGCAAATCCATTCCAAAACCCATGCTGCTTTAATTGATAGTTTATTATCTATATCAAAAGTTAAATCAACTAAATTTTTTATTAATTTTGGATGTGCTAATACAATATTTGAAGCGTTATTTCTGTTTACTTTTGTAGGCGTTTCCATATTGTGTAAAAGAGTAACTAAAAAATCAATACTCATATTGGTACGGTTTGTGTATTTTTGAATTCAGTAAGTTATTAAATCAACAAAAAAAGAATTATCAATGTTAAATATAAAAAGGATATTTTCAATAACAGTTTTATTATCCATTTTTTTTATGAGTTCTATAGAAGCTCAGGAATTAAATAAAATAGATGCGAATGGAAACAGAATTGGCGCTTGGAAAAAGTTATATGCTAACGGAAAAACACGTTATACAGGTCAGTTTGAAAATGGAAAAGAAGTAGGAGTTTTTAAGTTTTATTCTATTACATCATCAGGAACACCAATAAGTACAAAAACATATGTAAACGGAACTGCTTCGGTAAAGTTTTATAATGAATTTGGTAAGCTAAAAAGCGAAGGTAAAATGATTGGTAAAAAGCGTAGCGGAAAATGGGTATATTATTTTCCAAACGGAAAACCTGTTTCTGAAGAAAATTATAAAGATGGAAATTTAGACGGAGTTCTTAAAGATTATTATCCTAACGGAAATATTACACAAGAAGTTGTTTATTCGAGAGGAAAGAAAAATGGACTTTCTAAAACCTTTACCGATTCGGCTATTTTAATTGAAGAAGTTTTTTATGTAAACGGAAAATTAGATGGAAAAGCGAATTATTACGATTTAAAAGGAGCTCTTAAAGAAGAAGGAATGTATAAAAATGGAAAAAGAGTAGGGAAGTGGGATTTTTATATGGATGGAGAAAAAGTAGACAAGAAAAAGAAAAAAAAGATATCTGATTTTGAAGAATAAATAATACTTAATAAGTATCATTTTAATTGATGATGCTATTGAAATTATCCATTTTAAAAACAGAAACTTATTCGTAAATTTGTAGCTTACAAAAGTAAAAAATGAAAAGAGTAGTAGTAGGACTTTCGGGAGGTGTAGATAGTAGTGTAACCGCTTATTTATTAAAAGAGCAAGGATATGAAGTTATCGGCTTATTTATGAAAAATTGGCATGATGATTCTGTAACAATTTCAGATGATTGTCCGTGGTTAGAAGATAGCAACGATGCAATGATTGTTGCTGATAAATTAGGGATTCCTTTTCAAACGGTTGATTTAAGCGATCAATACAAAGAACGTATTGTTGATTATATGTTTAATGAATACGAAAAAGGACGCACGCCAAATCCTGATATTTTATGTAATAGAGAAATTAAATTTGATGTTTTTATGGACATCGCTTTAAGTTTGGGTGCAGATTATGTTGCAACTGGGCATTATTGCCGAAAATCAGAAGAAGTAATTGATGATAAATCGGTTTATAAATTATTAGCAGGAAAAGATTTAAATAAAGATCAATCTTATTTTTTATGTCAATTATCTCAAAAACAGCTTGAAAAAGCAATGTTTCCAATTGGCGAATTAACAAAGCCAGAAGTAAGAGAAATTGCAAAAAAAGCAGATTTAATTACTGCGGATAAAAAAGATTCTCAAGGATTGTGTTTTATCGGAAAAGTTCGTTTACCTGATTTCTTACAGCAAAAACTACAACCAAAAGATGGTATTATTGTTCAAGTACCAACAAGTTTTAATCAGTATAACCGTACAGTTCCAGAGTTTGAAAATAAAGAAGCTGAATTAGCATATTTCGCAACAAAATTTTCTTACAAAAAAGAAAGCGGGAAAACAGTTGGGAAGCATCAAGGTGCGCACTATTTTACCAAAGGACAACGTAAAGGTTTAAATGTTGGTGGAACTAAAGAAGCTTTATATGTTATTGAAACCGATGTAAACGAAAACATAATTTATACAGGTGAAGGTAAAACTCATCAGGGTTTATATAGAAATGTATTGTTTGTCTCTAATGAAGAATTACATTCAGTTCGTGAAGATTTGGCTTTAAAATCAGGTGAAACTATGGAAGTAGAAGCAAGAATACGTTACCGTCAGAAATTAGAAAAAGCAACCTTACATAAAGTTGATAACGGTTTATATGTTGAGTTTGAAAATCCACAATCTGCAATTCAAGAAGGACAATTTGTAGCTTGGTATATTAACGAAGAATTATTAGGTTCGGGAGTAATTTCTTAAAACTTAAAAAACAACTTTGAAAAATAAAATAACACAACTTTTTAATATAAAATATCCGATTATTCAAGGTGGAATGGTGTGGGTTTCTGGTTGGAAATTAGCTTCGGCAGTTTCTAATGCAGGCGGTTTGGGCTTAATCGGTGCAGGTTCTATGTATCCTGATATTTTGCGTGAGCATATTCAAAAATGCAAAAAAGCTACCGATAAACCTTTTGGTGTAAATGTGCCAATGTTATATCCTGATGTTGAAAAAATAATGGATATTATCATCGAAGAAGGTGTTAAAATTGTTTTTACATCCGCAGGAAATCCAAAAACTTGGACAACCTTCTTAAAAGAAAAAGGAATTACAGTAGTACACGTAGTAAGCTCTGTAAAGTTTGCCTTAAAATCAGAAGCGGCAGGAGTAGATGCAGTTGTTTGTGAGGGTTTTGAAGCAGGCGGACATAACGGACGAGAAGAAACTACAACGCTTACTTTAATTCCGATGGTTAAAGAAAAAGTTAATATTCCTGTAATTTCGGCAGGTGGAATAGGTTCAGGAAAAGCCATGTTAGCAACCATGATTTTAGGAGCTGATGGAGTTCAAATAGGAAGTCGTTTTGCGGCAACTTTAGAGTCGTCTGCACATGCTAATTTCAAACAAACTATAATTAATGTTAAAGATGGCGACACACATTTAACACTAAAAGAATTAGCGCCTGTTCGTTTGGTTAAAAATAAGTTTTATAATGATGTCCAAGATTTGTATAAACAAAATCCGACCATTGAAGAAATCAAAGAATTATTAGGAAGAGCAAGAGCAAAAAAAGGAATGTTTGAAGGTGATTTAAACGAAGGAGAACTTGAAATTGGTCAAGTAGCAGGATTAATTCATCAAATTAAATCAGCCAAAGAAGTTTTAGAAGAAATTATTACAGAATTTGAACATGTTAAAAAATCGGTACAATTGTTATAATTTTTTTTGAAGCAATTTGCCGCTTTCCGCACTCGCTTTTTTTGTTTGAAAAAAACAAAAAAGAGCTCAAACAAATGCTTCAATCGGGGCTAGAAATTTGAGTTTTATTTTTAACTTTTTTGTAAGCTATTTTAATTAAGTTAAAAAATATCAGTAAATAAAAAAGGAAGCTATTTAAAGCTTCCTTTTTTTGTGTAAAATAATATTTAAAAATATGTTTTAATAATTTACATAATCTACAATTTCTAAACCGTAACCAATCATACCAACACGTTTTTTAGTTTTTGGTTGACTATTAGAAACTAAACGTAATTTACTAATATGTAGGTCGTGTAATATTTGCGCACCAATACCGAAATCTCTATTGTCCATTATAACTTTCGGAGCTTTCATTTCTCCATTAGCTTGATTTTCTTTTAATCCTCTTAATCTATTTAATAAGTTTAAAGATTGACTTTGTTGATTGATAAAAAGAATTGCTCCTTTACCTTCATCATTCATTACTTTAAACATTTTATCTAGTTTTTTATCAGCATTACTAGTTAATGTTCCAAGAATATCATTATTAATTAATGTAGAATTTATTCTTGTTAAAACAGGATCTTTTTTAGTCCAAGTACCTTTTGTTAAGGCAATATGAATTTGTTTATTTGTAGTTTGTTCATAGGCTCTTAAACGAAATTCACCAAAACGAGTTTGAATATTAAAATCTTCTTTCTTTTCAATTAAAGAATCATGTTCCATTCTGTAAGCAACTAAATCTTCAATAGAAACAATTTTTAAATCGAATTTTTTAGCAACTTTTACAAGTTGAGGTAAACGAGCCATTGTACCGTCATCATTCATTATTTCAACAATAACTCCTGCTGGTTCTAATCCTGCTAAACGAGCAAAATCAATGGCAGCTTCAGTATGCCCAGTTCTTCTTAATACGCCTCCATTTTTTGCTCTTAAAGGAAAAATATGTCCAGGACGAGCAAGGTCATTAGGTTTTGTATCAGAATCAATTAAAGCCTTTATTGTAATAGCTCTATCAGAAGCAGAAATACCAGTGGTAACACCTTTACCACGTAAATCTACAGAAACCGTAAAACCAGTTTCCATAGGGTCGGTATTGTTGTTAACCATCATGTTTAACTCTAATTCTTTACAACGGTCTTCGGTAAGTGGCGTACAAATTAAGCCTCTACCATGAGTTGCCATAAAGTTGACCATTTCAGGAGTTACTTTTTCTGCAGCAGCTAAAAAATCACCTTCATTTTCACGGTCTTCATCATCTACTACAATTATAACCTTTCCGTTTTTAATATCTTGTATAGCTTCTTCAATAGTATTTAATTGAACTTTAGCGGATGTTTGTGTTGTCATTAATTATGTTGTTTTCTCTTTTTTAGAGAATAGATTTTTAAATAAGTTACTAAGCAAATTAAGAAAACTTTTAAAATCAAATAAACCTTTATCTTTACTTGCTCTTATGGTTAAGATAAGAGCCAAAGGTAACATTAAAAATAGACTTAGCCAAGAACCTGTTATAGCTGTTAATGAGCTTTCTTCAGCTAAATTTTTTCCAAAAGTGTTTGTGAAAAAATAAAGTACGTATATGGCAATTGCTAAAATCATAGGCAATCCCATTCCACCTTTTCTAATTATTGATCCTAAGGGAGCGCCTATAAAGAACAATAATAAACAAGAAAGTGAAAAGGCAACCCTATTATAAAACTCAATATCATATAAGTTAAGTGCTTTTCTTTTATTTTTTAGTGTTTGCTTATTAGACTTGTTATTATTTAGTTTTCTGCCAATTTTAGAATTGGCATTGTTTAATATACTTTTCTTTTCTGTAATATTAAAGTTATCAAGAATATTTATTTCTAGTTTTTTATTAATTAATGAGTCTGGATATGCGTGTAAATCTTTAGTATTAATACTTGCTAATAAGTTTTTAGCACGACTAGCAATAAAAGCATCATAACTTTTTTTAATAGTAGGTATGGTGTCTTTTAATTGAGAAAGGCTTAACATATTATGTTGCCTAGTATATTTTTCGGTTTCCATATCATTTTTATTAAAAGATGATATATCAATATTTATAGTGTATTGATCAAAAGAAGCATACGAGGCAGGCATTTTTTGTCGTTCTTTAAGCGATGCTCCATTATTTATATGATGCTCAAAATATTGTCCATCTTCTAAAATTAAGGTCATGTATCGACTTCCTTCTTCAGAAATAATTTCACCTTTTTTAGCTGTTATAATTTTATTATTACCTTTTTTAGAAGATAAATCATAAATCATAACTTGTTTTAGAAGGTTGTCTTTTTCACCGTATTTTTCGTCAAATTTAATTTGAAAATTAGGTAGTTCAGTGTTGAAGCTACCAGCTACTAAAGCTATTGCTGGTTGTTTCTTTTTGATGTTAACCCTCATGTTTAGCTGTTTTAGCATAGCATACGGATACACATTGTTTAAAAAAACAAAGTTTAACCCACTTAAAAATATAGTTAAAAAAATTAAAGGACGTACCATTCTAGGTAATGATATACCAGCAGATTTTGTTGCTGCAAACTCGTAATTTTCAGATAAACTACCTAAAGTCATTATTGAAGAAAGTAGTACTCCAATAGGTAGTGCTTGTGGTGTAACAAGTAGCGTAGTGTACCATAGGAATTTTAAAATAATTCCGAAGCTAATTCCTTTACCTGCAAAACTTTCAAAAGCAAGCCACAAAGTTTGCATTACTAAAACAAACAGTATAATTAAAAATGTTGCTAAAAAAGGCTTTATAAAGCTTTTTAAAATGTATTTATCTAATGTTTTCACAGAAGCAAAGGTAATGGTTAGGTATATAAAAAAATAAAATTTGAGCATGATTTTTAAAGTCATACTCAAATTTTATTTTTAAGTGTTTTTAGTCGATAAAATAACCTTGTTTTAAATATTTTTCTTTATCGAATGAAAATAAATTTGTTGAAATAGGTTGATTACTTTTAAACTTAGTTATTGTAAAAGTTGTTTCTGCTCCGTTAGAACCTATTTGAACTAATTTATAAATATGTTTTGTTTTAGCATCAATACCTAATTGTACTTTAATAATATCTGATTTACTATCAATAGGTGTTAAATCGATAAACTGAACTTTACGACCATTATTGTTTTTTAATTTTCCTATTGAAAAATTATAACCTTCTTTGTAAAAAGTTAATAATTTAGAAGGATAAATAAATCCATCTTCTTCATCTAAATCATTATCTGAAACAGTAACTTCTTTTTCTTCTTTATTTATAACGGCTAATTTTTTACCATCAAAAACAAAATTATTACCTAAATAATTTAAATTATATTTTTCGCCTGAAAGTGTAATTTCACCTCGTATAGGAGGGTCGTTAATAATACCAGCTTCTTTATTAATTAAAGAAGAATTAAAGTCGATAACCATATTTGTGTAGGCTCCCATTTTTGTAGAAACTTCATCTAATAGGTTTTTAGCTTCAGAAGAAGTATTTTGAGCTATAGTATTTAAACTAATAAATAATCCGATACATAATAATGTTAATTTTCTCATATTATATTTTGACTTCTGTTTTTTAGAATTTTAGAGTTATTTTTTTTCGTTTTCTAATAGTTGTTCAAGTGCCATAAAATCAGGAACTAAAACTTGTCTTGCTTTACTACCTTCAAAAGGACCTACAATACCAGCAGCTTCTAATTGGTCAATAATTCTACCAGCTCTATTGTAACCTAATTTTAATTTACGTTGTAATAAAGATGCTGACCCTTGTTGTGCTGTGATTATAACTTCTGCAGCTGTTTTAAACAATTTATCTCTGTCTTCAATGTTAGCATCAAGATTTGTGCCACTTTCTTCTCCAACATATTCAGGTAGTAAATAAGCACTCGGATATGCACGTTGAGAGCCAATAAAATCCGTTATTTTTTCAACTTCGGGTGTATCTACAAAAGCACATTGAATACGAATTAAATCATTTCCTCCAGAATAAAGCATATCACCACGACCAATTAATTGATCAGCACCTGGTGCATCTAAAATAGTTCTTGAATCAATTTTAGAAGTTACTCTAAAAGCTATTCTTGCAGGGAAATTGGCTTTAATAATACCTGTAATTACGTTTACAGATGGACGTTGTGTAGCTACAATTAAATGAATACCAATAGCACGAGCCAACTGAGCTAAACGAGCAATAGGTGTTTCTACTTCTTTACCAGCAGTCATAATTAAATCGGCAAACTCATCAATAACTAAAACGATATATGGCAAGAATTTATGTCCATTTTCAGGATTTAATTTTCTCGCTTTAAATTTAACATTATACTCTTTAATATTTCTAACCATTGCATTTTTCAGCAAGTCGTAGCGAGCATCCATTTCCATACAAAGTGAATTTAATGTATGTACAACTTTGGTAGTATCGGTAATAATAGCTTCTTCAACATCGGGTAATTTTGCTAAATAATGACGTTCAATTTTATTGAATAAAGTTAGTTCTACTTTCTTCGGATCTACTAATACGAATTTAACTTCGGCGGGATGTTTTTTATATAATAAAGATGTTAGAACAGCGTTTAATCCTACTGATTTTCCTTGTCCTGTAGCACCAGCCATTAATAAGTGAGGCATTTTAGCTAAATCAACAACTAATGTTTCATTTGAAATTGTTTTACCTAAAGCAATTGGTAATTCCATTTCACTGTCTTGAAATTTCTGAGAAGAAATAACAGAATGCATAGAAACAATCGTTGATTTTTTATTAGGAACTTCAATACCAATAGTTCCTTTTCCTGGAATTGGTGCAATAATACGGATTCCTAAAGCAGAAAGAGATAAGGCAATATCATCTTCTAAATTTTTAATTTTTGAAATTCGAACCCCTGCATTAGGTACAATCTCATATAGAGTAATAGTTGGTCCAACGGTGGCTTTAATTTCAGAAATACCAATTTTATAGTTTTGAAGTGTAGTTACAATTCTATTTTTATTAGCTTCAAGTTCTTCAGGATCTATCGAAATAACTTCGTTATATTCTTTTAATAAATCAAAGGTTGGGAATTTGAAATGTCCTAAATCTAAGGTAGGGTCAAATTCTCCAAAATCTTTTAATAATGCATCAGATAAATTCTCTGTAACACTTTTTTCTTCTGTGTTTTTTTCAACAGCAACTTCAATTTCTTCTTCAGGAATTTCTTCTGAAACATCTTCTGAAGGTTCTTCAATTTTAAATTCTTTTACGATAGGTTTTTCTTCTATTATTGGCTTTTTTATTGGTGCTTTATCTATAACAGGTTCTTCTATTTTAACCTCTTTTATAATAGGTTTTTCTTCTATTTCAGTTTCTTTTATAGAAGATTCATTTATAACTGGTTCATCTATTATAAGTTCTTTTACTACAGGTTTTTCTTCTATTGGGTTTTCGTTTATAATATTTTTACCTATTAACTCTTCGTTTATTAATGCTTTATTTATTGAAGGTCTATCTATTAAAGCATCGTTTATTAAGGCTTCATTTATAGCTGCACGATTTATTAAATCTTCATTTATTAAAATTTCATTCATTGAAGATTCTTCCATTGAAGCATCGTTTATGGCAGTGTTTACATCAATGTATTCTGTTGGTATAGGTTGTATGTTTTCAATAGGTTCTTCAATATTAGATTTTGTATTTTCGTGTACTTTTTCAACTATTTTTTGTTGTGTTATATCTTTAGGTTTTATTCTGTTTTCTGAATTTTCAGTAGCAATAACCTCTTTTCTAATTTCATTTTTCTTTATTTCTTCTTTAGATTGATTTTCTTTAGCTGTTTTTATTTTTTCATTTATTTTTTCAGGAGTAATGCTAAATCGGATAATTAAATAACCTATCAAGAAGAACAGTAATAAGATAATTACACCTGTTTTACCTAAAAAAGTTTGAAGATATTCATTTAATTCAAAACCAATAATTCCTGATAAAACAGCATTTTCTTTTTGAAAAAAACCTAACAAAGTAGAAAACCAAAGCATAGATAATAGCCCCCAATTCCATGATGTAATTATTTTTCTTAAATTGGTTTGTAGTAAAATTCTAGCACCTGTAAAAAAGAGTGCAACAGGTATTACAAATGCACCTAAACCAAAACCTCTGTAAACAAAAAAGTTACTTAGCCTAGCTCCACTTTTACCAAGTAGGTTTTGAGTTTGGATTGATTTATCTGAAAATTGTGATAAAGCACTTTGATCTTCTTGCCAAGAGAAGAAAAAAGAAATAAAAGCAACAGTTAAAAATATTGAAAAAAGGACTAAAAAAGCTCCTAGAATAGTTAGATTATGTTTTTTTGAAAAAAAAGAAGCAAACTTTATAAACGAATCGTTTTTAAGTTGTTTCTTTAGATTTGGTATCTTTCTTTTTGCCATGTACGTATGTTAGAAATAAATTGAATGCTACAATATAGCTATTATTTTAGGAAGGTAAATTATGCCAGCAATAATCAATGATGTTAACGCAGCAAAAGCAGGTGCACCAGCAGCAACATCTTTTATAAAACCTATTTTTTCATGATAATTAGGATGTACAAAATCAGCAACTTTTTCAATAGCAGTATTTAACGCCTCTGCAACTAAAACAATACCGATAACCAAACATTGAATCATCCATTCGGTTATCGATATGTTAAAATAGAAACCCAAACAAGTAGCTATAAATCCAAAAAAAAGTTGTGCTTTAATACTATCTTCCGTAGTACTTAGCAAGTATATTCCTTTTAAAGCAAAGGTAAAACTACGCAACCGTCCTTTGATAAAACCATCGTTCAGATTTTTCATTATTATAAAGCTTTTAAAGCAGCTTCGTAATTTGGTTCGTCAGCAATTTCGCTTACTTGTTCAGTATAGCTAATGTTTCCTTCTTCGTTAATAATAACGATAGCACGAGAATGTAAACCTGCTAAAGGACCATTTTTAACTTCTAAACCGTAGTCTTTTCCAAAGTTTCCAGTTGAAAAATCAGATAACATAATTACATTTTCAATTCCTTCAGCTCCACAAAAACGACCTTGTGCAAAAGGTAAATCTCTAGAGATACATAAAACTTTTGTATTCTCTAAATCAGCTGCTTTTTTGTTGAATTCTCTTACTGAAGTAGCACAAGTACCTGTGTCAACACTTGGGAAAATATTTAAAATTAATCTGCTTCCTGAAAAATCAGCTAATTTTTTAATTGATAAATCTGTTCCTGCTAAAGCGAATTCTGTTGCTTTAGTACCAATTTCTGGTAAATTTGCTATTGTGTCAATTGCGTTTCCTTGTAGTGTTATTGAAGCCATTTTTCTGTTTGTTTTTATAAAAATCAAAGGTAATTAAATTAATTAAAAAATGAAGAAGATAAAGACCTAGCGTATTAAAAAAGTTATCTTCGCATTTTGAAATAACATAAGGTTTGAATTTAAAACAATACACTTCAGAATTTAAATATAACTGGAAGCTTGCAGCGCCAGTAATGCTAGGAATGTTGGGGCATACGTTTGTCAGTTTTGTTGATAACATAATGGTAGGGCAATTAGGAACTGCTGAATTAGCAGCAGTTTCTTTAGGAAATAGTTTTATGTTTATAGCTATGTCTTTAGGGATCGGGTTTTCAACAGCAATTACACCTTTAATAGCAGAAGCAGATTCTTCTAATAATTTTAAACAAGCAAAATCTACTTTCAAACACGGTTTATTTTTATGTACCGTGATTGGAATTTTAATGTTTTTATTAGTTTTCTTTTCAAAACCATTAATGTATTTAATGAAACAACCGACTGAGGTTGTTAAGTTGGCAATTCCATATTTAGATTTAGTTGCTTTTTCATTAATACCGATGATTGTTTTTCAGGCATTTAAACAATTTAGTGATGGTTTGTCAATGACACGTTATCCAATGTATGCTACTATTTTAGCGAATGTTTTAAATGTAATTTTAAATTATTTGTTCATTTTTGGTAAATTTGGTTTTCCAGAAATGGGAATTGTAGGTGCAGCATACGGAACATTATTTTCTCGATTTGTAATGGTTTTTCACCTTTGGTGGATGTTGACTCAAAAAGAACGTTCAAAAGAACTTGTAACAAACATTAAAATATTTGTACTTGATAAATTAATGCTTCGAAAAATAATTAATTTAGGTGCACCAAGTGCAATGCAAATGTTTTTTGAAGTAGGTATTTTTACATCAGCTGTTTGGTTAAGCGGGTTATTAGGAAGAAATGCACAAGCAGCAAATCAAATTGCTTTAAATTTATCTTCTATGACATTTATGGTTGCCATGGGATTAAGCGTTGCATCTATGATTCGAGTAGGAAATCAAAAAGGATTAAAAAAGTTTGTAGACCTGCGAAGAATTGCTTTTTCTATCTTTTTATTAGGGATTATTTTAGCAATGGTATTTGGTACGCTTTTTTATCTATTTCATAAATCGTTACCAAATTTATATATAGATTTAAATGATGCTGAAAATTATACAGATAATATGGAAGTTATGAAAATTGCTGCAAATTTATTACTTGCTGCCGCAGTTTTTCAAATATCAGATAGTATACAAGTTGTTGTTTTAGGTGCTTTAAGAGGTTTACAAGATGTTAAAATTCCAACAATAATTACTTTTATATCTTATTGGATGGTTGGTTTTCCAATCAGTTATTTTTTAGGAACAGAACAAACCTATGGAAGTTTTGGTATTTGGTTAGGATTGTTAGCAGGCTTAACTACGGCATCTATCTTATTATTTATTCGATTTAATAGATTAACATTAAAATTAATTAAAGAAAATCCCGAAATTATCGGGAACAAATAAAATATTAATACTACCTTTTTTATGGAATTACCTAAATTTTTATTAGCAGATAATAGCAATCACCCAGAAGATGTTTTCGTATTACATACGGAGTATCCACGTTTTTTAATCAATTTAAAAGATGATGAAGTAGAGTGGTTTGAAGATTTATCAGGAGAAATGGAAGAAGATATAACAACAGAACTCGCTGATTTAATGGATAAAGCAGGAGAGTTTTATGATAAAGAAATGGAAGGATTAGAGTAATTTTATTTCTTTTTAAATTAAAAAAAGCACTAAGATATTTTAGTGCTTTTTTTCTTCAGATAAAATTTTAAAAAATAATTAATATTGTTTTAAAACTTTAAATTCATCATAAGTTAATAACCAAGTATTATTTGTTTTTTCCCATTTTTCTTGATATATTTTACCTTCTCCAATATTCATACTCCATTGTGATGATAAAAAGGCAGTATTATCTGTCGTTACTTTAAACGTAGGGTTGTGATATGTTAAATTTGTAGCTCCATCTTTAATTAATTTTTCCCAAAAACCTTGAATACCTTTTTTTCCATTAATAGAAGCAAATGGTATAGCGTTTAAATATGCATCTTTAGAATATCCATTAGCACAAATAGTTCCTTTTTGAGTGTTAAAGCCATTAGTCCATTCGATAGAAGCCTTAATTACATCTTCTAAAATTAGATGACTCGCAACAGGATTTGTTGTGTTTTCTTTAGGTGATTTAAACTGCTCTAGTACTTTAAAATCATCGTAAGTTAATATCCATTTTCCTGATTTTTTCTCCCATTTTTCTTGAAAAATAATACCATTTCCAATATTCATACTCCAATTTGCAGCTAAAAAGGCAGTTTTTTCGTCAACAATTTCAACACTTACGTTTGTATAAATTAAATTTGTAGCACCTGATTTTGCAAAAGGTATCCAAAATTCTGAAATTTCTGTAATTCCTTTTTTTATTCCAAAAGGTGCTACCTTCATTATTGCTTTTTCATCGTATCCTTTTACACAAGCTTCGGTATTTCCATTATTAAAATTAGCAATCCAATTTTTACTTGCTTCTAATACTTCTAAAGCTATTTTATGATGCGCAGTAGGTGTATGTTCTGTAAATGATTGTTTTATTTTAATTTCTTGTTTTTCAGTTTTTTGTTTACAAGAACTGAATCCTATTATTAATATTGTTACTACAATAATTGCCTTTATATTTTTCATTATATTTCAAATTTAATTTGATACAAAGAAAAGGCGATTAAATAAAAATAACCTGTGACTTTTGTCACAAGGCTAAATTATATCATAAAATTATGATTTCTTTTTGACCTAGATGAAGTCTATTGTTTTTTTCAAGCGTCTTTAATAATCGAGATATTACTTCCCTAGTTGTACCTAATTCTCTTGCTAGTTCTTGATGTGATTTTCTAATAACAGTATTTTCAGCTTTAGAAACAAGGTAATCAAACAATCTATCTTTAAGCGGTTGAAAAGCTAAATTAGAATATTGATTGATAAGATGATTATAGCTGTATCTAAATGTATTTGTGGTAAAAACATTCCAAGATTTATACTTGAAATTCCAATCTTTAACAAAACGAACAGGTATATTTAAAATAGTACAATCTTCTTCGATAATGGCGTTTACAGTACTTTTACAATCTTCAAAACAAGCAGATAACGATAAAGTACAAGTTTCCATATCGTTTAAATAATAAATAAGAATTTCTCGTTCTTCATTTTCTTGAAAGACTCTTACTTTTCCTTTTAAGACGATTTTTAATACTTTTATATATTGATTTTTTTTAATAATAAAATCGCCTTTTTTATGTGTTGTTATAGTCGATTTTTCCTGAAGTTCCTCTAGAAGTTCTTGCTCTGTAATCCGAAGATGTTTTATGAAATTATGTAGCATATATTTTTTAGGGAACTATTTTCGTTAAACCGTTAAAATGTTTGTGCGTTCTTCATCATGGAACGATGCAAAACCAAAATGACACGGTGATTTTTTTGGCAGATTTTTAAACTCTTCTTGCTGAACAATAAGCTTAACGATTTCTTTAATGATATAATAAAACGCTAAAATTATCTGCTCATAATCATCACCAATTTGTTCTAAACTTTTATCAATATCTTCATCAAAATACGTTTTAAAAAAAGCATCATTATCGATTGCTGAATTATTCATAATACAACCATTGTTAAAGGCTGTTTCAAAATTATTATTAGCCATAAAATCAACTTCAATATCATTGTCGTATTCATTCCAGCAAATATCAATTACACCAATTGTATTAATATTATTCCTTTGAAGTTCTTCTAAAGTTACTTTTTCAAAAAAATCAGTAAGATTTGTCAAACATTTATTGGCTTCTTTTTCCCAATCAATTTTATTTAAAATTAATTTATTACTTTCTTTTTCAAGATATTTTATAACATTTTCTGTGATGTTTTTGTAAAATGTATCGGTAAGTAGTTTTTTCATATTTAATATTCTTTAGTCACTTTTTTTGATTTAACTAAACGTTTTAAACAAATGTAATTCCATAAAAATAATACTACGGCTACTGGTATTGAGAATATAATAGCAGCTATAAAAATAAATGTAGCTCCTTTTAATATTGATGAAATGATAGTATCTGTTGATAATTTTAATGATATAGCTAGACATATACAGCTAAACAATAAATTGATTAAATACATACAAATACAAACTAAACTTATTTTTAGTTTAGTTTGTAATATAGTTTTTTGAAATACTTGAATATAACCATACGAATGAATGAGTATAGCAAAAAGAGTAATTATTAGATGATAAATAAATGAAAGTTTACCTAAATAAATTAATATTGATATATTTCCTATAACTATATTTAAAAATAGATAGTTAATATATAACGTTAAATTATTTTTTAGCACGTTCAACCAATTCTAATTGTTCTAATTTTGCTTTGGTGGTAAAAAAACCATAATTGATAAAAACCGTTCTTTTTTCAATTTTATCGATAGTTCCTACAGAATTTCCATCAATTAAACGGACACGATCATTTATTTTGTATACATAAGCGGCTTTTTCGAGTGCTATTTTTTTAGCTTCTTCTTTTTTCTCTTCTCTAATTTTTATAACTTTTTGAAGCACTTCTTTTTCTGTTTTTTTGATGGCTTCTTTTTGTTTTTGATTTGTAATTAAATCTTGTCTTTTTTCAACTTTAGATAGCTTTTTAAGTGGTGCTTTTTTGATACGTTTTGTGTTTTCAATAGCAACCCATTTAAAGAATTCGGTTGATAATTCTTTTTTATTATTAGTTTGAAAATACTTGTTTAACAGCTCGTTAGTTTTTCTTCCTAAAGAAAGCATTCGCTGATTATTATCGTATAATTCTTGAAAACCAGAAAGTTTACTTTGTATTTTTTCTTCTTTTTCCTGTAAACTATCAATATGTTCTTGTCCTTTCGATTTTTGTTTTACTAAGCTATCAGAAGTTTTTTGCAAACGATTACGTTCTTTTTGAAGATTAGAAATCGTTTTATCTAAACGGATTTTTTCAGTTTCAACTCTCTTTTTAGCTCTGTTAATAATGTTATAAGGAATTCCATTTTTTTGCGCTACTTCAAAAGTAAAAGAACTACCTGCTTGCCCTATAAATAATTTATACAACGGTTCTAAAGTACGTTCGTCAAACTGCATATTTGCGTTGGTTACATTATCTAATTCGTTGGCTAAAACCTTTAAATTAGCATAATGTGTGGTGATAATTCCAAAGGCTTTTCGCTCATAAAATTCTTCTAAAAAAATTTCAGCTAAAGCACCACCTAGTTCAGGATCAGAACCTGTTCCAAATTCATCAATTAAAAATAAGGTGTTATCGTTACATTTTCTTAAAAATGAGCGCATATTTTTAAGGCGATAACTATAAGTACTTAATTGATTTTCTATAGATTGATTATCTCCAATATCAGTTAAAATAGTATTGAATAATGTTGTTTCACTACGTTCATGTACAGGAATTAATAAACCACTTTGTAACATTAATTGTAATAAACCGATGGTTTTTAAAGTGATACTTTTTCCACCTGCATTGGGTCCTGAAATAACAATAATTTGTTGTTTTTCGTCTAATCGAATGGTTTGTGGAAAGGTTTCTTTATTTTGATCTTTATTTTTTTTCCATAAAACAGGGTGAAAAGCATCTTTAAAAAACACCTTTTTTTCTTTGCTTATTTTAGGTAATAATCCATTGATACTTTTTGCATATTTTGCTTTTGCAGCTACAGCATCCAAATGTGTTAAAAACACCAAATATTCTTCTAATAAAGGAGTGTAAGGGTGAATTTTACTTGCTAAAGCTCTTAATATTTTAACAACTTCTTGTTTTTCTTCGTAAATTAGGTTTTGTAATTCACGGCTATATGCTAAGGTTGCTTGAGGCGCAATATATACAATTGCTCCAGTTTTTGAAGAACCTAATAAGCTTCCTTTTACTTTACGTCGATGCATTGCACTAACGGCTAAAACACGTTGATTATCAATAACAGTTTCTTTAATATCATCTAAATAACCGCTTGATATATTTCTTGTTAAAGCGTGAGAAAAACTTTCAGATATTTTCCCACGAATGTTATTGATATCTTTTCTGATTTGTTTTAAAACAGGCGATGCATTGTCCGAAACAGTACCGTGAGCAGTAATTATTTCTTTAATACTATCTGAAACAAAAGTGGTAAATTGTATTTTATCACTTAAATTAAAAATTGTTGGGTAGTAGGTTTGAAATTTTTTTAAGAATTTTTTTTGTTCATTAACTGTTTCGGTAACTGTTGCAACTTTTAAAAAAGCTTCTGTTTCTAAAAAACTGTTTTCTATGGCTAACCGCTTTGTTTCTTCGGTGATATCTTCAAAAAAATGATTAGGAAGTCTGTTTTCATTCTCAAAAGAAGAAAGATATTCGTTCACTAAATTTAATTCGAAAAATAATTTTCTTTTATTAGAAATAGGCTGAACTTCCAGCGTTTTTTCCTTTCCTAAATTGGTAATGCAATGCGCTGCAACTTGCTCTAAAACTGTTGTAAATTCTAAATCTTGAAGCGTCTTATCTGAAATGTTGTTAGTCAAAAAAAAAGTTTTTATGTATACAACAAATTTATAAATTCTTTTCGTTTGGTTTTAGAAATGATACTTCTTTTTTTTGAATTTAAAAAAGTGTAAAAGTGTATCTTTGAATTCTGATAAAAAAGACAATATATGATGGAAGAATTAGCGATGAACGATAGTTGGAAAAATATTTTAAAGCCAGAATTAGAAAAAACATATTTTAAAGAATTATCTAATTTTGTTGATAAAGAATTTAATACAAATACTTGTTTTCCTAAAAAAGAAAATATTTTCTCAGCCTTTGATTATTGTTCTTTTGATGATTTAAAGGTCGTTATTATTGGTCAAGATCCGTATCATGGATTGGGACAAGCAAATGGTTTGTCTTTTTCAGTAAATGATGGAATAAAGCATCCGCCATCATTAGTAAATATTTTTAAAGAAGTTGAAACAGATGTAGAAGTTTCATATCCTGTTTCTGGCGATTTATCTCGTTGGGCAAAACAAGGAGTTTTATTATTAAACGCCACTTTAACCGTTAGAGAAGGCGAAGCTGGAAGTCATCAAAAACAAGGCTGGGAACAGTTTACAGATGCTGTTATTCAAAAAATATCCGAAGAAAAAAAGGGTGTTGTATTTTTACTTTGGGGAAAATTTGCCGAAAAAAAAGGAAGTATTATCGATACTAAAAAACATACTATTTTTAAAGCACCGCATCCATCACCATTAGGTGCTTGGCGAGGTTGGTTTGGTAGTAAACACTTTTCAAAAACAAACGAATTTTTGAAAAGTGAAAACTTGAAAATTATCCAATGGTAGCTACCGTTGGTAAAGTTATTTTATTATAATATGGTGAAATAATAGCATCTAAAATATCTTCAGTTATATCAGGGTAGTCAACCTTAATTTCTTGTTTAGTATCTACCCAAGTAATGATTTTTGAAAGTTGTTTTTTGTTAAAAGTTTTTAAAACAGGTATGCCCATTTTTTTTAAAGAAAGTGCATTACATTGTTGTTCATATTGGTTTTTCATAGGAATTACCAATAGTTTTTTTTGAAGGAATAGAGCTTCGGCAGGTGTTTCAAAGCCCGCACCACACATAACTCCTTTACTAGAACTAATACTTTTGATAAAACTATCACCATTTATTGGCTTGATTATAATATTATTTTTTATGATATTTGTTTTAGTGTGTTTTGAGAATACTTCCCACTTAATGTTTTCAATTTTAGATAATATTTTAATTATTTTTTTATCACCATAAGCGGGTAAGTAAACAGTATAATGACCTTTGTTAATAATAGGTGTATTTCTTATCTTTTTACGAATAATTGGCGTCGAAATATCAGAAGAGTAAGCTTTAAAATGAAAACCAAATTTCTTTTTTATTGGGGCGTAGTATCTTAAAATTAAGCGTTCAAAACGAAATGTGCCATGTTTTGGTGCATTTTTGTCTAAAACAGCACTTTGATGACTCAATGATACGATGTTACTTTTTTTTATTTTTGCAGCCCAAGAGGTAACTGGTTCAAAATCATTGATAATTAAATCGTACTCTTCTAAAGGAACTGATTTAATTTCTTTGAATAAATTTTTAAGCTTTGCTTTTTTTATGGTTTGCCAAATATCAATTCCTCCTTTTTTTCCAAAGATAAAACTTAGTCCGTAATATTTATATTTTACATCAAAAGGAAGTGCTAATTCACATTGATATCCACTAATTAAAACATCAACATCTGCTCTTTGTTTTAAGTAAGGTATAATTTCAATAGCTCTACTAGCGTGTCCGTTTCCTGTGCCTTGAAAAGCATATAATATTTTCATAGAGTTTTAGTTTTTAATATTAAATTCGTGTAAAAGATCTTTAAAAAGCTCGCTATTGCTACTTTCTGCAGCTACAAACTCTTCATTGTCTTCGTTTACTTCTCTGTTTATTTTTTTAGCTATTTCATCTTTTTCGTATTCATATAATGACCACGTTTTATTAGTATATTCTAAGGCTGTTAAGTTTTCAACCCAATCACCAGAGTTTAAATAGGTAGTTGATCCGTCTTCATTTTCAATCAATTTCATTTCAGGTTGATGTATATGTCCACATACAACATAATCATAGCCGTTAGAAATAGCAATATCAGAAGCTGTAGTTTCAAAATTATTGATAAATTTTACAGCACCTTTAACACTATTTTTTATCTTTTTAGAGAAAGATAATTTTCCGTAACCTAGTTTTTGACTAAACCAGTTCACAGCAATATTTATCAGAATTAATGTATCGTAACCAATGCTACCAAGTTTAGCTAGCCATTTAGAGTGTTGCATGGTAACATCAAAAACATCACCATGAAAAAACCAGCCTTTTTTGCCGTCTATATTTAGTATTACTTTATTTACAATTTCAAAATTACCAAGACTAAAGCCTTTGAATTTACGAAGCATTTCATCATGATTACCTGTTATGTAGTAAACTTTGGTATCCGAAGTTATATAAGACATCAGTTGCTTTATTATTTTCATATGAGATTTAGGAAAATAACTTTTCTTAAATTGCCAAATGTCAATAATATCACCATTTAAAATTAAAATTTTTGGTTCTACAGATTTTAAATAACTATGAAGTTCTTTAGCTTTACAACCATAAGTACCTAAGTGAACATCAGAAATAACAACAATATCTAATTTTCGTTTCTTATTTTTTTTCATTTTAAAAAGTATACTAATATTGTATTTATACAAATATACTTTTCAAATGTATTTTAAAGTTAATTTAATTGTGAAGTGTTGGTAATCAATTTTTTAAGTAAATGTAAAGTTTGTGTTTTTTTAATGTAAAAAGCTCGGTTTTAACCGAGCTTTTTATAGTGTAAATTGTAATTGAATATTATTTTTGATACACAACCCATTTCCCTGATTCTAATAAAGGAATTGCTTGTTTGTATTTTAATTCTTTTTCTTCGCCAGACATTACATTTTTGATAGTAACTTTTTCGTTACGACCAACCTTTGGTTCTTCACGAACAATAGTTTCAACAACTTGCTGTTCTTGAGTTTGTTGATTACGAGCGCTATTCATTGCTTGTTGAGAAGAATTTTGAACCTCGTCTTTACGAGTATCTAAATGCTGAATTTCTTGGTGTTCAGGAGCTTCAGATACTTGATCAACATCTTGACTAGGTAAATGTCCTTTAAATAAGAAAGATAAAACTTCTTTATTAATTACATCAACAGTAGCTTGAAATAATTCAAAAGCTTCAAATTTATATACTAATAAAGGATCTTTTTGTTCGTAAGTTGCATTTTGAACGGTTTGTTTTAACTCGTCCATTTTACGTAAATGATCTTTCCAGTTTTCATCAATAATAGATAAAGTAATGTTCTTTTCAAAATCGTTTACTAATGATCTTCCTTCAGATTCGTATGCTTCTTTTAAGTTGGTAACAACTTGTAATGTTTTAGCACCATCAGTAAAAGGAACAATTATACGTTCATATCTATCTCCTTCAGTTTCAAAAACATTTTTAATTACAGGGAAAGCAGTATGTGCGTGTCTTTCTGTATCATTTTTATAATGAGCAGAAACAATAACGTATAATTTATCTGTTAATTCTTCTTCTGTGAATTTTTTAAATTCTTCTTCAGAAAAAGGAGAAGTCATTGCTGAAAAACGAATTAATTCAAACTCAAAGTTTTTATAATTATTACTCGCTTTATTTTGCTTTACAATTGAATTACAAGTATCATAAATCATATTTGCAATGTCAATTTGTAAACGCTGACCATCTAATGCATGACGACGACGTTTGTAAATAAACTCACGTTGTGCATTCATAATATCATCATATTCTAATAAACGCTTACGAATACCAAAATTATTTTCTTCAACTTTCTTTTGCGCTCTTTCAATAGATTTTGAAATCATAGAATGCTGAATTACTTCACCTTCTTTTAATCCCATTCTGTCCATCATTTTGGCAATTCTGTCAGAACCAAATAAACGCATTAAGTTGTCATCTAAAGCAACATAAAATTGTGTTGAACCAACATCTCCTTGACGACCCGCACGACCACGTAACTGACGGTCAACACGACGAGAATCATGACGTTCTGTACCTACAATAGCCAAACCACCATTATCTTTTACTTCTTTAGATAATTTAATATCCGTACCACGACCCGCCATGTTTGTAGCAATCGTTACTATTCCTGCCTTACCAGCTTCGGCAACTACATCGGCTTCACGTTTGTGTAATTTTGCGTTTAATATATTATGAGGAATTTTACGCATTTGTAACATTCTTCCTAATAATTCTGATATTTCTACAGATGTTGTTCCAATAAGTACTGGACGACCTGCGTTAGATAATTTTACAACATCTTCAATAACGGCGTTGTATTTTTCACGAGTAGTTTTGTAAACTAAATCTTCTTTATCATCTCTTTGGATAGGTCTGTTTGTTGGAATTTCAACAACATCTAATTTATAAATTTCCCAAAATTCTCCAGATTCTGTAATTGCAGTACCTGTCATCCCAGATAATTTGCGATACATTCTAAAGTAATTCTGTAAAGTAACCGTTGCAAATGTTTGCGTAGCATCTTCAATGTTTACGTTTTCTTTTGCTTCTAGAGCTTGGTGTAACCCATCAGAATAACGACGACCGTCCATAATACGTCCTGTTTGCTCATCAACAATCATCACTTTGTTGTCCATAACCACATATTCAACATCTTTTTCAAAAACAGTATATGCTTTTAAAAGTTGATTCATAGTATGAATACGTTCGCTTTTTACACTAAAATCACGATATAATTCTTCTTTTTTATTTGCTTTATCTTCAACAGAATCTTGGCTATTGTCTATTTGACCAACAATAACACTAATATCAGGTAAAACGAAAAAGGTATTATTTTGTGTTTTTTCTGATAAAAGATTAATTCCTTTATCAGTTAAATCAATTTGATTATTTTTTTCTTCAACAGTAAACCATAATTCGTTATCTACCTCAGGCATTAACTTATTATTGTCTTGCATATAAAAGTTTTCTGTCTTTTGAAGAATTTGTTTAATTCCTTCAGTAGATAAAAACTTAATTAATGCTTTGTTTTTAGGAAGACCTCTGTAAACTCTAAATAATAAGAAACCACCTTCTTTTTCGTCACCAGCTTTTAATAATTTTTTAGCTTCAGCTAAAACTCCTACTAAATATTTATTTTGTAAAGAAACTAAATCAGCAACCAAAGGTTTTAACTCGTTAAACTCATGACGATCTCCTTGTGCTACAGGACCAGAAATAATTAAAGGCGTACGAGCATCATCAATTAAAACAGAATCTACTTCATCAATAATAGCATAGTTAGGTGCTCTTTGAACTAAATCATCTTTTGAAGAAGCCATGTTATCACGTAAATAATCGAAACCAAATTCATTATTCGTTCCGTATGTAATATCTGCATTATAGGCATTTCTACGTTCTTCTGAATTTGGCTGATGAAAATCAACACAATCCGTAGATAATCCGTGGAATTCAAAAATTGGAGCCATCCAAGCTCTATCACGTTTTGCTAAGTAATCATTTACCGTAACAACGTGTACACCGTTACCAGTTAAGGCATTTAAATAAACGGGTAGGGTAGATACTAAAGTTTTACCTTCACCAGTCATCATTTCGGCAATTTTACCTTGATGTAAAACAGAACCACCAATTAATTGTACATCATAATGCACCATGTCCCAAAGAACTTCTTTACCAGCAGCATCCCAAGAACTTGCCCAGTAAGCTTTTTCATCTTCTAAAGTAATATGTGCTCTTGTTGCTGATAATTCTCTATCAAAAGGAGAAGCGGTAACTTCTACGGTATCATTTTCAGTAAAACGTTTTGCAGTTTCTTTAACTAAAGCAAAAGCTTCAGGCATAATTTCTAATAAAACAGCTTCCGATTTTTCGTAAGCTTCGTCTTTTAACTTATCAATTTGAGTATATATTTCTTCTTGACGGTCAATGTCAGCAGTTAAAGCTTCTGTTTCTAAAGTAGCGATTGTATCTGTAAAAGATTTTGTTGCTTCTTTAATTTTTGATTTAAATTCGATAGTCTTTGTTCGCAACCCATCATTGGATAAACTATTGAATGATTTTTCAAAGTATTGTACTTTCTCAACAATTGGTTGTAGAGACTTTAGATCTTTTTGTTGTTTATCACCAACAAAAATTTTTAGAATCGAATTTAAAACGCTCATTTGTAAAATATTGTTTTTATAGCTTGTTAACTTTTAGGTTAATTTGGCTTATTATATGGTTTATGTTTAAAAGCTTAAAAGTAAGCAAAAAAAAAGTCTCTATTACAGAGACTTTTTTTGGTTGTATTCTTAGTATTCCTCTTCGTTCCAAAGATAATCTTCTTCAGTCGGATAATCAGGCCAAATTTCGACTATCGAATCGTATGAATCACCTTCATCTTCAATGTCTTGTAAGTTTTCAACTACTTCTAAAGGCGCACCGGTACGGATAGCGTAATCGATTAATTCGTCTTTAGTTGCAGGCCAAGGTGCATCTGCTAGGTATGATGCTAGTTCAAGTGTCCAATACATTTTTTATCTGTTTAAGTGAGATTGTCGCAAAAATAATTTTTTTTTATAAAAAGTCAAGTGTTTTTTTTAAAATGTTAAATTGATAAAAAACGTTGTTATAGTTTTTCAGGAATCCATTTTATTTCTTCTACTTTCAAGTCTTTGGACAATTTTCGTGCCAGTACAAAAAGATAGTCAGAAAGTCGGTTTAAATACATTAAAACAGTATTATTAACGGCTTCTTCTTCATTTAAAGCTACAGATAAACGTTCAGCTCTACGGCATACACAGCGAGCTATGTGACAAAATGACACTATTTCATGTCCGCCAGGTAAAATGAAATGAGTCATTTGCGGTAAACTCTCATTCATCAAATCAATATTATCTTCTAAAAATTGAATAGAAGTGTCAGTTATTTTATGAATATTTAAGCGCTCTTTACCACTTTTTAACGTTTCTTTTTCAGGAGGAGTGGCAAGCATTGCGCCTAAAATAAATAAATCACTTTGAATTTTAAGTAATGTTTTGTTTAAAGATTCTTCTGTATTTTTATCTTTTATTAATCCGATATATGAATTTAATTCATCTACAGTACCGTAACTTTCAATGCGTAAATGATGTTTAGGTACACGTGTTCCTCCAAATAATGCTGTAGTTCCTTTGTCACCAGTTTTAGTATATATTTTCATTAATCGTTGAGGTTTTTATTTATTTTGTAAATTTAGTTTTTCTAAAATATATTCAGGACAGCGCATTGGCTTTTTTGTTTTCATATTGATAAAAACCAAGACCGTATTTCCTGTACAAATTAATTGCTGGTCTTGATTGGTAATTTCGTAATCGAATTTAATTTTAACAGAAGGTGTTTTTTTTACGCTTGTTGTAATAGTTAATTCGTCGTCATATAGTGCCGATTTTTTAAAATCACAGGATAACGATATTACAGGTAGCATAACGCCATTTTCTTCCATAAATTTATAAGTAACACCTGAACAACGTAATAGTTCTGTACGACCTATTTCGAAATATTGCGCATAATTACCGTAATATACAACACCCATTTGATCTGTTTCAGCATAACGAACACGAACTGTAGTTTTGTTTTTTTGCAAAGTATATCTTGTTTTAAATTTTTACGAACGTTACGTATAAAATAATTAAGAACCAATAGGGTAACGATTTTTTTATGCTGAATTTTATTCACATTTTTGTGCCCTTGTATAATTGCCACTTTTAGTTCCCCAAAAAATAATGAAATTAACACCTAAAATAGTATTTAATTTAAATGACTAAAACTGCTGATTCAGTTTGGAATGAATGTTTATCTTTTATAAAAGATAACATTAAACACCAAGCATATAAAACTTGGTTTGAGCCAATTAAACCCGTTAAATTAGCTGAAGAAGCTCTTACAGTTCAAGTACCAAGTAAATTTTTTTACGAATGGTTAGAAGAGCATTATATTAAACTATTAAGAGTTGCTTTAGTTAAAGAATTAGGTGCTGATGCTAGGTTAATTTATGATGTACGTTTAGAAAACACGTATAGTAGTAATAGTCCTCAAATAGTTAAAATACCGAGTTCAAATCGTAAACCTTTAAAAGTACAAAAAAAAGCCGCTCCTTTAGAATCTAAAAGAGAATTGAAGAATCCTTTTGTAATACCTGGTTTACAAAAAGTTAAAATAGAATCTCAATTAAATCCGAATTATAATTTTATTAATTATATCGAAGGTGATGCTAATCGATTAGCGAGGTCAGCAGGTATGGCGGTAGCAAATAAACCTGGAGGAACTTCTTTTAATCCATTGTTGGTATATGGGCCAGTTGGTTTAGGTAAAACACATTTAGTACAAGCAATTGGTGTAGAAGTAAAAGAAAAATATCCTGATAAAACAGTTTTATATATATCTTCAGAAAAATTTACTCAACAATTTATTGATTCTGTAAAGTCGAACACTAGAAATGATTTTATCCATTTTTATGAAATGGTTGATGTACTAATTATTGATGATATTCAGTTTTTGTCTGGTAAAACAGGTACGCAAGAAGTATTTTTTCATATCTTTAATCATTTGCATCAAAATGGTAAACAAGTAATTTTAACATCAGATAAAGCTCCTGTAGATATGCAGGACATAGAATTACGTTTATTATCTCGTTTCAAATGGGGATTGTCAGCCGAATTACAGCCTCCATCTTTTGAAACTCGCGTTTCTATACTTCATAATAAATTATATCAAGATGGCGTTGAAATGTCAGAAGATGTTATTGAATATATTGCAAAGAATGTAAAAGCAAATGTTCGTGAATTAGAAGGTGTTATTATTTCGATGATTGCACAAGCATCTTTTAATAGAAGAGAATTTACTGTCGGATTAGCTAGAGAAATTGTTGATAAATTTGTTAAAAGTACTAAACGAGAAATTTCGATTGATTATATTCAAAAAGTAGTCGCTAAATATTTTGATATGGATGTCGCTACTTTACAATCTAAAACACGTAAAAGACATATTGTTCAAGCACGTCAGTTAGCTATGTTTTTTGCTAAGCGTTTAACTAAATTATCATTAGCAAGTATCGGGAGTCAAATTGGTAAAAGAGATCATGCAACGGTATTACATGCCTGTAAAACTGTTGATAATTTAACAGACACAGATAAGCAATTTAAAAAATACGTAGAAGATTTAACTAAGAAATTAACATTTTAAACTAAACTAATTCATGAAAAAAATTTTAATGGTTTGTTTGGGAAATATTTGTCGTTCGCCATTAGCTGAAGGTATTTTACGATCAAAATTAACAAGTGATTCTTTTAAAATTGATTCGGCAGGAACAGCAGGACATCATGTTGGTGAATTACCTGATAAAAGGTCTGTTGAGGTTGCTCATAAATATGGAATTGATATTACAAAGCAACGTTCAAGACAATTTAAAAAAGCTGATTTTAAAGAATTTGATGTAATTTATGCCATGGATCAGCAAAATTATGACAATATTATTTCAATGACAATCAATCAAGATGATATTCAGAAAGTGAAAATGATTTTGAATGAATTGCAACCTGATGCAAATAAGAATGTCCCTGATCCGTATTATGGAGGAAATCAAGGATTTGAAAATGTATATAAAATGTTAGACGAAGCATGTTTAATTATCGCTTCAAAATTAAAAAACTAGATGAAAGGTAAATTATATTTAATACCAACAACATTAGGAGATACTGAACCTTTGGAGGTAATGCCTCTTTCTGTTAAAAAAGTAATAGAACATCTTGATTTTTTTATCGTAGAAAATGAAAAATCAGCAAGAGCTTTTATTAAAAAAATTACGCCTAATAAATCGCAACCTTCTTTAGAGTTGTTATTGTTAGATAAATATTCAAATGATATTGAAATACAAAATTATTTAGATGTTTGTGATAAAGGTATTTCAATAGGATTATTATCAGATGCAGGAGTTCCTGCTGTTGCAGATCCTGGTGCAAGTATTGTAAAATTAGCGCACGAAAAAGGAGTTCAAGTAGTACCTTTAGTAGGTCCTTCTTCTATTTTAATGGCGATGATGGGGTCTGGAATGAATGGGCAGAGTTTTGCTTTTAATGGTTATTTACCTATTGATAAATCAGATAGAAAAAGAGCTATTAAAGATTTAGAAAAATTATCAAGAGATAAAAATCAATCTCAAATTTTTATAGAGACTCCATATAGAAATGAAAAAATGTTAGATGATTTACGTGCTGTTTTATCAGCAGATACTCGTGTTTGTGTAGCTTGTGATATTACACTTCCTTCAGAGTATATAAAAACATTTACTATTAAAGAATGGAAAAATATAAAAACGGACTTACATAAGCGTCCAACTATTTTTATATTACATAAATCATAATAAAAAAAAGAGCTCTTAATTAAGAGCTCTTTTTTTTATTATGATTTTTAAACCTTAGGAGTTTTATTTGCTGTGATATTTGATACATCATATCCTGAAAATTTTCTCATATATGATTTTATCGAAGTACCAAAAGCATCATTAAATTGAATAGCTCCGTTTGAACGCAAATACTTTTTAACGTTACCAGCTCCACCTAAATGTGCTGCGGCTAAAATACCTGACTCGGTAATTTTAATACCTGAAATTGTTTTTCCAACACTTCGTTTAATGTCTTTTCTTAAAATCCATTTGTTAACCTTACAATAAGCTATAAAAGTTTTTTCTTGTAATTCAGGTCTTTTAAGGAAGTTACTAGTGTTATAAATACGAAACCTTTTTAAGGTTTCTCTTCCAAATTGATACTTTCCTAAGTATCCTAATTTGTTTATTACTCGATATTTTCCTTGAGATTCTTTAAAAGCTAATGCTTCTTTAAAGCCTACAAAGTTTTTTAATAAAAACGGAAAGTTGACTTTTTCAGCATGATATGCTTTTTCTTTTGGAGTTGTAGTCGTTTTGTCGATATAAACTCTCGGTTTAGTAAAACTAATTAGTAATATAAACCCTATAAATCCAAATATTAAATACTTGATAATTTGTTGTTTTCTGTTTAGCGGTGCAAATATACTGTAATTATATATTAATATACTAGCAATCAGTATTTTGATTATTTGTTGTAATTCCGAATGTAAATAACTCGTTACTGTTTTGTTATCATATATTTAAATAAAAATATATTATATTGTTTTTTAATCAGAAATAATGATTTTTTATTGAAGATAAAAAAGTGTTAAAATAATTTAAGTACTTGTTTCATTTTAAATTTTCAAAATAATGATTTTATTAATTAATAGTCATAAATATAGTTTCGTTTTTCTATTTACGTCTTATATTTTTATTTAAGTATTTTACCTAAAAAATTATCTATTAATTCCACGTTTACTAATCCATTGTTGATATTTCACAGCATTTCTATTATGCTGTGCTAAAGAAGTTGCAAAATCGTGAAACCCTATTTTTTCAATACTCGCACACATATAATAATATCCATGTTTTTTATAATTTAAAACAGCATCTATTGCCGAAACATCTGGCATTGCAATTAAAGAAGGTGGTAAACCACTATTTCTATACGTATTATAAGGAGATTCAATTTCAAGGTCTTTTGTTAATACACGTTTCACTACAAAATCATCACCTTTTAATTGTTTGATACAATAAATAACCGTTGGATCGGCTTGTAATGGCCAGTTATTTTTTAATCGATTTAAATATAAACCAGCAACAATAGGGCGTTCACTTTTTTGAGCAGTTTCCTTTTGAACTATTGAAGCCAAAGTACTCACTTCTTTTTTTGATAAATTTAATTTTTTGGCTTTATTTAATCTTGATGAATTCCAAAAACGATTATATTCGGTAAGCATTTTATTACGAAATTTTTCTGCGGATGTATTCCAGTAAAATTCATAGCTATTAGGAATATACATTCCTAAAGCATTTTTTTGATTAAACCCATTTTTAGTTAAAAAAGAAACATCTCTCATTACTTTTACTAAAGAAATCGAATCAGTTTCAATTTGTGTTGCAATTCTTCCTGCTAATTTTTCTAATGAATCTTGATTATTAAAAGAAAGTTTTATCGGAATTTGATTTCCATTTCTAAGTAAATTAACGACATCGTTTAAACTCATTCCTTTTTTTAAGAGATATTTTCCTCCTTTAGGTTTTGTAAAACGTTTTTTATCGGCAACCCAAATAAAATCTTCAGGAGTATTCATGTATGAAGTTAATTGTTTTTTAACATCATCAAAGGTATCTTCTGATTTTATATAGATTGCGCCACTTTTTGTAATCGATTTTCCGTAAATTTTTTGATAAAAATTAAAACCAACAATACCACCAATTAAAAAGATAGTAGCAATAACTCCGTATATTATTTTCTTATTCATGTATCAATTGAAATAAAATTTCATCTTTATAAGTTCCGTTACTTAGAATCCAATCTTTTTTTATACCGATTTTTTTAAAATCATGTTTTGTGAAAAGATGGATGCTGTTTTTGTTATCAGTAGTAATATTAGCGTACAACTGATGTATTTGTAAATGTATAAAACAATAGTTAATTAATAGTTTTAAAGCTTCTGAGGCAATTCCTTTTTGCTGATAATCAGGATGAATTAAAATTCCGATACCAGCTCTTTTATGTTGCGGATTGAAATCAAAAATATCAATCATACCAATAGAATTTTTATTTTTTTTATCCTCAATAACTAACCTTAATTGTTTAGCTTCGTAAATATCTAAATGTGCATTTTCTAAATATTGTTTTAAAATATATTTTGAAAATGGTGCTTGTGTATGGCTAACTTCCCAAAAAGATTCATCATTTTCTATCGTAAATAAAAATGATAAATCTTCGGGTTCAAGTGCTCTTAAATTTATAAAATCACCTTTTAAAGTAGTCATTATTAAAGTTCAATTTCTCCTTTAAAAACTAATTTCGCAGGTCCTTTTAAGAAGATATTTGTGTAATTTCCGTCTTTTTCATCAAAACTAACTTCTAATAAACCACCTTCAACAGGTAAACTAATAAGGTTTTCTGATGTTTTTTTAGTAGCATGCATTGCAATAGCAACAGCCGTCGCACCTGTTCCACAAGCTAAAGTTTCATCTTCAACTCCTTTTTCGTAGGTTCTAACTCTAAAAGTGTTTTTATTTATTTGTTGTGCAAAATTTACATTACTTCCTTGTGTACCGTAAACATTATATCTGATGTCTTTTCCTTTTTCAAAAACAGGGTAATCTTGTAAGTTTTCAACTAATTCAACATGATGTTGTGTACCTGTGTTTGCAAAAACATATCCATCATTTAAAATAATTTCATTTACGTCTATCATGTGTAGTGCGACAATTCCGTCTTTTATTTCGGCATAATGTTTACCATCAAAAGCCATAAAAGTTGTTTTTTCATCAATAATATTTAATTCTTTAGCAAAAGCAACGGCACATCTACCGCCATTACCACACATAGTTTCACTTCCGTCAGCGTTAAAGTAAAACATTTTGAAATCAGTTTCAGTGTCATTTTCTAAAAGAATTAATCCATCTGCACCAACACCAAAATGTCTTGTACATAATTTGGTTATTAAATTAGTGTCTTTTTTAGGGAATTTCCCTGTACGATTATCGATGATAACAAAATCGTTTCCTGTTCCTTGGTATTTGTAAAATTGTAAGCTCATAGGAAGCAAATATACATCTTTTATCAAATAAATAGAAGTGTTAAATAGTGGTTAAAGTCCGTTAAAATGAAGTTAAACAGATTTAATAAGAATGTTAAAAAAGCTATATTTGGAATATAAAACTTTGTAAGAATATGAAAAAAACACTTAAAACCTTAGGAGTAGCAGTAGTAGGCGGTGTAATAGCACTTGCAGGATATAAAATAGCTATTGAGCAACCTCAAATAAATGTAGTTAAAAATCAGATTGATAGTTTACAATCCGTTCCTGTAAATTATACGCCAACAATGGTTAACACATTATCAACACCAACTGATTTTACAGAGGCTGCTGACAAAACAATACACGCTGTAGTACATGTTAAAAATACAGCAGTAAGAACTCAGCAAAATCCGTATGCGCAACTTTTTGGAAGAAATGAAACTCAAAAATATGAACAAGTAGGAACAGGAAGTGGTGTAATTATTTCACCAGATGGTTATATTGTTACTAATAATCATGTGATAGAAGGTGCTACTGAAATTGAAATTACGCTAAATAATAGAAAGAAATTAAAAGCCGTTTTAATTGGTACTGATAAAACTAATGATATCGCTTTGTTAAAAGTTGATACAGATGAAGATTTACCTAATTTATCGTTTGGTAATTCAGATAATGCTAAAGTAGGTGAATGGGTTTTAGCTGTTGGAAATCCGTATAATTTAACATCAACAGTTACCGCAGGAATTGTAAGTGCCAAAGGAAGAGATTTGGATGGGAATAAAAATATTGAAGCTTTTATTCAGACTGATGCAGCTGTAAATCCTGGAAACAGTGGAGGTGCATTGGTAAATACTAGAGGAGAATTAATCGGAATTAATACGGCAATTTCATCAAAAACAGGTTCTTTTATAGGATATTCATTTGCAGTGCCTTCTAATATCACTAAAAAAATAGTAGATGATTTATTAGAATTTGGTTCTGTTCAAGAAGCAATAATTGGTATTAGTATTGATACTTCAGTAAAAGATATTGAAGGAGTAAAAATAGGTGAAATAGAAAATAATAGTACAGCATCAATAGCAGGTTTGCGAGAAGGAGATATTATAACGAAGGTAAATGAGGTTAAAATATCAAAATTTTCTGATTTAAAAGGACAGTTAACAGCAAAACGCCCTGGCGAATATGTAAATGTAACAGTTAACAGAAACGGTGAATATTTTATAAAAAATGTAAAATTAAGTAAAAAAAATACGTTTACATCGCTTTCTTTTGGCGTGCAGTTAAAAGATTTGACATCCGAAGAAAGAAAAAAATATAAAGTAAAAGGAGGTGCTAAAATTACAGCAACCAATAATAAAGGATTTCAATATTATAAAGTAGGAGCAGGATATATTTTATCAAAAATAAATGGTAAAGAAATAAGTGGAGCTTCAGAAGCAGTTTCAATTTTAGATACCTATACAGGTAATGAACAAATGTATTTAGAATTGATTAGCCCAACAGGAAAATTAGAGCGTTATCGATTTTAAATAATTAAACAAGGTACTAAATGTTGTTGAAAACTAATTTTTGACAACATTTTTGTTTTATAAAAGGATAACCAACCCATTTGAAATTACTATTTTTGCGTCAAATTTTTTTAAATTTAGTTAACACACAACTATGTCAACAATAACAAATTACGAAAAAGAAGTAGTAGGTCAAGCGCAAGTAAGACGTGCTACTGTTGAATTTATTAATATCGTTAATGATTTATGGTACGATAAATCAATAGAATTGGTTTTATTTAGAAATCAATTAGTAGATAAAAGAGCAAGTGAAGTTTTAAATTTAATTGATTATGCTAAAGAATTTGTAGCAAAACCAATTTCAATTAATGATGCTTTAGAAATAGCAAAAGCTATACAAAGTATTGAATTACCAGCATCAAAATTAGATATCGGTAAATTAGCATACGAATATCATTTACAAGATGATGCATCTTCAGATAAATTATCTTTTGTAAAAAATCAATTAAAAGATGCTACTCAGGCTGAAGAAATTGAACCAAAAGATGTTGTTTTATACGGATTTGGACGTATCGGTCGTTTATTAGCTCGTGAGTTAATGAGTAAAATGGGTAAAGGTTCTCAATTAAGATTAAGAGCTGTTGTTACTCGTGGAGAAATTAACGAAGCAGTTTTAGAAAAAAGAGCTTCTTTATTAAGTATTGATTCTGTTCACGGAGATTTCTTAGGAACTGTTCAAGTAGATGTTGATAATAATGCTTTAATTATCAATGGAACTACTGTATATATGATATCTGCAGGGAAACCAGAAGATATTGATTATACTGCTTACGGAATTAACGATGCGTTAATTATAGATAATACAGGTGCTTTTAAAGATAAAGAAGCTTTAAGCCGTCACTTAACTCCAAAAGGAGCAAGTAAAGTATTATTAACTGCACCAGGAGCAGGAATTCCTAATATTGTTCATGGAGTAAATCATGAAGAAAATAATCCTGATAATGTAGATATTTTTTCTGCAGCTTCATGTACTACTAATGCAATTACACCAGTATTAAAAGTATTAGAAGATAACTTCGGAATTAAAAAAGGACACCTAGAAACTATTCATGCATATACTAATGATCAGAATTTAGTAGATAACATGCATAAAAAATACCGTAGAGGTAGAGCAGCAGCTTTAAACATGGTAATTACTGAAACAGGAGCAGGTAAAGCAGTTGCAAAAGCATTGCCAGCTTTAGAAGGTAAATTAACATCGAATGCAATTCGTGTACCAGTACCAAACGGTTCATTAGCTATTTTAAATTTACAATTGAATACTACAACAACTGTTGAAGCAGTAAATGCTATTATGAAGCAATATGCTTTAGAAGGTAATTTAGTTGAGCAAATTCAATATTCTATTAACAATGAATTAGTATCTTCTGATATTGTTGGAACTACTGCTCCTTCAATTTTTGATAGTAAAGCAACTATTGCAGATGGAGACACTATTGTTGTATATGTATGGTATGATAACGAATACGGATATTCGCACCAAGTGATGCGTTTAGCTAAACATATAGCTAAAGTACGTAGATTTACTTATTATTAAGACACCATTATTTTTACGTAAAATAAGCCGAAACATTTATTTGTTTCGGCTTATTTTTTTATATTTGAGTGTATTAACCCTCTAATTCCCCCCGATTATGAGAAAATTATTATCTACACTTTTATTATTTATTAGTATAACTTCAGTTTCTTTTGCTCAGCAAATAAATGAACTTGATTTTTTATCATCAGGAAAATGGTTGGTAACATCTGTTCAAATAGGTGAAGAAATAGAACGGTATTCAGACAATAATAATTGGATGATTTTTCATACTGATGGAAAATATCAAATTATGATGAATAACAATCAACAAAATGGAAATTGGAAGTTTGAAGAAGCAACTAATATTATACAATTTGATGATGATGAAAGTTTCGTAAATGGTTTGAAAATAGAATTATTAAATGATAAAGAACTTTTGTTTTCAGCATTTAAAGATAATCTTGTTTATGCAGTTAAATTAAAAAAATAAATTTAACAAATCTATATTGTATTTAAAACTGAGGCAAAAGCTTCGGTTTTTTTGTTTTATAATGTAAAGTTATCTGCCGTTGAGATTTAAAACTTTTGCTTAATTTAGCTGTGTATTTTTAATGATAAAATCATTTTTTATACTTTTAAAAGAAACAGAGAAAACAGCATAATTAATTATAGGGACGATTTTAATGACAATTCAACAAAATATACAAGCGCTTCGAGAAGAACTGAATCAACATAATTATAATTATTATGTGTTAGATAATGCTACTATTTCAGATTATGATTTTGATATCAAACTGAAAGAATTAATACAATTAGAAACCGAAAATCCACAGTTTTTTGATGCCAATTCACCAAGTCAAAGAGTTGGTGGAGAAATCACTAAAAATTTTGAAACTATTACTCATAAAAATAGAATGTATTCTTTAGATAATTCTTATTCTAAAGATGATTTATTAGATTGGGAAAAGCGTATTCAAAAAATGCTAGGAGTTGATGAAATTGAATATACTTGTGAGTTAAAATATGATGGAGCATCGATCAATTTAAGTTTTGAAAAGGGTAAATTTATAAAGGCTGTAACTCGTGGAGATGGTTTTCAAGGAGATGAGGTAACTGCAAATATTCGTACTATAAAATCAATTCCATTAAGTGTTTCTGCTGATTTTGTTCATAATTTTGAAATGCGAGGTGAAATTATTTTACCAATTGATGGATTCAATAAAATGAATGAAGATAGGCTTAAAAATGGTGAAGAAGCTTATAAGAATCCAAGAAATACGGCAAGCGGAAGTTTAAAATTACAAGATAGCGCTGAGGTTGCAAATCGCCCTTTAGATTGTTTGTTATATCAAGTTGTTACTGATGAACGTAAGTATAAAACTCATTTTGAAAACTTAGAAACTGCCCGTAATGTTGGTTTTAAAGTTCCTGATACTATTACTTTAACAAAAACAATTGATGCTGTTTTCGATTTTGTAAATTATTGGGATATTAAACGTCATGATTTACCTTACGAAACTGATGGAGTTGTTATTAAAGTAAATAATTTACAGCAACAAGAAGAATTAGGTTATACATCAAAAGCACCACGCTGGGCAATAGCTTATAAATTTAAGGCTGAACAAGTTTCAACAGTTTTAAATGAAATTACTTATCAGGTTGGGAGAACAGGAGCGATTACGCCTGTCGCAAATTTAGAACCTGTACAATTGGCAGGAACTATCGTAAAACGTGCTTCGTTACATAATGCAGATCAAATAGAAAAGCTAGATATCAGAATAAATGATACTGTTTTTGTAGAAAAAGGAGGTGAGATTATTCCTAAAATTATAGCGGTTGATTTATCTAAAAGACCAGATAATTCTGAACCTACAATATATGCAACTAATTGTCCTGAATGTAATACGGAATTAGTAAGAAGTGAAGGAGATGCAAAGCATTATTGCCCAAATGAATTTGGATGTGCACCACAAATTACAGGAAGAATTCAGCATTTTATCAGTAGAAAAGCCATGGATATTGATGGCTTAGGTGGTGAAACTGTAGATTTATTACGTAAAGAAGGTTTGATTCAAAATTATGCCGATTTATACGATTTGACAGCAGAACAGGTTATTCCATTAGAAAGAATGGCAGAAAAATCTGCACAAAATATGATTGCAGGAATTGAGAAGTCAAAAGAAATTCCATTTGAAAAAGTATTGTTTGCTTTAGGAATTCGATTTGTTGGTGAAACGGTAGCTAAAAAGTTAGCAAAACATTTTAAATCTATTGATAAATTAATGACTGCTGATTTAGAAACGTTAATTTCTGTAGATGAAATTGGAGATAGAATTGCACAAAGTATCATTGATTTTTCGAATGATTTAGGAAATATTCAATTAATAGATAGATTGAAATTACACGGAGTTCAATTAGAAGTTTCTGCTGAAAGTTTAGAAAATCAAACAGATAAATTAGCTGGAAAAGTATTTGTAGTTTCTGGTGTTTTTCATCAAATGACTAGAAATGAACTTAAAAAAGCAATTGAAGATAATGGCGGGAAAGTAAGTTCATCTATATCTAAAAAAACAAGTTTTATTGTTGCTGGTGATAATATGGGGCCTAGTAAGTTAACAAAAGCTGAAAGTTTAGAAATACCAATTCTTTCTGAACAAAATTTTATTGATATAATTGGGTAATAAAAATTATTTCATTAAAAAACTCTAGATTTTGAAGTCTAGAGTTTTTTAGTTAACTTAAAATTTCGATAAGTAAACTATTTTGGTTGTGTCAAATTTTTCATAATATTTTTATTCAAATATTATTGGTAAATCAGAGTTCGGTATTTTTACAATATGAAAAGGTTGAGTAATTACAGTAGTTGCATTTCCTCCTTCTTCTGATACTAATCTTGTATTTCTAACTATAACATTTTCAGAATTAGATATAATTTCTAAATCTAAACTATACCCTCCGTTAGGCATTATCTTATCAAATACTGCTATAATTTTATGTTTTGAAAAATCAATATCTGTTTCTAAAAAAGGATAAGAAACATTATTTATAGAATTCATTTTAGTTATTAAATCATTCAATGAATTTTGATTCGTAATAACCAAATTTTGTTGAATTATTCCTTCTTTACCATTTCCTTTAAGACTAGATTTAGAGATTGTTGTAAATTCAATTTTTGTCATTTCGGGGTTATCATCATTAGAATTACAGCTTAAAACAAAAATTGATAATAAGATAATTAATACATTTTTTTTCATAGTAGTTATAGTTTTTATTAGTAGATGTTAAAATGTTCGAAAGGTTGCGTTAAATTCTCCTAAAAATTTTCGTAAGAGCTAGTACTAGTTATAAAATATTACAAAATGTTTTCACGTGTCCAAATAATATTATCATCAATTTGAAACTGAACCATCCCTTTTCCTTTTATAATCCAGAGTTTTGTAATTATACTACCTATAGCTTTTTCTACAGCTAGTTGGTTGGCAGATATAATTAAAACGTTTTTTTGATTTTGTCCATTTATTATGGCTTCCTCCATTAATACACTATTGTAATAAGTACCTGAAATTGATAAATTATTATTAGATTCTAATGTTAAATCAAATCCTCTTTGAAACCCAATATGTAATCTAGGGTTTTTACTTGATGTACTATCATCTATACTAGATGATATTTTTTCATTAATTTGTTCGCTACTAAACGAATATTCAGACACAATTTTTTCTTGACATTCTTGAAAGTTTGGATTACCAAAAAGCAGGTGTGCAGCTTGTGTACATTCATACTCAATTAGTTTGGCTTCTGAAACAGAGTAATTTTTTTTGATTAATGAAATTTTATCAGTATTACTGACAAAACTAATAGAGTCAATATTATTAGGGAATAAATGCCATTGGAATATAGGATTGTCAAAGTCAAACCCCTTACAATCATCTTGACAATGTTTTTCGCATCCAAATAATTGAAAGAGAATAAATATAATTAATACATTTTTTTTCATAATAGTTTTATTAGTAGATGTTAGAATGCAACCAAAAAGTTGCGTTAAATTCTCTTAAAATTTTTTCCAAGAGTTTAAGTATAAAATCAGTTCAAAGTTTCTTTATAATTACTAAGATTTTGAGGAATTAATAATTTTAAATTTTATTGCTTAAAAATATATTCTCGAGTAAATAAATATAAATTATCATTTTCTTTAATATCATCTAATGATTCAAAATCGTGATGATGAACTTTTGTAGATTCAAAAGATAATGGGAAAATTTCATTATCTTTTAACAGCCCAAAAGTACTATGAGATCCACTACCAGGTCCTCGATTAAAAAAAACAATTACAAGAAGTCGTTTTATTTCATCAATTGAACCATCTGCAATAGGAGCGTAGTTATTATTAAAGGTTCTAATATTTAAAATTGAATTTGTAAAAGTATAAGGAATAGTGAATTCATCACTATTATCTAGTGTTAAATTAAGTGTTAATAGCTCTTCATTCACGAATTCGAAGAAGTCGTTATTCATTGCATTATCAAATTCGGTTAATGTTTCTTCATTTTCTTTAAAAAAAGTGTTTATTTCATCCTCTGTAGGTTCTTGCTTTTGCCCATTTTTAAAAAAAATTAGTTCATCAATTTTATTTTTAAAAACTAATTTAATAGGAAAGTTATTATCTGTTGATTCATTTGAGTCATCATCTTTATTACAGCTTGTAAAAAGAAAAAAACTCAAAATTATTAATAAGTTCAATTTCATAATTTTATTTTTTAGTTGTTTTCGTATTCTACAAATATGCGTTTTATATAAGTGAAAATAAATACCATGTTTATGGTATTTATTTTACTTTTGAGATTTAATACTAAATTTACCTATCTTGTTTTTTTTGAATAAATTTTGCGTTATTTTTTTATTTTCAGCTACAGTTTTTTCTCAAAATACTGCGAACATTGAGCGTTTACATTTCTTGTATAAAAAAGAAGAGTTCTGTAATTTACCTAAAGCAACTGAATATGCTAAACAGGCTGTTTTATTATCTAAAAAGATAGGTAAAGACCACCTGATATTACAGTCTGAATATTATTTGGTGGAAGCTTTATATAAACAGCGAAAAATAAAAGAAGTTGAAAAAAAGGTTCTTTTTTGTATAAATTTAGCTAAAAAAACAAATAACCTTAAAATTTTAAGTTCATTATATATTTATGATGGAAAAATAAAGAGTAGACTCAGAAATTATATAGTGAGTTTAAAAAGTTTAGAAAAGGCATCTAGTATTGCTCTTAAAAATGGATTTTATACGATTTTTCACAAAGTTATTAATGCAAAAGCGACACTTTATCTAAAAACTAAAAACAATAATAAGGCGATTACTTTATTAAGAGGTATTATTAAAAAATCTTTTTCTGAAAAATCAGATATATCTATGGCATATAGTAACAGGATATTAGGTGATTTATATTTTAATAATAGTATAAAACAAAATAAAGATAGTAGTGCTTATTTTTATAGAAAAGGAATTAGTATTATAAAAAAAACGGAAAATGATTATGTAAAAACGAATATGTATCTAAATTATGGAGATTTACTTTTACAAAGAGAAGAATACAAAGAAGCACTTTTCTATTTAGGTTTGGCAGAGGAAAAAGCACTTAGTATTTTAGCCTATTCTCGTTTATACTTTATTAATATTTCTTTAGGTATTTATTATTATGATACTAAAAACTATGCAAAAGCAATAGAGAAATTTGAAAAAGCGCTGAATCAATATGGTAAATATGCTGATGGTGATCAAAAAGCTCATTCATATTGGATGTTGTCAGGCGCATTGTATGATGCTAAACAATATAAAGAAGGTTTTTTATATCAAGAAAAATTAATTTTACTAAAAGATAGTTTATTTACAATAGATAAGAATAAAACATTTGAAAAGTTACAAACAGAATATGAAGTAGCTCATAAAAATACAAAAATAGCACTATTAGAAAAGCAAAAAGAGTTAGAAAGTCAGCGTAAAAAAATTATTTTAATAGTTAGTTTATTTCTATTTATTCCAGCTATTTTGTTAATCATTATTTATAGGTCTCGTATTAAAGCTCAAAAAATTATTCAATCGCAACAATTAAAATTACATCAAAAAGAAAAAGAACGATTAGAACAGCAACAACAAATAGAAAGAATTGAAGGTTATATAGCAGGGGAAGAAAAAGAAAAAAATAGAATTTCTTTGGAATTACATGATGGAATAGGAGGGCAGTTAGCGGGAATTAAGCATTATGCTAATTGTCTAGATGATAGCAAAGAAAAAGAAATATTACAAGAAAACTTAATGAACGTTACAAAAGAAGTTCGTTTATTATCACATAGTTTAAGTTATAATTATAGTATAAAACATTCTATAAATGATTTATTAGAAGTTTTACAAGAGCAGTATAAAAATCATTTTACAATAGAGTTTTTTATATATCCAGAAGAAATGTTGTTAACTATTTCAGATAAAAATAAATTATTTTTATATCGAACTTTACAGGAATTAATTAATAATATTTATAAATATGCAAAAGCAAATACTGTAACTGTTTCTTTAACTATTACTGATGAATTAGTATTGATAGTGGAAGATGATGGTGTTGGTTTTGATGAAAAACAAACATCAAAAGGTATAGGTCTTGAAAATATAAAAGAAAGAGTTGCTAATTTATTAGGGGAGTTTAGTATTGATACACTTCCAAATAGAGGAGTGAGTATTATTATAAAAATACCGTGTAATTAAATTTTTTATTGTTCAAAATGAATATAGAAAAAAGAATAAAAATTGTTTTAGTAGATGATCATTTACTTTTTTTGGAAGGTTTAAAAGCATCTTTAAGTAAGTACGATTTTATAGAAATTGTACAAACTTTTGATACTGCAAATAAAGCGCTTAATTTTTTGAAAAAAGAAAAAGTTGATTTGGTTATTACTGATATGTCTATGCCAGAGTTAAATGGTGTCGAATTTATAAAGAAACTAAAAAAGGAAAATTCTAATTTAAAAGTAATGGTTATTAGTACTTTTAATCCCATTCATTTTGAACCTAGTTTTTATAATGGATATCTGTTAAAAGATGCCGATATTACTGAAGTAATAAAAGCGATAAAAAGTATTGTTTATAAAGGTATTCCTTATTTTCATAAATCTATGGATACTAAAAATCAGTTAAATTTTTCTTCAAAAATACTGACTAAAAGAGAAAAAGAGATTGTTAATTTAATCGCAAAAGAATATACTGTCGATGAAATTTCTACCTTATTATTTTTGAGTAGACATACGATTGAAACTCATAAAAAAAACATTTTTTTGAAACTTCAAGTAAAAACAAATGTAGGAGTTGTTAAAAAAGCTATTCAATTAGGAGCTATTTTAAATAGCTAAAATTAGAATGTTTTTCTAAAAATTACGAATATCAAAAACATCGCCATTTTTCAATTGATTTTGAGTATCAATTTTATAAATAGTATTAGCGACAAAATCAGGGGAGTATAATTCTTTGTTTTTCATTAAATCGATAAAACGCTGCACATTTTTAAAATCAGTTTCTTTTGTATTTCTAATCTGATTTTGCATATTAGTTGCTACAACTCCTGGATATATTGATACGCATTTTACACCATTTTCTATTTCTGATTGTTCAGAAGCAATAGTTTTTGTCATCATATCAATTGCTGTTTTTGAAGAACAATAAACACTCCAGCCTTGATATGGTTTTTTGGCTGCGCCAGATGAAATATTAATGATTTGTTTTTTACAGCTTAATTGTGCTGTTTTTTTGATAAATAAGCTCGATAAAATAAGTGGTGTAGTAATATTTAATTGAATAGATTTAGAAATATCATTGGCTTCTAAATTCTCTAAATTAGCTATTTTACCTAATCTTCCAGCGTTATTAACTAAGGTAATTGAAGTGATTTTCTGATTGATTATTGTATTTAAAAGTATATTAAATATATTTTCAGTTACTTTAATATCAGATAAATCAACAGAAATATGTTGTACATTTTTTACTTCGGATGAAGTTCTTGCTAAAGAAATTACCTGATAATTTTCAGAAGCATATTTTTTAGTTAATGCTTTTCCAATTCCTTTACTTCCGCCAGTAATAATAATTATATTCATGAAGGTAAATATAAAAAATAACTATAATAATTATCTGAAAAATTCTTTCGATTTTTCCCAATAAACATCCATTTCTGTTAATGACATCTCAGAAATTTCTTTGCCTTCTTTTTTAGCTGCTTCTTCTAAAAATTGAAAACGATTTATAAATTTTTTATTTGTTTTTTCTAAAGCATTTTCAGGGTTTACTTTAATAAAACGAGCGTAATTAATCATTGAAAATAAAACATCTCCAAATTCTTTTTCGATATTTTCTTTATTATCGGCTTTTATTTCTTCGTTTAGTTCTGATATTTCTTCTTGAACTTTTGCCCAAACTTGTTGTGGTTCTTCCCAATCGAAACCAACACCTGCAACTTTTTCTTGAATTCTACTTGCTTTAACCAAAGCAGGTAAGCTTTTAGGAACTCCTTCTAAAACTGAATTTTTACCTTCTTTTAGCTTTAGTTTTTCCCAGTTTTGTTTTACTTCTTCTTCGTCTTTAACAACAACATCACCATAAATATGTGGGTGACGATGAATTAATTTATCAGAAATAGAATTGGCAACATCAGCAATATCAAAAGCCTTTTTTTCGCTACCAATTTTAGCATAAAAGACGATGTGTAATAACACATCGCCTAATTCTTTTTTAACTTCTTCTAAATCATTGTCTAGAATAGCATCTGCTAACTCGTAAGTTTCTTCAATTGTTAAATGACGTAGTGTTTCTAAAGTTTGTTTTTTATCCCACGGACACTTCTCACGAAGTTCGTCCATAATATCTAACAATCTGTTAAAAGCGTCTAATTGTTGCTTACGAGTATTCATAATTTATTTAGCTTCTTCTTGAGTTACTTTTTTTTCTAAGGTATTAAAATCGAAATTAGCTGCTGCTAAAGTATTATACCATTGAATAACCTTTTTAATGTTAGAAGCATACACACGTTCTTTGTCAAAACCTGGTAAAATTTCTTCAAAATAAGCCATTAAAGTATCGTTACTTTCTTTATGAGAAAGTGCTTCTTTACCTTCTTGTTTGTCAGCCATAGTTTTAAGTATGATTGCTAAAGGTACTTCTTCTTCATAAGTGTAAATTGCAATATTTTCTAATAAACTAACATTGTGAGTTGCTGCAATAGGAAAACGTTTACCATCTACAATTGAACGAACGATTACTCCTGTTTTTGTTTGAGATATAATTTCAAATAATCCTGGTTTACCAGTAACTGCTATAACTTTGTTAAATTCCATATTATATTGTTTTTTTAGTGTCTTTTATAAAGACTATTTTTTCTTGGCATTTGGAAAACGCATTCTGTAACCTGCGTCTACTTTTCCTTTAGAAATGTTTTCTAACTTTTTTTTAATCAATCTTTTCTTTAAAGTTGATAATTTATCAGTAAATAAAACACCATCGATATGGTCGTATTCATGCTGAAAAACACGTGCCGCTAAACCATTTAGAACTTGAGTATGTTTTTCGAAATTTTCATCTTGATACTCAATAGTTATTGTTTCTTGACGAAAAACATCTTCACGAACATTAGGAATACTTAAACATCCTTCGTTAAAAGCCCATTCTTCACCTTCTTCTTTAATAATTTTTGCATTGATAAATACATGATTAAAGTTTTCTAAGGCTTTACGGTCTTCTTCTGATAAATCTTCATCATCAGCAAAAGGAGAAGCGTCGATTAAAAATAAACGAATGTCTTTTCCAATTTGAGGTGCAGCTAATCCGACACCTTGTGCATTGTACATTGTTTCTTTCATATCGGCAATTAACTTTTCTAACTGCGGATAATCTTTATCGATTTCTGTTCCTACTTTACGTAATACGGGATCTCCGTAAGCAACAATGGGTAAAATCATGTGTTTTTTAATTTTAAGGTCACGAAAATACAAAGAATCGTTTGTCTATAAAACTATTTGTTATATAAATACGACTGTAATATGATTGTAGCGCTTATTTCATCAACTAAAGCTTTGTTTTGACGCTGTTTTTTGTTGAGTCCACTATCAATCATTGTTTGAAACGCCATTTTTGAGGTAAAACGCTCATCTTCTCTTTTTATTGGGATATTAGGTATCGAATTTTTTAATTTATTTAAAAAAGGAAGTATTAATGCTTCACTTTCGCTATCAGAATTATCCATTTGCTTTGGTTTTCCGATGATAAATAATTCAACATTTTCTTTTTTAATGTAGTCTTTTAAAAATGGAATTAATTCTTTAGTATTAATAGTTGTTAATCCTGATGCTATAATTTGTAATTCGTCAGTAACAGCAATACCTGTTCTTTTTTTTCCGAAATCTATGGCTAAAACTCTTCCCAAAATTATTTTATTTTTCACGAAAGTAAAGTTTTAAACCTTTATAAATTGTACTTTTTTTGATTTTTTAAATAATAAATAGTGTTAAAATTTTTAAATAGAGATTAAATGCCTAGCCCCGATTGAAGCATTTGTTTGAGCTCTTTTTTATTTTTTTCTTTTGAAAAATAAAAAAAGCGAGTGCGGAAAGCGGGAAATTGCTTCTAATAATCTTTATCCTTTTTTATTGAAATATGTATTTTTAAACAAGAAAAAAACATCTGTTTAAATTAACTCTTTTAGTGTGAAATAGTAACATAGATTTTATATTTGTAGAAAATTATATAAGATGACAGAATTACAATCTATTATAGAAAAAGCGTGGGATAATCGTGACTTATTAAAAGAAGAAAACACGATTAATACTATTAGAAAAGTTGTTGATTTATTAGATTCAGGTGACTTGCGTGTAGCAGAACCTACTGATAATGGTTGGCAAGTTAATGAGTGGGTAAAAAAAGCAGTTGTTTTATATTTCCCTATTCAGAAAATGGAAACTTTAGAAGCTGGTATTTTTGAATATCATGATAAAATTCCATTAAAGAAAAACTTTGCAGAAAAAGGAATTAGAGTAGTGCCAAATGCAGTTGCACGTCATGGAGCATATATTTCGGCAGGAACTATTTTAATGCCTAGTTATGTAAATATTGGTGCATATGTAGATGAAGGAACTATGGTCGATACTTGGGCTACAGTTGGTTCTTGTGCGCAGATTGGTAAAAATGTACACTTATCTGGTGGTGTAGGAATTGGTGGTGTTTTAGAGCCATTACAAGCAGCTCCGGTAATTATTGAAGACGGTGCTTTTATCGGTTCTCGTTGTATTGTTGTGGAAGGTGTTAGAGTAGAAAAAGAAGCGGTTTTAGGTGCTAATGTTGTATTAACAATGAGTACTAAAATTATTGATGTTACTGGTGATACACCTGTTGAAACGAAAGGAGTTGTTCCTGCTCGTTCAGTAGTTATTCCTGGTAGTTATACTAAGAAATTTGCTGCTGGTGAGTTTCAAGTTCCTTGTGCTTTAATTATTGGTAAACGTAAAGAAAGTACTAATAAGAAAACTTCATTAAACGATGCATTAAGAGAATATGATGTAGCAGTTTAATATTTTTTAAACTTATAAATTATAATAAAAAAGGAGCGATTTTAAATCGCTCCTTTTTTATTATAATTTACTTTCTTCATATAGTTTTCTAAGCTTTGCGTATTTTATGTAAGAAGAAAAAGCTTGTAGCATAGAAAATGTAATTCCGTCTAAACCATGTAAAATTCCTTTTTTAAGAATATAACAACGAATAAATGACCAAACTCCATGAGTAATAGGAGTGAAGAAGTTAACTTTTCTCCCTTGTTCAAAATATTCTTCAGCTTGCCAAGTTGTATATAAATTATACTTTCCTATAATTTGATGAAAATCTTTCCAACCATAATGTAATAGGTGTAAGTTTGTTTTTTTTAAATTTGTAGCCTGTATACTTTGGTGTACTTTAGTTGTAGCAGGTTTTGCTGTTTGTTTATTAAAAAAACGACAAGTATATGAAGGATACCATCCTGCAAAATTAATAGGCTGTTTTTTTAAGAAATTTTTTCGTCTAAAGTTATAAGCATCGTAAGGCTGTTTCAAATAAGTTTCACTTTTTATAAATTGATAACTGTCTTCATCTAAACGCTCATCAGCATCTAAATTTAAAATCCAATCATTTTTACAAAATTGTAATCCGTGTACTCTTTGTAATCCATCTCCTAAAAACTTTTGAGAATAGACTTTAGCGCCCATTTTTTCTGCTATTTCAATAGTTTTATCTGTACTAAAAGAATCAATAATAATTACTTCATTACACACTTTTTTTAAAGAAAGGATACAATCTTTAATATTCACCTCTTCATTAAAAGTAATTACTAAACCGCTTACACTCATTTTTAAATATTATTGTAGATTTGTAATGTCAAAAATACAATAATTAAATGATTCCAAAAATTATTCACTTCTGCTGGTACGGTAAAGGAGCGTACAATGAAACTATAAAAAAATGTATCGCATCATGGGATGAAAAATTACCAGATTACATTATTAAAAAATGGGATGAAACAAATACACCTTTTGATAAACTCCCGTTTTTAAAGTTACTTTATAAGCAGAAAAAATGGTCGTTTATAACAGATTATGTGCGGTTGTATGCATTGTATAAAGAAGGAGGAGTTTATATGGATACTGACATTGAAATTTTAAAACGTTTTGATGAATTACATAAAGAAGATTCTTTTACAGGTTTTCAAACAAATATGGAAGGCTCTCCATTTCCTGTTGCCGCTGGAATGATTGGTGCTAAAAAAGGAAATGTTTTTATATTAGATTGTATTAAAGAAACTGAAAGAAAACAACGTTTAAAGTTTAACGGAATGGGAGGTCCGCCTATTTTAACAAAAGTGTTGTTAAATTATGGCTTGAAGGAATATAAAACTCAAACTATAAAAAAAGTATTAGTATTAGATAAAAAATATTTTTATCCATTTTATATAAATGAAACTTTTACAGACAATTGTATTAAAGAAGAAACTATTTGTATTCATTGGTGGGAAGATTCTTGGGGGAATAAACAAAAAGGTTTTTCGTATATTTTAGATAGTTTAAATAGGAAATTACAAAAACTACCATTAATTGCCTTAAATAAAATTAAATATACTTTTTTTGAGAAAAATTTTTATATTATAGACCGTTTATAATATAAAACTTGAAAAATAGATATAAAAAATATCTATCTGATTAAAATTAAGACTTTTAAATCACTTTGTTTAAGAATAATATATGTTTTTATCTATTATAATACCAGTTTATAATACACCAATAAAATTTTTAAAAGAATGCTTAGATAGTTTAAAGCTAATTCCATCTTCAATAACAAGTGAAATAATAATTGTAAATGATGGGTCAAAAAGTGAGGGAACATTAAGTTATTTATCCAGTTTAGATGATAATGATTATTGTTTAATACATAAAAAAAATGGGGGGCCTGGTTCTGCTAGAAATTTAGGAATTAAAAAAGCTAAAGGAGAATATATTTTTCCTTTAGACGCAGATGATATACTGAATGATGATTTTAGTTTATTTGTAAGTTATCTTAAAGAAAATAAGAGTACAGATGTTTTGTATGGAGATTTATTATATTTTGGAGATATTGATAAAATAGAAAAAAACCACCAATTTAATAAAATAGCGTTATGGTTTGAAAACAATATAGTTCCTGTATGTTCTTTTGTTAGAAGAAGTCTTTGGGTAAAAGTAGGAGGTTTTGATGAAAAATTAAAGACTTTTGAAGATTATGATTTTTGGATTCAGTGTGCGGTTAAAGGTGGAGAATTTAAATATTTACCTATGTTTACTTACAAATATCGTGTTATTGACAATGGAGCTTCACGGTATCAAAATACAAAGAGATTACATAAAAAATACTTTAAATTAATTAGAAGTAAAATACCTATTACTGAAATAAAGTTGTCAGATATATTTAAATATATTAAAATCAGTTACTCAAGAAAAAAATCACAAAATAAAAATATATTAATAGCAAGTGTAGGTACTTTTTTTAGGTTATTAAAAGTATTAAAAAAGATAATAATAAGTATTTAATAAAGTAATAAATAGTTTTATAACAGATAATTTATTTCATATTAAAAATATAGAGGTAATTGATAATATAATAAGAGATCTTAATTTATCTTTTTGTCTGTTATATATTCTTGTTGATTAAAAGTAATATACGAACTATTCTTATTTATTTTTTAAAAGTGTAGTTTTGCTATGAAATTAATTGAATTTAATAAAAAGTTTAAATGAAAGTTAGTTTAATAATATCAACATATAATTGGGTAGAAGCATTAAGATTATGTCTGCTAAGTGTTTTGGAGCAAAATGTTTTACCTGATCAAGTAATTATTGCAGATGATGGTTCTGATGATAAAACAAAACAGCTAATAGATCAAATTAACCAAGAATCAACAATTGACCTAAATCATGTATGGCATGAAGATAAAGGGTTTCGTCTTTCTCAGATTAGAAATAAAGCAATTTTAGAAGTAGAAAATGAATATATAATTCAGATAGATGGAGATGTTATTTTACACCCTTATTTTATAAAGGATCATATTAGATTATCAAAAAAAAATACATTTATAAAAGCGTATAGAAGTAATTTAACCGAAGAAAAAACACTAAACCTTTTTAATACTAAAAAATTAAATTTACATTGGTATTGTAAAGGTGTTAAAAATAAAGAAAATTCAATAAGATTTTTTACATACAATTTGTTATTCAATAAAACAAAACAAGATGTAGTTGGTATTATGGGGTCTAATATGGCGTATTGGAAAGAAGATGTTTTAGCTATAAATGGTTTTAATATAGACTTTGTTGGTTGGGGTGCAGAAGATAAAGAGTTTGCTCAAAGGTTAGTTAATTTAGGTTGTTTTAAAAGAAGGATTAAATTTTCGGCAATTCAATATCATTTATATCATAAAGAAGCTGATAAAAATAATCATGATAGACAAATGAAACTTTTAGAAAAAATAAAAGTAAGTAAAAGTATAAAGTGTAATAATGGTTTAAAAAAAATAGATTTTGATTAGTATTATTTTACCAGTATATAATGTTGAAAAATTTGTAGAAAGATCAATTAAATCAATATTAAATCAAGTTTTTAAAGAGTTTGAGTTAATTATAATTAATGATGGTTCTACAGATATTTCTTTGGAAATATGTCAGCAATTTTTGAAAGATGAACGTGTTAGAATTATTTCTCAAGAAAATGGTGGTTTATCAAAAGCAAGAAACGAAGGTTTAAAATTAGTCAAATATCCATATGTTACATTTATAGATTCTGATGATTGGGTGGAGCCTGAATTTTTAGAAACATTATATAATTGTATAATATCATCTGATGCAGAAATAGCTATTTGTGAATATCGAATAATTGATGAAACAAATAATGGTAAAAATAAAGTAATTAATAGGTGTAATAATAATGATATAAATGTATTTTCAAAAAATGAAGCATTGTCTTTGTTATTTATAGATAATTATATTAATAATTATGCTTGGTGTAAGTTATATAAAACATCACTTTTTAAAGAGGTAAAGTATCCGGAAGGAAAATATTATGAAGATATAGCAACTACTTTTAAAATATTTGATAAAGCGACTAAAATTGTAAAACAAGATAAAGTCTTACTTAACTATATCCAACATAATAATAATATTACATCAAAAGAAAACAGATCAGATAAAAAATATTTAGATGTTTATGATGCTTTTTTTCAGCAACTAAATTATGTAAATAAACATCATGATAAATTCAAAGATAATTTTGAAATTAAATCATTATTTATAAAAAATCTTTATAGATTAAAGAAACGTTTCATTTTAGGGTTTACAAATAAAACTAAAGAAGTTATAGAAAAGGAAAATAAGCTGGATAAAGAGTTAATAAGTTTGTTAAGAGCAATGCCAGTGCTTAAATTAAATAAGTTTTTTTATTTAAAGACATACTTAACTATAAAGTACCCTGTTTTTTTTAAAAAATACTTAACATTAACTAAAAGATAAAATAAATTGAAAATAGCTTTTTTAACAACAGAGTATGCACATGCTAAAACACCTGTTTATGGTGGAATTGGAACTTTTTTTAAAATATTAGCAGATGAACTAATTGCTAAAGGAAATACAGTGAGTATTTTTGTATATGGTGGTAAGTATAATTTTGATTTTGAAGATGGTGAAATAAAAATTAGAGTCAGAAAAGATTTTTTTAGAGATAATAAAATTCAAAATTTAGTACGTTCTTTATCTAGAAGGTCTCCTAAATTTTATAGTTTTTATTTGAAATGTTTTTTAAATGAGCGAAAATATGTAGCAAAGCATTTTAATAATTTTATTAAAGATAAAAATATAGATGTAATTGAAGTGCCAGATTATGGAGGGTATTTTTACGCTTTAGATAATAAAATACCAGTTAATGTAAGATGTCATGGTACAAATACAGTATTAACAAAAGAATTTAATTATTCGTTTAGAGAACCTAAAGACCGAGCTTTAAATGATTCAGAATTATTAAGTTTTAAAAATCTAAATTTAAATATAATTACAGTTTCTAAGTATGCAGGTTCACTTATCGAAAAGTATTTTAAAAGATCTGATTATAATGTAATTTATAACGGAGTAAATATTAATAAATTTACATCGACATCAAAAGATATTATAAAAGATTCAATTTTTTATTTTGGAACCTTATCCGAAGAAAAAGGTGTAGGAGTATTGTGTGAAAATTTTAATAAGGTTTGTGAAAATAACGGAACAGCAACTTTACATATAATTGGTAGAAGAGAAGAGTATTGGCAGTATTTAAAAGAAAATATATTAACTGAAAAAGCTTTAGAAAGAACTACTTATTATGGTATTGTAGATTATAATGATTTAGAAAAAGTATTATCAAAAGCAGATATGTTTGTTTTTCCAAGTCGTGGAGAAAACTTTCCTTTTGTTTTTCTAGAAGCAATGTCATTACAAAGACCTATTATTGTTAATAATATTAAACCATCTTATGAAATAATAGAGCATGGTATTAATGGTTTGATTACAAAATCGGATGAAGATTTTTATAATTTAATAATGTCCGTTTTAGAAAATAAGGTAGATGTTACTAAATTAGCAAATAATGCAAGAAATACAGTAAAAGAAAATTTCATATATAATAAAATGGTTGATGATACAATATCATTTTATAAAAAAACTATAATATAGAAAATGAATATTGTATTTTTAGTATACGAATATGCACATGAAAAAACGCCAAGTTATGGAGGTATGGGAACTTATTTTAAGACAATGGCATACGAGCTATCTAAAAGAGGGCATAACGTAGATGTTTTTTTATATAATCCATATGTAATTAATGAAATTGATGAGTTTTATGATGGAGATGTTAAAGTATTAAATTTATCGAGCTTTTTTAAAAATCATTTTTTTTGTCGTAAAATACTTCAATTATCAAAAAAAATAAAATCTTCTTTTTTACATAGAAATATGTTTATGCTAGAGCATAAATATATTGCTAGAAAATTTGAAGAGTATTTATTAAATAAAAAAGTTGATATAATTAAAACTCATGATACTCAAGGTTTTTTTAGTTATTTAAAAACAGATATTCCAAAAATTATTCATTGCTCAGGTTCTACAATGATGTTAGTACATGAATTTAATTATTCATTAGATACGCTAACTTATAATGCAATGAAGTATTTAGAACAAAAATCATTTGATAATGCTAATTATATAATGGCAGGCTCTAATTTTTCTGCTAAAGTTTCAAAAAAAACATTTAAAACAGCAGAAATAGATGTTATTTATAATGGTATCGATTTAAAACAATTTAATAACGACATAAAAGTTAAAGAGATTCCTTATTCTTTATTTTATTTTGGATCTGTTAGAGAAACGAAAGGCTTGCGTATTGTAGCTGAGGTTTTTAATGAAATAATTAAAAAAGAACCTAGAGCTACACTTCATGTAATAGGAAAAGGAGAAGAATATTGGAATTATTTATGTGAAGAAGTTTTAACAGAAAAAGCACAAGAAAGTAGTAAATATTACGGGCAAATAATAAGAGATAAAATTCAATATGAGTTAAAAAAAGGGAGTGTTTTCATTTTTCCAACCCATGGAGAGAATTTTGGTTTTACTTTTGTGGAAGCAATGGCTTTAGAAAAACCTATTGTAGTTAGTGATATTGAGGTTTCTAAAGAAATAATAGCACATAATAAAGATGGGTTTATAGCAAAGTCAGAAAAAGAATATGTTGATATAATACTTAGTTTATTTAACAATGATGAAAAAAGAAATATTATAAGTAAAAGAGCTAAAGAAAAAGTTTTCTCTAAGTTTTCATTAGATAAGATGGTTGATGAAACCATAGAATATTATACAGATATTATAGATAAAAATAATTTATAAAATATTTATTTATGTTTCTTTCAATTATTATACCAGTTTACAATACACCTATTGATTTTTTTAAGGAGTGTTTAGGTAGTTTAACAAATATACCATCATCATTATCTCATGAAGTAATAATAGTAAATGATGGTTCAACAGAAAAAGAGATATTAAGTTATTTATCTTTATTAAATAAAGATGATTATACAGTAATACATAAAAAAAATGAAGGGTTAGGTTCTGCTAGAAACACAGGAATAAATATTGCTGTTGGAAAGTATATTTATCCTTTAGATTCTGATGATGCACTACATGTTGATTTTAAAATTTTTATTGAATTTCTTAAAACCAATAATGAGATAGAAGTACTTTATGGAGATTTATTATGCTTTGGAGATGTAAACTCAATACAAAAATATCCAGATTTTGATAAATTGACATTGTATTTAGATAGAAATATCATTCCGGCATGTTCTTTTTTTAAAAAAAGGACTTGGGAAAAAGCTAAAGGATATGACGAAAGTTTAAAGACTGCTGAAGATTATGATTTCTGGATACAATGTGCTGTAAATAATGCTGTATTTCAATATATACCATATTCGCCATATAAATATAGAATAATAAATAATGGAGAGTCATTATTTCAAAAAACTAAAGATATTCGTGAACAAAATATTAATTTGATTAGAAATAAAATACCTACAAGTGAAATTAAAATGACAGATATAAATAATTTCATAAAAAATTATTTTATTGAAAATAAAAGAAGAAAGAAAAAATTATTAGGTTTGTTGATATTTACTTTTTCTCCTAAGCTTTATAAGCTAATGAATAAATTTAACATGTTTACTTTTAAAGAAAATTTTTTGTGATTTTTACTAAAATGATTGAAGAAGATAATAAATATAAAATAATATGAAACCTTTTTTTAAATGTGAATTAGAGTATTCGTATTTTCCTCATTTGAATCAAATATATGACGGATTTAATAAGCTTAGCGAAAAAGGAATAATTGACCTTTCAGTTAAACATAGTTCTTCTGCATCATCATCATCTTTAAAAGTGTTAGTTGATGGGAAATATACTGTTGTTTTTGATACAGCAGATGGTTTAAGTTGGATTCCTGCTTCTATAGAAGAAAATTTAAAATATTTTAAAAATAACATTAAAGCTGATTTTTATTTTAAAAGAAGTTTTAATCAGTTAATTATAGATAATGCACCAGATAATTGTAAAGTTTTTCCTTTAGGTTTAAATTATTTGATTACACCTCAAAAATATTTAGACACTAATTTAAAACGAAAACTAAAGTTTTTTGTTAAGAAAATATCAAAAAAAACTAAAAATAATTGTTTTTATAGTAACGATTTTGAATTTTATCCTGTTCGTCATAAAACAAATAAAATATTGTTTTTAACTAGGTTATGGGATCCGAATGAGGTTTTGTTAGAGCATTTAAAAAAAGAAAGAGAGTTAATTAATAAAAATAGAATAAATTTTATTAAGAGTTGTAAAGCAGAATTTGGAGACAATTTTATAGGAGGAATTCAATATGATAATTTTTCTAAAAAAAATGATAAAGATTTATTAATGCCTTCTTCAATGACTAATAAACGTAATTTTATGCAAACAGTAAAAGAAAGTAATATTTGTATTGCGACTAAGGGGTTACATGATTCTATAGGATGGAAATTTGCTGAGTATGTAGCTGCATCTAGAGCGATAATAACAGAATCTTTGTCTTATCAACTTCCAGGTGATTTTAATGAAAATAAAAATTATTCTACATTTAAATCTACAAATGATTTAATGACAAATATATCTGAATTATTAGATGATAGTAAAAAAATGGAAAATATGATGTATAATAATTATGAATATTATAATAACTATTTAAGGTCAGATAAATTAGTGTTAAATGCTCTTTTAAAAATATATGAATAAAATTTAAATGTTTGTAGAAATAAAAGAAAAATTAGAAAAAGGTAAAACAATTCTCTATCCAACAGATACTGTTTGGGGATTAGGTTGTGATGCGACTAATCAGAATGCTGTTAATAAAATTTATATTATAAAAAACAGAGCAGAATCTAAAAGTTTAATCATTTTAGTTGATTCTATTGAAATGTTAAAAGAATATGTTGACAGTATTTCAGATATCGTTTTAAATATTTTAAAAACAGTTGAAAAACCAACAACAATTATATATCCAAATCCTAAAAATTTAGCAAAAAATACCATAGCATCTGACAATACTATTGCTATTAGAATACCTAAAGATGATTTTTGTTTAGAACTGATAAAAGAGTTTGGAAAACCTATAGTATCTACATCAGCGAATATTAGTGGAGTACCTACGCCAAAAACATTTTCAGAAATAAGTAAAGCAATTTTACAAAGTGTAGATTATGTAGTAGCTTTGCATCAAGACAAGATAACGGAAAAATCATCTACAATTTTAAAGGTAAATGGTAATTCTGTTAATGTGATAAGAGAATAATTTATGCAAGATCAATACTATAAAAAGGCAATTTCTGCCGAAATATTTCAATATATAAGTAAAGCAGCTGAAGAATTAAAATTAGAAAGTTATGTGATTGGTGGCTTTGTTCGCGACTTTATTTTAGAACGAGGCACTGCTAAAGATATCGATATAGTTGCTGTTGGTAGTGGTATCGAATTAGCAAAAAAAGTAGCTTCTTTATTGCCAAATAAACCAAAGGTTCAAGTTTTTAAAACATATGGAACAGCAATGTTACGTTTTAATGATGTTGAAATAGAGTTTGTTGGAGCACGTAAAGAATCTTATTCCGAAGATAGCCGAAATCCAGAAGTAGAATCTGGTACTTTACAAGATGATCAGAAAAGACGTGATTTTACGATAAATGCATTAGCTTTAAGTTTAAATAAAAATACCTTTGGATTATTGTTAGATCCTTTTGATGGTGTTTCTGATTTAGAAGCTAAAATAATTAAAACTCCGTTAGATCCTGATATTACCTATTCTGATGACCCATTACGTATGATGCGTGCCATTCGTTTTGCATCTCAATTAAATTTTGTTATTGAGCAAGAGTCATTAAGTGCTATTGCTAAAAATGCAAAACGTATTGATATTATTACTAAAGAACGAATAATCGTTGAACTAAATAAAATTTTAGCTTCTGCTAAGCCTTCTGTTGGATTTTTATTGTTAGAAGAAACAGGTTTGTTAGAATATATTATTCCTGAATTAACAGCATTAAAAGGAGTCGAAGAGGTAGAAGGGCAAAAACATAAAGATAATTTTTATCATACATTAGAGGTTGTAGATAATATTTCTGAAAACACAGATAATGTTTGGTTACGTTGGGCAGCTTTATTGCATGATATAGGTAAAGCTCCAACAAAACGTTATCATAAAAAACAAGGTTGGACATTTCATGCACATGAATTTGTAGGGTCGAAAATGGTTTTTAAATTATTTAAACGATTAAAAATGCCGTTGAACAATAAAATGAAATTTGTTCAGAAAATGGTAATGTTAAGCTCTAGACCTATTGTGTTAGCTAGTGATGTAAATGATTCAGCTGTACGTAGATTAGTTTTTGATGCAGGAGATGATGTAGATTCATTAATGACATTATGTGAAGCTGATATAACAACTAAAAACCCTAAAAAATTTAGTAGATATCACCAGAATTTTAAATTGGTTCGTGAAAAAATTAAAGAAGTCGAAGAGCGAGATAAAGTTCGTAATTTTCAACCTCCAATTACAGGAGAAGAAATTATGAAAACTTTTAATTTAACACCTTGTAGAGAAATTGGGCAGATAAAAGAAGCTATAAAAGAAGCAATTTTAGAAGGTGAAATTCCTAATGAGCACGAAGCTTGTTTAAATTTTATGATACTAAAAGGAAAAGAATTAGGTTTAGAATTAGCATAATTAAAACATATAGAGAAAATAAAAGAGGTAAAGTTTTTAAAACTTTACCTCTTTTTGTAATATGATTATTTATTTTATGCCAATGATTGCATAGTAACCAATTTATAATATTCACCTTTTTTAGCGAGTAATTCATCATGTTTACCTTGCTCAACAATTTTTCCTTTTTTCATTACTACAATTTTATCTGCTTTTTGAATAGTAGATAATCGATGTGCAATAATTAATGAAGTTCTGTTTTGCATCATTTTTTCTAAAGCAATTTGTACTAATTGCTCTGATTCTGTATCTAAAGCAGAAGTTGCTTCATCTAAAACCATAACTGGTGGATTTTTTAAAACCGCTCTTGCAATGGCAATTCTTTGCTGTTGTCCACCAGATAATGAACTACCTCTATCACCAATTATAGTATTATATTTTTGAGGTAAATCATTTATAAATTCAGCTGCGTTTGCTATTAAAGCAGCTTCTTCAACTTCTTTATCGGTAGCAGAAGGTTTGCTTAATTTTATATTATTAGCAATGGTATCATTAAATAAAGTAGCATCTTGAGCCACAACACCTGTTAAACCTCTTAATGATTTTTTAGAAATATTTTTGATATTATTTCCATCGATAAGGATTTCACCTTCATTAATATCATAAAAACGAGTAATTAAGTTCGCTAAAGTAGATTTTCCACTTCCAGATTGCCCAACTAAGGCTACTGTTTTTCCTTTAGGAATTGTTAATGAAAAGTTTTCTAAAACATAAGAATCTATATATTTAAACGAAATGTTTTTAAATTCTATAGTACTATCAAAATTGGTTAATTCTTTAGCATTTTTAATTTCTATTACTTCATTTTCTACATCAATAACTTCAAATATTCTTTCAGCTGCAGCATTTCCTATTTTAATTTGATTACTCGCTTTTGCGATTGCTTTAGCAGGGGTAAGAATATTGTAAGCAGCCCCCATAAAACCGAGGAAAGTACCGCCTAACAATGTTTTATCGATTAAAACCATTTTACCACCATACCAAAGAAGCCCAGCAATCGTAACAATTCCTAGAAATTCACTCATAGGACTGGCTAAAGCTTCTTTCTTACTCATTTGGTTCGATAATTTTTTAAGATTTTCCGTTTGGCTATTAAATTTAGATGAAAATAATTGTTCAGCATTAAAAGCTTTGATGATTTTTAAACCAGAAATACTTTCTTCTAGAATACTTAAAAGCCCTCCGATTTTTTGAGAAATTTCACCAGATTGTTCTTTTATTTTTTTACTGATAAATGAAATTACTAAACCAGAAACAGGGATAAATGTAAAAATGAAAATAGATAATTCCCAACTGGTTTTAATCATAAAAAACAAGGTGAAAATAATATTTAAAGGCTCTCTTATAAAAGTAATAATTAAATTAAGATAAGAATCATTGATCGTATTAACATCATTGGTACTACGGGCTATGATATCTCCTTTGTTTTGTTTTGAAAAAAAAGATAAGGGTAATGTTATTATTTTTTGATAAATAATAGACCTAAGATCTTTTAATACATTGTTTTTTAAAAAAATCATGGTTAATTGCCCTAGATAACTAAATAAATTTTTAAATAAAAAAACAATAATAACAGCAGAGACTACATATAATAATGTTTTTTCCTGCCCATAAGTTTCATTGGTATAGGTAACATAATAATTTAATAAATTACTTAAATAGTCTTTATTTAAAGAGTTACTAAAACCTAAAAATGCTGGCTTTATATATGTTTTAGGGGTTTCACCAAATAATATATTTAAAGTAGGCATTAAAATTACGTACGATAATGTAGTAAATAATGCGTATAAAATATTAAGAATAATACTTAAAACCCCTAATGATTTATAGGGGCGTGCATAGTTGAAAAAGCGTTTAAAATAATTCATTTATAAATTTAATTCTTTAATAATTCTTTGAATTTTAGTGTCTAATTCTTTTTCAATAGTAATGGCATTTTCAACAGCATCTAATGCTGTTTTTACACTGAAATAAAATTTTATTTTTGGTTCTGTTCCACTTGGGCGGGCTGCCATTTTTGTTCCGTCGGTGGTTTGATAAATCAATACATTCGACTTCGGAATATCCATAATTACTTCTTCTCCCGTAATCAAATTCTTTTTAATCGATGATTGATAATCATATAAAAATTCCACCTTAGCATTGTCTATTTCTGTAAAAGGATTACTACGTAAATCAGCCATCATTTTTTTGATTTGCTGTGCGCCATCCATTCCTTTTTTAACGATAGAAATTAAGTGTTCTTTATAAAAATTATTTCGAGTATATAAATTTAATAATTCATAATAAAACGAACTATCATTTGCTTTTGCATCCGCAGCAATTTCACAAGCTAATAAAGCAGCCGTTACAGCATCTTTATCACGAACAAAATCACCAACCATATAACCAAAACTTTCTTCACCACCTCCAATAAAATCAAGCTCAGGGAAATCTTTAATCATTTTAGCAATCCATTTAAAACCAGTTAAACCAACTTTAGTTTCAACACCGTATGAACTTGCTATTTCGTTTACCAAATTAGTAGAAACAATAGTAGACCCTACAAATTGTTTTCCGTTTAATTTTCCGTTGTTTTTCCAATCATTAATTAAAAAATCGGTCATCATACTCATTGTCTGATTTCCGTTTAATAACTTCATGTTTCCTTTTAAATCACGAACAGCGATACCAATTCTATCAGAATCAGGATCTGTTCCTAAAACGATATCAGCACCTACTTTATTCGCTAAATCAACAGCCATTTGTAAGGCTTCAGGTTCTTCAGGGTTTGGAGATTTTACCGTTGGAAAACTTCCATCTGGTTCGGCTTGCTCATCAACAATATGAACTTGTGTATAACCAGCACGTTTTAAAACTTCAGGAATTAATTTAATAGAAGTTCCGTGTAAAGAAGTAAAAACGATTTTTAAATCTTTACGACCTTTTACATTAAAAGTTCCATTTTTAATAGATGCTTGCCAAAAAGCTTCATCAATTTCACTTCCGATGCTAGAAATTAATTCTTCATTGGCTTTAAAATTAACATCAGTAAAAGCTAAAGAATTTACTTCATTAATAATAGCAGTATCTTCAGGTGGCACAATTTGTCCTCCATCAGACCAATAAACTTTATAACCATTATATTCTGGAGGATTATGAGAAGCGGTTAAAACAATACCAACATCGCAACCTAAATGACTTACGGCAAACGAAAGTTCAGGAGTAGGACGTAGGTCTTCAAAAAGAAATACTTTGATGTTATTTGCAGAAAAAACATCAGCAACAACTTTAGATAACCACTTACTGTCGTGACGGCAATCGTAACCAATAGCAACTTTTAATTCTTTATTCGGATGTATTTGATGTAAATAATTACTTAAACCTTGTGTTGCTTTTCCTAAAGTATATTTGTTAATTCGGTTTGTTCCTGCGCCTACAATTCCACGCATTCCACCTGTTCCGAATTCTAAATTTTTATAAAAACGGTCGGCTAAATCGTCCGATTTTTCGCTTATTAATTGTTCAATTTCATTTCTAGTAGCTGAATCAAATGATTCAGAAAGCCATAATTTAGCTTTATTTAAAATCTCTTCCATAATTATAAGTTATATAAATATCGTACAAAGTACGTATTTTAAAAGTTCAATTTTTCTTTAATTGTGTAGTGTTTTTGTTGTGGATTACTTTTTATAATTAATTCGCCTAAAAAGCCAGCTAAAAATAAAAGTGTTCCTAAAATCATTGATGTTAAAGCGATATAAAACAACGGATTATTAGTAACTAAAATAGCTTTTACACCTGAAAATAAGTGATAAATTTTTAGTGAACCAATAATAAATGCTGATAAAAATCCGAATATAAACATTAAACTTCCCCAAAGCCCAAAAAAGTGCATTGGACGTTTTCCGAATTTCGATAAAAAAGAAATCGTAATTAAATCTAAAAAACCGTTTATAAAGCGGTCGATTCCAAATTTAGTAACGCCGTATTTACGTGCTTGATGCTGTACTACTTTTTCGCCAATATTATTAAAACCTTCGTTTTTCGCTAAAACAGGAATATAACGATGCATTTCGCCACTAACTTTTACGGTTTTAATTACTTCGTTTTTATAAGCTTTTAATCCGCAGTTGAAATCGTTTAATTTTAATCCAGAAGTTTTACGAGCCGCCCAATTAAATAATTTAGAAGGAATGTTTTTGGTAATTACATTATCGTAACGTTTCTTTTTCCATCCAGAAACTAAATCGAGGTTTTCAGTAATTATTAAATCATATAAACCAGGGATTTCATCAGGACTATCTTGTAAATCGGCATCCATTGTAATAACTACATTTCCTTTAGCTAAACCAAAACCAGCATCTAAAGCTTGCGATTTTCCGTAGTTTTTTTGAAAACGAATTCCTTTTACAGCGCTATTTTCTTCGGATAATTGCTCAATTACTTGCCAAGAAGTATCGGAGCTACCATCATCAATAAAAATAATTTCATATAAATAATTATTGGATTGCATAACCTTTGCAATCCAATTGTGTAATTCTAGTAAAGATTCTTCTTCATTAAGAAGAGGTATAACTACCGATATATTCATATATTTTATAAAAAATTAAAAAAGGTAAAGTTACAAAGTCTTTTGTAAACTTTATTACTTTACCTTTTTTAACTAAAGTTTAGTATTGATCTTCTTCTGTGTGTTTCATAATTGCACCTGCTATAGCCGAAAATATAAATCCGAAAAAAGCAGATATTACTATTGAAACAGGAATTGTAATTGCAGGGCTACTAAATTTATTAGCCATTGCTTCAGATTTTTCAATTTCATCATCACTTAAACCAGCATCAATCCATACTTGTTTTTGAAGTTCTATTGCTTGTTCCTGAAAACTAGGCTCAATAAAATTTGTAAATATTAATGTGTAAATAGCACTAACTAAAGCGCTAACTACAGCAATACCAACACCTACTTTTAAAGCTTCACCAAAACTTAAATAATTATTGTTTTGTGCTTTAAATTTTCTAATACCTAAAACAATAAAAGAAATCATAGCAGCAATACCTATAACACCAACGATAGAACTTTTTTCTAATAAACTACCTGTCGCATAAAATATTAAGTGAACAAATATTCCTACAAGACCTAAGTATAGTCCATAATTTAAAATAATACTTTTACTTTTTGCTTGATTTTCCATTGAATTAATTGAGTTAGTTGTACAAATATATTATAATGTTTTCGATTCTAAATTATTTAAAAAAAAGTTTATAAACAATATGTTAGTAATCAATGAGTTAAAAATGTTACGAAAAAAAAGTTATTTTTTTCATTGTTAGTCTAAAAAAAGAACGTAGATTTGCCACGGCAAGTCCTACACAACTAGCTCCCTTTGAATCCCCCAGGGCGGGAACGCAGCAAGGGTATTAGGTTGTAGCAGTGTGATGTAGGTAGCTTGCCATTTTTTGTTTCTTCTGTTTTCGTTTTACTTTCCTTTAAATTATCTTTATCCTTTTTTTATTTCATCTAATTTATTTATCTAAGAATTTATTTAATTTTTTTGTCAATTCGATTATTAACTTTTGTTTTTTCATTTATCCGTAAAAGTTCTCGATACAATTTTTTTAAAGGAAAAAAATCACTCGAACTGACAGTTTTAAAATTTTATTCATCATTTAAATTCAAATTACTTCTTGGGTGATGTAATTCAACAACTTCTTTTAAATAACTAGTATCTAAATGTACATAAATTTCGGTGGTTGTAATACTTTCATGTCCTAATAATTGCTGAATAACACGTAAATCTGCACCATTTTTTAATAAATAAGTAGCAAAAGAGTGGCGTAAGGTATGAGGTCCAATACTTTTTTTCAGATTTGTTTTAATCGCTAATTCTTTAAGTATAATAAATATCATTTGACGGCTCAGTCGTCTTCCTCGTCTGTTTAAAAAGATAATATCTTCTTCTTTTTCCTTTGGAGTTACTTCTGGGCGAATATCTTTTATGTAAAATTTTAAACGTTTGATTGTCGTTATATGTATAGGTACAAAACGATATTTATTTCCTTTACCTAATACACGAATATATCCGTCATCAAAAAATAAATCAGATAATTGTAAATTAATTAATTCACTAACACGTAAACCACAACTAAAAATGGTTTCTATAATGGTTTTATTGCGTTCGCCTTGCGGATGACTTAAATCGATTGCTGCAATTAAATCATCAATTTCTTCTTTTTCTAAGGTATCAGGTAATTTTCTGATAATATTAGGACTTTCAATTAAATCAGTAGGATTATCTTTTCTATAATCTTCAAAAATTAAATAATCAAAAAAACTTCGTAAGCCCGAAATTAAACGTGCTTTGCTTCTCGGATCTATTTCTTTACTGATTTCATATATAAATTGTTGAACGGTATCCGAAGTAATATTTATAGGAGTATCATTTTTTTTGAGTGTATCAATAAATAAAATTAGTTTTTTTATGTCTCTAGAATAACTATCAATAGAATTTTTAGCAAGTCCTCTTTCTATTTTTAAATAACTTATATAGTCTGATGTTGCTTGTTTCCAGTTCATTATAATGAAGATTTTACTTGTTTATGTATTTAGTAAAAATAGGGATAATAACTATTAAAAAATAGGTTGAAAAAAACTTGTGTAAAATAAAAATAAGCCTAATTTCGCACTCTCAAACTAATAAAAAATAAATATTATGAAAAAAGTATTATTAACAATTGCTATAATTGCTGCAGGTTTTACTGCAAACGCACAAGATAAAAACGAAGCTAAAGGAGGTTTTGCTCAAGAAGATATTTATGTTTCTGGTACAGTAAGTTTTGCAACTTATAAACAAGGTGATTCTGATTCAAATGGATATAATTTATCTCCATCTGTAGGGTATTTTATTGCTGAAAATATTGCATTAGAATTAGGTTTAGGTATTGGCGGATCTACTAATATTGATGATTCTAAAAGTAGTTCTTTTGGTGTTAATGTAGGGGCTAAGTACTTTTTTACACCTCAAAATGATTTTTCTTTCGTTGTTGGAGCAGGTTTAGATTACTCTATTCAAGGTAATGAAAATGCAGCAGGTGTTAAAGGAAATGATACAAATATTTTTTCTATTGCTGTAGCACCAGGAGTTAATTATTTTGTTTCTGAATCTGTAGCATTAAGAGCTTCTGTTGGAGCGTTATCTTATACTAGTTCAAAAGTAGATTTTGATGGAGCTGAAGCTAGAAATACATTTGGTTTAAACTTAAACTTATCTGCTATCCAATTCGGATTAACTTACAAGTTTTAATTATAAGAAAATTTTATAAAGAAAAAGGAAGCCAATTATGCTTCCTTTTTTTATGCTTAAAAAAATAAACATATATTTGCTTAAAATTTTTATAAAAAAAGTTAAAATTATGAAAAAAGTATTATTAATAATTGCTATTGTTGCAGCAGGTTTTACTGCTAATGCTCAAGAGGTTAGTTTTGGAGCAAAAGCAGGTTTAAATATTGCTAATTATTCTAAAAGTACTGATGATATTGATAGCGAAGCTAGAACTTCTTTTCACATTGGTGCAGTTGCGGAAATTAAAATTTCTGATAAATTCTCTTTTCAACCAGAATTAATATATTCTGAGCAAGGAGCAACGATTGACTATACTGAAACTACTACTGTTCTTACAGAGTTCACAAAAGTTAAATTAAAAGGAAATATAAAGTTAAACTACCTTAATATTCCTCTTATGGCGAAATATTATGTAATGGAAGGTTTAAGTTTAGAGGCAGGACCACAAGTTGGGTTTTTATTATCTAATAAATCGAAAATAAAAACAACAGTAGAAAGTTCTTTACTTGGAGAGTCAGGTACAGAGACATCAGATCTATACCTTAAAGATAATTTAAAGAGTGTAGATTTTGGTTTAAACTTTGGTGCTGGTTATAAATTAGACAATGGTTTAAATTTTAGTGCTCGTTATAATTTAGGTTTATCTAATATGAATGATTATGAAGATAATGGTAATAGCCGTAAAAATGGTGTATTTCAATTATCTGTAGGATATTTCTTCTAAATAGTACAAAATTTTATAAAGAAAAGGGAAGCAATCATGCTTTCCTTTTTTTATGCTTAAAAGTTAAAGTAGTATTTTTACGGTATAAATATACGAGATGAAAAAAGTTATAATAATAAACGGACCAAACTTAAATTTATTAGGAAAACGTGAGCCAGAAATTTACGGTTCAAATTCTTTTGAAGATTTTTTTAACGAATTAAAAGAAACCTATAAAACAATTGAATTAAGTTATTTTCAATCAAATATTGAAGGTGAAATAATTAATAAATTACACGAAATAGGTTTTGAATATGATGGTGTTGTGTTAAATGCTGCCGCTTACACACATACATCTGTTGCTATTGCCGATGCTGTAAAAGGAATAGAAACGCCTGTTGTTGAGGTTCATATTTCAAATGTACATGCTCGTGAAGCGTTTCGTCATAAAAGTTACCTTGCGGCCAATGCAAAAGGTGTAATTTCTGGTTTTGGTTTGAAAAGTTATAATTTAGCGATTCAAAGTTTTTTGTAAAAACCAATATCTTACTGCAAATAAAATCAACAAAGGAATTAACGTAATTGAAAGTAATTGCGTTTTTGTTATCCAAATAATAGATAATATCACTAAAAAGGCTAGTAAAAGTATCATATATTTTGAAACCCATTTTGGTGATTTTTTTTGTGTCAAAAAGAAAGAAACAATTAAATTAGGAGCAAATGCCCATAAAAAGTTAAAGTTATTTGGTGCTGTTGAATGATTTGTGAAAAACCATAAATAGACAATTAAAACGCCTGTTATTCCTGATGTAAAAAATAACACAAAGTCTAACCATTTGCTTCTTTTAGAGTTTTTGTAATCTTTATAAGTGATAAATAAACCAAATAAAGAAATTGTTAATATTACAGAAAAAGGGCTAATAGGATCTTTTTTCGACTCTTTTTCTTCAAAATCTAATAAAATGTTGGTTTTTGATATTAGATTATCTTCTTTTCCATCTTTAAAAATTTTAGAATAATTTAAAGCTTCAAAAATATAATCAGGTAAATATAAATATTCGCTTGCTGTTGCAATTTTATCTAATCGACTTCCTAAAGCGATATTAATTCCTAAACTTCCCCAAGTGTTTTGATGAATTTCTTTATTCATTAATTGACGTAAAGAGGTGTTTTTAGTTACAAAATCATCTTTAAAAATTAATTTTTCACCTAAAACTTTTTTGATAATATCACGAGGTTTGGTAGCACAATTATCAAAATATGGGTCGTATAAATAACTAGCATTTTCGGGTGCTGAGTTTATTTCTAAAATATTGAAAAAGGTGTTTTTTTGAGTTTCTGTTAGGTTTAAAATTTGTTCTTTTACCCAGCGTTCATCTTGCTGAGCACTTTTTAATGATAAATAAAATGGATATTTTGCTAATTTATATTTCATGTATCCTTTAGTGAAATCAGTATAAAAACTAGGTCCACTAAAATCGAAAATTCCGTAATTATAAATTAAATCTAATTGTAAAACAGGGTCTTTTATGCGAATTGCTGTATGTCCGAATTTTTCATATAAAGCCTCTCCAGGACCAGAAGTAATGATACTTATTTTAGAATAATCAGATAATTTTAATGTATTGTTTACTTGTGATAAAAGTGTATTTAAACAACATAAAAACAAGAAAATAGTAGTGATTTTTTTTATCATAATTGAATTCTGAAAAGTGTGATTTTACAATACAAATATCTTAATTAAGATTAAAATAAGTGTATTTTTTACAACGTATTATTTTAATGTTTAATAATTATTTTATCTTCAATAAAACTGATAATACTTTTTTCAAGCCATCTATTTTCAATAATATTGAATGATGTTATAAAGCCAACATGTCCGCCATATTTTGGCGTTAGTAAATAAAAGTTATTCATATTTTCGGCTTCTTCATAAGGAAAACATTCTTCGGATAAAAAAGAATCATCAAGTGAGTTTATAAGTAATGTAGGGGTTTTAATGTTTTTGATATAAGGTTTTGAACTTGCTTTTATCCAATAATCTTTAGGACTTTCAAAATTAAATATAGGAACTGTATATTGTGCTTCTAAATGCGGAAATTTAGTTGCTTTTAGTAATAATTCTTTATCTAATTTGAAATCAGGAAACTTAGCCGATTTTGCTAAAATTTTTATTTTTAGCGTTCGTAAAAAATCATTTAAATATACTTTGTTTTTTAATTTAGCTAATTCAGTTTGCGAACTGGTTAAATCAATAGGTACAGAAACAGCAATTGCGCCTTTTATTTTTGATGAAATATTTTCATATTCGCCCAAATATTTTAGCGTTAAATTTCCTCCTAAGCTAAAACCAACAATTATAATATTTTCATAATTATAGTTATCTGCAAGATGTTCGACTATAAAATGAACGTCATCTGTTTTTCCGCTATGATAGGTTTCTAAAAGTAAATTATCTTCACCGCTACAACTTCTTAAATTCATGCAAACCGTGTCATAATTCCCATTATTTAAGCTGTTTGCACTTGTAATCATATAATTAGATTGTGAACTTCCTTCTAAACCATGAATTAAAAGTACTAATGTTTTAGTGCTATTTTTTGTTTTTGAAAAATCTAAATCGATAAAATCAGCATCCCAAGTTGTAATTCTTTTACGTTCATATTTAATAGTATCTTTCATAAATAAAGGGCGATACATTGTATTAAAATGTGCACTTTTAAAAGGAAGTGTAGGATTGAAATCTGAAGTAAGAATCGGCATGTTTTGGGTTTATAGTAATAGTCGGCAAATATGATAAAAAACCAGTAAAATATAAGTAAAATGTTAAATTGATATAATGATTTATTATTTTCGCTACAAAAATATAGATAATGAATATAAAAAGACATATCCCAAATTTATTAACTTTAGGGAATTTATTATGTGGTACAATAGCGACCATTTTTGCAATTAAAGGTGATTTTGTTGGAGTAGCTGTTTTAGTTGTTTTAGGAATTATTTTTGATTTTTTTGATGGATTTGTAGCCAGAATGTTAGGTGTTCAAGGAGAATTAGGAAAACAATTAGATAGTTTGGCTGATATGGTAACTAGTGGAGTAGTGCCAGGTATGGTAATGTTACAACTTTTAGTAAATGCTTTAGATGTTGATGCTGCTGGTTATTTTGGTATTGATACTTACGGAGCAACAGGAAGTAGTTTTCCGTATATTGGTTTATTATTAACTTTAGGAGCTTGTTACAGGTTAGCTAATTTTAATATTGATACTCGACAATCCGATTCATTTATTGGGCTTCCAACACCTGCAATGGCTTTATTTGTGATTTCTTTGCCTTTAATCGCAGAGTTTGGAAAACAACAATTTTTTATTGACTTAATTATGAATCAATACTTTTTATTCGCTATTACTGCAGTTTTAACTTTTTTAATGAATGCAGAAATTCCGTTGTTTGCTTTAAAATTTAAAAGCTTCGGATTTAAAGAAAATGCTTTAAAATATATTTTCTTATTACTTTCTGTTTTGTTATTAATTGTATTAAAATTTGTAGCAATTCCTTTAATAATATTGATATATGTTGTTTTTTCAATAGTTAATAATTTGAAGAAAGCGTAAAATAATATTGTTTTAAAACAAGAAAAAGGAGCTTTTTAGCTCCTTTTTTGTGTTCTGATATTTAATTTTTTTTTAAAATTTCTTTTTTTGTAGTATAAAATCTTTTCCTAAATAAACTCTACGTACGGTTTCATCATCGGCTAATTCTTCAGGAGTTCCTTCTTTTAAAATCCCTCCGTTATACATTAGGTAAGTTCTATCAGTAATTGCAAGTGTTGCTTGAACATCATGATCGGTAATTAAAATACCAATATTTTTATCTTTTAGTTTAGCAACAATTCCTTGAATATCTTCTACGGCAATAGGGTCTACACCTGCAAAAGGTTCATCTAGTAAAATAAATTTAGGGTCAGAGGCAAGGCAACGCGCTATTTCTGTTCTTCGACGTTCACCTCCTGAAAGTAAATCACCACGATTTTTACGAACATGATCTAAACTAAATTCATCAATTAATTCTTCTAAACGTTTTTTTCTTTCAGATTTCGATCTGTTAGTAAATTCTAAAACTGACATAATATTATCTTCAACAGATAATTTTCTAAAAATAGAAGCTTCCTGTGCTAAATATCCAATTCCTTTTTGAGCACGTTTATACATGGCATCTTTGGTTATTTCTTCATCATCTAAAAAAATACTACCAAAATTTGGTTTTACCATACCAACAATCATATAAAAAGAGGTTGTTTTTCCTGCCCCGTTAGGTCCTAGTAATCCAATGATTTCTCCTTGTTCTACTTCTAACGAAATTCCTTTTACAACTTTCCTGCTACCGTAAAGTTTTTGTATATTATCTGCTCTTAATTTCATTGATACTTAGTTACTTCTTTTTAATATTATAGTCTATTAAAACTATGAATTTATAAGATTATCTATTAATTATTTTCTTCTAATTCATCCCAAAACTCAACAGCACGACGCAAATGTGGAATTAATATAGTCCCACCAACTAAAGTAGCGATACCCATTGTTTCCATCATTTCTTCTTTGGTTACGCCATTTTTATGCGCTGTTTCTAAATGATAAGCGATACAATCATCGCAACGTAAAACAGCAGAAGCTACTAAACCTAATAATTCTTTTGTTTTTTCAGGTAAATGACCTTCTTTAAAAGCGTTGGTATCTAAATTAAAAATTCGTTTTATTATTTTATTATCGCCCGCTAAAATTTTATCATTCATTTTAGCTCGGTAGTCGTTAAACTCTTGGACTTTTTGAGACATTCTTTTGTTGTTTTTTTAATATAAATTGCGATACATAGATACTTACTTCATAAAGCATCATAATCGGTACTGAAACTATTATTTGACTAGCAATGTCTGGAGGTGTTATAATTGCTGATAAAACCAAAACAACTACTAGTGCGTGTTTACGATATTTTCGTAAAAATTGAGGTGTAATTAATCCTATTTTGGTTAGGAAAAATATAATAATAGGTAATTCAAAAAGTAGCGCAACACCTAGTAATGTGTTTGTAATTAATCCGATATACGCCTCTAGTTTAAAATTATTTTGAATTGAGTCAGAAATTTCATAATTATAAAAGAAATAAACAGACATTGGTAAAATAACATAATAACTAAAAAGTATTCCTAAAAAGAATAATAAAGAAGCTATAAAAATAAATCCTCTTGATTTTTTTCTTTCAGAACTATGTAATCCAGGAGCTACAAAACGCCAAATTTCCCATAATATATAAGGAAAAGAAACTAGAAACCCCAAAATTAAAGAAGACCAAATACTCGTCATTAATTGTTGAGTAGGATCTAATGCTTGTAATGTTTGTTCTAGGGTAACATTACAAAAACTACTATCAATTCCTATTGAAGTAAATACTTTACAGAAAAATTGATAGGTTGCAAAATCAGGCTTTAAATGCGCTAATAAAATTTCATCAAATACAAAATTAACATTTGCAAAAATAATAATTCCAACAATAAAAATTGCTGAAAAACTTCGAACCAAATGCCATCTTAACTCTTCAAGATGGTCTAAAAAAGACATTTCTTTTACTTCCATCTTAAAATATACCTTCTTTAATTAAATCGTGTAAATGAACAACACCAACATAGTCGTTATTATCATCTGTTACTAAAATTTGTGTAATACTATTGTTTTCTAGAGCTTCTAAAGCTTCAACAGCCATAGCATTTACATTTATTGTTTTAGGGTTTTTACTCATAATATCGTTGGCTGTTAGTACATCAATTTTAGTTGTTTTACTAAGCATTCTACGGATATCACCATCAGTAATAATTCCTGATATTTTATTATCTTCTTCAATAACAGCTGTTACACCGAGTCTTTTTTCTGAAATTTCAACAATTACATTTGCTACTGTATCAGTGTTTGTTACTTTAGGTAACTGATTATTTTTTATTAAATCAGAAACACGTAAATATAAACGTTTTCCTAAAGCCCCACCTGGATGATATTTTGCAAAATCGCTACTTGTAAAACCACGTAATTTTAATAAACAAACAGCTAAGGCATCGCCTAAAACTAATTGAGCAGTGGTACTTGTTGTTGGTGCTAAATTATTAGGGCAGGCTTCTTTTTCAACATAAGAATTTAGTGAAAAATCAGCATTTGTTGCTAAAAAAGATTCAGGATTTCCTGTAATTGCAATAATTTTATTAGTTGCGTTTTTTATTAAAGGAACTAAAACTTTAATTTCAGGAGTATTTCCACTTTTTGATAAGCAGATAACAACATCATCTTTTTGTACACTACCTAAATCGCCATGAATTGCGTCAGCAGCATGCATAAAAGCAGCAGGAGTACCAGTAGAATTAAAGGTAGCAACCATTTTATTGGCAATGTTAGCACTTTTACCTATTCCGGTAACAATAACACGACCTTTTGAATTGAATATAAAATTTACGGCATCAACAAACGAACTATCTAATAATTTTGCTAAATTAGCAATAGCATTACTTTCTAAAAGTATGGTTTCTTTTGCTGTTGAGAGAATTGCATTTGCGTCTTTCAAGTTAAAAAAGTTTTAAGTAATTTTTAAAATGTAAAAATAGGGATATTTAAGAAGAAAACTTTTTAATAAAAATAAAATTTACAATAGTTTGTATAATTTTTTTTTGTAAATTGGTTTATGTTTTTAATTTTTTGATATTAGAAGATGAATATAGAGGAGACGGAGTTATACGGATCATTAAAGAAAATATTTGGTTTTAACCAATTTAAAGGTTTACAAGAGGTCGTTGTAAAAAGTATTTTAAACAACGAAAATACATTTGTAATAATGCCAACTGGTGGAGGTAAATCTCTTTGTTATCAGTTACCTGCATTAATGAAAGAAGGTACAGCTATTGTTGTATCGCCATTAATAGCTTTGATGAAAAATCAAGTAGATGCTATTAGAGGTATTTCTGAGCAACATGGTATTGCACATGTATTAAATTCTTCTTTAAATAAAGCTGAAATTGCTCAAGTAAAATCAGATATTGAAGCAGGAATTACTAAGTTATTATATGTAGCTCCTGAATCATTAGTAAAAGAAGAATATGCCGAGTTTTTAAGAGGACAAAATATTTCTTTTGTGGCTATTGATGAAGCGCATTGTATTTCTGAGTGGGGACATGATTTTAGACCTGAGTACAGAAATTTACGTAACATTATTAAACAAATTGATAATGTACCTATTATTGGTTTAACAGCAACAGCAACAGAAAAAGTACAGGAAGATATTCTGAAAACTTTAGGAATGAGTGATGCTAATGTTTTTAAAGCATCATTTAATAGACCTAACTTGTTTTATGAAGTATGCCCTAAAACAAAAGATATAGAAAAAGATATCATTCGTTTTATAAAACAACGAATGGGAAAAACAGGTATTATATACTGTTTGAGTCGCAAAAAAGTAGAAGAAATTGCTCAAGTTTTACAAGTAAATGGTATTAATGCACTTCCGTATCATGCAGGGTTAGATGCTAAAAAACGAGCAAAACATCAAGATATGTTTTTGATGGAAGATTGTGATGTTATTGTTGCAACAATTGCTTTTGGTATGGGAATCGATAAACCAGATGTTCGTTATGTAATTCATCATGATATTCCTAAAAGTTTAGAAAGTTATTATCAAGAAACTGGTAGAGCTGGTCGTGATGGAGGAGAAGGTTATTGTTTAACTTTTTACTCATATAAAGATATCGAAAAACTTGAAAAGTTCATGGCTAATAAACCTGTTGCAGAACAGGAAGTAGGACATGCACTTTTACAAGAAGTAGTAGGTTATGCAGAAACATCAATGAATAGACGTAAATATATTCTTCATTATTTTGGAGAAGAATTTGACGCTATAAATGGTGAAGGAGCTGAGTTGGATGACAACATGAAAAATCCTAAAAAGAAAAATGAAGCTCAAGAACAGGTGAAAATATTATTGTCGGTTATTAGAGATACCAACGAAATGTATAAGCCTAAAGAGATTGTTAATACTATTATTGGTGCAGAAAATGCATTATTAAAATCTCATAAAACAACAACACAACCTTTTTTCGGGATAGGAAAAGATAAAATAAATCATTATTGGATGGCGTTAATTCGTCAAATACTGGTTGTCGATCTTATCAAAAAAGAAATTGAACAATATGGTGTTTTAAAATTAACAGAAAAAGGAAAGCAGTTTCTAGAAAATCCGACATCATTTATGATGACAGAAAATCATGTATATGCAACAGATGATGCTGGAATAATAATTTCAACAACAAGTCCAGTAGCAGGTGCAGTAGATGTTAAATTGGTTAAAATGCTAAAAGATTTACGTAAAAGTGTAGGAAAGCGTTTAGGCGTACCTCCTTATGCAGTCTTTCAAGATCCTTCATTAGAAGATATGGCATTGAAATATCCAATGAATTTAGAAGAGTTATCTAAAGTTCATGGTGTAGGAGAAGGTAAATCTAGAAAATTTGGTAAAGATTTTGTTAAGATTATAACAAGCTATGTTGAAGAGAATAAAATTATGCGTCCTGACGATTTAATCGTTAAAAGTACTGGTGTAAATTCAGGATTAAAATTATTTATCATTCAAAATACTGATAGAAAATTACCTTTAGAAGATATTTCAAAATCGAAAGGTTTGGCAATGAACGAGCTGATTAAAGAAATGGAGGCGATTGTTTTTTCGGGGACAAAATTAAATATTGATTATGCTGTTGAAGATTTGTTAGATGAAGATCAACAAGAAGAAATACATGATTATTTTATGGAATCTGAATCAGATAAAATTCAAGAAGCTTTAGATGAATTTGATGGTGATTATGATGAAGATGAATTGCGATTAATGCGTATCAAATTTACGAGTGAAATAGCAAATTAAAAAAGAAATCATATGAAAACAAATAGTTACTTATATTTTAACGGAAATTGTAAAGAAGCAATGAGCTTTTATGCGGATATTTTAGGAGGAGATATTACAATGCTAATACAGTTTAATGAAGCTCCTGAGTCTAAAAATTTCCCTAAAGAAATATCAGATTTAACAATGCATTCTACTTTAGAAATTGGTGATATGGCAATTCAAGCATCTGATTTTTTTAGTACTACAGAAAGTTTTAATGCAGGTACTAATTTTGCAATTAGTTTAAATTTTGAAGATGAAGATGAGGTGGTAACTATTTTTAATGGATTATCTGAAGGTGGAGAGATAATAAAACCTTTAGAAGAATCTTTTTGGGGAGGTAAGTCAGGAGTACTACAAGATCAATTTAGTATTCGATGGATGTTATCTTTAGAAGAATAAAAATATTGATTTATTATTACAAATAAAAAGAACGCAAGATTTAAATCTTGCGTTCTTTTTATTTGTAAAATATCTTTATAAAAAACTAGTTTATTATAATTTTATCAATAGTAGTTGTAGATTTACATCTGGTAACATGTAAGTCAATATTCTTTAAACTGTCTTTACCGCTAATAAAATATTCAGGGCAAGGTTTTAAACGCGCTTTACTTTTTCCAAAATCAACATCGCCATTTTTTAAAATAGTCGCAATTGTAGCGCTGTCAATTTTAGTGTTTTCTAAAACTTGTTGTGCATTTTTTGAAAATAAGCGTTCTCTAACTCTAATTGTTTTTAAGGTACGAGCATCCATTCCATAATCAAAAGAAACATCTTTACCTTTCCAAATAAAAAATACGACTAAAGAACCGAAACCTAATCCTATTGCGTAATATCCAAAACGTTTTAATAATTGCATAGTAAATTTTTGTGATAGCAAAAGTACGTAAAATCAGCTTATAAAATTAATAAATTAATATCTCTATAAGGTATGTCAAACCAATCAGCTACCGTTCTGTTTGTTAAAATTCCATGATATAAATACATACCATTTCGTAAACTTTTATCAAAACGAGCAGCATTTTCAAATCCGCCTTCTTCAGCAATATTTAATAAATAAGGAGTAAAAATATTACTAATTGAAACTGAAGCAGTACGAGCATATCTTGATGGAATATTTGGTACACAGTAATGAATAACACCATGTTGTGTAAAAGTAGGTTTGCTGTGTGTTGTAATTTTTGAAGTTTCAAAACATCCACCACGGTCAATACTAACATCAACAATAACAGCACCATCTTTCATTTGCTCTATCATTTGTTCTGTAACTATTACAGGAGAACGATCTTTCCCTCTAAGTCCACTAATAACAACATCACATCTCATTAATGCTTTGAGTAATGTTTTGGGTTGAATAGTAGAGGTATAAATAGGTGATTGTACACTATGTTGTAGTTTTCTTAGCTTTGTAATTGAATTATCAAATACTTTAACACGGGCACCTAATCCGATTGCTGCTCTAGCAGCAAACTCTCCAACGCTACCTGCGCCTAAAATAACAACATCGGTAGGAGGCACGCCGCTAATATTACCAAATAAAAGTCCATTACCACCATTTGACGTAGTCATTAATTCAGAGGCAATATGTATTGAAGCAATTCCTGCAATTTCACTTAACGATTTTACAATAGGAAAAATACCGTGTTCATCTTCTATATAATCAAAAGCAACTGCGGTAATTCTTTTTTTAGCTAAGGCTTTAAAATATTTTTTATCGCGTGTTTTCAGTTGTAATGCTGATATTAAAATTGCTTGCTGATTTAACATGTTAATTTCATCTAAAGATGGCGGTGCTACTTTTAACACAATAGTACAAGCAAAAGCTTCTTTAATATTGTATGCTATTTTTGCACCTGCTTCAGAATATTCACTATCACTATAATTAGCACCTTCTCCTGCACCTGTTTCAACAACAACCCGATGACCATGAGCTACTAAAGCAGAAACAGCATCGGGAGATAAACTAATTCGTTTTTCTTCAAAATGAGTTTCTTTAGGTAAACCGATAAATAATTCCCCTTTTTGCCTTTTTATTTCAAGCATTTCAGGTTGTGGCATTAACTGTTCTTTGGTGAAGGGGGAGATATTACTCATTATAATTTATTAGTTTTTAATTGAATATTACGTTGACCATTTTCTAATAGAATGATGTTTATAGCAACAGCATCTAAAGGTAATAAATTTTTAACATTTTCTGACCATTCAATTAAGCACCAATTATTACTATAAAGATACTCTTCAATTCCCATATCGTATGCTTCTTCTTCATCTTCGATTCGGTAGAAATCAAAATGATACACAATATCATTGTTTTTTGTCTGATATTCGTTTACTAACGAAAAAGTAGGAGAGTGTGCAACGTCTTCAATACCTAATTTTTTACAGATTTCTTTTATTAAAGTAGTTTTACCAACGCCCATTTCACCATTAAAAAGTAACACTTTATGAGGTGCGTTTTTTATAATTTCTTCTGCTATTTGAGGCAATTCGTTTAAAGAATAATTTTTGTTCATTTTGCAAAAATAAAAAACTGTTAAATAGTATTGTTATTAAGTTTTAAAATTTGTAGAAAAATAATTTGAAGCAATTTCCCGCTTTCCGCACTCGCTTTTTTTGTTTGAAAAAAACAAAAAAGAGCTCAAACAATTGCTTCAATCGGGGCTAGGCATTTGTACTAAATTTCTGTAATTTTTTTATCAAAATAAAATCGATTTAAATAAATTATTTAGGACTGTAAATTGCACAGGGAATAATTACTTCTTCTAAAGATATTCCACCATGTTGATACGTATTTCTAAAATATTTAACAAAATGATTATAATTATTAGGATAAGCAAAAAATAAATCTTCTTTTGCAAAAATAAACGGGCTATTTATGGCTACACTAGGTAAGAAAATATCTTTAGGATTTTCAACTGCAAACACATCTTTTTTCTCGTAGCTTAAACTTTTACCTGTTTTATAGCGTAAGTTAGAACTAATGTTTTTATCACCAACAACTTTCGTAGGATTTTTAGAATTAATCGTTCCATGATCGGTGGTAATAATTAGTTTTTGTCCTAATTTTTGCGCTTTCTGAATAATTTCATATAAAGGAGAATTTTTAAACCAACTAACTGTTAACGATCTGTATGCTTTATCATCACCAGCAAGTTCTTTTATAACTTCCATTTCTGTTTTAGCATGCGATAACATATCTACAAAATTATAAACAACAACTGTTAAATCGTTTTCTTTTGTACCGTTATAATTATCTGCTAATTCTTTTCCGCTTTTAAGCGATATAATTTTATAATACTCGTGTTTAATATTTAAGTTTAATCTTTTTATTTGAGCATCTAAAAAATCAGGTTCGTATAAATTTTTACCACCTTCATCAGTATCATTTTTCCATAAGTTAGGATACTTTTTTTCCATTTCTAAGGGCATTAATCCTGAGAAAATGGCATTTCGTGCATATTGCGTAGCTGTAGGTAAAATACTATAATAAGAATGTTCTTCTTCTTTTTTATAATAATTATTAATAAAAGGTTCTAAAACTCGATACTGGTCATATCTAAGGTTATCTAAAACAACAAGTAATACGCCTTTATCTTTTGAAAGTTCAGGAACTACAAAATCTTTAAATAAAGTATGAGAAAAAGTAGGCTTATCATAAGAAGTAAGCCAATCCTGATATTTTTTTTTGATAAATTTAAAAAAATGCGAATTTGCTTCTGATTTTTGAGATTCTAATATTTCTAACATTCCTGTGTCATTAATATTTTCTAACTCTAATTCCCAATGAACTAATTTTTTATATAAATTAACCCATTCTTCATGCGAATTTACCATGGCTAAATCCATAGAAATTTTTCTAAATTCTTGTTGATAACTAGAGGTTGTTTTTTCTGAAATTAATCGAGAATGATCTAAGTTCTTCTTTAAACTTAACAATATTTGATTCGGATTTACAGGTTTTATTAAATAATCGGCAATTTTAGATCCAATTGCTTCTTCCATAATATATTCTTCTTCGCTTTTGGTAATCATAACCACAGGAAGATTTGCATCTTTTTGTTTGATTAAAGCTAAGGTTTCTAATCCTGTTATTCCAGGCATATTTTCATCTAAAAAAACAATATCAAAATTGTGTTCTTCTACTAAATCAATAGCATCTGCACCATTTGTCGACTTAGTTACCGAGTAATTTTTTTTTTCTAAAAATAAAATATGCGGTTTTAATAAATCGATTTCATCATCTACCCAAAGTATCTCTATGTTTTTCATATAATTTTATATTTTACTTTAAAAATAACGTTTAAAAACGCATTTGTTGTATTTATAATAGCTAAAAATAAGTTAATAAAGCCTTTGTTTATTTGGTTTTGTTGATAAATAATGATTATTTTGTTAGAAATTGAACTATTTATAGATTTTGAAAAATAGAAAAACAAATAAATTAAAGATTATAAACGATCCTATTTACGGATTTATAACCATTCCAAATTCTTTAATATTTGATATAATTGAGCATCCTTATTTTCAAAGATTACGACGAGTTACTCAAATGGGATTATCTAATATGGTATATCCTGGAGCAAATCATACTCGTTTTCATCATGCAATTGGCTGTATGCATTTAATGCAAAAAGCGGTACAAGTATTAAGAAATAAGGATATTGATATTTCAGATGAAGAAGCAAATGCCTTATATGTAGCTATTTTATTACATGATATTGGTCATGGTGCTTTTTCACATGCTTTAGAACATAGTATTGTAAGTGGTGTTTCTCATGAGGAAATTTCATTGAAATTTATGCATGCTTTAAATAAAGAGTTTAATGGTCAATTAAGTTTAGCTATTGAAATATTTGAAGGAAAATATCATCGAAAATTTTTATATCAATTAATATCAAGTCAATTAGATATTGATCGTTTAGATTACTTGAAAAGAGATAGTTTTTATACAGGAGTTACTGAAGGAAATATTTCTTCGGATCGTTTAATAGCGATGATGAATGTTGTTAAAGATCAATTAGTAATCGAAGAAAAAGGAATTTATTCTGTTGAACAATTTATTATTGCTCGTCGTTTAATGTATTGGCAAGTATATTTACATAAAACGGGTTTGGTTGCCGAAAATACTTTAGTAAATGTTTTAAAAAGAGCAAAAGAACTAGTAACAAAAGGTGTTGAATTGCCAGCAGGAAAAGCATTAAAATATTTTTTATATAATCCTATTTCTGAAGATAATTTTACAGATACGACTTTAAAAATATTTGCTGAATTAGATGATTATGATGTGATGTCGGCAATAAAAGAATGGGTACATCATGAAGATTTTGTGCTTTCATCTTTAGCAAAAATGATTATTCATCGAAATTTATTTAAAATTGAAATTCAGAACGAACCTTTTGAAGAAACTTATATTAATAAAATTTATAAAAAAGTTACAGAAAATAGCATCATAAAAACTGCTGATTTAAGTTATTTCGTTTTATCAAATAAAATTAAACATCAGGCATATAACACTAATGAACCGATTAAAATTTACACCAAAAAAGGAAAATTAAAAGACATCGCTAAGGCGTCAGATCAATTAAATTTAAGAGCTTTAACAAAGCCTGTCATTAAATATTACTTATGTTATCCTAAAAAAACACAATTAGTTTAATTGTTAAACAGGTCTGATAAGATGTAATTAAACAAAAATAATTACTTTTGCAAGCAATGAAATTTACAGCAAAACAAATAGCAGAAATTTTAGAAGGAGAAATTGTTGGTAATCCCGACGTTGAGGTTTCTAAATTATCTAAAATAGAAGAAGGAACAAAAGGGTCATTAACTTTTTTATCTAATCCGAAATATAATAATTATATATATTCAACAGCAGCTTCTGTAGCTATTGTGAATACTACTTTTCAATTAGAAAAAGAAACGGAAACAACTTTAATTAAAGTTGCAGATGCCTATGGTGCTTTTTCTAAATTATTAGAATTTTACAACGAAGTTAAAAATAATAAACAAGGACGTGAAAATCCACACTTTATTGCTGAATCTGCTTCTATAGGAGAAAAAGAGTATATTGGTGCTTTCGCGTATATTGGAGAGAATGTTGTGTTGGGTAAAAATGTGAAAATTTATCCAAACTCATACATAGGTGATAATACGAAAATAGGCGATAATACAACTATTTTTGCAGGTGTTAAAATTTATTCAGAAACTGAGATAGGAATGAATTGTAAAATTCATTCAGGTTGTGTTATTGGTTCAGATGGTTTTGGATTTGCACCAACAGAAGATGGGGATTACAAAACGATACCTCAAATTGGAAATGTTATTATAGAAGATAATGTAGATATCGGTGCTAATTCAACTATTGATAGAGCGACTTTAGGGGCAACAATTATTAGAAAAGGAGTAAAGTTAGATAACCAAATTCAAGTTGCTCATAATGTAGAAATCGGTGAAAATACCGTAATTGCTTCTCAAACAGGTATTGCAGGTTCTGCAAAAATCGGTAAAAACTGTATGATTGGTGGTCAGGTTGGTATTGTGGGACATATTACTATTGGTAATAATGTAAGAATACAAGCAAAATCTGGTATTGGTAAGAGTTTAAAAGATAAAGATATTGTACAAGGAGCGCCAGCTTTTGGATATTCTGATTATAGTAAATCGTACGTTTACTTTAAGAATTTACCAAAGTTAGCATCTAAAATAGATAAAATAGAAAAAGAGTTAAATGCTCAAAAAATAAAAAATGAGTAAGCAACAAAGAACAATACAGAATGAAATTACATTAACTGGTGTAGGATTACATACAGGTAATGACGTAACAATGGTATTTAAACCAGCTCCTGCAAATCATGGGTTTGCTTTTACAAGAGTTGACTTAGAAGGAGCGCCAACAATTCAGGCTAAAGCAGAATATGTAACTAATACGCAAAGAGGTACAAACTTTGAGCATAAAGGTGTACAAATTCAAACATCAGAGCACGTTTTAGCGGCAGCTGTTGGTCTAGATATTGATAATTTAATAATTGAAATAAATGCTTCTGAGCCTCCTATTATGGATGGTTCTTCAAAGTTTTTTATCAAAGCATTAGAAGAAGCTGGAATCGTAGAGCAAGACGCTGACATTGATGAGTATGTGGTAAAAGAAATTATATCATATAAAGATGAAGAGACAGGTAGTGAAATTATTTTAATGCCTTCTGATGAATATCAAATAACTACCATGGTAGATTTTGGTACTCAAGTTCTAGGTACTCAAAATGCTACTTTAAATACCATTTCTGATTTTAAAGAAGAAATTTCGGAAGCAAGAACTTTTAGTTTCTTACATGAAATTGAAATGTTATTAGATAACGATTTAATTAAAGGTGGAGATTTAAATAATGCTATTGTATATGTTGATAAAGAATTATCAGAAAGTACTACGGAAAAATTAAAGAAAGCTTTTAATAAAACTGATATAAAAATACAATCTAATGGGATTTTAGATAATCTAGAATTACATTGGGCTAATGAAGCTGCTCGTCATAAATTATTAGATGTAATTGGTGATTTAGCATTAGTTGGTACTCGTATAAGAGGTAAAATTATAGCTAATAAACCAGGGCATTCAATTAATACAGCTTTTGCTAAGAAATTAGCAAAAATGATAAAGTTAGAGAAGCGTAATTATGTTCCTCAGTATGACTTGAATAAGAAGCCATTAATGGATATTCATCAAATAATGGACATCTTACCTCATAGACCACCATTTTTATTGATAGATCGTATTTTAGAGCTATCGGATACGCATGTTGTAGGTATGAAAAATGTTACAATGAATGAACCTTTTTTTACAGGTCATTTTCCAGGAGCACCCGTAATGCCAGGAGTTTTACAAGTAGAAGCAATGGCACAATGTGGTGGTGTTTTAGTATTAAACACCGTACCAGATCCTGAAAATTATTTAACTTATTTCATGAAAATGGATAATGTTAAATTTAAACAAAAAGTGCTTCCAGGAGATACTTTAACTTTTAAATGTGAATTAATAACTCCTATCAGAAGAGGTATTTGTCATATGAAAGCTTTTGGATATGCAAATAACAAAGTGGTTGTAGAGGCCGAATTAATGGCTCAAATAGCCAAAAAACAGTAAAATATGAATCAACCACTAGCATACGTACATCCGCAAGCAAAAATTGCTAGAAATGTAGTAATAGAACCATTTACAACTATACATTCAAATGTAGAAATTGGTTCAGGAACTTGGATAGGTTCTAATGTTACTATTATGGAAGGTGCACGTATAGGTAAAAATTGTAGAATTTTTCCAGGTTCAGTAATTTCAGCAATTCCTCAAGATTTAAAATTTAACGATGAAGAAACAACTGTTGTTATTGGAGATAATGTTACCATAAGAGAATGTGTTACCATAAACAGAGGTACTTCTGATAGAATGAAAACTGTTATTGGAGACAATTGTTTAATAATGGCATACTGTCATGTTGCTCATGACTGTTTAGTTGGAAAAAACTGTATTTTTTCTAATAATACTACTTTAGCAGGGCATGTTACTGTGGGTGATAATGTTGTATTAGCAGGTATGGTTGCTGTACATCAATTTGTATCAGTAGGTAATCATGCATTTGTAACAGGTGGTTCTTTAGTTCGTAAAGATGTGCCTCCTTATGTAAAAGCAGCACGTGAACCTTTATCATATGTAGGTATAAACTCTGTAGGTTTACGAAGAAGAGGATATACTATTGATAAAATAAGAGAAATTCAAGATATATTTAGAATTTTATTCCAACAAAACTATAATAATACTCAAGCAATAGATATTATTGAAGCCGAAATGGAAGCAACATCAGAACGAGATGAAATTATTCAGTTCATAAAAAACTCTAATAGAGGAATTATGAAAGGATATTTTAAATCAAATTAATAAATAACTATTTTAAACTGTTTATATTAAGTTATAAAAAGTATTAAAAATTAAATTTAAATAAATGGCAACTACATCAGATATTAAAAATGGATTATGCATGAAATATAACAACGATATATATAAAGTTGTTGAATTTTTACATGTAAAACCAGGAAAAGGACCAGCATTTGTAAGAACAAAATTAAAAAGTGTAACTAATGGTAAAGTAGTTGATAATACTTTTCCTTCAGGAAGAAAAATTGACGATGTTAGAGTAGAAACTCATAAGTTTCAATACCTATATAAAGAAGGAGAAACTTTTCATTTTATGAATCAAGAAGATTATTCTCAAATTACTTTAGAAAAAAGTGCTTTAGATGCACCTGAATTAATGAAGGAAGGAGAGGTAGTTACAATCATTATCAATTCTGAAGATGATATGCCTTTATCTGTAGATATGCCAGCAAGTGTAATTTTAGAAGTTACACATACTGAACCAGGTATCAAAGGTAATACCGCTACAAATGCTACAAAACCAGCTACGGTTGAATCTGGAGCAATTGTAAATGTGCCATTATTTATCAACGAAGGTGATAAAATTAAGGTAGAAACAACTAAAGGAACATATCAAGAACGTGTTAAAGAATAAATATATTCCCGCTTCGGCGGGAATTTCTTTTTATAATGAAATTTAAAAATACACAAACCTTAGTACAAATAGCTACCTTATTAGAGGTAGAATTTGTTGGTGATGAAAATTTTCCTGTAAAAGGAATTAATGAAATTCATGTAGTCGAAGATGGAGATATTGTTTTTGTTGACCATCCTAAATATTATGATAAAGCATTAAATTCGAAGGCAACAACAGTTTTAATCAATAAAAAAGTTGATTGTCCTGAAGGAAAAACATTATTGATTTCTGATGATCCGTTTAGAGATTTTAATAAAATTACTAAACATTTTAATCCATTTATAGCATCTAAAGAAAGTATTTCTGAAAGTGCTATTATAGGAGAAGGAACTGTTATTCAACCAAATGTTTTTATTGGTGATGATGTTCTTATCGGTAAAAATTGCTTGATTCATCCTAATGTTACTATTTATAGTAATACTATAATTGGTAATAATGTTACAATTCATGCAAATACTGTTTTAGGAGCTGATGCTTTTTATTATAAAAATAGAGTTGAAGGCTTTGATAAGTTATTATCAGGAGGAAAAGTTGTTTTAGAAGATAATGTCGATTTAGGAGCTTCTTGTACCATAGACAAAGGTGTTACTGGAAATACGACTATTGGAGCAGGAACAAAAATAGACAATCAAGTACATGTTGGACATGATACCGTTATTGGTAAAAAATGTTTAATCGCATCTCAAACAGGTATTGCAGGTTGTGTTATTATTGAAGATGAGGTAACTATTTGGGGGCAAGTAGGTACAAACAGCGGAATTACAATAGGTAAAGGTGCTGTAATACTTGGTCAAACAGGTGTTACGAAATCAGTAGAAGGCGGTAAATCGTATTTTGGAACACCTGTTTCAGAATCGAGAAGTAAGCTAAAAGAATTAGCAGAAATAAAACGCTTTTTAAAAGAACAAAAAAAGAAATAAAAGTTTCACAAATCAATTACAAAAAACTATTTTTGTAAAGCTTAATAAATAAAAATATACCAATGAGTGTTTTAGTAAATAAAGATTCAAAAATTATAGTTCAAGGTTTTACAGGAAGTGAAGGTACTTTTCACGCTGGTCAAATGATCGATTACGGAACAAACGTCGTAGGAGGTGTAACACCAGGTAAAGGAGGACAAGAGCACATAGGTAAACCAGTTTTTAATACAGTTGACGAAGCTGTACAAAAAGTAGGAGCAGATACTTCTATTATTTTTGTACCACCAGCATTTGCTGCTGATGCTATTATGGAATCTGCTGAAGCAGGAATTAAAGTAATCATTTGTATTACTGAAGGAATTCCTACAGCTGATATGGTAAAAGTAAAGTCTTATATCGATCAATTAGAAGGATGTACTTTAGTAGGTCCTAACTGTCCAGGAGTAATTACTCCAGATGAGGCTAAAGTTGGTATTATGCCAGGTTTTATCTTCAAAAAAGGAAAAATTGGAATCGTTTCTAAGTCAGGTACTTTAACTTATGAAGCTGCTGATCAGGTTGTAAAACAAGGATATGGTATAACTACTGCAATCGGTATTGGTGGAGATCCAATTATTGGAACTACAACAAAAGAAGCTGTTGAGTTATTAATGAACGATGATGAAACAGAAGCAATCGTTATGATTGGTGAAATCGGTGGTAACTTAGAAGCTGAAGCTGCTCGTTGGATTAAAGCAGATGGTAACCGTAAACCAGTTATTGGTTTTATCGCAGGTCAAACTGCACCAGCTGGTAGAACAATGGGACATGCAGGTGCAATTGTTGGAGGTGATGATGATACAGCTCAAGCAAAAATGAAAATTTTAGCTGAAAATGGTGTACACGTTGTTGATTCTCCAGCTAAAATTGGAGAAATGGTAGCGAAAGTATTAAAAAACGTTTTAGCATAGTTTTTTAAACTAAGTATAACATTATTACATATAAAAAAACCGTTGAATTTTAAATTCAACGGTTTTTTTTGTTTACTACACTACCGTCATGCTGAATTTATTTCAGCATCGCATCAATAGGAGAACTGCGGCAAATCAGAATACGAACCTGAACTAAATTTAGGTTGACGGATTCTTGTTTTCTACTATTTTTAAAAATAATTTACTCCGTTATAGCATCTGATTTTTTATAAATATCTTTTAATTCTTCTATGGTTTCTTCGGATGGATTCTCCCATAAACCTCTTTGAATTGCCTCTAACATACGTTCTGACATATCTTTTAAAGCCCAAGGATTATGCTCTTCAATAAAAGCTTTATTATCATCATCAAATAAATATTTTTCTGTAATCTGCTGATACATAAAATCTTCAATTAAATTAGTTGTAGCATCATAAGCAAATAAATAATCCATGGTAGCAGCCATTTCAAAAGCACCTTTATAGCCATGTTCTTGCATACCTTGCATCCATTTTGGGTTGACAACTCGAGAGCGAAAAATTTTTAATAATTCTTCTTTTAAAGATTTTACCTTCGGATTATCAGGGCGAGAATGATCACCAAAATAAGTTTCAGGTTGTACTCCTTTTATGGTATTTACGGCAGCCGTCATTCCTCCTTGAAACTGATAATAATCATCAGAATCTAAAATATCATGTTCTCTATTATCTTGATTTTGCATGACAACTTCAATATTCGCTAATCGTTTTTTAAAGGTTTCATGTGCCGATTTTCCGCTGTTATTTTTCCCATGATATGCGTAACCACTCCAATTAATATAAGCATTTGCTAAATCATCCGAAGTAGTCCAGTTTTTTCCATCAATTAAACCTTGTAAACCTGCTCCATAAGCTCCTGGTTTCGAACCAAAAACTCGATATAAAGCTCTTTCATTGGCTTGTTTTTCATCTAAACCTTCTTGTTTCCATTGTTGTTTTTCTTGATCAAAACGTTTTTTTATAGGATTTTGTTCCGCAGTTTCATCCAAAGAAGCTACTTTTTCAATAGCCGAATTAAATAGCGAAATTAAATCAGGAAAAGCATCTCTGAAAAAACCAGAAATACGTAACATTACATCAACTCGAGGTCTTTTTAATTCTAAAGTAGAAAGTACTTTAAAATCTTTAACTCTTCGATTACTTCCTTGCCAAACGGGTTTTACGCCAATTAATGCCAAAGCTTGTGCAATATCATCGCCACTAGTTCGCATGGTAGAAGTTCCCCAAACCGATAAACCGATAGAAGTAGGATATTCTCCATTTTCTTGTAAATAGCGATCAATAATATTTTGCGCACTTTTTTGCCCTATTTGATACGCAGTTTCAGACGGAACAGTTCGCACATCAACAGAATAAAAATTTCTTCCCGTAGGTAAAATATCGATGCGTCCTCTTGTTGGCGCACCAGAACCTCCCGCAGGAATATATTGTCCGTTTAAGCCTTTTATTAAATGTGTAATTTCATTACTTGTTTTGTGTAAAACAGGTAATGTATGTTGTTTTATATAGGTTATTATTTGTTTTGTATAATCGCCAATATTTTCAATTTCTTTGTTGTTTAATAAATTATTGATGATATTTTTGGCTTTATTTTCTAATAATTCGACAGCTTGCCCGAAAGTTCGACAATGAATCCCGAAAATTTCTTTGTCAAAAATATCAGAATAAACAACATTTATAGGGTTAAAATTAAGTTGTAAATCTTCGGATAAACATTGTGTAATTCCTTTTAAATTTCCTTGTGGCAAGCGATGTAAGGCAACAATTAAATCAACTAATTTTTCTTGTCTTGGTAATTTTCCTAAAATATGTAAACCACCTCTAATTTGAGATTCTTTTAATTCACATAAATAACCGTCAATAACTTCTAATAAAGCATCAATATCTTTTCCATCTTGATTTAAATCTGATTTAAGATGCGTTTCATTTACTAAGTTTTCAATTTTAGTTTTAATCAGCGAAGCACGTTTTCTATCTACTAAAGCCGATTCATAAAATTCATCAATTAAAAGTTCTAGTTTTAGTAAATCGCCATAATTTTCAGCCCGTGTCATTGGCGGAATTAAATGGTCTAATATAATGGCTTGATTTCTTCTTTTGGCTTGAGTTCCTTCGCCAGGATCATTAATAATAAAAGGATAAAAATGAGGAATTGCTCCTAAAATTGCAGCAGGAAAACAAGTTTCTTTACTTAAAGCCACACTTTTACCAGGAAGCCATTCTAAATTTCCATGTTTACCAATATGCACTAAAGCATCAGCATTAAAGCTGTGTTGCAACCAAATATAATACGCCAAATAAGCAGGCGGTGGCGGTAAATCAGGAGAATGATAACTGGCTTGTAAATCTAAATTATAACCTCTACTTGGCTGAATACTAACAAATATATTATCAGAAATAAACCCAGGAATTAAAAAATAACCGTTTTGATAATTGGGCGATTTTTCAGGATTCCCCCATTGTTTTTCTACTTTTTCACGAAGTTCTACGGATAATTGATTATAGTATTTATAAAAAATAGTGGCATCTAATTTTATAGTTTTTCGTTCGTTTAGGCTGTTTATTGTTTCTAAATCGTTTGTTACAGCGTTTGTTAATTTGTCTATAAGTTCATTTGTTGTTGTAGGAAAATCATCTGATAAGCTGTAATTTTCTTCGGATAAATGAGCTAATATTTGCAAGGTACTTTGTGGAGTATCTAAACCAACACCATTTGCTAAACGACTATTTTTATTCGGATAATTAGGTAAAACTAAGGCAATTTTTTTATCTGAATTATTTTTATTTTGAAGATTTATCCATGCTTTTGACATTTTTGCAACAAATTCGCAACCTTCAATATTTGGAACATAAGAAACAACTTCAGAATCTGTTAAAACATCTTTTTCTATGGATTCTTTAAAGGAAATAACTTTTGATATAATTTTTCCATCCACCTCAGGTAGGGCTATATTCATGGCAATATCAGTAGGAGGTAAGCCAAAATCACCTTCTAACCAACTTTCTTTATTACAACTTCCCATGATTGCCTGAATAACAGGCACGTTAAAAACATCAAACAAACTTTGTGTGGTATCATGAAATCCTTGCACACTAAACCCTGTCGTATTGATAATAATCTGAGGTTTTTCTATGTGATGTAATTTTAATAAGTCAAAAATTTGTTGTTGAATATCTTGCTCACGATATCCCGCGGCCATTAAGGTTACAGCTGAAATACCTTCAGATTCTAAGGCATCAATAATACTATGAATAGGCGCTAAATTATTAGATAAATAATAACTTCTATAACCAAAAATGACGGCTTGCTTTTTTGATGTGTTAGGTAATTTCGTATTGTAAATTCCTTCTTTAGGATGATATAAAAATAAATCAGGAATCGTTTTAATAGCATTCGGAATTACTTTTGTATCGGTAATTCGATTGCTAATTAATTGCAATGCCGATTGACAATTTTCAATACCACCAGATTGAATATATTTCCAAATAATATCCACATCTTTTAACGGAATATTTGACGATTGCATCAACTCTAAATCGGGTTTGTTATCACCAGGTAAAAACAGTAACTGAATATTATTTTCTTCACAACATTCAGTTACAGCTTCACATAAATAATTGTAATATGCTTTTCCGCCTAAAAGTTTAAGTACCACAATTTTTGCAGTTGAAATTACTTCATCAACATAGGTGTCAATTGTTAATTCTTGCTTAAAATAACTAAGATTGGCAAACCTAAAAGAAGGTGTTTTTTCTACAGAATTATGTATTAATTTGTAGGCATTATTCATCATAAATAAATCGGAATCTGCGGAAGATAAAAAAATAATATCTCCTGGAGATTGATCGATGTAAAAGACTCCTTCATCATTAGGATTCCAGCCTCCTGGTATGGTAGAAATTAAATGCACAGTTTTAGTTTTTTTAGACAGATTACAATTAGATATTGTTATTTAATAAAGAAATCATTTCTTTAGATGGGTTTTTCCAACCTAATTGTTTAAAAGGGGTTTTGTTTAATTTATTTGTCATTTCTCTGATTACAGAAGAATTAAAAATAGAATATTCATATTTAAAATAATTTAGCTTATCAATATTATAATTAAGAATACCAATACTTTTTCTGTTATTATTTGTTGAATTAAATGCTATTTTACCAATTTTTGAAGAGATTACTTCATAATCAATCGCTATTTTTTCAAATAATAATTGCTGATGTAAATTGTCAATAAATAATGTATCAAGATTATTAATATCTTTCACAGAGAAACGAGGAATTATTACTGAAAAAAAAGTCTTAGAATTAACAAAAAGAATACACTTTTTTTTAGCAATATAAAAAACATTAGCATTCCAACTTCCAAGGTCATTTTCATAAATTAAAGCCTTGTCTTCAATTTTTTTATGGATTATTTTCTCTAGTTTTTTTGTTGTGAAAATATTTGTCATCTGTTAATGTGCGTGAGAATGTCCGTGACTATGAACATGAGTAATCACTTCGTTATTTTTAGTTAGTTCAATATTTTTACCAATAACAACTAAACTTGTTTTTCGTTTTTCATTATCACCCCAAAGTCTTTCAAAATAATAATCGAAACGAGAACCTACACCTTGTAAAACCATACGCATTGGCTTGTTCGGAATATTTACAAAACCTTTAATTCTATAAATTTCGTGTTGTTCTGTAAGTACTTTTAAATCTTTTACTAAAGCTTTAATGTCAGCAGTTTCAGAATATTCTAATAAAATTGTTTTAATATCATCGTTATGGTGATGATGATTTCCAGATTTATGATGCTCTTCATGAATAGAATGACGATTCTCTAAATCATCTTCGGCAGAAGCTCCGACACCTAATAATAAGGTATTATCTAATTCACCATTTATAACAGGAACAATTTTAGTATTTGGTCTTGCTTTATCTATAATTACTTTAGTAACTTCTTCAAATTTTTCATCATCAATTAAATCTCTTTTACTAACTAAAACTAAATCGGCACAAGCTAATTGATCTAAAAATAACTCTTCAATAGGTGTTTCATGATCTAAAGAATCATCTGCTAAACGTTGTTTTTGCACACGTTCTCTATCGCATATTTCGCCAGTTGCAATTCCTACAGCATCAACTACAGTAATAACTGCATCAATAGTAATATGAGGTTTTAAGTCTGGCCAGTTTACGGCTTTTACTAAAGGTTTAGGCATTGATAAACCTGATGTTTCAATAACAATATGGTCAATTTCATCTTTACGCTCTAGTAATTGTAACATCGATGGTAAAAATTCTTCTTGAACCGTACAACAGATACATCCGTTAGGTAATTGAATTAAGTTACAACCATCATCATCACATTCTGATGATGCAATTAATTGTCCATCTACATCAACTTCACCAAATTCATTGACTAAAACAGCGATGCGTTTTCCATTGGCATTTTTTAACATATTATGTACTAAGGTTGTTTTTCCTACGCCTAAAAATCCTGTAACTATGGTAATTGGTATTTTCTTATTCATTTTTTTTAATTTTGTTTGATGAGTTTTTTAATGTATTATTTAGTCGCTGCTTTCTTCTTTCTTTTGTATAAAAATAGATTCCATTTTTCTTCAGCAACACCGTGTTTATCCATTTCGGCTCTTGCCATGGTGAAAAATAAATCAGACATTCTGTTTACATAACTCATAATATAATCGTGTACACATTCAGGATCTTCTTGCATTAAGGTAACTAATTGTCGTTCACCTCTTCTCATTTGTGTTCTACAAACGTGGCAAAGTGCCGATATTTCATTTCCTCCAGGCAATAAAAAATAATCAGAAGGAGAACTGATATTTTCTTCCATTTCATCCATCCAAACTTCACAGAAATCAGCACCATCTTTAGGTTCAGGATTTGGATTTATTTTTTTAGAATCTGACGGACGTGCTAAATGCGACATCATATTCATCATATCTTTTTGAATACGGTGTAAATTTGGTTGCCATTCGTGGTCGTTTCCTAGTTTAGAACGCATCAATCCTATGGTAGAATTTACTTCGTCTAAAGTTCCGATACATTCAATTCTTACTGAGTTTTTAAACTCTCTTTTTCCTCCAAAAACGCCAGTTGTACCTTTGTCTCCTTTTCTTGTGTAAATTTTCATATAGTATTATTTATTTCGTTAATCAATTGTAAAAGTATTTCTGATGTACCAAAATAATGATGTACATAAGAAGCCATTACTTTATTTTTTTTATAAATTTTAGTAGTAGTATTCCCATCTCTAGCATTTGTAATTGTTGCGTTGATAGGTATTTCAGTATCGTTTATTAAGCTCGAATAATGAAATTCGTGTCCTTTAAAAATATGATTATTAAGTTTAGAAGTTCGATATCCTAAATGCAATTTTTTATCAGCAATTGTTGCATCAAAATCAAAAATTCCTACCATTTTAAAAGCGGTATTATTTTCTGATATAATCATTTTTCCTAAGTACATCATTCCGCCACATTCTGCATAAATTTGCCCGTTATTTTCTGCGAATTTTTTAATACTAGCAAGCATTTTTGTATTAGAAGATAATTCTTTTAAATACGATTCAGGATATCCTCCAGCAAAATATATAAAATCGCAATCAGGAATTTCAGCATCTTTTATAGGACTGAAAAATTCAACAGTTCCTAATGTTTTCATTGCCGAAATATTTTGAGGATACATAAAATTAAAAGCTTCATCTTTAGCTATTGCAAATTTTATTTTTTTAGGCTGAATTATTTTTTCTGATGAAACACTTACTTGTTTAATTTCTTTGGAAGCTTTTAAAATAGCTTTCCAATCGATTGTTTTTTCTAGTTCATCGGCAATTTGATTGATAACAGTATCAAATTTTTCAATTTCTTGAATATTCAAACCTAAATGTCTCGAAGGAATTTCGATGTTTTTTAAATTTGATAAATAACCAAAACAGTGTACGTTAATATCATCACAAGCTTCTTTTAACATCGTATAATGTCTTTCAGAACCAACACGATTAAAAACAACGCCCATTATTTGAACTTCTTTATCAAAATTAACAAAACCCTGAATTAGTGGTGCAACAGAATATGCAACCGCTTTGGCATCAATCACCATTAAAACGGGTGTTTTTAGCTTTTTAGCCATTTCGGCGGTACTTCCTTTGTCTTTTTTTGCGCCATCGAATAAGCCCATAACACCTTCAATACAGTTAATTTCTGCATCTTTTCCGTAAAAATGTAAGTTGTTATTTATGTCATTTTGAGGCATCATAAATAAATCTAAATTTACACCAACTTTGTTACAAGCCAATTGATGAAATTTTGGGTCGATATAATCAGGACCAACTTTAAAAGGTTGAACAACGTAATTTTTTCGTTTGAATAAACGTAATAATCCTAAGGTAAGTGTTGTTTTACCTGCATTACTACTCGGGGCTGATATGATGAGTTGTTTGGTCAAAAAAATAAAATTTATAGGTTTTCAGTAATTAAAATTTCATAATTAGCATTAATGCTGTTTGCAAGTTCTTTGGCTTCTCCAATTTTTACAATTCCTTTTTCGGCATCAATAATTTGTGTTTTATCAATTCCTTTGCAATAGGTTTGAAAAGATAATACGGTATCTTCTAAATTATTTTCTGCGTTTAATTTTCCATCAGTAATAATATGAAGATTATGATTAAAATCGATATTAGAACAATTTCTTTTTATCAATTTAAAACCTGCATTTAAATTTGTTTTTCCGCCTGTTTTAAGATTTTTTAACGCTATTTCAACATCAGCTAAAATTGGAGTTTGATTTAAAATTAATTCTGCATCTCCATCAAATAACGAAATAATAGAAAATTGTGTATTTTGATTTTTAGAATTTTCGGCTATTTTATGTACGCTTCCTTTTGCATACGCAATAATTTGATTTTTTAACATAGAACCGCTAGAATCTATTAAAAAAATATGATGCTGTTTTAAAAGTGTACTTTTTCGTTTGGTTTTTAAGTCGAATTTATCGGTGGCTAAATATTGTCCGACTGTTTTTTTTGTATCTGTTATTGTGATATTTCCTGTTGAATTTTTAACTGAATGAACACCATTTTCTTGAGTGTTTTTAGTACTTTTTTTTTGCTTATGAAATTTATTCTTCGGAATTAAAAGCGCTACTTTTTCTTCTTTTGATACGTTTGTTTCAGAAGGATTTTCAGGCGGTTGTTCGTCTTTGTTTTCAGGTGAATTATCAGGCGGATTTTGTTGATTAGGCGCATCATTATTTAAACTTCGATGATTTAACACGAAATCGGCAATAGTATCTACGTCTTTTTTTGTGATTTCTGAAGTATTTTGATAAGCCGTAAAAGCTCTAGCAGTTTTTACTAATAAAATATCGGCACGGAGTCCTTCTACTTGATGTAAAACTGCTAATTCACTACAATATTCTATAATTTCATCGGTTATTTTTATCGATAATAAAACCTCTTTTGCCTTGATTATTTGTTTAGCGATTGTAGCATCTTTACTTTTATAAGCATCGATAAAAGCGATAGGTGAATCATCAAACAAAAAACGTTGTTTAATTATTTTTTGACGAATTTTTACATCCGTAGGTGTTGTAATATGTACACTTAAACCAAAACGATCTTTTAGTTGTGGTCTTAAACTTCCTTCTTCAGGATTCATAGAACCGACTAAGCAAAATCTACTTTTAAAAGAACGAGAAATACCTTCTCTTTCTAAAAAATAACTTCCAGAAGCAGCGGCATCTAATAAAATATCAGTAAGATAATCTTGTAATAAATTAACTTCATCAACATACAAAATACCTTGATGTGCTTGTGCCATTAATCCCAGGTTAACAACTTCTTTTTTAGCATTTATCAATTGCTCTAAATCGATACTTCCAAGAAGTCTATCTTCAGAAACACCAATAGGTAAATTAACAAAAGGGTGTTTTTGTTGATTTTCCATTAGGCTAGTTAACGAACGTATTAAAGTGGTTTTTCCTGTTCCTTTATCGCCGATGGCTAATACGCCGCCAATAAGCGGATCGACCAAATTTAAAATTAAGGCTAATTTAAAATTATCTTGTCCAACGATTGCCGAAAAAGGGAAGTGGTGTTGTTTTTTATTTTCCATTATAAAGCCGAAATACTATTATACAACCATACAAGTCCGATAATTGCCGATGCAACTCCTGCAACACCGTTCATCCATTTAAAAATAGCTAAGTTTCGTTCTAAAAAACGACTCATTACATAAATTAAAACATAACTATAAACACCCATTGCTACAATAATTCCTAAAGATTCTACAGCAAGAATAAGAATTGCTTCACTTACGGTATCGCTACTTAAAACTAATGCGGAAGTTAGTGCGCCACCTGTACCTGCTAAACCGTGTAACATTCCAATCCAAAATGATTTATTCATCGGATTTACAGCAATTTCTTCGCCTTTAGTTCCGTGTAAATGTATCGGATTAGAAAGGTCGTGTTCGTGAGCTTCAATTTTTTTATGGTTTTTAACCATCTCATTAATTTGATGATTTCTTTTGATGGCTACAATTCCTAGCCAAATCATAATAGGACCAACGGCAAATTCTGCATAAAAAGAAATATCATGTATAAATAAAGTCGCCATACTTTTAAAAAGCAGTGCAAATCCTCCGAAAAGTAATAAAGTTACAGAGTGCCCAAATGCCCATTGTGATGCTTTAAAAACAGTTTTAAAGCTCACTTTTTGTTTATTGATAGCATTTTCAGTAGCTAAAACTGAAACTGCGGTTACATGGTCAGGCTCAAAAGAATGTAAAATTCCCGCCATTAAAGGTCTAACTAAAGATACTATTGTCATTTTTTAATATATTTAATAAGTGTTCCGTTTTTGTGAATTAGGTAAATATTTAAGTCTACATGTTTAATTTTTGTATGCGTATGTTGGTAACAATGCGCCAATAATAATTGAAAAAATGGCGAGTTTTGTTCAAACTCAAATAACTCAATTAACCGCCCAGCCATGTTTAATTCTTTAATTTTATCAGCATCGTAAAAACCAACTTCTTTCGCTAATTTTACTACAAAATCTTTATTCCAGCTAGACACACAACTATGTGTATCAGTAATTCCGCCAGCTAATTTTACTGCTTTTCCTAGCATAATTCCAATGCTAACTTTTTTTATAGCACATTGATTTACTTTCGTAAGTGTTTCACCAATCCAGTTTCCATAATGAATAAAAGCATATTCGGGTAAATGACTAAATTTATCAGATAAAAACTTTTCACTTCTTGCGCCTGAATTAATTACTAATTCGGAAATATTATTTGCAATAGCAACATCAATTCCTTGCTCAATACTTGCAATATATGATGATGATGAATATGGTTTTACAATTCCTGTTGTTCCTAAAATAGATAATCCATTCATAATTCCAACACGTTCATTAAGCGTACGCTTGGCTAATTTTTTTCCATCGACAACATAAACAGTAACCGAAACACCACATTCTAAATCGTAATCATGTAACAGTTTTTGAATTGCACTGCTTATCATTTTTCTAGGAACAGGATTAATTGCAGGTTCTCCAATTGCTAATTCTAAACCTTTAAGAGTAACTGTTCCAACGCCTTCTCCCGCAAAAAACTGAATACCTTTTTTTTGAGTTAATTTTAAAACACAACCTATTTCAGCACCATTTGTAACATCAGGATCATCTCCAGCATCTTTAATAACCGAACATTTAGCCGTGTTTTGGGTAAATTCACAATGATGAATAGGGATTTCTATTATTTTATCAATCGGCAAATGAACTTTTACGGTAGTATTTTTTTTCTGATGAATAATTGCCATCAATCCAGATTTTGCCGCAGCGGTTGCACAAGTTCCTGTTGTAAACCCATCTCGTAAAGGTCCTTTTGGAATTTCTCTTAAACTCATGTTTTTGAGTTTTTTAGAGTAGCTAATTCTTTAATTAGTTCAATTTCATTAAAAACTATTTTAAAATACTTCGGAATTTCGGGTTGTTTGATAATTATTATTTGTGTGTCAGTTTTTAATGCTGTTTCAATTTTAGTGTTTAAAAAACCGCTGCTTCCTGTTTCTTTAGTTAAAATAATATCAATTTTATTTTTTTTGATAATCGAAATTTCTTTTTCTAAATCAGAAGAAGGAAATTCTAAAATTAATTGATTTTTAGGGAAATTACTTTTAGTTGCAATTGCTAAAGATTCAGGTCTGTTTAAAATTCTAAAATAAGTGGTATTTTTTAGCCACCAAGGTTTCAGTTTTTTAATAGATTGAACACCTGTTAATGCCAATACTATTTTTTCTGAGGATAATAAATTCAAAGCATCATCATAATTATTTACGTAAAATATTGATGGATTTATGGTTTTTGAAAGTAATTTTCTTCCAAAACGCATTACAGGAATTTGCAAACTTTCGGCAACTTTTGCAATAGTTTTGTGTAAAATTTCAGCAAAAGGGTGCGAGGCATTTATAATAGTCTGTATTTTATTTTTGATTAGATAATTTTCTAAATCTTTTTCCGTTAACGCACCATATCTGTAACTGGCAATTTGAGTTTCTTTAAAAGAGATACTTGTTTTTGTTGAATATACAAAAGGCATAGCTTCGCTTTGAAGCAAGGCTGCTACTTTTTTACCTTCTGTTGTTCCTCCAAATACAAGTATCATTTTTATCTTTTTTTATTTTACTTACTAAATTCCATATTAAAAATAGTATAGAATCCGTCAACCTGAATTTATTTCAGGTTCTCATTATGATTTGCCACAGTTATGCGATGCTGAAATAAATTCAGCATGACGGTAGTGTAACTTACTCAGTAACTACAAATTTCTTGTTAGTTCTAAAAATATGTTTCCATTCAGGATTGTATAATTGCGATCTGTTTTTACGAGCTCCAATAGCACTACCAACAACAATTAATACAGTTCTTGTTTTTTTACTCTTTTTTACAATTTCGGCAAGGTTTTCTAATTTCCCTTGATAAATTTCTTCATCTTTCCAAGTAATTCTGTACATCACAGCAACTGGAGTATCGGCATCAAAATGTTCTAATAATTGCGCTTGTACTTTTGATGCAATTCCTGCACTTAAAAAGATACACATTGTTGAATTAGTAGCAGCAAATGCAGAAATACTTTCTTTTGATGGCATTGGTGTTTTTCCTTCGCCACGAGTTAATACAATAGATTGTACAACTTCAGGAATGGTAAATTCTGATTTTAAAACCGCTGCGGCAGCACTAAATGAAGAAATTCCAGGAACAATAAAATACTCCATATTTAACTCGTCAAAAATGGTCATTTGTTCTTGAATTGCTCCGTATAAAGAAGGATCACCACATTGTAAACGCACAATTGAATTTCCTTTTTTATAATGTTCTTGCATTAATGAAACTTGTTCTTCCAAGGTCATCATTGCAGAATTTCGAACCACAGCAGAAGGTTTACACCAATTGGTCATTTCTTCAGGAATTAAACTTCCTGCATATAAAACACAATCAGCTGCTTCTAAATATTCCTTTCCTTTTACGGTAATTAATGATGAATCACCAGGACCTGCACCAATAATAGCAACAGCAGTTTTACGAACAACTTTCGCATCTAAAGAAACAGAAAATGTAAATTTCTCACTATTTTCAATATGAATTTTTTGCTTTTCAACAAGCAACTCATTATTTCCAGAAAGTAACATTGCACAAGATTCTGAAACTCCTGCGACACCAATTTTAGATTGTACCATTTCACTAGGATTTGGTATTGAAATCGTATTTATTTCATTCGAAGTAAACGTACTGAAAGGAATATTATTGACTTCACTAAAATCTAAATATGCTTGCTGATTTGCTTTAATATCAATAGAACCAAAATTTTTGATTGCTGAAAAATGCAATCCTTCGTTAGCTAATTTAGTTTTGAATGTTTTTTGAAAAATAGTAAAATTTAATTCTTTAGAACATCCCGAACCAACTGAAAGTACTTTTGGAATTAAAAATAAACTAGGAATTTTTGCTTTGTATATTTTGTAACTAACAGCAATAAATAATTCAAATTGCGTGTAATCAATCTCTTTTTCATCATAAAAAACAGTTACAAAATTAGGTGCTGTTTTTTCTAAATGCTGTGTTCCTTTATCTTTAATATCTAAAAGTAAAGCGGTTGGTTTATTATTCACAAACAACGCCATTGTTTTAGTTATTGATAAAGAACTTTCTGTTTGCCAGTCAAATTGATTTCCAAGCGTATCTAAAGCCCAAATATTTTGAACATCGCTAGATGTAGATATAATTGGATTTGCACCTAAAACAGCCGAAACTTTTAAAGCGAAATCATTTGCTCCTCCTTTATGTCCGCTCAATACTGATTGTACATTTAAACCTAAATCATCTACAGAAATAACTGCAGGGTCGGTATTTTTATCTTGAATATATGGTGCAATTAATCGCACACAAATACCTAATGCGGTTACAAAACAAATACCATCTAACTTTGAAAAATTATCGGTTAAATAGTCTGAAATAGATGCAATAGTCGAAACATTCCCATTACTAGATTGTAAGGTTGTTATGACCAATGATTTTGGAAATTCTTTCTGAATGATAAGGGCTTTTTCTAATCCTTTTTCAGTAACTGCTATAATGGCTATTTTTTTCATTTATATTTTTTCTGCTGAATGAATGCTAATTTTGTTATGTTCGTTTACTTGAATCACACTTGTATTTATAGTATAATTTAATGTAGTAAGCTCTTTTATAAATATATTGGTGCTATTTTGTTTTACAGCATTAGTTACTAGTCTAGTTTTCGGATTTAATTGATGAATTAGATAAATCAATTCTTTTAATCTCCCTCCGTGACCGCCAATAAATACAACATCAGGAACAGGAAATTCTTTAAGATTTAGGTTGAAAAAATCATCAATAATAATAGTAATCCCAGGGGTAGAGAAGCGTTCTGTATTTTGCTGAATTATATTTTCGCATACAGTTCGTTTTTCAAAAGCGACTATTTTTAAATGTGGGAAATGTTGTTTTACTTCAATAGCGACCGAACCTGTACAAGCTCCAATATCCCAAAAAACAGTTTTATTTTGCAATTGTAAAGCGTTTATTGTACTCAATCGGATAGGCATTTTAGTAATCATATTTGCCCGATTCGGTAAAGGAATAAAAGCATCATCAGCAATTCCAAAAGGCTTATTTTTTGGCGTAATTTGCTTTAATAAAACACAATTTAAATTGTTATGTAATTTTTTAGTACAAGTTGCTAAATCAAGCGTTTGAATATGTTCTTCATTTCCATCTAAAGCTTCGCCAACGGTGATTGAATAATTATCAAAACCATATTTTAACAAACGTTTTGCAATTTCGCAAGGTGTTTTTTTAGCATCTGTTAATACGCCAATTAATTCATTTTGATTAATTAAAGCTTCATCTAAAGCTGACCAATCTCTACCGTGAACAGATACCGATTTTAAAGCATTATAATTTGTTTGTGTTTTATGACATAACAACTGAATACTGTTAAAATAAGGCGTTGCTTTTAATTGTGTGTTTGGTAATAAACGTTGTAACGTATTTCCGAATCCATAGAAAAAAGGATCTCCAGAGGCGAAAACTACAATAGTCGTATCAATTTTTTTATATTGATTGATAAGAAAATCCATTTTTCCTGAAATTTCAATCCAAGTATGGTTTTTTGGTAAGTATGATTTTACCAATTCATAATGACGTTTTCCGCCAGAAAAAACAGTCGATTCTTGAATTAATCCCAAGACATCATCATTGAATTTTGGCGTTGGATGATTGCTGATTCCAATTAAATGAAAGTCGATATGTTTTTGAATTTTATTCATTTATTGATAAGATTCTTTAATAACAACATCATTTATGTTTTTACGCTTTTCCCATTTTAAACGTTCTAATTCTGGGTTCTCATAAAATTTATCGACATGACCTAAACACAAATAACCTATTAATTGTCTGTCTTTAGGAGCGTTTAATATGGTTTTAACTTTGTTCGCATTTAAAATACTAACCCAACCTAAACCCACATTTAACGCCCTTGCCATTAACCACATATTTTGAATAGCACAAACCACCGAATAAACACCTGCTTCTTTCATAGAAGTTTGCCCTAAAACAGGATGTTCACTTGGTTTGTAAAAAACAGCGATATTTAATGCAGATTCTACAATACCTTCTAATTTTAATTGAGTGTATGCGTCTGCTTTTTTTCCTTCGAAAAGAATTTTAGCTTTTTCATTTTCTTCAAAAAAACTATCTTTAATTTTATTTCTGATTTCTAAATCTTTGATAACAACAAATTCCCATGGTTGAGAAAATCCAACAGAAGGCGCATTTACTCCAGCAAATAGAATTTTATCTAAATGTTCTTTAGATATAGGCGTATTTATAAACCGATTTCCTCTAACATCTCTACGTGCAAGTATTATTTGCTCGAGGGTTTCAATGTTTTTTGGAGTAAATTTGTTCATCATTTAAGAATTAAAATAAATTGAAGATTCTGGTAACGTAAATGCAGCATTAACAATAGCTGCGGCAACATTACTTCCGCCTCTGTTACCTTCTATAACCACCCAATTTGTTTTTTTTGTTTGCGATAACTGCTCTTTTGCTTCCAAAACATTGACAAAACCAACAGGTACGCCAACAACTCCAGCAGGTTTAAAAGTGTCGTTATCTCTTATTTGCTCTACAATTTCGAACAAAGCAGTCGGAGCATTTCCAACAACATATAAAGCATTTGGATATTTTTCAATAGCTTTTCTAATTCCTGCTTGAGAACGTGTAATATTTTCTGAAGTTGCTAATAATTGTGAATCTTCATCATTTAATAAACAATGTATTTGATTGCCGTATTCTTTTGTAAAAGCCTTTGTAATTCCAGCTTTTACCATGGTAACATCGGTTACAATTTCGCCACCATTTTTAAGATGTTCATACCAGTTTTCAATTGCATTTGGCGTTGCCGAATAATGGTTGAAATCCTCTAAAATTCCTGTGGTATGAATAACTCTTGTTATTGCCCATTTATCAGCAATCGCAAAAGATAAATCTTTAATATGTTCGGTAACAATTCTAAAACTTTCTTGTTGAATTTCTTTTCCTGTATGTGGTTTTCGATTTAAATAACCTCTTGGAGTTACTAAATAATCTTTAAAACGATATGTTTGCGAATTTCCAATCATCACCAAACAAAACATGTCTACATCTTCAGGATTAAACTCTCCTAAAGTGGTAATTTTGCATTCTTCTTCTGGGCGAGTTACGTGTCTAATAATTGCAACAGGAGTAGAGGGAGAGCGTTTTTCTAAAAATATTTTTTGTAATCGACCTAATTGCCAATGTCTTTTTTTACTTTTCGGATTGTATAAACTAGTTACAAAATCGCCCATTGCGGCAGCCTTAATTCTTTGTTCTATTTTGTTCCAAGGAGTCATTAAATCTGACAATGAAATACAACAAAAATCGTGTCCTAACGGCGCACCTAATTTACTTCCCGCAGCTAAAAAAGCAGAAACACCAGGTAAGGTTTCTAACTCAATATCATCATGATTTCCTTTCGATACAACTTCGTAAACAATAGCAGCCATTGCATAAATACTGGCATCACCAGAACCAATAACGACTACATATTTATCTTCTTTCGCTTTTTCAACAGCCTTGTGAGCTCTTGCCTCTTCTTTTCCTAAAGGCATCGAAATTAATTCGGCATCTTCTTTAAATAACGATTTTCCAAATTGAAAATAATAGTCGTACCCAATAACAACATCAGCTTTTTGCAACGCATTTTTAACAACGGGTAACATATAATCTATATCTCCAGGACCTAATCCCGCAACGGTTATTTTCATTTTTTTATTTTTTTAATAATGATAAGAGAAAAATAAGGAGTTTCTCTTTTACTGGCTGTATCCCAGTTATTGGTTATAAATTGTTGGTCAGTTCCTAGGCGTTCGGCATAGGTGACGCTATGTTTTTGAGTGTCAATTACAGCGGTAATTATATCAACAACCGATATAATTTTCATTAAAACAACAGTATCAAAATTATCAATAGCTTCTTGTAATTCTTCTTTACTTTGGATGCGAGGAATAACGGTTACTTTTTCATTTTGCAAACACAAAGGAATTTGACTTTCTGATGATAAATGTAAGTAAGAAGTAATTCCAGGAATTAAATCGATTTTTAATTGCTGTTTTTTAATTTTTTCTAATAGATAAGAAAAAGAGCTGTACGTACTAATATCGCCTTCACTAACAATGGCTATTGATAAACCATTTTTATAATCGCTTAAAATTTGTTGAAAAGTAGTTTCGTAAACTTCTTTAGCTTGAACTCTTTCTAAATCCATCTTTAGATAAAAACCAACTAGTTTATTAGCATCTAAATTATAATTATTTAAAATAGTACGTGAATAACTTATTTTTCTACCATCTTTAAATAACGAACCTGGATAATATATTTTATCAGCTTGCTGTAAACTTTTTAATCCCTTTAAGGTAATTAAATCAGCATCACCAGTTCCTAACGAAACACCATATATTTTACCCGTTATCATATTCCTAAACCTTTTTTAATTTTAGTAAATACATTACTTTTCTCTCCAACTTTTTCATCCTCTTCAAATAAAACACCTTTTACACCTAAATGATGTCCAACTTGTTCTTTACCAACTTCATCTTCTAAACCAACAATTTGTTTTCTATATTTACATAATTGGCAATTCATATTTGCTGTACCGTTGATGGTTTCATCTAAACGTTCATCAAAAGCTTTTAAAATTAATTCATCGCTACCAAAAGCATCAGTATATATGTGTTCGAAAGGAGAGGTTTCATCAAAAGTGCGAATTTGATTATAAATACGTTCTAAAAGAATCCCTGTGAAAAAGAAAAACGGAATCGCAATAGTTCGTTTAAATTCCATTTTACTTGTTAGCTCTAAACTTTTAGTAACCGTCGGATATGCTGTTCCGCTATATGCAACTGTTGTAAAACCAAATCCCATTCCTTCGCCTAACATACACGCTAATTTGTGTACATCAGAATTGGCATCAGTATCTGTAGTTCCTCGTCCAACCACCATTAAACAAACATCTTTTCTATCAATAACAGGATGTTTGCTTTCTTCTTCTAAAATTCTTTTTTGAGCTAATTCTAATAAAAATGAATTCACACCAAGATGTTTTCCCATTTTTATGGTTAAATCGCTATAATAACTCTGTATGGTATTCATTTCATACGGAATATCATTTTTGGCGTGAGAACCTGCAAAAAGAATAATCGGCAAAGCATAAATTTCACGAATTCCTTTTTGATACATACGTTCAATAGAAGCTTCATACACAGGATGATTGAATTCTAAAAATCCATAATCCACTTCATAATCAGTATAACGAGCCTGTAAGGCTTCAACTAATTGTTTAAAAGCATCAGTTCCTGTTTTGGTTCTGCTACCATGTCCGCAAAGTAAAATTCCTTTTTTCATTGATTTAATTTATTGGTTTTACACCTATTAAAAATACTACAGGCATTTGTAGTGGTTGTTTTTTGATGTCGTTTTCTATTTCTTCTAATGTTGATGAAAGTAATATTTCATCTTCTCTTGATACATTAGAAACAGCATTGATAGGAATTGTAGAATCTCCACAAATGCTTATCAATTTAGGAATTAATTTGTCTAAACTTTTTAAGCCCATATACAGCGCTAATGTATTTCCTGCTTTTAGCATTTCAGCAATTCCTTTCAATTGTGCGGTTGAATAATCGGCTGTATGTGCGGTACAAATTAAAACGGCGTTTGATTTTCTTCTTTCCGTAATAGGTATGTTAACTGCGCTAGCGGCTGCTAATGCAGCTGAAATTCCTGGTGCAACTGTAAAAGGAAGTTTATGTTTCTTTAAAAAACGAACCTCTTCGGCAGCTCTTCCGTAAATATATGGGTCGCCAGATTTTATGCGAACGACTTTATCACCTTGTTCACAATGTTTTTTCATCAATAAATTGATGTTATCTTGACGACTTTGTTGGTCTTCTTTATCGCCAAATTTTCTACCGACATAAATACGTTCCGCTTGTGTATTGATGTTTAATATTTCATCAGAAATTAAATTATCATGTAAAATAATTTCCGCAGTTTCAATCGCCTCAAAAGCTTTTAAAGTTAGTAGATTTTTATTTCCAGGACCTGCGCCAACAATCGAAATTTCAGGTAAATGTTCTCTTGTAAAAATCCATTCAGGATTAGCAAACTGATACGTGAAATTTAATAACGATTTTGATTTTGAATTATCAATTATTTTAAAACGTTCTTTTGATGCTGTTGTTGTTTCAAAAATAGGAGCAGGCATATTTAATTTGATGGCTGCATTTTCATAATATTCTTTTCTCTTCGGATGTATATCTGCACAACCATTAATAATTTCACCAAAACAATTTTGTTCTAAAATAGTATCGATTAAACTAATAACATCTTTCTGATGAATTAAATTTACAGGTACATTCGGGTTTTTTAATTGCTTTTTATTGGAAAGAAATCTTCCAGGATGACGTTTAGCACCGATTAAACCCGCTAAACGTAAAATAGTTAAATTATCACCAAAATGTTGTTGTAATAATTCTTCGGCTTTAATTAATGCGTGTCCAGATGCTTTTTCAGGAACACATTTTTCAGCTTCATTTATAAGATTATTATTGTTTTGATATACCGAAGTAGAACTCACAAAAATAACTTTTGTTGATTTAGGAGTTTGTTGTATAATTTGCGCTATTTGCTTCGGATGAATTGTTTCAATATTATCAATTCTTTTAGGCGGAAAATTAATAATAAGGATGTTTGTATCTGTAATAAAAGATTCCCAATCACCAATAATACTATCGGCTTCAAGCCTTATTCTACAAGTATGAAACGAATATTTAGCAAGTGTTTTTAGTTTTTCTACAGATGAGGTACTTCCATTAACAGTATATCCATTTTTTTGTAACTGCAAAGCAAGAGGTAAACCTAACCAGCCTAATCCTAATATTGAAACATGTTGTTTACTCATAATTATTTTAAATGTAAGTTGGTGTTTTGTAACTGAATTTTAGTGCAATATAACCAAGCTTTATTTTCTATGGAATCGAAAGTTATTTTTCCTAAAATTTCACCAAATTTATTTTTGAAACGAATACCTGTGAGTGCTGTTTCTTTTTGATGAAAATATTCTGTACTAGAAATTTTTGATTGTTGTAATTCCTTATTTTCTTTAGGAACTGCAGCGATTGTTAACTTTATGATTTCCGTTTTAGTTTTTAATTCAAGCGTATGTGTATCTGAATAATTTACTGTATTTATCTTATCAAAAGAAATAATATTTTTATCAGCCATAGCAAGTGTTACACCTTTTGGATTTTCTGATAAATATAAGAAAAGAGGATATAAATATTGATCTGAACTAAAACCTCTAGTAATATAGCAGTCTCCTAATTCTGCATCATTTTTTAACTCAAAAGGTTTTGGTTTTATAGGAGCTCTTTCGTTATTAGAAACTTGTTCATTCCATCCTTTTTTGTATAATAAATTATCTTCATTAAAAGGCTCATTATTAATGTGAGCCTTTATAATTGGAGTGATTTTTTCAGGTGTTAATTCTTTATACCAAAATTCATCAGGATAGACAATACAGGTAGGAGCATCTTCACATCTGCCGTTACATCTTGTTTTAATTGTATGGGTTTTATCCCAAAGATTATTGTTTCGTAAGTAAGCTCTGGCAGCTCTTGTTACTTGTTCGCTTCCTGCTTTTTGACAAGAACTTCCGTCACAAAAGAAAAAAGTATGTGTTGTATTGGCGATATTTTTCCCCATAATTTAAAAGAAATAAGTGAAACTTACTTTTGATAAAAAAGGAGTTCCTGGTGTAAAATGAATATCATCAACAGGTTGTAATTCTCCTTGTAATTGTGAAGAATCATAAAAAACAGCTTCTCTCCATGCTGTATTAAAAATATTTTCTACGGATAAACCTATTTGATATTTTGGTCTTGTGTAATTGATAACAAAATCTGCAATAAAATAACTGTCAGCAATTACAGATTCATCTTCAATTAAAGGACGTTCTCCTAAAAAACGATAACGTAACGATGTGTTAATTCCATTTTTTAAACGCAAAGTAGCGCCACCAGTTGAGGTAAAACGAGGCGCACTAGGAATTTTGTTTTCAGTTTTAGGGGCATCTAATAAAGTTCCAAAACTATAATTTAAATCGGTATCTAACCAAAAATAAGGCAACGGTTGATATCTAAAAGATGCTTCACTACCAATTCGTTTTGATCTTCCTTTATTTTCAAATTCAAATCCATCACTACCAAAAACAAATTCAGCATCACTTTGTAAATAAAAAGTAGCAATGTTACCAACAAAGTTTTTTCCAATTTTAAATTCTGTACCAATATCATAACCAACAGCTCTAGGCAGCGGATTAATTTCTTTATTTGTTATAGCTGCATTTGCGTAGTTTGAATGAAATCCTGAACTAGCTTTTGCATATAGCTGTAGGTTTTTAGTAGCATCATAAAACAAACTAAATTTCGGACTTATTCTAAGAGTATTCGTCTTTCCATGTTGAGGAACTGGTACTATTTCAGTTACGTTAAAATCGAAATAATCAGCTCTAATACCTGCTAAAGCCGTTAATTTAGGAGCTATTTGAATTCTTTCTTTTAAAAATAAAGCAACGTTTGTTTCTTTAATATCAAATTCATTTATAGGATTTGATAATGTACGTCCAATAGCGTTATTTAAACCAATATTGTTATTATTACGTTTAATTTCCCAACCAAAAGTAGTGGTGCTGTTTGGTATTTGAAATATATTTTTAGTTGAAATATTTCCTTTATAGGCGTACATTTTACGATTTTCTTGCTGATGAATCATATCACCATCAACAGGATTGTTTTGATAAAAAGAAAAGTTAGAAAATAAATTATACTTGTTGCCAACATAATATAACTGATTTGTAAGTTGTGTTTTTTCTGAAAGTTGAGAGTTTAATTGCATGTTAAAATGTATTCTTTCAGTATCGCCACCTTCTTTATCATCAATAGCTCCAAATCTATCTATTAATCCACTTTTAACAGCTCTTAAAGGTATTTGACCCGAAGCATTCCAATTACTATTAAATGTAGAAATTGATGTTCTTAATTTATGATTATCAGAAAATGCAACGGTATATTTTGTAAATGTATTTAATCTTTTAAGTCTTTGTTCACTTTCAAAAAAACTGTCATTATAAGTTCCTTCAATAGCAATGTAAGCACTTTCTTCATTCTTAGTTAAAAAATTGTTTTTATCAATAAGTGATACCATTGCCAAAGCTCTAGCAAAATCGTATTGACCATATTCTAACTTTACAAAATTACGATGTACTTTATCTTTTGATGAAAATTTAGCAGCTCCAGAAACGGCAAAATTTCCTAATGAAGTTTCATGAGGTCCTTTATAATAATCGGCAGCTTGAACAGTTTCAGGAATTAAAAAATGTAAATCTGCATAGCCTTGTCCGTGTGCGTGAGAACTTAAATTAACGCCAATATCATCAACTAAAACAGCAAAATCGGTTCCATGGTCGTTATCAAAACCTCTTAAAAATATTTGTTCGGCTTTTCCGCCACCAGCATGTTGCGCAATAAATAAACCTGGTACAGTTTTTAAAAAATCGTGGGCACTATTTATTGGTCTTAATTGTAATGAAATTTTAGAAACCTTATTAGTTCCTAATTTTTTTTCGTTTTTAGCATTGATAATTACTTCAGAAAGTTCTATTTCTGAGTTTTTTTTGTTGGTGTTTTTTTGTGAGAATATGGTATGTGTACAACACATAAACCATACACTGCATAAAATCAATTTTTTCATTTAAAAAAGAGTTTAAGCAGGCAAGGAAAGAAAATATGAAAAAACATAATTTTCTAACTCTTTACCCGAGAGTTATTAATATAAATTATTGTTTTAGTGGCAGGTCTCCTGACTTAACTCTATTTTATTTACCTTCCCATAGTTATAACTACAGTGGTTTTTGATAATAAAATATTGATATGAGTTTTACAGTTGCGGGAACAGTTTCGGATTTACACCAAATTCCCTTTTAATTTTTACAATAATGTAAAAAACCATTTAACAGCCGCGAAGATACTTCTTTTATTTAAACAAATATTATTTATTGTGCTACTTTGGTTTGTGTTGTTTTTTTATCAGTTTTTTTAAAAATTCCACTCTTTTGTTTACTGATTTCTTTGGTAAAATATAAATAGAAAAACCTAAGTTAGTATAAGTTTCTAAAAGTAACTCTTGTAATTTTTTAGCTTCTTCAAAAGATTGTAATCGTTGTGGATCTTCTTTATAAATAGCTTTCCAAAGTGGAAGTACAAAAACGGTTGTATGATATTTTTTTTTATAATCGAAATTAAAAAAATGTTTACTAATAGGTAGTTTATGTAATTTTAAATAAGCAATGTTATCTGCTAATCCACGATCAACAAAAGTAGTTTTATCACTTAAAATAGTTAAATCGGCAATAGTTTTTTGATAAACTAAATTGGTAAAACCAACTACATCTTGCCAAGGAGTTTTATTTCCGTTGTTTTTTTGTTCGTTAATTATAATTTTACGAGAAACCTCTTCTAAACAATAAAAATTATTGGTGCGTAAAGCATTAATTAAAGTAGTTTTTCCTGTTCCAGGTGCGCCCGTAATTATATATCGTTTCATTTAAAATAAAAAGTAGGTAATTAAACCAATTAAAAGTACAAAGGTAAGGGTAACAGTATGATTGATAAAAGCAACTTTTTTAAATTCGCTTTCTTTTATAATACGATTGTTATTTCCGATAAAAGGTTTATCGACTAACTTACCATGATAATAATTAGGGCCGCCAAATCTGCAATTTAAAATAGTTGCTAAAGCAGCTTCAGGATATCCTGCATTAGGGCTTGAATGGTTTTTTCCTTGTTGCCACACAAAAATAATTTTATCTAAAGAAAAAGTAACGAGTAGCATTAATATTGCCGTTAAACGTGAAGGAATGTAATTTAAAACATCATCTAGCTTAGCTGCAAATTTACCGAAGTTTATATAACGTTCGTTTTTATAGCCAATCATAGAATCTAGTGTATTTACCATTTTATAAAGCATTGCTCCAGGTACGCCTAAAATAGCAAAGTAAAAAAGTGGCGCAATAACTCCGTCGCTTAAATTTTCTGAAAGTGTTTCAAAAACCGCTTTTATAATTTCTTGCTTATTAAGCTTAGAAGTATCACGACCAACAATCCAAGCAACACGATTTCTTCCTTGAGTAATTCCTTTTTTTAGTTCGGTAAAAACAGCTTTTCCTTCTTCAATTAAACTTTTGTTAGCTAAAGCATAAAATAAGAAAATAACATCAAAAATTATTCTCGCAATATTATTGGTGATAAATTTTCTGGTGATAAAAAAAAACAAAAAAGTACCAATACTAAGTAATAATGTTAATAATGCGCCTTTTAAAAATCGATTTTTATTTTTGTTTAATTTTTTTTCGCCAAAAGAAATTAAATTTCCAAATAAACGTATTGGATGTGGTAACCATCTAGGATCACCTAAAATTAAATCTAAAATATAAGCCAAAAATAATGGTGCTATGTAAATTAAGAAATCCATTTTTTTAATGCTTGAATTAGAGTGTTATTTGCTGATTTACTTTGTGTAGCAAGTCGAATATATTCGCCGTTTAGTTTTTTGAAATTAGTTGCATCTCTAATTAAAATTTGATGATTTTCAATTAAATACGCTTTTAAATCTTTGGCTTTTTTATCATTTAATAATTCGACTAAAAAATAAGATGTATTGCTTTTACAAACTTTTATTCCTTTTAAGTTAGATAATTCTTTTTGAAATTGTATCGTTTCTGTAATTAATTCTGTAGCGTTAAATTGAATACTTTTATAATTATCAAAAATAAATTCACCTGCTTTTACGGCTAATAAATTAACGCTCCAAGGCATTTTTAATTTTAAGATTGATGCTGTTAATTTATCATTAGAAATAATATATCCTAAACGTAAACCAGGAATTGTAAATGTTTTAGTTAATGAACGAATGATTATTAAATTATCAAACTTTTTTATTAATGAAACAATAGATGTTCCGCTGTCGGTAAATTCAATATAAGCTTCATCAATAACAAAAAAAGTGTTTGGTTTTTGTTTAAAAAAGGTTGTTAATTCTTCGGATGAAAAAATAGCTCCCGTAGGATTATTAGGATTACATATAAAAATAAGGTCTGCATTTGTTTCGCTTATTTTATCTCTAAAAATTAATTGATAATCTAATTTGAAAATTTTACAAGAATCCTCATATTCCGAAAAAGTAGGCGCAACAATAGCCGTTTTTTTATCAGAAAATAATTGAGCAATCAAATAAAAAGCTTCAGTTGCACCATTGGTGAATAAAAAATTTTCGCTTTTTAAGTCGAATTTTTTAGCCGCCAAAACATTTAATTCGCTTGCAGTGGGCGAGGGGTAACTCTGAATTAAAGGAACACTTTTTGAAATATGTGAAAGTAAATTTTCTGGGCATCCTTTATAATATACGTTCGAGCTAAAATTGTGTTTAATTTCTCCTTTAATTAAATGAAGATCATCTCCATGTCCGTTTAACATTCTTTTGTACTGTTTTTTATGATGGCTTTCATGTCTAAATTTTCATCAATCCAATTGGCTAATTTATCAAATTGTTCAGCTTTAAAATTTTTATAATTTATAGCCTTAGCATCAGGGTATTTTATGCGTAATAATTCGGTAATTATTTCTTGATTATCAAAAATACCATGTAAATATGTACCCCAACTTTTATTTCCGTCAAAATAACCTTCTTCTTTTCCGTTGATGTAATTTAGGTGTTTGTTTTTCGGAACAATAGTTTCTCCCATGTGAATTTCGTAACCTTCACAAAGTTCTTTTTTGTTTTTAAATTGAAAACTACGTTGTATGGTTTGTTTGGTTTTAGAAAGTGTCGTTTCAATATCAAACAAACCTAAGCCTTCTTCTGATTTAATATTACTTTCCACAGAAAAAGGGTCGTTAATAGTTTTACCCAATATTTGATATCCACCACAAATTCCAAGAATAGGAATCTGTTTATATTGTTCTTTTATAACGGTATCTAAATTATCTTTTTTTAAAGCGATTAAATCTTCAATAGTGTTTTTTGTACCTGGAATAATAATTATATCTGCCTTTCTGAGTTCTTCGGAATCTCTTGTGAAATATAAATTGATAAGCGGTTCTTGTTCTAATGCCTGAAAATCGGTGTAATTAGACATGTAATGAAGTCTTACTACTGCAATATTTAATTTATTATCGATAGCCGTTGTTGCTCTTTTATTTAAAGCAACAGAATCTTCTTCTTCGATAATAATATCCGTAGCATACGGCAAAATTCCTAATATAGGAATATTTGTAAGTTCTTCTAATTTCTTTTTTCCTTCGATAAATAAATTAGGATCTCCTCTAAATTTATTAATTATAATACCTTTTATAAGTTTTCGTTCCCAAGGTTCAAGTAATTCAATAGTACCATAAACACTACCAAATACACCGCCTTTATCAATGTCAGCGATTAAATAAACACAAGCATTTGCAGCTGCTGCCATTGGCATATTTACAATATCTCGATGTTTTAAATTTAATTCACTGATACTTCCTGCACCTTCCATAACAACAGGATTGTGTTTTGAAGCTAATTTTTTAAACGATTTTTTAGCTTCTTCAAACAGCTGTTTTTTATTATCGCCTAAAAAATATTCTTTTGCAGTTTGATCACCAATTGGTTTTCCATGTAAAACAATTTGAGATTTATTTAAAGAAGATGGCTTTAATAAAATCGGATTCATTTCTACAGTTGGTGAAATACCACAGGCTTCAGCTTGTACAGCTTGCGCCCTTCCAATTTCAAGATTATCAGGAGTAGAAAAACTATTTAACGACATATTTTGCGCTTTAAATGGCGCAGGATTATATCCTTTTTGTTTTAGCCACCTACAAATCCCTGTAGTTATCCAGCTTTTACCAACATCAGAGCCTGTGCCGACTAACATTATAGGGTGTAGGTTTTTCATTTTGTTTTTTTGAAGCACAAAAATATTGAATAAAATACATACTTTGTTTAAACAATAGTAGTATTATTATAGTAATTTTAGGATATTTGATAGCACAAGCGTGACACTTGTGCTAGCGGGGGAAAAATAAAGGCAGGAGACGTTACTATTTTTGATCAAAGTTACGAATGGGAATTTATAGATAGAGTTGAATTATTCCCTTTATAAAATTAAAACACATAATAAATTAATGCCTGAGAATATTACATACCAAAATTTAGAAAGGAAACAAGTAACATTAATAGTACTTCTTTTTATAGGGTTTCTTCCTATGCTCTTATTTTTATATTGGGGAGGATATCCTTTAACTATTTATTTAAAAGCAAATGAATATAAAAAAGGTCTTTTTTATTTAGATGAATTAGATTGTGGAACAGGAAATGGTAGTGATGATTTTAATTGTTACGGCTATGGAACAATCAATAATAAAAAAGCAAGTGTTAATTTAGGTAAAACACCAGGTGTTAGAACAATATATAAGAACCCAAATTATGCAGATTTGTCATCAGATACTATTAAAGTTTTTTATCGTCCAAATTTAAAACAAACCATAGTGAGAAAAAAGAATGAAGAGAAATTAGATAAAAATAAATATTTAAGAAAAGGTTTAATAAACCTTATTTATCCTATACTTATTTATCCATTTATGTTTTTTTTATATAAAAGAATAACAAAAAAATTAAAACAATTAGAAAATGAACAAACTACATTATAAGCTTTGGCTTTTATTTTATAGTGTATTTACAATTTGTTATGCCCCCCCCGCTAGCGCGAGCATCCTGCTCGTGACGGTATGAGTAAGCGGTAATGATTATATATAAAAGGATTAGTAGTTGTGATAAAAGTATATAGAGAACGAACGAGACGCTCGCACTAGCAAAAAAGAAGTTAAATAAAAAGTGAGTAATGAGTAGAAAATATAAATTTCATAACGAATCAGGAGTATACTTTATAAGTTTTGCTATGGTATATTGGTTAGATATTTTTACAAGGCAGGTTTATTTTTCTGTGTTAGAAGAAAGTATAAATTATTACAGAAAAGAAAAAGGAATGGAAGTATTTGCGTATTGTTTTATGCCGAGTCATGTTCATTTAACAAAAGAGGCTCTAAGAATCTAAAAAAATATTTAGTTTAATTTAATGTTTTGTTAAAGCAGAAATTTCCATAGAAATTTCTGCTTTTTATTTTTTATTATGAATTGTAGTAAGCGATACTATCAATAATTAATTGACTATCAACTGTGCAATTAATTTTGAAATCACTGTAATCATTTAAAAGAACGAAATTTATTTCTCCACCGATATTTTTCTTATCGTGTTTCATTAATTCCATAATATGAGGAATATCATCATCTAAAATAGCGACTTTACCATAGATAGCAATAATAGCTTTTTTAGCTTCTTTAAGTTTATCCGAAGGGAAATTTAAAAGTTTAGAAGAAAGATAAGCTTCACAAATTATACCAATTGCAATCGCTTCTCCGTGTGTTAAATTTTCTTTATGTGCGCTTTCTAAAAAGTAAGATTCTATTCCGTGTCCAATAGTATGTCCCCAGTTTAACGCCTTACGAACGCCGTGTTCTTTCGGGTCTTCTAAAACAACTTCGTTTTTTATTTCGATAGAACGATGAATTAAATCAACAATATTTAATTTTGGATTGTCTTTAATTTCATTAAATAAATGAGTGTCATGTGTCATTCCGTATTTGATAATCTCAGCTGTACCCGATCTTATTTCTCTAGGCGATAGCGTTTGTAAATATTCAGGATCTAAAACAATCAATTCAGGATTCGCAAACAATCCAATTTGATTTTTTAAAACACCTAAATCAACGCCTGTTTTACCTCCAACAGAAGCATCTACCATACTTAATAATGTAGTAGGTATGTTTACAAAGTCAATTCCACGTTTAAATGTAGAGGCTACAAAACCACCTAAATCGGTAATAACACCACCACCTAAGGTTATTAATAAACTTTTTCTGTCTGCGCCTAACTCGGTCATTGCATTCCAAACACCTACGCAGGTTTCAATGTTTTTATGAACTTCACCTGCTTCAATTTGAATAACTTCAATTTTTTTATCTGTTTCTAATAATTCTATAAAACGAGGATAACAATCAGTTAATGTATTATCATCAACTAATATAAAAAGAGAAGAGTAGTTATTAGTACGAATTAAGTTCGCTAATTCTGTATAACCTTTCTCATTAAAATGAATAAGGTATGTTGCTGCTTGAATAGAGGTCATTTTAATATAAAATTTAAAGCAAAAATAAATAGAAAAAACTAAAATATATCATTGAGTACATTTATATTTGTGTTTGAAATAAAATATAACACGACTTCCATTAATGACAATTTTTAACAACACCGAAACTGCTTTTAAATTAAAGTCTGACTCAGAGTTAGAACGCGCATATTTTTTGTTTAAAATGATTCAAAATCAGCCAATGGTTCGTATTGGTACAGCAGTAACTAATTTTGCTTTAAAAGCACACTTACCTGTTGAAGGTTTAATTCGTTCAACTGTTTTTGACCACTTTTGTGGTGGAGTAACCGAAGATGATTGTTTGCCTAATATTGATAAAATGTACACTAAAGGTAATGTGTATAGTGTATTAGATTATTCTGTAGAAGGTAAAGAAGCTGAAGAAAGCTTTGATGATGCTCTTAATAAAATTGTAAGAATTATTCAGTTTTCAGATGAAAAAGAATCAATTCCGTATGCAGTTTTTAAACCAACAGGATTTGGACGTTTTGCTTTATATCAAAAATTAAGCGAAAAAAAGGAGTTATCTGATGATGAAAAATCAGAATGGGCTAGAGTTTTAAATCGTTTTCATACTGTTTGTAAATTAGCTGTAGAAAAAGATGTTCCTTTATTAATTGATGCAGAAGAAAGTTGGATGCAAGATGCAGCCGATGATTTAATTGAAGAATTAATGGAGTTATACAATAAAGACAAAGCAATTGTTTTTAATACATTACAAATGTATCGTCATGACCGTATGGAATATTTACGTGCTTTATACCAAAGAGCTCATCAAAAAGGATATCATATTGGTATGAAAGTAGTACGTGGTGCTTACATGGAAAAAGAACGTGAAAGAGCCGAAGAAAAAGGCTATGCATCTCCTATATGTAAAGATAAAGAAGCTACTGATGACAACTATAATGAGGCTGTTCGTTTTATGATGGAGCATAAAAATATGGCAATATTTGCTGGTACTCATAATGAAGAAAGTTCTTATTTATTAATGAACTTAGCTAAAGAGTATAGTATAAAACCAACTGATAAACGTATGTGGTTTGGTCAATTATATGGTATGAGTGATCATATAAGTTTTAATTTAGCCAAAGAAGGTTATAATGTAGCGAAGTACGTTCCTTTTGGTCCTGTACGTGATGTTATGCCTTATTTAATTCGTAGAGCTGAAGAAAATACCTCTGTAGCAGGGCAAACTTCAAGAGAACTTAATTTAATAAAAATAGAAAGAAAACGTAGAAAACTGTAATGAATACAGTAGGTAAAATAAATTATTTACCTAGTAGTGTTTTATTTATATATAAAACACTAGTTTTGCAACTTTAAAAAACGACCAAGAATGCAACCAATTAGAAATATTGCTATTATAGCCCACGTTGACCACGGTAAGACAACCTTAGTTGATAAAATTATAGATCAAGCAAAAATATTAGACGATCGTAAAGAACGTACTGATTTATTGTTAGATAATAATGATTTAGAGCGTGAAAGAGGAATTACAATTCTTTCTAAAAACGTATCAGTAAACTATAAGAACACAAAAATCAACGTAATAGATACACCTGGTCACGCCGATTTCGGAGGTGAAGTAGAGCGTGTATTAAAAATGGCTGATGGTGTTTTATTATTAGTTGATGCATTTGAAGGACCTATGCCACAAACTCGTTTTGTATTAGGTAAGGCCTTAGAATTAGGTTTAACTCCTATTGTTGTAGTTAACAAAGTAGATAAAGAAAACTGTACTCCTGACATCGTTCACGAAAAAGTTTTTGACTTAATGTTTGCTTTAGAAGCTACTGAAGAGCAGTTAGATTTTACTACTGTTTACGGTTCTGCTAAGAACAACTGGATGAGTACTGACTGGAAAAATGAAACTGATAATATCGTACCTTTATTAGATGCTGTATTAGAATCTATTCCTGCTACTAAGTATAACGAAGGAACTCCTCAAATGCAAATTACTTCTTTAGATTTTTCTTCTTTTACAGGAAGAATTGCTATTGGACGTATTTTCCGTGGAGATTTAGAAGCTGGTAAAGATTACATGTTATGTAAAGCTGACGGTACTAATAAAAAAGTAAGAATTAAAGAATTACACGTATTCGAAGGAATGGGTAAAGTTCAAGTTGATAAAGTTCCTTGTGGAGATATCTGTGCTATTACGGGTATTGAAGGATTCGAAATTGGTGATACTATAGCTGATTTAGAAAATCCAGAAGCATTACCTAGAACAGAAATTGACCAGCCTACTATGAGTATGTTGTTTACAATTAACAACTCTCCTTTCTTCGGAAAAGAAGGTAAATTTGTAACTTCTCGTCATATTCGTGACCGTCTGTTTAAAGAATTAGAAAAGAATTTAGCTTTAAAAGTTGAAACTACTGATTCTGAAGATAAATTTAACGTTTTTGGACGTGGAGTATTACATTTATCTGTATTGATTGAAACAATGCGTCGTGAAGGATATGAATTACAAGTGGGAAGACCACAAGTAATTATTAAAATGGTAGATGGTAAGAAACATGAGCCAATGGAAACATTGTCTATTGATGTACCAGAAGATGTTGCTTCTAAAGCGATTAACTTAGTATCTCTTAGAAAAGGAGATATGTTAGTTATGGAGCCTAAAGGAGATTTACAACATTTAGAATTTTCTATCCCTTCTCGTGGATTAATTGGTTTAAGAAACAAGATTTTAACAGCAACTGGAGGTGCAGCAATTATTAACCACAGATTTAGTGAATATGGTCCTTATAAAGGAGACTTTACTGAAGAAGTAAAAGGAGCTATCGTTTCTGCAGCAACTGGTAAAGCTACTGCTTATGCGTTAAACCGTTTACAAGATAGAGGTAAGTTTTTTATTGATGTAAATCAAGAAATTTATGTTGGACAGGTAATTGGTGAAAACAGTAAATCTGATGAGATGGCTGTAAACTTAATTAAAGGAAAGCAATTAACAAACATGCGTAAATCTGGAACAGATGATGCTATGAAAATTGCTCCGAAAATTGATTTTTCTTTAGAGGAAAACATGGAATACATTAAAGCTGATGAGTACTTAGAAGTTACTCCATTAAGTTTACGTATGCGTAAAATTAACTTTAAAGCATAATTTTAAGAAATTATATTTTAAAATTTTTATATAAAAAAACCACCTATTTTTAGGTGGTTTTTTTTTAGATGATTTATTTTTAATAAACTCCAGGCTCAATTAATGTTGGTTTTTTTACAAATAACTCTTTTTCTCTTTCATAAATTGTTGTGTAGTCATCTGTCGTTATTGAAGGGAAATTAATAGACCATTCAAAAGGGATAACTTTTTCTCTTAAAGAAGCTTCTGAATCAAATATTCTAGCAAGATTTGAGTATAATTCAAATAAATTGTCTGCTTTTAGTTGTTCTTTTTCTAGTAAATTTAATTCTTTATATCTTTCATCTGTATCAAAATCAGAACGTTTTAATAATTCAATATTTTCACAAGAATTAGTATCTAAAATGGTTTTTAAAATTGTTTTATCTGTTCCTCCCAATGAATGACCGATTACTAAAACATCATATTTATCGAAAGTAGCTAATTGATTAAGTACTTTTCTGTAATTTTTGCTTTTTAAATAATCAAAAGTTTTAAAATATTTTAGAAAATCATTATTTTTACTAGCTTTCATTTGTTGATACATTTCGTCTGTATCATCTCCGTAACCAAAAACAATATCTTCGGATAAACTATTGTGAATGTGTATGTTGAAATTAATATTCGCCAAATCACGATAACAGTTTATAGTATTTGTATAATTAAAATTAATGAAAGAGATATTTTCTCTATCGATAAAATGACTTTCAAAAGAATTATTTACAGAACCACTCCATGTTGGTTTTATTTTATCGTTTAAATATTTTTTTAAGGCTTCTTTTATTTCTTGTAAATTATTATTAAGTATTTTTAATTTATGATTATGATTTACTTTTGGTAAATTATAAATATCTTTTAATTCTTCATAATATGCTTGTTCTATGTCGAACCAGTTTTCAAAGGAATTGGAATATAATTTCCCAAGTAATTTATTAGATATTAAAAGTTTAACATATTCATTATTAGAATTTAAAAAAGGAGAAACTTTATCTGTTTTATTTTGTTGAATAAAGTATGAAACATCATTTAAAAATTTGTCGTCTGTTGATTCAGTTGATAAATCACTGAATGTCATTATATTTTGATTAAGGTAAATAAGAAGTTCTTTATTTAAAAACTGTTTGTTATTTTCGAAATAAAATATTTTGGTCAATATAATCTCATTTAAATAATAATTTGCAAAATCATTATAACTTGTTTTTAATCCGTGGGCTAAATCAAAGCCATTACCGATAATTACAATTAAATTTTTACTTTTTTCTTTCATAAGTTTTTAAGTAAATATAATTAACTTTTTAAATTAATTTGTTTAATTTTAATTTTTCCTTGTGAGGTATCAAAAAAAAACAAATATTTGCAGTAAGAATAAAGAACATGAATTTTAATCAAGTACATCATCATCATTATCATATTTGCACTCAGGCGAACTAAAGATGTATTGACTAAAAATAAAATATATTTTAAACCCGTTTGAGCAAATCAAGCGGGTATTTTTTTTCTAAAAAGAAATAAACTACACGTTAATTTGCTCAGATTAAATAATAAAAAAATGAGCAAATTAAGAATTGCAATTCAGAAATCAGGAAGATTAAACGAAGATTCATTAAGTCTTTTAAAAAGTTGTGGTATTTCTATCGATAATGGAAAAGACCAATTAAAAGCTTCTGCAAGTAATTTTCCTTTAGAGGTTTTTTATCTAAGAAATGGAGATATTCCTCAATATTTAAAAGATGGAGTTATAGATATCGCTATTATTGGTGAAAATTTATTAATTGAAAAAGGAGGAGATATTGAGTTTATCGAAAAATTAGGTTTCTCTAAATGTAAAGTATCTTTAGCAATTCCAAAAGCTGATGAATATACTGGATTAACTTATTTTCAAGATAAAAGAATTGCAACATCATACCCGAATACAGTTCAAAATTTCTTGAAATCAAAAAATATTACTTCTCAATTACACATTATTAATGGTTCTGTAGAAATTGCTCCAAATATTGGTTTGGCAGAGGGTATTTGTGATATCGTATCAAGTGGATCTACATTATTTAAAAATAATTTAAAAGAAGTAGAAGTTATTTTAAGATCGGAAGCTGTTTTAGCTGTTTCTCCAAAATTAGAAGCACCTCAAAAAGAAATTTTAGATAAATTACAGTTCAGAATTCAATCGGTTTTAAAAGGAAGACGTTCTAAATATATTTTATTAAACGCTCCTAATGATAAATTAGAAAAAATTATCAGCATTTTACCAGGAATGAGAAGTCCTACTGTTTTACCATTATCAGAAAAAGGATGGAGTTCTGTACACTCTGTTTTAGATAAAAATGAAGTTTGGGGAATTATAGACGAGCTTAAAGAGAATGGAGCAGAAGGTATTTTAGTATGTCCTATTGAAAAAATGGTTGTTTAATCAGTGTTTTAAGAAGAAATAACATGAAAATTATAAAATATCCAGCAGTAAAAGATTGGACATCGCTGTGTAAAAGAGCTACTTTAAATCAAAATAATTTACAAGAAACGGTTCAAAATGTTTTAAATGATGTCAAAATCAATAAAAATAAAGCATTAACAAAATATGCTGAATTGTTTGATAAAGTTTCTTTAACTTCTTTTGAAGTAACTAATACAGAAATTGAAGAAGCTGAAAAATTAGTTAGTTCGGAGTTAAAAGAAGCAATTCAATTAGCAAAAAGTAACATTGAAGTTTTTCATAATTCTCAAAAAGAGGAAGAGAAAAAAGTAGTTACTACTGCGGGTGTTACTTGTTGGCGTAAAAGTGTTGCTATTGAAAAAGTTGGTTTGTATATTCCTGGAGGATCTGCACCTTTATTTTCAACAATATTAATGTTGGCAACTCCTGCAAAAATAGCAGGTTGTAAAGAAATTGTTTTATGTACACCTCCTAATAAAGAAGGAAAAGTTCACCCTGCAATTTTATATACAGCAGCATTAGTTGGTGTTACTAAAATTTTTAAAGTTGGTGGAGCTCAGGCAATCGCAGCAATGGCGTATGGTACAGAAACTATTCCTAGTGTATATAAAATATTAGGTCCAGGAAATCAGTATGTAACAAAAGCAAAAGAGTTGGTTCAGCAAGAAGGGCTTTCTATTGATATGCCAGCAGGACCAAGTGAAGTTTTGGTTATTGCTGATGAAACATCAAACGCTGCATTTGTAGCTGCCGATTTATTATCGCAAGCCGAACACGGAGCAGATAGCCAAGCAGTTTTAGTAACAACTTCATTAGAGGTTTCAGAAAATGTACTTGCCGAAGTAGCGAAGCAAGTGAAAGAATTACCTAGAAGAGAAACCGCCGAAAAAGCATTAGAAAACAGTTTTGTAGTTGTTTTAAATTCTTCGGATGAAATGATTGATTTTAGTAATGTATATGCACCAGAACATTTAATTATTGCGTCTGAAAATACATCAATATATATTGATAAAGTAATCAATGCAGGTTCGGTGTTTTTAGGAAATTATAGTTGTGAAAGTGCAGGTGATTACGCAAGTGGAACAAATCACACGTTACCAACAAACGGATATGCTAAAAATTATAGTGGTGTTTCTTTAGATAGTTTTATCAAAAAAATTACTTTTCAGGAAGTAACAAAACAAGGAATAGCAACTATTGGAAAAGCAATAGAATTAATGGCAGAAGCCGAAGGTTTACAAGCTCACAAAAACGCTGTTACCTTAAGATTAAAAGATATTGAAAATGTTTAATTTAGATAAAATAGTTCGCCCAAATATTCAAAAATTAAAGGCATATTCATCAGCAAGAGATGAATTTAAAGGAACTGCAGAAGTATATTTAGATGCTAATGAAAATCCTTTTGGAGTTTTAAATAGATATCCTGATCCGAAGCAAACAAAAATCAAAGAACGATTATCAGTAATTAAAAAAGTTGCTGAAAATCAAATTTTTGTCGGAAATGGAAGTGACGAAGTAATTGATTTAGCATTCAGAATTTTCTGTGAACCAGGAAAAGATAAAGCGTTAACTTTTTCGCCTACTTACGGAATGTACGATGTTTCGGCAAGTATCAACGATATTGAATTAATTAAGCAACCTTTGGTAAATGATTTTCAAATAAGTTTAAATCAGTTACAACCATATTTAGATATGGAGGATGTAAAAATTATATTTATTTGTTCGCCAAACAATCCTACAGGAAATTGTTTCGAAGACGAAACTATTGAATATATATTGGAGAATTTTAACGGAGTAGTAATTATTGATGAAGCTTATATTGATTTTAGTTCAAGAGCTTCTTATAGTACTCAATTAGAAAAATATCCAAATTTAATTGTAAGTCAAACCTTTAGTAAAGCTTGGGGATTGGCAGCAGTAAGAGTAGGTGTAGCATACGCAAATTCTGAGGTTATCGACTTATATAATAAGGTAAAACCTCCTTACAATGTAAGTACTTTAAATCAAGAAGCAGTAATAGCTTCTTTAGATAATTTAGCTCAATTTGAGGAGAATAAAAACATCATTATCAATGAAAAAGAAAAATTGATTAATGGTTTTAAAAACCTTTCTTTAGTAAAAAAAATATATCCAACTGAAGCTAATTTTATTTTAATAGAGGTAGCAGATGCAAATGCTGTATATACTAAATTAGTAGATCTGAAAATAATTACAAGAAATAGAAATACATTAGTAAATAATTGCCTACGAATTACAGTAGGAAGCACAGACGAAAATAAAAGATTAATTACAGCATTAAAATCACTAACATAAAAAATAACTTATAGTTATTGATTTAAAAATAATAAGATGAAAAAAGTATTATTTATAGATAGAGATGGAACTTTAATTAAAGAACCAGCAGACGAACAAACAGATTCATTCGAAAAATTAGAGTTTTATCCGAAGGTATTTCAAGGATTAAGTAAAATAGCTAAAGAATTAGATTTCGAATTAGTTTTAGTTACAAATCAAGATGGATTAGGAACAGAAGTGTATCCTGAAAATACATTCTGGCCTGTACATAAATTTGTTATGAGAACATTAGCTGAAGAAGGAATTGTTTTTTCTGAAGAAATTATTGATATCACTTTTGCTAAAGATAATCAGCCAACAAGAAAACCAAATACAGGTTTGTTAACAAAGTTTTTTTCTGAAGAATATGACTTAGCAAATTCATTTGTTATTGGTGATCGTTTAACAGATGTTGAATTAGCTAAAAACTTAGGAGCAAAAGGGATTTATATAAATGATGAAACTTTTTTAGGTACTGATGAAATTACAGTTAAAAGAAGTGAATTAGATGATTTTATCGCCTTAGAAAGTAGCGATTGGAATGCTATTTATGAGTTTTTAAAGTTAGAAGAAAGAACGGCTGAAATTGTTAGAAATACCAATGAAACGAAAATTGACATCAAATTAAACCTTGATGGAACTGGTAAAAGTAACATTAGTACAGGAATTGATTTTTTCGATCATATGTTAGATCAAATTGCACGTCATGGGCAAATGGATTTAGATATTCAAGTAAAAGGAGATTTAGAAGTTGATGAACATCACACAATTGAAGATACGGCAATTGCGTTAGGTGAAGTTTTTAATACTGCTTTAGGTAACAAATTAGGAATAGAACGTTACGGATTTTGTTTACCAATGGATGATTGTTTAGCACAAGTAGCTATCGATTTTGGAGGTAGAAATTGGTTAGTTTGGGAAGCAGATTTTAAAAGAGAAATGATTGGTAAAATGCCAACAGAAATGTTTTTTCACTTTTTTAAATCGTTTACTGACGGTGCAAAATGTAATTTAAATATAAAAGCTGAAGGTGATAATGAACATCATAAAATAGAAGCTATTTTTAAAACATTTGCAAAAGCTATAAAAGTTGCTGTAAAAAGAGATAGTAGCAAAATGATTTTACCATCAACAAAAGGAATGCTATAAATAAATATGAATTTTCAATTACAGATAATATTTGTAATTGAAAATTCATAATTGAAAAATACAATATGATTGCAATTATAAAATATAATGCGGGTAATATACGATCGGTTCAAAATGCGATTACGCGTTTAGGATATGAAAGTATTATAACTGATAATCCTGATGAAATACGCCAAGCAGAAAAAGTAATTTTTCCTGGTGTTGGTGAAGCAAGTTCAGCAATGGCGTATTTAAAAGAACGTAAATTAGACGAGCTTTTAGTATCGTTAACTCAACCAGTATTGGGTATTTGTTTAGGTTTACAATTAATGGGAATGTCTTCAGAAGAAGGAAACACAACTTGTTTAGGTATTTTTGATACGGTTACAAAAAAGTTTCCGCCTTTAGAAAAAGTTCCGCACATGGGATGGAATAGTTTTGCTGAAATTAAACCATCAAAAATTGTCGAAAATTTAAATAGTAATGATGATGTGTATTATGTACACGGTTTTTATGCTGAGGTTTGTGAAAATACCATAGCAACCTGTAATTATATCCAACCATTTAGTTCAATTATGCAAAAGGATAATTTTTATGCGATGCAATTTCACCCTGAAAAATCAGCAAGTATTGGTGAAAATTTATTGAAAAACTTTTTAGAATTATAAGGCTTCAAAAATAAAAATAAAAAAATGAGAATTATACCTGCCATAGATATTATCGAAGGAAAATGCGTTCGCTTAACAAAAGGAGATTACGCAACTAAAAAAATATATAACGAAAATCCTGTTGAAGTAGCCAAAGAATTTGAAGACAACGGAATTGAGTATTTACATTTAGTAGATTTAGATGGTGCTAAATCGCAACATATTGTAAATTATAAAATATTAGAACAAATTTCAGCTAAAACCAATTTGAAAATTGATTTTGGAGGTGGATTAAAATCTGATGAAGATTTACGTATTGCTTTTGAAAACGGAGCTAGTCAAATAACTGGAGGTAGTATTGCAGTTAAAAATCCTGACGTTTTTACAGGATGGTTAACTAAATATGGTAGCGATAAAATTATTTTAGGTGCCGATTGTATCAACAGAAAAATAGCAACTCATGGATGGTTAGAAACATCAGAAGTAGATGTTGTTGATTTTATCAAACAATACGAAAAAATAGGTGTGAAAAATACTATTTGTACAGATGTTGCTAAAGATGGAATGTTACAAGGAGCATCAGTTGATTTGTATAAAGAAATTTTAAGTAAAAGTGGCGTAAACTTAACCGCAAGCGGAGGAGTTTCAAGCATGGCAGATTTGATTGAATTAAAAGAAATTGGTTGTGAAGCTGCTATTTTAGGAAAAGCTATTTACGAAGGTTATATCAGCTTAAAAGAATTACAAAAGCTATGTTAAAAAAAAGAATAATACCTTGTTTAGATATTAAAAACGGAAGAACTGTAAAAGGTGTTAATTTTGTTGATATTAAAGACGCTGGTGATCCGATAGAATTAGCAAAACAATATGTAAAAGATGGTGCTGATGAATTAGTTTTTTTAGATATCACTGCTACTTTAGAAAACAGAAAAACATTAGTTGATTTAGTTGAGCAAATAGCACAAGAAATAAACATACCATTTACAGTTGGAGGTGGAATTAGTACTGTTGAAGATGCATCAAAGTTAATTCAAGCAGGAGCAGATAAGGTAAGTATCAATTCATCTGCAGTAAAAAATCCGCAGTTAATTACTGATTTAAAAAATAGGTTTGGAAGTCAGTTTGTAGTAGTTGCTATTGATACTAAACATGTGAATGATACATGGAAAGTATTTACAAAAGGAGGTACTCACGAAACTGAATTAGAAACAGTTGCTTGGGCTAAAGAAGCAGAAAAATTAGGAGCTGGTGAAATTTTACTAACTTCTATGAATAGTGATGGAACTAAGGCTGGTTTTTCAATTGATATAACGAACTCAGTGAGTAGCGCAATTAATATTCCAGTTATAGCATCAGGAGGTGCGGGTAAAGAAGTACATTTTAAAGATGTATTTACAAAAACTCAAGCTAGTGCAGGTTTAGCAGCAAGTATTTTTCATTTTGCTGAAATACCAGTACCACAACTTAAACAATATTTAAAAGAACAAAATATACCAGTACGATGAATATAGATTTTACAAAAGGAGATGGGTTAGTTCCTGTAATAATTCAGAATGATACCACATTACAAGTGTTAATGTTAGGGTATATGAACGAAGAAGCGTTCTTAAAAACAAAAGATACAAATAAAGTTACTTTTTTTAGTAGAAGTAAAAGTAGGTTGTGGACAAAAGGAGAGGAGTCTGGTAACTTTTTAGCTGTAAAAGATATTCAAATAGATTGCGATAACGATACCATTTTAATAAAAGCAATTCCTGCAGGACCAACTTGTCATAAAGGAACGACTTCTTGTTTTGCAGATGAAACTCCAAAAGGGTTTTTATATGAATTAGAGCGTATTGTTTCTGATAGAATTGATAGCGATCATCCAACATCATATACAAACAAATTGTATAAAAGAGGAATTAATAAAGTTGCTCAAAAAGTTGGAGAAGAAGCTGTAGAGCTTGTTATTGAAGCAAAAGATAATGATGCTGATTTATTTAAAAATGAAGCTGCCGATTTATTTTATCATATTGTGATTCTTTTAAAAGCAAAAGGTTTTACGTTAAGTGAAATAGAAGCAGTTTTAAAAGAAAGAAATTAATAGTAATTATTATAATAAATAAGAAAAAGATAGCAAGTTTAAATTTGCTATCTTTTTTGATTAAAAAAACTTTATTTATTACTGAAAATGAAATCATTCAAAATTATTTTTGATTAATTAGTTCAGTTAAATTTTATTACTTATTACTAATAAACCAAAGCATATTAACTATTTTTGCAAAATGAATGAATTCCAACAATTAAAAGACACCTTAAACGAAAGCGTTTTAGATAATAATTTTGTAAAACTAACATTAAGTAAACCTATCAAGAAAAGTGATGGATTACCAAATGTATATGTTCGTTTGGTAAAGATAAAAGGAACAGAAATGTTTCAATTTACGTATCATTATAATACAAATGATAAGGTTAAGAATTATACAATTTCTGAAGCTATTACAGAATTAGAAATTTTATTGATGGACAACTTTAGAGCAGCAACGTTGTTTACGTTATCTAAAGATTTATTGATATTTATTTCTAAAAGAAAGCTAGTTTCTTATCGAGTAAATGCCGCTAGTTTTAAGCATAAATTACCTGAAACACACGACAAACCAAAAGAGCGTTTAGCCGAAGCAGGGAGTTATTTACATCATTTAGGAATTACCGATAAAGAAGGAAAGGTTATTCATAAAATGGCAGATAAATATCGTCAAATCAATAAATATTTAGAAATTATTGAAGGCTTATTAAAATCTACACGCTTACCAAAACATATTAATATTGTTGATATGGGATCGGGTAAAGGGTATTTAACATTTGCTTTGTATGATTATCTAGTAAATCAAAAAAAATACAGCGCAACGGTTACAGGGATCGAATTACGTAAAGAATTGGTAGATTATTGTAATGACGTTGCTGAAAAATCGGCATTTAATAAATTATCATTCGTAGCTCAACCAATTCAAGAATATGATAATAATAAAATTGATATTTTAATCGCATTACACGCCTGTGATACGGCAACAGATGATGCGATTTATAAAGGATTATCTGCAAAAGCAGAATTAATTATTTGTGCACCTTGTTGTCATAAACAAATTCGTCAGCAAGTAAAAGGAAAAGAGCAAGAAAGTCCGTTATTAAAATACGGTATTTTTAAAGAGCGTCATTTTGAAATGGTTACAGATACTATTCGTGCGTTAATCTTAGAAAAAAGTAATTATAACACCAAAGTTTTTGAATTTATAAGTAACGAACATACACGTAAAAATGTAATGTTAGTGGCAAGTAAGTCTATTAAAAAGAACGATATTTCTAAAATTGATGGAAAAATAAGTACTTTGAAAGATGCTTATTTAATTGAAAGTCATTATTTAGAAACACTTGTGTAAAATAATAATTTTAATGTTTTTTATAAAAAACCACTACTTTAGTGGTTTTTTTATTTTTTATAAAGTGTTACAATATATTGATTTTCTGTTAGTTTTATTAAACGAATTGTCTTTGTTTTACATTGTTTAAAATGTATTTTTTATTTCTTTTTTTTAATATATGTTTAAGGGGTTTTACCTTTTTTTGAGGTTAATTGTTAATTTTTTGAAATATTTTTCACTATATTTAAAAAAAAATTAACTAAAATCCCCCGCTTTCTTTATGAAAAAATTGTCTGATGAAATTTTATGGAAATCATTAAAAGAAGGAAATCTAACTGCTTTTGAAGCACTTTTTAAAAATTATTATACTAGTTTATTTAATTATGGTTTAAAAATTTCAGGAAATAAAACAATAACAGAAGATTCGCTTCAAGATTTTTTTATGTATGTATATGAACATCGAGAAAATTTAAGTGATTTAAATAGTATTGCGCCTTATTTATTCACTTCTTATAGGCGATTTTTAATTAAAATACTTCAGAAAAATCAAAAAAACAAGTTTATCAGAAATATTAATGAAAACATTGTTGATATTCATTTTACACCTGAAGAGTTACTAACAAGTCAAGAATCTACTTCTTTTAGAAATAAAAATCTTAGTGTATCGTTAAATAAACTTCCTAAAAAACAACGAGAAGTATTATACTTGAAATACAATTGTGAGCTTAAAACTCAAGAAATAGCTGATGTTATGGGGATTAACTACCAAAGTGTTGTTAATTATATTCATAAAGCTATAAAACGATTAAGAGAGGATATTCAGATTTTACAATTATTTAATTCTTAAATTCGCACTCTCAAAAAGAGTATATATTATAATTTAATTACTTATTGTAATATAAGCATGTATTTTCTATATTTAAATGATAAATAAACTATACAATAATATTGATGATTTCTTAAAAGATACCTCTTTTAAAAACTGGGCTTTAAACTCTAAATTAAGTGATGTTTCTTTTTGGCAGTATTGGTTAATTAATAATCCTGATAAAAAAGAAATTGCAGAAGAAGCTAAAGCAATTATTATAGGAATTCAATTTAAAGAAAACCTTATATCTAAAGAAAAAGTTAATTTTGCTTGGAATGATTTTGAAGCAAAAATTTTAGAAAGAGAGCAAAAAATTAAAAAGAATACTTTTAATAAAAATAGGTGGTTAGCTATTGCTGTAAGTGTTATCCTATTTATTTCAATAGGTATTTATACATTTGTACAAAATAATATTACAAGTTATACTAGTGGATTTGGAGAAATTCTACATATAAAGCTTCAAGATGGTAGCTTGGTTACATTAAATTCTAATTCTACTATTTCTTATTCAAAAGAAACTCCCAGAGAAGTTACATTAAATGGAGAGGCTTATTTTGAAGTAGCTAAAAAGGAAACAACAAATGCGAAATTTTGGGTGTTTACTAATGATTTAAAAGTTGAAGTATATGGTACTAAGTTTAATGTGAAATCTAATACTGATAAAACGCAAGTTTTTTTAGAAGAAGGTAACATTTGGTTAGCTTTAAAAAATGGTACTGCTAAAAAAATGATTCCAGGTGATTTAGTTTCTTTTTCTGCAAATCAAGATAAAATTTTAGAAAATCGCTCAAAAGTATTAGCGACTGAAAATACTTCATGGAAAACAGGTATACTAACTTTTAATAATGCAATTCTATCTAAAGTATTTAAAAAAGTTTCTGAAGCCTATGGTTATGAAGTTGTTTTTAAGAATACTGATCTTAAAAATATATTAATCTCAGGGGCAATACCAACAAGTAATTTAGAAATTTGTTTAAAAGCGATAGAAAAATCGGTAAATGTTATAATTACAAAAGAAAACACTAAATTAGTTGTTTCAAAAAAGTAATTTTATATTCTATCAAACAATTAAGTTATTTTAAAAATCGTTTATTAGTAAACATAATCCTTTTTGGGTTTTTATGTTTTTCCTTGACACTCTTAAGTCAAAATAAAAAAAATACCCAAAAAAATAATATTTCGTTATCTTACCTATTAGCAGACTTAAGTGAAAAATATGCGCTACATTTTACATATAATCCAACAATTATAAAGGGTATTACTATTGATAAATCAAAATTAAAAAACCTTTCTTTAAAAAAAACCTTTCGTCTTTTAAAAAAAATAACATATTTAAATATTGATGCACTAGGTAATAACTATTACGTTATTTACAGTAATACATCCAGAAAAACACCTAAAAAAAAACCTGATTTAATATCAACAAAAAAGAAAATAGAACATACATTTATTAGTGGAGTTGTCTTCAATGAACATTACAGTCCTTTAAAAGGTGCTAGTATTATAGAAAGTCAAACAAATAACGGTACAAGTTCTTCTTCTAATGGTTCTTTTAAATTAAGATTGAAAAAGAATCAACCTATAATAATAGCTCATATTGGCTATAAACCACAAACGGTTATACCTTCAGATAAAAAAACAATTATCATATTAGAATGTTTACATCTTGATGAGGTTTTGATAATTGGTTCTCGTAATAATTTAAGAGCAAAAAAAGATGCTGTAACTGCAATTGATATTATCCATTTAAATAAAATAGCATTAAAGAGTAGTTTGTTAGAGGTTAATCAATTTTTACAATATAACATGCCATCTTTTAATGCGACTAAACAATCTGGAGCTGATGGTGCTGATCATATTGTTCCTGTAACTTATAGAGGTTTAGGTCCTGATCAAACATTGGTGTTAGTCAATGGAAAAAGAAGACATCAGGCTTCGCTTGTTAATTTACAAGGAACAAGAGGTAGAGGAAATTCAGGTACAGATTTGAATACGATACCAATATCAGCCATTAAAAGAATTGAAATTTTAAAAGATGGAGCTTCGGCTCAATATGGTTCTGATGCTATTGCAGGTGTTATAAATATAATTTTAAAAAATAATAAAAATTCATTAAAAGTAAATACAACACTTGGTTTTAATAATGCTACGATTAATACAAGTTCTAAAAATAATAGTGTTGATGGCTTTACTTATAAAGTAGATGTTAATTATGGTACTAAAATATTTAAAAAAGGATTTTTAAATATTTCAACAGATTTTTTATCTAAAGATCATACTTGTAGATTAGGTACTGATGTTAGAGAGCAGTATGGAGATGTAAAAACAAAAAATATAAGTACTTTTTTTAATTCAGAAATTCCTATTTCTAAAAAAACAACATTATATGCTAATGGTGGATATAATTTTAAAGACACACAAGCTTATGCGTTTTCAAGAAAAAAAAATAGCGAAAGAAATGTAATAGCGATTTATCCTGAGGGATTTAATCCTATAATAACTTCTCATATTTTTGATGTATCTTTTTCAGCAGGATTAAAATCAACCTATAAAAAATGGGATATCGATTTTAATAATACCTTTGGAATTAATAATTTTCATTATTTTATTAAAAATAGCTTAAACGCTACGTTGTTAGAAAAATCTCCAACAACGTTTGATGCAGGTGGGCATTTATTAAGTCAGAATACTACTAGTATTGATTTTTCTAAAAATTTTACCGATTTTTTTAAAGGAGTAAATATTGCTTTAGGAGCAGAATATAGATTAGAAAATTACGAAATATTCTCAGGCGAAGAAGCCTCTTATGCATCATATAATATAAAAGGTGATGTTGTAAATAATTTTACACGAGCTAATTTAGTAACTTTAGATGGTAAAATAAGGCCTGGAGCTTCACAAGGTTTTCCAGGATATTCTCCCAAAAATGAACTTAAAAAAAAACGTACTAATTTAAGCTTTTATATAGATACCGAATTTGATTTTACAAAAAAATGGATGCTTGCTACAGCTTTAAGGTATGAAAATTATAGTGATTTTGGGTGTAGAATAAACTATAAACTAGCAACAAGATTAAAATTACTTCCTATACTTAATTTAAGAACTTCTTTTAGTACAGGTTTTAGGGCTCCTTCGTTAGCTCAGGCTTATTATAATTTTAGTTTTACAAATTATGTTGGAAATCAATTGGTTGAATCTTTGCTTATTGCAAATAACAATCCTATTACAGGTAAATTTGGTATTGGTAAATTAAAAGAAGAAATTACTAAAAATACTAGTATAGGAATTACTTATAACCCTAAACATAACTTTGCAATTAATCTTGATACTTACTTTATTTCAATAAAAGATAGAATTATATTGAGCGGTAATTTTAATACTGATGATTTAAATTTACATGCCGAAAATGTACAATTCTTTGCTAATGGAGTAAATACTACTACATGTGGTTTGGATATTAAAGTAAAATGGTTTAAGAAATTTAATAAGTCTAAGTTTTCAATAGATTTATTTGGAAATGTAAATTCGATGAAAATAGATGAAATAAAACATAAAAATCTTGATGAAGAAACTTTTTTTGGTATTCGAGAGCGTCATTTTTTATTAGCATCTGCGCCTAAGAATAAATTTAGTTTGAATTTTAATTATCAAAAAGAAAAATTTAATGCAAATGTAAATGTTACTCGATTTAGTGGTGTTAAATTAATTGATTGGCAAATGAATGAAGATATCTATCTTCCAAAATATACGGTTGACTTGCAGTTGGGATATCATATTTTCAAAAATATAATTTTTCAAACAGGTGCTACAAATATTTTTAACACTTATCCAACTATGCAAGATAAATATACTGATAGTGGAGGTGTTTGGGATTCAACACAAATGGGAACTAATGGTGCTTTTTATTATTCGAAACTTCAATTCTCTTTTTAAAAAAGAAGTGATTTTATTTAAAATTATAAAAAGAATTAGAAGCAATTTCCCGCTTTCCGCACTCGCTTTTTTTGTTTTTGAAAAGAAAAACAAAAAAGAGCTCAAACAATTGCTTCAATCGGGGCTAGGCATTCTTACTTTTTTTTAAAAAACAGCTATATAGTTTTTTATTTTTATCTTCTAAAGAAACAAGAAGAAGCTTTAAAAAACAGCTTAATTTTAAATAAAATATATCAAAATTAAAATTTATCGAACAAACGCTTCTAAAAAATCATAGTCCTAACAACTAAATTATTATATTTGTAGCTCTAAAAATGAAGCCGATACATGTTTAATAATTTAAGTGAAAAGTTAGATAAAGCGTTACATACGCTTAAAGGACACGGGAAAATTACAGAAGTTAATGTTGCTGAAACACTAAAAGAAGTTCGTAGAGCTTTATTAGATGCCGATGTTAACTTTAAAATTGCGAAAGACTTTACTAAAAGAGTACAACAAAAAGCCATAGGACAAGACGTATTAACAACGTTAAACCCAGGGCAATTAATGGTTAAATTAGTTAAAGATGAATTGACTGATTTAATGGGTGGTGACACTGTTGGCATTAATTTAGGTGGTTCAATGAGTGTTATCTTAATGTCTGGTTTACAGGGTTCTGGTAAAACTACTTTTTCAGGAAAATTAGCAAACTTCTTAAAAACTAAAAAATCGAAAGAAGTATTATTAGTTGGTTGTGATGTTTATCGTCCAGCGGCTATTAATCAGTTACAAGTTGTTGGAGAACAAATTGGTGTTGAAGTGTATGCAGAAGTAGACAATAAAAACCCTATTGAAATTTCTGAAAATGCTATTAAGCATGCAAAAGCAACGGGTAAAAATGTAGTGATTATTGATACTGCTGGTCGTTTAGCTGTTGATCAGGAAATGATGGATGAAATTTCAAACATTCATAAAGCTATAAATCCTCAAGAAACATTATTTGTTGTAGATTCTATGACGGGTCAAGATGCCGTAAATACGGCAAAGGCTTTTAATGATATTTTAAATTTTGACGGTGTTGTACTTACCAAATTAGATGGTGATACACGTGGTGGAGCTGCATTATCTATTAAATCAGTTGTAAATAAACCTATTAAGTTTATTGGTACTGGTGAAAAGATGGATGCAATTGATATTTTTCACCCAGATCGTATGGCAGATCGTATTTTAGGAATGGGAGATGTTATCTCATTAGTAGAACGTGCCCAAGAACAATATGATGAAGATGAAGCTAGGAAACTTCAGAAAAAAATTGCAAAAGATCAATTTGGTTTTGATGACTTTTTAAGTCAAATTCAACAAATCAAAAAGATGGGTAGCATGAAAGATTTAGTAGGAATGATTCCTGGTGCTGGTAAAGCCTTAAAAGATGTTGAAATTGATGAAGGCGCTTTTACAGGTATTGAAGCTATTATACAATCGATGACTCCGTTTGAAAGAAGTAATCCTGCTTCTATTGATGCAAATCGTAAAAAACGAATTGCAAAAGGTTCTGGTACATCAATACAAGAAATTAATCAGTTGATGAAGCAATTCAATCAAATGAGTAAAATGATGAAGATGATGCAAGGCGGTGGCGGAAAAAAAATGATGCAAATGATGCAAAACATGAAATAGCAACAAAGAGAAGCTTTTGCTTCTCTTTTTCTTTACATATAATTATTAACAACAACACAGTACAAAATGATTTTACTAGACGGTAAAAAAACATCAGCAGATATTAAAGAAGAAATTGCTATTGATGTATTAGATTTAAAAAATCAGGATAAAAAAACACCTCATTTAGCAGCTGTTATAGTTGGTAATGATGGTGCAAGTTTAACCTACGTTAATGCAAAAGTAAAAGCTTGTGATAGAGTAGGTTTTGAATCATCTTTAATTAGATTGCCTGAAAGTACCACTGAAAAAGAATTATTAAATGAAATAGCTATATTAAACATTGATAATGATATTGATGGTTTTATAGTACAATTACCTTTACCTAGTCATATTAATGAACAAAAGGTTTTAATGGCAATAAACCCCGACAAAGATGTTGATGGTTTTCATCCAATGAATGTTGGTAAAATGGCATTAAATTTACCAACTTTTATTTCGGCAACACCTTATGGTATTTTAGAATTATTAGACCGTTATAAAGTAGAAACTTCTGGTAAACACGTAGTGGTTATTGGTCGTAGTCATATTGTTGGTAGCCCAATGAGTATTTTATTAGGGCAAAAAAGAAAAGTTGGAAATGCTACTGTAACTTTAACACATAGTAGAACAACAAACTTAAAAGAAATTACATTACAGGCTGATATTATTATCGCTGCAATAGGAATTCCTGAATTTTTAAAAGCAGATATGGTTAAAGAAGATGTAACTGTTATTGATGTAGGTATTACTCGTATTGCCGATTCATCTAAGAAAAATGGTTTCCGTTTAGTTGGTGATGTTGATTTTAATGAAGTTGCTCCAAAATCAGCTTTTATAACACCTGTTCCGGGAGGAGTTGGTCCAATGACAATAGCAATGTTATTAAAAAATACATTATTAGCTTCTAAAAGAAATAATCAATAATATTTTTTTAAAATATTACATATAGTAAAAATCACTTTACATTTTTTGTAAAGTGATTTTTTATAAATAAAATACTTTTTTTAATAAAATGTAAACAGTACAAAATAAACATTTAAAATTAAAAGCAAACAAGTATATTTGCAAACGCAAATTTTCAATAAATACATAGAATGAAAGCAGGAATTGTAGGGTTACCAAATGTAGGAAAATCAACATTATTTAATTGTTTATCAAATGCAAAAGCGCAAAGTGCAAACTTTCCGTTTTGTACTATTGAGCCAAATGTTGGTGTTGTAAATGTACCAGATAAAAGAATTCAGGTTCTAGAAGGTATGGTAAACCCTGAAAGAGTAATGCCTGCAACTGTTGAGATTGTTGATATTGCTGGTTTAGTAAAAGGAGCAAGTAAAGGAGAAGGTTTAGGTAATCAGTTTTTAGCAAATATTAGAGAAACAGACGCTATTATTCACGTATTACGTTGTTTTGACAATGATAATATTATTCATGTTGATGCTTCTGTAGATCCTATTAGAGATAAAGAAACTATCGATATTGAGTTACAATTAAAAGATTTAGAAACTGTTCAAAAACGTTTAGAGCGTGTAAAAAGAACGGCTAAAACTGGTAATAAAGAAGCTCAAATAGAATTAGAAATTTTATTAAAAGTTGAAGAAACTTTATTACAAGGTGTTTCAGTAAGAGCAATTGATTTTTCAGAAAAAGATCAAGAAATTGTTGATACATTACAATTTATTACATCAAAACCTGTATTATATGTTTGTAATGTTGACGAAGGTGCGGCTGTAAACGGTAACGATTATGTTACTAAAGTAAGAGAAGCGGTAAAAGATGAAAATGCAGAAGTAATTGTATTGGCGGTAGGTACTGAAGCTGATATTACTGAATTAGACGATTACGAAGAACGTGAAATGTTTTTAGCCGATATAGGTTTAACAGAAGCTGGTTCAGCTGTTTTAATTAGAGCTGCTTATAAATTATTAAACTTACAAACTTATTTTACCGTAGGTGTAAAAGAAGTAAGAGCTTGGACTATTAATATTGGAGATACTGCACCACAAGCTGCTGGGGTTATTCATACCGATTTTGAAAAAGGATTTATTCGTGCTGAGGTAACAAAGTATGAAGATTATACTACCTTAGGAGGTGAGCAAAAAGTAAAAGAAGCAGGTAAATTAGGCGTAGAAGGAAAAGAATATATCGTGCAAGACGGTGATATTATGAATTTCAGATTTAACGTTTAATATATTTATTAGGGCGTTCGGGCGGGCTTTCACTACTCGCTTTTTTTATTTTTTTAAGAAAAATAAAAAAGAGCTCAAACAAGCCGTTCAATCCCTAACGCAAAATAAAAAACAAAGCAAACGTTGTAGAATTTTCTACAGCGTTTTTTTGTACCTTTCAATTAAATTATCAAGAATAAAAAATACAGATGCAATTAGAAAAATCAACACTACAATTTTTAAAAGACTTAAAAGAGAATAATAATCGTGATTGGTTTGCCGAGCAAAAAACAACTTTTGCTGAGGTTCAAAATAAAGCCAAAGATTTTTATGGACATATAAGAGCCGACTTAGAATTAGCCGATAGTATTGATAAATTTAAGTTGTTTCGTATTTATAGAGATGTTCGTTTTTCAAAAGATAAAACGCCATATCAACCACATTTTGCGGGTTCATTTTCTCGAAAAGGAAATCATTTAAGAGGCGGTTATTATTTAAGAATTCGTCCAGGAGGCGAAAGTTTTTTAGCAGGTGGTTTTTGGGAACCTAATAAAGAAGATTTACTTCGTATTAGAAAAGAAATTGAAATGGATGCTTCTGAATTTAGAGCTATTTTAAATAATTCTGAGTTTGTTAAAAATTTCGGAAACAAATTTGAAGGTGCTGAATTAAAATCTGCACCAAGAGGATTTGATAAAAATCATCCTGATATCGATTTATTACGAAAAAAAGGATTTATAGCCGTTCGTAATTTTACGGATAAAGAAGTATTATCTAAAGATTTTTTATCAGAAATAAATACATCTTATAAAGCTCTACGACCTTTTTTTGATTTTATGAGTGAGATTTTAACCACCAATTTAAATGGCGAAAGTTTAATTTAAACTACGCTTAATTTCTCTGTTTAAGTATAAAAAAGTAACTAAGGTTGCTAAAAAATCGGCAATAGGAAAAGACATCCAAACACCATCTATTCCATAAAATTTAGGTAAAATATAAACTAACGGAATTAATAAAAAACCTTGTTTTAAAAGTGTTAGTAGTAATGCTGGCAATGCTTTTCCAGCAGCCTGAAAATAAGCAGAACCAATTAATTGTGTGGTAATTACAGGAGTTGCCAAAAATGCGATAATTAAAGCATCCGAAGTAAGATTTATAAGTTTTTTATCATCAGTAAAAAGACTTATTAACTCCGTAGGAAATACCATAATTACAATAAAAATAAATGTAGCGATTACTGTACCGAATAAAATGGCTGTTTTTATAGATTCTTTGACTCTTTTTGAATCATTTGCTCCGTAATTATAACCTGCAATGGGTAAAAATCCCTGAGTAACTCCGAGTACAGGAAATAAGGCAAATAACATTATTCTATTTATAATTCCGTAAACGGCAATAGATATTTCTCCACCATATTTAAACAATGTATAGTTTAATATGATAATTAAAATACTGATAGTTCCTTGTCTAATAATTGTAATTCCTCCGAGTGAAATAATTTCTTTTAAAATAGATAAATCAATCTGAAAATATTTCGGAATAATTTTTAAGTCGGTATTTTTTGATAAAAAGAACCATAAAATAAAAAGTCCACTTACTCCGTATGAAATAGAAGTTGCTAATCCTGCTCCAAACATTCCTAAATTTAGAAATTTTATAAAAATAACATCTAATAAAATATTAGCTATTGCAGGTAATATCATGGTAAACATTGCGTAATTTGGTTTTCCAACAGCTCTAATAACAGGGTTTCCCATCATGGCAAAAGCTAAGAAAGGAACTCCCCAGATAATAACTCGAAAATATTCTGTAGCAGGAATTACAATACTTCCTTTTGCACCAAATAATTGTAAAATAGAAAAACAAAAAAAAGTTCCCATCCCAACAAATAATACAGACAAACCAACTGTTAAAGTAATTTGATTTCCAAGAACTTTAAAAGCTTTTAAAGTATTACCTTTTCCTAAAGACCTAGAAATAATAGAGCTCCCTCCAATACCAATTCCCATTCCTATAGATGAAATTAAAAAAGCAATCGGTAAAACGACAGTAATAGCCGCAATAGCCATTACACTAATCCAACGACCAACAAAAATAGTATCAACAATCATATTTAATGACATCACCAAAATTCCTATAGAAGCTGGTATTGCTTGTTTTAATAATAGCTTACTTATTTTTTCGGTTCCAAAATTGCTTGTTGTTTTATTCATAGATTATTTTAAAGATCCGAATATCCGTAATATTATGTTATTGTAATAAAATCAGCGGTATATTTAAGTAATAATTAACATCATTCGTGTAATTTTGTGGTATGAATTTTTACGAAAAAAAATATATCGTTACACGTAGCGAAATTGATGAATACCAACATGTAAATAATGTGGTATATGTGCAATGGATGCAAGAAGTATCTACAGCACATTGGTTATTATTAATAAAAGATGTTCCTAAACCAGATTATGTTTGGTTTGTAATTCGACATGAAATAGATTATAAAAAACAAGGAGTTTTAGGTGATGAAATAACAGTGAAAACATGGGTTGGTGAAACAGAAGGAATACGCTCTATTCGTCATTTTGAAATGCATAAAGGTTCGGATTTATTAGTGAAATCACAAACATCTTTCTGCTTGTTAGATGCAGCGACACAAAAACCAAAAAGAATAACTAAAGAAGTAACAAACTTACTTTTAGGAAAAAAATAAGCAATATATTTGCACATTATATATAGAAATAATGACAACATTTACAGGGTTAGGAGTACAAAAAGAATATGTTCAAGGACTTAAGGAATTAGGAATTACAAAACCTACCGAAGTACAAGAAACAGCAATACCTTATTTATTGCAAAATAATGCTGATTTTATTGGATTAGCACAAACAGGTACTGGTAAAACTGCTGCATATGGATTGCCTGTTTTACATAAAATAGATGCATCAAAAGATACTGTTCAAGCATTAATTTTATCGCCAACAAGAGAATTGGTTCAGCAAATAAAAAAACAACTTTTTAAGTTTACAAAATATGTAGATGATAAAATTTTTATAGAAGCTGTTTACGGTGGAGAAAAAATTGATCGTCAAATAAATAATTTAAAAAGAACAACGCACGTAATTGTTGCTACTCCAGGTCGTTTAATCGATTTGATAGAAAGAGGTGAAGTAAATTTAAAAGATATTCAAACTTTAGTACTTGATGAAGCAGATGAAATGCTAAGTATGGGTTTCAAATTAGATTTAAATCGTATTTTAAAATATACTTCAGGAACTAGAAAAACTTGGTTGTTTTCTGCAACAATGCCAGAAGAGATAAGAAATATCATCAAAAAATACATGGATTCATCAGCAAAACAAGTTGAGGTGAATAAAAATACTTTGGTAAATGCAAATATTACACATCAGTTTATACAAACTACGATTCCTGAAAAAGTAGATGTAATTATAAAGTTTTTAGAAAAAAGAGATGCTGAAAGAGGAATTATTTTTGCAAGAACAAAAGCTGGAGCTCAAAAAATAACTAGAGAATTAAAAGAAGAAGGTTTTTCTGTAGAAGCTTTAGAAGGTGATATGCAACAAAGAGATCGTGAGAAAGTAATGCGTGCTTTTAAAAATGAAAGTCTTCAAATTTTAGTTTCTACCGATGTTGCAGCAAGAGGTATTGATGTAAAAGGTTTAGGATTTGTAGTACATCATCAATTACCAGAGCAATTAGAATATTACACACACAGAAGTGGAAGAACTGCAAGAGCAGGTAAAAAAGGCGTTTCATTAGTATTAATTTTAAATAACGAAAGAAATAATATTAAAGACGTTGAAAGAACATTACAAATAAAATTTTCAGAAATAAATATCTAAGTGAATATTATCTACGCCCTTGATATTGCAGGAACATTTGCATTTGCCATTAGTGGTGCATTAGTTGCAATTAAAAAAAAATTTGATGTATTTGGAGTTATTATTATTGCCTTTGTTACTGCCGTAGGTGGTGGTATGATACGAGATGTTTTAATTAATGCACACCCTATAAATTGGATTAGTGATCTTAATTATATTTGGACAATTTTAACTGCTGTTGGTTTTACTTTTTTGTTCAGAAGTAAAATAGCACCATTTCGTAAAACAATGTTTTTGTTTGATACAATTGGTATTAGTGTATTTACTTTGTTAGGCTTAGAAAAAGGCTTAGCTTATGATTTACATCCTTTTGTAGCGTTAATTATGGGAATGGTTTCGGCTGTTTTTGGTGGTGTACTTAGAGATGTACTCACTCGAAAAGTTCCTTTAATATTTAAAAAAGAAATTTATGCTTTGGCTTGTTTAGCAGGTGGAGTAGTGTATCTTATTTTAGCAGAATTTAATATAAATAAAGACCTTCAATTTGTAGTACCTACATTTGTTGTTTTTTTAATAAGGTCAATTGTTGTTAAATACAAGTTAGAATTACCAAAGATAAAAATTGATGCACTAGGTGAACGTAGTTAAATAAATATGAAAATAACGGAAATTGTAGCTTTAAAAAAATAAAAAAATGAAAAAGGAAATTACTGTAGCACTTTTATTATCAATAGGATTATATAGTTTTTCACAAGATAAAAAATTACCAGCTGGTTGGGATATTGTTTCTTTAGATGATAAACCAGCTTATATGAACTTAATTACAGGAACTATTTCTAGAACATACCCTAGAAAACCTGCTCTAATAAAGCCTCTAGAAAAACAAAAATTTGATTCAACAATTACTCACACAGTAAAAAAAGGAGAAACATTAAGTGTGATTTCAAGAAAGTATGATTTGAAATTATCAAGATTATATAGGTTAAATAGCATGACTAATTTTGATACATTAAAAATTGGTCAAGAAATTGTAATTGGATATGGGCAAAGTGAAGCAGAAAAAATTGCTTTTTTTAATAAGAAAACAAAAATTAATACTAAAAAACCTCAAACTCAAACCAAAGCTGTTTTAAATAAGCAATACGAAAAACGTTTTGCATTGATTATTGAAAAAGATACTGATATTAAAAGTGAAAATAAAGTAACTAATAAATATCATATTGTAACAGAGAGTGAAACTTTATATGGTATTTCTATACATTATAAATTATCTATAGATAAATTGAAAACACTAAATAAGTTAAAGGATAATACTATATTTTTAGGGCAAAAATTAATAGTTAAATAAGTGTCAAACAAAAAAAACATAAAAAAACGTTAAACTCATTTTATTTTGTAACGATTAATAGTCAAAACCGTCATATATTATAGAATCATAATGTTTAGTGATTTTTTAGTTTTTAATAGTTGATAAAAAAAGCTCGGAATTTTTAAATTCCGAGCTTTTTAATTTCATTTAATAGTTATTATTTTTTGACTAATTGAGCCATATAAAAACCATCGAACCCAAATTCATGAGCCAATACTTTATAATCTTTAACTAAGGTAAAATCTTTACCATCTTCAGATGCTAAAAATATTTCAACTTGTTCTTGATTTTCAGAAGGTAAAACAGAACATGTAGCGTATACTAATTTACCACCTGGTTTAACCATCCTTGAGTATCTTTGTAAAACATCTTGCTGAATTTCTTTAATATTATCGATGAATTCAGGCTGTAACTTCCATTTACTATCAGGATTTCTACGTAAAACACCTAAACCAGAACAAGGAGCATCAATTAAAACTCTATCAGCTTTACCGTATAATTTTTTAATTACTTTGGTAGAATCTATAACTTTTAAATCGATATTACTAATACCATTTCTACGTGCTCTAACTTTTAATTTACGTAATTTACTTTCGTAAATATCCATGGCTACAATTTGTCCTTTATTTTTCATTAAAGCAGCTAAATGCAATGTTTTACCACCTGCACCAGCACAAGTATCAATTACTTTCATACCAGGAGCAACATCTAAATAAGCTGCTACTAATTGAGAAGAAGCATCTTGTACTTCAAAAAATCCTTTATGAAATGCTTCTGTTTTAAAAACATTAGCACGTTCTACTAAACGTAGAGCATCGTCACAACCGTTTACAAATTCAGTTTCAATACCTTCTTGTTGTAAATCTTTTTGTAAATGTTCTTTTGTTACATTTAATGTATTTGTACGTAAAATAACATCAGCTCTTTTGTTTAAAGCTGCCATTTCTTTAGTCCAAACAGTTTCACCTAATTCTTTAACACCTAATTCATCAATCCAATCAGGAATAGATTCTCTGTATTTTCTAATTTGAGAAAGTTCATCAAATTTTCCTTTAATTCTTCTAGTTGGTGTTTCTTCAATCTGATTCCAATCAGGTAATTTAATTCCTTTTAACACACACCATACTACTAATAAACGCCATAAATCGGGTCTTGAATATGGAGTTTTTACATCCGCAATTTCAGCGTATAAACGTTTCCAGCGTACGATGTCATAGATAGTTTCAGCAACAAATTTTCTGTCACGTGCTCCCCATCTTTTATCTCTTTTTAAAGCTTTTTCAACAGCTTTATCTGCATATACGTCATCATTAAAAACGTCACGTAAACTATCAATAACTGCGTAAACTAAATTTCTATGTAATCTCATTTGGTGAATTTATGGGTACAAAGATAGTGGATTTTAATGTCTTTTTGTATTTTCGTATTTAATGAATTTAAATCATCCAATAACATATATAAAAGGCGTTAGTGTAGCTAGAGCAGAATTGTTGTTTACCGAGTTAGGGATTAAAAGCTGTAATGATATTCTACATCTTTTTCCGTTTCGTTATATTGATAAAACTCAGTTTTATACAATTAATGAATTAACTCAAAATACTGCTGAAGTTCAGGTGGTTGGTAAGATAACAGCAGTTAAAGAAATAACTCAACAAAGAGGAAGTAGGCTAGTAGCTACTTTTTCTGATGGAACAGGTTTTTTAGATTTAGTATGGTTTAAAGGTGCTAAATGGATAAAAAATAGTTTAAAAACAGATGTTCCGTATGTGATTTATGGAAAATTAAATTGGTATAATGGTGTTGCAAATATGCCACATCCAGAAATGGAAACTGTAAAAGAATATAAAAGCAAGCCTCAAACGGCAATGCAACCTGTATATCCAGCTACAGAAAAATTAGCTAATAAAGGAATTACGAATAAAATACTTCGAGGATTTATTCAGAATTTATTTGAACAATTTTTTGATATCATAGAAGAAACACTTCCTGATTATCTTTTAAAAGAACATCAATTATTAGATAAAAAAGAATCATTATTTAATATTCATTTTCCTAAAAGTCAAGAATTATTAGCAAAAGCACAATATCGATTAAAATTTGAAGAGTTATTTTTTATTCAAATTCAATTATTACAGAAAAAACTCATCAGAAAATCAAAAATAAAAGGCTATGTTTTTGAAAAAGTAGGCGAATATTTTACCGATTTTTATACGAATCATTTACCTTTCGAATTAACCAACACACAGAAAAGAGTTTTAAAAGAAATCAGAAAAGATATAGGCTCTACTGCGCATATGAACCGTTTATTACAAGGCGATGTAGGTTCGGGTAAAACAATTGTGGCATTATTAAGTATGTTAATTGCTATTGGTAATGGGTATCAGGCAACTATTATGGCACCAACCGAAATTTTAGCAATTCAGCATTATAACGGAATTGTTGAGTTATTAGAAGGAACAACTATCAAAGTTGAATTATTAACAGGTTCAACTCGAATTAAAAAAAGACGTGAAATTCATACAGGTTTAGAAGATGCATCGGTACATATTTTAGTAGGAACACATGCAGTTTTAGAAGATAAAGTCCGTTTTAGAAACTTAGGATTAGCTATTATTGATGAGCAACATCGTTTTGGAGTTGCACAACGTTCTAAATTATGGCAGAAAAATCAAGCGCCAGCACCTCTTGATAAAAAAGGAGTAATTCTTCTTGAAAAATATAAAACTGAACATCCGAAAGCATATAAATTACATAAAGAAATAGCTTTAAAACGTAAAAATAAAACATCTAAAGAAGAAAGAATTTTATGGGATGTTTTAAGTACGATATCAACTACATCTAAATTTATAAGATATTATATTATTGATGAGTTTCTGATTGATTTTATCTGTCTAGAAAAAAAACTGATTATAGAAGTTAATGGAAAATATCATACAACCGAAGCACAGCAAGAAGCAATTAATTTGCGTACTGAAGTTTTAACAGCATTTGGTTATAAAGTTGTTCGTTTAAATGAAAATCAAATAATAAATACATTAGAAAAAACAATTGCAAGAATTATTGCTACTTTAAAAATTCTTCCTACTATTATTGTTCAAAAGTCTGTTCCGCCACACGTTTTGGTAATGACTGCAACGCCAATTCCACGAACTTTAGCAATGTCGGTTTATGGTGATTTAGATATTTCTGTTATTGATGAATTACCTCCAGGACGTAAGGAAATTAAAACTGTACATCGTTATGATAGCAATCGTTTATCTGTTTTTAAGTTTTTAAAAGATGAAATAGATAAAGGTCGTCAGGCATATGTGGTGTATCCGTTAATTGAAGAATCTGAAGCGATGGATTATAAAGATTTAATGGATGGTTACGAGAGTATTTCGAGAGATTTTCCATCGCCAAAATATCAAATAAGTATTGTACATGGAAAAATGAAACCTGCGGATAAAGAATTTGAAATGAATCGTTTTATAAAAGGTGAAACTCAAATAATGGTAGCAACTACGGTAATTGAAGTTGGTGTAAATGTACCAAATGCATCAGTAATGGTTATTGAAAGTGCCGAGCGTTTTGGTTTGAGTCAATTACATCAATTACGAGGTAGAGTTGGACGTGGAGCATCACAAAGTTATTGTATTTTATTATCGAGCTTTAAATTGTCATCCGATAGTAAAACAAGATTACAAACCATGGTTGATACTACTGATGGTTTTAAAATAGCTGAGGTAGATTTAAAACTTCGTGGTCCTGGAAATATTATGGGAACGCAACAAAGTGGTGTACTAAATCTTAAAATTGCCGACGTAGTAAAAGATACTGCTATTTTACAAAAAGCCCGCCAAACGGCAATTAATGTGTTAGAAGAAGATGCTAGTTTTTCTAATCCTAAAAATGCTAGTCTATTAAAAGTGTATTCTCAAATACAAAAAACAAGCGGACTTTGGAGTAATATTAGTTAAAATTTGATAGCGTAATTTTAATTTATTGTCTGTTTTTTAATCATTTTGTAGTTTGATATAAATTAAATATAAGCAAGAAAAAAGGAACAACCCAAATACTAATTTTATCTTTTTCCTTAATGAAAAAAAACACTAAAAATAGTACTAACAAAACCATATTTGCTATTATAAAAAAGAATGTTTCTACAGATATCATAGTATGAGCGTGTGCAGGAGTATCAAAAATATAATATAAAATAAAACTTAATAATTGAATAATAGAAAAGGCTATTGGAATTTTGTTTTTATTTAAAATCATTAATTATATCTTGTAAAATAGTTATTTTACTTTTTTTGTTATAAATTATGTTCAATAGATAAAATTAATAGGTTTTTAATAAAGTAAACAATAATTTTACGATTATATATCAATAAAAGGTACACAATTTAAGTATAAATAATTACATAACTAGAAGTAAAAATAAAAGAACCCCCTTAATTTAAATGAAAATGAAATTAACAAAACTTAATTTAAAAATGTATACTTGCTTTTTTTTAATAGCAATGTTATTTAGTAATTGTAGCTCTAAAGATGATGAAACCCCAGATTTAGTTGACATACCAGGAGGGGAACCTCCTATAGTTTTAGTACCAATAGATGATATTCCTGGTACTGGTAATGTAGGTGTAACTTCTCTTGAGGATGGTGCAGCAATATATTTAGATGGTGTTTATACAGGTAAAAATACACCATCGAGAATAGAAGTTTCTGCTGGAGACCATTTAATTGGTGTTGGTTTAAATACTGCTATTAAATATTTAAGAACTCCGATTGTTGTAACTGAAGAAGAAGAAATGGTTGTTTCTCTTGATGAAACTCATCATAAAAAAGCAAAAAAATGGAAGGTTTTATTTTTAGGAATAAAGAAAGCTGTAATGCCAAATGGTTCTTGTTCATCAGAATATACAGAAGCAGAGCTTGATATGGGATTCGATTTTTTAAAATGGCAATTTCAAAACTTTGTAGAACCAGATTCTTATAATACTATTAGTTGGGATTTTGATAAAAGATATATATCTAATCTTACTTTGTCAGGAGGTAATTCTGGTCCTCTTGCAACTCCAGATGTAGTTAATCCACACATAACAGATATAAATCCTGGAGATTATGATTTAATCTTAAGTTTTTTTAATAGAAAAGATGCTGATTGTGATTTAGGTGATTATAAAGGAATAGGTTGGTATAACCCTCAGTTAGGAGATCTTAAAGTTTCTTATGTAACTATTAGATATAATGGAAATATAGAAGAAAGTATAAAAGATCAAAAAGATAATGATCCAGGGGTGTTTATACGCGAATGGTTACATACCATGATAGAACAAAGAAGTTATTTTACCGATTTAGGTACAAATGTACCTAGTGGTGGGGTACATTCTGCAGAAAATCATGAAGGTGATTATAGTTATCCTTGGATGAACTGGTATCAAAATATTTTAGCAGGTAAAGTTATAGAAGGAGATACTTATGTTGGTATCGGTCCTGATGCTTTTTTAGAATGTACTGTTAAAGATAAAGCACTTAATAACTGTTTGTAAAAACAAAACTTATTTAATATCTATTATAAAAAAAGCAATCAAAAAATTTGATTGCTTTTTTTACTTTTATCTATCTTGTAATTCATTTAATCTTTCCATCATTAATTCTTCATTACCTATAGCATCCCATCCAATTAATGAAAATACATATATGATACAAATCAAATATAAAATATTAAGTACAATACCAATAATACCTAGTATTTTAGCTGTATTTGCATTTTTAACACCTTCATACTCATCAGGGTTTTCATTATCTAGTTTTACTGCTTTATTTCCCAAAATATAGGCTGCAATACCTAGTGGTAATCCGATAACTCCGTAACAACAACAGGTTACAATCGAGCAAATTCCTAAAACTAATGATACTGTAGCATTTGGTAAATTTTGTTTTTCCATAGTTTTTATTTTTTTAGAATAGTTTATTCATTTTCATAACGTAACTTACTACAATAATAAGTACATTAATTACAGCTAAAATACGTATTGCTTTTCGAGCGTATTTAAGTTTAAAAAAGAAGTTTAAAATTACAATTATTGCTAATAATAACAATGTGTAAATAGCTGGATACATTTTAAAAGCACCTATAAAATTCCCTTGAAGTAATAAACTTAAAGCTCGCTGAATTCCGCAACCTAAACAATCAACTCCGAAGAATTTTTTATTTAGGCACGGTAACATATAATTATCTAGTTGTAAAAGCATTTTTATTTAAACATATCCATTCCAGGAATGTTTGGCATTCCGTCTTGAGCAGCAACGGCTAATTCGTGTTCGTTAATTGCACCTGCTTTTTTTAATGCTTTGTTTAAAGTTAAAATTAAATAATCTTCTAATTCTTCTTTATCTTCTAATAAAGATTCGTGAATTGAAATTGATTTAATTTCATTATTTGCAGTAAGTGTAATTTTTAAACTTCCATTTGCAGTTGCTTCATCAACTAAAACAGTATTTAATCTTTTTTTAGTTTCTTCTACTTTTTTTTGAGCATCTTTTATTTTACTCATCATTCCTGAAATATCTCCAAACATTTGTTTTTTATTTATGATTTATAATAAAGCAAAAATAGTATTTTCACAAGGAATTTAATCAAGTTTAATACATCTAAAAGAAAATGAAAAAAATTATGATCCCTGCTATAGCTTTTAGCCTTATTTTTGTTAGTTGCAAAACTAAAGAAATGAAGAAAGATATAAAAGCTCCAATTGCTGATAAGCAATCTAAAACATTAGAGAAACACGGAGATGTACGTACAGATGATTATTTTTGGATGCGTTTAACAGATGCTCAGAAAAATGCTGAGGTTAAAGATGAACAAACTCAAAAAGTTTATGATTATTTAACAGAGGAAAATTCTTATTACGAAGCACGTACTGAAAATACAAAAGAATTTCAGACACAGTTATTTGAAGAAATGAAAGGGCGTATTAAAGAAGATGATGAATCTGTGCCTTATAAAAGTAATGGTTATTTTTATATTACACGCTATGAAAAAGGACAGCAATATCCTATTCACAGTCGTAAAAAAGAAACTTTAGAGGCTAGTGAAGAGATTTTATTTAATGTCAATGATGAAGCTAAAGGACATGATTATTTTCAATTAGGTGGTTTAAGTATTTCTCCTGATAATAAATTAACCACTTTTGCGACGGATACCGTAAGTCGTCGTCAATATATTATCAGAATAAAAAATTTAGAAACAGGTGAAATTTATCCTGATAAAATAGAAAACACAACTGGTGGTACTGTTTGGGCAAATGATAATAAAATAATCTTTTATACTAAAAAAGATCCTGAAACATTACGTAGCTCACAGATTTACAAACATGTTTTAGGAACTGATGTTGCTTCTGATGTGTTAGTTTTTGAAGAAAAAGATGAAACTTTTGGTGCTTTTATAACCAAAACAAAATCTAAAAAATACTTAGTAATGGGGTCGTATAGTACGGTTTCTAACGAATATCAAATTTTAGAAGCTGATAATCCTAATGGTGATTTTAGAATGATTCAACCACGTGAGCGTGATTTAGAATACGATATCGCACATTACGAAGATCATTTTTATATCAAAACAAATAAAGACGGAGCAACCAACTTTAAGTTGATGAAAACTCCAGAAGATAAAACAACCAAAGAAAACTGGGTTGATGTAATTCCACATAGAGAAGATACTTTATTTGAAGATTTTTCTATTTTTAAAGATTATTTAGTTTTAGAAGAAAGAACTAACGGTTTAAATAAAATTAGAATTAAACGTTGGGATAATACAGAAGATTATTATTTGCCTTTTAATGAAGAAACTTATTCGGCAGGTGTACACGGAAATCCAGATTTTGATACCGATATAATTCGTTATTCATATAATTCAATGACAACGCCAAGTTCTGTTATTGATTTTAATATGAAAGATAAATCTAAAGAACTTAAAAAAGAACAAGAAGTTTTAGGAGGTAAGTTCGATAAAGATAATTATGTAAGTAAGCGTATTTGGGTAACGGCTCGTGATGGTAAAAAGGTTGCTTTATCGATTGTACATCATAAAGATACCAAATTAACAAAAGACACGCCTATTTTACAGTATGCTTATGGTTCTTACGGTTATACTATTTCTGATGGATTTTCAACAACTCGTTTAAGTTTACTAGATAGAGGTTTTGTATATGCTTTGGCGCATATTAGAGGAAGCGAGTATTTAGGTCGTGAGTGGTATGAAGATGGAAAAATGTTAAACAAGAAAAATACTTTTAATGATTTTGTAGATTGTTCTAAGTATTTAATCGATAATAATTATACTTCTTCAAAACATTTATATGCTATGGGAGGTTCTGCTGGAGGTTTATTAATGGGAGCAATTATTAATATGAATCCTGAATTATATAACGGAATTATAGCTGCTGTACCTTTTGTTGATGTAATTTCTACGATGTTAGATGATACAATTCCTTTAACTACTGGAGAATATGACGAATGGGGAAACCCAAATGATAAAGAATATTATGATTATATGAAATCATATTCTCCTTATGACCAAGTAGCTCCGAAGGCATATCCAAACATGTTAATTACTACAGGTTTACATGATAGTCAGGTACAATATTGGGAACCAGCAAAATGGATTGCCAAACTTAGAGATGTAAAAACAAATGACAACATGTTATTTTTACATACAAATATGGAAGCAGGACATGGAGGTGCTTCTGGTAGGTTTGACGCATTAAAAGAAACAGCAGAAGAATATAGCTTCTTTTTAATGTTAGAGGATAAGTTAGAAAAATAATTATACTTTTGCTCTTTATTGAATAAGCATCATTGTAAAAAGAATGAAGTAATCTTATCAAGATAAATTCGTGTTTTTTACAATGACGCTTTCTTATTTTAGAATAAAGATGAATAGACATAAAGGAATTACCAATTCAATTTTAGATTTAATAGGGCAAACCCCTATGATAAAGTTAAATAAAATAACAAAAGGTCTTTTAGGTACATATTACGCAAAAATAGAAGCTTTTAATCCTGGGCATTCAGCAAAAGATAGAATAGCTTTACACATTATTGAAAGTGCTGAGAAAAAAGGTATCTTAAAAAAAGGAGATCTTATTGTTGAAACAACTTCTGGAAATACAGGTTTTTCAATAGCAATGATTAGTGTTATTAAAGGATATAAATGTCTTTTGGCTGTTAGTGATAAATCATCACAAGATAAAATTGATATGTTAAAATCAATGGGAGCTGAGGTACATGTTTGCCCTGCGAATGTTCCTGCGGATGATCCTCGTTCGTATTATGAAGTAGCAAAAAGATTACATAAAGAAAATCCTGGTTCTATTTATATCAATCAATATTTTAATGAACTAAATATAGAAGCTCATTATAAAAGTACAGGTCCTGAAGTTTGGAAGCAAACAAAAGGTAAAGTAACACATGTTGTTATTGCTAGTGGGACAGGAGGAACAATTTCTGGTACAGGTAAATATTTAAAAGAGAAAAATCCGAAGATAAAAATTTTAGGAGTAGATGCGATAGGTTCTGTTTTGAAAAAATATCATGAAACAGGTGAGTTTGATGAAAAAGAAATATCGCCTTATAAAATTGAAGGTTTAGGAAAGAATTTAATTCCAACGGCAACCGATTTTGATGTTATTGATATTTATGAAAAAGTATCAGATAAAGCCGCAGCACTTAAGTCAAGAGAATTAGTAAAAGTAGAAGGTTTATTTTGTGGATATACTTCAGGAGCCGTTTTACAAGCGACTAAACAATATGCCGATAAAGGTTTTTTTGATAAAGATAGTGTTGTAGTTGTTATTTTGCCAGACCACGGATCTCGTTATATGAATAAAATTTATTCTGATACTTGGATGAAAGAACAAGGTTTTTTAGAATGAATTACTTAAAAAAATAAAATTATAAATCAATAAAAATAAAATATTATGAATATTACATTAGCGCAAGCAGAAAATATTATAGCAGCAGCAAAAGCAAAATCAATAGAAATTGATACAAAAATGAATATTGCAGTTGTTGATGCAGGTGCAAACTTAGTTGCTTTTGCTCGTATGGACGGTGCATGGTTAGGTTCTTTAGATATTTCAATTAAAAAAGCAAAAACTGCTCGTTTTTTTGATATGAATACAGGAATTATTGGTGAATTATCTCAACCAGGACAACCTTTATATAACATAGAACATTCTAATAACGGATTAATTACATTTCCTGGAGGTGTACCTGTAAAAGATGCAAACGGTACTGTTATAGGTGCAGTAGGTGTAAGTGGTAGTTCTGTAGAGAATGATCATACAGTAGCTGAAGCAGGAGCAAATGCTATTTAATACCAAAGAATAAAACAGTAAAATAAAAAGGATAACGAAAGTTATCCTTTTTATTTTAAAAAAGATTTGTAATTATAAAGTTATCAGAATATAAAATGTTGAGGTACTGTTGATTTAATAGAAATAATTTATCTTTATTATGGTCTTTGTTACGTATTATTATGGTTTTATAAAATATAAAAAGATAAGAATATAATTTTTTAATTAATAAAACGTTATTATTTAATTATAATAAAATATATTTAGCAAAATTTAAAACTTTAATATTTATGAAGAAATTATTTTTTTTGGCAACGTTATTTTTTTCTGTTGCATCGTATTCTCAAATTGAATTTGTTGAAAAAACAAAAATAGATGTTGTTGGACAAGTAGAGTTTGTTTACCTAGAAAAAGTAGGTAATGAATCTTATAATTTATTTTACAAGAATATTAATAACACTGTAAATGAATATATTTCTTTTTCATTTAAAAATGTAGATAATGATGCCGCTAAATTACATCAAATTATTGCCAGAGGTTTTGAAGAATCTACAGGTAGTAGATATCAGATTAAAGCAAATGGAGATGCAATTTATTTCAAGTATGTAAGAGTACAAGGAGAAGTTAAAATGAAAATTCAACAATACGTAAGTAGAGAACCAGATGTTTTAACAGAATCTAAATTATTAACATTAGATGAGGTTAATGAATTATTTAACTAATCTTTTTTGATTGAAATACATAATATTATAAGAAAACCTAAACAATATTAAATTGTCTAGGTTTTTTTATGAGTTAAAATTTCTAGCCCCGATTGAAGCATTTGTTTGAGCTCTTTTTTTGATTTTTCTTCAAAAAAAAGCGAGTGCGGAAAGCGGGAAATTGCTTCAAATTATTTTTATTAAAATTTTAATAAAATAACTTTTTTATGCGATAGAATTAATATACGTAATAGTTTTTGAGTTAAAAATAGTAGGGTTTTCAACATTTACAACGTGTCCACACTTTTCGATAACAATTAAAGACGCAGAAACATGCTTTGTTACGATGGTTTTTATAGAAGGTAAAAATAAATGATCTTCTTCGCCCATAATATATAAAGTAGGAATTTTAATGTCGTTCATTCTGAATAAACGTAGTAACGGATTTATTTCAGAAGTTAATTTAAACCAACGTAAAAACTCTTTTTGATATAGTTTTTTGGCTTCATTAACAAAAAGTGAGCGCGATTTTTTATGATTTTTTTTCGGCATAATTATAAAAGCAAAAAGCTTGTATAACAACATATAAGGAACAATGGATTTACATAAGTTTCCTGTGAAAATTAAAAAACGAGAACGTAAATTTAATTTGATAATAGCACCACCCATAATCATACTTTTTACTAAATCTGGTTTTTTTTCGGCAAGATTTCTAATTAAAATAGTTCCTAAAGAAATACCTACAAAATGCGATTCTTTAATTTGTAAATAATCGAGAACTTCTACAATATCTTCTGTAATAGCATCAAAAGTATATTTTTTATTAAACGGTGTTTTTATAATAGTTTTACTATCGCCATGACCACGTAAATCTAAAATTAAAACATTAAAGTGTTTTTTAAAATCTCGGAGTTGTTTGTGCCAAATAGAACTACTTCCGCCAGCACCATGGACAAATGTAACCCATTGTGTAGAATCAGTATGTTTGTAAGAATAGTAATTTAACAAATTAATAAAATTTAAAATTCAGGCTAAAATAATTTAATTTAATAACTTTACTAGCTAAAATTTTTATTGAATTTGTTTAAATAGATAAAAATAGTCATGTTTTTATATTATTAGTAACTAATAACGAGTGTTTTTAAGATAAATAAAGATACACTGCCTATCTTTGCATTTTATAAAAAACTTCATAGATATTCAAATATTATGGCAATGACAGTAAAAACACAGGAAGATATTTTAGCAAAATTAAATATCTATGAGTTAAACGAAATGCAGAAAAAATCTATTTCAGTAGTAGAAACAAATGCAAACACGGTTATATTATCACCAACAGGAACTGGTAAAACTTTAGGTTTTTTATTACCAGCTTTAAAATTAATAGACCCAGAAAATAAAGATATTCAAGTATTAATTTTAGTTCCATCAAGAGAATTAGCTATTCAAATAGAACAAGTTATTCGTGAAATGGGAACAGGATTTAAAGTAAATGCTGTTTACGGTGGGCGTGCAATGGCAAAAGATAAAATTGAATTAAAACATATACCAAGTATTTTAATTGGTACACCTGGTAGAATTTTAGATCACTTTGCAAACGAGCGTTTTTCTAAAGAGAGTATCAAAACTTTGATTTTAGATGAATTCGATAAATCATTAGAGGTTGGTTTTGAATACGAAATGAGAGGAATTATCAATCAATTACCAAATCTTAAAAAACGTATTTTAACTTCTGCAACACAAGAAACAGAAATTCCACAATTTGTAGGTTTAAATAAACCGACTGTATTAAATTACTTAACAGGAAAAAAATCAAGACAATTAACTTTAAAAACTGTTGTTTCTCCTATAAAAAATAAAAATCAAACGTTACTTGATTTGTTAAAACATGTAGGAAATGAACAAGGAATTATTTTTTGTAATTTAAAAGATAGTATTAATCACGTAAGTGAATTTTTAGATAAAAATAAAATTGCACACAGTTGTTTTTCTGGAGGAATGGAGCAAAGAGATCGTGAGCGTTCGTTAATAAAATTCAGAAATGGAACAAGTCAAGTATTAATTGCAACCGATTTGGCTGCAAGAGGTATTGATATTCCTGAAATGAAATATATTATTCATTACGAATTACCAGAAAGAATTGAAGAATTTACTCATAGAAATGGTAGAACTGCAAGAGTAAATGCAAAAGGAACAGCATATATTTTAAAATGGCAGAAAGAAAATTTACCAGATTTTCTTAAAAATATTCCTAATGAAGATATTTCTCATAAACAAAAAATAAAACCTCATTATTGGGAAACTTTATTTATTTCAGGAGGAAGAAAAGATAAAATATCAAAAGGAGATATTGCAGGATTATTCTTTAAAAAAGGAAACTTAACAAAAGAACAATTAGGGGTTATTGAATTAAAGCAAGATTGTGCTTTTATCGCAGTTCCTATAAGTGAAGCGAAAAAATTAATTGAAGAATTAAATAATACTCGTTTGAAAAATAAAAAAGTACGTATTACTTTGGCTTAATAATTAGTCAATTAATCAAAAATAATAAAAAAAGCTATTTCTTAAATTGAAGAAATAGCTTTTTTTTATAATGTAATTACAGAATAACTATTAAAGCTGTTTTTCTTTATTTAAAATTTCTTTTACAGCTATTTGATATTTTTTCTGATTTCCAGCTTTTTTAATCTGTTTGTAGGTTTTCTGCGGATTATCAAATGATTTTGAAAAATATTCCCAAAAACCTAACATTTTCATTTTTATAGGAGTTGGTCCTGATAAAGCTTCATCATATTGTTGATAAATTTCATTATGAAAAGCTTCAAAACGTTGCCATCTATCTTCAGGGTATTCGGTTGTATTGTCTTTAATCATTTGTGGTAAAAACGGATCAGCAATTAAACCACGCCCAATCATAAAATGACTAATACTAGGAAAACGCTCTTGGATTGCTTTAAAACCAGCAACACTAGTAATATCTCCGTTATAATATAATTGATGTTTTGCAACGTCAATACATTTTTGAAAAGCATCTAAATCAACACCGCCTTTGTATAATTGTTTTCCGATACGTGCATGAATGGCTACATTTTTTAAAGGATATTTATCTAAAATAGGGAAGGAGTTTAAAATTTCTTCACTATTTTCATAACCCATTCGCATTTTCATCGAAACTAAAATATCAGATTCGTTGTGCGCTTTGTGTAAAACTTCGTCAATTTTGGCAGGGTTACAAATTAATCCAGAACCCATTCCAGATTTTGTAACCATCGGATATGGGCAACCTAAATTCCAGTTTAATTCTTTATAGCCTAAGCTTTGTACATATTTTGCAACAAATAAAAATTCATCAGGATCGTTTGTTATTACCTGTGGAATTACGGTTAAAGTATCGTTGTTTTCGGGCAATAAATCACGCTTATAACTCGATTTTATAATCATTTTTCCATTCAATCTAATGTATGGCGCGTAATAAGTATCAATACCTCCGAAATATTTATGCTGTGCATTTCTAAATCTAAAATCGGTAAAGCCTTGTAATGGTGATGAAAGTAAAGTAAAACTCATAATTTTTAATAAGCTACAAATATAACTTACTTATCCTTGATATTTTAAAGTAAAACTTTATACTTTTGAAATAGATTCAACTTACATGAAAAGAGTTTTTAACTTCTTAAAACAGTATAAATTAAAAATAATAATTAGTGGTATATTAATCGTTATTTACTATTCATGTTTACCGAAACAATTATTTTTAACACCAACATCAACAGTCGTAACGGCAAAAAACAATGAATTATTAGGTGCTGTCATCGCAAAAGATGGACAATGGCGATTTCCTGAATTAGATTCTGTTCCTAAAAAATTTGAAATCTGTATTTTGCAGTTTGAAGATGCTCATTTTTATCAACATTTTGGTTTTAACCCGATATCAATAGGAAAAGCATTTGTTGAAAATATCAAAGCAAAACGAGTAATTAGGGGCGGAAGTACGCTTACACAACAAGTAATTCGATTATCAAGAAAAAATAAAAGTAGGTCTTATCTAGAGAAAATAAAAGAACTCGTTTTAGCAACTCGATTAGAATTTAGAGATTCAAAAGAAAATATAATAAAATTATATGCCTCTCACGCTCCTTTCGGTGGAAATGTAGTTGGCTTAGAAATGGCTTCTTGGCGATATTTCGGATTACAACCACATCAATTATCATGGGCAGAAACAGCTACTTTGGCAGTACTTCCAAATGCTCCTTCGTTAATTTATCCAGGGAAAAATCAACAGAAATTAAAAGAAAAAAGAAATAGATTACTTAAAAAATTATATCAGCAAAAAATTATCGATGCTATTACTTATGAATTAGCTTTAGAAGAAACTTTACCAGAAAAACCTTACAGATTACCAAGTTTAGCAAAGCACTTTGTACAAGAAGTTTCTAAAAATTATCAAGGAAAATATATACAAAGTTCTTTAGATATTCATTTACAAAAGCAAGTGAATACTTTAGTCAAACAACATTACGAGCATCAAAAACAAAATGAAGTATATAATATGTCTGTATTAGTTTTGGATGTTGCTACAAGAAAAGTATTAAGTTATGTAGGAAACTCGCCAACAGATAAAGCGCATCAAAAAGATGTAAACAATGTTATTTCGGCAAGAAGCACAGGAAGTACTTTAAAACCTTTTTTATACGCACAAATGTTGCAGTCGGGTGCTATATTACCAACGCAATTAATTGCAGATGTTCCTACGGAAATTGCAGGTTACACACCAAAAAATTACGATTTAACTTTTGACGGAGCAGTTCCTGCTAATGAAGCGTTAACACGTTCTTTAAATATTCCTGCGGTTCGCATGTTGCAAACGTACGGATTAGAAAAATTTAGAGCAGATTTAAAAACTTATAATATTAATGACATTGATAAATCGGCAGATTATTATGGATTATCATTAATTTTAGGAGGAGCGGAAGCTAGCCTATGGGATTTGTGTAAAACATTTGCAAGTTATGCGAATATTGTAAATCATTTTGAAATTACAAAACACAATTATTATTCAAATGAATTTATTGAGCCTAGTTATTTAAATTCTGATAAAGTTAGTTTCGGAAGTATTCAAGAAAATTACACACATATTGATGCAGGCGTTGCTTTTACAACTTTAAATACATTGACCGAAGTTAACCGACCTTTTACCGATCAGGCTTGGAAATATTTTGATTCTTCTCAAAAAATAGCTTGGAAAACAGGAACTAGTTTTGGAAACAAAGATGCGTGGGCAATTGGAGTTACTCCAAAATATGCAGTTGGTATTTGGGTTGGTAATTCTGACGGAGAAGGAAGACCTGATTTAACAGGTGTAGGAAGTGCAGGTTCATTATTATTTAATGTTTTTGATGTGTTACCAAAATCAGATTGGTTTTTAGAACCTTTTGAAGCATTAATTGAAGAAGATATTTGTGAAAAAAGCGGATATTTAGCCTTACCAATTTGTAAATCTGTTATAAAGCGAGTTCCTAAAAATGGCGTAAGAGCAAAGTCTTGCCCATATCACAAACAAATAACTGTTGATGTTTCTGAAAAATTCCAAGTAAATTCTAATTGCGAGTCAATCACAAACATAAAAACTAAAACATGGTTTATTTTGCCTCCGTTAATGGCGCATTATTATCAGCAAAAAAATGCGGAGTATAGCGTGTTACCTAATTACAGAAGCGATTGTAATAAATTAGAAAATAATACGATGGATTTTGTGTTTCCTACTAAATACCGTTCTAAGATATCATTAACAAAAGGAGTCAATAATAAAATAAATCCTTTAATATTAAAAGTAGCGCATACAAATGCAGATGCTATTTTATATTGGTATTTAAATGATGTTTTTATTGGAAATACAACTCAATATCACCAACAGGCAATTATTCCTAAAAAAGGAACTCATAAAATTACAGTGATAGATAATCTAGGAAACGAAGAGATACGATTTATAGAAATATTATAAAGTCATCAATTTCTGTTTTTTTTTGATATATAATATGATATTAAAAATAATTAGAAGCAATTTCCCGCTTTCCGCACTCGCTTTTTTTGTTTTTTCGAAAAGAAAAACAAAAAAGAGCTCAAACAATTGCTTCAATCGGGGCTAGGCATTTGTACAAAACTATTATAATTCTTTATTTTATTGATTATTTAGAGTTTTTTTAAAAAAGAGAAAATAAACAATCAATTGATAATCAGTTGTTATTTAACTTAATTGAAAAATAATGAATAAAAAAGCTTAAAAACACAGAAAAGAGTCTTATATTTGTAGTCCATACTAGATAGATTATTTAGTGTGATTAGTTCATTTAAATATCATTTTTGAAATTATTTAAAAATAAGTTAATTTTAACTTGTTTAAAACAAATAAAAGGATGTATATTTGCAACCGCTTTCAGAAAGCGCAACGATTAAAGAAATTTGGAAATGACAATAATATGTCAGTTAGTTCGATTCTAACGTTTCTACAAAAAAATGATAAGATTATTCTTGTCTCTGGTTTTTTTAAAGAGAACTAGGTTCATTGAAAATATTGAAATTGACAGCGTAAATAAGAGTAGAATAACCACGTTCTATTAAATTAGAACAAATTCTTTTGAAACTTATTCATTAATATTATTTAAAATACACAATGAAGAGTTTGATCCTGGCTCAGGATGAACGCTAGCGGCAGGCTTAACACATGCAAGTCGAGGGGTAACAGGTAGCTTGCTATGCTGACGACCGGCGAACGGGTGCGTAACGCGTATAGAATCTGCCTTGTACAGGAGGATAGCCTTTAGAAATGAAGATTAACACTCCATAATGTAGTGATTCGGCATCGAACCACTATTAAACATTTATGGGTACAAGATGACTATGCGTCCTATTAGCTAGATGGTAAGGTAATGGCTTACCATGGCGACGATAGGTAGGGGGTCTGAGAGGATTATCCCCCACACTGGTACTGAGACACGGACCAGACTCCTACGGGAGGCAGCAGTGAGGAATATTGGTCAATGGAGGCAACTCTGAACCAGCCATGCCGCGTGCAGGATGACTGCCCTATGGGTTGTAAACTGCTTTTATACAGGAAGAAACCGATGTACGTGTACATCCTTGACGGTACTGTAAGAATAAGGACC
>NZ_JBFCVV010000001.1:462500-592500 GCF_041053065.1 Tenacibaculum salmonis | reverse complement strand
GGGAAAGAACCCAGACCATCAGCTAAGGTCCCCAAATATATGTTAAGTTGAACTAACGAGGTGAAACTGCTTAGACAGCTAGGATGTTGGCTTGGAAGCAGCCATTCATTTAAAGAGTGCGTAACAGCTCACTAGTCGAGCGGTTTTGCATGGATAATAATCGGGCATAAACATATTACCGAAGCTATGGATTTATACTTTGTATAAGTGGTAGGGGAGCATTCTATTTGCGCCGAAGGTGTTCTGTAAGGGATGCTGGAGCGGATAGAAAAGAAAATGTAGGCATAAGTAACGATAAAGGGGGCGAGAAACCCCCTCACCGAAAGACTAAGGTTTCCTCAGCGATGCTAATCAGCTGAGGGTTAGTCGGGTCCTAAGGCGAATCCGAAGGGAGTAGTCGATGGATAACAGGTTAATATTCCTGTACTTCTTATAATTGCGATGGGGTGACGGAGTAATGAAAGCACCGCGAACTGACGGAATAGTTCGTTGAAACATGTAGCTATTAGAACTGTAGGCAAATCCGCAGATCTAGGTGAAATGTGATAGTACAACAAATCTTCGGATGCGTTGATAGTGTGCCTAAAGGCTTCCAAGAAAAACCTCTAAGCTTCAGATTATGAGAACCCGTACCGTAAACCGACACAGGTAGTTGGGATGAGAATTCTAAGGTGCTCGAGTGATTCATGGCTAAGGAACTAGGCAAAATCGACCCGTAACTTCGGGAGAAGGGTCGCCCATCTTCGGATGGGCCGCAGTGAAAAGGTCCAGGCGACTGTTTATCAAAAACACAGGGCTTTGCTAAATTGAAAGATGATGTATAAGGCCTGACACCTGCCCGGTGCTGGAAGGTTAAGTGGAGTTGTTAGCTTCGGCGAAGCAATAAAATGAAGCCCCAGTAAACGGCGGCCGTAACTATAACGGTCCTAAGGTAGCGAAATTCCTTGTCGGGTAAGTTCCGACCTGCACGAATGGTGCAACGATCTGGACACTGTCTCAGCCATGAGCTCGGTGAAATTGTAGTATCGGTGAAGATGCCGATTACCCGCAGCGGGACGAAAAGACCCCGTGAACCTTTACTATAGCTTCGTATTGGTTTTGGATAAGTAATGTGTAGGATAGGTGGGAGACTATGAAGCGGCGTCGCTAGGCGTTGTGGAGTTACCCTTGAAATACCACCCTTTGCTTATCTAGAATCTAACTCAGCAATGAGAACAGTGCGTGGTGGGTAGTTTGACTGGGGTGGTCGCCTCCAAAAGAGTAACGGAGGCTTCTAAAGGTTCCCTCAGCACGTTTGGTAACCGTGCGTAGAGTGCAATGGCATAAGGGAGCTTGACTGAGAGACATACAGGTCGATCAGGTACGAAAGTAGAGCATAGTGATCCGGTGGTTCCGCATGGAAGGGCCATCGCTCAAAGGATAAAAGGTACTCCGGGGATAACAGGCTGATCTCCCCCAAGAGCTCACATCGACGGGGGGGTTTGGCACCTCGATGTCGGCTCGTCACATCCTGGGGCTGGAGAAGGTCCCAAGGGTTGGGCTGTTCGCCCATTAAAGTGGCACGCGAGCTGGGTTCAGAACGTCGTGAGACAGTTCGGTCTCTATCTGCTGTGGGCGTTAGAAATTTGAGTGGATTTGACTTTAGTACGAGAGGACCGAGTTGAACTAACCTCTGGTGTATCTGTTGTTCCGCCAGGAGCATTGCAGAGTAGCTACGTTGGGAAGGGATAAGCGCTGAAAGCATATAAGCGCGAAACCCACCACAAGATGAGATTTCTTTAAAGGGTCGTGGAAGATTACCACGTTGATAGGATACAGGTGTAAAGGCAGTAATGTCATAGCCGAGTATTACTAATAACCCATAGGCTTATGTAGAAGTCTTGCGCTCGAAAGGGCGCAAGCACCAACTCTTTTGATTATTTACGATATAATTTTTACCAATATGTTAACTTATACAGTTGAAATATACTGAAACATTTTAAGGTGATTATCGCAATGGGGCTCACCTCTTTCCATCCCGAACAGAGAAGTTAAGCCCATTTGCGCCGATGGTACTGCCAATGGTGGGAGAGTAGGTCGTTGCCTTTCTTTTAAAACCTCAATCTTTTTAGATTGAGGTTTTTTTTGCTTAAAACTGCTTAAAAAAAACTGCTTAAAACTTAACTAAATAAAAAAAATCCTCACCACAAATTTTAATTAATTTAAAAGGCTGTTATTATTTATTTTATATTAAAAAATTTACTACTATTCTAAGTAGTCAGATTTAGACTATTTTGATTTTATTATTAAGTGAATTAATAGTAGTAAAAATTTATTTTATCCCCTAGTTTAGGGGTAATAGATAGGATAATTAAGTTCGTTTCTTTAAAAAATTAAATAAATGGTTTTGACAGAATAAAAAGGTATAAACATAAAACAACGTCGCATTTTTTCTGATAAACTCATAAAAACGAGTTTATTTTAGTTTTAGATGTAATGGTTATGGTTGCCAATGTTCACAATAGTAAAGCCATTTTATTATTGATAAAAAATAATTAAAATACGACCTAAGTTCTGTGTGAGAAAATAATTATTATTGCCTATTATGGGATGGGTCTGGGTCTATATGTGAAATTATTAAGAACAGTAGTTTGGCTATGTCATTCAGATATTTATTATTGAATAAAATTTAAATAGGCTCTAAAAAATTTATTTTATATCCTTTAAAATTATTTATAATCTTAAGTTTAATCTTTGAAAAGAAAACCTAAACCTAAACGGCTTAAAAATTTCCTTTCAAAAGCCCAGAAGAATTTAAACTGCCCAAAAAACCATCCTACTAAAGGTAATGTTGTTTGATAAATAGGAAAAATAAGTAAAATACGTAAAGGCCAATAAATCCATGGTGAAGTCGTATCAGGAGATAGCCCTAAAAAAGCAGTAATAGGCTTTGCAACCCAAGAGGCAAATGAACCATTAATAGAAAATACGATTATAACCGCAATTACATCCCAATTAGTTTTTAAACCCCAACGTTGTTTTAATTTTTTCATGAATGCAAAAGTAATTAAAAGAAAAAGGGTAAACAAATGTTTACCCTTTTTGATATATAAAAATTGTAAATTATTTTTTACCAAAAATACCTCCTAATAATCCTCCAAGTATTCCTCCTCCAGAACTTTGAGAGTTATCACCACCTAAAAGCATACCAGCAACATCATCTACAATACTACCATCCCCATCGGCGTCTAAAATTTGTTCTAAAAAATTTTGTTCTTTATCCGAAGAATTACCACCAAGTAAACCTGATAACATACCTCCTAAATCATTTGAATTATCAATATTATTTTGACGAGATTGTTTTCCTAAAAGTCCCATTAATAAAGGAGCTGCTGTTTTTAAAATACTAGCTACAGCATTAGAATCCATTCCTGATTTTTGACCTATAACTTGTTCTACACCTTGTTGTTTATTTCCTAAAACATGTTTTAAGATATTTCCACCATCTTGTAAAACATCAGCATTTACGCCACCGTCAAATAATCCACCTAAATTATCTAAAATACCACCATCATGTTTATTTAAAGCACCCATTAAACCTTGAGCACCTTCTGGTGTAGAAGAGTTACGTTGCATTGCTTTCATTAATACAGGTAAAGCCATTGTTAAAACATTATTTGTTTTGTTAGTATCTTGTCCTGTTGATCCTGCTACTCCTGATATAATTGATTTACCTAAGTCGCTGTTTAATAAGTCTAAAATTCCTGCCATTTTTTTATTTTTAATAAGATTAGTAATACGTTATCAATAATTAAGACACAAGTTACGAATTAAACGTCACATTTTTTTAATTTTTTATTTTACCTTACAGCTTTTAAAAAAATAAATCAATAAATGAAAAAACTAGCTTTACATTGGCAGATATTAATAGGAATGATTATAGGTATCTTATTTGGAATAGGAATGACATTTATAGAAGGAGGTGTTTCTTTTGTAAGTAATTGGATAAAACCACTAGGTACAATTTTTGTCAAACTATTAAAATTAATAGCAGTACCATTAATTATAGCTTCTTTGATAAAAGGAATATCTGACTTAAAAGATATATCTAAATTTAAAAATATTGGATTACGTACTATGGTTATTTATATTGGTACTACAGTTGTAGCTATTACTATAGGTTTAGCATTGGTTAATATAGTACAACCTGGAAATGGAATATCAGAAGAAACTATTACCAGATTAACAGAAACATACGCAAATAGCGGAGGAGTGCAAGCTAAAATAGCCGAAGCTAGTAAACAAAAATCAAGTGGACCTCTACAGTTTTTAGTTGATATGGTTCCTGATAATGCTATAAAAGCAATGGGAAGTAACAAATCAATGTTACAGGTAATTTTCTTTACTATTTTCTTAGGAATATCAATGTTATTAATAGGAGAAAAAAAATCGAAACCATTAAAAAACTTTTTTGACTCATTAAATGAAGCTGTCTTAAAAATGGTTGATTTAATTATGTTATCAGCACCTTATGCTGTATTTGCATTATTAGCAACAGTAGTTGTATCATCTAAAGATCCTGATTTGTTATTTGCATTATTGAAATATGCTTTTACAGTAATTGGAGGATTATTAATTATGGTTGCCTTTTATATGGTTTTAATAAGTGTCTTTACAAAAAAGAATCCAATTTGGTTTTTAAAACAAATAAGTCCTGCTCAATTATTAGCATTTTCTACGAGTTCAAGTGCCGCAACTTTACCTGTAACAATGGAACGTGTTGAAGAACATGTAGGAGTTGATAAAGAAGTTTCTAGTTTTGTATTGCCAGTAGGAGCAACCATTAATATGGATGGAACAAGTTTATATCAAGCTGTAGCCGCTGTATTTATAGCACAAGCATTAAGTTTTGATTTATCTTTTGGAGATCAATTAACAATTATATTAACAGCATTATTAGCATCAATAGGTTCGGCAGCAGTACCAGGAGCTGGTATGGTGATGTTAGTAATTGTATTAGAATCGGTAGGTTTTCCTGCGGATAAATTAGCTATCGGATTAGCTCTAATTTTTGCTGTTGATAGACCTTTAGATATGTGTAGAACTGTTATTAATGTAACAGGTGATGCAACAGTTGCTACTTTAGTTGCTAAATCGGTAGGTAAACTAGGAGAAGCAAATCCTCAAAACTGGGATGATAATTACGAGGAAGTAAAATAAAAATATTATTTATAGAAGATAAAAAACATCAATGAAAAGCTCATTGATGTTTTTTTTTGATATCGTTTATAAGGTAATTAAATCAACTTTTTTACTTCTTGCTTTAAATATGCAATTGAAGTTTGTGTTGGGTTTTCATTTTGAGAATAATAAATTAAAACACTTTCTCGTAAATCTTTTGCTGTTTCCGAAGTTTCAACTGTTTTTCGAAGTTTCGAAATTATAGTTAATTTTGCTGCTACAGTTGCTTTCCAACTATCTTCGGATACATATAATTGTTGTACCATATTATGCTCATACTCTTGTTCAATATTAGCAATTAATAATTGTAAGTAACTATTGGTATCATTTCCGATAGGAGGTACTCTAACTAATAACTTTGTAGGATTTATACGTTCACAGAATAATAGTAAACGTTCATAAGCTTGAAGTTTTATAGGTAAACTTTCTCGTTTTTTGTCAACTAAGGCATTAAATTTTATTACATCATCGTCTTTTTTCATAAAAGCTCCTAATATAAAATAAGCGACTCCGCCCGTTACCATGGCGGGTAATGCATATGCTAATCCTTCAATAATTTTATCTTCCATAATGCGAATATACAAGTCCTATTAAAATTGCCACTCCAAATTTTAAATTAATTTTTTATCAATCTAAAAAATAATATTAATTTTTAGAACTTTTTCAAGGCACTTAAAAATTTTGAATAAAAAAATAAGCGACATTCTTTATATAACCTAAAAGAATGGTTAAATTTCCAAATTCAAAATTCTTACAAACTTTTTCTATTGAATACTTATTTAGAGCAACTTAACGAACCACAAAGAGCAGCCGTTTTACAAAAAGATGGCCCAATGATAATTATAGCAGGAGCAGGATCTGGTAAAACACGAGTTTTAACTTATCGTATTGCTCATTTAATGGAACAAGGAATTGATTCTTTTAATATTTTATCGCTAACATTTACAAACAAAGCAGCACGTGAAATGAAAGAACGTATTGGCGGAGTTGTTGGAACTAGTGAGGCTAAAAATTTATGGATGGGAACTTTTCATTCTGTTTTTTCTCGAATTTTAAGATCGGAATCAGACCGTTTAGGGTATCCTTCTAATTTTACAATTTATGATACGCAAGATTCTGTTCGTTTAATATCAAGTATTATTAAAGAAATGCAACTTGATAAAGAACAGTATAAACCAAAACAAATTTTAAGTAGAATTTCATCTTTTAAAAATAGTTTAATAACTGTTCGTGCTTATTCTTTGAATCCAGAATTACAAGAAGCCGATTTAAAAGCTAGAAGACCTAGAGTAGGTGATATTTATAAAGCTTATGTTGATAGATGCTTCAAAGCTGGAGCAATGGATTTTGATGATTTGTTGTTAAGAACAAATGAATTATTAACCCGTTTTCCTGAGGTGTTAGCTAAATATCAAAATCGTTTTAAATATATTATGGTTGATGAGTATCAAGATACAAATCACTCACAATATTTAATTGTTAAAGCTTTGGCTGATCGTTTTCAGAATATTTGTGTAGTTGGTGACGATTCGCAAAGTATTTATAGTTTCCGTGGAGCTAACATCAATAATATTTTAAATTTTCAAAAAGATTATCCTGATGTTAAAACCTTTAAACTAGAACAAAATTATCGATCAACAAATAATATTGTAGAAGCTGCAAATAGTGTTATCGATAAAAATAAAACAAAGTTAGATAAGGAAGTTTGGACTGCAAATGATGCAGGTGAAAGCATTAAAATAATGCGTACTATTTCTGATGGTGAAGAAGGTCGTTTTGTTGCACAATCTATTTTAGAGAATAAAGAAGAGCATCAATTAACAAATGATTCGTTTGCTATTTTATACAGAACCAATGCGCAATCAAGAGCAATGGAAGATGCTTTGCGTAAAAAAGATATCAAATATAAAATTTACGGAGGAATCTCTTTTTATCAACGAAAAGAAATAAAAGATTTATTATCATATTTACGTATTTTAATAAATCCGAATGATGAAGAAGCATTAAAGCGAATTATTAATTATCCAGCAAGAGGAATTGGAGCTACTACTATGGATAAATTAGCAATAGCTGCTGATCATTATAATAAATCAATCTTTGATATTTTGGTAAATATAAATACCATCGATTTAAAAATAAATGCAGGAACTAAAAATAAATTAGCTAATTTTACAAGAATGATTCAGCGTTTTCAAATAGAAGCGCAAAAAATGAATGCTTTTGAAATTGCTGATTTAGTCGTAAAACGAATTGAACTAGTTCAAGATTTACAAAAAGACGGTACACAAGAAGGTGTAAATAAAGTTGAAAATATTCAGGAATTATTAAATGGTATAAAAGATTTTATTACAGATAAAATTGAAACAGGAGATGATGCATCGTTACCTATATTTTTAGAAGATGTGGCATTGGCAACAGATTTTGATAGTGAAACTGATGATACACCGATGGTTTCATTAATGACAATTCATTTATCAAAAGGATTAGAATATCCGTATGTATATATTGTAGGTTTAGAAGAAGGTTTGTTTCCTTCGGGAATGAGTATGAATACTCGTAGTGAACTAGAAGAAGAACGTCGTTTGTTTTATGTTGCATTAACTAGAGCTGAAAAAGTTGCTTATTTAACATATGCAAAAACTCGTTATCGTTGGGGAAAATTAACAGATGGAGATCCTAGTCGTTTTTTAGAAGAAATCGCCCCTGAATTTGTAGAGTATTTATCACCTAAAATTTCAGGAAGACTAGAAAATCGATTTATGGATGATGATTTGTTTGATACAAATGATTTTTCTAGAAAAATAAGATTTGAAAAACCAATACAAAAACAACGAAAAGAATTTATATCTAAAAAAGAAAAGCCTAATTTAATACCTTCAAAAAGTAAACTGAAAATAAAGCCTCAATTAAATATACCAATCAATTTATTTTCAGGAGAAATTAATATTGGTAATTTTGTAGAGCATAACCGTTTTGGAACTGGTGAAGTAATTGCATTAGAAGGGAAAGGACCTAACAGAAAAGCCGAGATTAAATTTGGTACTGTAGGTAAAAAGAAATTATTATTACAATTTGCAAAACTAAAGGTAATCGGATAACGTATTTGTTCGTAATAATTACCTATTTTGCATACATAAATATAGAGAAATGACGTTTGATTTAGAATACAATTCAGAAAGAGATCACTTAATAATTCCAGAATATGGAAGACATATACAAAAATTAATAAATCATTGCATCGCTTTAGAAACTAAAGAAGAGCGTAATGTAATGGCAAAAGCAATTGTAGATGTAATGGGAAATTTACAACCTCATTTACGTGATGTTCCTGATTTTAAACACAAACTTTGGGATCAGTTACATATTATTGCTGATTTTAAATTAGATGCTGATTCTCCTTATGAAATTCCTTCTAAAGAAGAATTAACAGAGAAGCCTCAAAAAATGGATTACCCAAAATCGGCTTCAAGATATCGTTATTATGGAAATAATATCCAAACAATGATTAACATCGCCTTAACTTGGGAAGAAGGTGAAAAAAGAGAAGCTTTGGTATTTACCATTGCTAATCATATGAAAAAATGTTACTTAAATTGGAATAAAGATACCGTTGATGATGCTGTTATTTTTAAGCATTTATATGATTTATCTGATAAAAAGATAGATTTAAGAGAGTCGAAAGAAGTATTATCAGAAAGTAAAAATTTACTAAGAAAACGTAGTAGTCAAGGACAATCAACAAGTAAAAATTCTTCAAAGACAAAATCAAATTATACTACTAATAATAAATATAGAAAAAAATAAAAAATGGCATCATTTAAAATAGAAGGAGGTCACAAACTTAATGGCGTAATTACACCTCAAGGAGCAAAAAATGAAGCACTACAAATTATATGTGCAGTTTTATTAACTCCTGATAAAGTAACAATTAATAATATTCCTGATATTATTGATGTAAATAAACTGATTTTTATTTTAGGTGAATTAGGTGTTAAAGTTGAAAAACTAGGAGCAAATTCTTATAGTTTTCAAGCTGATAATATCAATTTAAAATATTTAGAATCAGCAAAATTTAAAAAAGATGGAAGCTCTTTAAGAGGTTCTATAATGATTGTAGGTCCTTTATTAGCTCGTTTTGGAAAAGGATATATTCCTCGTCCAGGAGGTGATAAAATAGGTCGACGTCGTTTAGATACTCATTTTGAGGGTTTTATTAATTTAGGTGCGAAATTTAGATATAATAAAGAAGAATACTTTTACGGTGTAGAAGCCGAAAATGGTTTAGTAGGAACTGATATGTTATTAGATGAAGCATCGGTAACAGGAACAGCAAATATTGTAATGGCAGCTGTTTTAGCAAAAGGAACTACGACTATATATAATGCCGCTTGTGAACCTTATATTCAGCAATTATCTAAAATGTTGAATTCAATGGGAGCAAAAATATCAGGAGTAGGCTCTAATTTATTAACTATTGAAGGAGTAAAATCTTTAGGCGGTTGTGAACACAGAGTATTACCTGACATGATTGAAATTGGTAGTTGGATTGGTGTTGCAGCAATGACACGTTCAGAATTAACAATTAAAGATGTTAGTTGGAAAAATTTAGGACAAATACCTAATGTATTTAGAAAACTAGGAATTCAGCTAGAAAAAAGAGGTGATGATATTTTTATCCCAGCACAAGATAGTTACGAGATTCAAAATTATATTGATGGTTCAATCTTAACAGTAGCGGATGCTCCTTGGCCTGGTTTTACTCCAGATTTGCTAAGTATTGTTTTAGTATTAGCAACTCAAGCAAAAGGAACTGTATTGATTCATCAAAAAATGTTTGAAAGTCGTTTGTTTTTTGTCGATAAATTAATTGATATGGGAGCTAAAGTTATTTTATGTGATCCACACAGAGCAACAGTTATAGGACATGATTTTAAATCAATGTTAAAAGCTACTAAAATGACTTCGCCAGATATTCGTGCAGGAATTTCATTATTGATTGCAGCTTTATCAGCAAAAGGAACGAGTATTATTAATAATATTGAGCAAATTGATAGAGGATACGAAAATATTGAAGCTCGTTTAAAATCTATTGGAGCTAAAATAGAAAGAATAGAAGATTAATAAAAAATTAAAATAATTAAAATCGTGTCAACATGGCACGATTTTTTTATTGGCAATATTATTGATAAAAGTATGCTGAAGAAACTAAAGAAACTATTTACAATGAGTAAAGATCAATATACAAAAGAAGACGAGTTAAAAGACGCAATTGATAAAACAGTAGTAGAAGAAAATATAGAAGAAACAGAAGGTTCTTCTAAAGAAAAAGATGCTGAAGAAGCACAGAAAATATCTTTAGAACCTACAACAGAAGATTTATTAGAAGCTGAAAAAAATAAATATTTACGTTTATTTGCTGAGTTTGAAAATTATAAAAAACGTACTTCTAAAGAACGTGTAGAGCTTTTCAAAACAGCAGGGCAACAAGTTATGACAGCTTTACTGCCAATTTTGGATGATTTAGAACGTGCTTTAGTACATGTTGAAGATGATAAAGAAGGGTTTAGTAAAGGAGTAGTATTAATTCAACAAAAATTAGTAGCTACTTTAGAGCAAAAAGGTTTAACAGCAGTAGCTGTAAAAGCAGGTGATGATTTTGATGCAGATGTACACCAAGCTATTACACAAATTCCTGCACCTTCAGATGACTTAAAAGGTAAAGTTATTGACTGTGTAGAAAAAGGGTATAAGTTAGGAGATAAAATTATCCGTCACCCAAAAGTGGTAGTAGGACAAGCATAAACAATAAGTCATTACAAAGAATTTCAAAGCAATAGCTTTGCAAATGCGAAGTACTATTTTTTCAAAAAAATACTTCATTATATTGACAATGACAGAATAGCATAAAAATGGCAAAACAAGATTATTACGAAATATTAGGTATTTCAAGATCAGCATCACAACCTGAGATAAAAAAAGGATATCGTAAAATGGCAATTAAATATCACCCAGATAAAAATCCGGATGATAAAACTGCTGAAGAGAAATTCAAATCATGTGCAGAAGCATATGAAATTCTTAGTGATGATAATAAAAAAGCACGTTATGACCAATATGGTCATGCAGCGTTCGACGGTCCACAAGGTGGTGGCGGCGGCGGTTTTGGCGGCGGTGGAATGAATATGGATGACATATTCAATCAATTCGGTGATATTTTTGGCGGCGGAGGCGGTGGCTTCGGCGGTTTTGGCGGTGGCGGAGGTCAGCGACAAGCTAGAGTGAAAGGATCTAATATGCGTATTCGTGTAAAACTTACTTTAGAAGAAATTGCTACAGGAGTAGAAAAGAAAGTAAAAGTTCGTAGAAAAGTTCAAGCAGAAGGTGTTACTTATAAAACATGTACAACTTGTAATGGTAGCGGACAACAAATGCGTGTTACAAATACCATTTTAGGTAGAATGCAACAGGCAGTTACTTGTGGTACGTGTCAAGGAGCTGGTGAAATATTAAACAGTAAACCTAGTGGAGCAGATGCACAAGGTTTAATTGTTAAAGAAGAAACAGTTTCTATTAATATTCCTGAAGGAGTTTCTGAAGGAGTACAATTAAAAGTTGGAGGAAAAGGAAATGAAGCACCTGGTAAAAATTCTATTCCAGGAGATTTATTAGTCGTTATCGAAGAAGTTCCTCATGAAAATTTAAAAAGAGAAGGAAGTAATATTCACCACGATTTATATATTAATTTTTCTGAGGCTGTTTTAGGTGTTTCTAAAGAAGTAGAAACAGTTACAGGAAAAGTAAAAATAAAAATTGAAGCTGGAACACAATCTGGTAAAATTTTAAGATTAAAAGGAAAAGGGTTACCAAGTATAGAACGTTATGGTATTGGTGATTTCTTAATTCATATTAATGTTTGGACTCCACAAGAGTTAACCAAAGAACAACGTAAGTTTTTTGAACAAATGCAAGGTGATGACAATTTTAGTCCAAACCCTCAAAAATCTGATAAATCATTTTTTGAGAAAGTAAAAGATATGTTTTCATAATAAACATAAATATTCAGTCATTTTTTTCTGATAATACTTTAAAACCCACTCATTTTTGAGTGGGTTTTTTATTTTACAAATCTTCTTATCTTAAATTTCATTTAAACATGTTTTATAACTGAAAAATAGAATCCGTCAAACTGAATTTAGTTCAGTTTCGCATCCTGATTTCCCGTAAATCTTCGCTTTATGTGATGCTCAAATAAATTTAGAATGACGGTTAATGTTAAAAAAAACACTTTAGTTAAAATTTAAACAGGCTCTAGCACAATTTTTTATTTTTGAATTAGTAGCAATTTCCCGCTTTCCGCACTCGCTTTTTTTATTTTTTCGAAAAGAAAAATAAAAAAGAGCTCAAACAGTTACTTCAATCGGGGCTAAGGTTCTGTTTTTTATTGAAAATAATTAATACTATCTGAAAATAAGGAAAAACACCTTCTCTTATTTAGGTAAAAAAATAAAATATTTTATTTTTTTTATTGTTTTAGTTGTGTAATGTTAAAAAGAGTTATATATTTGCAGTGTCTATAAGACGTTATAGACACTTTTTCTTTTTCATAGCAATTTTCCCACTCAATTTATTGAGTGGGTTTTTTTTATGAAAGAAGTGAATTTTATAAAAAATTTAAGCAGACCAATCTTATCGACTTATATTTAGTATAAGTAGGAAAGTCTGGACACCACAGAGTAGTATAGCGGATAGCAACCGTCCGGCGTAAGCCGAGGACAAGTGCAGCAGAAAGAATGTACAGGTAATGCTGTAGTGAAACCAGGTAAACTCTATACGGTGCAATGTCATGTACATTAGAGCTTGAGCGCTACTCGCGCGATTCTAAGGGGTAGGCAGATTGATTTTACGAGTAATTGTAAAACTAGATAAATGATAAGAGCCTTATTTATAAGGAACAGAATCCAGCTTAATGGTCTGCTTTTTTAATTTAAAATCCTTAAAATATAAATCGTTTTAAGGATTTTAAATTACATATTTATTAAAAAATTAACATTTAGGTATTCATTAATTATATAATTCTTTTTTTTAACCATTTAAATTATTTTTAAAATAGTATTTACGCTAGTTTGTTGTTTATCTTTTAAAATTGAGTTAAAAATAGTACTTTTGTATCACAAAAATTAACTTAACTTTTTATATAGCTTTTTTGATATTGATGTATCAAAAAAAATACTCTAAATCAAAAAAAGTGTAACACCTTTAGAAGGTTTAAAAGTAAGCTATTAACTTTAAAAACAAATCTTTTATGAATATGTATAAAGATTATATAAAGGAAATTGAATCAAGAAAAGATCAAGGACTTCATCCTAAACCAATTGATGGTGCTGAATTACTAAGCGAAATCATTGCACAAATTAAAGATATAAATAATGAGTATAGAGAAAATTCTCTTAACTTTTTTATATATAATGTTTTACCAGGAACAACAAGTGCTGCTGTAGTAAAAGCAAAGTTTTTAAAAGAAATTATTTTAGGAGAATCAATTATTAAAGAAATAACACCTTCTTTTGCTTTTGAACAATTATCACATATGAAGGGAGGTCCTTCTATTGATGTATTATTAGATTTAGCATTAGGTACAATTTTAGATTTAGCTAAACAAGCTGTCACTGTTTTAAAAACTCAAGTTTTTCTTTATGAAGCAGATATGGCTCGTTTAGAAAATGCTTTCAAAAGTGGAAATGAAATAGCTAAAGAACTTATCGAAAGTTATGCCAAGGCTGAGTTCTTTACAAAGCTTCCTGATGTTGCCGAAGAAATTGAAATAGTTACTTTTGTAGCTGGTATTGGTGATATTTCAACAGATTTATTATCTCCAGGAGCAGATGCACACTCTAGATCAGATCGTGAATTACATGGTCAATCTATGTTTGAGCATAATAAAGAAATGCAAAAAGAATTGCTAGCTTTAAAAGAGCAACACCCGAATAAACGTGTAATGTTAATTGCAGATAAAGGAACAATGGGAGTTGGTTCTTCAAGAATGTCTGGTGTAAATAATGTTGCTTTATGGACAGGTATTTCTTCAAGCCCATATGTACCATTTATTAATATTGCTCCAGTAATTGCAGGAACAAATGGTATTGCTCCAATTTTTTTAACAACAGTTGGAGTTACTGGTGGAATAGGTATCGATTTAAAAAATTGGGTAAAACAGAAAGATGCTGACGGGAATACTATTCTTGATGAAGAAGGAGATGCAGTTTTAAAAGAAGAATACTCTGTCGCAACTGGTACTGTTTTTACTATAAATACAAAAACAAAGAAATTATATAAAGGCGACAAAGAATTAAAAGATATTTCTACTGCTTTAACGCCACCAAAAATGGAGTTTATTAAAGCTAAAGGATCTTATGCTGTTGTTTTTGGTAAAAAACTACAATCATTTGCTTGTAAAGTTTTAGGAATTGATGTTCCTCAAGTATATGCAACTTCTAAAGAAGTATCTATTGATGGACAAGGTTTAACAGCTGTTGAAAAAATATTCAATAAAAATGCAGTAGGAACTACACCTGGTAAAATTTTACACGCAGGCTCTAACGTTCGTATAGAGGTAAACATTGTAGGGTCTCAAGATACTACAGGTCTAATGACTTCTCAGGAATTAGAGATGATGGCAGCTACTGTAATTTCTCCAATTGTTGATACAGGTTATCAGTCAGGATGTCACACAGCTTCTGTTTGGGATGATAAGTCAAAAGCTAATATTCCAAGATTAATGAAGTTTATGAATGACTTCGGATTAGTTACTGCACGTCACCCTGAAGGGAAATATCATGCAATGACAGATGTGATTCATAAAGTATTAAATGATATTGCAGTTGATGATTGGGATGTTATTATTGGTGGAGATTCACATACACGAATGGCAAAAGGTGTTGCTTTTGGAGCAGATTCAGGAACAGTTGCTTTAGCATTAGCTACTGGTGAAGCTACAATGCCAATTCCAGAATCTGTAAAAGTAACTTTTAAAGGAGAAATGAAATCTTATATGGATTTCCGTGATGTAGTTCATGCTACTCAAGAACAAATGTTAAATCAGTTTGAAGGAGAAAATGTTTTTCAAGGAAAAATTATTGAAGTTCATATTGGTACGTTAACTTCAGATCAAGCTTTTACATTTACAGATTGGACAGCAGAAATGAAAGCAAAAGCTTCTATCTGTATTTCAGAAGATGAAACTTTAATTGAATCATTAGAAATATCTAGAGACCGTATCCAAATCATGATTGATAAAGGTATGGATAATCCGAAACAAGACCTTAAAGGATTAGTCGATAAAGCTAATAATCGTATTAAAGAAATTAAAACAGGAACTAAATCAGCATTAAAACCAGATGCAGATGCTAAATATTATGCAGAAGTAGTTGTAGATTTAGATAAAATTTCTGAACCTATGATTGCTGATCCAGATGTAAATAATGAAGATGTATCTAAACGTTATACACATGATAATATTCAACCTTTATCTTTTTACGGAGGAACTAAAAAAGTAGATTTAGGTTTTGTTGGTTCATGTATGGTTCATAAAGGAGATATGCAAATATTAGCACAAATGCTAAAAAATTTAGAAACGCAACAAGGTAAAGTAGAATTTAAAGCTCCTTTAGTTGTAGCACCACCAACATATAATATTGTTGATGAATTAAAAGCAGAAGGTGATTGGGAAGTATTAGAAAAATATGCAGGATTTGTATTTGATGATAATGCTCCAAAAGCAATTGCAAGAACTAAATATGAAAATAAATTATATTTAGAGCGTCCAGGTTGTAGTCTTTGTATGGGGAATCAAGAAAAGGCTGAAGCAGGAGATACGGTAATGGCAACTTCAACTCGTTTATTTCAAGGAAGAGTTGTAAGAGATACTGATGCTAAAAAAGGTGAATCTTTACTTTCATCTACACCTGTTGTTGTTTTATCTACAATACTTGGAAGAATTCCTTCTCTTGAAGAATACATTACAGCAGTAAAAGGAATTAACTTAACTAAGTTTAAACCTTCTAATAAATTATTAGTAAAATAAATTTCAAGTTGTTTTTTATAAATTAACTTAAAATTTGTAAAATATTAAAAACCAGTAATTAGCTTTACTGGTTTTTTAATGATATTTATTTTATTATTTATGTTTATAAAATAGAAGAAGTAAGTATACAACTATGAAAAAAAATTATATATTTGTAAAGTTACTACTTAATAAATTTTAGCCTATAACTAAACTTTATTATTTAATAAGATTATTTTTAAAAAATAATTTAGCCTATAACTAAATTATTTGGATACTATAATCACTAATTTTTTCGTAAAAAATAACACGAAAAAAAAATAAAACATAGATTATTTATACTTTATATTTATTAAGAGTATTAACTAAGTTTTATTTTTATATTTGATTTCTTAAAATAATAAATTACATGAAACTTTTAAAAGATAAAACAGCAATTATTACAGGAGCTACTAGAGGAATAGGTAGAGGTATTGCATTAGAATTTGCAAACCAAGGATGTAATGTTGCGTTTACTTATAGTTCATCAGTTGAAGCAGCAAATGCTTTAGAAAATGAATTATCAGATTTAGGTGTAAAAGCTAAAGGATACCAATCTAATGCTGCTGATTTTGATGCAGCTCAAGAATTAGCAAAAAATGTTTTAGAGGAATTTAAAACAATTGATGTACTTGTAAATAATGCGGGTATTACAAAAGATAATTTATTGATGCGTATTTCTGAAGATGACTTTGATAAAGTTATTAATGTTAATTTGAAATCTGTCTTTAATTTAACAAAAGCAGTTATTAGACCAATGATGAAACAACGTGCTGGTTCTATTATTAACATGAGTTCAGTTGTTGGGTTAAAAGGAAATGCAGGTCAAACAAATTATGCAGCTTCTAAATCTGGAATTTTAGGTTTTTCTAAATCGGTTGCTTTAGAATTAGGTTCAAGAAATATTAGAAGTAACGTAGTTGCTCCTGGTTTTATTGAAACTGAAATGACAGCAAAGTTAGATGAAAAAGTTGTAGATGCTTGGCGTAGTGAAATTCCTTTAAAAAGAGGAGGTACTCCAAAAGATATTGCAAATGCATGTGTATTTTTAGCTTCTGATATGAGTGCTTATATTACAGGACAAACATTATCTGTTGACGGAGGAATGTTAACTTAATTAAAATATATCAATAAAAAAAAGCGTAGCAATTTAAAATTGCTACGCTTTTTTTTATTGATTAAATTCATTGAAACTACCGTCATTATATAGTAAAACAATTTTTACTAATTTTTTACTGTTTTTTATTTCAGTTTCAACCGTTTTATCTGTTGAAACTTCTATATCAGAGAGTAGAGTAGGGCTTTCTTTTTTATTAATATTAACTTCTTTTGATTCTATTTTTTCAGGTTCAATAACTACTTCAGCTATAATTTCTTTCTTTTTTTCTTCTTTAGGGAAAACACCTTCACCATATAAAAACCAATATAAATCAACTTCAGGAAATTTATTGACGGTTTTCATAATAAAATCTAAACTTGGTTTATTTCTTCCTGATAAAAGGTGAGAAATACTAGATCGTTGAACATCTATTGTATCAGCAAAGGTTGATGATGTTAAATTATAATGAGAAAGTATTTTTTTTAATCTAGTTAAAATTTCCATTTCCATAATTATAGTGATTACAATTATTATATTTACTTGTTTGATACAAATATACACAAATGTAAAAGAAAATCAATGGTATTATTACATTTATTTTAATATACATATGTAAAGCGCATCGAAAGAGTGTTAGTTTTACATTAATCTTATTTTGATAGAGTAGGGATTATCATATAAAAAACATAGTTAAAACGTTGATTTACTTATGTAACATAGTCAATTACTTAAATAATTTACAATTATGTTCATTAGTTATGTGTATGTAATTACACATTTGTAAAATAAAAAAGTGGTTGCATTTTTGTATTAAAATGAATTAAAAAAAGAGTTGCAGTTACCTATTATAGACAAAAGGAAACAAGTAATAAATTCTGGTTCTGTATAAAGATATTGATTGAATTCTTTCTCTCATACTATTAATTAATAAGGAAATAAGGAAACGAAAAAAAAAAAAAGTGCTTAAAAATAATTTGTTTTTGTCTTCTAAATAAAAAATAATAATTGAGTTCAGTAATAACTTTATTTAAATGAGATATTAGATATCTTATCATATAAAAAACACCAACAACGTTAGTTTACCAATGTAAAGCAAAAGATACTCTGTATTAATGTGGATGAATTACTGAAAAGCAATTTAATATTGATTTACAATTGTGTCTGATTAATTTTTATACATTTGTAAAATGAAAAATTCGTTATATTTTTATCTTGTAAATTAATTAAAAAGGAAGAGGGAGTTGTTTATTAATTAGCTACTAGAAAGAAGTGCATGAAGAATAAATTAAAGTATGTAGGAAGATATTTAGTTCTCTCATAATTTTCTTATTAAGAAGTAAATAAAAAATGTAAGAGTTAAAAGAGTTAAGATTAGCGTAATAAAACATAGATTCTGTAAAAAATTTTAAGGCACTATTTTTTAATAAATTTATCAATTCAAAAACAAACAGATGTAAAAAAAAACAGCTTTTGAGAATTCAAAAGCTGTTTTTAATAAATAATAAATAGAATTTATTTCTTGTTTTCAATCCAAGTTTTAGCATTTACAAATGCTTCTAACCAAGGTGAAACTTCGTCTTTTCTTCCGGCAGGGTAGTTTGCCCAGTTCCATTGAAAAGTTGAACGTTCAATATGTGGCATTGTTACTAAATGACGACCTGTAGCATCACATAACATTGCTGTGTTATAATCTGAACCATTAGGATTATTAGGATAACCTTCATATCCATATTTAGCTACGATACTATAATTTGTTTCTGCTTCTGGTAAGTTAAATTTACCTTCACCATGAGAAATCCAAACACCTAATTCAGTTCCTGCTAAAGAAGATAACATTACCGAATTATTCTCTTGAATTTTAACAGAAGTAAATGAGCTTTCATGTTTCTTAGAATCGTTATGAACTAATCGACCATGTACTTTATGATCAGGATTAATTAAATCTAATTCCATCCATAATTGAGCACCATTACAAATTCCTACAGATAAAGTGTCTTCACGTTTAAAGAAATTCTTTAAAGCTGTATTTGCTTTTTCATTATATAAAAATGCTCCAGCCCAACCTTTCGCCGAACCTAAAACATCAGAATTAGAAAAACCACCAACAGCTCCAATAAATTGAATATCTTCTAGGTTTTCACGACCAGAAATTAAATCTGTCATGTGAACATCTTTAACATCGAAACCAGCTAAATACATTGCATTTGCCATTTCACGTTCAGAGTTAGAACCCTTTTCACGAATAATAGCTGCTTTTGGTCTGTCTTTTTTATCCGAAGAACCTAAAATATCTGCAATTTTTCCTGTAAAATTAGCAGGGAAAGTATATTTTAAAGGTTGATTTTTATAGTTGTCAAACCTATTTTTAGCTAAACCATTTGCAGTTTGTTTATCATCTAATAAATAAGAAGTTTTATACCAAGTATCTCTAACTTCAGAAACATCAAAAGAGAAATTATCTTCATTATTTTTAATGGTAACTTTACCTGAATTATTTGCTGTTCCAATAGTAAAGAACTCAATATTATTTTCTGATAAAATTGTTTCTACTGAAGCATCAGCTTGAAAAACAATTCCTGCATTTTCAGCAAATAAAACTTTTAATGAATCTTCTTCGTTTAAAGAAGAGATATCAAAATCAGCTCCTAAATTAACATCAGCAAAACACATTTCTAATAAAGTAGTTAATAATCCACCAGAAGCAACATCGTGTCCTGCAGAAATTTTATCAGCTTTAATTAAGTTTTGAATCGTATTAAAAGCATCTTTTAAGAAGCTAGCATTCTTTACATCTGGCGCTTCATTTCCAATAGTATTTAATACTTGATTGAAAGAACTACCACCTAATTTGAAAGAATCTTGCGAAATATTGATGTAATAAATGCTTTCTCCATTCTTTTGTAAAACAGGTTCTATTACTTTAGATAAGTCATTACAATTTGCTGTTGCAGAGATAATTACAGTACCTGGAGAAATCACTTCGTCTTCTTTGTATTTCTGCTTCATTGATAAAGAATCCTTTCCTGTTGGCACGTTGATACCTAAATCAATAGATAACTCAGAAATAGCTTTTACCGCTTTATATAAACGAGCATCTTCACCTTCATTTTTACAAGGCCACATCCAATTTGCTGATAAAGAAACCGAAGCTAAATTATCTTTTAAAGGTGCCCAAATAATATTTGTTAACGATTCTGCAATAGAATTTCTACTACCAGCAGCTGGGTTAATTAACGCAGAAATAGGCGAGTGTCCAATAGAAGTTGCAATTCCTTCTTTACCGTTATAATCTAACGCCATAACTCCAACGTTATTTAAAGGGATTTGTAACGGACCAACACATTGTTGTTTTGCAACTTTACCACCAACACATCTATCAACTTTATTGGTTAACCAATCTTTACATCCTACAGCTTCTAGTTGTAAAACTTGCGCTAAATAGATGTTTAAATTTTTAGTTTTATATCTTGAGTTTTTGTAATTTCTTACAATAGTTTTATCAGTTAAAACAGTTTTAGGAGAACTACCAAACATATCTTCTAAAGCTAAATCCATAGGTTTATCACCTTTAGTTTCAGATTCAAAAGTAAAACGATTATCACCAGTAACATCACCAACAGTATATATTGGAGAACGCTCACGTTCAGCAATTTTTTGTAAAGTATCAATATGTTTTTCAGCGATAACTAATCCCATTCTTTCTTGAGATTCGTTTCCGATAATTTCTTTTGCTGATAAAGTAGGATCTCCAACAGGTAAGTTATCTAAATTGATTTTACCTCCAGTATCTTCAACTAATTCTGATAAACAGTTTAAATGTCCACCAGCACCGTGATCGTGAATAGAAACGATAAAGTTTTCATCGCTTTCTACCATACCACGAACCGCATTAGCAGCACGCTTTTGCATTTCAGGATTAGAACGCTGTACAGCATTTAATTCAATTCCTGAAGCAAATTCACCAGTATCTGCAGATGAAACCGCAGCACCACCCATACCAATTCTATAATTTTCACCACCAAGAATTACAATTTTATCTCCTTCTTTAGGGGTGTCTTTTAATGCTTGCTCAGCTTTACCGTATCCAATACCACCAGCTTGCATTATTACTTTATCAAAACCTAATTTTCTAGGTTTTGCATCACTTGAAGCAGTGTTTTCTTCGTGTTCAAAAGTTAATACAGAACCTGTAATTAACGGCTGACCAAATTTGTTTCCAAAATCAGAAGCTCCATTAGATGCTTTTATTAAAATATCCATCGGAGTTTGGTATAACCAATCTCTAGCTTCAAATTTATTTTCCCAGAATCTTGTATTTTTAACTGAATCTATAGAAGCTTCTAAACGAGAGTAAGAAGTCATATAAACTGCTGTTCCTGCTAAAGGTAAAGAACCTTTTCCACCAGCAAGTCTATCTCTAATTTCTCCTCCAGAACCTGTTGCAGCACCGTTAAAAGGCTCTACAGTAGTAGGGAAGTTGTGAGTTTCTGCTTTTAATGAAATTACAGATTCAAACTCTTTAGTTTCATAAAAATCAGGCTTATCTGCTGTTTTAGGAGCAAACTGAGTTACTTTAGGTCCTTTTATAAAAGCAACATTATCTTTATATGCTGAAACAATATCGTTAGGAAATTGTTTAGATGTTTCTTTTATCAATTTGAATAAAGATGTTGGCATCTCTTCACCATCAATAACAAAAGTTCCGTTAAATATTTTATGACGACAGTGTTCTGAATTTACTTGGCTAAAACCAAAAACCTCAGAATCTGTTAATTTTCTTCCTATTTTTGTTGCTACTCCTTCTAAATACTCAACTTCTTCTGAACTTAAAGCTAAACCTTCTTTTTCATTGTAAGCCGCAATGTCTTCAATATTTAAAATTGGTTCTGGTTGAATATCAATCGTAAAACTATCTTGATTTAAACCATCGTATTTTTGAGAAATCATCGGGTCAAAATCAGAATAATCGGCTGAAACAACGTCAAATTCTTCTATTCTGATAATATCAGAAATACCCATATTTTGTGTTATCTCTACGGCATTGGTACTCCAAGGAGTAATCATTGCAGCTCTTGGACCAACAAACGAGAGTTCTAAAGATGTCTCATTTATTTTAGGTTGCTCCCCAAATAACCAGGTAAGTTTTGAAATAGTTTCTGTAGATAATTCTTTTGTTGTTTGAACAGTAAATATTTTACTGCTAACGTTTCCAAAGAAATGAATCATTATTTTGCTGTATTAGTGCTGTATTAATAAGTTATTTTCAATCTGCGAATTTACTTATTTTCAATTTAATATAAAATTAATTAAAGAGATAAAAAAACCAGCAATATTTGCTGGTTTTTTTTATTTAATTTCTAGTATCAGGTATTCGGTTTATTTCAATTTTACCTTTTTTAATAGCTTTATGATTTTCGTAGCAATTTAATACTGCTTCAATTATTTGTAAATCGCTTGCTTTTTTTATAAAATAATCTGAATATTCACAATCTATTAGTAATTTATTCAGTTCTTGCCTGTCCATTTCTAGGTATTCCATCATTACTTCTCTATCAAACTTACCTGCTAACATCTTACGTAAATCATCATCCTTTTTAAGTTTTTTGATTTTTTTAAGTTGATTAGGCTTTCTTCCGAAGAGATTATAGACTAAATCAACAGGGTTTAGTAATTTAGCAATAGGTGATGATATTTTTTGAGGTTTTCCAATTTCGTAAGTTTGTGGCAATCCGTTAATATGAATCCTTGTAAATCTATCTTGAGGAACTTGTTTAACATCAACTTCTAAAACACCAATTAAATCTGTTGATTTTATAACAACTTCTTTAACATCTTCAGGTTTTTCTCTTAATGATATTACTACTTCATTTCCTTTTAAAAGGTCGTTTGTCACTTTTAGCTTAATAGAAGAGAATCCTAAAAAAGAAACTAAAACAGTATCATTTGCTTTTGATGTCAATTCAAAAAGTCCTTTTTCATTAGTAATAGTACCAGTAACTGCGTTTAAATTTAAAATATGTGCAGCGCTCAAAGGTTTTTTAGTTTCCGAATCAATAACTTGTCCTTTCAGTTGTTGAGAGTAACTTGAAATTGATATAAATATAAATACGATAAGGGATAGGTAGTTTTTTTGCATGTTACAATAATAAGGATTATTGATATGAAATTAGTTAATAAATTGTGAAATTGAAATCAACAAACAAAAAGTAGTATAAAATGATATTTATTCCTGTTGAAGATAAAAAATATTAAAAAAGAGATAGGAGGTATTTTATATTTGTGCACGTAACAAGAGTCGAACTTGCACATTCTTACGAATACAAGCCCCTCAAGCCTGCGCGTCTACCAATTCCGCCATACGTGCTAAAAAATAAAAAAGCTAAGCAATTATGCTTAGCTTTTTGTGACCGGGCTGGGGCTCGAACCCAGGACCCTCTCCTTAAAAGGGAGATGCTCTACCAACTGAGCTACCAGGTCATTGTTGCTTATTTGTCTAAGCGGTTGCAAATATACAACTGTTTTTTGAATCTAAAAACATTTTTTGTAATTTTTTTTTAAGATATTTGTAATCGTTTAATTATTTATTTTTATGAAAACAGTATTAATAGGGTATATGGGGAGTGGTAAGTCTACTATTGGTAGGTTGTTAGCCGAAAAAAAGAACTTTTCTTTTATTGATTTAGATGATTATATCGAGGAAAAAGAAAATATGACCGTATCTGAAATTTTCGAAAATAAAGGAGAAATTTATTTTCGAAAACAAGAACACCACTATTTAAAAGAGATACTTGCATTAAAACAAGATGTAATTTTATCTTTAGGAGGTGGTACACCTTGTTATGCAGGAAATATGGACATCATAATAGCTGAAGATGATACAGATACTGTTTATTTAAAAACAAGTATCGAAACCATCGTACAGCGATTAATGAATGAAAAAAGCCAAAGACCTTTAGTGGCTCGATTAGAAAAAGGTGATTTACATGAGTTTATAGCTAAACATTTATTTGAGCGAAGTCATTTTTATAATCAAGCAAATCATAAATTAACCGTTGACGCTAAAAAAGTAACGGAAATTGTTACCGAATTAGCGCTTTTATTAGGTTAGATATACTACTGTTTCATTATTATCAAACTCAACAACAACGTGTTCTTTTGTTGATGTAGAAAGAGAAATCCCTTTAAAATCTGCTTTTACAGGGTATTTCTTGTGGTTTCTATTCACTAGCACAGCTGTTTTAAATCGTTTTAACGGAACATCTAAAAAATGCTTTATAGCATATATTAAGGTAGTTCCTGAACTTAAAACATCATCAATTAAAACTAACGACTTATTTTCGTATTCAGGAATAGTTAAAGAAGTTGTAATAGGTTTTCTGGGCTTTTTCTTATCAATAAAAACCTTACAAAGTTCAATTTTTAAAGGTGAAATCTCTAATAGTACTTTGTGTATTTTTTCAGCAAATAAATAGCCATTATTAGCAATTCCTGCAATTACAATTTCTTTTTCATTGCTATTGCTCTCGTAAATTTGAAAGGCAATACGACGAATTTTTTGTTCAACTTGTAAATTGTTTAATATAATAGAATCTGATACGTTCATTTTTTTATTTAAAAATTTAAAAAGAAAAGATAAAGATATTACAAATTAATGTCATTTTCTTCAGAATCGACACCATAATCATCAATATCTCGTCTATCTTTTTTGGTAGGTCTTCCTGCGCCTTTTTTTCTGTAATAATCTTTTGAATATTTTAATAAAGCTGTTTTATCAAACTCTTCTTTCGGAGTTAAATTTTTTCTGTATAAATCAACTAATTTAGCGCCAACACGGCTAGGAGGTATATCTAATATTTTTATTTTATAATTTATTTGATCTTTTCGAATTGTTATCTCTTCATTTCCAAAGATCTCTTTAGATGGTTTTAATTTGATACCATTAATTTTTATATGTCCTTTTTTACAAGTATCTGTAGCGATACTTCGTGTTTTAAATAAGCGGATGCACCACAAATATTTGTCGATTCTCATATTAAAAGTTAAAATTTATCTTTTTAGTTTTTACAAAGGTATAAAAATGGTAAATTGCAAGTTAAAATTTCAGAATTAAATGATAAAATTTAAACATCTTTTTTATTTCGTATTGGTAAGTATTTTTTTGTACTCATGTAGTTCAAATAATAATACAAATATTCCTAATTTCGATTATGAAGCACAGGCTGTAAAAGACAAAGATACTATTGTTAAGTTTTTAAAATCTCATTATTATAAAGATGATGTTGATTCAATTAAGCCTTTAATTACAGGTAAAACAGCTTTGTTTACAGATAATAGATTAAAAATGCAGACTGTAAATGAATATGATTTAGATTATACATATTATTACTTTGTGAAAAAACAAGGAATATCAGCTAAAAAACAAACGACTGTTGTTGATTCTGTTTTCACAACTTATAGACTAAGCTCTTTTGTTGATTCTGATGAATTAGTTAAAGAAAGTGATTTAGAAACTCCAACTTGGTTTAATGGTGATTACACAAGATTAATTAGAGGTTGGCTATATGGATTTTCACATTTTAAAGGAGGTACTTTAAAAACAAATGATGATGGAACTCCTATTAATGGTCCTGTTTCTTACAATAATATTGGAGAAGGTTTTTTCTTACTTCCTTCTGGTTTAGCATATAGAAATAATAATAAAAACTTATTATATATTATTAATTTACATGATATCGTAGAAGATACAGATCATGATTTAGATAATGTTCCTTCTATATTGGAAGATGTTGATGGCGACGGTAAACCATGGAATGATGATACTGATAGTAATCAAGTAGTAAATTATCTTGATAATGATGATGATGGAGATAGTAAATTAACAAAGAATGAAGTTGATAAAGAAGGTGGAAATCCACTTAATAACTTTAGCGACCCTAATAAACCATCTACTCCAGATTTTTTAAATAGAGATATTTACAAGTAAAAACTCACTAGGAGAAAATAAAAAAAGCCTGAATAATTAATTATTCAGGCTTTTTTTATAACTTTTATTTATTAGAACTTATAAGATAGACCTACAATTATTTGATTTATTCTTGTATCAAAACTTACTTCACTAGCATCTGTTTTATTAAGTAAACTGCTTTCGGTATCAGAAAATGCTCTTTCCCAACGTACATCAATACCAAATTTACCTAAATCAACACCAGCACCTAATTGTATTCCCATTGAAAAACCATCTGCTTCTACATCTTTAATTTCATCTGTTCCAAAATCTCCATCAATAATATATTGAAAAGCAGGTCCTGCAAAAACACGTCCAAATTTAAAAATTTTCTTACCTAATAACACAGGAACATCAATTTTATTTAAGGTGTATGATGTTTTTACAGCTACATATGATGTATTTGGCTTAAAAATTACATCGCTATTTAATTGTGTGTACACTAATTCTGGCTGAATATACATACCTAATATTGGTATTTCTCCTCGTAACCAAATACCAGCATGAAAACCAGTTTTACTTTCTCCTCCTGAAAGAACATCATCTTTTACATCTGAAAAAGAATTTGAATTATAATTAACACCAGCCTTTATACCGTAATTTATTTGACTTTGAGAGAACTGAATTCCTCCTATAAAAAGAAGAGTCGTTAAAATAATTTTTTTCATCTTTTTTGTTTTAGTTTGTTAGTTTGTTTTAAGATGATATAAAAGTAGTAAAATAGAATATATTGGCACATAAAAAAGCATCATTTATAATTATAAATGATGCTTTTTTATATATGTATAAAATATTATTTTCTAGAAATAACTTTTTCTACAGCTTTAACGATAGCTGCATCATTTAAACCGTATTTTTCCATTAATTGATCAGGAGTTGCAGATTCACCAAAACTATCATCTACAGCAACAAATTCTTGTGGAGTAGGTGTGTTAGTTGCTAAACAACGAGCAACACTTTCACCTAAACCTCCGTATTTATTATGCTCTTCAGCAGTAACGATACATCCTGTTTTTGCTACAGATTTTAAAATAATCTCTTCATCTAAAGGCTTAATCGTATGAATATTTATTACTTCAGCAGAAATTCCTTTAGTTTCTAATTGCTCAGCAGCTTGTAATGATTCCCAAACTAAATGACCAGTAGCAACAATAGTTACATCAGTTCCTTCAGTCATTTTAATTCCTTTTCCGATGATAAAAGGCTCATCAGTCATAAAAACAGGTACTTTTGGTCTACCAAAACGTAAATATACAGGACCTTCATGTTCAGCAATAGCAAGTGTTGCAGCTTTTGTTTGACTGTAATCACAAGTATTAATTACAGTCATACCAGGTAACATTTTCATTAACCCGATATCTTCTAAAATTTGATGCGTAGCACCGTCTTCACCTAATGTTAATCCTGCGTGTGAAGCACAAATTTTTACATTTTTATCTGAATACGCTACAGATTGACGAATTTGATCATAAACACGACCTGTAGAGAAGTTTGCAAATGTTCCTGTAAATGGAATTTTACCTCCAATAGTTAAACCAGCTGCAATACCAATCATGTTAGCTTCAGCAATTCCTATTTGAAAGAAACGTTCTGGGTGATTATTTTTGAAATCTCCCATTTTTAAAGACCCAGTTAAATCTGCGCATAAAGCAACTACATTAGGATTTGTCTTTCCTAATTCAGTTAAACCATCACCAAACCCAGATCGGGTATCTTTTTTTTCAGTATAAGTATATTTTTTCATCAGTTGTGTTGTTGTAAATATGTGTCAAAAATAATCTTTTAAAAAAAAATAGAACTACAAATTTATTAATTCTTTGTAAAGTTTATGAATAGGAAAGCCCATTACGTTAAAATAACTCCCTTCAATTTTAGTAATTGCTATTTTACCCATCCATTCTTGAATACCATAAGCACCCGCTTTATCAAAAGGTTGGTAATTTTTTATATAATAATAAACCTCATCATCAGTTAATTTTTTAAAAGTAACAGTAGTGGTATCATTAAATATTTTTTTGAAGTTTTTATTCGATATACATATAGAAGTAATAACTTGATGTGTATTATTCGATAAACTTTTAAGTATTTTAAAAGCATCATTATCATTTTTAGGTTTACCAAGTGCCTTATTATTGTGCCAAACAATGGTATCCGAAGTAATTAATAAATCTTTTTCTGTTAATTCATCTTCAAAAGGCTTTGATTTTAAATCAGAAAGAAAATCAGTAATTTCCGAAGCTTTTAAGTTTTCGGGATAAATTTCTTCAACTTCTTTTGTTTTAATGGTAAAAGGTACGTCTAAGTCTTTTATTAATTCTTGTCTTCTAGGTGAATTTGACGCTAAAATAATGTTGTAGTTTGATAATTTATTTGATAACATGTTTAAGGTAATAAGAGATTATGGGTATTGTTATAAAAGCGATAAAAAAAACAATCTTAAATATTTTAGATAATGTTTTGTAATCATCAGAACTTGAAGCATTCATTAAATAGTAAATAAAAACTAAATTCGGAACTGTGCCAAAAAATATGACTAAATAACGTATAGAAATATTATTCACGTATAAAAAAGTGATTGAAAAATAAATAAAACAAATAATAGTACTGATTATTATGGCTGTTTTTTTAGCTCTATTTCTACCTAATAAAATAGGTAAGGTTTTGTTATTGTTTTTATTATCGTGATTGACATTTTTTATATCTATAATTATTTCTTGAATAATATTAGCTAAAAAAGATGTAATTACATATAACGAAATAATTACCTGTATTTTAATAAATAAATCAAGATCTGATGATGAGGTTATATCTACAGGAGAATCAAACCAACAAACAAATAATATAAGAAAAGACCTTAAAAAAGGCCTTAATATATTACTCATAAATGTTTTTCCTACAATTTTCTTAGAATATATAAGTATAATAGGAAAACAAATAATAAACAGTAAACTATAAATTGGTTTTTGAATTTTAAAAGATAAAAAGGTACTTAATAAAAGACCTAATATCCCAAAAATAATAGCGTATTTTTTAGCGTATGGTAGAAAAAAATTATTTGTTATTGATTGTTGCTTTTCTGAATAAAAAACCACTAAATAATTAGAGGAAATAAATAGGAGTATAGCTATTGTTAAAATAGCTAAATCAAAAAAAGAAAGTATTGTTTTAAATCCATAACCGTATAAAAAAGAATATTTAAATAAAAAAAACACAAACCCTAAGTATAAAAGCATTTTCCAGCGAATAACCTTAAGTAATGTGCTAATCATCATTAATTAAAATCCTTTTTTATACGAGCTAAGTCTTTTTTATTATCTCTATCTTTCATTGTTTGACGCTTATCGTGATTCTTTTTTCCTTTCCCTAAAGCGATATCTAATTTTGCCCAACCATTGTCATTTAGAAACAATTTAAGAGGCACAATAGTATTTCCTTTAGCTTCAACTTCTCGTTCTAGTTTTCTTAACTCTTTTTTATTCAGTAATAAACGACGTTCACTAGTTGTTTTATGATTAAAGTTATTACCAAAAGAATATTCTTCAATATACATATTGATAACAAAAAGTTCTCCTTGCTCATTAAACTCACAAAAACTTTCAGTTATTCTAGCTTTACCAAGTCTTATTGATTTAATTTCAGTACCAGTAAGTTGAATTCCGGCAGTGTACTTATCTAGTATCTCGTATTCGAAACGAGCTTTTTTATTCTGTATGTTAATTTTTTTTTGCATAATAATGCAAATATATAACAAAAAAAGTCGGTGTTTTTAAAACACCGACTTTTTTAATATATAGATATAAAGAACAATAATTTTAATTAATTATTATTACCAATATTACTATCTGATTGATTTCTAAAAACTAATACCTCATCAAAAACATCTAATAAAATATTACTATCTGTAGTTACAGCACCTGATAATATTTCTTTTGATAATTGATTTAATACTTCTTTTTGAATAACACGTTTTACAGGTCTTGCTCCAAATTCTGGTTGATATCCTTTTTTAGCTAAATAGGTGATAGCTTCATCCGTAGCATTTAAAATTATATGTTGTTCAGCAATCATCTTTTTAATACTATTCAATTGTATTCTTACAATTTGTTCGATATCTTTTTCTGATAAAGGAGTAAACAAGATAATATCATCAATTCTGTTTATAAACTCAGGGCGTACGGTTTGTTTTAATAATCCTAAAACTTCCGTTTTAGCAAGTTCCATTGTTGCATCAACATCATCTTTTAAAATATCAAAACCTTCAAATTTCTCTTGAATTAAATGACTACCCATATTTGAGGTCATAATGATGATAGTATTTTTAAAATCAGCAACACGTCCTTTATTATCAGTTAAACGTCCTTCATCTAAAACTTGTAGTAAAACATTAAATGTATCAGGGTGTGCTTTTTCAATTTCATCTAACAAAACAACAGAGTAAGGCTTTCTACGAACTGCTTCTGTTAATTGTCCACCTTCATCATAACCAACATAGCCAGGAGGTGCTCCGACTAATCTACTCACTGAATGACGCTCTTGATATTCACTCATATCAATACGAGTCATCGCATTTTCATCATCAAATAAATAATCGGCTAATGCTTTTGCTAATTCTGTTTTACCGACACCTGTAGTTCCTAAAAACAAGAAACTTCCTAAAGGTTTATTCGGGTTTTGCAAACCTGCTCTTGAACGACGTACAGCATCAGAAACCGCTACAATTGCTTCTTCTTGTCCTACAACACGTTTGTGTAATTCATCTTCTAGTTTTAATAATTTTTCACGTTCTGATTGAATCATTTTAGTTACAGAAACTCCAGTCCATTTCTCTACAACTTCGGCAATATCATCATAAGTAACTTCTTCTTTAATTAAAGAATTTTCACTTTGATTCTCTAAAGCTTCTTGTTGAACTTCTAATAATTTTTGAGCTTCTTTTATTTTACCATATCTTAATTCTGCTACTTTACCGTAATCACCATTACGTTCGGCTTTATCAGCTTCAATTGAATAATTTTCAATATCTGTTTTTAATTGCTGAACAGCATCTACAACGGCTTTTTCTGATAACCATTTCGCACTTATTTCATTACGTTCTTCTTTAAGATTAGCAACATCTTCATTTAATGATTTTAATTTAATGGTATCATTTTCACGTTTTATAGCTTCAATTTCAATTTCTAATTGCATTATTTTACGATCAAGAATATCTAAATTTTCTGGTTTAGAATTCATTTCCATACGTAATTTAGAAGCTGCCTCATCCATTAAATCAATAGCTTTATCAGGTAAAAAACGATTGGTAATATAACGTTGCGATAATTCTACTGCGCCAATAATTGCTTCATCTTTAATACGAACTTTATGATGTGCTTCGTATTTATCTTTAATTCCTCGTAAAATAGAGATAGCGCTTTCAGTATCTGGTTCATCAACAATTACCTTTTGAAAACGACGCTCTAAAGCTTTGTCTTTTTCAAAATACTTTTGATACTCGTCTAAAGTAGTAGCTCCAATTGCTCGTAATTCACCACGCGCCAAAGCAGGTTTTAAAATATTAGCAGCATCCATAGCTCCATCACCGCCACCAGCGCCAACTAAAGTATGTATTTCATCGATAAACAAAACAATATCTCCATCTGATGAGGTAACCTCTTTTACTACGGATTTTAAACGCTCTTCAAACTCTCCTTTAAATTTAGCTCCAGCTATTAAAGCTCCCATATCTAAAGAGTAAATTATTTTACTCTTTAAGTTTTCAGGAACATCACCTCTAATAATTCTGTGTGCTAATCCTTCGGCAATAGCTGTTTTACCTGTTCCTGGTTCCCCAACTAATAGGGGATTGTTTTTTGTTCTTCTAGATAAAATTTGTAGTAATCTGCGGATTTCTTCATCTCTACCAATTACAGGATCTAATTTTCCGTCTTGGGCTAATTTATTTAGATTATTAGCATATTTATTTAATGAATTATAAGTTTCTTCAGCGCTTTGAGAAGTAACACGTTCACCTTTTCGTAATTCATCAATGGTTGCTGTTAAGCTTTTTTCAGTAACACCTTGATCTTTTAAAACTTGAGTTATCTGACTTTTTGATTTAAAAATAGCTAAAATTAAATGCTCTATCGAAACATATTCATCAGTCATTTTTTTAGCAATAATAGCCGCTTCGTTTAATGTTTTATTCGTTTCACGAGAAAGCATTAATTCCGCTCCAGAAACCTTAGGAAAGCTTTTTAATTGCTTTTCTAGAATCTGTTCTAAAATACTAATATTAATATTTAGTTTCTTTAATATAAATGGTAACACATTTTCATCAATAGTAAATAATGCTTTAAAAATATGCTCATTTTCTATTTGTTGATTTCCATAAGATTGCGCTAACTGTTGCGCCTGCTGTATGGTTTCTTGTGATTTTGTTGTATAATTGTTGAAATTCATAATTTTTTATTAATCGTTAACTTAACTTTTTCAGATATAAGGATAAGGTCAAAAGTAATACCAAGGATTTACACTTGCTAAAAGCAGACAAAGTGTCTTTAAATAAGTTGTTTTACTTAATTTAAAATGACGTTATGTCTGTTTCTTGTCAAAAAAAAGTAAAAAAGAAAGGTTTTAAAGAAAATATCGACAAATTTAAAAAACAATTAGTATGAGTATATTAAACACATTATTTGGAAATAATAAAGAAACTAAAAAAGAAAAAATTTCTTTTTTAAATTGGATTCCATTAACCTCATTAGAGCAGTTAGAAGAAATAAAAAATCAATCAAATGAAGAACCTATTGCTATTTTTAAACATTCAACACGATGTAGTATTAGTAGTGTAGCAATTAATCGATTTGAAAAATCTTTTGATGAATCATTAGAAGATTTTAAAGTCTATTATCTTGATTTGATTTCTTATAGAGAAGTTTCTAATGAAGTAGGATACAAATTTCAAGTAGTACATCAATCACCTCAGCTCTTAATTATTCAAAAAGAAGTAGCAATAGCACATGCTTCTCATTACGAAATTGCTGAAATTGATTTAAGAAAATTCTAAAAAAGATACCGTTTTTAACGGGATTTATTTAAATACGTCGTATTTTTGCGTACTACAAAAAAGCATAAAATTGAGCAACGAAAACACACCTACACAAGAAACCAAAGGAAAAAATTTATACGATTATCAGAAAGAAGCATTGTTTAAAATATTTAAATGTTTTGAGAATGCTCCTGAAAATTTTCACTTATTATACCAATTACCAACAGGTGGAGGTAAAACAGTGATTTTTTCAGAAATTACACGTCAGTTTATTAAACATTATCAAAAAAAGGTATTGATAATGACGCATCGTATTGAGTTATGTAAGCAGACTGCAAAGATGCTTGGCGAATTTGGTGTAGAGAATAAAATTATTGATAGTAAAGCTGATTTAGAAGATCAAGATAAATACGATTGTTTCGTTGCAATGGTAGAGACTTTAAACAATCGTTTAAATGATGAGATGTTAGATATATCTGATGTAGGCTTGGTTATTATTGATGAAGCACATTATAATTCATTTACGAAATTGTTTAAGTTTTTTGATAAATCGTTTGTACTTGGTGTAACAGCAACACCGTTAAGTTCGAATATCAAATTACCAATGAAAGACAATTATGATGATTTAATTGCAGGTGAAAGTATTGGTACCTTAATACAAAACGAATATTTAGCAAGAGCAAATGTATTCTCATATAATGTTGGTTTAACATCTTTAGAAATAGGAGCAAACGGAGATTACACCGTAAAATCATCAGAAGATTTATATACAAATACAGATATGTTATCGAAGCTTCTACAAGCTTACGAAGAACGTGCTAAAGGAACAAAAACATTGATTTTTAATAACGGGATTAACACATCGTTACACGTGTACGATACTTTTAAAAGAGGAGGTTACCCTATTGCGCATTTAGATAACACGAATACTAAAAAAGAACGTGATGCTATTTTGAAATGGTTTCATGAAACACCAGACGCAATTATTACCTCTGTAAGTATTTTAACAACTGGTTTTGACGAACCTTCAGTAAAATCAATTATTTTAAATAGAGCAACAAAATCATTAACTCTTTATTATCAAATGATTGGTAGAGGGTCTCGTATTTTTAAAGGAAAAAATGATTTTAATGTAATTGATTTAGGAAATAACTTTCATCGTTTTGGACCTTGGGGTGCTGATTTAGATTGGCATAAAATGTTTAGAGCTCCTAATTTTTATTTAGATAATTTATTATCTGATGAGGAAATTGAAAATGAATTTAGATATGAGTTACCAGCTAACGTTAGAGAAGAGTTTTCAAAATCTGAAGATTTATACTTTGATGTAAAAAAGGTTTATATCGAAACGATTCAGGCAGGACAATCTTCAAAAAAGGTTTTAGAAAAGTCAATAGACCATCATGCTAAAATTTGTGTAGAAAATAGTGAAGATGTTTTTGATGCTTTAATCTTAGCGAAAAAACTAGGAGGAGAAATTGATGATAGAATACATCGATATTCTAAATGCATCTGTAAGAGTACTCATAATTTTATTGATTGGTTACAAGATGACTATAGAAAGAAGTTAAATTCTCATTTACGTTCAAACTTTGATGAGATATATGAAGATATTTTTGGTCATCCGCCACCAGAAGAAGAGGATGAAGACGAAGAATAAAAAATAAAAAACCAGTTCATATTTTGAACTGGTTTTTTATTTTAAAATAGGGAATAAGTTGAGGTGTATTTAAATTAAAATTCAATAGCTGGTAAAACTTTACCTGTACATTCTCCAAAACCAATACGAACCTCATCATTTTCAGAGTATCCACGCATAATAACAGTATCATGATCGTTGATAAATTTACGCTCAGAACCGTCATTTAATTTTAATGGGTTTTGACCTCTCCAAGTTAATTCTAACATAGAACCAAAACTATCTTTAGTAGGTCCTGAAATGGTTCCAGACCCCATCATATCACCAGCGTTTATAGGACATCCATTTATAGTATGATGTGCTAATTGTTGTGCCATAGTCCAATACATATATTTAAAGTTTGAATTACAAACAACAGTTTCTTCTTTTCCCTCTGGTTGAATCGCCATTTGTAAATTAATATCAAAACTATCTTTTCCTTCTTTTTTCAGATAAGGTAAAGGCTCATGTACTTGCTTTGGGTTATCAACTCTAAAAGGTTGCAAAGCATCTAAAGTTACAATCCAAGGAGAAATAGTAGAAGCAAAGCTCTTTCCTAAAAATGGACCTAAAGGCACATATTCCCAAGCCTGTATATCACGAGCAGACCAATCATTAAATAAAACCAATCCAAAAATATATTCATCAGCATCTTCAATAGGAATTCTATCTCCTAAATCGTTTGCAACGGTAGTTATAAATGCCATTTCTAGTTCAAAATCTAATAATTTTGAAGCTCCAAAATTAGGTTTTGTTTCTCCTTCATTAGGTCTTTGTTGACCAACAGGACGACGAATAGGTGTACCTGAAGCGATAATAGAAGAGCTTCTACCATGATAACCAATAGGAATATGTAACCAATTTGGTAATAAAGCATTTTCAGGGTCACGAAATAAAGAACCAACATTTGTAGCGTGTTCTTTACTTGCATAAAAATCAGTATAATCACCAACTGCTACAGGAAGTTGCATTTCAACATCTTCCATTCTAAAAATTACTTGATACTTATGTTCTGCATTATCACGTAATTTACCATTAGTTACATCAAAGATTTCAGCAATTTTATTACGAACTAAACGCCAAGTTTTACGTCCATCAGCAATAAAATCATTTAAAGTATCTTGTAAGAAGATATCATCAGTTAAAGGAATATCTTCAAAATACCCTAATTGATGCAAAGCACCTAAATCGATAGCAAAATCACCAATTCTAGTACCAATAGTAATAATATCATCTTTCGTTATAAATACTCCGAAAGGAATGTTTTGAATAGGAAAATCTGATTTTTTATTAACAGTTAGCCAAGATTTTCTATTCGGATTATTTGCTGTTATTTTCATTTAGTGTTCTATTTAGTTTCCTTCAAACCTACATATTTTTTCAATTAAAACCAATATTCATTATGAAAAAAAAGTTAAAATAATACATTTTATAATAATATAGTATTAGTTCATTGTTATTAATAAAATTATTACATTTGGATAATTATTTAACAAAAGATAAGATGCAAAAAGATCATCAAATATTTGATTTAATTCAAGAAGAAAAAGAACGTCAGCTAAATGGTTTAGAATTGATTGCTTCTGAAAACTTTGTAAGCGAACAAGTAATGGAAGCTCAAGGTTCTATTTTAACAAACAAATACGCCGAAGGATACCCTGGTAAACGTTATTACGGTGGGTGTGAAGTTGTAGATGTTGTAGAGCAAATAGCAATTGACAGAGCTAAAGAATTATTTGGAGCTGAATACGTAAATGTTCAACCACATTCAGGTTCACAAGCTAATACGGCAGTTTTTGCGGCATGTTTAAACCCTGGAGATACTATTTTAGGCTTTGACTTGTCTCATGGAGGACACTTAACACACGGATCACCTGTAAATTTTTCAGGAAAATTATATAATCCTGTTTTTTATGGAGTAGATAAAGAAACTGGTCAAATTGATTATAATCATTTAGAACAACAAGCTAAAGAACATAAGCCAAAATTAATAATCGCAGGAGCTTCGGCATATTCTCGTGATATGGATTTTGCAAAGTTTAGAGAAATTGCTGATAGTGTTGGTGCTATTTTAATGGCAGATATTTCTCATCCAGCAGGTTTAATTGCTAAAGGAATTTTATCTGATCCAATACCTCATTGTCATATTGTAACGACAACTACTCATAAAACATTACGTGGACCACGTGGTGGAATTATTATGATTGGTAAAGATTTTGAAAATCCTTTTGGATTAAAATTAAAATCAGGAAAGTTAAAGAAAATGTCAACATTGATAAATTCTTCTGTTTTCCCAGGAAATCAAGGTGGACCTTTAGAACACGTTATTGCTGCTAAAGCTGTTGCTTTTGGTGAAGCATTAACTGATGAGTTTTTAGAATACCAAATTCAAGTAAAAGAAAATGCACAAGCAATGGCGAAAGCTTTTGTAGCAAAAGGATACAATATTATTTCTGGAGGAACAGACAATCACTGTATGTTAATCGATTTAAGAAATAAAGATATTACTGGTAAAGATGCTGAAATAGCATTAGGAAAAGCAGATATTACTGTAAACAAGAACATGGTTCCTTTTGATACTCAAAGCCCATTTGTTACTTCAGGTATTCGTATTGGTACTTCTGCAATTACTACTCGTGGTTTACAAGAAGAAGATATGCAAGTAGTTGTTGATTTAATTGATGAAGCTATTCAAAATGCAACAAACGAAGAAAAACTTAGTGAAATTAGTGAAGATGTTCATAATTTAATGCAACACCGTAGATTATTTATAATGTAAGGTGTTAAACACTTATTATAATCATAACTACTACTAAGTACAAAATAAAAAAAGCACTGATTTTAATTAAATCGGTGCTTTTTTGTATTGAATGAAAATTAAACACTTATTTATTAATACATATATATGAATTTTAACTATGAATGATATTTACATAATTTCAACTGTGCTAATTTTTTTATCCGCAATATTCGGATATATAAATGTTCGCTTTTTAAAGTTACCAAATACAATTGGTTTAATGATTTTAACCATCTTATTTACCTTAGCTGTTCTTTTACTTAGTACTATAGATCCAACATTATTAAACTTTGAGAAATCGATTATTTCTCAAATCGATTTTAAAACCTTATTATTAGATGAAATGCTAAGCTTCTTGCTATTTGCGGGAGCATTACACACTAATTTTGATCAACTTAAAATACAGCGTTGGCCAATATTGTTATTTTCAACATTAGGAGTATTAACCTCAACTTTTTTAGTAGGTATTGTTATGTTTTTTGCACTACAACTTATTAGTTTAGACGTTAGCTTTATCAATTGCTTGTTGTTTGGAGCATTAATTTCACCAACCGACCCAATTGCTGTGTTAGGTATTCTTAAAAAAGCAGGAGTTCCTAAAAAATTAGAAACTAAAATTGTTGGAGAATCTCTTTTTAACGATGGTGTAGGTGTTGTTATCTTTTTAACTATTTTTAAAATTGCAGAATCAGGTACAGCAAACGTAAGTACAATTGACGTATTACAGCTTTTCGGACAAGAAGTAATAGGAGGTATTGGTATTGGATTAATTTTAGGTTGGGTTACATATCGCTTGTTAAAATCTATTGATGATTTTGATATTGAAGTAATCATCACTTTAGCAACCGTAATGGGAGGAACAGTATTATGTCACAAATTTCATTTATCAGCTCCTTTAGCGATGGTTACTGCAGGTTTAATAGTAGGAAACGATACAGTAAGAGCTAATTCTATGTCTGAAACTACAGAGAAGTATGTCGATAAGTTTTGGGAATTACTAGATATCTTATTAAACGCCATTTTATTTGTATTGATAGGAATGGAAATGTTAGTGTTAGTAATAGAAGGGAGATTTGTTTTAGCAGGTTTATTAGCAATTCCTATCTGTTTAATATGCCGTTATATTTCTTTGTTTCTGCCGATAAAAATCTTTGAAAAAAAATTAGATTTCGTGAAAAACACCGATGTAATTATGACATGGGGAGGTTTGAGAGGCGGAATATCAATAGCTTTAGCTTTAGGATTATCTGTAAGTATGGAAAGAGATTTATTTCTAGTAATTACTTATATTGTAGTTGTATTTTCTATTATAGCACAAGGTTTAACAGTTGATAAATTAGTAAAACGGTTAAAAGAATAATTTTATTAGAGTGATAAAAAAACCTCAACTTTATATTTTTAAGTTGAGGTTTTTTTAATTTCAGGAGGATTTAATTTATTTTGGTTATTCAAATGAAATATTTTAATTTAAATTTTTGCCTGCGCTCTATTTAAAATACTATCAGGTAATGATTTTTTAGTTTTCACTCCCATTTTCTTTATTTTTTCAATACGATTGATAAGATTACCTGTACCATCTACTAATTTATTCATGGCGCTATTATAATCTCCTTTTGCAGCATCTATTTTTTTACCAATACCTATTAAATCTTGTAATAATCCGTAAAATTTATCATACAAAGCACCTGCTTGCCTAGCTATTTCTAAAGCATATTGTTGCTGTTTTTCATTATTCCACATAGTATCAATAGTACGTAAAGTAGCTAATAATGTTGTAGGAGTAACAATAACAATGTTTTTTTCAAAAGCTTTATTATATAGTGAATTATCTTGATTTAAAGCTATTGCAAATGCAGGTTCTATAGGGATAAAAAGTAACACGAAGTCAGGAGATTCAACTTTATAGATATCTTCATATTTTTTTTCGGACAATTGCTCTACATGACGACTTAAAGAGTTAATATGCTGTTTTAAGAATTGCTCTTTTCGAATATCATCATCTTCTGTATTTACAAATTCTTCATAAGCTTTAAGCGATACTTTTGAATCGATAATCATCTTTTTATTATTCGGTAAATGAATAACAACATCAGGTAATACTCTTTTTCCTTCATCATTTATAAATGATTGTTGTACGAAATATTCACTACCTTTTTCTAGACCGGATTTCTCTAGAACGCGCTCTAAAACTAATTCCCCCCAATTTCCTTGAATTTTATTATCACCTTTTAAAGCCTTTGTTAAATTAATGGTTTCTTTACTCATCTGTAAATTCATTTCTCTTAAACCAACAATTTGTTGACGTAAAGCAGCATGATAATCGATACTTTCTTTATGAGTTTTATCTACTTTATCTTCAAAAGTTTTAATTTTTTCATGAAGAGGGTTTAATATATTGTCGATATTTTCTTTATTTTGAGCAGTAAATTTAGTTGATTTTTCTTCTAATATTTTATTTGCTAAATTTTCAAATTCTTTAGTGAATTTATCCTGTAGCTTTGTCACTTCTTCTTTATTCTCATTAAATTTTAGTTGAAAATTTTTTAGTTCTTCCTTTTTAATGACTAGTTGAGTACTAACAATTTCCTTTTCTTTTAGAGCCTCATTTAAATGGTTTTGAATATCTTCTTTATGAGTTTCTAAGTTTGAAACATTAATTTTTAAGCCAGTTAATTCCTTTTCTAAATCAGTTGTTAATTGTTTGGCCTTTAATTTAGATAAAAGGTTTCCGATAATAAAACCAAAAAGCAAAGTGCTTGAGGCGATTAAAATAGATGTATTCATTAGATTTTCAGGTTTTTACGTGGTTAACCAAATATAAACTAAGATTTTTTATTTTTATCACATGAAAGTAGAAAAAATAGGTGCTAACGATGTAATAATAACATACTAGATCAATCGTGACCCATACCATTGAATAAAGCCGTATTTTTGACGTTTATTTATAAAATATGATATCAAAATTTATATTTACAAAAGTTTTAGGTTGGAAGTTTAATGGCGAATTTCCAAAAGAACTTAAAAAATATGTATTAATAGGTGCTCCACATACAAGTTGGCAAGATTTTATGGTTGGTTTGTTTTCAAAAAAAATTACAGGTACAAAACTTAACTTTGTAGGAAAAAAAGCACTATTTAAACCACCGTTTGGTTGGTTTTTTAAATCGCTAGGAGGTGCGCCAATCGATAGAAGTAAAAGTACTAATGTAGTTGAAGCAATTGTTAAAGTTTTTAATGAAAATGATGAGTTTCGTTTAGCAATATCACCAGAAGGAACTAGGCAATTTGTTGATAAATGGAAAACAGGTTTTTATTACATCGCAGAAGGTGCAAATGTGCCTATTGTAATGCTTGGTTTCGATTTTGAAAATAAAGAAGTAAAACTTTCAAAACCTTTTTACCTTACAGGGGATATCAAAGAAGATTTTGCTCATTTTTATCAATTTTATAAAAATATTAAAGGAGCAAAGCCTGAATTATTTAATAATCAATCTTTTTTATAATTTTCTGATAAAAAACTAAAATAAAAAGAAGTGTATTTTCCTATAAAGTGTGATTATCTTTGTCGAAAAATATTTTTATGCCAAAACAATTTTCAGATTTAGGAATTAATAAACAATTACAACAGCGTTTAGTTGATTTAAAAATTACTGTTCCAACAGATGTACAAGAAAAAACGATACCTGTTATTCTAAATCAAAAAGAAGATGTTGTTGTTTTAGCAAAAACAGGAACAGGTAAAACTGCTGCTTTCGGATTGCCTTTATTACAACTTATTGATACGGATAATACAACCATACAAACCTTAATATTAGCTCCAACAAGAGAGTTAGGGCAACAAATTTATAATAATTTAGTATCTTTTTCTACAAACCCTGAAGTAAGTATTGCTTCTATATGTGGAGGTATTCCTATAAAAACTCAAATTGAGCGTTTAGCTACTACTACGCATATTGTAATTGCAACACCAGGTCGTTTAGTCGATTTAGTAAAGCGTGGAGCTATCAATATAAAAGAAATAAAGTATTTTGTTTTAGATGAAGCAGATGAAATGGTAAGTGCTTTAAAAGATGAGGTAGATACTATTATTAAAGGAATTCCAAAAAATAGAAGAACTTTATTATTCACGGCAACCATGTCTGGAGTTATAAAACAACTGGTTCAGAATTACATGTCTAAACACGTAGCGCATATCGAAGCTGATATGACAACTGTTGGGCATCAAGGAATAGATCATCAATATGTAGTTGTAAAGCCTATTGAAAAATTAGAAGTATTACTTCATTTTTTAAACTCGAAAGAAGGACAGCGTGGTATTATCTTCTGTAAAACGAAAGCGGCTGTTAATAAATTAGCGAAGAACTTAGCTATTAATAAATTTTCATCAGGAGCAATTCACGGAAGTTTAACCCAAGGGATTCGTGATAGAATTATGGGACAATTCAGAGAAAGTTATATTGATATTTTAGTCGCTACAGATTTAGCTGCTCGTGGTATTGATGTAAAAGATGTTTCTTATGTTGTTAATTATCATCTACCTGATACTTATGATGCTTACGTACACAGAAGCGGAAGAACTGCAAGAGCAGGAGCAAAAGGGCTTTCTTTAACTATTTTACAAGAAGATGAGGTTAAAGACATTGCTGATTTCGAAAAAGAATTAGGAATCGTTTTTAAACCTTTTAAAAAGGCAGATGCTAAAAGTATCGAAGAGAATAACGGTTTAATTTGGGCTAAAAAAATATTCAAAACAAAGCCAAATAGAAATGTTTCTGAAGATTTTAAATCAAAAGTAAAAACTATTTTTCATCATTTAACAAAAGATGAGTTAGTTGATAAAATTTTAGCAAATTACTTAGCAGAATCAAATACAGTAACTCCAAAAAAGGAAGTTAAGAAATAAAAATGAACAAAATGTGTCATATGTGAAAATATGGTAGCATCTTTGCAAATAGATAAGTAAGTTTATAAATTATTTAATTACATTACAATGAATAAAGGAATAGTAAAATTTTTCAATGATACTAAAGGTTTTGGTTTTATCACTGAAGAAGGCGTAACAAAAGATCACTTTGTACACATTTCAGGATTAATCGATGAAATCAGAGAAGGTGACCAAGTTGAATTTGAATTAGAAGAAGGTAAAAAAGGACCAAATGCAGTGAACGTAAAAGTGATCTAAAAAAAATATTTCAAGTTTTAAAAGTCCATCATTTTTGATGGACTTTTTTATTTTATTATAAGCAGAAAAGCTTTTATTTTATTTTATAAAACACGAATTTTATAAAAATAAATAATAAAAATCACAAAAATTAACACAATTTGGGGTATATTGGGGCAATTCTAATGATTCCCTTTAAAAGAGGGCTTCATAATCTTATTCTAAATTAAAACTAGTAGTATAATTCTATATTAAATATTATGGCAAAATCTCAGCAATCATTTAACAAGAATGAAAAAGAGAAAAAGCGTTTAAAAAAACGTGAAGATAAAAGAAAGAAAATGGATGCTCGTAAGGCAGACATAAGAGAAAATGGTCCAACAGGAATTGAATTCGCATATACTGATGCTTATGGGAATTTATCTTCAACTCCTCCTGATCCAGATCAAAAACCAATAGTTATTAACGCTGAAGACATTCAAGTTAGCGTTCCTAAAACTTTAGAAGGCGATAAAGAAGCGTTTGATCCTATTAGAAAAGGAACTGTTTCATTTTTTGATTCATCTAAAGGATTCGGTTTTATTATCGATTCAGCAGATCAAGAAAAATATTTTACACACGTAAGTGGTATTATTGATGAAATTTCTGAAAATGACAAAGTAAGTTTCGAACTTGAAAAAGGGATGAAAGGAATGAATGCTGTAAAAGTTACTTTAGTTAAGTAGTTTTTTATTGATTTAAAATTAAACAAAAAAGAGATTAACCGTTAAGGTTAATCTCTTTTTTGTTTAATAAATTATGTTTTAGATGAGGTTTTAAAAGTAAATTTAGAATGATGATGATATCTAAATGTAAAAACTCGTTAAAAAGCAGTAATTTCGCGCCCGAATATAAATTATCGTCATAAAGACATTGTTTTATATCAAAAAAAATATACGTAAAACTAAAAAAACTAAAAAGTAGTTTGATATGAGTGAACAAAAATCGAGTATAGATATAGCATCTTGTATCGCTACATTACAACAATTATTAGCAGATACAAATCAGCTTTTTGAATTACCTGAAGAAGAAAGAGTCGCTCTTTTTAAAGCAGCAGGGGAATTAACAAGACCTAATAGAGCAGAGTTTGAGCGCAGAAGAAAAGACGCTAAAAAAGCTGCAAAACGTAAAATGATTGCCAAAGATACACATGCTAGAAAATCAACAGGAATTCGTTCAGCAAGAGAATCGGCATTATTTGTTGCTCCTAAATTATTGGCTGCTGCCGATTTATCCGAAGATACCTTAGAATTAGAATCGCCTAGAAATTGCTACGTTTGTAAAACAGTTTATACAAAATTGCATCATTTTTATGATACGATGTGTAAAGATTGTGGTGATTTAAATTATGCAAAACGTTTTCAATTAACAGATTTAACCGATCAAGTAGCTGTTATTACAGGTTCTCGATTAAAAATTGGATACCATATTACGTTAATGCTATTGCGTTCGGGGGCTAGGGTAGTTGCAACAACTCGTTTTCCTGCGGATTCAGCAATTCGTTTTTCTAAAGAAGAAGATTATAAAGATTGGAGTGATCGCTTACATATTCACGGACTTGATTTACGTCATATTCCGAGTGTAGAGATTTTCTGTAATTATATAGAGCAAAAATACGATAGATTAGATATCTTAATCAATAATGCGGCACAAACCGTAAGAAGACCTTCAGGTTTTTACTTTCATTTAATGGAAAATGAAAAGCTTCCTGTTGATAAACTTCCTAAGTTAGCCCAAACTTTATTAAAAGATCACATTAGCTGTTTAGAGGAGTTATCAAGTTTAAGTGTTCCTACGGATAAAACAAGTAAAAATAATGTATTACCAGTTACTTGGCACGGTCCTGAACCTGGAATTGGATTACGTAATTCAGCAGCATTATCTCAAATTCCATATAGTTTTGATAATTCGTTACAAACTGCTGAGGTTTTTCCAGAAGGTGAATTAGATGCCGATTTACAACAAGTAGATTTAAGAAAAACGAATAGCTGGCGTTTAAGATTAGGTGAAATTGAAACTACCGAAATGGTAGAGGTACAGTTAGTTAATGCTGTTGCTCCATTTGTGTTATGTAATCGTTTATCTAATTTAATGATGAAAGAAAACACAGGTAAAAAGCATATTATAAATGTAACAGCAATGGAAGGTAAGTTTCATCGATTTAAAAAAGTAGATAGACATCCGCACACAAATATGGCAAAAGCGGCTTTAAATATGTTAACACATACTTCAGCATCTACTTTTGCAAAATCTGGTATTTATATGAATGCAGTGGATACTGGTTGGGTTACTGATGAAGATCCTGCTGAGTTATCTAAAAAGAAAGTAGAAACACACGATTTTCAACCGCCTTTAGATATTGTGGATGGTGCGGCACGTGTTATGGATCCATTAATTGATGGTATAAATACAGGAAAACATTGGTCTGGTAAGTTCTTAAAGGATTATTTTCCTATTGATTGGTAAGACTTTTATAGTTTCTGGCATCATCTTTGCAATCTAGTTAGTAATTATTAAAATATTAAATAGAGTAACATTATGAGTATAGGAACAGTAAAATTTTTCAACGAAACAAAAGGATTTGGATTTATTACAGAAGAAGGAGTTGAAAAAGACCACTTTGTACACATTTCAGGTTTAATCGATGAGATTAGAGAAGGTGACGAAGTTGAATTTGATTTAGAAGAAGGTAAGAAAGGACCAAATGCAGTGAACGTAAAAGTAATCTAAGCATATATCTTTCATATATCTTTTCAAGTTATTTATAAAAAAGCCCATCATTATGATGGGCTTTTTACTTTTTATAAAATTATCAAAAAAGAAAATATTTTAATTTGAAGCAATTCCCCGCTTTCCGCACTCGCTTTTTTTGTTTTTTCGAAAAGAAAAACAAAAAAGAGCTCAAACAATGCTTCAATCGGGGCTAGGCTTTTTTACTTCATTTTAAAAATTGAAATTATTTTAAGCTTTCTAATAATTTTTCGGCAACTAATCAGAAGATGCTGGGTTTTGCCCTGTAATTAAATTACCATCTTGTATTGCATAAGCATTCCAATCTTCTTTTTTAGAATAGATTCCACCATTTTTAGTTAACATATCTTCTACTAAAAAAGGAACAACATCAGTAAGACCAACGGCAGCAGCTTCTTCTGTATTTTTACTTCTTTTAAAGCGGCAGGTGCGTGGCATACAAAAGCAATCGGTTTCTTTTGATTGTTGACTTCAATCAAAGTAATATGTTTGCTAATACCTTAGTTTAAATAAGGTTTGTTTAGTACGCCATTGAACTACTATTTCTTCTTGTTTAATGCTGTTTTATTCAATTACCGTTACTAATTCTTCCATAGGTTTTCTGACTTTTACTAAGTTTACCAACCAATCTTTGTCTTCAGCTCTGTATCCGATAGGTAACAAAACAGCACTACGTAATCCTTTTTCACGTAAGTTTAAAATTTCATCAACTGCTGTAGGATCAAAACCTTCTACAGGTGTAGCATCAACACCTTCATAAGCAGCGGCTGTAATTGCTTGAGAAAAAGCAATGTATGCTTGTTTAGCTGCATGATTAAAGTTTTCTTCTGAATCTTTCTGCGGATAAGAACTCAATAACATTTGACGGTAATTCTCCCAACCTTCGTTTTTAAAACCTCGAATTTTGTTTGTTAAATCGAACATATGATTAATTCTTTCTTCGGTATAGGTATCCCAAGCAGCAAAAACAATTAGGTGAGAGCAGTCTGTAATTACGGATTGATTCCAAGCGATAGGTTTAATCTTTTCTTTTATCTCTTGGTTTTTAATCACAAAAATCTCAAAAGGCTGTAATCCGCTTGATGTTGGTGCTAAACGAGCAGCTTCTAAAATACGAGTTATTTTATCTTCTGAAACTTTTTCACCGTTCATTGCTTTAGCGGCATATCTCCAATTTAATTTATCTAATAATTCCATAATTTTAATATTTATTTTAGTTGAGGTAATTTATCTACTACAAACTTTTATACTATTCCAAGCTGATTGGTAGGCTTCTTCAATATGAGTTTTATCTAAAGTAAATGCGCCACGTTTTTGAGAAATAATTAAAAATGATAAGGGGTTAATTGCATAAGCATATAATATGTAATCAGACATTGGTTTTATGATTCCTTCTTTTTTACCACGCCTCCAAAGATCTAGTAGGGGCTGTAAGTGTTTAATTCCTTCCTGACGACTTAGCTCATCAATCATTGGTGTATTATCGCATTGTGCTAAAAACATGGCGTTTTCACACTCTTTTAGTTTAAAATCGGCAATACGTTTCCATATGACTTCAAAACCAATTTCTACAGATACTTTATCGTTATAAGTTGCAAAAGCATAATCGGTATATTTTGATTTTACCTCTATGTAGGTTTGATTTACTAAATCTTGCTTATTTTCAAAATACAGATATATAGTTGCTGGAGATACATTTGCCATTTTAGCAATTTTACTCATCGGAGTTGCATGAAAACCGTTATTGTTAACTAACTCAATAGTTGCTTTTACAAGTGCATTTCGTTTGTCAATACTTTTTTGAAGTTTAGCCATTTTATTCTATTATAAATACAAAGGTATATAAATAAAAATGAATATTCATTCTTTTTTATTCGATAAGAAATAAAAATAATTTAAGAAGAGGAGAAAAGTACTTAAAAATGAGGTTTTAAATATGAAAAGGTAATCAGGAGTTTAAATTAAAACCTTGCTTATAAAACTGTGCAGGTTTTTTATTGCTCTCTGAAATATAATATATTGATTTACAAAGTCCTTTAGTAAGCGTAAAACATAAAAATACAAGTATTATTTATGGTAAAAAAATCACCAAAAGGGCAATAAGGCTGTGTTATAGTTAGTTAATTTTATTTTTTTTAGATAAAATAGAGTTATATCCTGCCATACTTTAGATTAATGGAACTATATTTGCAGTATTAATAAGTACTAACAATATAATTTACATTACAATGAGTAAAGGAATAGTAAAATTTTTCAACGACACTAAAGGATTTGGATTTATTACAGAAGAAGGTGTTGAAAAAGATCACTTTGTACACATTTCAGGTTTAATCGATGAGATTAGAGAAGGTGACGAAGTTGAATTTGATTTAGAAGAAGGAAACAAAGGACCAAACGCAGTGAACGTAAAAGTGATCTAATATATAATCCATATATTTTCAAAAAATCCCCATCATAAGATGGGGATTTTTATTTCCCCTAATTTAATTTTTATTTAATTTGTGTTGTTGAGGTTTTTAAATATTTATTATTATAAATGATATTCTGTTTTATCTATAATTTCTTTAAGAACAAAATAACTTTCAAGAATGCCAATATTATCAATTTTAGAAAGTTTTAAACGGACAAAATCATGATAATCTTCTAAATCCTTTAGGTTTATCTGTAAAAAAAAATCTACTTTTCCTGCCATATGATAGCATTTCTGAACCTCTTTTAGCTCTTTTATTTGTGCGTCAAATTTATCAATAAAACCTTCATCATGGTAACGAAGCGAAACCATACAGATAGCTGTAACCGGTACTTTTATGTTTTTTTTATCTAAAATAGCGACATACTTTTTAATGATACCTAGTTTCTCTAAGCGTTTAATTCTTTCATAAATAGGAGACACCGTTAAATTTAGTGTTTCGGAAATTTCTTTAGCTGTTTTTTTACAATCTTGTTGTAATATTCTTAATATTTTTAAATCAGTTTCATCTATTTTTATCATAATTGATTAGAAATTTGCAGTTAAAATTACTTTTTAAAATAAGTAAAACTATTTTTAAAAGTGATAAAGAATGTTTTTGTAGTTAAAAGTAGGTAAAATTACTTATTTTATATCAAAATAAAGTGTATTTTACTTTGAAATAGCTTGTATGTGTATTTTTGCACTGAAACAAAAATCGTATAAGATGAAAGTATTAGTTACAGGAGCAGGAGGGCAATTAGGTACGGTATTAACAAAATCTTTAAAAGAAAAATATGGTAAAGATGCAGTAATAGCATCAGATATTCGTACTATTGATTATGATGGGATTTTTGAAATATTAGATGCCACAAGTGAAGCTGATTTAGCAAAAATTGTAATAAAACATAAAGTTACTCAAATATATCATTTAGCAGCAATATTATCTGCTAATGGAGAAAAGAACCCTATTCAAACTTGGGACATTAATTTAAAATCACTTTTTAGTGTTTTAGAAGTTTCAGTAAAACATAGACTAGATAAAGTATTTTTTCCGAGCTCAATTGCTGTTTATGGAATTAGCGCACCAAAAGTCGACACAAAACAAAACGCATATTTAGATCCGACAACTGTTTACGGAATCAGTAAAGCAGCTGGAGAAAATTGGGCACAGTATTATTTCTTAAGATATGGCTTAGATGTACGTTCTATAAGATATCCTGGTGTTATTGGTTATCAATCTTTACCAGGTGGAGGAACTACAGATTATGCAGTTGACATCTATCATAAAGCAATTAAAAACGAAGATTTCACCTGTTATTTAAAAGAAGATGCTTGTTTGCCTATGATTTATATTGATGATGCAATTAGAGCAACTTTAGAAATCATGGAAGCTCCAAAAGAAGCTATCAAAATTAGAACATCTTATAATTTAGCAGGAGTGAGTTTTACGCCAAAAGAAATAGCTACTTCGATAAAAGAGTGGTATCCTGATTTTAAGATTAGTTACAAACCTGATTTTAGACAAGCTATTGCTGATTCTTGGCCTGATTCTATAAATGATGATGATGCCAGAGAAGATTGGAATTGGAAACCAAACTATTCTCTAAGAGAAATGTCTGAAGAAATGATTATCCAGTTAAAAAAACAATAGTAATAAATTATTTATAAGTTTTTTAAAGTTAAAGAATGAAAACAAATTTAATCAACATAAAAAAACAAATAGGTGCTGAACTAAAAAATTACGCACTTGTTTTTGTAGGAGCTCTTATAGTCGCTTTAGGATTTTCTTTATTTATAATACCTTATAATATTGTTCCAGGAGGTGTTTTTGGACTAGGTACTGTTCTTTTTGAATTAATTGGTATTTCATCTATTGGTATTATAGCTTTGTGTATTAATATTCCTTTATTGCTTTGGGGCACTAGCTTACTAGGAAAAAAAACGGGGCTTAAAACAGCTTTTTTCATGATTTTATCATCATTTTTATTAGATTTATTATTATCGATAACAAAAAGTCGTGTTATTGTAGATGATATCTTATTATCAGCAATTTTCGGAGGAATATCTATCGGTATAACTATTTTCTTAGTTAAAAAAGCAGGTGCTACAACTGGTGGTCAAGATATTTTAGCCAGAATTTTATCAAGCAAAATTAATATTGGATTCAATCAACTAATACTTATTATTGATGCTTTAATTATAATTTTAGGAGTTCTTACTTTTGGTAATTACACTATTGCTATTTATTGTTTGATAACGATTATCGCAACAAGTAAAACAATTGAATATTTTTTAAAACAAGACGTACAGAACAAAACATTGCTTATTTTTTCTAAAAAGAATGATTTAGTTCAGAAAAGTATTACTGATAATAAAAGTATGTATCAAAATACGATAAAAATAATGCATCAAGATTCTAGTGAAAAAATGATTTTGATTACAAAGAATAATAAAAATCTATCTGTTATTGAATCAATTATACACAATACAGACCCTGATGCAGAGATTATAACACTTCAATCTAATTTTAGTTTAGGAAACGTATAATTATCAGAACAGTAGAGTAGTAGTTCTATTTTTAAAACAAGAATGAGGTCATATATATGACCTCATTCTTGTTTTATGATAAAAAAAAATAATTATTTTACGCTACGCTAATTACTTTCGCGTATTTCATAAAATAATCTTCGAAACGTTTTATTGTTGGATTCATTTTATCAGAATATAACACAAATTGACATTTATTAATACTTTGAGTAATTGCCATTAATGCAGCATATGAGTTGTTGTCTTTTAAGAATTCTGCATCATCTATGTTGAAAATTATTAATTGAGATGGACTTATTCCGTTTAATAAGAATAATTTATTCATTCTTTTAGGAGTAGATATAAGAATATCGACACCTTCAAAAATTTCTGATTTTTGTAAATCTACATGCTCTTTTTCATCAGCAACATAAACACGTATAGATTTATATCTAGTATATACAGAAAAGGCATTATACACTTCTAAAGCTCTTTCGTTATTTTCTACAAGAACAAAAGCTCTTGGACTGGTACCGACATCTTGAAATTTTAATTTATGTAAGGTTGTAAGTACGAGTGTGGTTGTTTTTCCGCTACCTTCAGGACCTGTACAGTAAATATTAGCACCGCTTTTTATAGCAGGAATACTTTTTGTCTGTAAAGGTGTAGGTGTTATTATTTCTAGCGATTCTAACTTTTCTTTTATTTCTGGATTTAATTTTTTAAAAGGCATAGGAATTAAAAATACTGTTTTAGCGTTAGCGTGGATATGAAAACACAAATATACAATTAACTAAGTGAAACTATTTTTATTTAGTTAATCAAACACACACACAGATATAATAAAAAAAGAAAAAAAGTGAAGGGGATGAAAGAATAGACCAAAAACAAAAAAACAAACAAAATAAAAACCCTATTTAACATAATATTAATTATAGGACATGATATACATATCATATATCATATATATAATAGAAATAAATTAATGCTAACTAATATTAATGTTATGTTTATGTTTTTTTGTTTTATATGAAATTATATGAAAATGAAATGAAAATATGAAAAATGTTTTTTTGTTTTATTTATTTATGTTTTTGATTTATCAAAAAAACATAAATATAGATTAATTATCAATCAACAATCAATCATTCATATATCTTTGCTTTTTTTGACAAAAAAAAATAATTATTTATTATGAGCCTTACTATTCTTTTTGAAGATGAATATATAATCGGTGTTTCTAAGCCGAACAACATAGTTGTTCATCATGCCTATCACTCAAGAAATGTTTCTGAAGAAGATTCATTACTGCAATTACTGTTTAATCAATTTGGAGCTAAATTTTACCCTATTCATCGCTTAGATAGAAAAACTTCTGGTGTTATCTTATTAGCAAAAGAAACAAAATACGTTTCTAAGTTTCAGGAGCTTTTTACAGACAATGAAATTCAGAAAACCTATTACGGAATTGTAAGAGGACATTCTCCTGAGTCTAAAGTTATTGATTCTCCTGTAAAAGGAAGAGATTCTGATGTTTATAAAGAAGCTGAAACGCATTTAAAAACAGTAGCGAAAGTTATTGTTGATATTCCTGTAAAGCCTTACGAAAGCTCAAGATACAGCTTAGTTGAGATGAAACCTACAACAGGTAGATTACATCAATTACGTATTCATATGAATAAAATAAGTCACCCTCTTATCGGTGACCCAAAGTATGGTGATAAGAATCATAATACGATGTTTATTAATGAGTTTAACTGTGAAAATTTGTTTTTACATGCGTATTCACTTGAATTTACACATCCTTTTTCAAAAGAGAGATTGTTACTTAAATCAATTTTACCAAGTGATTGGAGTACTGTTTTCAATAGATTTAAATGGAGTCTTTAGTTATCTTTTTATTAATTTAAATAAAAAAATAAAAATCATAAAAAAAGGACTGTTGGATAGTCCTTTTTTTATGATTTTTAAAACACTTAAAAATTAAAAAATATTTTTAAATATCTTGAAAAATAGCGTGCATCAAACGTTTTTTATCATTAATGCTTTCTTCTAAAGAAATCATTGTTTCAGTACGATTTACTCCAGTAATATCATCTATTCTATAGATAATATCTTTAGCATCATTTGTGCTTTTTGCTCTTACTTTACAAAAAATATTGTATTTACCAGCTGTTACATAAGCAACAGTTACGTTTGGTATTAGTCTTAAATTATCTAAAACGTGTTGAGTCATAGATGATTTCTCTAAATAGACACCAACGTGAGCAATAAAAGTATATCCCATTTTATCATAATTCAACGATAATGTTGAGCCCTGAATAATACCTTCATCTTCCATTTTTTTAACTCGCACATGAATAGTACCTGCTGATACTAATAATTTTTTTGCAATGTCAGTAAAAGGAGTACGCGCATTTTCAATTAAAATGTCTAAAATTTGATGATCAATTTCATCTAATACAAACTTCTTCATTCTTTTTTTTTCTAATAGTATCACTTAAAATACAGTTTTTTATAATTTTAAAAGCCTTTTGTTGATTAATGTTTAAGGTTTACTCTTTTTTATTGAATTCTTGATGACCTAAGAATAATGATAAATCTCCTTTTTTCTCTTCAACTAAAGTTAGTGCAAATTTACTGTTTTCTATTTTCTCAACATACTGAAAAGCTACATCTTTTTTATTATTTTTTGATCTATAAATAACATCATAGAAATTCTTGATATTGTTAGGGATAGCAAAGTAATCTAAATACTTTGTGAAGTCTTTTTCTTTAGAAATATGATAAATTCCTTGTAAAAGAGCGTAAAAATTATATTTACGTACTGTTTCACGCTCATAATCATCAGGAAAATGACCAGCTTCAATAAGTACTGTATTATGTCCTAACTTCTGAAAATTATCTCCTGTTGCAGTCGGATAAAACTCATCAGTATATCTACCAATGTGATTCGGTATAAATTTTTGTAATAAATTATTCATTGAAACAATTACATTCATTGTTTCTTCACGACCCTTTGTCATTTTACGAGTAATTTCTTCTGATGGCGCTAAAAATGATATAGTTGCAGGGTTTTTAGTTCCTTCAACTCCAAAAATAGTTCTTTGATCATGAAGATTAAAACAAAACTGAGGATTTACAGTATCTAAAATTTCACGCAACAACTTACTTTCTTTAGCTTTTAAATCAACAGCATCTCTATTTAAATCAACTTGATTAGCATTTACACGAGTGTACACTTCTGCCCCATCAGGATTTAGCATTGGAACAATTGTAATATCACAATTAGTTAAAATTGATTTTACAACATCCGTATTCGCATATAACTTTATGAAATTTAAAAAATCAAATACAGCTTTTGTCCCTGTACTTTCATTTCCGTGCATCTGACTCCAAACAAGTATTTTTGTTTTTCCCGAACCTAACTTTAACTGATAAATATCTCTATCTTCTTCAGATTTACCTATTATTTTTGATTTAATATTTACATCTAAATCATTATAAAGTGGCTCAATATCTTTAAAAGTAACGTGCCTTCCTGATATTTTTGTTTCTTTTATTTTCGGGTAATTCTCTTCTAAAAAATCGGTACTTAGTAAATTCATATTATAAGGTAAACCAATCTGCTATTAATAATTTTTCAATAGGTTGGGCAGATATGTGTGTATAATCGTTTTTAATTATATTATATTGATAGTCTTTTGACCATTCTTCAATATTTTTAGTCAATGTAATTAATGAATTACAAATAAATTGCACTTCATCATCTGTAATAGTCGGATGTATTGATAAACGCACCCAACCTGGTTTGTCAGTATTACATCCTTCTAGGATTTTATCTTTAATTTTGTTTGAAGTATTTTGATCTACGTTTAATAAAAAATGCCCGTACGTACCCGCACAAGAACAACCTCCTCTTGTTTGAATACCAAATCTATCGTTTAGTAGCTTTACAACTAAATTAAAATGATGTTTTTCATAATAAAAAGAGAAAATACTTAAACGCTCTTTATGATTTGGTGCTAATATTTTTACACCTTCTAGGTTTTCTAAACACTTAAACATAACGAGATTTACCTCATCTTCACGTTTTTTAATATTATCAGTACCCATTTGATTTTTGACTTGAATAGCCAATGCAATTTTTATCGTTTGTAAAAAAGCAGGTGTTCCGCCATCTTCACGAGTTTCAACATCATCAAAATAATCATGACCACCCCAAGGATTTGTATAACTAACTGTACCTCCGCCTGGATTATCAGGAATCATATTTTTATATAATTTCTTATTGAAAATCAATACGCCAGAACTACCAGGTCCTCCTAAGAATTTATGAGGAGAAAAGAAAATAGCATCTAAATACTCATCTTCTTTCTTCGGATGCATATCTATATCGACATAAGGTGCAGAACAAGCGAAATCAACAAAACATAAACCACCGTATTTATGAATTAAAGAAGCTACTTTATGATATTTAGTTTTAATACCTGTTACATTTGAACCTGCAATTATAGACGCTATTTTGATAGGTCTATTGGCATATTTCTTAATGGTATCTTCAAAAGTATCTAAACAAATTAACCCTTCTTCGTTACAAGGAACTACAACTACCTCAGCAATAGTTTCTATCCATGAAGTGTGATTTGAATGATGCTCCATATGACTCACAAAAACAATAGGTCTTTTTTCATCAGGAATATTGGTGTATTCTTTTAAGTTTTCAGAAACCTTTAAACCTAAAATTCGTTGTAGTTTATTAACAACACCTGTCATCCCAGAACCTTCTGTAATTAACACATCGTCTTTAGAAGTGTTTACATGAGCTTTAATAATACTTCTTGCTTGGTTGTATGCTAAAGTCATAGCAGCACCTGCTGTTGCCGTTTCTGTATGTGTGTTAGCAACAAAAGGACCGAATTTATGCAACAATTTTTCTTCTATCGGTATATATAATCTTCCGCTTGCAGTCCAATCTGTGTACATCATTTTTTGCTCACCATATGGTGATTTATATATTTGATTGACACCTACAATTTGTTTTCTAAATTTTTGGAAATGCTCTTCTAAATTATTATTCATAAAAATAGATTTTTTTAATTGTTTTTAAATTCGGTTCTCGGTTCTTTTTTTTCCTTTCTATCTCTTATTTTTTAAAATTAAAGATTGAACTTACCTCCTATTAAAAGAGTGTTTTCAATGAAGAAAAAACTTTGCGAAGCACTATCCGAAGAATTATTTGTTGTTCTAATATCAGACATATATATATGTCCTCCTTTTAAATCAGCTTGTACAAAAAAGTGCTTTAAGAAAGTGATGTTTACACCAGCTCCTATAGAAGCTCCATATCCTGATAAATGAAATTCATCACTTCTATTGTTTCCTAACAGTTTTGAATTTGTCTTAGGATATAAAATTCCAACACCAACGCCTTCAGTTAAATTGATTTGTAAGTTTTCTAAATCTAAACCAAACCAATGACTAACATCATCAAAACGCTTAACCTCAACGTTTACATAATTTAAACCATCAGTATGTTCGAAAATTAAAAAATCATCAGTTAAAGTGATGTTATCGTTATTGTATGTTCCGTCGTATTTTGCGTTTCCTACGTTTATATCACCATTAATTTTAACATCTTGATCAGCAATCATAACATATTTCATGTGATCAACACCAATAGAAACGGTATAATTCTCTTTAAAGAAATATCCTATTCTGTAATTTGTTTGAGGAATGGTAACGTTAGCAGGATTAAAGTATTTATTAAAAGAAAATTTAGTTTGCCTATCCTGTGCTTTTACATCAGATAACGTAAAATCATAATTATCTCCTTTAAATCGAATATCAGAATCACTATAACTAGACCAATTCCATCCCCAATATGCAAAAAACTTTCCCTTATTAGTTACTTTGTTTTTTTTAATAATGAAATTCTCTTCATTATTATTACTCTTTTCTACCTCTTGTCCTATTACTGATGATGCCGTTAAAGCCGTCATCAGTAAACTCAAACTAATTGTTCTTAAATTCAAAATTTGTTGTTATTTTATTATTTGTTCTATTTCTGTAATGAATCTTTCAGCAAGTTTATCAGCCTTCTTTTGACTAGTACTTTCTGTGTAAATTCTTATAATTGGTTCCGTATTCGATTTACGTAAATGAACCCATTCTTTTTCAAAATCAATTTTTACACCATCAATGGTATTAACGTCTTCGCTTTGATATTTTAAAGTCATTTTTGATAAAATCTCATCAACATCAATTTTCGGAGTTAATTGAATTTTATTTTTGCTCATAAAATAACTTGGATACGAATCTCTTAATTCTTTACAAGACATTTTCTTTTTCGCTAAATGCGATAAAAACAAAGCAACACCAACTAAAGAATCACGTCCGTAATGAGATGCAGGATAAATAATTCCACCATTTCCTTCACCACCGATTACGGTATCGGTATCTTTCATCATTTGAACTACGTTTACTTCACCTACGGCAGATGCTGTATAAGTTCCACCATGTTTTTCGGTAACATCACGCAATGCTCTTGATGACGATAAATTAGAAACAGTATTTCCTCCTTTTAATTTACCTAATACATAATCCGCACAAGCAACTAAAGTATATTCTTCACCAAACATAGAACCATCTTCTGATATTAAAGCTAAACGGTCAACATCAGGATCAACAACAATTCCTAAATCGGCTTTCTTTTTAACTACTAATTTAGATATATCAGTTAAATTCTCTTTTAAAGGTTCAGGATTATGAGGAAACTCACCATTAGGTTCACAATATAATTCGATGCACTTAACGCCTAACTCTTTTAATAAAGCAGGAATAAAAATTCCGCCAGTAGAATTAACACCATCAACTACAACTTTAAATTTTGCTTTTTTAATAGCTTTTACATCAACTAAATCTAAGTTTAAAACTTCTTTGATGTGTTTCTTTAAATAACGCTTATTCTTTCTGTAAGTACCTAATTCATCAACCTCAGCAAATGTAAAATCTTCATTATCTGCTAAAGCTAAAATTTCTTCTCCATCTGCGCCGTTTAAAAACTCTCCTTTTTCATTTAATAATTTTAAAGCGTTCCATTGCTTCGGATTATGAGAAGCTGTTAAAATAATTCCTCCTTCGGCTTTTTCTAAAGGAACAGCAATTTCAACAGTTGGTGTTGTAGATAAACCTAAATCAACAACATTAATTCCTAATCCAACTAAAGTATTTGCTACTAAGTTGCTAATCATTTTACCAGAGATACGTGCATCTCTACCAATAACAACTTTAATTTTTTTAGCTGTAGGGTTTCTTTTGATGATAAAAGCTCCGTAAGCTGCTGCAAATTTAACAGCGTCTAATGGTGTAAGGTTTTCACTAGGCTTTCCTCCTATTGTTCCTCTAATTCCTGATATTGATTTTATAAGTGTCATAGTGTATTTTAAATTTTAGTACAAATATAAAATTATTTAAGTATTTATTGATTCCTAACACTTTCTTTAACACATCCTTTTAAAACTGTTTTATTTGATGAGGTTATTATTTATTAAAAAATAAGACATAAAAAAAACCCGCTACTTTCGTAACGGGTTTTAAGATTTTATGATAAAGAAATATTATTTCCCTTCCATTTTTCTTTTTAATTCAGCTAATCCACCAATATCTCCTAAAGTAGTTTTTTCTACGTCAGCAGCTTTTTTAGCAGCAGCCTTGATGTTTTTCTTTTCTTCTTCTTTGAAAAGAGAAGTATGAGAAACAACAATTCTTCTGTATTCTTTACTAAATTCAGTAACGATGAACTTTACAGCATCACCTTTTTCTAATTTAGAACCGTCTTCTTTTTCTAAGAAACGAGTTGGAGCGAATGCTTCGATACCATCTGCAAAAGTTACAGTTGCACCTTTATCATTCTTTTCCTTGATAGAACCTTCGTGAGTAGATCCGATTGCATACGTAGCTTCATGAGCATCCCAAGGGTTATCTTGAGTTTGCTTATGACCTAAGTTTAACTTACGGTTCTCAACGTCTAATTCTAAAACTTGAACTTCTAATTTATCACCAACAGTAACAAAATCAGAAGGATGCTTAATTTTCTTAGTCCAAGATAAATCAGAGATATAAACTAATCCGTCAATTCCTTCTTCTAATTCAACAAACACACCAAAGTTAGTATAGTTACGTACAGTACCAGTATGCTTAGAGTTTACAGGATACTTAGTAGTAATATCAGTCCAAGGATCTGGATGTAATTGCTTCATACCAAGAGACATTTTACGGTCTTCACGGTCTAAAGTTAAAATTTGAGCTTCAACCTCATCACCAACTTTTACGAAATCTTGCGCAGAACGTAAGTGAGTAGACCAAGACATTTCAGAAACGTGAATTAAACCTTCAACACCTTCTTCAACCTCAACAAAAGCACCATAATCAGCTAAAACAACAACTTTTCCTTTAACTTTATCACCAACTTTTAAATCAGTATTTAAAGCTTCCCAAGGGTGAGAAGATAATTGTTTTAAACCTAATTGAATTCTAGATTTGTTATCATCAAAGTCTAAAATTACAACATTTAATTTCTGATCTAATTCAACAACCTCATTCGGGTGGTTAATACGAGACCAAGATAAATCAGTAATATGAACTAAACCGTCAACACCACCTAAATCAACAAAGACACCATAAGAAGTAATGTTTTTAACAACACCTTCTAATACTTGTCCTTTTTCTAATTGACCGATGATTTCTTTCTTCTGATCTTCTAAATCAGCTTCAATTAATGCTTTATGCGATACTACTACGTTTTTAAATTCGTGGTTGATTTTCACAACTTTGAATTCCATAGTTTTCTCTACATACTGATCGTAATCACGGATAGGCTTCACATCAATTTGAGATCCTGGTAAGAAAGCTTCAATACCGAATACATCAACGATCATACCTCCACGAGTTCTACACTTAACAAAACCGTTAACGATTTCACCAGTTTCGTGTGCGTTATTAACACGTTCCCATGCTTTAATAACACGCGCTTTTTTGTGAGATAATACTAATTGACCAGAAGCATCTTCTCTTTTGTCAACTAATACCTCAACACTATCTCCAAGTTTTAAACCTGGATTGTAACGGAATTCGTTTAAAGAAATTGCTCCTTCTGACTTAGAGTTGATATCGATAATTGCATCTCTATCAGTAATTCTTGTAACTGTTCCTTCGATAACATCACGTTCGTTTACGAAACCTACTGTTCCTTCTAACGCTTTTTCGAATTCTTGTAATTTAGATTCATCAACTTCATCAATACCTTCTTCGTATTTATGCCAGTTAAATGTTGCTAAAAATTCTGCTGGGTTTACTGTTACTGCCTCAGCAGCTGTGTTTTTTTCTTCAGACATGTCTGAACTAGTTTTTGTATCTTTCTATTGATCAGATTCTTAGCGATATCAATATAAAAGAGAATTAAAATATAAATTTGTTTGCTGCCTTTGTTAAATCTGTTCTCGTAAAAAGGCGTGCAAATTTACGATGTTTAATTTTAAAAACCTATAAAGACCTTTGGTTTTAAGTAAGTTAAATATTGTGTTATTTATTTAATTACGATATTCTTAGTTTTTAGAGGTTTTATTTACGGTATTTAAAACACCTCTCCGAGCGGTGTTAAGGATTTCGTAAAATAAAAGAATATAAGTTCTTCTTGTTATTGATTTTTAAAACGATGAAAAAGGTTTTACGCTCCTATTTTTTTATCGTTTTAAATATTTTATCCCAAAAAACAGTATAAAACCCGTAATTACGATAGCTTAATTGATGATGTTTCTGATGAAAACTGTTTGTTGTGAATATCAAAAGGTCTTTTTCTTTTTGTACGTTTAAATGTGTAATGACTCCGTAAAGCCAGTTAAAAACAAGAAACACTATAAAACTATATAAATTAAATGAAAACAAGATTGATACCATAGTTAACAATAAACCAAACAAGACAGCTTCCCAAAGCGACATATAATACAAACTAACAGCATTGAATTCAATAGTGTGTTCGTGATGTTTTGCATGAATCGTATTTAAATAAGGTATATTATGAGAACACCAATGTAATATGTACATTAAAAAATCCATCAATATAAAAAGTCCTATAAAGGAAGTTGTAAAGTTATCCGAAGAAAAATTTATGATATCTATTTGCCATAATATATAACCAGGAATAGCAATAAGAATGTTTATCAATAATATTAGTAACGAATAAAGCACTTCTTTTTTAGAAGTGTTTGTATGATGTTTATGTCGCTTATCCCAAACTTTACTTATAATGATATTAAAAACATATCCTATTATATTTGCTGATATGAGTAATGAGAAAAATATAATAGGTTCTTTCATGATGATTTTTTTAATTAAAAACGAACTACTTTGTAACAAGGGGTTTAAACCCCTTGTTTTTTTGTTTTCGGTTGAGGTTAATCTTCTTCATCCATTCTTTTAATACTAACTTTAAACAGATTATCAAAAATATCAAAAATAGTTTGTGCGTCTTTTTTACGAACCGATATTGTGTATTGACAATCCATTTCTAGTTTTTGAGCTGTTATATTTAAGTTTCGTTCTTTAATAACACGTTGCACTTTATTCATCATATCGTAACCAAAGTTCAATTGATATTCAATATCGATTGTTTTTTCTTTGATATCAGAAGCTTCTAAAGCAATTTTTGCTGAGGTTCTGTAAGCGTTTATCAATCCGCCAACTCCTAGTTTTGTTCCACCGAAGTAACGAACCGATACAATTAATATGTTTGTTACATCAAAAGCTTGAATTTGTCCATAAATAGGCATTCCTGCCGAGTTACTTGGTTCTCCGTCATCGTTTGCTCTGAAACGCATTTTTTCTGCTTCAATTCCAAATTGCCAAGCGTAACAAAAATGACGTGCCGTATGATGTTTTTTTCGTAATCCATCTATTGCTTCTTTAACCTCATCTTCTGATGAAACAGGAAAAGCATATCCGAAGAATTTACTATTTCTATCTTTAAACAATGTTTCTTCGGATGAAACATCAATTGTTTTGTAGGTATCTTTTATTTCGTTTATATCACTCATTATGCTGTGGCTACTAATAAAATACTAATTATTGCTAATCCTATTCCTATCCAATTCTTTTTAATTAGCTTTTCTTTAAAGAATACCAATGCAAAAATGGTTGTTAAAATAACCACTGATACATTGTTGATGGTAAATAATGTAGAACTTTCTAAGCCTTCTGTTTTTAGAGCTTTTAATAAAAACGCCATAGAATAGTAATTCGGAATTCCTAAAGCTATTCCTGCTAATATGTTTTTCCAATGAATTTTAAGTGTTCTTTTATATAATTGTGTTATCATAAAAAAACATCCGAAGATAAAAGCGAAACCAAAAATAGTTGTTAAAAACAGTGGAATCTCGTTTTTAGAAACATGATTTGTTTCTATATATTTTAATAAAGTATCAATACATCCTGAGCCTAAAAACAATAATATAGGATATTTTAAGTTTTTTAAGCTAACTGAATTTATATCGTTGTTTTTTACAGATGATAAATAAACAGCTATAAGTGCTAATAGCACTCCTATTATTTTTAAAGCACTAATGCTTTCATTATATAGATATACACCAAAAACAATAGGAATAGCTACAGACATTTTACCAGCCACAGAAGCAACCGTTAATCCATTTTTTTGCGCTGTAATTCCCATCACATTAAATATCGAAATAAATAATACTCCCAATATAAAAGCGCCAATAAACCAAGGTCGATGAGGTATTTCAGAAATTGATGTTTCTGTATTTGAATACAATCCAAATAACAAAGCAATTGCATAGTTAATAACAATTGCTTGTAAGGTGTTTATTTTAAATATTGCAAATAATTTGAATATTACAAATAATAAACTTGATATTAAAATACTTATGATGAGGTATGTCATTTAAAACTCTTCTCTTTCTAATAACGAAACTACATCTTCTTTTCCAGGAATTAAATTCCAAACTTGAATTCCAGATTTTTTAGCACTATCAGTGTTTTCTTTTAAATCATCAACAAACATAGTTTCTGAAGCTATTAAGTTATTTTCATTTAAAACAAACTCGTAGATATTTGCATCTGGTTTTCTGAAATTTATTTCATGTGACAAATAAAATTTTTCAAAACAGTTTTTAAACTCATTGTATAATTCTGCTCCCCAATTATTTTGAATCCATGAAATATGTAAATCGTTTGTATTACTCAATAAGAATAATCTATATTTTTTTGATGCTGAAAGTTCTTTTAAAAACGCCAATCTATTTTTAGGGAAATCTAATAGAATAGCATTCCAAGCATTTATTAAGTCGGTACGACTTAAATTCGAAAATTTACTTTGATAAAAAGCAACAAATTCATCCGTAGAAATTAAACCTTTTTCATATTGATGATATGTTGTAATCATATCATCAGAAATAGTTGTTACTCCTAGTTTAGCCATTTCTTTATAAGTGGCTTCTTTATCTAAGTTGATGAAAATATCACCAAAATCGAAAATTATATTTTTAATCATTTATATATGTTTTTAAAACATCTCCTTCGATGTTTTCTTTTTTCTTTAACTTATGTAAGCTTCCTTTTAAACTAGGCGCTACTACTCCACTTTCAAACATTGTTTTACCAACAAACACAAGTGATTCATCCCATAAATTTTCATCAATAAAAGTTTGAAGTGTTTGTGTTCCGCCTTCAATAATTACAGATTGAATTTTATGTTTTTGTAAAACTTCACAAATTTGTTCCGCTACGCGGGATGAAAAATTTATTTGTTGATATAGAATATCATTAGCGTTTTTTTCTTCGGATAAAACCTCATCTTGTTTTTTTGTTATTTTTTCTGTTAAAACGAGTGTTTTTACTTTTTTATCAAAAACAGTTGCGTTTAAAGGAATTCGATTATTTCTATCTAAAACAATTCTCACAGGATTATTTCCAGCCCAACTACGAACCGTTAAAGATGGATTATCTGCAATAGCTGTATTTGTTCCGATTAAAATAGCGTGTTCTTCGCTTCGCCATTTATGAACTAGTTGTTGTGAGTATTGATTAGAAATCCAAATAGGTTTTTGTGAATCTTTTTTTCGCGGAGCGATAAAACCATTTGCAGTTTCTGCCCATTTTAAAATAATGTACGGACGTTTTTTATTCTGAACAGTAAAAAATCGTTTATGATGTTTTTTACATTCATCATTTAAAACTCCAACGGTTACGTTTATTCCTGCATTTTTTAAACGTTCGATTCCTTTTCCTGCAACTAAACTATTTGTATCTACAGAACCGATAACAACATTTGGTATTTTATGTTTTACGATTAAATCGGCACAAGGTGGTGTTTTCCCAAAATGCGAACAAGGTTCAAGAGTGACATAAATAGTTGCATCTTTTAAAAGCGTTTTATCTTTTACAGAATTTATAGCATTTACCTCAGCATGACTTTCTCCATACTTACTTGTGTAGCCTTCTCCTATAATAGTATTTTCATAAACGATAACAGCTCCTACCGAAGGATTAGGTCTTGCTGTTCCAATTCCGTTTTTAGCGAGCTGTAAACAGCGTTTTATATATTTTTCGTTTTGATTCAAGAAGTCAGTTTTTAGAATTTTATTTTAATATCTTCTGTTTTATCAATAGTATAGACGTGAGAAAACCCTAAAACTTTATAACGTAAATCTCCTTTAAACTGAACTTTTACACTTTTGTTTAATAATGAATTTAATAAACCGCCTAAGATTCCGTTTTTATTATTTTCAAATACTTTTTTAGCAGGAATTGCTACATTTAAAGGAATTGAAAACTCATTACGTGCAGGAACTTTAAATTCTTCGGATGAAACTTGTGCTAATTGAGTTCCGTTTACAATTACTTTTATTTCGTCTGTGGCTAGTTTTCCGCCAATATCATTTGGATTCTTAAAAAAGGCGTTTGCTTTTAAGCGAATTGTATCCGATGCTACAGACATCACTTTGATATCATCTACTTTTAAAAATATTGGTTTCTTTTTTACAGAGCAACTTACAATACTTAACGAAATGATAAAAAACAGTAATTTCTTCATATGGGTTCTTATTTTTTTAGGTAATTTGCGACACAAAAATAAGTTACTTTAATTTATTAAATCCGTCAAGCTGAATTTATTTGAGTTCACACATTTTTAAATTTACATATTTTCCTTTTGATGAGGTTTTTTTTCTGATAATTGATAAATAAAAGATTTATTTATCAGAACTATATTTTATATAAAAAAATTATAACTTTTATAAATCTTTATGAATTTACAACATTTTAAAACTATTTTTTCTGATGATTTAAAATCTATTTATCCTCAGACAGAAATAGATACTTTTTTCTTTTATATAATCGAAGATTATTTAGGTTTTCAAAGAATTGATGTTATCATGAAATCTGATTTTAAAATTACTAAAGAAAAACAACTACTGTTTAACAATGTAATTCAGAGATTAAAAAATGAAGAACCGATTCAGTATATTTTAGGAAACACTGAATTTTATGGATATCCTTTTTTAGTAAATAAAAACACCTTAATTCCTCGTCCAGAAACCGAAGAATTAGTAGAATGGATTCTTTCTGAATTTTCTAATATTAAAAACTTGCAACATGATGAGGTTTTAAAACCCCTCACTATTTTAGAAATTGGTACAGGAACGGGGTGTATTCCTATTAGTTTAAAAAAGAACTTATCTAATTCTGATGTTTCAGCAATTGATATTTCTAAAGAAGCTTTAAAAATTGCGAAAGAAAATGCAAAATTAAATTCTGTTGATGTTAATTTTATAGAACAAGATATTTTAAAAACTGATGATTTGAATTTTGTAAGCTCTACTTCTACTGATTTGAAGTTTGTAAGCTCTACTTCTACTGATTTGAAGTTTGTAAGCTCTACTTCTACTGATTTGAAGTTTGATGTTATCGTTTCTAATCCTCCTTACGTTAGAGAATTGGAAAAAGTTGAAATCAAAAATAATGTATTAAAAAATGAGCCACATTTGGCGTTGTTTGTTGATGATAATAATCCATTAATTTTCTATGATAAAATTGCCGATTTAGCTAAAAAACATTTAACAAAAAATGGTTTATTATTTTTTGAGATAAATCAATACTTAGGAAAAGAAACCGTAAAGATGTTAACTGATAAAGGATTTAAAAATATCGAATTGCGTAAAGATTTTTCTGGAAACGACAGAATGATAAAAGCAAGTTTTTCTAATAAATCAGCATAAAAAATATCAATATTGAATACAACTATTTTACATAAAGAGCCACAGGAATTTATTGATAATAATTTAAATTCGGACATCACAAAATTAATTTTAAAAGGAAGTCCTTTTGATACTATTTCAATACAAGAATTATCAAATCAAATTATTAGTAAGCAAAAATCAAAAACAAAATTACCTACTTGGTTTAATAAAAAAAACATTTATTATCCTGCTAAAATTAGTATTGAACAAACTTCTTCTGAAGCAACAGCGATTTATAAATCAAATTTAGTTTCAGGGAAATTATTAATTGATATTACTGGCGGATTTGGAATTGATACTTTTTATTTTTCTAAAAAATTTGACAAAGTAATTCACGCTGAAATCAATGAAAATCTTTCTAAAATAGTTACTCATAATTATAAGAAATTAGAAGTAAATAATATCGAAACAATTGCTGTAAATGGATTGGATTATTTAAAAAAATCTTCTCAAAAATTTGACTGTATTTATATTGATCCATCTCGCAGGGATGAAATAAAAGGAAAAGTTTTTTTATTAAAAGATTGCTTACCAAATGTACCTGAAAATCTTGATTTTTTATTTGAAAAATCAGATACAATTTTAATTAAAAACTCACCGATGCTAGACATCAAAGCAACCTTAAATGAGTTGAAATTTGTGAAAGAAATTCATGTTGTAGCTGTAAATAACGAAGTAAAAGAGTTACTTTTTTTGTTATGTAAAAAATCTAATGTAATAATTGAGATAAAGACTATTAATATACTGAAATGCAACACTCAAAGATTTAATTTTTACTTAGAATCTATATGTAAAAAACGATACTTATCTCCTGTTAATTTTTTGTATGAGCCGAATTCTGCAATTTTAAAATCAGGTGGTTTCAATCAAGTTTCAAATTCTTATGATGTTTATAAATTACATCAACATTCACACCTATATACTTCAGAGAAAGTTGTAAGTGATTTCCCTGGAAGAACTTTTAAAATAATACAGGTTTATCCCTATAATAAGAAAAAAATAAAGAAAGTTTTAACAATGTTAAAAGCTAATATTACTACACGAAATTTCCCAAAAAGTGTTACTCAAATTAGAACTGAAACAAAGTTAAAAGACGGCGGAGATACTTACTTATTTTTCACAACAAATAGTGATAATGAACTCATCGTAATTCAGTGTTCTAAAATACTGGAATAGTTTAATTTTAAGCATGATTTAAATTTATAAACTCACCTATTTTTAAATATATTTGTTACCATATGAAACAATCAAATGTTTACGAATCTATAAAATTATCAGAAAATACATCTTTAAAAATAGATGATAATCTTGTTATTGAAGCACCACTTCAAATTAATATAAATAGTGAATCTTATACTGTTGTAATGAGAACTCCTGGTGATGATAATGAATTAATCAGAGGTCTTTTGTATGCTGAAGACATTTATAAAAGTAGCGATAAATTAGAGATTATCGTTATTGAAATAAACACAGATACTTCGGTTATTTTAAATGTTATAATACCTATCGATAAATTAAGAAAAGGTTATTTAAATAAACGCACACTTTTATCAGTTTCTTCTTGTGGTATTTGCGGGAAAAAAGAACTAAAAGACTTAAAAACAACTGATAAACCACTTATAAATAAATATGATAAATCAATTAACGTAACATTTGATATGTTTTTAAAAATGAGTGACTTACAATATCTATTTAAAAAAACTGGAGGAAGTCATGCTTGTGCTTTATTTAATAATAAAAAAGAAATATTAACGATTAAAGAAGATATTGGTCGTCATAATGCTGTTGATAAATGCATTGGAGATTTAATCAATAAAAAGCAATTAAAAGAAGTAAGTTATATGCTTGTTAGCGGACGTGTTTCCTACGAAATTGTTTCTAAAGCTTTTTTTGCTAAAATCCCTATTATTATTGCTGTTTCCGCCTGTTCTTCTTTAGCTGTTGATTTTGCAAAAGAGTTCGGGATTTGTTTAATTGGCTTTAGTAGAAATAATAAAATGACGGTTTATACAAATCCTCAATACATAGATTATGAGTGATAAAAAACAAAACATACAACAGGCACAACCTACTGAAACTTTAACAGGAATAAAACTTATTGATATACCTAAAAAAGCAGTTGGAACAAAAGCAATACAATCAGCTTTAAATCATGTATTTACTGAGTCTGGAGTTGTAAAAGGTATTCAGCTACTTAAAAACATTAATCAACTAGATGGTTTCGATTGCCCTGGTTGTGCATGGCCAGACCCTGATCAAAAAAGAGCTTTTTTAGCAGAATATTGCGAAAATGGCGCAAAAGCAATTGCCGAAGAAGCTACGACAAATCGAGTGTCCCCACTATTTTTCGCAACACATACGGTTCAGGAATTATCTGAATGGTCAGATTATGAAATCGGAAAAAGTGGACGTATCACACATCCCATGATTTTACGAGAAGGTGCTACTAATTACGAAGAAATTTCATGGAAAGATGCTTTTGATACTATTGGTAGTGAGTTAAATAATTTAAAAAACCCTAACGAAGCAATATTCTATACCTCTGGTAGAACAAGTAATGAAGCTGCTTTTTTATATCAATTATTTGTACGTAAATTCGGAACAAATAATCTGCCTGATTGCTCAAATATGTGTCATGAAAGTAGCGGAAGTGGACTTTCGGAAACACTTGGTATAGGTAAAGGTTCCGTTACGTTAGATGATTTCAATCACACTGACTTAGTGATAGTTATAGGTCAGAATCCTGGAACAAATCATCCTAGAATGCTTAGTGCTTTACAGAATACAAAGCAAAATGGTGGTAAAATAATCACAATAAATCCATTACCAGAAGTTGGATTGATGAATTATGTTGATCCTCAGAATCCTTTAAAATGGTTTGGCTCTGGTGATAAGTTAACAGACTTATTTCTTCAAGTAAAAATCAATGGAGATGTTGCTTTACTTAAAATTATCTTGAAGATAATGAAAGCTCAAGAAGAAGAAAAAGGTGGAGTTTTTAATCATCAATTTATAAAAGAAAAAACACACGGTTTAGATGATTTTTTAATTGATTTAGAATCTTATACAATTGAAGAACTACTTCCTCAAACAGGTTTATCTTTAGAAATAATTAAAGAAGCTACTGAAATAATTATCAATAATGATAAGATAATTATTTGTTGGGCAATGGGATTAACTCAACATAAAAATGGTGTAGATAATATTCGTGAAGTCGTAAATTTATTATTATTAAAAGGAAGTATCGGTAAAAAAGGCGCAGGAACTTGTCCTGTTCGTGGGCATTCTAATGTACAAGGAGATCGTACGATGGGGATTTGGGAAAAACCAAAACCTTCATTTTTAGATAGTTTAGAAAAAGAGTTTAAATTTAAAGCACCACGTAAAAATGGTTACGATGTTATCTCAGCTATTGAGGCTATGTATCAGAAAAAAGCATCCGTTTTTGTAGGTATGGGCGGTAATTTTATCTCTGCAACTCCAGATACTGAATACACCGCAGAAGCATTAAGAAATTGTGATTTAACAGTGCAAATTTCTACAAAATTAAATAGAAGTCATTTAATCCATGGAAAAAAAGCGTTGATTCTTCCTTGTTTAGGACGCTCAGAAAAAGATATTCAAGAATCTGGTGCGCAATTTATTACCGTAGAAAATTCGATGGGAGTTGTTCATCAATCGAATGGACATTTAAAACCTAGTTCTAAACATTTATTAAGCGAACCCGCAATTGTAGCAGGTATTGCCAAAGCAACTTTAAAAAATACCAAAATAAATTGGTCGTTATTTATTACTAACTATGATTTCATTAGAAATAAGATTGAAGCGACTATTCCTGGGTTTGAAAATTACAACGAAAAAGTCAGAATAAAAGGTGGTTTTTATCTTCCAAATAATGCTAGAAATAATGACTACACTCCTACTTTAACAGGAAAAGCGAACTTTTCAAAGAATTTACCTTCGGATATTATTTTAGATAATAATCAATTTATGATGATGACAATTAGAACTCATGATCAATATAATACGACTATTTATGGTTTAGATGATCGTTATAGAGGTGTTTTAAATGAGCGAAGAGTTATTTTTATGAATCCTGAAGATATGAAAAAACAAGGATTATCAAAATTAGATAAAGTGAATTTAACAAGTCATTTTCAAGGAGAAAAAAGAAATGCTTTTGGATTTTTAGTCATTCCTTATAGCATTCCTAAGCAATGTACAGCTACTTATTTCCCTGAAACAAACGTATTAGTTCCGATAAAAAGCAAGGCTAGAATTAGTCATACACCCGCTTCTAAAACGGTGATTATTACTGTAATTAAACAATAGTAAAAAAAGATTTGTACTTTAGACAAAATTTAAATTAACATTTAAAATAAATTTACATTATGCCTTTTATAGAAGAAGAAAAGCTTGTTTTAATGCAAGAAGACTTAGATAACAACAAGTTAAAAAGAGAAGAAGCTGAAAATGAATTAAGTGAAACGCAAAAAATATTAACATCTTCTCAGAAGAAATCTAAAATTACGACAATTTTATTAGGTTTATTACTAGGTCTTTCATTAGGAGCTTGTTATTATTTTTATACTAATACAGGAGGAGCTACTTCTTTTAGTGAAGATGATATTGCAGTTATAAAAAACAAAGAAAATAGTAGAGTTTTAGATAGTGTTAAAAGAGCTAATATAAGAGCTTTAAGAGCTTTGGAAAATTCTAGTTCAACAAATTCAAATTCAGGAATTGACTCTGAAAATCTAGAAAATACTATTGATGAAGTAAAGAATAATACAACAGGTGAAACAATGTACTCTGTTCAGATAGGGGTTCTTTATGATAAAAAATTCCCTTTATTATCATCTAAAACAATACCATCGATAATTACTTCTAAAGACGGGTATTTTAAATATTCATTAGGCTTATTCACTACTCTAGAAGAAGCAAAAGAGTTAAGACAAGAACTAATTACACTTGGAATTGAAGATGCTTTTGTTGCTTCTTATATTGATGGAAAACGTCAAAAAATACACGATTAAAACACTTTTTAACAACATAACAATTAATAAAATGTTATTTAAATTTATTAAACGAACACTTATAGTAGCATTTACTATGAGTGTTCATTTTTTTTACGGACAAAAAACACCTAAAAAAGAAACTCAAATAGGATTTGGACAAGTTGATTTCTTATCAATAAAAATGCCTGATAATGAAAAAAACATGGGTTTTACTGGTGTTCATTATAACTTAAAACTAAATGATTGGAGTTATGCAGGTGCTGGTATTTATGGAGCTATAAGCGGAATCCGTGGTGGTTTTTTTACTTTGGGAGTTAATGCTGGTGTACAACAAAAAATCACCGAAAACCTATTTATTGATGCTGGTTTTCATTTTGGCGGTGGTGGCGGTGCTTCTGCTCCTGATGGCGGTGGTGCTTTTATTTTGCCTCATCTAAATTTAGGTTATAATTTCAAGTATTTTTCAACAACTGCTGGGTATAGTTATATTGATTTCTTTGATAAAGGAGCAATTAAAAGCAGTCAATTTAACGTTGCTATTCAAATACCTTTGTCTTTTGAAACAGTAGATTTTAAAGAACGTGAAAGCTCTTTTATACTAGATGATTTAAAAAATACTCTTTGGAATAACCCTAGTAATAGAGTTTCTTTACTAGTTCATTTAAATAATTTAGATGTTACTAAAGGTAGTTATAAAGATAAAACAATACGCTTAGCTGGTTTTGAATTTAACTCTTATTTGAATAAAAACATCTTCTATTTTATAAAAGCTGATGGTGCATATCATGGAATAAAAGCGGGTTATATGGATGTTTTTTTAGGTGCAGGATATCATACTTCAATAAACAAAAACCGTACAAATATCCTAGCTAAATTTGGTATTGGAGCAGGTGGTGGCGGTGGTGTTGATACTAAAGGTGGTTTCTTAATCTATCCTGATATTTCTATAGAACAAAAGTTATTTGATAATATATATGTATCAATTAATAAAGGGTTTTTAATGAGTCCTGATGCTCACTTTAGCTCTTCTACCTTAGGTTTTGGATTGAAATATTATATCGATAAAGACGGAACTAACTCTTCTACACAACAGAAAAAAACATTTTCAAAAGCTAAATTGAAAGGTTTAGAAGCAATCATAAAACAAGATTTATATATGAATGCGGCAAGAGATGATGATAAAGGTGGTTTTACTCAAGATATGCATCAAATATCGTTACAAATTAACTTCTTCTTGAGTAAATATGTGTACGGAGCAGGTCAAACTTCGTTTGCGAATTTTGGTGCGGCAGGTGCTTATGCAGAGGGTATTGTTGGTTTAGGAGTGCAATCAAATACTTTTTTTAACGATACAATATCGATATTTGCACAGCTTTTAGGAGGTGCTGCTGGTGGTGGTGGAATTAGTACAGGGCAAGGTTTAATCGTAAAACCGAGTATTGGAATTAATTATAAACTGACAGATAAATTAGATATCCGTAGCGGTTTAGGTTATGTAAAAGCACGTGGAGGTAACCTAAGTAATGCTTACTTTAACTTAGGTATTAATTATCATTTTTCATTTTTAAGTATTAAATAAATAATATAAGTATTTTAAATTACTTTTGTTTTGATTGATTATATTTGAAAAAATCACATCAAAAAACGGCTTTATTTTTACCTGTTATTTTTTAGCAGATAAAAATAAAGTCGTTTTTTTTAGATAAATTTAGATATATGTTGTTATCAATAAATAGTAATATGATTATAATTATCTCGGTAATATTCTATTCAATTGTAGTTTTAATAGCTTTAAAAAAATATGCAAACATGCCTTTTTCGGGTAACGAAGCTGCTGGAAATGCAATAGCTAAAGGTTTAACTTTCTTCTATGGATTAGGAATTATTTTTTTAATTGCAGTTTTTTTGACAATTATAAATGCTTTTTTCTATAAAGGAATTAGTAATAATTGGATTAAATTTCTTTTTTTCATCCCTATAGGATTCCCTTTATTAATTCTTACGCTTATGTTTTTTAACGTAAGACTCCCCCCATTTCAACGTTGATATTAGTAGTTCAAAAGATAAGAAATTAAAAGAGAATTGGTTTTTGAAATCAGAACAAAAGAAAATTTAAATAATACTGGTTTAGTATTTTATACTATCAAAATAAATCTGTATTCATATATGTTAGCTAAAAAAATAGAAAACGGTTTCTATATATATGAACATAAAAATGTCTTTATAGAAATAACTCATTTTATATTAGCACCGATAAATACAGGACAACCGTTTCTTATTTATCAATACCTAATGATTTTTTAATCATTCCTTTTTTTACTTCTTGGGAAAGAATTTATGAAATATAGATGAAGAAAATAAAAACTCTGTTGACTGTTGAATTAAAATTTAAACGCAAAAGTAATTTTTTTTAAAATCAGTATCTTACTTGACCAGGATCAATTCTTTTTACAAAAGTAATCAATCTCTAACTCTGTGTGACCACCATTTTTTGAAAATAAATTACTTAAAAATAAAAGTTTAAGTAGTGTTACATTTGTTAATCGTGTGATTTCTGAGTGTTAGTAAACTTTTTAATTTAATCATTCACAAATATATAAACCCTAATAAAATAAACCGGCTACAGCTAATAAATAAGATGAAATAAAGTTCCCTACTCTCTTTCTTTAACTCGAGCAGTTTCTAGCCTTTTAGGGTAGGTCAAGGTTTGAAAAAACAATATAAGAGTAATAAAATTTCAAACTTATTTTTATACATATGTAACTTATTGCGATTTTAGATAATTCGATACGCTAATGACAATAGTAAACAGGAGTAAGATGTGTTAAATGTTAACTAGTAATGTGTTTTGGTTGATATTTGTAAATATCAGTAAGTCAGCGATTATGTTATTTTTGTTTTTAAACTTAAAAATACAAACTCCTCTGCTCTTACTTACACTTATCTTATCTTGGTTTGTTCATTTAATTTAATTTAGATAAAATAAGTACTTCCATTCATAAAGAAGGTCTATTTATTTTAGACAATTTAAAGAGTTCTTAATAATCTAGTGTTTTGAATACTCATCTCTTATTTAAAAAAAAGAGTACATCTCTACCCTACCTTATTTTATAATGAAAATATAATTTTATAGTAGATGAATGAGATTAATAAAGTAGTAAATAAAATAAGTTCAAAAAAAGTATATTTGCTTAAAACAGTCACTCTATTTTGAACACACATTTTCAATATTTTTCTAGTCCTATAAATGAAATACAACTTCCTAAGAAATTTACTTTCCCATTTTATTATGAACCACACCCTTTATGTAAATTAGCTACAAAAGAAATAATTAATTATTTAAAAAATCAAACTGATTTTGAGCATAACTTCGGGTTAAATTCATCTAAAAAAGGGATTCCTATTGGTAAAATGTTTGGAGTTTTAGTTGTAAAAAACAAAGAAAATGAAATTGGATATATTACAGCTGTTTCAGGGAAATTGGCTGAGACAAATACACATGTAAAATTTATTCCCCCTGTTTATGATATGCTTTCAGAAGATTCTTATTACTTAAAAGAAAAAAAAACATTAATAGAAATAAATTACGAATTAGAATCTTTAGTTGCAAATATTGAATACAAAAAATTAGTTATTGAAAATGAATTAGAAAGTAAAAGAGCTATATCTGATATTCAAGAAAAAAAAGAAGCACTACAAATTGCTAAGAAAAATCGAAGTTTAAAAAGAGATAAAGCGATAAACAAACTATCCCCTGAAGAATTTATTGTTTTAAAAAGTAAATTAAGTAAAGAAAGTATAGAGTCTAAACATTTTTTTAATAACGTAAAACGTTACTGGGAACATACTTTAAAACCTACAAAAGAAAAACTTTTACTTTTTACACATAAAATAAATAGTCTAATAGATAAACGCAAAGCTAAATCCATTGAATTACAAATGTATATAGCGAAACAGTATCAGTTTTTAAATTCAAAAAAAGAAACAAAAAATTTAACTGAATTGTTCTCAGGAGTTTCTCTTCACAATTTACCGGCTGGTTCTGGAGAGTGTGCGGGGCCTAAACTACTACAGTATGCTTTTTTACATGATTTAAAACCAATTTCAATGGCAGAATTTTGGTGGGGAAAATCACCAAATAAAGAAATCAGAAAACATCAGCAATTCTACCCTGCTTGTCAAGGAAAATGTAAGCCTATTTTAACACATATGTTATCTGGAATTGAAATGGACACAAATCCTTTGTTAAAAAATCCTGCTATTGGTAAAGAAATTGAAATTATTTTTGAAGATAATGAGCTTATAGTAGTATATAAACCTGAAGATTTTTTGTCAGTACCAGGAATTCATATTAAAGATTCTGTATATACTCGAATAAAACAACAAATAAAAAATATTTCAGGACCTATTATTGTACACCGTTTAGATATGGCTACTTCAGGTTTATTAGTTTTAGCTAAAAATAAAGAGTCTCATAAATTTTTACAAAGTCAGTTTATTAATAGAACAATTGAAAAAAGATATACAGCTTTATTAGATGGAATTGTTACTAAAAATAAAGGCACAATTACGCTTCCTCTTCGTGTAGATTTAGATGATAGACCCAGACAATTAGTATGTTATGAGTACGGAAAACCCACAAAAACAAACTGGGAAGTTATAGAACGAAAAGAAGGGAAAACAAAAATTTACTTCTACCCTATTTCAGGAAGAACACATCAATTAAGAGTGCATGCCTCTCATAGTTTAGGTTTAAATACTCCTATTGTTGGAGATGATTTATATGGGAAAAAATCAAAAAGATTACATTTACATTCAGATACTTTAGTCTTTTTACATCCAATAACTAAGAAAAAAATGTATTTTAATAAAAAATCTGAATTTTAGACAAAAAAAAGATTAAATAGATGTGTTTTTTTTCGATAATTATAAAAATTTAATACAATGATATATTAAATATATTAAAGTCCTAAATAACGAATATTTTTAATAAACTAATAATTATACACTTTTTATTGTTTTAATCTTAAATAATTTATTACAATAATAAATATTTATTAAAATTTAATTATCAATAACATTCTGTAATATTGTGTTTTAAAAAATATACAAAATGAAATTTAAAGAATAAGCTTACTATACTTTAAATAAAGTAAAAATGAACTGGAGTATTAAAAACTCTTATTTATTGATTTAAAAGTATTTTTTGAATATGCTAATTTTTTTTAATATTTATTTCACCACTAATATTAACCGTTAAAAATCAAAAAAAACCTCTCAAATATTTGAGAGGTTTTTTTAAAAAAAAGTATTTAATCTAATTTCTTAGCATTTTTTACTTTTTGCTTTGTAAGTGCAATATCAATTACTTCATGCATTTCAGTTACATAATGAAAAGTTAAACCTTTTAAATAACTTTTCTTAATTTCTTCAATATCCTTTTTATTATCAGCACATAAAATAAGTTCTTTAATATTAGCACGTTTAGCTGCTAATATTTTTTCTTTAATTCCACCTACTGGTAATACTTTTCCTCGAAGCGTAATTTCACCAGTCATTGCTAATCTATTTTTAACTTTACGTTGTGTAAATACAGAAACCAATGAAGTTAACATAGTAATACCAGCACTTGGTCCATCTTTAGGAGTTGCTCCCTCTGGTACATGAATATGTACATCATTTTTTTCTAAAACTTCAGGATTAATACCAAATTCTTCTGCATTTGCCTTAATGTATTTCATTGCTATTGTAGAAGATTCTTTCATTACTTTACCTAAATTACCAGTAATAGAAAGTGCACCTTTTCCTTTTGAAATAATAGATTCGATAAATAAAATATCTCCACCAACACTTGTCCAAGCTAAACCTGTTACAACACCAGCAACATCATTATTTTCATATTTATCACGTTCTAAACGAGGTGAACCTAAAATAGTTTCAATATCTTCATTGGTTACATCAATATTATACTCCTCTTCCATCGCTATTGATTTCGCTGCAAAACGAACAACCTTAGCAATTTTTTTATCTAAACCACGTACACCTGATTCACGTGTATATCCTGCTACAATTTTTTCTATTTGTTTTTTACTAACAGTTAAATGCTTCGTAGATAATCCGTGTTCTTTTAATTGCTTTGGTAATAAATATTTTTTAGCTATTTCAATTTTTTCTTCAATAGTATATCCTGTAACATTAATAAGCTCCATACGATCACGTAATGCCCAAGGAATTTGACCTAAATTATTTGCGGTCGCAATAAATAAAACTTTAGAAAGATCATAAGGAACTTCTAAATAATTATCATAAAACTCTGTATTTTGCTCAGGGTCTAAAACCTCTAACATTGCTGAAGAAGGATCTCCTTGATTGCTCTGACTTAACTTGTCAATTTCATCTAAAACAAAAACAGGGTTTGAAGTTCCCGATTTTTTAATATTCTGAATTAAACGACCAGGCATAGCACCAATATAAGTTTTACGATGTCCGCGAATTTCAGCTTCATCACGTAAACCACCTAATGACATACGAACATATTTGCGTCCTAATGCTTCAGCAACTGATTTCCCTAACGAAGTTTTACCAACACCTGGAGGTCCGTATAAACAAATAATTGGCGATTTCATATCTCCACGTAATTTTAAAACGGCTAAATGTTCTATAATACGTTCTTTTACTTTTTCTAAACCAAAATGATCTCTATCTAATATTTTTTGAGCTCTCTTTAAATTAAATTTATCTTTAGAATAAATATTCCAAGGTAATTCTAACATTAACTCTAAATAATTACGTTGTACACCATATTCTGCCATTTGAGGGTTCATTCGTTTTAAACGATTTAATTCCTTTTCAAATGTTTCACTAACTTTTTTATTCCATTTTTTTGTTTTAGATTTTATCCTCATTTCATCTAATTCCTGATCATGAGAAACACCACCTAATTCATCTTGAATGGTTTTTAATTGCTGATGTAAATAATATTCACGTTGTTGTTTATCTAAATCAGAACGAGTTTTAGATTGAATATCATTACGTAATTGTAATTTCTGAAGTTCATTATCTAAGTTACCTAATGTTAAAAGAGCACGTTCTCTTAAATTATCTTCTTCAAGTAATACTTGTTTTTTGGCGACACTTAATTCCATATTAGATGAAATAAAATTTACCAAAAATGAATTCGATTGAATATTTTTAATAGCAATTGAAGCTTCAGAAGGTAACATTGGATTTTCTTTAATAACCTCTAATGCTAGTTCTTTTATAGATTCTATAATTGCTTCAAATTCTTTTTCATCTTCAATTTCCTTATATTCAATAACTTCATTAACTGTTGCTTTTAAATAAGGGTTTTCTTGTGTAATTTCATCAATTACAAAACGTTTTTGTCCTTGAATAATAACAGTTACGTTACCATCAGGCATTTTAAGAACACGTAAAATTTTTGCGACAACACCTGTTTTATGAATATCATTTAAACTAGGATTTTCAATAGCAACATCTTTTTGTGCAACAACACCAATGATTTTATCACCTTTATTTGCATCTTTTATTAACTGAATAGATTTATCTCTACCAGCGGTAATAGGAATTACAACACCAGGAAATAACACAGTATTTCTTAGTGGTAAAATTGGTAATTCAGCAGGAATTTTTTCTTTATTAATTAATTCTTCATCTTCAGGAGTTAATAATGGGATTAATTCTGAATCCTCATTAAAAGCATCTTGAAGCGACAAATTGTCTAAATGTATTATTTTTGATTTGCTCATATTTTTTATAGGTGTCATAGTGACATTTTTATACTATTTAAAATACTATAAAACGCACTTTTAAACTTTTAATTAACTAGTAAACAGTATTTTAGTAATATTCTTAATTAAAGTACTATTTTGATGTTTATATAAAACAATTGTTATGCCAAGTAAATATTTTTTTTACATAACAGAATTATACTAATATAAAAATACGGATAGTTTTATTAAAAATATTATTAGCTACTGTTTTTTTTAATATTGATAAAAATGTAGCTTAATACTGGGATAGGTTCTTTTATAAGTAATACTATTATTATACATATCTAGTTGAAAATAAGCTTTTTAATGCTAATAAATATAATTAAAAGAAATTTTGTATTTTTACGTAAAATAATAAAATGCTATTTATTATTAAAGTTCAGATAAAATATTGAAAATATGATACGAAACTACAGAAATGAAATGTGGAAAGAAATAATATTTGATAATAAAATCTCTGAAAAAGAAAATTTTAAAATATCCAATTACGGTCGAATTATTAATTGTAAAACCGAAGAAGAATTATTAGTAAAAGTATCTTTTATTAATGGTTACCAAAACCTACCTTTAAAACAACGTGTAAATGGAAAAACAACTAGTAGGTATGTTCATAAACTAGTTGCTGAAACTTTTTTACCTCGTAAAGAAGGTGATCAATATGTCATTCATTTAAATTATGATAAAAAAGACAATAGACTTGAAAATCTTAAATGGGCTACAAAAAGAGAAAAAGAAGTACATCAGTTTACAAATCCTGAGTATGTAAATAAGGTTCATAAACACAGACCTAATACAGCAAAACTCACAGAAACAAAAGTAATGTTAATCAAAAGAAAATTAAATGACCCTAATAGAAGGACTCGTTTAAAAATGATTGCAAAACAATTTGGTGTTTCAGAAATGCAACTTCACAGAATTAAAACTGGTGAAAATTGGGGATATGTTAAAGAAGGCTAATTTTATAATAAAATTAATATTGCTATCCCTATAAAAACAATTATTTGCGCCCATTTTAGGTACACACCTATTTGGGCATTTTTTTTTATGTTTTTTGAAATGGAACCTGCTAAAAATGCAATAGCTGAAAAAATAATAAATGAAATTAATATAAACAATCCACCTAATATATAAAACTGAACAACAGTTGATAATGTTTTCGAAAACAAAAACTGAGGGAAAAAAGCTAAAAAGAAAATCGTTACTTTCGGATTTAATACATTCATCCAAAAGCCTTTTTTAAATAATTGAAATGTAGATTTTTTAACAATATTATTTGTTGAAAAAGTAATTTTAGCATCACTCTTATATACTTGATAAGCTAAGTATAATAAGTAACTAGCACCTAATAATTTGATACTGAAAAATAAATTTGGTTGTTGCTTTATCAATTCTGAAATTCCAAAAGCCACTAAAGTTGTGTGAATAATACAACCAGTCATTAAACCAGCTACAGTTGCTAAACCATATTTTTTACCATTTACAATACTTTGTGTTAATACAAAGATATTATCAGGTCCTGGTGAAATAGCCAAAGTTACTGTTGCTACAGAAAAAGAAAGTAATATTTCTAACATTTTTAGTGTTTGTTTTTTATGCAAAAAAAAATGAAGTAACTATTGTATAGATTACTTCATTCTTATTTTTATTTTTTTTTGAAAAAGTATTTATCTAGTATCTGGATAAAATAGCTTTGTTTATTTTTTTAACTAAACTTGGTCCTTCATAAACAAATCCTGTATAAATTTGAACTAAATCAGCACCTGCATCAATTTTTGCTAAGGCATCTTTTTCAGAATGAATACCTCCAACTCCAATTATAGGAAATGCTTTTTTAGAATTATCTGCTAAATATTTAATTACTTTTGTACTTTTATCTTTCACTGGCTGACCGCTTACTCCACCATTACCAATTTCACTTAATCTTTCTTTCGAAGCTTTTAAGTTATTTCTATGTACAGAAGTATTCGAAGCAATAACACCATCAATTTTAGTTACTGCAACTAATTCAATAATTTCATCTAATTGCTGATTATTTAAATCTGGTGCAATTTTCAATAAAATTGGTTTTTGTTTTACTTCTTTATTATTTAATTTTTGTACTTCTGTAATTAATTCTTTCAGATAAGAAACATCATCCAATTTTGCATGACTACCAACATTTGGACAACTTACATTTAAAACAAAATAATCTACATAAGGATGTAACCCTTTAAAACAAGTTAAATAATCAGCTGTATAATTTTCTGGAGTTGTATCCGTATTTTTTCCAATATTTCCTCCAATAATTATTTTTCCTTTATTCTTTTTTAATTGTTGAATTGCAAGTTCTAATCCTTCATTATTAAAACCCATTCGGTTGATAATTCCTTGATCATCCTTTAAACGAAATAATCTTTTCTTCGGATTTCCCGCCTGACCTTTTGGAGTTACAGTTCCTATTTCAACAAAACCGAAACCAAAATTTGCTAACTCATTATATAGTACTGCATTTTTATCGAAACCTGCAGCTAAACCAACAGGATTTTTAAATGTTAATCCGAATAAATTACGTTCTAATTTTTTATCATTCACTTGATACATGCTTCTAAATATTGAAGAAACAAATGGTATTTTAGATAGTGTTTTTACTAATGAAAAAGTAAAATAATGAACTTTTTCTGGATCAAAAAGAAAGAAAATTGGACGAATTAATAATTTATACATATTTTTTTATTGAATTGACTGCTACTAATTTATTTTTAAATATAAAAAAAGCTCCAAACGGAGCTTTTAAATTATCTTAAAACAGCTTCTAAGTTTTTCTCAAAAGTTGTTTGTAGTTTTTGCATTATTTTATCAATCTGTTTATCGTTAAGTGTTTTATTTTCATCTTGTAAAACAAAACTTACTGCGTATGATTTTTTACCTTCTGGTAATTTATCACCTTGATACACATCAAATAAATCAACTTCTTTTAATAATTTCTTTTCCGATTGAAAAGAAAGATTATAAATTTCTTTAAACTCTACTTTATCATCTAATAATAAGGCTAAATCTCTTTTTACCGATGGAAATTTTGCTAATTCAGAAACTTTAATTTTCTTATTTCCTGCTAAATTTAAAATATTTTGCCAATTAAAATCCGCAAATAATACTTCTTGTTTAATAGAAAACTCTTTTAAAATTTTTGTTTTTAAAACTCCAAATTCTACTAATTTTGTTTTTCCTAAACTTAATACTAATCCTTCAGAAAATAAATCTGATTTTATAGGTGAAGCTTTTAAATTATCAAAACCTAATCTGCTAAATAAATTAGTTACAATTCCTTTTAAATAAAAGAAATCAGAAGTTTTATTAGCTAAATTCCAAGTATCTTTTGTTCTATTTCCTGTAACAAATAAGGTTAAATGTTTATCTTCTTGATATCCGCTTTCATATTTATGATATGTTTTACCAAATTCATAAAATTTCAACGCATTATTTTTTCTGTTGATATTATAAGAAATAGATTCTAAACCGCTAAACAATAAAGATTGACGCATCACTTTTAAATCGTTACTTAACGGATTTAACATTTCTACATTATGCGCTTCATTTAAATTTTCTGATAAATCAATATAATCAGCTTTTGTTAAAGAATTTGCCATTGTTTCGTTAAAACCTAATGAGGTTAACTGATTTGCAACAATGTTTTCTACTTTAACATTTTTATCATTATCAAAAGAAATCGATGTATTTAATTTGTGAGAAAATTCAATATTATTATATCCGTAAACTCTTAATATTTCTTCAATAATATCAGCTTCACGTTGTACATCTACTCTGTAAGAAGGAATTGTTAAACCTAAACCACCTTCAGTAATACTATTTATTTTAATATCTAAAGAAGCTAAAATATTTTTAATAGTTTCTTTAGGAATTTCTTGTCCTATTAATTTATACGTGTTTTCAAAAGATAAGAATACTTCAAAATCTTCTATTTTATCAGGATAAAACCCTAAAACATCAGAAGATATTTTTCCTCCAGCATATTTTTCAATTAATAAAGCAGCACGTTTTAAAGCATATTCTGTTAAACTAACATCAATTCCTCTTTCAAAACGGAAAGAAGCATCGGTATTTAAAGCGTGTCTTTTAGCTGTTTTACGAATAGAAATAGGATTAAAATAAGCACTTTCTAAGAAAATAGAAGTAGTATGTTCTGTTACTCCAGATTTTAATCCACCAAAAACACCTGCAATACATAAAGGATTATCATCTGCATCACAAATCATAATATCATCAGCTGATAATTCTCTTTCAACCTCATCTAAAGTTGTAAATTTAGTTCCTTCTTCTAAGGTTTTTACAACAATTTTATTTCCTTTAATTTTATTAGCATCAAAAGCGTGTAATGGTTGCCCTAATTCATGTAAAACATAATTTGTAATATCTACAATATTATTTTTAGGAGCAATTCCAATAGCTTTTAATCTATTTTGAATCCATTCTGGAGAATCTTTTATTTCAACATCAGTAATAGTAATTCCACAATAACGAGGAACAATATTTTTATCTTCTACTTCAATATCAATTCTTAAAGTACGTTCATCTACATGAAAATCAGATACAGAAGGCGAAATTAATTCTAAATTTGTTCCTTGATGCATTAACCCTGCACGTAAATCACGAGCTACACCAAAGTGACTCATTGCATCTGCACGGTTTGGAGTTAAACCGATTTCAAAAACATAATCTGTTTCTATCTTAAAAACGTCAGCACATGGTGTTCCAGAAACTAAGTTTTCATCTAAAACCATAATTCCGTCATGACCTTTTCCTAAACCTAATTCGTCTTCGGCACAAATCATTCCGAAGCTTTCTTCACCTCTTATTTTTCCTTTTTTAATGGTAAAACTTTCTCCATTATCATCATACAAAATTGTACCAACAGTAGCTACAGGTACTTTTTGACCAACATCTACATTAGGAGCTCCACATACTATTTGAATAGGATTTCCATCACCTAAATCTACTGTAGTTACTTTTAACTTATCAGCATTTGGGTGTTTTATACATGTTTTTACTTCACCAACTAGAATACCTTTTAGGCTTCCTTTGATGCTTTCAACAGTTGCTATTCCTTCTACTTCCAAACCTAAGTCTGTCAATAATTCTCCTGTTTTTTCAGCTTCCCAGTCAGTTTGTAAAAATTGTCGTAACCAATTGTATGATATTTTCATAGTCAATCTATAATTTATGACTGCAAATTTACGGAAAATAAAGCAAAAAACTACCCTCCTTTTATTATAGGATTTACCCTACTGATTTTTAACTATTTAATATATAAACAGTACTAAATAAATGTTTGTTATACTAGTGTTAAGCTAGTAAAATTGACTTTTATTGTTGATATAAAAGAGTTATTAAATTGTCTTTGATTCTAATTTTTTAGGTTTGTTTAAAATATATGTATACAACCACATTATTGTAAAAGTTGGGATTATATCTAAGCCAGGGATTGCTTCTTCAATAAAAGAAATACCAGCGGCTATTTTACCTTTATTTCCTTTATACATTTTTGTCATTAAATATGCTGATGCTGGTGCCCAAACAACATCGGATAATTCACCTAAAGCAGGTATGGCATAAGAGATTAATCCTATTGCATCAAATAATAAACTGAGTGCTAATTTTGTGTATTTATTTTCTCTATTCATTTAATTAAAATTAGTTATAATTTAATAATATCAAATTCCAAGCCAAGTTACTTTATTTATAAGTTTATAAATATGTATTTTTACTTTAACTAAAAATCTAAAATAAAAAATGATTTTTTCTGATTTTAAAAATAAAATTGAAGATTTACAGAACAAACCTTTAGGTGGCTTAGCTTCTCAATTAAAACTTGCACCAAAATTAAGAACGCAATTTTCTGAAGAATTAATTGAAAGTAAAAACCCAAAAAAGGCAGCTATTTTAGCATTATTTTATCCAGATGAAAATAATCAAACACGTTTTTTATTGACTTTAAGAGCTAGTTACAAGGGCAAACATTCTGCTCAAGTTAGCTTTCCTGGAGGAAAAATAGATGAAAAAGATTCAAATCTTAAAGAAACTGCTTTAAGAGAAACTTTTGAAGAAGTAGGTATTCTTTCTAATGATATTAAAATTGTCCGCCAAATTTCAGATTCTTACATACCTCCAAGTAATTTTTTAGTGACACCTTTTATTGGAATTACTCAAAAAAAACCAGCTTTTAAAACAAATTATGAAGTTGAGAACTTAATAGAAGTTTTAATAAGTGATTTGTTAAATGATTATAATTTAACATCAAAAGAAATGGAGACCTCTTATATGAAAAAAATTAATGTACCATGCTTTAAATTAAATGATTATATTGTTTGGGGTGCAACGGCTATGATGTTATCTGAAATTAAAGATTTATTAAAACAGTAATATTTTCTATTTCTTTTGTAATTTAGCTGTTACAATTAAAAACTAACTACAAATGCCTTTATTAAAAAGGAATCCTTTTGGACATATATTGTTTGTTAAAAGGCTTCTTATTCAAGCACTTGGTATTATTTCTCATGGTAGATACCGAAAATTTAATGAACTACAAATCGAAGGATCTGAAATTTTAAGAAACCTTCCTGATAAAAACGTATTATTTATTTCAAATCATCAAACTTATTTTGCTGACGTAGCTGCTATGTTTCATGTTTTTAATGCTTCTTTAAAAGGTCGTGATGATAACATTAAAAACTTAGGATACTTATGGACTCCAAAATTAAACACCTATTATATAGCTGCTGGTGAAACAATGCGTTCAGGTATATTACCTAAAATATTTGCTTATGCAGGTTCTATTTCTGTTGAAAGAACTTGGAGAAGTAAAGGTCAGGATGTAAAAAGACAAGTTAAAATGTCGGATATTTCTAATATTCGTAAAGCTTTAGATGATGGTTGGGTTATTACTTTTCCGCAAGGAACAACAACACCTTTTAAACCTGTTCGTCGTGGTACTGCTCATATTATTAAAACATACAAACCTATTGTAGTTCCTATTGTTATTGATGGTTTTAGACGTTCTTTTGATAAAAAAGGATTGGTCATAAAAAAACGTAATGTTTTACAATCAATGGTTATTAAAGAACCTTTAGATATTGATTATGAAAATGAAGATGTAGCAAGTATTATTGAAAAAATTGAATATGCTATAGAACAACATCCTTCTTTTTTAAAGGTGTTAACACCAAAACAATTGAAAGAACAAGAAGAGTTTATTGAAAAGCGTAGTTTTTGGGGAGTTGATAACCCGCAAGAATAAAAGCAAGAATAAAAAAGAACAAGAAAATAAAACCTAAATAAATCAATTATGGCTAAAAATAAATCAATTTTAAATGAGAAATCAATAGATTTCTTAGCTAAATATTTAAATAACGCTGCTCCTACTGGTTATGAATGGGAAGGACAGAAAATTTGGATGGACTATCTAACGCCTTATGTTGATGAATTTATTACTGATACTTACGGTTCTGCTGTTGGTATTATTAATCCTGATGCTAAATATAAAGTGGTTATTGAAGGACATGCTGATGAAATTTCTTGGTATGTAAATTACATTACTGATGATGGATTAATTTACGTAATTCGTAATGGAGGTTCTGATCATCAAATTGCACCTAGTAAAATTGTAAACATTCATACTAAAAATGGTTTTGTAAAAGGTGTTTTTGGTTGGCCAGCAATTCATACAAGAAATAAAGCAAACGAAGAAGCTCCAAAACCTGATAATATTTTTATTGATACAGGTTGTAGTACTAAAGAAGAAGTTGAAAAATTAGGTGTTCATGTAGGTTGTGTAATTACATATCCAGATGAATTTCATATTTTAAACGGAGACAAATTCGTATGTCGTGCTCTAGATAACAGAATGGGTGGATTTATGATTGCCGAAGTCGCTCGTTTATTAAAAGAAAATAAAAAAGATTTACCTTTCGGTTTATATATTACAAATTCTGTTCAAGAGGAAATAGGTTTACGTGGTGCTGAAATGATTACGCAAACTATAAAACCAAATGTAGCTATTGTTACCGACGTAACACATGATACTACTACTCCAATGATTGATGAAAAAAAAGCAGGTCTTTTAGAGATTGGTAAAGGACCGGTTATTGCTTACGCACCAGCTGTACAGCAAAAATTACGTGATTTAATTATTGATGCTGCCGAAGAAAATAACATTCCTTTTCAACGTTCTGCGTTATCAAGAGCAACAGGAACTGATACGGATGCTTTTGCTTATAGCAATGGTGGTGTTGCTTCTGCATTAATCTCATTACCGTTACGTTATATGCATACAACGGTTGAAATGGTACATCGTGATGATGTTGAAAATGTTATTAAAATGATTTATGAAAGTTTATTAAAAATAGAATACGGAGAAGATTTTTCTTATTTTAAATAATTAGAAATATTATATTTTCTAAGAGCCTCAATAATTATTGAGGCTTTTTTTTATGCTAAATTTTTATCTAAAAATTAACTTAATTACAAGTTTAATTAGAATATAGACTCTTATTAAAATAAATAAGAATCTACTGAGTACTTGACCTTTATGTTAATAAACCGTTACGTTACAGTTAATTAACATGCTTAAAAAACGTATATTGTGAGCGAATTTTTTTAATTAAAAACCCTTAAAAATGAGAAAAAAAATTATTCACTTATTAGCACTAAGTGTAGTATTGTTAATTTCTAAGAATGTAAATTCTCAAGAATTTAATAAACGTACTTGTGGTACAGACCAAGTTATGGAGGACTTGTATAAAAAAAATCCAAATGCAAGAAATGAAGCACAACAATTAAGAAAAACATCAGCAAAACAATCTAAAAAAGTAGCACCTTATGTAGTACCTGTTGTTTTTCATGTTTTTGGTACTGAATTTAATAATGGTTCTATTGTTGATTTAGATATTATTAAGGAAGCTTTAACATTAACTAATGAAGATTTTCAAGGTTTAAATGCAGATTACACAACAATTGATGCTCCTTTTGATGTAATAAAAGCTCCTTTAGATATTACTTTTAAATTAGCACAATTAGATCCTGATGGTAATCCAACTACAGGTGTGGTTTTTCATAGTGAAGCTTCTGGTATGGGTAACTATGGTTCAACTGTTGTACAAAATGTTGCTTGGGATAATTATAAATACTGTAATGTTTATATAGCAAGAGATTTATATGGAGATGGTGATTATTATAATTCAGGAGTTGCTTGGTATCCAAGTAAAGACATGTCTGATCAAAATATAGCAAGAGTTGTATATAATGGTAGTTTTTTAGGTACTAATACAGGTGAAAACTTTCGTTCTGTATTAACTCATGAATTTGGACACTACCTAGATTTAGCGCATACTTTTGATAAAGGTATTTGTAATAATGACCCTAATGATGGTGATGGTGTTGCAGATACACCTTCATTATCTAGTAATTCTTCAGGAACTGGCTGTGCTGTATTACAAAACTGTTTAAACCAAGAAATAAACAGTGAAAACTTCATGGATTATACTGATTGTTATAAAATGTTTACACAAGGGCAAGTTGCTAGAATGACAAATGCTTTAGAGAATTCTGTTTCAAGAAATACTTTATGGACAGAAGCTAACTTAATAGCAACAGGACTTTCATCTGATTTAGGAGCAAGAATAATTTCTTCTTCTAATGCCTTAGAAGAACGTTATTTAAATGATGGTGTAATTGAGGCTACTGTTGATTTAAATTGTGTTGATTGTACTTTTACTAACAACTCAGGTAACTTAACTTTAGGTACTGATTATACAATTTCTAATTTACCTGCTGGTTTAACGTCAAGAATTACATTAAATAGTAATACAAAAGCTGTTTTATATTTAGAAGGTACAGCAACTAATAATGAAGCTGTAAATTCAGTTGCTGATTTAGTAATTACATTTTTAAATCCTATGGTAAATGGTAATGTTGCTGATTTATATAGCGATAACTTAAAATTAAATATAAATTTTAAAGATACTTATACTGAGTTTTGTAATGTTAGTATAGGGTACCAACTCTACACACATATTACTAAAGTAGATTTTAATGGTACTACTAATGAAACTGGATATGATGGGATTTCTAATTATATTCCTAGCTTAAAGTTTAAAACTAAACAAGGACAAACATACCCATTAACAATTACTGCTAATAAAGGTGCTGGAGGTACTAATGATAATGCAAGAATACAAATTTGGTTTGACTGGAATAAAGATTTTATTTATGATGATTCTGAATTATACGCAACAAAATCATATATTAATTCTGAAGTTGATACTGATGGTAACTATGTATTTACTACTGATGTTACAATTCCTGTTGATGCTGAATTAGGTGATATTGCTTTTAGAGTATTAGCTCATTATGTACAAGGTACAGATGGAGACACAGCTTGTTCTTATATAGATAGTGGTGAATCTGAAGATTATGGGGTTTCTATTTTAGCTGCTGACACACCTTTTACTGTTGACTTTTTTGCAGATAAAACTAATGTTAACTTTGCTCAACAAGTAAACTTCTCTGACTCTTCTATTCCTGCTAATGATGATACAATTACAGCATGGAGTTGGTCTTTTCAAGGAGGTGTTCCAAGTACTTCAACTCTTAGAAATCCACAAAATATTATTTTCCCTGAAGCTGGTGTTTTTGACGTTAGTTTAGAGGTTACAACCGCTAATGGAGATAAAAAAACAATAACAAATGTAGCATATATAACTTCTGCGCTTTCATATTGTGATAGTAGTCCTAATTTTGGAGGATATTTTAATGTAAATAATGTAACTTTAAATACTATTAATAATCAACCATATTTAAGTCAATCTCATAGTTTTTATGATACTGTTTCTACTGAACTAAAAGCTGGAGATACTTATCCTATAACTATAAAAACTCAAAAAGGTGCTGGAGGTAGTGCTGATGTTAACAGAGTAAGAATATGGGCAGACTGGAATTTTGATAGTGAGTTTTCTATTGATGAATTATTAGTTTCAAAAGAAGTAATTTCTTCTAATTATAATGCTAGTGGTGAATTTGAATTTACTGAAAATATTACTGTACCTGCTAATGCAGCTGTAGGTAAAAGAGTTGCTCTTAGAGTAATGGGACATTATGTTGAAGGTACTGATGGTGATTTACCATGCGGTAATTATGATAGTGGAAATACTAATGATTATGCTATTGTTATTACAAAAGAAACTTCTAAATGGACAGGAGCTAGTGATAATAACTGGAATAATGCAGCAAACTGGGAAGGAAATACTTTACCTGCTAACGATAGTGATATAATTATTTTAGCTACTGCTAATATGTTTCCTATAATTAACACTGCTACTACTGCAAATACAGTTGTTATAGAATCAGGAGCTTCTTTAATAGCAAATGCAGAATTAACAGCTACTGTTACTTACAAAAGAAACCTAGCTACTGATAACTGGTATTTAGTAAGTTCTCCTTTAAAAAATGAAACTATTGAAAACGTTTTAGCTAATAATATTTTTGCATTAGGAAACAGTGGTAACGTAGGTTTAGCATCATATAATAATAATGGTACTGTTTGGAATTATCAAAATGGAACTTCAACAGGAAGTGCTACTTCAGGTAAAGGTTACTCTGTTAAATTAAACACAGCAGGTGAACTTGTTTTTACTGGGGCTATAAACTCTAATACTGTTACACTTCCTATAACAACAGCTACAAATAGCTATAATTTAGTAGGTAACCCTTATACTTCTTACATTAATTTAGGTGAGTTTTTTAACGCGAATCCTTTAACAAATGTTGTATCTGAAGGTACTGCCTGGGTATGGAATCAAGCAACTAATAGCTATGATTTAAAACTAGCAGGTATTGATACTAATTTTGAAATTGCTCCAGGGCAAGGATTTTTTATTAGTGCTGCTACAAATACTAATGTAACTTTTGATAAAGCTAATCAATCACATAGTACTGATGCTTTTCAAAAACAAGCAAATACTAAAACTCAAGTTAACATAACTGCTACTTCTAGTAACGGAGCTGTTAAAACTACTAAATTATATTATTTAGAAGGAGCTACAACTGGTTTTGATAATGGTTATGATGGTACTGTTTTTAAAGGAGCTAAAAGCAACTTTAATATGTATTCTAAATTAGTTAGTAAAGAAAACACTAAAGAATATGCTGTTCAGTCTTTACCTAAAGAAAACTTAGAAACAACTATCGTTCCTGTTGAATTAAAAGTAGCTACTGATCAAACAATTGTTTTTTCTGCTGATTCATTTAACTTACCTAATGATACACAGGTTTTTATAGAAGATAAAGAAAATAACGAGTTTGTTAATTTATCTGAAGGAAATTATAGTGTAGCTTTAAAAGGAAATGCTAATACAGCTAATCAATTTTTTGTACACACTTCTAATAAAGTAAATGACGAAGAAATTACTTTAAGTAATATTTCTGTATATCAATCGGCTAAAAACGAGTTAACTATTACAGGTTTACAATCTGAAGGTAATTCAATTACTATTTACTCTACAATAGGAAAACAAGTAATGGCTAAAACTTTTAACTCCAACGGAACTACAATAATAAACTTACCTAAAGTTTCTTCAGGAGTTTATGTTGTAAATGTAACAAGTGGAGCTAAAAAGGTTAACAAAAAAGTTATTTTAAATAATTAAGAAAAAATTCAAAATGAAAAAACAAGATATATCTAAAGACACAAACATAAGCCGTGGAGAGGCTTTAAAGAAAATGGGAAAATACAGTAAGTATGCAGCTTTAACAGCTATTGGTACTTATATTGTATTAAACCCTCAAAAGGCACAAGCAGCTAGTCCTGCTGGACCTGAAGCTCCAGGTACAGCTTTTTAATAAAGCTTTTATTTAATCTTTATTTATCTCCAAGAACCGAAGTTCTTGGAGATTTTTTTTTGGTATGATTATTGATTATATCTTTCAAATTTAATTAACAAATATGGAAAACTATTTACAAAATGTTTCAAATTGTTGATGGGAGAATTGTTAACCTGAAAAAGAAAAAAACTCGAAGCTTGCTAACTTCGAGTTTTATTTTTTATCAAAATAAGAGTTCATTTAAAACCTTTTATCTCTAGAAAATCGAATTCGTTAAACTGAATTTATTTCAGTTTCGCATCCTGATTTTCTGTAATTCTTTTTTTTTTTATCTAAAAAATACTTTATTTGAAATTTAAACAGGTTCTAAATATTGATTATTTTAATAGAAACTCCATATGAAAGCTGTAAAAAACATTTACTTTACTACCTTCATGCTCACCTGGAATAAATTTAGGAAGTAATGAAATAATTCTTTTTGCCTCTTCCTTTAAGATATCACTATTATCACAGGCTGCTTTAATAGCTTTTATTTCGCCAGCTGTATCAATTATAAAACTTACTTTAACAATCCCTTGAAGTTTATGGATTATAGCATTTGTAGGGTACTTTAAATTATTATCTATATGATTTGCTATTTTTTTATTAAAGTTATCAAAAGAATCCTCTTCTTTTTTATCTGAAATAAACAAAGGAATTTGATCAACATCTACAACTGAAATTATTTTTTTTGTTTCACTTATAGATAAAGCAATATTTTCTATATTGTTTTTAATTTCTTTAATTTTAACAGGATCAAAAGAAGTTTTATTTAATTGAAAATTTCTTTTTTTACCTCTTTTACTTTTAACTAACCTTCTTTTTTTTATAACAACAAAATCTTTATTTAATTTTTCTTTTTCTTTAACGTCTGTTGCACATTTATCTACTGTTATTATTTCATTAAAATCTACTTCATTATTATTTTGATCAGAAAGACAAACTTTTTGACCAAAAGTATTTTGAAAAATAAAAATAATTAGTATTAAGATTAGTTTTTTCATAGTATTTTTTTTGACGTTTAATAAGCTCTTTTTTGTTTATTAGACAACAAGATAAAATAAAAGTCACATACAATGTTAATAAAACGTTATTAATTCACCTTAAAAAAATCTAAACTACTATAAAGTATATTTATTTTTAATCTTTGATAATAAGACGTTAAGGAGGTTAATCTCAGTAAAAATCACTACGAGTTGATATTTAATAGTTTGTTTTTCATTAAAAAAGACTATTTTTTTTAAAATAAAAATTATTTAATATTTGTAATAAATTTAATCTAAAAAATAATCATCTTGAAACCCTATTAAATATAATTTATTTTGAGCTCTAGTAATAGCAGTATATAACCAACGTAGATATTCTACACTTTGTCCGTCTGGCAAATAAGGTTGTTCTATAAAAACGGTATCCCACTGCCCTCCTTGAGATTTATGACAAGTCATAGCATACGAAAACTTTACTTGAAGTGCATTAAAGTATTTATTCTTTTTTACTTCCATAAACTGTTTATATTTAGTTTCTCCAGCAAAATCTTCTTTTACAGCTTCGTATAACTTATTAGACTGTTCGTAAGTTAAAGAAGGGCTTTCACTAGAAAGGGTATCTAATAATAAAACGGTTTCAAAAGCAGGCATATCTGGGTAATCAATCATACGAACCTCAACTTCAGCAAATTTAAAGCCGTATAATTCTTTAATTGAATTGATTCGCATTACTTCACAAATATCTCCATTGGCTATAAAACCTGCGGATGAAGATTCTTTTAGCCAGAAATAATTATTTTTTACAATCATCACATAATCACCTGTAGAAATTTCGTTTTCTTGTCCACGAATTTTTGTTCTAATCTGATCATTATATTGATTTGCTCTTTTGTTAGACCTTACAATAAAAGCGGTGTCCTCTACTCCAGTATCACCATCATATGCTGTAGTAATAGCATCTTGTATATCGTAACTATCTTCTAATCGAATAATATCAGGATAATTTATATTAAATTGAAAATCAGTAGTATTATATTGTATCAACATACGCAAATCAGTTGCGTTGGCTAAAATACCTGAGTTTTGCTCTTGACGTACTACTTCATCTAATTCAATTTCGATAACATCTTTATTAAAATCAATAGAAAGTCTATCTGACTCTAAAGCAGGGCTTATCGTTAATTTTACAGGTGGTAGTTGGGCTGTATCTCCTATAAAAACAAGTTTACAGTTTTTACCAGAATATACATATGAAATTAAATCATCTAATAAAGAACCATTTTCAAACAATTTTGAATTTTGTTGTGCATCAGAAATCATAGAAGCTTCATCTACTATAAAAATGGTATTAACATGTTTATTAGGTTGCTTTACAAAACTCATTCCGCTATTTCCTTGTTTTTTAGCGAAATAAATTTTTTTATGTATTGTAAATGCTTTCTTTTTAGAGTATCCTGAGATAACTTTCGCGGCACGTCCTGTAGGCGCGAGTAAAACTCCTTTTCTATTTGCTTTTTCTAGATTATTAACAACTGTACTTATAATAGTTGTTTTACCTGTACCAGCATACCCTTTTAATATAAATAAGGCATTATCGTTGTTATCGAATATAAAACGGGCTAATTTATCTAATAGTAATTCTTGTTTTAAAGTGGGTTGATATGGAAAATCTTTAAGAACTTCTTTTGTAAATTGTCGAGCAGTTTCTATCATAGAATAAATATTGGCAAAGATAAATCTATTTAATTAATAAATATTTTTATGATTGAAAAAAAATTGTAGATTTGCGTATATCACATATTAAAACAAAAAAAATGAATTTATTATTAATGATTTTAGCAGCTACTGTAGTTGCAATTCTTTTAGCGTTGCTTATCGTTAAGTTTGTACCGTTGAAAATTAGATGGTTAGTGTCTATTTTGTTATTAGGAGCTACGGTTTTTTTAACATATAAAATTTACTCTGGTATTATGGAACCTATCCATTTTGCTAAGGAAAAAGAAATAAGATACGCCAAAGTTATTACAAATTTAAAATTAATTCGTGATGCTGAAGTAAAGTATATAGAAGTTAATAGGTCATATACTGATAATAAAGACTCTTTAGTTAACTTTATTGAAAAAGGACAACTAGTTTTAACACAAACTACAAATGTTGAAGAAAAAGTAGATAGAGGTGGTGGAATTTTCGTTACTGTATCTAAAAAACAAGTTGATACGATTGGTACTGAGCCAGTATCAAAATATTTTGCTGGTAAAGACTACAAAGGAATGTTTAAAATTCCTGGAACTGATAAAGAATTTAAATTAGCAACTGGTAAAGTTGAAAAAGTAGCTGGTTTATTTGTTCCTGTTTTCGAAGTTAAAGCTGATAAAAAAGATATTCTTAAAGGAATGAGTAATTCTTTAGTAAAACAAGAATTAGAAGCTAAAGAAACTGACCAAATTAAAGGAGCTTTTGTTTCTGTAGGTTCTTTAGATGACGTAACTACTGGTGGTAACTGGCCTCCTTCTTACGATAAAGCTGAAATTATTGCTAATAATAAAAAGCACTAATATTAATAGCGATAAATAATATTTTTCGCAAATAAAACAAAATCCATCCAATTAATTTTGGGTGGATTTTCTTTTTATAAAAGATAATACTTCTTTTTTAGTATCAAAATTAAACTTCTTTTACTATATTTAGAATAGTAAACAGTTTTTAAATTAAATCATTTTAATTTTATCTTAGTATCCTCATGAGAATTATTTCAGGAAAATATAAAAGCAGAAGACTTTCTGCACCTAAAAAATTGCCCGTACGACCAACAACCGATATGGCGAAAGAATCTTTATTTAATATTTTAAATAACGATTATTATTTTGATAGTATTGCTGTATTAGATTTATTTGCTGGTACAGGAAATATCAGTTACGAATTTGCCTCACGTGGTACTTTAACAATACATTCTGTTGATGCAAATTTCGGATGTGTAAAATACATGAACGAAACAGCAAAAGAGCTTGATTTCGACATGAACATCTATAAAAGCGATGTATATAAGTTTTTAGAAAAAACAGCTTTAAAATCGGATGTTATTTTTGCTGACCCACCCTATGATTTTGACCAAGATAAATTTTTAAAAATTGCCGATTTAGTTTTTGAACGTCAGCTTTTAAATGAAGATGGTACATTAATTATTGAACACGATAAACATACCGATTTAACTCAGCATCCTAATCATAGTTACGACAAGCGTTATGGTGGTAATGTGTTTAGCTTTTTTAGTAATGACTAATTTTAAACTGTCATTTCGAGTGATTTTAATGACTGGAAGGAATTAAAATTGTATCGAGAACTGACAAGTTATTTGTGAATTTTTGTAATAAAACAATAAAAAAGGCGAACCGTATGTGTTCGCCTTTTTTTATGGTTTTATAAATATAATTTTTAACATAGATTATTTGGGCGTTACCTAAAGGTCGGGCTTTACGCACTCACTCTTTTTTTGAGAAAATTCAAAAAAGGAGTTCAAACAATTGCTTCAATCCCTAACGCAAAACAAGTAGCTATAAAATTTAGAACTTATTTATTTTATAGCATAAAACCAAATCCATCAAAGGGATTTTATTTCAGTTTCGCATACTGATTTTCCGTAGTTATTCACTTTATGCGATGCTGAAATAAATTCAGCATGACGTTATTTTATCAAATATTTTATTTCTCGTCATTTTCTATAAAATCAATCAAATCAATTTCTTTCATTATTTTGTCGGTTTGTGTTAAGGCTACGATAATTTTATTATAATGAAAAATATCTTCGTAATCTAATTCTCGTCCTTTGCGGTCTTTTAACCACTTTTGAGCAGGTTGATAACCACCAATATAAAACTCCCAAGCAACTAAAGGAACATTATCAAAATAATTGATATCGTTTATCCAAACTTTTCCGTGTGTATCGGTTACAGCTTCATAACCAATATCGGTTTTTGTTAATTTTCGAGTAATTATATTATCGCCATCGCCTAAATATTGCGTAATTGCATCTTCTACAATGGGGCTTTCTAATAAATGAATTTCACGTATTTCTCCGCCTAATTTTACCAAGTCCCAAAATGTTTTTTCATCTTTAGGAAAAGGAACTCTAGGGAAATCTATCTTTAAAAATTCTTTGTAGGTTTCTCTATAATTTGGCGAGTGTAAAACGGCATAGATATAATCTAAAACATCAATTGGGGCAAAAGTTTTTGCGGTTTCTTCTTTCTCATTCGTGAATTTTAAACCTAATTTTCGAGCTATTTTTTGGATGATTTTTTTATCTAAATTGGGAACTCGTGCTATTGCTTCTCCTTTTTTATCTTCAGAAAAAATATCAGTATCTTTTTTTTCTTCGGGATATAAATATAGAGGAGTAAAATAAGTACCGTTAATATCCATAGATATAGCTGTAGGTATTGATTTTGTTATTAAAGAATGGTTCCATGTAACTTTAACTATTTTAGCAATGTTTAAAACTAGATTGTCTTCATTAATGTTTTTACCAACGTTTTTTCTTGTTCTGTCAACAAAATTATCATTGTAATAAATATACCTTTCATCAAAAGGTCTGTATGTAAGTTTTCTTATTTCTTCTTCTTTAAATTTTTGTTCTTTTTTGATTACGGATTTTAGCTCCCAGTGTTTAGATTCTTTTATATTATATTTATTAATAACATCGGTTAGTTCTTCGGATTTAAAAATATCAGTCAAACGGTTAATTAAGTCGGTATAACAAAAATCAACAACTAAATCATCTCTATGTGTTTGAACTCCAATTGTTGATTTTATAAATAATTCTTTTACTGAAAACCCTTTATTATAGTTATCTTCAGCTTCAAAATCTTTTTGCACCATAAAATAATTGGGTGCTTTGTTGGGCAATTCAACAAAATTTATTGATTTTAAATTATTATCTTTTAAAAAATCATATTTAAGAGTACGTTTTCCGAATAAATCATAATGAAAAACTTTTGCTAATTCATTTGGTTTTTTCTTTCCTGTTTTAATAAGAAACGTAATTGCTACGCCTTGCATAATATCAAACACATTTTGGTCGGGCGAACCATCGGGGCAGGTTTCTTTTTTCTTTGAATTTCCGTGTAAATCTATGGTATAAATTTTATCGTAGGTTTTTAATAAATTCCAACGCATTCCTCTAAAAGTTGGATTGTCTAAAAAACCATGCGGATTGATAAAAGCTAAAACACCGCTTTCATTTTTTTCAATAAAGTGTTGCCCAAAACGCATAAATTTTACATAATCATCATTTATCCATTTCGGATTACGTTCTTTTAATTTAATTTTTCCACCAGGTTCTTTTTTATAATCTTGCATTAAATCCATAATCCAGTCACTTTTATTAGAACTTTCCCCACTATACGGCGGATTTCCAATAATACACATTACAGGTGCATCTCTTTTAATGGCATTTGCTTGGTCGGCTTCATCGGCTAACCAGCTACTAAATAACGTCCCGCTATCTTTGTGAGCTTCTTCTAAACTATTGGTTAAAAATATATTAAAACGCTGGTTGTCTTTGGGTTTGTAGCCAGTTTCTGTGAGTAGCATATCCATTTTAAGATGCGCCATTGCATAACTTGCCATTAACAATTCAAAGCCATTTAAACGAGGAATTAAATCTTTAGAAACGTAGTTGCTCCAAATTCCTTGTTGTCCTTTAAATTTTTTGTGAAGGTGTTTTACAACCTCAGCTAAAAAAGTTCCTGTACCAGTTGCGGGGTCTAAAATTTGTACTTTGTGAACTTGTTTATCGACTTCTTTATAACCGCTTTTAAAGTTTTTATTAGCAATATCTGTTTTTACTCTGATAGTTGTTTTACTGGTATCTGCTAAACCTTTCGAGAGTTTAAATTCTGATTTTAGCACATCGTCCACTGCTCGAACAATAAAATTAACCACAGGTTGCGGTGTGTACCAAACACCACGAGCTTTGCGCAAAGCAGGATTGTATTCTCCTAAAAACGTTTCGTAAAAATGTACAACAGGGTCTTCTTGTTTGGTGCTTTTACCGAAATTTTTCATGATGTCGGCAACATCGGAAGCTAAAAATATTTGTACTAATTCATCTACAATCCACGCAATACGGTCATCTAAATCGAAGCCCGCAATATCTTGAAAAAGTTTACGTAAAAACGGATTACTTTTAGGGATTAATTCGGCAGCTTCTTGTCTTGAAAAATTTTCTAATGTTGGGTCGTGATATCGGGCAGCAAACATTCCGTAAGCGATTGTTTGTGCATAAATATCGGCAAAAGCTTTGTTATCAATATCATGAATTAACATTTGTTGAAACGACAACATTTGCGATTTTATATTCGAGCGATGTTCGTTTTGGTCGTCTTTATCTAATGATTTTTCAATGATATTCGCCATTAATTTGGCTTTACCCGCCATCATTTGCGCCAATACGGTTGGCGACTTTATGGTTTGCGATACTATTTGCGCAAAGTTTTTTATCAGTTGTGTAAACTGTTTAAAATTTTCAGGGATTCCAACAATTTGCTCATTTTCAATTTTAGCGATGGCAATTTTTGTGGTTAATTCACCATTTATATAAAACTGAAATTCTAGATAATCGGTAAACGCTAAGTTTGTTAAACCAGCTTTGTATCTGTCGAATTGTTCTTTTAGGGTTTTACTTTTTAAATCAACACCGATATCTTTAGCTTCAATATACCCGATAGGAATATTTTTACGTGTTAATACGTAATCAGGCGCACCACAGGCAACTCTTGCGGGTTCGTTGGTTACTAAAACATCGGGCAAAATTGCCATAATAAGATTTTGTAAATCGCCTCTGTAAGAGTGTTCTCGGGCATTACCAGTTATAAAAAGTGTATTTATTTTGGTAATGTATTCTTGTATGGTCATAGCGTTTTTTTTCTAAGCAATTCAAATGTAATCAAATAATTATTTTGATTTTCTTTAGAGTTTGTTTAAACTTCATTTTAAAAAAATTCCTGTTCGGGTATTCATCTTTTTCATAGAAAGCACTCTTTATTTTTACGGATAAAAGTATTATTTTATATGTAAAAATCATCAAATAAAGATGTAAAACTAACATAAAATTAGATTAACGGATTGCCTAGCCCCGATTGAAGCATTTGTTTGAGCTCTTTTTTGTTTTTTTCAAACAAAAAAAGCGAGTGCGGAAAGCGGGAAATTGCTTCAAAAAAAAGCACAAAAAAAGGAAGTACAATTATTGCACTTCCTTTTTATAAATATGTGGTAAAAATATTATGAATACATTTTCTTTCTTAATTCTTTAACTTTTGGGTCAGCAAGATAATCATCAAAAGTTGAATACTTATCAATTACACCTTTTGGCGTTATTTCAATAACTCTGTTTGCTACGGTTTGTGCAAACTCGTGGTCATGAGTAGAAAATAAAACCGTTCCTTTAAAGTTAATTAAAGAGTTGTTTAATGCTTGAATAGATTCTAAATCTAAGTGATTTGTAGGTTCATCTAACATAACGATGTTCGCTCTTGTCATCATCATTCTAGATAACATACAACGAACTTTTTCCCCTCCAGATAAAACATTACTTTTCTTTAAAGCTTCTTCTCCAGAGAAAATCATTTTACCTAAAAATCCTCTTAAAAATACTTCTTCTCTTTCTTCTTCAGTTTGTGCGTATTGGCGTAACCAATCTACTAAATCTAATTCTCCATTTTGGAAAAATGATGAATTATCCGAAGGTAAATACGATTGCGTAGTTGTTACTCCCCAATTATATTTTCCTGAGTCTGCTTCTTCGTTACCTGATATAATTTGATAAAAAGTAGAAACAGCTTTCGAACTTTTAGAAATAATTGCAACTTTATCTCCTTTATTTAAATTGATGTCAACATTAGCAAATAATGGTTCACCTTCAAATTCTTTAGATAATCCTTCGATGTTTAAAATTTGGTCTCCAGCTTCTCTATCTCTATCAAAAATAATTGCAGGATAACGACGACTAGAAGGTTTAATTTCATCAACATTTAATTTATCTATCATCTTCTTACGAGAAGTAGCTTGTTTAGATTTTGCCATGTTTGCAGAAAAACGACGAATAAATTCTTCTAATTCTTTCTTTTTGTCTTCTGACTTTTTATTTTGTTGCGCTCTTTGTTTTGCCGCTAATTGACTAGATTCATACCAGAAAGTATAATTTCCTGAAAAATGATTAATTTTAGCAAAATCGATATCAGAAATATGTGTACAAACAGCATCTAAAAAGTGACGGTCATGCGATACAACGATTACCGTGTTATCAAAATTAGCTAAGAAATTTTCTAACCAAGCGATTGTTTCAAAATCTAAATCATTGGTAGGTTCATCCATAATTAATACATCAGGATTACCAAATAATGCTTGTGCTAATAAGATACGTACTTTTTTCTTAGAATCTAAATCGGCTAATAAAGTATAATGGTCTTCTTCTTTAATACCTAAATTAGATAATAAAGTTGCAGCAGCAGAATCGGCATTCCAACCATCCATTTCTTCAAAACGAACTTGTAACTCGCCTATTTTCTCTGCATTTTCATCGGTGTAATCGGCATATAAGGCATCAATTTCCGATTTAATTTGATATAATTCTTTATTTCCTTTTAATACAGTATCTAAAGTAGTAAACTCATCAAAAGCATAATGATCTTGCGTTAAAACAGACATTCTTTTACCTGGTTCTAAATGAACATGACCAGATGTTGCCTCTTGTACTCCTGATATAATTTTTAAAAAAGTAGATTTTCCTGCTCCATTTGCTCCGATAATACCGTAGCAATTTCCTTGTGTAAACTTAGTATTTACTTCATCAAACAAAATACGTTTACCAAACTGAACTGATAAATTAGAAACTGATAACATTTATAGTTTTTTTTAATTCGAGTGCAAAAGTATAAAATATACTTGCGTAAAAAGAATTTGCAAGGAAATATTTAACACATTACATTTGATGCCGATAATTCGTTTTAACAACGAATTAACAACGAAACTATGAAGATTTGTTTATTTTTGAACAGAATTCTTTATAAAGTTAATAACTACTAGCGTATGACTAAATATATAACTCCCTTTATATTAATTTCATTATTTATTGGATGTAATATACCTAAAAAACCAGAAATCACTTATTTTGGAGGTAAAATTATAAATCCGAAGTGTGGTTATATTACTTTATCAGACAATTATAAATTTAACGATACTATTTATTTAAAGAAAGATAATAGTTTTTTAGGCTCTTATAAAAATTTTAAAAAAGGATTATATGTTTTTGGACATGGTCCTGAACATCAATATGTTTATTTAGAACCTAAAGACAGTTTACTTTTTAGATTGAATACTTGGGATTTTGATGAATCGTTGGTTTTTAGCGGAAAAGATGCAGAAAGAAACAACATGTTAATTGAAGCTTTTTTAGAAAAAGAAGAAGATGAAAAGAATTTTTATAGACTTTATAACCTTTCTCAAGATAAATTTTTAAAAAAAATTGATTCTATAAAAAAAATTAAACAAGAAAAACTTGTTTTTTTTAAGGAAAATGCTAAAAATAAAGTATCAAAAGAGTTTATAGAAATACTAAATATAGCTTTACTATATCCTGTTTATACTTATTTAGAGCAATATGCTATTCATAACTTTACTAAAAAAGTTCCTGAAAAATTAGTACCTTCTTATTTTGATTACCGTTCTAATATCAATTCAAAAAAAGATTCTTTAATTTTTTATAGTCCTTATTATGCTTTAATGATTGATAAATTATATAATGATGTATATCTTAAAGAAGGCAATTCTGAAAACTTTACATTAGATTTATTAAATAATATTAATTCAAATATTTCTTCTGAAGAAATAAAAAACAAACTGTTATATAATACTGTTATTAGTCATTTTTTTAAAGAACCTAATAGTCAAGATAAAAATAAAACATTTTTTACTTTCTTTAAATTAAATACAGATATAGACCAGAAGAAAAATATTCAACGTTTAGTTAATGACCTTAAATTATTAAATAAAGGCCATAAACTACCTCCTTTTAAGTTAATAAATGCAAAAGGAGAATTAAAAAGTATATCTAAAATTATAAAAGGTAAAAACGCAGTTATTCTACTTAAAGATAACAAATATGCTTCAGATGACTGGATTGCTTCAAGAACTAACTATTTGATAAAAAACAATCCTAATATAACCTTTATTGTAATCAATTTATGCGATACATCTAATAAATACACCAAGGAAATACCTATTAAACATCAATATACACTACCTAAAAATAGTAAAGTTTGTGATTTTTCTACAAGTAAGTTTCCACGTATGGTACTAATTGATAAGCAAGGTATTATCAAAAATGGATATACAAGTTTATCAGCTAAAAACATTAATACAGAGGTAAGCAATTTACTAAAAAATAAATAATATTTGTTACTTCGTGTAATTTAGCGTAAATTTGCGGGATTTTATTCTTGTATTAGAATAAAGTTTAGATTATTAACTACCAGATTATTAGCCATATAATCTATTGTCCAAATTAAAAATCAGATTTACAGATACTGGCATCTGCGAATCTAAAAGAACACAGACGTATATATGTCAACATTTTTAGATTTAGGCTTAAAAGAGCCTATCAACAAAGCATTAACAGATTTAGGTTACGAAAAACCAACTGTAATTCAAGAAAAAGCAATTCCTCAAATTATTTCATCTACGGCTGACTTAAAGGCATTTGCTCAAACAGGAACAGGTAAAACAGCCGCATTTAGTTTACCTATTATAGAGCAAATAGATGCTTTAGATAAAAATACACAAGCTATTATCTTATCTCCTACTCGTGAACTTGCTGTTCAAATAGGAAATAACATTAAAGATTTCGCTAAATACATACCAGATTTAAAAGTGGTAACCGTATATGGTGGTTCTAATATTGAAGAACAAATAAGAGGCTTAAAAAGAGGCGCTCAAATTGTTGTAGGAACTCCTGGAAGAACTGTCGATTTAATAAATCGTAGAGCTTTAAGATTAGGAAACGTAAAATGGTTAGTTTTAGATGAAGCTGATGAAATGCTTAACATGGGGTTCAAAGATGAACTTGATAAAGTATTAGACGCTACTCCTGAAACAAAACAAACTTTATTGTTTTCAGCAACTTTCCCAAGAGAAGTAGAAGCAATTGCTAGAAACTACATGGATAACCCTGTTGAAATAACATCAGGAGAAAAAAACCAAGGTTCTGATAACGTTACTCATGAGTATTATGTAGTAAACGAAAGAACTCGTTACCAAGCATTAAAAAGAATTGCAGATGTAAATACTGATATTTACGCAATTATTTTCTGTAGAACAAGACGTGAAACTCAAGAAGTAGCTAACAATCTTATTAAAGATGGTTATAGTGCTGATGCGTTACATGGAGACTTATCTCAACAACAAAGAGATAGTGTTATGGGTAAATTTCGTAAGAAAACAATTCAAATTTTAGTTGCAACTGATGTTGCTGCTCGTGGATTAGATGTTACTGAATTAACACACGTAATTAACCATAAATTACCAGACCAAATTGAAAACTACAATCACCGTAGTGGAAGAACTGGTAGAGCAGGTAACAAAGGTATTTCTGCTGTTTTAGTTAACAATAAAGAAAAAGGTAGATTACGTTCTATTGAGCGTATTATCAAAAAGAAATTTGACGCTAAAAAAGTACCTACTGGAAAAGAAATTTGCCAAAATCAATTAATGCATTTAATTGAAAAGGTAAAAGCTACAGAGGTTAACAACGAACAAATTGAAGAGTTTTTACCTAGTATCTATGAGAAATTAGAAGACTTAACTAGAGAAGAATTAATTCAAAAGTTTGTTTCTTTAGAATTTAATAAGTTTTTAACTTATTATAATAAATCTGATGACTTAAACGATATATCTAATAAAGATAGTTCAAGAGCTAGAGCAACAGATGAAAACATGACTCGTTTCTTTATCAACTTAGGTAGAAAAGATAAATTAAATCCAGCTACATTAATTGGATTAATTAACGATCAGAAAATTGCTGATAAAATAGAAATCGGAGCGATTGATATTTTAGATACTTTCTCTTTCTTTGAAATAGATAAAAACTTTGAAAAAGAAACTCTAGAAGCTTTTAGCGCTAATGGTGCTGATTTTAACGGAAGATCTGTAAACATTGAAATTACCAAATCTAATCGCGGTGGCGGTGGCGGAAGAAAACCTCGTGGTGGTGGATTCGGTGGAAGAAAACCTCGTAGTGGTGGAAGTGATAGAGCACCTAGAGGAAGAGCTCCTAGAGATAGAGACTCATCTTCATCTAGTAGAAGTGGTGGTGATTCAAGAAGGCGTAGCGATACAGGTTCTTCACCAAGAAGAAGTAGTGGTGATGGTAATGCATCTTCAGGTTTTGGAAGAAGACGTAGTAGAGATTAATTTCTTATATCATAAAACAAAAAAAGACAGCTCAATTGAGCTGTCTTTTTTTGTTTTATTTTTTTATCAAAAGAAAATAAGAATAAAACTCCTCTCCTATTTTTATAATTTTCACTTAAAACATACTACTTTTTATCTATTAAAAAAGTACTTTAGATGTGAAAACTTATAACAAAAATTAATGATATCTAAATTAACTACAGAAAAAATAGACTTTTTAAAAAATCATTTTAAAACATGGATTGTTACTGATAAGTGTCAAGAAACATTTGAACATATTTTAAAAAGAATTCAAAATTTTAGAGTTTTAGAAGAAGGCGAAAAAATATCTTTAGAATGGGAAAAAGGTTCTTTATTTATAGAATTTCAAGGTACAAATTGGAGTGATGAACCAGAACCTGTATGGGCTATATTTTCCCCTACTAATAAAAATTATACAGGGACTAAAGATTCTATAACCAATTTACATAAAGATATATTACTTTTTAAACCTGAATCAGACTATAAAAGATTGAATTTTCCGTCTTTTATGTACGAACATTTTATTGAAGATCAAGAAGAAGAAGATATAGAACGTTATGTCGATTTTTGTGATTTAGCACAAGATTGTGTAGTTGCTGATACGGAGAATTTAAATTCATTTAATGAACCAAAACTTTGTTTTTTCAGTCATGGTGATGATTTAAATGATCTTGATCCATACGAAGGACAAGATGCTGACGCTAAAGAGTCATATAATTATGGTGGATTTATTCTTCGAATGTTAGCACATATAATATATGATAATGATGCATCATCAGAAATGGAAGAATTATATGAAGAGTTTTCTTCTTAATCTAAAATAAAAAAACCTGAACAAATAATTGTTCAGGTTTTTTTATGCTGTTTGTAATATTTTTATTGATTTCCTAAAATAATTGGCATTCCACTTTTACCAGCACCAATTAATACAACTTTACTATTTGGAGATTCTGCTAATTTTAAAGTAGCTTCAATACCTTTATCTTGTAAAATTTTATCTGTTAAAGAAGCACTTAAAATTTTATTTGCATCAGCTTTACCTTTTGCTTCAATAATTTGTTTTTCTGCTTCTTTTTGAGCTGTAACTAATCTAAACTCATATTCTAAAGATTCTTGTTCTTGTTTTAATTTACGTTCAATTGCTGTTTTAATTGTTGTAGGTAAAGTAACATCTCTAACTAAAACTTCATTTAATTGAATAAACTGCTTATCTAAAATCTTTTTAGTTTCTACAAAAATTTCAGTTTGAATTACATCTCTTTTACTAGAATATAATTGTTCAGGAGTATAACGTCCTACAACACTACGAGCTGCTGAACGAATAGCTGGCTGAATAACTCTTGAAATATAATTCTCTCCTTTTTCCTGATGTAAAGAACCTATTTTATCAGATTGAGGTTGAAACCAAGCAGAAGCTTCTAATCTAATTTCTAATCCATTTGATGATAAAACTTGCATTTTTTCAAAAATCTCTTGCTGACGTACTTCGTAAATAAAAACTTTATTCCAAGGTGCTACAATTTGAAATCCCTCACCCATTGCAGGTTCATCGGTTACGACACCACCGCCAAATGTTTTATATAAAACACCTGCTTGTCCTGATTTAATAGTTACAGTTGATTTATTAAAACCTATAATTGCGATTACAGCGATTATTCCTAAAAGAAGAGCTCCTTTTGGTAATTGAAAATCTAATTGTCTATTATTATTCATTTTTATAGTTTAATTTATTTAAACTCAAATGTACAATTAATCTTTTTTAAATTTGAGTAAACCTAAAGCATTAAAATAATTAATGTACATGACCTCCTACAGCTCCTGCTTGTTGCAATAATTTTCCTTTTAAAATATGTGCTCCTTCGGTAACTATTTTAATATCAAAATTATTTCCTTGAATGGTTTTTATAGCGACAAAACCACTATCATTATTACCTAAAGTAACTTTTAAAGGAATAAATTCAACAGTACTTTCTGCCATAAAAACAAAGCTTCCTCCGTCTTTTTCTATAATTGCGGTTTCAGGAACAGTAAATTTTTTTTCACCACCTAATAACACATCGGCATTAATAAACATTCCCGATTTTAAGATGTTTTTTTCATCATCAAAATGACCATGAACATTTACTGTTTTAGTTTTATCATTTACTTTCTGACTAATTAATTTAATGTAACCTTTATATTCGGTATCAATTCCCGAAGGTTTAAAAATAAACTCATCCCCTTTCTTAATTTTGGTAATATCAGTTCCAAAAATATTTAATTCTGCATGCATATGATCGGTGTCAATAATTTCCATCATTTCGAAATTTGCTGATAAAAACATCCCTTTATTTAAATTATTTTCTACAACATAACCAGAAATCGGTGATTTTATGTAAACATATTGTTGAATCCCATTTTTTGAAATACTACTTGGCGATAAATTTGCCATCTTTAATTGTGAAGCATAACTATCTACTAAACTTTTTGCCGAATTATATATTCCTTCTGATATTTGAAACGATTTCTTAGAAGTAATTTCATTTTCTAATAACATTTTTTTACGCTCATAATCGGCCTTTGTAACCTTGTAATTATTAATTGATTCTAAATACGAATATTGCAATTTTATAAAATTAGGATGCTGTAATATTGCAACGGTTTGTCCTTTTTTAACTTTATCACCAGGTAATAAATCGGTTTTATATACAAACGATTCTAAAGGAGCGTAAATAGTTGCTTTACTTTGTGGAGGCACTTCTATTGTACCTGTTACAGCAATTCTATTTCGTATTTTTCGTTGCGAAATTTCGGCTACTTTTATATTTCCAGATGCTACTTGTGCGGTTGTTAAATGCAATTCATTTTCGGTGTGTTTTTCTTCTAATTTTTCATGTTTTATTTCTTTTTCTTCGGATACATGGTCATGTCCTGTATGGTCTTCTTTTTTTGAATTACAACTGATAATCAATATTATTAAAACTAGTATTATGATAAATTTTTTCATCTTTTTATATTTTTATTTGGCTAAATCGACTAAATAAAAGCTGAGCCTTTTTAATCTTTATTATTTTTGTGTGTAAAATTCGTAGTTAATTACTGTTTGATTATAATTATTAATCAATAACAAATAATTTTGCATCACTTGAAAATATGTATTAAAACTTTGATTATATTGATACGCATCTATTTCGCCAGCCGTATATGCTAATTTTAGTTTTTTAATAAATTTATCAGCCTTTATTTTCATTGTTCCAATAGATACTAATTCAGTTTTTAAATATTTTATTTGTTCTTGTAAGCTTTTAAAATTATTCTGAATAGCCACTTTACTAGCTTCATTTTCGTACGCTATTTCTTCGGATATAATTTTTTGCTGTTTAATTTTAGCATTGTTAGACCAAAATGATAACGGAACATTTAATCCGATATTAAAACCTGTATAATCTGTTGAATTCCCTGTTTTTCTATTAATAATTCCAGCAGTTATTTCAGGAAAATAAGATGACTTTGCTACTAAAATATTCTTTTCAGCTACTTTTTTTCGTTTTACTAAAATTGTTAAAAAATCTGTTGAAAGACTATCTTTTTCACTATTATTTTGAAGGAAAACTATTTTTTTTATAGGGAATTTTGTTTCAGGAATTATAGCAGTTTTAATTTGTAATAATTCTTTCAGTTTATTTTCTATCTGTGTAAAACTCTTATAAATAGTACTTTTTTTAGATTGAGTTCCTAAAGATTGTAAGATTGTTAAATCATTTTCTAAACCTCCTATTTCTCCTGTATCGTATAATTTATTAGAAATATTTTTTATCAGATTACTATTTTCAGTTTGTTCTTCAAGTAATGAAATAAGCCCATATAAATAATGCCATTGCTGATATAAACTTCTAGTATTTCTGATAATTTCTTTTTTAGAAATTTCATTTTCTGAAATAGCTAATTGATGTTTTGCAATCGCTAATTTTCTTTTTTGAAGATGCGTTAAAACAGCTCCGAAATTTTGATTTGCAGACCATTCTTTTTCCGATAAACCAGCACTAACTCCAACATATTGATATTTCAAAGAAAGAGGATTTAAAGTAATTGCACTTGCAATACCTGCTTTTTTCTTATTGATATTTAAATCAGATTTATAACTAGCTACTGATTTTTTTAAAGCGATATTAATTGCGTCTTTCTCACTTAATTTCTGAGTATTTTTGCTTGTTATTTCTTGTGATTGAACAAATAAACTTCCTGATAATATAAAGAATAAACTCAGTGTTTTTGAATTTATTTTTATTGATTTTCTTTCAGAAAATAGATATAAAACTGGTAAAATTAATAAGGTTAATAACGTTGCCGATATTAAACCACCAATAACCACGGTTGCCAATGGTTTTTGCACCTCTGCACCTGCTGATGCTGAAATTGCCATGGGTAAAAACCCTAATGAAGCTACCATTGCCGTCATAATTACGGGGCGTAATCGAACAGAAGTTCCTTTTTTTATAATTTCTTTTACATCAGTTATTCCACTTTTTTTCAAACGATTAAATTCTGCAATTAATACAATTCCGTTTAAAACAGCCACACCAAATAAGGCTATAAATCCTATTCCTGCCGATATTGAAAAAGGCATATCTCTAAGCCATAAAGCAAAAACCCCACCAATTGCCGACATTGGAATTGCTGTATAAATTAAAAAACTTTGTTTAATCGATTTAAAAGTAAAATATAATAATAAAAAAATCAATAATAAGGCAACAGGAACTGCTATTCCTAATCTTTCACGGGCTTCTTCTAAATTTTTAAAAGTTCCACCGTAGGTGATATAATATCCTGTATCGAATTGTATTTTTTCACTAACTTTTTGTTGTAATTCAGTAACAATACTTGCTACATCACGCCCTCTAACGTTAAAACCAACGGTAATTCTTCGTTTTGCATCATCTCTTTGTATTTGATTTGGTCCTGTTTTAAAACTTACATCAGCAACATTTTCTAACGGAACTTGTGCGCCATTCGCTGTGGTTACATACAATTTACGAATATCATTAATATTTGCTCTATTTTCTTTTGCCATTCGCACGACCAAGTCATAACGTTGCTCACCTTCATATACAGAACCTGTAATTTGACCAGCAAATGCAGTATTTACAGCCGTATTTACATCAGAAATATTTAAACCGTATAATGCTAATTGATTTCGTTTATAATCAATAACAATTTGTTTTAAACCTGTCATTTTTTCGATATACAAATCTTCAGCACCAGCTACTTCAGGAATAATTTCACCTAATTCATTTCCGTATTTTACTAATTTATCTAAATCTTCTCCGTAAATTTTTAATACAACATCTTGCCTTGCTCCTGTCATCAATTCATTAAAACGCATTTGTATTGGCTGTTGAAATCCGAAATTGACACCTAACATATTTTCATCTAATAAGTGATTCATTTTTTCGGTCAACTCATTTTTAGTATGTGCTTTTGTCCAATCACTTTTATTTTTTAAGATGATAATAATATCAGCCACTTCAACAGGCATTGGGTCGGTAGGTATTTCTGATGAACCTATTCGGCTTACAATTTGTTCAATTTCATCAGGAAATTCTGCTAATAATAATTTTGAAGATTTATTAGTAATATCAATCGTATATGATAATGAACTCCCTGTAGAAACGGTTGCTTGAACGGCTAAATCTCCTTCATCTAAAGACGGAATAAATTCAGAACCCATATTTTTAAATGTAAAAAGGCTCAATAAAAAAGTAAGAACAGCAACAATAAGAACCGATTTTTTATAGTTTAAAACAAACTCTAAAATAGGTGTATAAACATTTTGTAATGCTCCTATTATTTTATCAGAAATATTCTTTTTATCAGAAATTGTTTTCTTTAAAAATAACGCACTAATCATCGGAACGTATGTTAATGATAAAATAAATGCTCCTAAAATAGCAAAACTTACAGTTATTGCCATCGGTTTAAACATTTTCCCTTCAATACCAACTAAAGCCAAAATAGGAAGATATACAATTAAAATAATAATTTCTCCAAAGGCCGCACTCGTTCTAATTTTTGAAGCTGATTGATATACTTCTTCATCCATTTCGGATTGTGTTAATTTTTTTCCTGATTTTTTCATTACTAAATAATGCAATGTTGCTTCCACAATAATCACCGAACCATCAACTATAATTCCAAAATCAATTGCTCCTAAACTCATTAAATTTCCTGAAACTCCAAAAAGATTCATCAATATAATAGCAAATAACATTGCCAACGGAATTACCGATGCAACAATTAAACCCGCACGTAAGTTTCCTAATAATAATACCAAAATAAGAATCACAATTAAAGCTCCTTCAATTAAATTAGTTGATACAGTACTAATTGCTTTATCGACTAATTTTGTTCTATCTAAAAAAGGTTGGATAATAACTCCTTCGGGTAAACTTTTTTGAATTTGAGAAACTCTATCTTTTACACGTTTTATTACTTTTGATGAGTTTGCTCCTTTTAGCATCATTACGATTCCACCAACAACTTCTCCTTCGCCGTTTCTGGTCATTGCTCCGTATCTGATAGCACTTCCTAATTGTACTTTTCCGATATCTTTAATTAAAACAGGCGTACCATTTTGAGTGTTTTTAATAACAATATTCTGAATATCTTGCGAGTTTTGTATTAATCCTTGGCTTCGGATAAAATATGCTTTTGGGTTTTTATCGATATAAGCACCTCCTGTATTTTGATTATTTTTAGATAAAGCTTCTAAAACTTCGTTGATACTTACACCCAATGTTTGCAATCTTTCGGGCTGTAAAGCAACTTCGTATTGTTTTAAAAAACCACCAAAACTACTCACATCTGCAATTCCTTCAATTCCTAATAATTGACGGCGAACAATCCAATCTTGAAGAGAACGCAATTCCATAATAGGAAACTTTTCTTTAAAACCTTCTTCGGTAAATAATGTATATTGATAAATTTCTCCTAAACCAGTAGTTACAGGCGCCATTTCGGGCGAACCAACTCCGTCTGGAATATTATTTTTTGCTTCGTTTAAGCGTTCGCTAATTTGTTGACGTGCCCAATAAATATCTACATCATCTTTAAAAACAATAGTAACAACGCTTAGTCCGAAACGAGAAAAAGAACGAACTTCTTCAATGTCAGGAATACTAGACATGGTCATTTCTATGGGAAATGTTACTAATCTTTCTATATCTTGTGCCGATTGTGATGGCGCTGAAGTAATAATTTGCACCTGATTATTGGTAATATCTGGCACTGCATCGATAGGTAATTGTTTTAAAGAATAAATTCCCCAACCAATTAACACCAATACAAAAGCACCAATAATCAATTTATTTTTAATTGAAAATTTGATAATGTTATCTAACATTTTTTGTTTATTTAATACTGTTTTTAATATAAGTTTTATCGATATAATTTTTAAAATGAATAGTATTTTTCTCTAGTTCAGAAAAAGCCTAGCCCCGATTGAAGCAATTGTTTGAGCTCTTTTTTATTTTTTTCTTTTGAAAAATAAAAAAAGCGAGTGCGGAAAGCGGGAAATTGCTGCAAATAAAAATTATACGAAATAACAATATGTTTTCCTGATGTTTAAAAACAACGGAAATATATTATTACAAAATAAAAAAAAAGGATTAAACTATTGGAGGTTGGAAAAGTTGGTCTAAATAACTAGCCGTATTTAGTACTTTATGAAAATGAGTTTTCTTGTTTGTTTGAAATATCTGAACAAACTGAAATTGAAATTCTGCCGTAATAATAGCACTTGAAATACCTAAAAAAATACAATGATGATGATGTTCTTTGTTTTTTTCTTCTTCCGTATCGTTTTGATGATGCGTTTGAGAATGTGCATCGTCCATTGAATTAATATGAGTTACTTCTCCGTCGTTAAAAATAATAGCATCCGAATGCGCCTGAACGGGAGGCACAAACAACAATAATGTTAATATGAGGATGCTAATAATTTTCAAATTATTGATTTAATTGAAGATGTATTTCTAACAAATATATAAAAAAAATAACCCAAATTATTTTTTTAACCTGTCTTTAACATATTCAACTTTTGTTTTTCCATGGCTCATTCGGGTTCCGTCTTCACCTAAACTAACCATTATAATTTTGTCTATTTCTATAATTGTTTTATGCGTTAGCTTGTTTCGCACCTGACAATTTAAGGTTATTGAAGTGTTTCCAAATTTTACAACTTCGATACCAATTTCAATAATATCGCCTTGTTTTGCAGAACTTACAAAATCTATTTCAGACATAAATTTAGTAACGGTTCGGGGTATTTCTAATTGAATAATGGCATAAATACCTAATTCTTCATCAATCCATTGTAATAAACGACCGCCAAATAAAGTTCCATTTGGATTTAAATCTTCTGGTTTTATCCATTTTCTTGTATTGAATTTCATAATATTTTGTTTTTTACAAAGTACATAAACAATACGTTATTAAACAATTAAAAGCGATTCGTTTTCTATATTTTACCATCAAATTTTCTGATAAACCATTCTATTGAAAGCAAAATAATAACTAAAAACAACAGATATTTCCAATCAATTAAATGTTGTTTTTTTGTGATTGATTTTTGAGTCGTATAATACGCTGTATCTTCTGATAATTGAGTTAATAAGTTGTCTATTTTATCGATATAAAATACGTTTCCTTTTGTTTTTAAGGCTAACGAATTTAATTTTTTATGATTCGCATTCGTAAATTGTTCTTCTATATTAAAATCGGTAATTTTAAACTTTCCGTAACTTTTTATTTTTTGATTTGCCACAGTAACTTCATACGAATAATCGCCAGAAGAAAGCCCTTCTACTGATACTTGATAAGAATTATTTACTAACGAAAATGGCAGTGTTTTTTTCTCTTTTGAATTATTATTTGTTAGTGTTAATTCTAATGAAGATCTAGCGTCGAATAAATAATTTTTATCTACATAAAATGCCGAAATAGTTATCGGAGCATTTGCTAAATATGTATGTTTATTTTTTACGTCTAATCTTTTTCTTTTTTTGTTTGATGCTAAATATTGAACTAAATTACCTAAAAAAGCATCAAAAACTTCAAAAGATTGCTCTTTAAGAAAGCTGTTTGCACGCCATTTCCAGATTCCTTCACCAAATAAAACAGCCTGTTTTTGATTATTTTTTTCGATAGTAGTTAATAAAGGTTGCGTAGTTTCAATGCCTGCATATTTTTGATATAATAACGTTTGCGCATCACTTGTTAATTGCACATCACCAAAAACATCATTTAAAGGAGGAAATTCATCAAAATGGATATTTTCCTGTAAAAAAGGCAAAAAACTCGTATTATAAATCGCTGTGTACGCTTCTTTTTGATTTATTGCTTCTTTTTTAACGCCTAAATTCTGAGTATTTAAAAAATTCCAATTAGTTTTTGTTCCTGAAACGATTAAATAATTAGATTTCACTTTTTCAAAAACCTTTTTAAAAGAACTATTTGGTTGATAAAAAACAAAAAATTGATAATCTTGATATTTAATGTTTTTATCATTTATAAGAGCGATATCAACTTTTCGTTGTTTATTGCTTTCTATCGATTTTTTAATAGCTCCTACATCAGGATGTAAAAAAGAACTTAAAATTAATACTTTTGTTTGCTCATCGATAACTTCAACTGAAAAATTTTTGTAATTATTTTTAGTGTTTTTTTCATTTTCAATTTTACTAATTGAAGTTTTATAATATTGAATTCCTTTTTTATCCGAAGTTAAATTTGTAATAACCGTTTGCGCAGGTTGTGAAGGCGAAAAATTAAGTCTTTTTGAAAATACTTTTTTTCCGTTATGTTGTATTAAAAAAGTTGCTTTTACATTTTCTTTTCCTTCATAATATAATAATGTTTCAACAGGGAATTTATTTTTTATGTAATTATATTTATTTACGTTTACTTGTGATATTTGTAAATCTTTATATAAGGTTGTATCGCCTACAACAACTGGGAAAAATTTGTTTTTAGAATTTATATAGTCATAATCATTTCCTGTTGTTTGATTTCCATCAGTAATTAAAATGGTTGTATTTAAACGTTCTTTTTGCAACTCATTCACAGAATTTATAGCTTGATAAATATCTGTTTGAGTTCCTGAAAAACTCAAACTATCAGAAGTTAAAACAGCCGTTTTTTTATCAAAAGATAAAAATTGCACTTCAAATTTATCTTGAATTTTATCGGATTTTTTCAGCGTTTTTAAAACTGATGCAACCTTTTCTTCTGCCTTAAAATATTTTATAGAACTTGAATTATCAACTAAAACACTTAAAACAGGTTTACTATTTTTTGTTTCAAGTGTATTTATTTGAGGATTGATAAAAAGTAAGAACAATAAAAATAAGCTCAATGTTTTTAAAACAAAAAGCAAATTATTTCTTTTAGATTTTCGAGTTGTTTTATAGAAATATTGAAAAAAAGCGATTGCTACACTCAATAAAACAGCCAAAACAATATAAATGATAGTTATCTTTTCCACTAAAAATATTTTAATTTGTGAAGATAAAAAAAGCTATCAAATAAAATAGATTAACAGAAGTATTTATGAATTCGTTTCTTTTGGCTTTGCATCAAACATTCTGAAAAACAACGTAGAAGCTATATTTCTAGCTCTTTCTTTAGCTTCATTTGCTTTTGCTCCGTTAAAATTTTCATCTAATGTTTCAAACCATAATTGCAACCACCTTCCAAAATGCTCTTGATAAATACTATGATTAAAATCTTTATCGACATCTTTATGTGCTTTCATCGGGTTTCCTTTGAATTTTCGAACGAAAAAAAGATTTGACTCCCAAAAATCAGTTAATTTTTGCAAGTGACTTTCCCAAGCATCCGCAGGAATTGTTTTTAAAAAAATAGGACCTATAAAATCATCCTCTTTAATTTTATCATAAAAAGTTGATACTAATAAATAAACATCTTCTCTATTTTCAATTTCTTTCTTATTCATTTTATTTATCTAATAAGGTACAAAAGTATCTTTTTATTGGTTAGTAAATTATGACTAAAATCATAAATTATAGTAAATACTGATAAAAAATAGATATTTAAATTCTTTAATTTTGATAAAATGAAAAGGTTCTCTTTAAATTTCCTAGTATTAATAAGTCATAAAAGAATAGGATTTTCTATTTTTGCGGGGTACAATACAACTACAAAAGATGAACTTAACACAATTAAACGCAATCTCTCCTATTGACGGAAGATACCGTAATAAAATTGCTAATTTAGCAAACTATTTTTCTGAAGAAGCTTTAATTAAATACAGAGTAAAAGTTGAAATAGAGTATTTTATTGCTTTATGTGAAATTCCTTTACCTCAATTAGCTGATTTCAATAAAGAATTATATCCTAATTTACGTAAAATTTATGAGGGTTTTTCTACTGAAAACGCTCAGAAAATTAAAGACATTGAAGCAATTACAAATCATGATGTAAAAGCTGTTGAATATTTTATCAAAGAAGAATTTGACAAATTAGAATTACAAAAATATAAAGAGTTTATTCACTTCGGATTAACTTCTCAGGATATTAATAACACAGCAATTCCATTATCTATTAAAGATGCTATGGATGAAGTTTATTATCCTGCTTTAGATGAATTAGTATCTAAATTAGCTGATTTATCGGAAGAATGGGATCATATTCCAATGTTAGCACGTACGCACGGACAACCTGCTTCTCCTACTCGTTTAGGAAAAGAATTTTTTGTTTTTGTAGAGCGTATTAATAATCAGGCGATACATATTCAACACACGCCTCACGCTGCCAAATTTGGTGGAGCAACAGGTAATTTTAACGCACATAAAGTAGCGTATAAAGATATCGACTGGAAAAACTTCGGAACTCATTTTGTTGAAGATATTTTAGGTTTACACCATTCTTTCCCTACTACTCAAATAGAGCATTACGACCATATGGCGGCTTTATATGACGGTTTAAAGCGTGTAAATAATATTTTAATTGATTTAGATAGAGATGTTTGGACGTATGTTTCAAACGATTATTTCAAGCAAAAAATTAAAGCTGGAGAAGTTGGTTCATCAGCAATGCCACACAAAGTTAACCCTATTGATTTTGAAAATTCTGAAGGAAACTTAGGTTTAGCAAATGCTATTTTTGAGCATTTATCAGCAAAATTACCAGTTTCAAGATTACAACGTGATTTAACTGATAGTACTGTTTTACGTAATGTAGGTGTTCCTTTCGGACATACTTTAATTGCTTTTTCATCTACTTTAAAAGGATTGAATAAGTTATTATTAAACGAAGCTAAATTTGCTGAAGATTTAGAAAATAACTGGGCAGTTGTAGCAGAAGCTATTCAAACAATATTACGTCGTGAAGCGTATCCTAATCCTTACGAAGCTTTAAAAGGATTAACTCGTACTAACGAAAAAATAAATCAAAAATCAATTGCTAACTTTATCGATACTTTAGAGGTTTCTTCTGAAATTAAAGATGAATTAAAAGCAATTACACCAGCTAATTATACAGGAATTTAATGAGATATTTATTTGTTTTTTTAGTAAGTTTTTTAATTATTTCTTGTAATTCTTCTGCGGATAAAAAAGGAGATCCTACACGTTTTAAATATGGAACTTTTGAGATACCAGGTAGCGATAATTACGGAAAAACAACTATTGTAAGAACCGATAGTTTACAAATTGAAGAATATACTAAAAAAATAAGTGTTTCTTCTTCTGATAATGTAATTACTGAAAAAGAAGAAAAACATATTGATACGCTCTTTATCAAATGGAAAAATAGTTTTGCTTATTCATTGCGAATGAAAAATCCAAAAAATGATTTAGATAAAGATCCTATATTTGTACAAATAACTAAAGTAACTGATAGTTCTTATAGTTTTACTGCAAAAATTGGGTATTCAAATTTTAAACAAAATGGAACTGTATATAAAGTAAACTAAATACTAGCATTTAGTATTAAAGAAACTTTTAAAATTATTTTAAAGACCTTACCGTTATTTAGCGGTCAGGTCTTTTTTTTTATACTTTTTTTTGATATATTAGCGGATTAAATGTATTTTTTCAAAAAACATATCGCCTTTTTTAGTATATTGTTGTTGCTACTTCCTTCAGTAATACAGCTAGCACATACTTTTGAAAACCATGAACATACTGTTTGTACTTCTGTAGATGAGCATCATTTTCATGAACAAGAAGCAGATTGTTCTTTACTTGATTATCATTTTCAAGATTTTTCATATACAGCAACTTCAAATTACGCTGTAATTCCAGCACATTTCTACAAAAAGCAATATAATGAGCAACCACAAGTAATTTCGGTTGTTTATACGGCTAAAAAACGAACTCGAGGACCACCAAGTTTATAATAAATTACGTAAATCTTTTTATTCAATTATTATAACTAAAATTAAAATGAACTTTAAATATATTGTTCTAATGTTATTGTTATGGAGTTTTTCTTCGTTAACAGTAGCACAAAACTGTGCGTATACTTTATCTGGATTAGTAGATGATTTTCATGATAAATCACCAATAGTTGGTGCAACGGTTTTTATAAAAAATCAAAATAAGTATACAACTACAGATGTTAATGGAAAATTTACTATTAATAACCTATGCAAAGGTACTATTACTGTCGAAGTTTCTCATTTAGCTTGTGAGCCCAAAATTTTAACTTTTAACATCAATAAAAATCTTTATCAAATAATTGATTTAGAACATCATTTAGAAGAATTAAATGAAGTAAGTGTAAAGGTTAAAACAGGTTTAAAAACTAAAACCTCACAAGAAACCTTAATAACTAGTCAAACTTTAGAAAAATTCAGTGCTGGTAGTTTAGGTGATGCTATAAAAGATATCGCAGGTGTGTCTTCTATTAACACAGGGAATACAATTATTAAACCAGTTATAAACGGTTTACACAGTAGTAGAGTGCTTATTTCTTTTAATAATGTTCGTTTGCACGATCAGGAATGGGGTATAGAACATGCTCCTAATATCGATATAAATGCAGCCGAAACAGTTTCAGTAATAAAAGGAGCAAATGCATTACAATATGGTGGAGATGCTATAGGAGGTGTTGTTATTGTTAATCCTGCAAAAGTTATCATTAATAAAGATACTTTATATGGTAAAACAATTCTTTCTCAGCAATCAAATGGAAGACTTTTTAACCTTAGTACTAGTATGCAAAAAAATTATGCAAAAGGCTGGTATTTTAATGGTCAGGCTTCTTACAAAAGATCAGGTGATTTTAAAGCTCCTGATTATTATTTGTCAAATACAGGAATAGATGCGAAAGCATTTACTTTTGCTACAGGTTACAAAAAGTTTAATAAAGGTTTTGAACTTTTTTATAGTCATTTAACAAATAAAGTAGGAATTTTAAGTGCTTCTCATGTAGGTAATGCATCTGATTTAAAAAATGCTATAAATAGTAATACTCCATTAATAATTAAAGATTTTAGTTATTCAATAAATAATCCTAAACAAAAAGTTACACATCAACTTTTTAAAAGTAGTTTTTATAAACGCTTTAAAGGTGTAGGTAAATTATCATTACAATACGATTTTCAAAGAAACAACAGATTAGAGTTTGATATACGAAGAGGTGACAAAAAAAACTTACAAGCTACCGATTTATTATTAAAAACTCATTCTTTTAGAGCAGATATGAAATTAGATGCTAAATCTTCAAGAACTTATAAATTTGGTGTTTCGGGTAATTATCAAAATAATTATACTGATCCTATAACTGAGGTAAAAAGGATAATTCCTGATTACAATAAGTATAGCTTAAGTGCATATGGAATAGGTAATTTTAAATTTAATGATATATTATTATCTACAGCTGTTAGATATGATTTTGATTATATTAATGCTAAAAAGTACTACTATAATTCTGATTGGAATAATGCAGGGTATCAAAATAGTTTTAACCATTTAATAATAGATAATAACATAAAAGGTTCTCAATTATTAGCAAATCCTATTTTTAAATACCATAACATTTCAACATCTTTAGGTATTTCTTATAACATTAATAAAAAAAGTGCTTTAATTGCTAATTACGGATTAGCAAACCGAGCACCTAATGCTTCAGAATTATTTAGTGATGGTTTGCATCATTCTGCAGCTAGAATTGAATTAGGAGATTTACGTATTCAACCAGAAACGTCTAACAGATTTTCTGCTACTTATAAATTTAATCACAAAAAGGTTAGCTTTTTTATTGAAGGTTTTTTAAATCATATAAATGATTTTATTTATATAGAACCTTCTGGAACTAAATTAACACTACGTGGTACTTTTATTACTTGGAGTTATAAACAAGTTAATGCCAAATTATTTGGTGTTGATAGTAAAATTAACTACCAATTTAGCAATAATATAAGTATTAGTAATAAATCTTCGTTTCTTAGAGGAAAAGATACAAGTAATAAACGTGATCTTGTTGATATTCCTTCTTTTAAAATGGTAACGCAACTTACTTTTAACAAAGCTATATGGCATGATTTTTATGCTTCAGTTGAAAGTGAATTTAATGCTAAACAAAACAATTTTCCTAACAATAATTTTGATGTTTATATACCTCAAACAAACACTCATGAACTTGTTGATATTAGCACACCACCTAATGCTTACCATTTATTAAATTTTTCATCGGGTATAAAGTTTAATCTATCTGAAACCAATATAGGATTAACATTTTCGATAGATAATATACTAAATACCTCATATAGAAATTACTTAAACAAACAACGCTATTTCACTGATGATTTAGGCAGAAACTTTAACATTCAAATTAAAATTAATTATTAAAACAAACACTATGAAATTTATCAAATTATTTTCAATCTTAAGTATTTTTACATTAGCTTTAACTTCTTGTTCAGATAATGATGTTATTCCAGAACAAATACATGAAGAAGAAGTTATTACAACTATGAACGTTGTTTTAACAGAAAATGGAACAAATAACACTGTTACTCTAAAAAGTGAAGATTTAGATGGTGATGGTGGTGATGAACCAAAAATAACAGTTGATGGTACTTTAAAAGCAAATACTACTTATAATGGAGTTATTACTTTATTAAATGAAACAGAAGAAGAACCTGAAAACATTACTGAAGAAGTTGCTGAAGAAGCTGATGAACACCAATTTTTTTACAGTGCAACAGATATTACTAGTGAATTTAATTACGCAGGTGATAATGATTCTAATGGAAATCCAGTAGGAATTGAATTTACAATTCAAACAGGTGAAGCTGGTGAAGGAACTTATGTAATTACTTTAAAGCATGAACCAAGTAAATCAGCTGATGGAGTTAAAATAGGTGATATTACTAATTCAGGAGGATCTACTGATTTTGAAGCTGTTTTTCCTATAATAATTGAAGCGCAAGCACTTCAAGTTATTAAAGAAATTAAGTAACAAACATTTAAATTAAACTAAAAACTCCTCAATTTTATTGAGGAGTTTTTTTATGTTCTTTTAAAAAACTAATCTTTACCTTTTTTTTAGTAATTCAGGAAATTTTCGTTTGAATTTATTTAACCTCGGAATAGAAACATTTTTTACATACCCATTTTCAGGATGTAAACGTTCATAATTTTGATGGTATTCTTCTGCAGGATAAAACTTCTTAATTTTGGTAACTTCGGTTGCTATTCTATCTTTATAAACTTCTTTATTTAATTTTTTGATAGTATTTTCTATCACTTGTTTTTCTTCAGAAGTATTATAAAAAGCTATTGATCGATATTGCGAACCATAATCAGGGTACTGTCCGTTTTTAGTAGTTGGATCATGAGAGCCATAAAACACATCAACTAATGTTTGAAAACTCACTTTTTTAGGATTGTAATACACTGCTACCGTTTCAGAATGTCCAGTACGTCCTGTTCCTATTTTCTGATAAGTAGGATTTTTAGTATGCCCGCCAGCATATCCAGAAACAGCTTCCTCTACTCCTATTACACTTTCAAAAATTGCTTCTACACACCAAAAACATCCGCTTGCAAAATAAGCGACTTTAGTTTCTTTTAAATAGTCTACAGGTATTTTATTGTTGGAAATATTTCTTTTTGTAAAACTAAAAAAAACACTGATTGATAACAGTAAAGCAACTACTATTATTGATTTTATAAACTTCATAAATATTTAATTTGATAACGACTTAGTCGTATAAAAAAACAAGTATTTACAATTGTTCACAACTTTAGATTTTCATTATATAATTAGTTGTGAGTTGCATGTAGGTTTTCTATTTTTGTTGATATAAATTTTATCAATTAATGGAACATTTTATAGTATCGGCACGTAAATATCGTCCTCAAATTTTTGAAGATGTAATTGGGCAACAAGCAATTACAAACACGCTTGAAAACGCTATAAAAAATGACCATTTAGCACAAGCATTATTATTTACAGGTCCTAGAGGTGTTGGTAAAACTTCTTGTGCACGTATATTAGCAAAACGAATAAATCAAGAAGATGCTGGTGTTAACCCTGATGAAGACTTTGCTTTTAATATTTTTGAATTAGATGCAGCTTCAAATAATTCAGTAGATGATATCCGTAGCTTAACCGATCAAGTTCGTATTCCCCCACAAACAGGAAAATATAAAGTTTATATTATTGATGAAGTTCATATGCTTTCTCAAGCTGCTTTTAATGCATTTTTAAAAACACTAGAAGAACCACCAGCACATGCTATTTTTATTTTAGCAACTACTGAGAAACATAAAATTATACCAACTATATTATCTCGTTGTCAAATATTTGATTTTAAAAGAATTAGTGTTTTAGATGCAAAAAAGTATTTAAAAACTATTTGTATCAAAGAAAATATTACTGCAGATGATGATGCATTGCATATTATCGCTCAAAAAGCAGATGGTGCTATGCGTGATGCTTTATCAATTTTTGATAGAGTAGTTAGTTTTTCAGGGAAAAATCTAACTCGTGAAGCAGTTACTCAGAACTTAAATGTTCTAGATTATGATGTATATTTTAACATTACAGATTTATTAATAGAACACAAAATCCCACAAGTTTTAATAGCTTTTAATGATGTTTTAAGTAAAGGTTTTGAAGGACATCATTTTATAAATGGATTAGCATCTCATTTTAGAGATTTATTAGTTGCCAAAGACGCTTCAACTATTTCTTTACTTGAAGTTGGAGATACCACTAAGAAAAAATATTTTGAGCAATCAAAAAAAGCAAATATGCAATTTTTACTTCCAGGAATTGACAAAGCAAATGATTGTGATTTAAAATATCGAGGAAGTAAAAACCAACGATTACTGGTCGAATTAACTTTAATGCAAATAGCCTCTATCAATTTTGATGGAGCAAAAAAAAAATCTGGTAACTACATAATTCCTGCTACTTTTTTTACTTCTTTATCTCCAATAAATAAAAAAGCAAAAAAAGATACTGTAGAAATAACTACTAAAAAACCAGTAGTTAAAAATATTGTAACAACTACTACAGAGTTAAAAAAACCTCTATTAAAAAATATAAAACGTCGAGCTTCTGCTTTATCTTTAAAAAGTATTCATCAGAAAAAAGAAGTTAAAATATCTTTAGATGAATATGAAAATTTTGATAATCATCCAAAAACACCTTTTACTCAGCAAGAATTAAAAGATGCTTGGGTAAAATATTCATTAAAAACACAAAAACTTGGTGAACATAGTATTGCATCTGTTTTAGTATCTAGTGAACCAGTATTAGGAAAAGATTATACGATTACATTTTCGATTCCAAATGATTTGATGCAAGTACAATTAGAACGTATTAAATCTAAACTTACTCATTTTTTACGTGAAAAATTAAAAAATTACGGAATTAAAATTATTATTGTTGTCAATAAAGTTGAAGAAAAGAAATTTGCATATACTCCTCAAGAAAAATATGCAAAATTAAAAGAAAAAAATCCATTAATAGAAAAGTTAAAAAGTGTTTTTGGTTTAGATCTTTAATTAAAAAGGTAAACCATTTTACTTCTATCATATATCTTTTTATACTAAAAAAAAAGATACAATTAATTAAATCTTCTAATTTTTTTTAACAACAAGAATATTATATCTTCGATTCTTTAAATTTTATATTTTGATAAAAAACATTCTTATTGGTATTGCTTTTTCTCCTAATTTAAAAGCAAACTTATTTGAAACCATTAGGTTATCGAATATGTTTAATGCTCAGTTAATTGGAGTTCATGTTGGTCATAAATCCAACGAAAAAGAAAAACAACTACAACAGTTACTAGATGAAGCTCCTAAGTTAAAATTACCTTTAAAAGTAATTTGGCAAGAAGGAAAACCTGTTGACGTAATTTTAAAAACAACAATAGATGAAAATGTAGATCTATTAATACTTGGTGCTTTAGAAAAAGAAAAGATGTACACCTATTATGTCGGTTCTATAGCTAGAAAACTGACAAGAAAAGCGCCTTGTTCCGTATTATTATTGATAAAACCTTCTGTTGAAAGACTTAATTGTAAACATATTGTTATAAGTGGATTACAAGATGAAAAGACTGAAGAAACTATAAAATCTGGTTTTTATTTTTCTAAATATTTAGATTGTAAAAGAGTTACAATAGTAGAAGAAATTAGTGCAGGAGAATTAAATGTTAATGTTAGTGATGATGTATCGTTACGTAAAGCAACATTAACAAAAGAACGCATGCAAAAACGTGAAGATGCTCGGGTAAATAATATGATTCAATATATTGATACAGATGACATTACAATAAAAACACAAAGTATTTTTGGTCGTAGAGGATATTCTATAGGTCATTACGCAAAAGTAAAAAGAGCAGATTTATTAGTGATAGGTGCTCCTAAAAAAACGGGGATTTTAGATCGTATATTTCCTCATGATTTAGAGTACATTTTATCAGAATTACCAACCGATGTTTTAATAGTTAAGTAAATGGGAAAAGGAAAACGTTTCAAAATATTTTTAAGTGAAATACCGCAAAATATTTTTGCTGGTTTTGTTGTATCGTTAATCGCTCTTCCTTTAGGATTTGGATTAGCTTTAGCTTCAGGTGCTCCACCAATTTCAGGAATCATTGCAGCAATAGTAGGTGGTACTGTTGTTGCTGTTTTAGGAGGTTCTAATGTAACAATTACTGGACCTGGTAATGGATTAGTAGTTGTTGTACTTGCTGCAATAACTACCCTAGGAGCTGGAGATATGCATCAAGGATATTTATATACACTTGCTGCAATTGTTCTTTCGGGTATAATAATGGTTATTCTTAGTTTCCTTCGGATGGGAGCTTTAGGAGATTATTTTCCTTCTTCTGCTATTCAAGGAATGTTAGCTGCTATTGGTATTGGTATTTTTGCCAAACAAATACATGTAATGTTAGGTAATTTAAATGCAAAAGGAAGTATTATAGAGCTTCTTTTACAAATGCCTAGTGGAATAATAGATTTTATAAAAACAGATAATACAAGTGTATTTTATGCGGGTTTAGTCGGTATTATAAGTTTATTAATTATGATTTTTTATAGTAAAATACGTAATAAATATTTTCAATTAATCCCTGCTCCTATGTGGATTGTTGTTTTAAGTATTGGTATGTATTATTATTACGATTTATTTTCACCTGAAATATATCCTATTCATAAGAGCTTACTTATAGAATTACCTAATGATGTTTTATCTAACTTTGCTTTTCCTAATTTCGGTAAAATTTATCAATTCGAATTTATTAATGCTGTAATTGCTATTACTTTAATTGCTAGTATTGAGAGTTTGTTAAGTATTAAAGCTGTTGATAAATTAGACACATTAAAGCGACGTTCTAATGTAAATAAAGATATTAGAGCTTTAGGATTAGCTACTGTAATTAGTGGTTTTTTAGGAGGTTTAAATGTTGTTACTGTAATTGCTCGTAGTTCTGTAAATGTAAATAATAAAGGAAGTAATCGTTCTGCAAATTTTTTTCATGCATTATTTTTAGTTGCTTTTATTTTACTTTTTGCTACAGAATTACGTAAAATACCTTTACCTGCTTTAGCTGCAATTTTAGTATATACAGGTTATAAATTAGCTTCTCCAGAAAATATTGTCAAAGTATTTAAAATAGGAAAAGAACAATTAATTATATTTTTAGTTACTTTATTAACGACTATTGCAACTAATTTAATAACAGGTATTTTAGCAGGGATATGTATTACTTTTATTATTCATGTTTTTATTAATAGAAATTTTATGTTTTTCATTACAAATTTATTAAAACCAAATGTTTTAATGTTTAAGGAAGATGATAAGTATTATGTTTCTGTTAAAAACTTCTCTAGTTTTTTAAATTTCACAAAATTAAAATCAAAATTAGATCAAATACCTGAAACTGAAGAAGCTATTATTGATTTTTCCTTATGCGATTTTATAGATCACTCTGTAATGGAAAATCTGAATAATTATGCAGAAACTTTTAAACGTAAAGGTGGTTATTTTGAGGTTATTGGTTTAGATGGATATAAAACAGAAAGTAAACATCCTTTTGCTTTAAGAAAAAATATACCTATAGAAGGTGATGGAAATAATAATTTAACAAAGAGACAGAAATCATTGCAAAATATTTGTAATGATTTAAAATGGACTTATAATGCTTTACCTAAAAAACCTCTTACTGAAATTCCACATTTTGGTTATTTTAAAACACGTAAAATTAATAAAGTTTCAAATATTTTATCAAATGAAAACTGTAGTTTATTTGATGTTGAATTTTCTGAAGGTGAATTAATTGCTAAACAAATAATTAAAGGTACAATGATGTATATTGATATTGAAAAATATACTCCTGAATTTACGTTAGATAAAGAAGGTATATTTGAATACATTTATCATTTTGCTGGATTTAAAGATATTCATATAGAAAACCATATTGATTTTTCTAAACGATTTTACTTATCAGGAAAAAATTCAAATCAGATAAAAGATTTTTTTACAGATGAGCTTATTTTATTTTTTGAAAGCAATAAATACTATCATATAGAAGGAAATAATAAAGGTTTATTAATAATTGGTAGAGAGCGATTGGCTGGTATTAAAGAAATAAAAACTTTAGCTGATTTTGGTGTTCGATTGAAAAAAATAATTTGTGCATAATAATAATTAGAAGCTAATCCCGCTTTCCGCACTCGCTTTTTTTGAAGAAAAATAAAAAAAGAACTCAAACAAATGCTTCTTCAATCGGGGATATCAAAATTATGAACTTTAAATATTAGATTAGGCTTCACATCTTTTAAAAAAAAGATGTGAAGTTTTTAATTTTATAACTTATACTATTAATAATAGTTTTGTTATAGAAGAAGGAAGACACTATTATTATTATTTCTTCATTATATGAATTAATAGTATCTTCTGTAGTTTTCAAATTTCAAACTTATTTATTAAAGTAAACAAATATTTTTTTCTATAATAAACATTATCACGGTTTTTTTAGTATTGATTTCTGAGTGAGCATCTAAAATTATGTAATCCAACGGCAATTCTCATAATTTGTTCTCTTTTTTCAAAAGTTTTAATTCTTATTTTTTCATGAATAATTCTTAATCTTTTCACTCCAGAAAAGGCATGTTCAATTTTAATTCGAATACTAGAAATGGTTTTATTTGTTTCTTTTTGGATTTTATTTATTTACCATTTTTTGGTTTTTTATATGGAGTTATGGCATTTTCAAATTCATTTTGAACTCCCTGAAATCCTAAATCAAAAAGTAGGCTTATATTGGCAATTTTAATGTTCAAATCATCTAAAATTGATTTGTCATGTTTTGTTCCAAAATAAGCAGGACTCAAATAATAAATAAATCTTTTTTCATTGCTAATTGCCAAATATTTCATGGTATGCATTTTTTTTACCACTATATTCTTCTTTTTGATTTTCAAGGTTTACTTGCCTTGTTATTTGATTTTCAATAACATCAAAAAGTAAAACCTCCTCTTTTATTTTATGCGTATAACAATATCCTGTTTTGGGCATTATTTTTAATTCTGCTAATGATGCTTCGAGTAATGGGTTTAAAAAATGCACCCAATCATTCACTTTTGATTGAGATATTTTAAATAATTTTGCACAATATTCTTGCGTAGGGTTTTCTTTTAAATACATCAAAATAAACTCTAATTTTAGCAAACTCCCTTTTAAACTACTGTTTTTTGCTTCTTTAAATTTTGGGATTTTACGAGGAAATCCTTTCAAATTGAAGTAAGTAATTTTTTTGCTATATGGTTTGAAAAAACGGATAATAATAGTTTAAATTCTCTTTGTTTTAATGTTGTTAATGGATTAATTTTGCCCAAGACTTCTTTTATTTTTTTCGTTTTGTCGTAAAAATAAATTTAATAAATTGAAGTCTTTTTTATGCGTTAATTTTAACCCATATGAAAAAAACCGTGATAATGTTTAATATTTTGTTTTTTATTTATGATTTTTATGAAAAATAGATAGCAAAAAAAATATTTTTATTGAATTGACTCACCTTAATATTAATAATCTCTGTTTATTATATCAAATCAGCAAGTTTACTTTCATAAAATTTAGCTTTTAGCTTTTAGGTTTTTGTAAGTAAATATTCATAATTTTCATACTTTTAACACCTTAGTAAGTAAGTAATATCTTCTTTTTTTGTTATTGTTACTTAATAATAAGAAATAATTGAAATTTGACTAAATAAAAAGAAAATAAATAAATATCAATATTATAATATATTTTATTTTTATTTAGAGCAATTAGAGCAAAAAAAACCTCAATCTAAAAAGATTGAGGTTTTAAAAGAAAGGCAACGACCTACTCTCCCACCATTGGCAGTACCATCGGCGCAAATGGGCTTAACTTCTCTGTTCGGGATGGAAAGAGGTGAGCCCCATTGCGATAATCACCTTAAAATGTTTCAGTATATTTCAACTGTATAAGTTAACATATTGGTAAAAATTATATCGTAGTAAATAATCAAAAGAGTTGGTGCTTGCGCCCTTTTGAGCGCAAGACTTCTACATAAGCCTATGGGTTATTAGTAATACTCGGCTATGACATTACTGCCTTTACACCTGTATCCTATCAACGTGGTAATCTTCCACGACCCTTTAAAGAAATCTCATCTTGTGGTGGGTTTCGCGCTTATATGCTTTCAGCGCTTATCCCTTCCCAACGTAGCTACTCTGCAATGCTCCTGGCGGAACAACAGATACACCAGAGGTTAGTTCAACTCGGTCCTCTCGTACTAAAGTCAAATCCACTCAAATTTCTAACGCCCACAGCAGATAGAGACCGAACTGTCTCACGACGTTCTGAACCCAGCTCGCGTGCCACTTTAATGGGCGAACAGCCCAACCCTTGGGACCTTCTCCAGCCCCAGGATGTGACGAGCCGACATCGAGGTGCCAAACCCCCCCGTCGATGTGAGCTCTTGGGGGAGATCAGCCTGTTATCCCCGGAGTACCTTTTATCCTTTGAGCGATGGCCCTTCCATGCGGAACCACCGGATCACTATGCTCTACTTTCGTACCTGATCGACCTGTATGTCTCTCAGTCAAGCTCCCTTATGCCATTGCACTCTACGCACGGTTACCAAACGTGCTG
>NZ_JBFCVV010000001.1:0-457500 GCF_041053065.1 Tenacibaculum salmonis | reverse complement strand
CACTCGTTCATCAGCTTTATAAGCACCACGCCTGTGTAAAATCCATTGTGCTTCATCCAATGGATTTACACCTTTGTAATCCCTAGATACACCTTCATTTTTTGGACAAACATCATAACCGTAAAACTGCAAACGCAAACGTAATTTCCCGCTAGATATCGTATTTAACTTGATACTAAAATCCAAGGAAGTAGCTACAGGAATTTTTCCTTTGAGACTAAAAACATCACCTGTAAATTTTGGCGTATCAAAAGTAGCTCTTCTAGTACTTAATTCAGATGCTACTTTTCCTAATAGCGGTTCATTCGCTTTTATTTCAAAACTTAAAATTGGCTCTAGTAAATGTGTACCTCCTTTTTTTAAACCTTGCATAATTCCCATAGGAGTTGCTAAATTAAAATCACCCGGGCGAGAATGGATATTATGATCCTCACCTTTTATTAAAGTTATTTTCACATCAGTAACCTCCCACCCTAAAATTCCTTGTGCCAATGCTTTTGGAATGGTACGTTCTATTTCATTTTGATACTTAATATGTACATCGTTTTGAGAAACTATAGAACTATAATTAATCCCCGAATTTAACGGAGCAGGTTCAATTAAAAAAGTCATAATTGCCCAACAAGGTTTTGGCATCCAATAACGAATATACCCTTCAGCCTTTTTACTAATCGTTTCTTTATAGACTACCTGTGGCTCGGTAAAAGTTGCAACAATATCAAAACGTTCTTTTAAAACATGAGATAATATTTCAATTTGCATTTGTCCCATTAATAATAACTGTAATTCTTTTTCAGCACGAAACCATTTAAAATTCAAAGAAGGGTCTTCTCTATCTAATTGTTCTAAGGCTTTTGCTAAGTCATTATAATCCGCATTATTTTCAGGGATAACCTCGACAGTAAGTACAGGAATATGTAATTGAGGAAGTATAGGAATTCCATCAGGACTTCCTAAAACATCGCCTGCTTTTGTTCCTAAAACACCTGTAATAACGCCAATATCACCAGCAGATAAGATAATATTATCAACATACTTTGTTTCTGATAATTGCTTAGTCTGATTTATTTTAGTTTCTAATTGCTGTGTATGATTATATACCGTAATTTTAGATGATAATTCTCCTGAAAACACTTTTACATGTGCCATCATACCAAAAACTTTATGATGTTCTAATTTAAAAACATATGCCGAAAGGTCTTTTGTTTTATTTATTTTAGAAGTAGGGCAAAAAGCAATAAGTCCATCTAATAATTCTGTAACACCAATATTATTTTTTGCAATTCCTGTATAAATAGGCGTAATTTTAGTATCAATAGTTAATTTGCGGATACTTTTCAAATACCTTTCATCAGTAATAACTTCTGAATTCAAAAAGGATTCTAACAACTCCTCTTCAAAATCTAATAAATGTTCTATTGTTTTCTCTCTAACCTCATCAATTTCAGAATCTGGTTCATTAATAGGATTAAAAACAGATACAATATTAGCATTCGGAAGACCATCATTTTCAGAAGCATATAAAACTACAGGTTTCGCTTTTAAATCGGTTTCCAACTGTTTGATTACCGATTCTGTATCAGCTCCTTGTCTATCTATTTTATTGATAAAAATAAAAGTTGGTATTTGTAGTTCTTTTAATGAATCCCAAATATTCAATGTATGAGCTTGCACACCTTCTACAGCTGAAACAACTAATATAACAGCATCAACCACACATAAAGCACGTTCTACTTCACTTGAAAAATCAACGTGCCCTGGTGTATCTATTAAATTTATTTTGGTGTTTTTCCAATCAAACGACGTTGCTGCTGCTTTTATAGAAATACCACGTTCTTTTTCAATATCTAAGCTATCAGTACTTGTTGAACCTTTATCTACACTTCCAAGAGTTCTAATTGCTCCTGAATTATATAAAAAATGTTCTGTTAAGGTTGTTTTACCTGCATCCACATGCGCCAAAACTCCAATATTTATAGTTGGTTTATTCATTAAATTTGATGTAATTTTTAAAACGCACTCAAAAAAGCACTTATTATTTTAGTTTCATAATACTTAAAACTATTTTTTAATTATTCCGATTGTGCTTCATTTTTATCTTCTATAATTTTCTCTGTTATTTTTGATGTTTCTTTTTTAACAGATTTTATTTTCTTTTTTTTAGGCATCTTATCTTTAATACGTTTTTTTTGTTCGGTAATTATTTCCATAAAAGCTGTATTAAAAGTATGCTCTTTAGCTTCTTTGATAAAGTACAATGCCTTTTTATACTTTTTTAATTTTTCATACAATACTGATTTTTTGCTATATAAAACCGCCTTATCAGCACCTTTTACAGTTAACGCAAAATCTATAAAATCTTCAGCTTCTTTCATATCTTCATTCCATAATAAAGCATTTATAAAATGCTCATAGACTTCAAAAGCATTTATTTTAATCGCTAATACTTGTTTAAAATATAAAATACCTTCTGTATAATCATATAATTTTTCACTATATACACGTCCCATTAACGTTAATGCCATTGTGTTTTCAGCATCATAAGACAAGGCATAATTTAAAGCCACTACGGTTTCTTCCGTATCGTAATGAAAAGAATCTAATGCTTTAAAAACGTAGTTATTTGGTACTGTTCCCATTTTATTTCTTATTTATGTTCATTCAAGTAAAAAATTCAATTGAAAAAATATCACTCAAACGAACACTTATTTAATTATTCTAATTGTTTTCGTAATTCAGTTTTTAATTGATTTCTTTTTGATTTAAAAGATGCTTCCTTTTTTTGATTTTTAAAATCAACGCCTGCAAAGATACGCACAGGATTCCCTCTTTCTAAATCTAAATGATTTTTCCATGCGATTTTTACAGCAGATTTTAATTCAATTGTGCTATGCTCTTTAATTTTCTCTTTTAATCGTTCAATTGCTATTTTTTTATTTTGATGTTGTGAACGACTATCCATCACCAAAACCTGAATACCACTTGGTATATGTTTTGCTCTTATAGCAGAACTTACTTTGTTTACGTGTTGTCCACCTGCACCTGAACTTCTAATTGCTTGAAATTTAATTTCAGTATCAATAATTTTTTTTTGCTGATACTTCTCTAATTCGTAACAACCAATAAACCAATTTTTACGTTTCTGAAATTTTCTAATTGTAGATGTTCCAACCCATTGAATAGTTCCTAACCAATCTTTTAAAAATACCGCAAGTTCTTTTCCTTTAATTTCGATACTTACTGATTGTACAGTACCATTTTCGATGCCATTTTCTTTATGAAGAATTTGATACGTACATTTAGTACGCATCAATTCTTTTAAAAACATTTTTAATACTTTTGCAACTACCCATGCACATTCAGCAGGACCTTTTGCAGCAGTAAATTGTATTATTTTTGTGTCCATATTATTTATCCATTCTTACAATTTTCGGTGTAAATGTTCCTAACACCTCAACTAATTCTTGTTGATTATTCATTACTTTTTCAATATTTTTGTACGCCATCGGTGCTTCATCAACTCCGCCACCAATAAGACTCACTCCATTATTTTTCAACTGTTGCTTCACCTCGCTTTTTGTAAATTTCTCTTTACACTTTCTACGAGAAAACAAACGCCCTGCACCATGAGAAGCAGAATTTAAACTTTCACTATTTCCTAAACCTCTAACGATATAACCTGGTGCAGTCATCGAACCAGGAATAATTCCTAATTGTCCTTTATTTGCAGGAGTAGCTCCTTTTCTATGCACAATTAATTCCTGTCCATTTATTTGTTCTTTCCATGCAAAATTATGATGATTTTCAATTGTAGCAATCGCCTTTACTCCTAACAACTTTGCGATACGTTTATGAATATTATCATGACACGCTTTCGCATAATCACCCGCTAAATTCATTGCCAACCAATACTCTTGCCCATCGTGTGTATTTAAATCTAACCAAGCTAAATGTTGCACATTTTTTGGTAATGGACATTGCTTTGTGGCTAAATATGTATAGTGTTTTGCGATATTTGCGCCTAAACCACGACTTCCACTATGCGTTAATAAACCAACATATTCGCCAAGCGGTAAACCGAACTCATTTTTTTCATCTGTAATTGTTACAATTCCAAATTCTACAAAATGATTTCCTCCTCCCGAAGTTCCTAATTGTTTGTATGCTTTATTTTTTAAGCGTTTTAAAAGCGGAATATCCTGAAATTCTGAACGTTCAAATATTTCGTGATCATGTTTTGTATTATGAGTTTCATACATTCCGAATTTTGTATGTTCAGATAATATATTTTCTAACTGATGTACTTTTCCTTTTAAGTACGAAGCCTTTACAGGATATACCGTTAAACACATTCTACAACCAATATCTACGCCAACGCCATACGGAATTACAGCATTTTCTGTAGCTAAAACTCCACCGATAGGCAAACCATAACCAGCATGTGCATCGGGCATTAAAGCACCTTGTACAGCTATTGGTAATTTTAAAGCATCATATAATTGATATTTTGCAAGCTCATCAATTTCATTTTCACCGTAAATAGAAAAAGGCGCTCGGGTATTTTTTAGTTGATGAAATTTTACATCAACAGGTTTTATTAATCCTTCTACCACTTTTCCCCAAATTGCATTTCCTTGAAATTTTTCAGGCGATAAAAGCACCTCCTTAGCTTCTTCTAAAATACGTTCTTTCTTTTCTTTTTTACGATATCTATTTATTTGACCTAATGCAATGTTGATACTATTATTCTTTGGAAAGCCTAATTTTATAAGGTCTTTTCCTTTTAACTTATTTCCCATTATTTAATTTTGAGATGTTTTTATTTAGAATTCAACTTTTGGTTGATTTCTTTAATAGTTTTCTATTTTTAATAGAAATATAAACTTCGAAAAATCTCTAGGAAATAAACTCCATAAAAAAAGTCCGAAATTTTTAAACTTCGGACTTTTCATATATATAATAGTATTTGCTATTTATAACAGTGAAGAAAGTCGCGAAGTAAACAAGAAAAAGAACCTAGTTCTCTTTGTATGTTTTTATTTTTTGAATATTTAAACATTGTACTTCGTTTTTTTAATATTGAAACCTCTCGTTGGTAAATCATTAGTTAACGACTCCTAAAAGTTTTATTTTCAATATTTATTTTGTTGCATAATTGCGGTGCAAACTTATAATGATTTTTTGAACCAAACAAACAAAATGTAAAATTAACCACTTAGTAATCAGGTGTTTAATTAAAAAATAAGCATTAATTTCCCTCTCCACTTTTTGCAGATTATTTAATAGACTGATACCTTGTTATCTATGTTTTTACTAGACTATTTTAAAAGAAGAAATTCAGGATAAAATTTTCCATAAAAAAAGCGTCCAAAAAATTAATTTTGGACGCTTTTACTATTATTTAAAAGTTTATATACCTAAAATCAACTTAAAAAGTCGCAGTTTAGCGCCCGATTTATGTGATTTGAATAAGTTCATAGGTTTAATTTTTATTTTTTATTTATAAAATATAAAAGAGCATTTTACTGCCCTGTTTTTTTAATGTTTTATGACATTGTTAGTATTGCTACTACTTTTCCATATACATTTTTAGTCCATCCATTTATTCCTCCACGATTATTCCCTATTTGTAAACCTCTTTTATCATTTTTACCTTTTACAAGATGTGTAAAGCAGTTTCCACGAACTTTACAATAAACAATATCTCCAACTTCGCAGGCTTCCCAATTGATGGGTTGCAATTTTACGGGTTGTTTCGATTTTAATAGCGGTAACATAGAATTACCAGGTTCTTTTGAAATAATGGTTTCACCAGCGTTTAATTTCTGAATTTTCCAATTCATATTTTTATATTTTATAAATTATGTAACTCAAAATTGAATTACATATCTCATAATATAAAAAGAACCTTTTTTTATAATGAACTACTGCAAAGATGCGATAATTAACCTATTACCTCCAAATTTAATTTTTAAGCGTTAAAAAAAATTTAATAAATTACCTGCCTCTGTACGGGATATGATTTAGCGTCTTCTTTTTTTCCAAGGTGCATTTTTTTGCCAATTTCCCGCCATAATACAACCATACGGCAATACCTCATCAATTATTTCACCTAAACCAAACTCTTTCATTTGCTTACGTAGTGTTGTAGCGTTTTTATATGCTGATGGCAATTCTGTAATATCAATTTCATCAGAAAAAAAACGAACATCTAAACCTTTTGTTTCTTCATCAAAAATTTCTTGAACTGTACCTATTTTGCTTTTTTTATGTTCGGTTCTACTTACATTTCTTCCTGCTCCGTGTGGTGCAAATCCTAAATTATTTTCAGTTGTATTTCCTGATACAATTAAAACTGGCTCACTCATATTTAACGGAATTAAACGTGGTCCTGTAATATCGGGCATAAAAGAAGCATCTAACGGAGTTGCGCCTTTTGCATGATAAAATAAATCACCCTTTTTAAAAACAAAATTATGTTCGTTCCAAAACCTGTTTTCTTTTTTAATATTTAATTTTTCTAAGGTTGCATCATGCAATACTTCATGATTTAACTTAGTCCATTTTCTGATGATTTGCAATGCCTCCCAATAATCTTTGCCTTCTTTGGTATCAAAAGGAATCCACGCATTTTGTTTTAAAGTTTTTGGTGATATTTTTTTTCTGAATTTTTCAGCAACATGCATTCCATTACGATATAAATTAGCTCCAAAACCTCTACTTCCGTGATGCGTAACTAACATTGTATTTCCTGTTTTTTTCGATTTCCCGACAAACAAAAAATGATTTCCATCTCCTTGCGTTCCTAAATGACTTCGAGCAACTGAAATAGCTTTTTGAGTATTTAAAAATGAATTACCTTCAATCTCGGCTAATAAATCCATCGGAAAACGAAATTGAGAATCTCTATCTCTTCCTCCTGCTCCAAAATGAGTAATTGAATGTGCTGCGTCTAAAACATCCTTCGGATCTACCTTTCCAAAATCTGTAAGCATTACCGAACAACAAACATCTGCACTATGCATTCCTGGGTGAATTGCATTTTTAGCCACCGCAACACCACCTACAGGAATTGTTCCTGGTCCGCCAGTAGGACAAGCATCTGGCATAATAACAGCATTTACAATAGTAGGCGTTTTTACTAAGGCTTCCATAGTGCTGACTACTTTTGCTACGTTAATTTCTTCCAATTCGTTTTCTGCTTTTATATTTATTTTAACAGCAACAGGATTTTCTAATAATGGAATTGTTGGAGGTGCTTTAAACTGTTCTAAATAAGCTACTACTTCTTCTTCTGATAAATTATTAATATTGATATATTCCATAGCTTCAGGAAACCATTTCCCTGAACTAAAGCCCATTTCAATCAATTTTTTTCCTGTAATTTTCTCACTTGTTTTTTCTAGGGTATTTTTTATATTTTTTTCCATCAGTTTTATTTTTAGTGTTTCTTTTTTCGTGTAATTTTTTATAAATTATTTAACAACACTGCAAATATTCTACACAGGTACGCGTTCTTTTTGCGCAGTAAATATTATTTACTATTTTTAATAAAAAAAATTAAAAAATGGCTGTTAATAAAAATGCACTTATTCGCTATAAAACAATTGACCAATGTTTGCGAAACAATATGAAACGCTGGACACTTATCGATTTAATTACCGCTTGTTCCGATGCCTTATACGAATATGAAGATAAAGATGTATACGTAAGTAAACGAACTATTCAAGCAGATATTCAATTAATGCGAAGCGATAAATTAGGATACAATGCCCCTATTGAAGTATATGAACGTAAATATTATAGGTATGCAACTACCGATTATAGTATTAAAAATATTCCGATTACGAATACCGATGTAAAAATCATGAATGAAGCAATTCAAGTATTACGTCAATTTAAAGATTTTTCATTGTTTAAAGAAATGGACGGTGTTTTACAACGTTTGGAAGACTCTGTGTATGCTTCTCAAAAAACAAATAAAGCTATTATTCATTTAGAAAAAAATGAAAAATTAAAAGGATTAGAATATATTGACCCTATTTATAATGCCATTCAAAATAAAAAAGTATTACACATTACGTATAAATCATTTAAAGCTTTAACAGAAAGCAAAATGACTTTACATCCACAATTATTAAAAGAATATAATAATCGTTGGTTTGTTTTATCGCTTTATAAAACAAAAAATATAACCTTAGCTCTCGATAGAATTTTAAATATTACCATTGCAGAAAATGACAGCTATAAAGATTTAAAAATTAATGGCGATACCTATTACAAAGATGTAATTGGTGTAACGGTTTCAAATACCCGTGCACAACGTATTCAATTTTGGGTTGATGCTATAAATGCTCCCTATGTTATTACCAAACCTTTTCATAACAGCCAACGAATAATTAAATATACAGAAGATGGAGGCGTTATATTTAATATTTTAGTTCAAATAAATTATGAATTAGAGCGCTTAATTTTAGGCTTTGGTGATGCTATTGAAATTCAAAAGCCTAATTTTTTACGTAAACGAATGATTCATAAATTAAATAAAGCTGTTAATAATTATATTGAAAAATAAATACCTTTTTAATAAAAACACACTGTACATTACATTTTTTGATGATAAAAAATTAATGTAATTTCGTTGGCTATTTTATTACAATTTTTATAAACTACGTACTTCTTCACAAGCATGAACAACGAACAAAATTGGTTACAATATTACAAAAACAGTTTATCTGATAGCGAAAACTTAGCAATTGATATTGATAAAATCAAAAACTTATTTCAACAAGAAACAACTGATTTAAGTAATGCTATTATCAATTCAAAACAAGCCAATGAATTGTTGGATATTGAAGAACGTCGAATTAATCGAATAAAAGGTGTAAGTAAAAAAGACGACCCAAAATGGTATAAAGTAGAAGAAACAAAAATAGTTTTATCTCCTTTTCATTTAACATATCAAACCAATGATGATTTAAAACACAAACCACGAGATATTTATCCATTTTGGATAATTGCAATGGTTAATCGTTCGGGAGAATTAAAAGCACCTAAAGAATTATTCCCTTTAATTGTACGTAATTATTTAACACCAATTGCTGACATTAAAAATGATTTTATTTTTTCTGAAATTGATATCGTTTTAGATGCTAAAGATATGGAAGCACCTCAAACTTATTATGAAGATGAAACAGTATCTTGGGCTGAATATTGGGCATATATAAATGATGTATTTTCACAAATTACCACAAATAGTTTACAAAACTATCAAGTTGAAAAATATACGACACAATATCAATTGACTTATTTTGCTCTTAGTTCAAAAATTTCTACGGCAAAAAGCATTCTTTTTTTATATGAAAATTTACTAAAAGATACAGAAGAACTTCCTATTTTATCAAAAATAATAAATCCATTTATCAAGGATAAAAAAACACCTGTAACAGATGCTGATTTTTTAAATTACAATCAATTGCATTTGGGGCAAATGTCTAATAAATTTCCGTTATCTATAAGTCAACGCAAAACATTATTATCCTATTTAACTTCCGAAGAAAATGCCATTACTGCCGTAAATGGTCCTCCTGGAACAGGTAAAACAACACTTTTACAAAGTTTGGTCGCTACTGAATTTGTAAAATCGGCAATTGAAGGAAAAGATGCGCCCGTAATTTTGGCATGTTCTAACAATAATCAAGCGGTTACTAATATTATTGATAGTTTTATCAACTCTAAAAGTTCGTTAGAAGAATTATCTGCTCGTTGGATTCCAAATTTTAACGGATACGCAACTTATTTACCTTCAAATTCTAAAAATGAAAAATCTTTAAAAGATATTAATTTTTTAAAGGGAAATATGTTTGGTAATGAGGGAACTTTATGTGATTTAGAAAATGAAAAATACTTAAATGAAGCTGAATATTATTTTTTAACTAATTATTGTCATTATTTTAATGCCGAAACAAATTCATTAGAAGATGTTTGCGATTATCTACAAGACGAAATAATTACCATTGAAAATACTTTAATTGAAGGCACCAATTTTTCAAGCGATTATATTAATAGCATCAATTATATTAATAATATTCTTTTAAATAAAAATGATTATATAAAAAAAGATATTTTTAAAATAGCAAAATTAAAAGAATGGCGTACTATAATAACTCTTTTAAAATCTACGATAAATCAAAATGATTTTCATCAAAAAATAACTCAATATTTTAAAATTGATACTAATATTTCTGAAAATAATTCAGAAGTTATTTTTAAAATATCAGAAAAAAATATTGAAAATTATGATAACGCTATTTCGTTTATAAAAGAATGTATTGCTAATTTAAACATGGCTTTACAATCAAATTTGCAGTTAAAAAACTGGAAAACAGAAAATAAAATTAAAGGATTTCCATATATATCAGAAGCTCAAATGTGGAAAAATGAATATGAGAAAATAAATTCAAATAATCATACTCCACGATTTTTTTATGATGAAATAGATATGGAACTACGTCATAAATCTTTTTTATTCGCTGTTCATTATTGGGAAGCTCGTTGGTTAATTGCTACAAAATATGCGCTGAATAATGACACCGAAAAAGGTACTGGCGAAAATTCGATTAAAAATAAATGGAAACGTAGAGCAATGCTAACACCTTGTTTTGTAGCTACTTTTTATATGGCTCCTAGTCATTTTTTATACAGTCAATTTTTGGGTGAAAATGAAAATGGAAAACCTGATTTCGACTATTTACCTTTATACAGTTTTTTAGACCTTTTAATTGTTGATGAAGCTGGACAAGTAACTCCAGAAGTCAGTATTCCAATGTTTTCTTTAGCTAAAAAAGCCTTTGTCATTGGCGATTTAAAACAGATTGAGCCTATTTGGTCTATTCCTAATAAAATTGATATCGGAAATTTAACTACCCTTAATATGCTTCAAAATGAAGAAGATGAAGCATATTTAAAAAACATCGGATTTTTAGCTTCTAACGGAAGTATTATGAAAATGGCACAAAATGCTTGTGAATTTGAAACTCCTTTATCCGAAGAAAAAGTACAAGGATTAGTTTTATTAGAACACCGAAGATGTAATGATGAAATTATTAATTTCTGTAATGAATTAGCCTACAACGGTATTTTAAAACCAATGAAAGGAAAAGCTAAAGAAAATCAAATTTTCCCGTCAATGATGGCGTATCACGTGGCAGGAGTTAGCGAACGTAAATTTAACAGTCGCTGTAACATTAGCGAGGTAAAAGCAATTATTACTTGGTTACAACAAAATAAAGAAAAAATTCAAGAAGCTTATAATGTTGAAAACATTGAAAGTATTTTAGGAATTATTACGCCTTTCGCAAGTCAAAAAGGAGAATTATCACAAGCTTTAACCGAGGCAGGTTTTAAAGTTAATAATATTAAATTAGGTACAGTTCACGCTTTACAAGGTGCTGAGCGTAATATTATTTTATTCAGTTCGGTGTATTCTAACGAAGATGAAGGAACTTTATTTTTTGAAAAAGATAACAAACCTAACATTTTAAATGTAGCGGTTTCCAGAGCAAAAGACAGTTTTATTTTATTTGGTGATACTCGAATTTTTGATGAAACAAAAAACACACCATCTGGAATTTTAAAAAAGCATTTAAATATTTATGAAATGGAAAAGTAATATTTAAGAACCTGTTTAAATTTCATTTAAAAACGTTTTATAGCTAAAAAACCGAATCCGTCAAACTGAATTTATTTCAGTTTCGCATCCTGATTTACCTTAGTTTATCTTAGTTTATCTTAGTTATTAACTTTATGCGATGCTGAAATAAATTCAGCATGACGTTTGAATATTAAAAAAACACACTTTAATTAAAGTTTAAACAGGCTATAAAGCTGTTATATTTTTTTTGAAGCAATTTCCCGCTTTCCGCACTCGCTTTTTTTTGAAGAAAAATCAAAAAAAGAGCTCAAACAGATGCTTCAATCGGGGCTAGGCATTTTTACATTATTTTTTATTATTTCAATATTGAATAATTATTTCATCCGAAGAAAAAAACAAAAAAATTACGCACAAAAAAAGGAACGATTAAAAACCGTTCCTTTTATATATTAAAAATTTCAGAAGCTTATTTTTTAAACTCAGAAATAGTTTTCTTAATAATAGCGATACAATCCATTAATTGCTCTTCAGTCATCACTAAAGGTGGTGCAAAACGGATAATATTTCCATGTGTTGGTTTAGCTAATAATCCGTTATCACGTAAGCTCATACAAATATCCCAAGCAGTAGAACTATCTTCAGTATCGTTAATTAAAACAGCATTTAATAAACCTTTACCTCTTACAGATAAAACTAAATCAGTAGTTTTAGCAAACTCAGCTAATTCAGCTCTAAATATTTTACCTAAACGTTCAGCATTTTCAGCTAATTTTTCATCTTGTACAACTTCTAAAGCAGCCATTGCTACAGCTGCAGCTACAGGATTACCACCAAAAGTAGAACCATGATTTCCAGGCTTAATAACATTCATAATACTGTTATTAGCTAATACAGCAGAAACAGGATATGCTCCACCAGAAATAGCCTTACCTAAAATTAAAATATCAGGTTTAGTTTCAGGAGAACCTGAACAATTTTTATCAGCACAAGAACAGTTACCACAAGTAGCTAATAAACGACCTGTACGAGCAATACCTGTTTGAACCTCATCAGCAATAAATAATACATTATGTTTAGCACATAATGCTTTTGCTGCTGCTAAATATCCTTCAGTTGGCACGTAAACACCTGCTTCACCTTGAATTGGCTCTACTAAGAAACCTGCAATATTACTATCACTTTCTAAAACTTCTTCTAAAGCTTTTAAGTTGTTGTATTCTATTTTAATAAATCCGTTTGTAAATGGACCAAAGTTATCACGAGCTACAGCATCATTAGAAAAAGAAATAATAGTTGTAGTACGTCCGTGGAAATTATTTTCACAAACAACAATTTTTGCTTGATTTTCACTAAGTCCTTTTACTTCGTATGCCCATTTTCTACATAATTTTAAAGCAGTTTCTACCGCTTCAGCACCTGTATTCATTGGTAATATTTTATCGAAACCAAAAAGTTCAGTAGCAAATTTCTCATATTTACCTAACATATCGTTATGAAAAGCACGAGAAGTTAAAGTTAATGTTTTTGCTTGGTTTACCATTGCATCAACAATTTTCGGATGACAATGTCCTTGGTTTACTGCCGAATAAGCAGATAAAAAGTCATAATACTTTTTTCCTTCAACATCCCATACATGTACACCTTCACCTTTACTTAATACCACTGGTAACGGGTGATAATTGTGTGCTCCGTGTTTGTCTTCTAATTCAATCGCTTGTTGCGAAGTTAATTGGTCTAAAGCCATTTCAAAATAATTTTTAATTAATAAAAAACTATTCCTGTTCACCTTTATCCTTTCGAAAAAAATCGAAAATTCAGCGTGGGAAAGAAATCATCCCTAAAAAGTGTTGCAATTTACTAAATATTAAGGTTCTTTTTAAAGCTGACTCTTAATTCTTATAAAGAATTAATAAACTTAACAAGTTTTAAATTGTTAAGTTTTTCATCAAGAATAATTAATTTAATTTTATTAATTACCTATATAAGAAACATATAAATATTATTATTTTTTTTATATAATTAATGAGTGACTAAACAATTAAATAAGTGTCTTAATTATATAACTAAAAAAACAAATAAACATGAATGAGATTTTAAATACATACAACCAACTTACTGGCAGCTTTGGCAAACCTATTAGTGCATTATTAATTATCATACTAGGATGGTTAGTTGCTAAATTAATCAGAACACTTATCAATAAAATAAGTGACAACAGTGGATTAAACAGTAAATTAAGTAATAGTAAAATTAGTTTTGGTGATTTAATATCAAAATTAGTTTATTATTTAATAATGATTTTTGTTTTTATGCTAGCACTAGATAAATTAGGAATGACAAGCGTTTTAGAGCCTATTAAAGGTTTATTAAATGGTTTTACTAAATTTATTCCAAATATTGTAGGTGCAGGTCTTGTTGCTTACATCGGTTATATGTTAGCGACTATCGTTTCAGAATTAATTGGTTTATCTGGAGGAACTATTCAAAAGTTTACACCAAAATTAAACCTTCCTGAAAACATTAATTTAGTTACTATTCTTAAAAAAGTAGTTTTTATCTTTATTTTTATCCCTCTTTTAATAGCTGCCCTAAACATCTTAAATATTAGTTCAATTTCTGAACCTGCAACTAGTATGTTAGAAAGTTTTTTCGCTGCTATTCCTAAAATATTAGTTGCTACTTTAATATTAATTATTTTTGTTGTTGGTGGTAGATTTTTAAGTAACTTAATAAACGATTTATTAGATAGTTTAAACCTTAACGAAATTTTAAAGAGTGCTAATTTAGATTCTTTTACAGGTAAAACAAATGTTGAAAAATTAATTGCAAATATTGTTTATGCTTTTATTGTATTATTCGGTTTAATGACTGCTATTGATAAATTAGAATTCACAAAACTTTCTGAAATAATGAATACAGTTGTTAACCTTGCTGGAAACATCTTATTCGGACTTGTTATTTTAGCTATTGGAAATTGGATTGCTTCTATTGCATCTAAAAACTTTATGAAAAGTGATGACAATAAATTTGTTGGAGGAATTATAAAAGTAGCTATATTAACTGTATTTTTAGCAATAGGTTTACGTAGAATGGGTATTGCTGATGATATTATCAACTTAGCTTTTGGTATCACTTTAGGTGCTGTTGCATTAACAGTTGTACTTTCGTTTGGTTTAGGTGGTCGTGAAGCGGCAGGTAAACAAATGGATAAAATATTAAACAAATTCAATAAAAAGGAATAATTTTTATAAAGAAAATATAAAAAACACCTCTTTTTAGGGGTGTTTTTTTATTTAAAAAACACCCCTAAAATATTTTTCATTTTTAGGTAGAACATAAAAGCATACAATGAAGAAATGATTCAAGAAGCTAATCAATAAACAAGATAATAAAGTTACTCCAAAATGAGTAGTCTTTTTTGTATTATCAAACCATAACTTTTCATAATTTTGCAAACCTATAAATAACAGAAAATGCCACGTAGAGAACGAAATAAATTTGTACACAAAAATCAAGTTTTAGAATTAAGAATTGAAGATTACGCTTTTGGAGGAAAAGGAATCGCTAGAATAAAATCCGAAGAAGGTAGTTTTGTAGTTTTTATTCCTAATACATTGCCTGGTCAGTTAGTAAAAGCTCAAATTAGTAAATCGAGTAAAAAATATGCCGAAGCAAAATTAATTGATGTTTTAGAACCTTCTGAAAATGAAGTTGAAGTTCCTTTTCAAGATATTCCTGGAGCTCCTTATATTCAATTACCTATTGAATTACAACATCAATATAAAAAAGAAAGTACCTTGTCTTTATTTCAAAGAATTGGGAAAGTAGAAAATATTGATGATTTATTTGATGAATTTATCACTTCTCCTAATGTATTTCATTACAGAAATAAAATGGAATATGGTTTTTCTGCTATTGGTTACGACAGAGTAAATAAAACAGATGCCGATTTTTTCACCTTAGGATTTAAACGCCGTGGAACTTGGTGGATGGGTGATAACCTAGATAAAGATTCTGGTTTATTTGATGCTCAAGTTGAAGATAATTTAAAAGTAATTCGTGAATATTGCGAAAAAACAGGATTAGCTCCTTGGCATGGACCTAGAAGAGAAGGTTTTTTCAGATATTTTGTTGTTCGTAAATCGTACAAAACAAATGAATTATTATTCAATTTAGTTACAACTTCACCTGATTTACCAAATTTTGATATGCAAGCTTTTGCTAGTTTATTAAAAGATATTTTTGGTGATCGTTTAGCTGGTTTATTACATACTATAAATGATGAAGTTGGTGATAGAACTATCGCTACATCTGGAAGTATAAAACTTGTTACAGGGAAAGATAAAATTGTAGAAGAGTTATTAGGTTTAAACTTTGAAATAAGTATGAAAAGCTTTTTTCAAACAAATCCTAAATCCGCAGAAAAATTATATACAAAAGTTGTTGATTACGCTTTAGAAAATAAAGAAGCTGTTGACAATACTGTGGTTATGGATTTATTCTGTGGAACAGGAACTATCGGACAAATTTTAGCTTCAAGAAGTGAAAATGCAAAAATAGTTGGTGTAGATATCGTAGCTTCTGCAATTGAAGATGCAAAAGAAAATGCAAAACGAAATAACATTGAAGGCTTACAATTTTATGCTGCTGATGTAGGTAAGTTCTTATTAGAGCATCCTCAATATCAAAATAAAATAAAAACAATTATTTTAGATCCTGCTCGTGCTGGAATTGCACCTAAAACATTACGTAAAATCATCAGATTAAACGCTGATAGAATGGTATATGTTTCATGTAATCCTGCTACTCAAGCTCGTGATACCGAAGAATTAATTAATGCTGGTTATAAACTAAAAAAGATTAGTTTAGTTGATCAATTTCCACATACAGCACATATCGAAACTGTTGTTTTATTCGAAAAATAAATTTTAATGAAAAAATATATCCTTCTTTTGTTTAGTTGTTTTATAGGATTTTCTTCTTGTGAAAAAGATGATTTCTGTGTTCAAAACCCTGTAACACCTAATTTAGTGTTGCGTTTTTATGATAAAGATGATACTTCTGAAAAAAAGAAGGTTAAACGTTTTTCAATTATAGCACAAGGAAAAGACAGTCTTTTTGTAGGTCAAGAAACTGATTCTATAAATATTCCTTTAAATACGTTAACTAAAGAAACTGTTTATACTTTAAAAATGAATGCTACAGATAATTTAATTATCAATAATCAAGTAGCTACATTAACGATAAAATACGATACAGAAGAAGCTTATGTTTCTCGTTCGTGTGGTTATAAAGTTATATTTAATGATGTAAACTTAGCACATACAGGTTGGATTAACAGCTTGTCAACTTCAGAAGTTAGTACTATTGACAATCAAACAAAAGCACATGTACAAGTATATTATTAGTATCTGTTTATTATTTGTGTACGCAAATGGTTTTTCTCAAGAAAATCATCAGAAAAAAACCGAACCCAAAACTGAAAAAATCAAGAAAGATTCCATAATCTACAAAACAGGTTATGGTTTACGATTAGGTTTAGACATCAGCAAACCAGCATTAGCTATCGTTGATAAAAGTTATGGCGGATTAGAACTAGTTGGTGATTATCGTATTTCTAAAAACTGGTATGTAGCTACCGAATTAGGTTATGAAGAAGAAATTACCTTTGAAGAATTTACAAAATCAACATCAAAAGGAAGTTTTATAAAACTTGGTGCAAACTACAATGCTTATAAAAATTGGCTAGACATGAATAACGAAATTTATGTTGGTTTCAGATATGGATTTGCACTTTTTGATCAAACTTTAAATAGCTATAAAACAAATGTTGGTACGCCTTACTTTCCCTCAAACACCATAAAAACACCTGTTACCGAAACTGGACTTACAGCTCATTGGACAGAAATTCAATTAGGTATTAAGGTCGAAACTTTTAAAAATCTATTTTTAAGCGCAGGATTTTCTTATAAAATAATGGTTAGTGTAGATGATCAAAAGAACTTTAAAACATTATATACTCCAGGTTTTAATCGCGTTTTTGAAAGCAATACTGGCTTTGGATTTAATTATACAATTTCATATTTAATACCTTTTATCAATAAGTAATTTTACTAATTAAGCTTGATTTCACTAACTTTACATAACTAATAACTAAACTTATTAACAATGGATAAGATTCCTAGCGTAAATTTAGCAGACTTTTTATCTGAGGATAAAAACAGAAAACAAAAATTCATCAATGAAATTGGTGACGCTTATGAAAACATCGGATTTGTAGCTTTAAAAGGTCATTTTTTAGATGATAAATTAGTTGAAAATTTATATACTGAAATCAAGAATTTTTTCGATTTACCAACTAACGTAAAAGAAAAATATGAAATTCCTGGTATTGGAGGTCAAAGAGGTTATGTTTCCTTCGGAAAAGAAAGCGCTAAAGGTAAAAAAGAAGGCGATTTAAAAGAATTTTGGCATTTTGGTCAATATGTTGATGATGCTTCTAAATACGCTAAAATGTATCCCGAAAATGTAACTGTTGAAGAACTTACTAAATTTAACGAAGTAGGTAAACAAACCTATCAAATGTTAGAGAAAACAGCAAAGTATGTTTTACGATCGTTAGCATTACACTTGAATTTAAAGGAAAATTACTTTGATAATTATATAAAAAACGGAAATAGTATTTTACGACCGATACACTACCCTCCTATTTTATCTGAACCTAAAGGAGCAGAAAGAGCCGCTGCACATGGAGATATCAACTTGATAACTTTGTTAATGGGAGCTCAAGGAAAAGGATTACAAGTACAAAATAATAAAGGAGATTGGATTGATGCTATAGCACAACCAGATGAATTAATGATTAATGTTGGAGACATGCTCTCTAGACACAGTAATAATAAATTAAAATCTACCATACACCGAGTTACAAATCCGCCAAAGGAATCTTGGGGAACATCTCGTTATTCTATTCCTTTTTTTATGCATCCTATTTCTGATATGAAATTAAATGTTTTAGAAAATTGTATTGATGACAAAAACCCAAAGTTATTTGAAGATATTACTGCAGGTGAATTTTTAGATGAGCGTTTACGCGAATTAGGATTAAAAAAATAATACCATGGATTTACAAGATCAATTAAAAAACTTATTTCCTGATCATAAAGAAACAGAAGTTGAACCAGAAAAAAAACAAGGTATTTGGCTACAAGACGATCCGATACTTTGTAAATACGAAAAACGAAAAGGAAAACCAACTACTATTTTAGACGGATATACAGGCGCTACTGAAGATTTTAAAAAATTAGCCAAAGAAATTAAAACAAAATTAAGTGTTGGCGGTAGTTTTAAAGATGATAAAATAATTATTCAAGGTGATTATCGTGATAAGATAATGCAAATTTTAAAAGACAAAGGCTTTAATGTAAAACGAGTTGGAGGTTAAAATATTAAAATGTCAAGAATTTAAATTCTTGGCATTTTTTATTCATAAGAAAACATAAAACATTGAATTAAAATTACTTAACAATAATAACAAAAATCAAACGTTTAGATTATAAGAATTAACCCCCCATTAATTCCATTTAAAATATGATTTCACTTAAACTGCATATTACAAACGGAGATAGCACAAGTAAAAAACTTGAAGAATTAAATTTTAACGGTAAAAAAATTACATGGCGAGAAATACTCTGTGAAGGAAAAACAACAACTGATGTTGGTAGTAAGAACTTTTGGAAAAATCGTTTTAATTTCTTCAAAAAATCTTATAAAACATCTAAACAAAACTTTATAAACTACACAGTAAAAGAATACCGTGCCCTTTGTAATCAAAAAAATCAAGATGAAATTGTTTTATGGTTTGATTATAATTTACTTTCTCAAATAAATATGATTGCCTTAATTAGTTGGTTAAAAAGCCATCGAAAAGGACGTCAAATATCATTGGTTTCTACTAAAAAAATCAATAATAATAAAAAATCAATAAAGTTAACCGAACTTTCTGACAATCAACTACGCCAACATTATATCAACAGATATATACTTTCTCAAAATGATATTGAATATGCAGATTATATTTGGCAATTATATTGTTCTGATAGTCCGTTGCAATTAGAAAATGCAGTTAAACTACAGACAAATACTACTTTTAATCACTTAAATAAAGCTTTAAAAAATCATTTACAACGTTTTCCTTCTCTAAAAAATGGGTTAAATCTTATTGAAAACAGTATTTTACAATCGATAAATAAAAATCAATTTAAAAATAAAAATCAACTTATTAATAATTTATCAATAAATCATAAAAACTATGGATTCCTTAATAATCAATACTTTAACAAGATGAAAATATTGCATAAATTATTTACATCTTTAAATCCTATAACATTAACAAAGGCAGGAAAAGGAGTCTTAGCACAACAAACCAATTATTATGGTAAAATACGTACTGATTTTTCGTATCTTGGAGGCGCTAAAAAATACAGCTATTTATATGTAAATTCAACTGATAAGCTGTTAAAAATCACATCATAAATGAATATTGAACATTCTGAACTTATCTTAAATACAGATGGAAGTATTTATCATTTAAATTTAAGCCCAGAAAATGTAGCTACTGATATTATATTTGTCGGTGACCAATATCGTGTAGATAAAGTAACTCAGCATTTTGATTCAATTGAATTTACAACACAAAAACGTGAATTTAAAACTACCACAGGTACTTATAAAGGAAAACGTTTAACAGTAATTTCTACTGGAATTGGTGCAGATAATATTGATATTGTTTTAAATGAATTAGATGCGTTATTTAATATCGATTTAAAAACACGAAAAATAAAAGAGATACATACCCAATTAAATATCATCCGTATAGGAACCTCAGGTTCTTTACAAACTGATATCCCTGTAAATAGTTTTTTACTTAGCACACATGCCTTAGATTTAAACGGAATGCTACATTCATATCAAATAACAGATATTTCACATCCCGTAATTGAAGAAGCTTTTATAAAACAGACCAATTGGAGTATTAAAAAACCAACACCATTAGTAATAACTAATAGTAAAATTTTAGAAAAAAAATTAACGTCGAATACTGTTTATAAAGGAATCACTGCTACGGCAGCTGGTTTTTATGGACCACAAGGACGTATACTTCGTTTAGCATTACAAGATGCTAAACTAAATAAAAAAATAGATAGTTTTAATTATAACGAAAACAGAATTACCAATTTAGAAATGGAAACTTCTGCTATTTATGGATTATCAAAATTATTAGGACATAATGCAATTTCAATGAATGCCATTATCGCTAACAGAGCAAATGGTACTTTTAGCGAAAACCCTAATAAAGTGATTTCCGATTTGATTATATATACATTAGATAAATTAGTTGAGTAAATGTTAGATTTAAAAGTAGGTGGTGTACCTGAACACTTTAATTACCCATGGTATATTACTTTAAAAAATAAAGAATTCACTAACCAAGGAATTAATTTGCGTTGGCAAGATTTCCCTGGTGGTACTGGTGAAATGTGTAAAGCCTTGCGTTCTGGTGATGTAGATATTGCTATCGTATTAACCGAAGGAATTATTAAAGACATTAATAATGGAAATCCTTCTAAAATTACACAGACTTTTGTTAAAAGTCCTTTAATTTGGGGAATTCATGTAGGTGATAAATCCGAATTCAAAAAAATAGAAGACCTAGAAAATGCAACTGTAGCTATTAGTCGTTTTGGCTCGGGGTCTCATTTAATGGCAATTGTAAATGCTCATAATAATGGCTGGAATATTGACAAATTAAAATTTAAAGTTGTTGGCGATTTACAAGGAGGTATCGATGCTTTAACAAACGGAGATGCTGATTATTTTATGTGGGAACATTTTACCACAAAACCGCTAGTTGATAATAATACTTTTAGACGTTTAGGTGATTGCCCTACTCCTTGGCCTTGTTTTGTTGTTGCTGTTAGAAATGAAGTCTTAGAAAACAATTTTAAAGAAGTAAAGAAAGTATTAGATATTATTAATGATTGTACTAATAACTTTAAAGATATTCCAAATATTGATAAAATATTAGCACATAGGTACGAGCAACAATTAGATGATATTCAAAAATGGTTATCAATAACCGAATGGAATGACGGCGAACCTGTAACCGAAAATTTAATTACCAACATACAAAATAAAATGATTGGTTTTAACGTTATCGATTATAAGGAAGATTCCGCTGAGTTAATCAGAAATATGTATATTTGATTTTTAAAACATAAAAAATGAAAAAAGTAATATTTATTGCAGTTTGTATTGTTAGTTTAATCGGTTTTTCTTCTTGTGGAAGTACAAGCCCTTGTGGTTTAGCTAAAACAGATCTAACAAAACAAAATCAACATCAATCAGAAATAATTGTTGCTGATGCAACTGATATTACTGAATAAATAATTTGATATTTTCTTATTCAAGTTAAAAAATCCGCTTATTAAAGCGGATTTTTTTTAATTCTTCTTTTCTAACATTGGTACAAACTTAAAATCTCCTAATTCATGTTTTTCAAATTCTTTTGGAGATTTTCGTATAAATAAAGTCATTACTTGGTTTGTATCTCCTATGGGAATCAATAACCTTCCCCCTACTTTTAACTGACTTAATAAAGGTTTTGGCACAAAAGGAGCTCCTGCCGTTACAATAATTTTATCAAAAGGTGCTTCTTCAGCTAAGCCTATATAACCATCACCAAAAATAAAACGTTTTGGTCTATAACCTATTTTAGGTAAAAATAACGAAGTCCTTTTAAATAATTCATGTTGACGCTCTATAGAATATACTTTTGCTTTTAATTCTAACAATACAGCCGTTTGATAACCTGATCCTGTACCTATCTCAAGTACTTTTTCTCCTTGTTTTATATCTAAAACTTGAGATTGAAACGCTACCGTATATGGGTGTGAAATTGTTTGTTCTGCAGCAATAGGAAATGCTTTATCTTGATATGCATGTGCCTCGAAACTACTATCAATAAATAAGTGCCTCGGAATTTTACGAACTGCATTTAATACATTTAAATCTACAATACCTTTGGCTTGTAAAACTACTGCTAACTTATTTCTTAATCCTTGATGCTTGGTGGTGTCTTTCATTAAATACTGCTATAAAAAATACTAAATTACACTCAAACATTAATTTATATTAGTACTATTTTTTAACAAGTAACTACTATATCATATCGAGTAATAGTAAAATTTCAACCTGCCAAAAGTACTCATAAATATGTATAAAAGTGTATCTTTGTTTACATTGCTTTTTTGGTTAAAAAAAAAGCATTAAATAAGTTAAAAATAATGTTATTTTAAAATGTAAATTTAAGTAATTTTATTATTAAAATAACCATACAAAATCAAAAGTACTATGTTAAAAGCTGGAGTTTTAGGTGCAGGTCATCTAGGAAAAATTCACTTACGTTTATTACAACAATCTGAAAAATATGAATTAGTAGGATTTTATGATCCTTTTACTGAAAACGCTAAAAAAGTAGCCAAAGAATTTGGTTATAAATTATTTAACTCTGTTGAAGAATTAATAAATGCAGTTGATGTTGTTGATATTGTAACACCTACATTATCTCATTTTGACTGTGCTAAAGAGGCTATTCAAAAAGGAAAACATATTTTTATTGAAAAACCAATAACAAATACTGTATTAGAAGCTGAAGCTATTAGAACTTTAGCAAGTCAATATCATATAAAAGGACAAGTTGGGCATGTTGAACGTTTTAACCCTGCATTTACAGCTGTAAAAGACCTGATAGATTCACCTATGTTTATCGAAACACACAGATTAGCTGAATTTAACCCAAGAGGAACAGATGTACCTGTTGTTTTAGATTTAATGATTCATGATATTGATATTATTTTATCTGTCGTAAACTCTAAAGTTAAAAGTGTACATGCAAGTGGTGTTTCAGTTATTTCTGATACTCCAGATATTGCAAATGCACGTATTGAGTTTGAAAATGGCTGTGTCGCAAACTTAACATCGAGCAGAATCTCTATGAAAAACATGCGTAAAACTAGGTTTTTTCAGAAGGATGCTTATATTTCTGTTGATTTTTTAGAGAAAAAATCTGAGGTTGTAAAAATGAAAGATGTTCCTGAAAACCCTGATGAATTTGCAATGATTCTTCAAAATGCCGAAGGTGTTAAAAAACAAATTTATTTTGATAATCCTAGTGTTATTGAAAACAATGCTATTTTAGACGAATTAGAATCGTTTGCCGATGCTATTATTAATAAAACAACGCCTATAGTATCTTTACGTCAAGGAACGGAAGCTTTACGTGTTGCTCATATGATTATTGATTGTTTTAATAAATAATTACCTTAATTATAAAAAATGAAAAAAAACTTAACATATAAATACACATCGCTTTTATCAATAGTATTTTTGATTTCTATTACTTTTTCATTATTAACTTCTTGTTCTGAAGATGATGAAGAGCCTGAAGATCGTTCTATATATATCAATAGTATTGATGCTGAAAACATTCAATTTAATAGTGCAACTCTTAAATGGTATCCAACTGTTTCTGGAGAAAAAACTACATCAACTTTTGATATTTATTTAAATGATAAATTAATCGAAAAAGAAACTGAAAAAATTAGTTTTGAACTTATTAATTTAACACCAAACACTGAATATTCAGTGAAAATTATCGGAAATACAAATTATGATACCAAAGTTGAAAAAACATTTAGTTTTACAACTGCTGATTATCCTGAACCTTTAAGTTTTGAAGTTTATTCAACTGAAATAACTTCTGAAAGTGCAGTTATAACTTGGGTTACTCCTAAAACTTTAGACGAAGAATCTCTAACTTATAGTGTCTCTGTTAATGGTGAAATTAAAAAAGAAAATATCGCTGAAAATGTAGCAGGAAACTCTTACAAACTTTCTGATTTAATTCCTTATAAAGAATATATTATTCGAGTTGTTGCTACAACAAGTAAAGATAAAAACACTTTTAAAGAAATTAGTTTTAATGCTTTATCAACTAGTTTTAATGAGCTTAATGTAACATCTAAAGAAATTACACAAAGTTCAGCAAGTATTGATTGGAATATTACTACGATAAATGATTATGTAGATCTTAATACAATTACTTATGATATCTATTTAGATGGAACTTTACTTATAGAAAACACAACCGAGACTTCGTATCTTTTACAAAATTTAGTAGCCTACAAAAATCACACTGCTAAATTAGTTGCTAAATTATCAAATGGTGATTCAAAAACTAAAGAAATTCAGTTTAAAACATTAGGAACACCTCCTTCTGATTTTACGGTATCATTAAAAAGTGAAGCTCAAGCAAATTGGACAGAAATTGAATGGACTATACCAACCGTTACGGATAACTCTTATGTTAAATATAATCTTTATTTAAATGATGAAATTATTGAAGAAGATATTTTATCATTCGTAAATAGTCGTACACTTTCTGAATTAGAAGAAGATACAAATTATAACGTTAAATTAGTAGCATTTTCAGATAATGGGACAGAAACTTTTTCAAATACTGTTAGTTTTAAAACGATAACCTATCCTAAAATAGATGGTGATTTTACGCTTGATTTTAGTAATGTTTTAGGAACTTCTGCTATTACTTATTGGACACCAGTTAGCTATACTCATAATAATGAGAATAAAACAGTTAATTATATCGTATCAATAAAAGAATTAGATACTTATAGTAATTCTACTATTGGATTAAGTACTAAAATTGCTAATTTAGAGCCAAAAACAACGTATACCGTTATTATAAATGCTTATGTTTATAATTCTGGTTTTAATAATTATACTCCTTCAAAAACCATCGAAAAAACCTTTACAACAGCTGATAATTACCCATTACATCCAACAATAGAAGTTACGGAAGCTATTTTATATAATAAAAACAGCACATATTTTCCAGGTCAAATTGTAGTTAAATTTTCAGAAAACATAACCAATGTTGATATAGAAACTTTTTTTGCATCAACTATGTTTATCAATAATTTTCAAACCTACTCTTCTTCTATTTTAAGCAACAAATTATCTGACACTAACTATGATTATATCGTAAATAATTTTGGTGGCGATGTTATTGTAAATGAAGGATATGTTATATTTAATGAAAATGGAGAAACTTATAGAATTCCATTCACTTTTCATATTCAAAGTAATTAAATTTAAAATAACAATATGAAAAACATAGCTATAATAGGAGCTGGTACTATGGGAAATGGTATTGCACACACCTTTTCACAATTCGGTTATACGGTACATTTAATTGATATTTCTCAAAATGCACTTGACAAAGGAATGGCAACTATTGCCAAGAATTTAGATCGAATGGTGTTAAAAGAAAAGATATCCGAAGAAGATAAAAAAAATACCTTAGATAATATTTCAACTTATACTTCTATTGAAAAAGGTGTTAAAAATGCTGATTTAGTTGTAGAAGCTGCAACCGAAAATGTAGCTTTGAAATTAAAGATATTTAAAAATTTAGATGAAATCTGCCATAAAGATACCATTTTAGCAACTAATACTTCTTCTATTTCGATAACACAAATTGCGGCAGTTACTAACAGATCTGAAAAAGTAATTGGAATGCATTTTATGAATCCTGTGCCGATTATGAACTTGGTTGAAATTATTAGAGGTTATAATACCTCTGATGAAGTCATGAATTTCACGGTTGATTTAGCAAAAAAAATAGCTAAAACTCCTGTTGAAGTAAATGATTATCCTGGTTTTGTCGCAAACCGTATTTTAATGCCAATGATTAACGAATCTATTGAAACTTTATATAATGGTGTTGCTGGTGTTACTGAAATTGATACTGTAATGAAATTAGGAATGGCACATCCAATGGGTCCATTACAATTAGCTGATTTTATTGGTTTAGATGTATGTTTATCAATATTAAATGTATTGTATGATGGTTTTAAAAACCCTAAATATGCGCCATGTCCATTGTTAGTAAATATGGTAAATGCAGGTAAATTAGGTATTAAATCGGGTGAAGGTTTTTACGATTATAGCGAAAATAGAAAAGCTGAAAAGGTAGCCAAAATGTTTTCTTAATTTTTTATTTTTTACTGATAAAAACATCGAGCCTTTCAATTTTGAAAAGGCTCGATGTTTTTTATGATAACCCTCTATTACTATTAATTTAATTTTTTGTAGACTTCAATATTCTGATAAACAGTATCTTTATTTTTAAAAGTATTTATCTGTTTGTATATTTTGTAACCATGTTTTACAGGGATAATATATTTATTAACATCACTTTTCATAGATTTAGACATTGATATTAATGTTTCAATAACAGTATCTTTTTTATAAGTATACGTACCATACCCATGCCATTCAGAAGAATCTGATGCTGGATTTGTATTCCACATAACATAACCATCTAAGTAAATTTTATGTTGCACTTTATTTTTATCAGTAATAAGTGTATCACCATTTTTAAGGTGATGAAATTCTGTTAATTCCCAAACCCCTTCCATTGGATCTAATTTTTTATTTTTTTTATCATTTAATTTAGATTCACAAGAGAAATAAAACACTAAAATTAGTGTTATAAACACTAATTTTATAATAGAAAATTTCTGTTTTTTAAAAGTGATTTTTTTTTTCATATTTTTTTGGTTTATTTTAAAAAAATGAAGTGCTTCACTCTTTTACTTTTAAGTATAAATCAATAAATTAGTTATTAAGATAACTATAATTATTCAACTATCACCCTAAAAAACAATCATATATAGTTATTAGTTTAAAACCTCATCAATAAAAACATTTATAACATCTTTTTTTTATTCAAATCACGTCCTCTAGGTTCATTTCCTTCTTGAAGCACAACATCAGAATGTAAAAATTTTACTGCATCAGCAGAGCCTTTTACCTTAGAAGCACTTCGAGCTAACATTTCCGTTTCAAACTCAGTTAATACATGTTTTCTAATTCCGACTTTTCTCCATTCTGATAAAGTTCCACATTTTTTTGATATTGTTCTAGCCAATGACAATGCATCTAATAACGCTTGATTTGCTCCCTGTCCTTTAAACGGACTCATCGGATGTGCTGCATCTCCAATAAGCGTTATTTTATTTCCTTTTTCTAATAATTCTGAACTTAGTAATTCTCTATCATACACAGGATATCCAGAAACTTGAGTATCCAGCGTAGCTGATAAAATCTGAGGAATAGGAGTATGCCAAGAAGCTCTTCGGATAGCTTCTTCTTTGAGAGCTTTAGCTCCTTTTTCGCTCAGTTTTTTAGCCGCTGTTTCTGACATTGGAAAGCTTAATTGCCACATTACAGAATCGGATGTATAAGGCATCATATAAATTCGCTCATTTCCATTAGCTGTTTGAAACACTGTTGCCGAATCTAGCAATAAACTATCAATATTATCAAGAGCATCTAAAGGACAAATACCTAATATTACGATACAACCTAAATATCGCAAAGGAGTATTTTCGTCACCAAATAATAAGTTACGCACCGAACTACGAATACCATCTGCACCTACAATAATATCTGCCTTAGCATTTTTAATTTCTCCATTTACTTGAAAATCTAATGTAATAGCTTCGTTTTCATCTTCCTTAAAATCAACTAATTGATGTCCCCATTTTACAAGATCATTACTCCCTAACTGCTCAAGTAAAGCAAATCGTAAAGATTGCCTTGCAATATGAATATTAGTACGTTTTCCTATTTTTTTTGCTTCGGACTTAAATCCTGATTCTAGCCATTTTCTCATTCCCCACTCCCCGATTATTTTTCCATCAGTAGTGTGAATAATATGTTTTGTAGAAACAACCCCTTCTTTTAACTTAAAAATGCCCAATCCTTGAATAGCTTTACTAGCTTGTTGTAAAGTCAATCCGTAACCTTGAGAACGGGCATCGAAACTGTTATCTCTCTCATATAATGTAAATGGAATTCCTCGATGTAAACAAGCCACCGCAAGTGCTACACCACCAATACCTCCGCCAACAATAGCAATATGTGGATATTTATCTTTATCTACTAAAGGTGAGCTATCTGCCTGTAATAAACCTGAACCACTACAATTTAAGCAAGTATATAATTCTCCTTTAGGTTTAATTGGAACTCTACCTTCTGATTCTATTTTTTCAAATTGAACTAATTCATTTTGATAACGAATACGTACTTTTTTACTAATTTTTCTACTTTTTTTTCCTCTCCCTTTACATTCCTTACAAATAGTCCAATTAGTTCCTAAATTATTCTTCATATTTTTAATTACGACTTTATTTTTATCAATAATAATTTACAAATAAAAAACTACTTTACAATATAGTAAAGTAGTTTTTGGTATATAAAATTCAACTATTTTGATTATTTATTAAAAAATAAAATTAGCGTACTATCAAATTTTTTGTTATCGTTTTATTAGGAAATTGAATTTCTAAAATATAAGTTCCTATAGTAAGTGAAGAAATATCCAATTCATATGCCGAATTTTGATAACTAAAAGAGACAGGTGTTCCCTGGTTTTGCATCTTATATGCCGTTATAGCTTGTACTAAATTAGGTTTCGCTCTAAAATAGACAGAACCCGATGCTGGATTAGGATATAAAGCATGCTTTACTTTATTTGCTTGTATTGGATTAGTAGGGAAAACTGCCGTATTACTTCTCGGTCCTGTAGTTAATAACGTCATTTCTGGAATTTTTCTACTAGATTGAGGGTTGAAAGCTACTGCTCCTACATGATCTGTATCTTTTAATTTTCCTAATACATCTCTTCTTACTGTTGTAGCTTGCTTAGCAAAAGTGTGTATCTGAGGTAAATTAACAGGTTGATTAACATTGTTTTCTAATAAAGGATTTGCTATTGGGGTATAAATTCCTAAAGTAGCATCTAATTGCATTGCTACTGATGTTGTTGTATCTAAACCTGTTGCAGGCGTATTAATCCCCAAATTTTTATTTCCAAAAGAAAAATTATCTTTAAAAACTAGCCCCGTAACATCTGGTACATTTGAAGCTTCTGATAAATTACGAAATGGTATTTGTTTTTTATCAGAACGTTCAAAAAAGATATTATTTCTAATAGATAAATTATAAGGCGTATATTGTTTTTGTGTAGACCCGCCTAAATAATCTTCTGTAAAATCTAAAATCATTTCACTATTAGTAATAATAGTATTGTAGGCAAAAGTTACATCATGAGCTACAGGAAAAAAAGGAACTGTTGGTCTAATTGCATTTGGACCACTTCCACAATTAAAAGAAACTGCTGCACCTTCTAGTTTACCTCCAGTGTATTTATTAGTTGTTTTTACAGGTTTTAAATCTTCAAAATAATTATTTACGATAAAATGATGTTCACCCCAAATAGAAATCCCTTTGGTTTTTGGTACTGATTCACCAAAAAAGTAATTTCCATATACCACACAATGATCTCCATGTCGTAAAGATAACCCACCTTTAGAACGTCTAAAAGTGTTATATCTCAATAAATTATAATCATCTTTTACAGTAATAATTTCTCCCTCACCATCACTTTCAAAAAAGTAATTATATTCTACTAAATTATAAGTAGCGCTCAAACGTATTGCTGAACCTGAATTAGCTCCTAAAATAGGTCGTGAAAACCTATTTCTACTAATTTCATTATACGAACCAGGGTTTATAGTTATATTATTACCCACACTTTGCTTCCCTATAAATTCATTATAATAAATTTTATTATAATTTGCATGATATATATAAATATCAAAACTCGTTTTTGTTCTTGAAGGATCTCCTAAATTTAAAAAACTACAATCACTAACGGTATTATAATCTCCTGTTATTTTTATTGTATGATCTCCTTCTTTAGCTGTTTTTCCATTCTGAAAAACAAAACCTTTGAAAACAATATGATTACCATTTAATTCTACCTTAATATTTCCTTCTATAAATACTTGTCCTGTATTTTCTGCACGAATAATTATAGGATTTGTTGCTGTACCTGAAGTGGATAAAATTAAATTAATATTTTGATAAGTACCATCTGTTAAAACAAGTTCATCTCCTGCTCTTAAAGTTGAAGCTCTATTTTCTAAATCTCTTATCGATGTTACACTTTGTTGTGCATACCCTACTAAAGCAGTAGTAGAAAGTAATGCTGTAGCTATAATATTACAATTCATTTTATTTATTTTTTGATTATTATTCCACCTTTAGTAGCTTTTTAAATAAAAACTTACTAATAATAATAAATAAACTCACAAAAAAACAATAAAGAATTAAAAAACAGATAGTTAAAATTAAAACAAAAAATCACTATAAATATTAAAAATATTTATAGTGATTTTTTCATTAAAAAACTCAATTATTTTACTTGATAACTTTAATCCAGTTTCCTTTTGTTCTGGCTATATAATCATTATCATACATTGCTTCTACTTGCACACCTGGTAAATAATAAGTTCCTAAATACGATGCGTTTAATAACACTGTAAATGTTTTTTTCTGATGCTCTTTTAACGTAAAATAATTACTAATACTAGCATCACGAATATCTGTAAAATCTACTTCTGAAGATGTTGTATTATTTCCAAATTCAGTAAAACGGGTATTTACAATTTCCCATCCTGACGGAATATATTGTGTTAAAGCTATATTTTCTACCTTATCATTTGTCATATTTTTTACAGTAACCTCAGCTACAAAATTTGTTCCTTGTGATAAATTATCTATAGATATCGTAGTACCTTCTTTCGTTTTATAAGAAACAGTTGTTTCTATATTTTTCTGAATCACTTTTTCTTTACCTACAGGTAAAATTCCTTTATTAAATACTCTAACATATAAAACACCTTTACTATTATTATAAACAGTAATTGTATTTTCTTTGTTAACATCATTTAAATCATCAGTAAATAAAGCTTTAGAAGTATTAACATTTTCTGATTTTTTATTTAAAATATAAGTTGCATTAATACCTGAATTTTCGCCATTCTGTAAAGCATATTTACTCATTGACAATAAACTATATGATGTTGTTTGTGTACTCATCCATTTATCTCCAGATAAAATTTCAGAAATTTGTTTAGCTAATTTTATTCCTTTTATTTCATCATTTAATAAAATATAAGTTTCTAATGCCATGGCTTTATTGCGGGTTTCAGAACCATAATTTGAATAACGTTTTTTACTATAATCATTTACTCTTAACTTACTTAAAATACCTTTTGCAATTGATTTTTTACCAATTAATGCATATGCACTTGCTAATCTCATTTTTGCTTCATTAGAAGTACCACTTGTTTCACGCAAACGATTCATCGAGGCAATATCAGCACTATTTGCCAAACTCAATGTGTATAATCGGTACGCCTGAGATAAAGAATTATTTCCATAATAAGAAGTATTTCGCCAATTACGTGCTTGTTGTTTTTGATAACTAATCCATTTAGATTTAAAACCGATAGGTAACGCATATCCTTTTTTAGATGCTTCTATCATAAAATGACCTGCATAAGATGTTCCCCAACTATTTGCCGTGCTATTTCCTTGCCAATAAGACAAACCTCCATTTGATAATTGAAAATCTGATAATCGTTGAATAGTAGCTTTTATATTTCTCTCAATATCTTGTTGTTTTTCTTCGGATAATTCAAATATTTCAGCCAAAAATAACTGAGGAAAAGCACTTGAAGTAGTTTGTTCTACACAACCATGCGGATATTGAATTAAATATTCCATACGTTTAGTAAAATTCATTGGAGGTAATGTAGATAATTCTACACTTGCAGTATTAGTGCCAGCACTACCAAATGTGGTAAAATTAAGCGCACTTTTTTCATTTGATTTTAATACTAAATCTTTTACTTCTGTACTTATAGGATTCGGATTTAAAACATCTATTTCTACTTCGTAGGATGCTTTTTCACTTCCTGAAACTGCGTCTATTTGTACTTTTCCAATTCCTTTAAAATCATTTACTTTCAAGGTAAAATAAACCATTTTTTCATCAGGTTGATTAAAAGATAACACTTGTGTTTTATCACCTAAAATAGTAAATGATTCATTTGGCTGTACTGTAACCTTAACCTTTTTTATAGAAGGTAACATTGCAAATACGTTAACAGGTAATGTTACAGTTTCTTGAGGAGTTATTTTACGAGGCAGTGATGCTAAAATCATTACAGGTTTACGTACTAAAGCTGTTTTTTCAGCACTTCCGTAAGCGTTATTTTCAACATCGGCAGCAACTACCATAGCACGTACCGAACCTATATATTTAGGTATTTTTATTGTATGTGTTTTACTAGCTCCTTTTTCTAAATTAAAAGGACCTAAATAAGTAACCATTGGTTTAAATCTATTAGCTTTTTTATTTTTACTTCCCGCTTCTGATTCATCTCCTCCAATACTTAAAATCTGATTTACTTTTCCTCCGTAAGCACCTACTACATCATCAAAAACATCCCAAGTTTTTACTCCTAATGATTGGCGTGCATAAAATGTATTCCACGGATTTGGTGTTTTAAATCGAGTTAAATCTAATAATCCATCATCAACTAAAGCAATTGTATAAGTCATTGCTTTTCCTTTTTCTTCTTTAACCTTTATTTTAGTTATTGATTCAGGTCTTATTTCATCTGCTAATTCAATTACTGGAGCTAATTTAGTTTCAGGATTATTTACTAACATAGGAATTGAACCATACATACGAATTGGTAAATCGTTAACCGTTTGACTATGTTTTTGTAATAACGAAATATTTACAAATACATTAGGTGTATAATTTGCTAATACAGGAAATTTAAATGCTGTTTGCTTAGCTGTTGTTTCTACCCAAAAATGGTCTAAAACTTCTGTTCCATTTTCAATAGTAATTAAAGCTCTTCCTCCTTCTGATGATGGAAATTTTACTGTAGCAGTTTCATTTACTTCATAAGATTCTTTATCTGTAGTAAAAACTAGCATCGTTGCATTTGTTTTATCTTGATTTCCTCTTTTCTTTCCATACCAAGAAGGCCAATCAAAATAAACAACATTTGAAGTAACATGTTTACTTCTCTTATCTGTTACTTTAATAAGATAACGTCCCCAATCATTTTCACTTATATTTAAATCAAAATAACCTTTTCCGTTAGCATTTGTTTTTACTTGTAATGTTTTATATGCTTGATGATGACGTGTTCCATCATAATTAGAAAGCCCATTATCAGAAGTACTCCACCACCAACGCCAAGAAATTTTATATACTTTTACTTCTAAATTATTAGCAACTCCTACGCCATTTTCATTTACTGATGCTACATTAAATGTATATTTTTCATCTGTAAATAAATAATTTTTAGATTGTTGTTCTGATGCGTTTAATAAACCAGCATAAGTTTTATAAGGTGATACTTTTTTCGAAAACACATCTGTACTAAAATCTCCACCATTTTCATAAACTTTTGTTATAAAACTAGCCTTTAACATTCCTGGAGCTTTACTTTCCAAACTTGGAGATACTGAAAAACTTGTTTCACCATCGTTATTTAATGTTCCGTCTAATACCTTAAATTCTTCTGTTCTAAAATTTCGAGTAATATCATCAAAATTATAATTTTTAAATTTCGGAAACTCCGTTTTTATCTGTCTAAATTTACCGTTAATATCTAACTTTAAATTTCTTGCAATTGCACCATGTAACCATTTTACTTCAACATCTCCGTCAATATCTGTATCAGCTTTAATAAAATCGGCTGTAGTTTTTAACTTAATTTTTAAACGGTTTGGTTTTATAGTTTCAATTTTAAGTGTTTTATTAAAAACTGCACCTCCAACGCTTACTCTTAATTTCCAATTTCCTGTAATTGCATCTTGACTAGTTTTCGGAGTATATCTATATACATTTATATTATTTTTAGAAAGTACTTTTCTTTCTGTAATTTTCCCTTGTGGATTAATCAATTCAAATTTAATAGGATGATTTTCTGGTATTGGATTTGCATTATCATTTAAAACAAAAGTCAAAAATAATTGATCACCAGGTCGCCAAACACCACGTTCACCATAAATATATCCTTTAATTCCTTTTTGAAGTTTTGTTCCTGAAACATCAAACTTACTCATTGACAAAGCATTTCCGTCATTTAACTTAATGTAAGTTGTATTTTCATCTTTAGTTACTTTTGCAAAAAAAGCATTACTAATTCCGTTAAAATTAGCAACACCATCGGTATTTGTTGTTGCCGTTATAACAGCTTGTTGTTGCAAATTATATAAGGTTACAGAAGCATTAGCAACAGGTTTTGTTGTTAATAAATTAGTAACTGCAATAAAAGTAGTTTTGTTATTTCCTTTTTTAACAATAACTCCTAAGTTAGTCGCTAAAACATTGGTACTAATATTTTTATTATAAAAATACGAATCTGTACACGGATTTTCTCTATCACTCCATCTATAACGGTCATAATTATAATAATTAGGATTATCATATTCTCTTGTATCTACTTCTTTTTTACCATAAACAATAGTATTTGTATTAGTAGTTTCATCACAAGTGTAATTAGAGTATTTTTTATTGAATGAAAATTCAACTCTATACATTGCGCCATTTTCTATAGATAAAATTTCAGATAAATCTATAGCAAAAGCATTTTCTTTTGTTAAGTCAACACCTTTATCCGTAAGATTTACTGTATATTTAGCTTCAGGACGACCTACATAACGTAAATTACCTTGATTACTTAAATTATTATTTTGTAAAAACTGTAAAACATTATTTTTATATATTTTATATACCGAAACATCAACAGCTTTTAAATTAACAGCTTTAAAATTAATTTTTAAATTAGTTGAACTCGGAATTATAGTTCCGCTTTTTATAAAACTTACTAAAGGCTTTAATTGTTTAAAATGTAACGTTTGACTGTAACCATGTTTTAAAGAAAATCCTTCTGTATTTTTAATTCCTTTAAAAACTTGTAATTCTACTTTATTTTTAAACGAACTCTTCGGATAAATAGTTACAATATTATTTGTTACTTTATATGTAAATCTTCTTTTTTGAGCATTTTTAAAAGCTATTAACCCCTGTAAATCTTGTGATTTTTTAATAGGGTCAGAAAAACTAACTTCAATATGTTGTTTATCTGTATCAATAACTTCAATACTTAATACTTTAAAATTATTTTTACCTGTTATTGTTAAAACACGTTCTCCTTTTGAACTAGAATTAATACTACTTCCATCCCAAATAACTTTTATATCTCTATCTTCTTCTAATCTTTTTAAATTTTTAATTTTAAAAAAAGCTTGAGAAACAAGTGTTTCTGATGTTTCAAAATTCATCGAAATATCAGAATTATTATACGTTGCTTTAACTAATTCTGATAATTTATCCGAAGAAATTACATCGCTAATATTTACCACACCTTCTACAGCATATATATTTTTACTAGAAACAATAGGTGCTGATAAGGTTACATTAAAAAGTAGTTCTTTAGTTTTTACTTTTGTCGTAAATTTCTGTAAATCATCAGAAATATCATCATATAATTTTGATAAATGAAGCGTTACCGTATATTCTGTGTTACTTTTTAATTTTTCTGAAGGAATAAAAGAAATTTTATTTCCATCTAAAAAAACCTCACCTTTCACCTGTGGATTTACCGTAATAACATCATTACTAACTGTAGTTACTTTAGGTGTTTTTTTTAATATAAATCTAAAATCAGCAACAGATGAAATTATTTCCTCAGGAAATACTGAAACATATTCCGTATAATTATCAACAGTACTTTTCTCTTCTACAGATTTTTCACAGGAATTAAACATCAATAGCAATAATGTTACTGCTATTATTTTCATAAAATTATTCATAATTAAGCATTTTTTTTGAAGTAGACCAAAGTTAATTGTTTCATCAATAAAATCGAACCTCTTTCTACTTTTTATCTATAAAGATTTAAAATGATAAAAAATTAAATAATTTGTAATAAATAAACACTACATATAATTATCTCTTACATGTAATAATCCTTAATTTTGCAATCTATATTCAATTTACAATATGTTAGGATTACAATTTGAAACCGAAACCTCTTGGGCAGACATTGCCAAAGACAACTTACAGCAAATATTAACAGACCACGCTTTTTTAGAACAAAAAGCAGCTTCTAATGCTGTTTCTTTAATTATTAATTATTCTGAAGAAACCGAACTCGTGCAAAGTATGAGTGAAATTGCTATTGAAGAAATGCAACATTTTAAAATGGTTCATGATTTTATGGTAAAAAGAGGAATGGTTTTAGGAAGAGAACAAAAAAACGATTATGCTATTCGTTTACAAAAATTCTTTACAAAAACAAAAGACCGTACAAACGCATTAGTACAACGTTTATTAATTGCTGCGTTAATTGAAGCTAGAAGTTGTGAGCGTTTTAAAGTGTTTTCTGAAAATATGGAAGATGAAGAATTATCTAAATTTTATAAAGATTTAATGATTTCTGAAGCAAACCATTATACTATCTTTTTAGGTTTTGCTCGTAAATATCAAGACAAAGAAATTGTAGATAAAAAATGGAATGATTTAGTTGCTTTTGAAGCCGAAATGATGAAAAATAGAGGTTCTGAAGCTAAAATACACGGATAAAAATGTTTAGTAAAGAAGAGTCAGCACAAATACGTCAAGAATTTTGGACAAGTTTTGGAAAATCTTTTCCAAGAAAATGGTTATTATATAATACAAAAATAAAAGGATTCGCTTTTAAATTTCAAGGAGATCGTAAAACAGCTTCGGTTTGTTTAGATTTTGAACATCTTGATGAAATTGCCAATGAATTATTATATGATAAATTATTATCGTTAAAAAATATTTTAGAAACAGAATATTTACCAGAAGTTATTTATCACGAAAACTTTGAATTAGATAACAGAAAAATTATTCGTCGTATTTATGTTCCTTATGATAAAAAATTTAGCATCCATAATAAAAATACTTGGAGAGACTGCTATGAGTTTTATGTAGCTACGATGGAACAGTTTGAAATGTTTTTCTACGAATATGAAGACATTATTAGAGACGCTATTTAGTTTATCTTTTCATTAACAATTCTTACTTATTTTTTTAAACGATTTTTTTAACGTATATTAAGGTGTTATTAACCCCCTAATACAACCCCCAAATGAATAACCATCCCCTAAGGTTATTAGTAGTGCTGTGCGCACTAATTTTAACATCTTGCTCATCAAATAATGATATTGAATTAATAGAATTAGAAAGTTATAGTAAACTTAATGTAAAGACTATTGAAACAGAAATTCTAAGTCAAATTAATGACTATAGAATTAATAATGGATTCTCTCCTTTAGAAAAATCAGATACTATTAAATTACAATCAAAAAAACACACTGATTATATGATTGAAAAAGATATAGTTTCTCATGATTTTTTTAACACACGTAAAGAATACTTAAATAAAAATATAAATGCAATAAGTGTTGCTGAAAATGTTGCTTATGGGTATTCTTCAGCTAAATCTGTAGTAAATGCATGGATTAGAAGTAATGGTCACCGAAATAATATTGAAGGAGATTTTACTCATTTTGATATTAATGCCGAAAAAAACTTAAAAGGTAAATGGTATTTTACTAATATTTTTGTGAAAAAATAATTAAGATAGCACTTATAAGTGCTATCTTAAATTTTAGTTATAATCATTTATAATAATAAATTTTGAACGTCTATTTTTTTGATGCTCTTCTTCTGTACAGATTGCATTATTAATACACTTATTTACTAATTGTTTTTCTCCAAAACCAATAGCGCTTTCTATTCTTGAAAATTCTATACCTCTTGATAAAATATAATCTCTTGTTGATTTGGCTCTTTTATCTGATAAAGTTTCATTATAATTATCATCACCTCTACTATCTGTATGAGATTCAATTTTAATTATCATTTTAGGATGATTTTTTAAAACTTTAACAACATACTCTAACTCAAATGCGGCATCAGATCTTATACTTGATTTATCAAAATCAAAAAATATTGGGCTTATCACTATTTCTTTATCTATAATTAAAGGAGTTAAATATAAGTTTTTAACTATTTCTTTATTTCTAATACTTGTAGTAATTACACTTTTAAAATCCTCTTTATAATCTTTCTTAGAACCTCTTAATTTATATTTACTATTACAATCTACCTCAAATGAATAAGATGCATCTAAACCTGTTGTAAAATTATTAATTACTTTTCCTTTATTATTTATTAACTCGACTAATGTATTTGTTAAAATTTCATCTGTTTTAATATCAAAAGTCTTACCCTTTAGAAGCTGTTTACATTTATAAGATTCAAAACCATAAATATCATCATGTCCTTTTCCTTTAGGTCTATTAGAAGAAAAATAACCTGTTTGATTATCTTTATTTATAAAAAAAGAAAAATCATCGTATCTACTATTAAATGGCGCTCCCATATTAATAACCTCTGATGAATTATTTTTTAATAAATTAGATTTAAATATATCTAAAAAACCTAGATTTTGATAACCATCAGATGAAAAGTAAAACACGTACTGTTTTGATACAAATGGGAACATTTCTCTACCACTTGTATTAATACTTTCCCCCATATTTATTGGCTCACCATAAGAACCATTAGGTAAAATAGCTGTTTTATAAATATCAGTTAAACCATAACCTCCAGGCCTATCTGAAGTAAAATATAACGTTTTATCATCTGGACTTAAAGCTGGATGACCATTTGAGTGTATATCATCATTTATAGGAAGTTCTTTTATATTAGTCCAATTACCATTAATTAAAGTTGCTTTAAGTATTTTTAAATGTGATGTTCCTTTTTTATCGTAATCTAATCTCTTTCTTTTTGTTAAGTTATTTCTTGTGAAATACATTGTTTTACCATCACTTGTAATAGCTATATTTGATTCATGAAAACTTGTATTTATTTCTGATGATTTTATAGGTGTAACATTTTTTATGTTTTTAACATCCTTAATGTCATCTATTAAAGCTTCATATAAATCTAGATAAGGCTCATTATTCCACTTATAGATTCTTCCTTTTTTATTTTTAGTTGAAGCAAATACAAATTTGTTATTATGTACGTACGCTCCAAAATCAGAATTTTTAGTATTTATAGCTAAATTACTAACTTTTACAGAATCTTTATTTAGTGTTTTTAGTTTTTCATAATCTATTTTGGTTGATGATTTTTTATTATTTGGTAACTTTTTTAACCACTCTTCAGCTTTATTATACTGTCCTGCACTTCTTAAAGATTGTGCGTATTTATAAATAGTTTCACTACTTAAGCCTTTATCAGTTTTAGCAGCTAATCGATACCACTTTGTGGCTTTTTCAGAATTCGAATTATTATAATAACAATCACCTAAACGAGTTAATACATACGTACTACTATCTCCTTTTTCAACTGCTTTTTCATAAAATTCAGCAGCTTTAATATAAGAGTAGTTTTTAAAAAATTTATCTGCAACTCTTTTTTGAGAAAAAGAACAAAGAACTAAAAAAAATAATATTAAGAATGTGATTTTTGTTTTCATATATATACGCTTAAAAATATCTTGGTGACCTTACTCTGTTAGAGCTATTTAACTCATACATTAATAATGCTTCATGAGTACCATTTGAAAATTGATTTATATCAGATAAAGGATACTCATAAGCGTAACCTATTCGAAAATCATCTGATATTTGAAAATCAATCAACGCGCCCAAGGCACCTGTATACTCATTAAATCTATACGAACCTCCTAACCAAAATTTATCATTAAAAAGAAAATTTGCTGTTACATCATATGATAAAGGAGCTCCATTGGTTGCTTTAATTAAAGTTGCAGGTTTAAATTTTACGTTATTATTTAATTCAAAAACATATCCTCCGGTCAGGTAATAACTTCTTTTATCAAGAACACCATAATTAACTCCATCAACTGTTAAATCATTATGATTTACATTTATTAATCTTGGAGTAGATAAACCTACATACCATTTTTCTGTATGTAGAAATAAACCACTACCAATATTAGGTTCCCATCTATTACCTACTCCACTAACTGCAGGATCTAATCCTTCTGCAATTAATAACTCATCATCTAAACTATATTGAGTAAAACCTGCTTTTAAACCAAAAGCTAATTTCAAACCATAACTTAATTGAATAGTATATGAAAAATCTCCATATAAATAAGTGAATTTTTCATAGCCTAATTTATCATTTATAAATGATAACCCTACTCCTATTTTTTCATTTCGTAATGGTGCATTAATTGATAATGTTTGGGTTTCTGCTCCTTTTCCAAAACCCGCCCATTGACTTCTATGTAACCCCACAATACTTAATACTTCTCTACTACCTGCATATGCCGGATTTACAGAAATTGTATTATACATATATTGAGTAAATTGAGGTAATTGTTGTCCTTGTATATTAAAAATTGATAAAATAAATAATACAAGAATTGTATATAATAATTTGTTGTTATAATTCATAGCTTATATATTACTTGGTTGCTAAATAAATTGCTCCTGTAAATGGTTTTAACCCACTATTCTCTAATATGACAATGTAATAATATGTTCCCGCAGGCAACTTCTCACCACTTCCAAAAGTTAGTCCTTCTGAGACTCCATTCCAATTATTAGTATAATTACTCGACTTGTAAACTCTTCCTCCCCAACGATTAAAAATCTTTACACTTACTCTAAACCCACATGATTCAGCTCCTGCTACTTTAAAATATTCATTCAATGAGTCACCATTTGGTGTTACTGCTTTTGATATCTTAATATCATCTTTACCACATGGTAAAACAATACATTCATCATTTATATTTATAATAACCTGTGTAACGAGTATACAAAAATCATTAGAAACTGTGTAGTTAAAAATATAATCACCTAAAGAAAGATTTAAAGGATCAAAAACCCCATTTGAAAGCGATAAATTATCTCCTTTCACAAGAGTCCATTTACCTTTATATGATGAAATATTACTATCTACTAAGTAATTATTTAAATCAATTTCACCATCATCAATACATCTCGAATCTTCTATTACACTTGTATTTTTATTAACCGTAACATTTATATTTTGTGTAAAACTAGTAGTATTACCACAAGAATCAGTCGCTATCCAATTTCTTTTAATTAAATAATCGTTACCTGTTCCATTAAATGTATTATCCTCTTCAAATTCAACCTTAATATTATTACTTGAACAATTATCTGTAAATTCTAAAGTAGGAACTTCTGGTATATTATCACACGCTACATTAATATCATTAATATCTGTTACTAATTCTGGTGCATTATTATCTATAACCATAATTTTTTGAGTATGACTAGAAGTATTACCTGCACAATCTTTAAGATTCCACGTTCTTATTATTCTATATTCGGAATCACATTGGTTAGGTATTCTTGTTATATTTTCTGTATACACTAACTCTAAATCAGAAGAAAGACTACAATTATCTGATACTAATAAAACACCAGCTTCTGGTACCTCATCACAACTCACACTTATATCCTGTGGTAATTCACCCATAAAACTTGGCTTGATTGTATCTTCAATTGTAATAACTTGGTCTTCCGTGGTGGTGTTTCCACAAGCATCGCTTAAACTCCATGTACGCGTGATTACTTTTGATCCCTCACAAGTTCCTGCTGTTTCAACATCGGTAAAGGTTGCGTCTAATGTGGTATCACAGTTATCTGACTCATCAGTTACATCTCCTGTTGCTATTACCGATACATCAAAAGTACAGTTCGTATCTGTTGAAATTGTGATATCCGAAGGAACTGTAAATGTTGGCTTGATTGTATCTTCAATCGTAATAACTTGGTCTTTTGTTGTGGTGTTTCCACAAACATCGCTTAAACTCCATGTACGCGTGATTACTTTTGAGCCATCACAACTTCCTGCTGTTTCAATATCGGTAAAGGTTGCGTCTAATGTGGTATCACAGTTATCTGACTCGTCAGTTACATCTCCTGTTGCTATTACCGATACATCAAAAGTACAGTTCGTATCTGTTGATATTGTGATATCCGAAGGAACTGTAAATGTTGGCTTGATTGTATCTTCAATTGTAATTGTTTGATCTTTCGTGGTGGTGTTTCCACAAGCATCGCTTAAACTCCATGTACGCGTGATTACTTTTGAGCCATCACAACTTCCTGCTGTTTCAACATCGGTAAAGGTTGCGTCTAATGTGGTATCACAGTTATCTGACTCATCAGTTACATCTCCTGTTTTGATTACCGATACATCAAAAGTACAGTTCGTATCTGTTGAAATTGTGATATCCGAAGGAACTGTAAAACTTGGTTTGATAGTATCTTCAATCGTAATAACTTGGTCTTTTGTTGTGGTGTTTCCACAAGCATCGCTTAAACTCCATGTACGCGTGATTACTTTTGAGCCATCACAACTTCCTGCTGTTTCAATATCGGTAAAGGTTGCGTCTAATGTGGTATCACAGTTATCTGACTCGTCAGTTACATCTCCTGTTTTGATTACCGATACATCAAAAGTACAGTTCGTATCTGTTGATATTGTGATACCCGAAGGAACTGTAAAACTTGGTTTGATAGTATCTTCAATCGTAATAACTTGGTCTTTTGTTGTGGTGTTTCCACAAACATCGCTTAAACTCCATGTACGCGTGATTACTTTTGAGCCATCACAACTTCCTGCTGTTTCAACATCGGTAAAGGTTGCGTCTAATGTGGTATCACAGTTATCTGACTCGTCAGTTACATCTCCTGTTGCTATTACCGATACATCAAAAGTACAGTTCGTATCTGTTGAAATTGTGATATCCGAAGGAACTGTAAAACTTGGTTTGATAGTATCTTCAATCGTAATAACTTGGTCTTTTGTTGTGGTGTTTCCACAAGCATCGCTTAAACTCCATGTACGCGTGATTACTTTTGAGCCATCACAACTTCCTGCTGTTTCAATATCGGTAAAGGTTGCGTCTAATGTGGTATCACAGTTATCTGACTCGTCAGTTACATCTCCTGTTTTGATTACCGATACATCAAAAGTACAGTTCGTATCTGTTGATATTGTGATACCCGAAGGAACTGTAAAACTTGGTTTGATAGTATCTTCAATCGTAATAACTTGGTCTTTTGTTGTGGTGTTTCCACAAACATCGCTTAAACTCCATGTACGCGTGATTACTTTTGAGCCATCACAACTTCCTGCTGTTTCAACATCTGTAAAGGTTGCGTCTAATGTGGTATCACAGTTATCTGACTCATCAGTTACATCTCCTGTTGCTATTACCGATACATCAAAAGTACAGTTCGTATCTGTTGATATTGTGATATCCGAAGGAACTGTAAATGTTGGCTTGATTGTATCTTCAATTGTAATTGTTTGGTCTTTCGTGGTGGTGTTTCCACAAGCATCGCTTAAACTCCATGTACGCGTGATTACTTTTGAGCCATCACAACTTCCTGCTGTTTCAACATCGGTAAAGGTTGCGTCTAATGTGGTATCACAGTTATCTGACTCATCAGTTACATCTCCTGTTTTGATTACCGATACATCAAAAGTACAGTTCGTATCTGTTGAAATTGTGATATCCGAAGGAACTGTAAAACTTGGTTTGATAGTATCTTCTATAGTAATAACTTGGTCTTTTGTTGTGGTGTTTCCACAAGCATCGCTTAAACTCCATGTTCTCGTGATTACTTTTGAGCCATCACAACTTCCTGCTGTTTCAACATCTGTAAAGGTTGCGTCTAATGTGGTATCACAGTTATCTGACTCGTCAGTTACATCTCCTGTTGCTATTACCGATACATCAAAAGTACAGTTCGTATCTGTTGATATTGTGATATCCGAAGGAACTGTAAATGTTGGCTTGATTGTATCTTCAATTGTAATTGTTTGATCTTTCGTGGTGGTGTTTCCACAAGCATCGCTTAAACTCCATGTACGCGTGATTACTTTTGAGCCATCACAACTTCCTGCTGTTTCAACATCGGTAAAGGTTGCATCTAATGTGGTATCACAGTTATCTGACTCATCAGTTACATCTCCTGTTGCTATTACCGATACATCAAAAGTACAGTTCGTATCTGTTGATATTGTGATATCCGAAGGAACTGTAAATGTTGGCTTGATTGTATCTTCAATTGTAATTGTTTGGTCTTTCGTGGTGGTGTTTCCACAAGCATCGCTTAAACTCCATGTTCTCTTGATTACTTTTGAGCCATCACAACTTCCTGCTGTTTCAATATCGGTAAAGGTTGCGTCTAATGTGGTATCACAGTTATCTGACTCATCAGTTACATCTCCTGTTGCTATTACCGATACATCAAAAGTACAGTTCGTATCTGTTGATATTGTGATATCCGAAGGAACTGTAAATGTTGGCTTGATTGTATCTTCAATTGTAATTGTTTGATCTTTCGTGGTGGTGTTTCCACAAGCATCGCTTAAACTCCATGTACGCGTGATTACTTTTGAGCCATCACAACTTCCTGCTGTTTCAACATCGGTAAAGGTTGCATCTAATGTGGTATCACAGTTATCTGACTCATCAGTTACATCTCCTGTTGCTATTACCGATACATCAAAAGTACAGTTCGTATCTGTTGATATTGTGATATCCGAAGGAACTGTAAATGTTGGCTTGATTGTATCTTCAATTGTAATTGTTTGGTCTTTCGTGGTGGTGTTTCCACAAGCATCGCTTAAACTCCATGTTCTCTTGATTACTTTTGAGCCATCACAACTTCCTGCTGTTTCAATATCGGTAAAGGTTGCGTCTAATGTGGTATCACAGTTATCTGACTCATCAGTTACATCTCCTGTTGCTATTACCGATACATCAAATGTACAGTTCGTATCTGTTGATATTGTGATATCCGAAGGAACTGTAAATGTTGGCTTGATTGTATCTTCAATTGTAATTGTTTGATCTTTGGTTGTGGTGTTTCCACAAGCATCGCTTAAACTCCATGTACGCGTGATTACTTTTGAGCCATCACAAGTTCCTGCTGTTTCAACATCGGTAAAGGTTGCGTCTAATGTGGTATCACAGTTATCTGACTCGTCAGTTACATCTCCTGTTTTGATTACCGATACATCAAAAGTACAGTTCGTATCTGTTGATATTGTGATATCCGAAGGAACTGTAAATGTTGGCTTGATTGTATCTTCAATTGTAATTGTTTGGTCTTTCGTGGTGGTGTTTCCACAAGCATCGCTTAAACTCCATGTTCTCTTGATTACTTTTGAGCCATCACAACTTCCTGCTGTTTCAATATCGGTAAAGGTTGCGTCTAATGTGGTATCACAGTTATCTGACTCGTCAGTTACATCTCCTGTTTTGATTACCGATACATCAAAAGTACAGTTCGTATCTGTTGATATTGTGATATCCGAAGGAACTGTAAATGTTGGCTTGATTGTATCTTCAATTGTAATTGTTTGGTCTTTCGTGGTGGTGTTTCCACAAGCATCGCTTAAACTCCATGTTCTCTTGATTACTTTTGAGCCATCACAACTTCCTGCTGTTTCAATATCGGTAAAGGTTGCGTCTAATGTGGTATCACAGTTATCTGACTCATCAGTTACATCTCCTGTTGCTATTACCGATACATCAAATGTACAGTTCGTATCTGTTGATATTGTGATATCCGAAGGAACTGTAAATGTTGGCTTGATTGTATCTTCAATTGTAATTGTTTGATCTTTCGTGGTGGTGTTTCCACAAGCATCGCTTAAACTCCATGTACGCGTGATTACTTTTGAGCCATCACAAGTTCCTGCTGTTTCAACATCGGTAAAGGTTGCGTCTAATGTGGTATCACAGTTATCTGACTCGTCAGTTACATCTCCTGTTTTGATTACCGATACATCAAAAGTACAGTTCGTATCTGTTGATATTGTGATATCCGAAGGAACTGTAAATGTTGGCTTGATAGTATCTTCAATTGTAATTGTTTGGTCTTTCGTGGTGGTGTTTCCACAAGCATCGCTTAAACTCCATGTTCTCGTGATTACTTTTGAGCCATCACAAGTTCCTGCTGTTTCAACATCGGTAAAGGTTGCATCTAATGTGGTATCACAGTTATCTGACTCATCAGTTACATCTCCTGTTGCTATTACCGATACATCAAAAGTACAGTTCGTATCTGTTGATATTGTGATATCCGAAGGAACTGTAAATGTTGGCTTGATTGTATCTTCAATTGTAATTGTTTGGTCTTTCGTGGTGGTGTTTCCACAAGCATCGCTTAAACTCCATGTTCTCTTGATTACTTTTGAGCCATCACAACTTCCTGCTGTTTCAACATCTGTAAAGGTTGCGTCTAATGTGGTATCACAGTTATCTGACTCATCAGTTACATCTCCTGTTGCTATTACCGATACATCAAAAGTACAGTTCGTATCTGTTGATATTGTGATATCCGAAGGAACTGTAAATGTTGGCTTGATTGTATCTTCAATTGTAATTGTTTGGTCTTTCGTGGTGGTGTTTCCACAAGCATCGCTTAAACTCCATGTACGCGTGATTACTTTTGAGCCATCACAAGTTCCTGCTGTTTCAACATCGGTAAAGGTTGCGTCTAATGTGGTATCACAGTTATCTGACTCGTCAGTTACATCTCCTGTTGCTATTACCGATACATCAAAAGTACAGTTCGTATCTGTTGATATTGTGATATCCGAAGGAACTGTAAAACTTGGTTTGATAGTATCTTCAATCGTAATAACTTGGTCTTTTGTTGTGGTGTTTCCACAAACATCGCTTAAACTCCATGTACGCGTGATTACTTTTGAGCCATCACAACTTCCTGCTGTTTCAACATCGGTAAAGGTTGCATCTAATGTGGTATCACAGTTATCTGACTCATCAGTTACATCTCCTGTTGCTATTACCGATACATCAAAAGTACAGTTCGTATCTGTTGATATTGTGATATCCGAAGGAACTGTAAATGTTGGCTTGATTGTATCTTCAATTGTAATTGTTTGGTCTTTCGTGGTGGTGTTTCCACAAGCATCGCTTAAACTCCATGTTCTCTTGATTACTTTTGAGCCATCACAACTTCCTGCTGTTTCAACATCGGTAAAGGTTGCGTCTAATGTGGTATCACAGTTATCTGACTCATCAGTTACATCTCCTGTTGCTATTACCGATACATCAAAAGTACAGTTCGTATCTGTTGATATTGTGATATCCGAAGGAACTGTAAATGTTGGCTTGATTGTATCTTCAATTGTAATTGTTTGGTCTTTCGTGGTGGTGTTTCCACAAGCATCGCTTAAACTCCATGTACGCGTGATTACTTTTGAGCCATCACAAGTTCCTGCTGTTTCAACATCGGTAAAGGTTGCGTCTAATGTGGTATCACAGTTATCTGACTCGTCAGTTACATCTCCTGTTTTGATTACCGATACATCAAAAGTACAGTTCGTATCTGTTGATATTGTGATATCCGAAGGAACTGTAAAACTTGGTTTGATAGTATCTTCAATCGTAATAACTTGGTCTTTTGTTGTGGTGTTTCCACAAACATCGCTTAAACTCCATGTACGCGTGATTACTTTTGAGCCATCACAACTTCCTGCTGTTTCAACATCGGTAAAGGTTGCATCTAATGTGGTATCGCAATTATCTGACTCGTCAGTTACATCTCCTGTTGCTATTACCGATACATCAAAAGTACAGTTCGTATCTGTTGATATTGTGATATCCGAAGGAACTGTAAATGTTGGCTTGATTGTATCTTCAATTGTAATTGTTTGATCTTTCGTGGTGGTGTTTCCACAAGCATCGCTTAAACTCCATGTACGCGTGATTACTTTTGAGCCATCACAACTTCCTGCTGTTTCAACATCGGTAAAGGTTGCGTCTAATGTGGTATCACAGTTATCTGACTCATCAGTTACATCTCCTGTTTTGATTACCGATACATCAAAAGTACAGTTCGTATCTGTTGAAATTGTGATATCCGAAGGAACTGTAAAACTTGGTTTGATAGTATCTTCTATAGTAATAACTTGGTCTTTTGTTGTGGTGTTTCCACAAGCATCGCTTAAACTCCATGTTCTCGTGATTACTTTTGAGCCATCACAACTTCCTGCTGTTTCAATATCGGTAAAGGTTGCGTCTAATGTGGTATCACAGTTATCTGACTCGTCAGTTACATCTCCTGTTTTGATTACCGATACATCAAAAGTACAGTTCGTATCTGTTGATATTGTGATATCCGAAGGAACTGTAAATGTTGGCTTGATTGTATCTTCAATTGTAATTGTTTGATCTTTCGTGGTGGTGTTTCCACAAGCATCGCTTAAACTCCATGTTCTCGTGATTACTTTTGAGCCATCACAACTTCCTGCTGTTTCAACATCTGTAAAGGTTGCGTCTAATGTGGTATCGCAATTATCTGACTCATCAGTTACATCTCCTGTTGCTATTACCGATACATCAAAAGTACAGTTCGTATCTGTTGATATTGTGATATCCGAAGGAACTGTAAATGTTGGCTTGATTGTATCTTCAATTGTAATAACTTGGTCTTTTGTTGTGGTGTTTCCACAAGCATCGCTTAAACTCCATGTTCTCGTGATTACTTTTGAGCCATCACAACTTCCTGCTGTTTCAACATCTGTAAAGGTTGCGTCTAATGTGGTATCGCAATTATCTGACTCATCAGTTACATCTCCTGTTGCTATTACCGATACATCAAAAGTACAGTTCGTATCTGTTGATATTGTGATATCCGAAGGAACTGTAAATGTTGGCTTGATTGTATCTTCAATCGTAATAATTAATGTATCTATTCCTATTTTACCGCAAGCATCAGTAACCTTAAAAGTTCTTAAAACTTTAGTTATACAACCATTATAAGAAATAATTTCATCTTTATATGTAATCGCAACAATATTTGTATCATCACTTACAGAATATCCTATAGTATTAAAATCAATAATATTAACAAGAACTTCTGTTAAACTAAATTTATACCTAGCATTTACTGAAGTTATATTATTTTGATTACATGTTTCAATAAGTAATGCATCTGGAACAATAATTACTGGTACTTCATTATCTAAAGAAATAAGTGTTGTTGAAATTGATTTTTCACAATCATTAGCATCAGTAACTGTAACTGTATATAAACCTGTGCTAAGATTATTAATATCTTGAGTTATTGCACCATTACTCCACAAATAACTATAATTACCTGTTCCTCCTGTCACAGACAAATCAATACCTCCATCGATTCCGCCACAACTTAAATCACTCCCTAACAAAGATAAAGATAACTCATCAGGTGAATTAATTGTATACTTTTCATTAAAAGAACATCCTTGCTTATCGGTAATAACAACCGTATAATCTCCTGCTCCTAAATTTGATATATCTTTAGTTCTAGATCCATTACTCCAATTATATAAATAATCACCATAGCCTCCTGAAACCGTTAATTCAATACTTCCATCATTACCATTATAACATTTAGTATTATTTATTAACTCTACAACTTTTATTGGATCTGCTAAAGCAATCGATTTTTCTTCTTTTCCTGATGACAAAGTACAACCTATGGCTGGATAAACCGAGCCATATTCTAATTCAGCTCTAAAATCACCTGTAAAATCATCACTTCCTGTATAATTAAACACTCCATTTCCAGTAGATGATGTACCTACTAAAACATTATTTAAAAAAAAATTCCATAAATAAGTTCCTGTAACACCTCCACAGGAATCTCCACTTAAGCTAAAAGAATAATTAATTGAATTTAAACATTTTTCTCTATTAATTTCAATATTCTTTACTGGACAAGGTATACATATGTCTGGATTATCAAAAACTTTAGTAGTTTCAATACAATCTGAATTTATATATTTTAGAGTAGATACACTTTGAGTAACATTACCACAGTAATTAGGATCTGTTGCTAGTATCGAATATTTTAAAGTAAGTGTTTCGTTTAATACTTTATCTATTTCCCAATTGATAGTATTATTTACAAATGAACCTGTGCCTTTATCTATATCTAAAGTACTACTTGATGTTAGACTTCCATGTATTATTTCATATGCATCAGCTACTATATCTTTAACTAAAGGTTCACCAGGTAAAGATACAGCTGCAGGTATTAATTGCCCTAAAATTGTACTATAAATACTAGTTAAATCTGCTGCATTATCTGTGTAAAAGGCACCACTATTCTGTATATTATCTAAAGTATACTTTGAACTATTTTTTTCATCAGGATTTAACGTACCTCTAAATCCTACTGTAAATATAGATTGATTATAAGTAACTCCTTTAACAGTAGTTGTTTCAACTTCTTTTGCTGCTGAAATAGCTTGTCTCTGACAATCAGTATCAATAGCCACAGAAGGACAATATACTGAAGAAGGAGGGTTATTATAAGAATTAGGAACACCATCTGTTAACAACACAATACTTCTTGTTGTTTTACACTTAAAAGTATTATTTCCTTTAGAATTAGAAAACACCTCGCCAGCTTTCAGCAAAGCATCCTGCATATTAGTACCTGTCGTTGGTAATAGATTATTAATAGTAGCTTCTAATACAGCTTGGTTTGAAGTCAATGTAGTTAAAATAGTTGCATCATAATTATAACTAACTATAGATATTTTATTCTTTCCTGTTGGATTATTTATAGGAGAAAGTAATTTCGCAACAAAATCTCTTGCGGCATCCTTTGCGAAGTCCATAATAGGCTTCGTATTTCCCGTACCATCATCTACCGGATGTTGCATACTCCCTGAAACATCAATAAGTAAAACTACTTCTTGAGGTGCTTCAGGTGGAGTTCCTTTTATAGTAAGTGTAACGTCAAATTGCTTACAGTTTGCTGGATTATTTGCTATTTCTTTAGATATAAAAACATCTTCTTGAGCACTTAATATCTGTAATGAGAATAGTGCTAAAATGTACAGTAAATTAAATTTCATAATAAGGTGCATTACAATGTTAAATTAAAGTTAAATATTAATGAACACATAAATAAAACAAACTTATTCACTTTTACCCTACTTAAATTTAAATCTACAATAACATAATTCAAATTAACTATAATACTATCTACCAATAAATTACAATAAAAAATATTATTTTTTAAAAGTGTTACAATAGTTTTTATCTTTCTTTTTTTTTCAACAATTAACCCAGTTACACATTTCTTAAACTTAATAAAATATAAGTTTTGTGTATTAGTAAATGATGCTGTATTAATACACAAACATAAAAAAGTACTCATTTTTTCCATAGTTTTTATTTATCAAAATTCTAAACCCTTATAATAAAATTACAGAGTTTATAGGGGACATATAAAAGGGTGGGGGAAATTTATTTTATAACACTTTTTTAAGGGGAGGGGTGTTTTTTAAATACAAAACATAAAGCTATCAGCAAAAAAGCTCAAAGTCAATGAGTTACATATAAAGGACAAATATAAACTTTTTTTTTTAAAAAAAAATTTTTCACTAAAAAAAACATATTCACTTTTTTTTGTAAAAAAATTACTATAAATAATTTATGTTTTTTTAATAGCTTATAGCTAATTTTGTAACATGATACAAAATGATACTATTATTGCTATGGCAACTCCATCAGGTATTGGAGCTATTGCTGTAATTAGACTTTCTGGTGAAAAAGCTATTGAAATAGTGAATACTTTTTTCAAATCGATAAAATCAAAAAAATCTTTACTTACTCAAAAAACACATACCTTACACTTAGGACACCTTATAGATAATGGAATTATTTTAGATGAAGTATTGATTTCTATCTTTAAAAATCCAACATCATATACTGGCGAAAATGTCGTAGAAATTTCGTGTCATGGTTCGGTATTTATTCAGCAAGAAATTATTCAATTATTTTTGAAAAATGGTTGTAGAATGGCTGATAATGGTGAATTTACCATGCGTGCTTTTTTAAACGGAAAAATGGATTTAAGCCAAGCCGAAGCCGTTGCCGATGTTATTGCTTCTAATTCTGCTGCAAGTCATCAAATGGCTATTCAGCAAATGCGTGGCGGAATTACAAACGAATTAAAAGATCTTCGCATACAATTATTAGATTTTGCAGCATTAATTGAACTTGAATTAGATTTTTCTGGCGAAGATGTAGAATTTGCAGACAGAACTAAATTTAAAGAATTAGTCGCTAAAATTACGTTTGTTTTAAAACGATTAATAGATTCTTTTGCCTTTGGAAATGCCATGAAAAATGGAATTCCTGTAGCAATTATTGGAGAACCAAACGTTGGAAAATCAACTTTATTAAACACACTTTTAAACGAAGAAAAAGCCATCGTTTCAGACATTGCAGGAACTACTCGTGATGCCATTGAAGATGATTTAATTATTGAAGGTGTTGCCTTTCGTTTTATTGATACTGCTGGTATTAGAGAAACTGAAGACATTGTTGAAAACATCGGAATTAAAAAAACCTACGAAAAAGCAGAAAATGCACAATTAATTATATTTTTGATTGATGCAAATAAATTCTCATATGCAAGTGAAGAATTTTTACAAGAAATCGAAACTATAAAAGAACGTTTTCCTAACAAACGTCTGTTAGTTATCGCTAATAAAATTGATACTTTATCCTGTCATGACACAGCTATTTTAAAATCAGCTATTGATCCTTTAATTTTATTATCAGCAAAACAAAAAACAGGAATCATAGAATTAAAAGTAGAATTAACATCTTTAGTCAATACAGGTGCTTTAAGTAATAACGAAACAATTGTTACTAATTCACGTCATTTTGAAGCATTAAACAATGCTTTAACTGCCATTACTTCTGTACAACAAGGAATTGATTTAGAAATTTCTACGGATTTATTCTCGATTGATATTCGCGAGTGTTTACGTCATCTTGGAAATATAACTGGTGAATATGATGTTGACAAAGATATTTTAGGACATATTTTTGGTAATTTCTGTATCGGAAAGTAAGTACATAATTAAATAACAACCCCATCTATTAAAGAGGGGATTGTTATTTAATAAAATATCAAGTAAAATACTTTATATTTTTAAAAATCCCAAAACCAATTAAAATTGAAGTTATTAAAATCATAAAAAATATATTTCTGATTAAGTTCAATTCAGTTTCAGCTTTAAAAAATTCAAGTTTACAGTACCTGTATCTCGATTCTCAAAAATTTTAGGATAAAATTATAAACGCATATTTTTATGAAACTCTGTAGTTGTATTTAAAAACTTTACTTGATGAGTTAAACTAGTATTTGCAATCGTATTCATAGTCAATTATAATCGAGGAAAAAAGTAATTTTTTTACTTAATAATTCTCTTTTTTCTATTTTTTGAGACACCTCATCTAGTTACTTTATCATAAATTAACACATTTAACACATATTACTTATTCATTATCGGCAGGGATTGCAAATCCGCGCTAGCGGGATAACATTTTTTTAACTATTTTTCATTTGCTCATATTCAAATGATCGTATCATATTTTCTTTTAAAGGAAAAAAATATCCATTAGTAATACCAACAGTTTCTAATTCATTTTTTATTTCTTCACTTAAATACAATATCCCTGATAACCCCCACAATACATCATAATCGTATTTATATACTTTATTTTTAAATTCTAATTTATTCCTACTTATCATATCCTTACCTCCATAACTCCACTTATATGAACCTAAAATTTTAATTTTCCCAGTTATTATAGCTATTCTTTCACTTGATGATAATATAGAACTCTCAGGGTGAATCTTTATAGGTATATTTTTTCCTTCTGAATTTTGAGTTATTTCTACAAAAGTACATTTAGAATAATCTATAATCTCCTACAGTTGGATGTTTAACTAAAACATGAAATAAAAAATAATCACTATTGCTTTGTTTTAACTCTTTACAATGCAATGATATCGGATAAAAACGATGCTCTGGCAAGCGATATTTTTCTAAAACTTCTTTTATCTTTTTACTAATTACTATATACGTACCTTTTTTGGGTTTAATATCTCCTGTTGTAATATCAGTGTACCAACCTAATACATCTACAAAAGGGGTTTCCCCTTCCCATAAATCAATGTCTTCATAAGCATCTATCATTCTCATTTTTATTGGTAAACTTTCTTTCGCTAACCAAATATTATCATTCATAGGAGCTATTACCTTTCCATAATCCTCTTGATTAATATTAATTGTCCATTGAAAAACTTTATTCTTAAATTCAAAAAATTTCATCTTACTTATTTTATCATTTGTAATAATACATCTTCATTTATTAAATCATCTACTTTTGTGCGTATCCATTTTCCTGATACATCTTTATAACCGATAACAGATTTTTCTAGTAATAATTTTTGTATCCCTTCTTGAACTTTTAAAATTTCATCGTCAAATAAATCAATAGCTCCAGCTTCATTGCCATTTTTAGTTATCAAATGCTTTTTCCATCTTTCATCAAAAAAATCAATTAAAGCTTTATTATATTTTTTATGGTTTGCGTGTACCCCTCTTGCAGCTATAATTCCTTTAGGTTTGGTATAGCCCTCTAACATTATAAGATTTAATAAACCATCGTGATGTTTTCCATTTATATCCATAACAGTATGCCCAATTTTATCATACCATTTTCTATAACCTTCTGACTTCTTTAATGCATCCACTACAAATACGTGATGAGATTGAAAACCATTAAAATGACCAGAATCTTCTAACTTTTTAAAGAAAGCTTTCCAATCGTTTCCTTTAACGGAATAAATAACTTTCTCACCATCTACTACAACTTCAAAAATATATGATTTTTTCATCAATTCATATTGAGCTATTACTATATTTTCAACCGAAATCTCTTTTCTAGATAATGAAGCTATATCACTAAATTTATATTGTGCATTTACTTCAGTAAACAAAAATTTTCTCTAGAAGCAACAGAAAGCATAATAGAACTTAGGTTAAAATATATACAAAACATTAATTAACGCAACTTTATTGCAATAGATTTGTATTATATTTGTGGTATGGGCATTATCAGAAAAACAAAATCAGTAAATGTATTACTTGATGAATTTAGTAAAAACTCAAGTGCAATATCAGTTATCATTCTAATTGAACGTCTTAGTTTAAAAATGAATAAAACTACTATATATCGAATTTTAGACAAATTAGAAGACGATGGTGTTTTACATTCTTTTCTTGGGAAAAATGGAAATAAATGGTATGCAAAATGTAATGATTGTACTAGTACTAAACATCATGATACTCATGCTCATTTTGAATGTCTAGATTGTGGAAAAGTAGATTGTTTATCAACAAATGTTCTTATACCTAATATTCCTAATCGTAAAGTTGATACATCTCAAATATTAATTCAAGGAAAATGTGAAGAATGTTTTAGTTAAATATGTTTTGCAAATATAGAATGAAAAGTTTCACTCAAAAACAAAATTTATATGAGGATAACGGTAAATATTAAACCTTCAAAATTTTATAAATAGGAATTGGTAAAGCCACTCCTTCTGCTAAAAAACGTTTATGTACCGCTTCTTTTAAAGAACATTTTGTTTTAAATTCTTGAAATGGTTCGTTTAACCAAACATAGGCACGCATATGTATATGATCTGTATGTACATCAATTACACGAACATCTACTTGTTTAACATCTGCTATTACCTGTTCAGGAGTTCTAAAATCAATAACAGTCGGTAATTTAATAGCTTCTTCTTGTATAATTTTCCTTGCTAAATCAATATCTGCTTTTATCCCTAGTTTAAAGTTATTAAAACTAAGAACATGAGAATCTTCAATCGTATGATTTAATACTGAATCGGTACTTATTACCGAGTTTGGTATAATTAATCGTTTATTTTCAAAATTGTTAATAACTGTATGTCGTAAGGTTATATCTTCAACAATACCAACTCTAGTATCATCAAGTTTTATATAATCACCCACTCTAAACGGACGAAAAAGAACAATAAAAGCTCCTGCGATTAAATTAGACAATGCTGCTTGTGCCGCAAAACCAATAATAGCGGCTAAAATACCTGCTCCAGAAAAAATTAACGAAGCTTTACTACTAAAAGCAGGTACTGTTGTAATAATATAAGTAATTCCAAAAAAACCTATAAAAAATTTTACAGAATTTCTGAAAAACAAAATACTGGTTCCTCCATAAGGAGCTGTTTTTCTACGCTTTATAATTTGAACAATAATATAACGTATCACTCTAGATAACAACCATGAAATAAATACGACTACTAATATATATCCCAAAATCCCTAAAAAAGAATCTAAATTAAAACGATATGTTAATAATTCATTCATTTAAAATAATGCTGTTTGACTATCATCTTCTTCTGTGTTCTTTTTCTTTTTTTGAAGTGCACGCTCTAATGCTTTCTTAGCTTTATCTTCTTTTGTTTGTTCAAACTCCTTAGGCGCTACAACCTCAACTTCTAGAGGTAGAATATCATCTATAACTTCTTCATCTTTAACCTCTTCTTCTGTTAAAAGTATTGGCTCCTCGTAAGGCAAAGATTCTAATAAATTAACAATACGTATTTTATCGGTTGTTAATTGATTCCCTTGTGCTTTAATACCTTTTATAGCTATAAACTCTTCAAAATTAACTTTAAGGTTTTCTAAACTACGCTTTGAAAATATAACCTCAGCTACAGGACGATAATCTGTAGATAAAATTTCTAATTTTGATTTTTCAGTATCAGCAATAAAGGTTTCTTCTTTATCTACTGTTTCAATTAAAAAACGTTTTACATAATAACGTTCCTTTTCTGCATCAAAATAAATTGCCGAAATAGGTTTATTAGGCTTCCATTTTTCTAAAACAATCATATCACTTTCAAAATGCATTGATAAACTTGGTGATACTGCTTTTATTTTACCTGATTGTGTAGCAATTAAAATTTTATCTTCAGCTCTAAACTCTCCTAATAAATCACCTCTTCCATCAACATTTAAACGTTGAACAGTATCATCAAACCAAATTTTACGAGGTTTTAAAGTAGAAACACCTGCTGTTTTAAATTCTACTTTTCTAATACTATATTTTGTAATTTGATTTCCTCGAATAGCACGTCCTTTAACTGCTAATTCTGCAAAATCAACATCCCATTTTAATTTTGTTACTCCTGCAACAGGACGTAAATTAACCGTAACAACCTCAGCTTCTCCATTAGGATTTACACTAAAATATAATAATTTTGAACCTTTAGCTCCTGTAGTTAAATCATATTCTTTATCACGAGTTACACTTATTACATTAAAACGTTTCATATAATTTGCACCTCTCGAACCATCTCGATACATCATATTATACACCGTACGCTTATCTCTCTTCTTAAAAATTGCAACATGGATAATTCCTTTACCAACAAAAGTTTTAGAGGCTACTTTTGTAACCATCATTGTACCATTATCTTTAAAGATAATTATATCATCTATATCAGCACAATCATCAACATATTTATCTTTTTTTAATGAAGTTCCTACAAAGCCCTCTTCTATATTTACATATAGTTTTGTATTTCTCATTACTACTTTTGTAGCTACAATATCATCAAAAATTTTAATTTCGGTTTTACGCTCATGCCCTTTACCATACTTAGTTTTCAAACCTTTAAAATAGTCTATAGCAAATGTAATTAAGTTATCTAAATGATGTTTAACTTCTGCTATTTTATCCTCTAAGCCTTCAATATATTGTTTTGCTTTATCGATATCGAATTTTGATATTTTTTTAATTCGAATTTCTGTTAAGCGAGTAATATCTTCTACGGTTATTTCTCTTTTTAGATGCTCAATATGACCTAATAATCCTTTATCAATAGATTTAATTACACCTTGCCAAGTTTCTTGCTCTTCAATATCGCGATAAATTCTATTTTCAATAAAAATCCTTTCTAAAGATGCAAAATGCCATTGTTCTTCTAGTTCATTTAATTGAATTTCTAATTCGCTTTTTAATAACTTTACTGTTAAATCAGTAGAGTGTTTTAACATTTCAGAAACACCTATAAATACAGGTTTATTATCTTCAATTGTACATGAAAGCGGAGAAATTGAATTTTCACAATTTGTAAAAGCATATAAAGCGTCAATTGTTTTATCTGGAGATATTCCGATAGGCAAATGCACTAATATCTCTACAGCTGCGGCAGTATTATCTTCAATTTTTCTGATTTTTATTTTACCTTTTTCATTGGCTTTTAAAATACTATCAATTAAAGATGTTGTAGTTGTACCGAAAGGAATTTCAGTAATAACTAATGTTTTTTTATCTAATTGAGAAATATTTGCACGTACACGGACTTTTCCACCACGTTTACCATCATTATAATTAGTAAAATCAGCTACTCCTCCTGTTAAAAAATCTGGATAAATAGTAAAACTTCTTCCTCTTAAATATTTAATAGATGCCGCAATCAATTCATTAAAATTATGTGGCAATATTTTAGTTGATAAACCTACGGCAATCCCCTCTGCTCCTTGCGCTAATAATAAAGGGAATTTTACAGGTAAATCTATTGGTTCATTTCTTCTACCATCGTATGATTTTTTCCACTCGGTAGTTTTAGGATTAAAAACTACATCTAAAGCAAATTTTGATAAACGAGCTTCAATATAACGAGAAGCTGCTGCACGGTCTCCTGTTAAAATATTACCCCAGTTACCTTGCATATCAATCAGCAATTCTTTCTGACCAATTTGCACCATAGCATCTGCAATTGAAGCATCACCATGCGGGTGATACTGCATCGTATGTCCAACAATGTTTGCTACTTTATTGTAACGTCCATCATCTAAATCTTTCATAGAATGCATTATTCTACGTTGTACGGGTTTTAACCCATCCTCTAATGATGGAACTGCTCTTTCTAAAATTACATACGAAGCGTAATCTAAAAACCATTCTTTATACATTCCTGTTACCTTAGTAATAGTTTCTGTATTTTCAATTGGTTCGTTAGTATTATTTAATTCTTCTTCGTGTTCGTTTATTTCTTCACTCATCTAAAAAACGTTTATTCGTTTAAGAGTTTAATTTTTATATTGATTATAGACTTTTTTTTTAAAAGAGTCTATATTGTTATTGATAAGCTATTTAAACCTCATCATCAATTGGATCTAATTCTACTTTTAAGTTTTCAATGATAAATTTTTGTCTATTTGGTGTATTTTTCCCCATATAAAATTCTAACATACTTTCTATAGACATTTCTTTATCTAACATAATAGGATCTAAACGAATATCATCACCAATAAAATGGACAAATTCATCTGGAGAAATCTCCCCCAATCCTTTAAATCGAGTAATTTCTGGCTTACCTCTTAATTTCTTAATAGCCGCTCTTTTTTCTTCTTCGGAATAACAATAATGTGTATCTTTTTTATTTCGAACTCTAAATAATGGCGTTTCTAAAATATATAAATGTCCTTCTTTGATAACTTCTGGAAAAAATTGCAAGAAAAATGTTATCAATAATAAACGAATATGCATTCCATCAACATCGGCATCCGTAGCAATTACAATATTATTATAACGCAAATCTTCTAAGCCGTCTTCTATATTTAAAGCTGCTTGCAATAAATTAAACTCCTCGTTTTCGTATACAATTTTCTTACTTAATCCGTAAGAATTTAAAGGTTTCCCTTTCAAACTAAAAACGGCTTGAGTATTTACGTTTCTAGATTTTGTAATAGAACCCGATGCAGAATCTCCCTCTGTAATAAATAAAGTAGACTCTAAATAAGCTTCCTTTTGAGTATCACCTAAATGAACTCTACAATCTCGTAATTTCTTATTGTGTAAGTTAGATTTTTTAGCTCTATCTTTTGCTAACTTTCTAATTCCAGAAAGTTCTTTACGTTCTTTTTCTGCTTGTATAATTTTACGTTGTAACTTATCAGCGATTTCTACATTTTTATGTAAAAAATTATCAAGTTTTGTTTTGATAAAATCATTAATATAGGTTCTAACCGTTGGCAAATCATCACCCATTTCAGTTGAACCTAACTTTGTTTTGGTTTGACTTTCAAAAACAGGTTCCATTACTTTAATGGCAATTGCTGATATTATCGATTTTCGAATATCTGAAGCTTCAAAAGATTTTCCATAAAAATCTCGAATAGTTTTTACAATTGCTTCTCTGAATGCAGCCTGATGCGTACCACCTTGTGTAGTATGTTGCCCATTTACAAATGAATGATATTCTTCGGAATATTGTGTTTTACTATGTGTAATTGCTACTTCAATATCATCACCTTTTAAATGAATTATAGGATACAACATATCTTCTTGATTGTTGTTTTCTTCTAATAAATCTTTTAATCCATTTTTTGATAAAAATTTTTCTCCATTAAAAACAATTGTTAATCCAACATTTAGATAAACGTAGTTTTTAAGCATTTTAGAAACATATTCGTTTCTATACTTATATTTTTTGAAGATTATTTCATCGGGAATAAAAGATACTTTTGTTCCTTTTCTTCGTGATGTTTGCTCTAAAAACTCTTGATTGATTAAATTACCTTGTTCAAACTCAGCAGCGGCAGATTTTCCATCTCTTGATGATTCTACTCTAAAAAAAGAAGAAAGTGCATTTACGGCTTTTGTACCTACTCCGTTTAAACCTACTGATTTTTTAAACGCCTTAGAATCGTACTTTCCACCTGTATTCATTTTAGAAACAACATCGACAACTTTTCCTAAAGGAATACCACGACCGTAATCTCTAACAATCACTTTATTACCCTGAATAGAAATTTCGATAGTTCTACCAGCACCCATTACATATTCATCAATAGAGTTATCTAAAACCTCTTTAACCAAAATATAAATTCCATCATCAGCCGATGAACCATCACCTAGTTTACCGATATACATTCCTGGACGCATACGGATATGTTCTTTCCAATCTAGCGAGCGGATATTATCTTCGGTATATTTTGTTTCTTGAGTCATAAAAATTAGGAAATTGAAGTCTTTGCGAAATTACTACTTCTTAGCTAAAAATAAAACACTCTACGCAATTTAATTATAATATTCTGTTATTTATTTATTAACGTGTTTCCCTTGTTATTACGGTGTATTTACATTAACTTAATCGATTTCAACAACGTTTTTTTTATCAAAAAAAAAAATTAAAGTACAGTTATATAAGTTGATTAATTGTCAATTATTTAACTCAAAATTCTCTGTTAATTTTATTTTAAATTATTGTTTAAATCTTTTTCTGAATGAGAGAATAATAAATGTCAATAAAATTGTACTTACTATTTTTTGAATTAAAGTTAAAAACCAATAAGAAGTTATTTTTGTTTTTATAAACAAGAATGTATTAGAACTACTCAATTCGTAAATATTTGAAAAACTCAAACAATACGGTAAATTAGAATTATCATAATATATAATTCTAGAATAAGAAAAAATAGTAATATAATTCTCTTGGTAAGAATAACATCCAATAACACCAAATAATAAAGGAAAAACAAATAACCAACAGCACAGTAATATGAACATTGGTTTTACATAATTTTGTGTATAATTACACGAATGTTTATATATACTAAATATTATATAGTTGAAAAAGTTGACAAGCCCACTTCCTGTTAATTTACGCTCAAGGAAATATCGATTTCTTCTCATTTCCATTTCACTAAAAAATGCCTTTCCAGATAATTCCCAGTTTTTCACATTATCATAGTTTCTTTTTATCTGTCGATATAAAACCTCCAAACTTTGTATTGATTTTGCATCTAACTTATTTTCATTGTTTTCTTTCTGAAGTATTATTCTAGAACTATTACCCCAGTCACATTCTTTCAATTGAAGATTTGTAACATTTGACTCTTCAAAATCTGTTTTCGTTAAATCTAAACGATTAAAAGTTGTATTAATAAATAAAACATCTAAAAACTGAAATTGCACTTTTTTACTAAAAAATGTACCGTCTTTAATATTCGGAATAATTACGTCAAAATCAGAATCCTTTATTATTTTTAATGCTTTTTTAATTTCTTTAGAGAACAAAATACTATGGTTATAAAGTTTTAATTGTTCTTTTTCTTTATTTGAAATTACTTTATAAAAATCAAAAATATTAGAGTTTGTTTTTTGACGATAAAAATTTGAAATATAAAACCTAATAAAATTTAAAATACTGATTAGCTTTTCATGTGAAATAATATTTTTATCAAAACAATAACAATCTTGAAATACCAACTCCTTACATTCAATTAATTCTAAACGATAAAAAAGGGCTATATCTAGAAAAAAGGTTTTTTGAAAAAAAACAGCTATAAACTTCGTACTATAAAACTGAACTTTATCAGCAAAAATTGTATAACCGAAACCTGTATTACTTTCAAATGAAGTATAATCAAATGAAGTCATTTCTTTAAAAATTGTAAAATGAAAATGTGCTTCTCCTATAAATGTAGCTTTTCCAAAAAAACATTGTTTATGAACAATTGAATTTCTAAAGTTAAAACTTTTTTTAAAAGTACAATTTGAAAAACGTAGTTCTCTTTCGAATAGTGTATAATTAAAAAAGGCATCATTATGAAATATTGCATCACTAAAATCAACACCGATATAATCTTCTAATTTATTTTTATTCTGAAATACTGAGCTATCAAAAAGAACCTTCTTATGAAATACTGAATACCTAAATGTTGTTTCACTTAAAAATATTGAATTAGAAAAATTGACTTCATCTAAAAACTCAACATTATTAAAATTAACTTTACCTAAAAATGTACAATTATAAAACGACACTTTTTGTTCAAAAATAAACCCCTTATCTTCTCCCCAAAAAAGATAGTCTTTTTTAGATAAAACACTTGTTTTATTATTTTCAAACTCAGGAAAAACAAAACCATTAAAATTTAATGATGCTTTAGTCTCATTAAATGGCTTAACAATAAACTTTCGTAATAATATCCAAAAATCAGTTATCAAATCATAATCAATAATACCATTTTTATCATACCAAAAACCTTTAGGATGAATAAAATATTTCGTTTTTAAATTCTCTATCTCAATGTAAGAAATTTTTTCAAAATCAGTTTCTAAATAATATTTAATAAACCTGTTTTGTTCATTTCTATTTCTAAATATTTCAAACCCTTTTTCTTTATTCATTTTTGATAAACCTTTATATAACAGAATTTTTTACCTCACCTACTTCATCTCACTAAAATATAAATAAAAAAGGAATGTTTTTGATTTTAAAAAATTACACAAAAAAAAACCGCGATTATTAAATAACCACGGTTTTTTTTAAAAAAAATTTTATTTAATTAAATCAATCCAAAATCTTTAGTAACTGCAACTAATTGTGTTGGATTATTTGCGTTAAATTTTTCTTTAAGTTGTTTTAATCTCTTTTCAACAGAACTAATACTGTTAGGTTTTACTTTATTAGTTCTTAAAGTTCCACATATTTCTTTCTGATCTAATCCATCTGCTAAATATTTTAAAATAGTTAAATCATAAGCTGTTACTTTAAATATATCTTTTTCTATTAAAACATTTCCTAATTTAGGTGAAATAAAGAAAGATTCGTCAAATACTAATTGTACTGCTTTTTTTAATTCTGCTTCTCCATTTACAGATTTACAAACAAAGGCATCAACTCTTAACACATTACACAACTGCTGAATTCGATAAGGCTTCTCTTCTACAGAAAAAACAATAGTTTTTAATGATTTTTGTAATTTTTTAGCTTTAGCGATTAAATCTTCTCCTGAATGTAACTTTTCAATATTTGGGTTTTCTATAAAAGATAAATCACTTACTAATAAATCAAATGGTTCTCCTTTAGAGCAAGCACTTTCTAATTTTAAAAAAGCATCATCACAAGACCTTGCATATTCTATTATCGGGATTTTTAAACTCTGTAAAGCTGATTTTATACCGCTTAATATAAAGTCAGTATCTTCTGCTATTAATACTTTTTGAAACATAGTTATTTTTAATTTTAACCAATACTAAAACTCTTCTTTTTTTTCGGGTCAAAAATAATACTTCCATTAATAGATTCTATACGGTTTTCCGTATTTAACATCTTTTTTTTCTATATTTTACAAGGGATACAAGGATATTGTAAATAAATTATATTTTTAACATTAAAGTTGTTTTTATAATAAATTAAACATCTAAAAATAAAAAAATGCTGTTAATTTCTTAACAGCATTTTTTATAAAATTTTAGCGTAAAAATTACCTTCTACTATAATTTGGTGATTCTTTAGTAATAGCAACATCATGTGGATGACTTTCGTTAATTCCACTTGCTGTAATACGTACAAATTTACCAGTTTCTTTTAATGTTTCGATATCTTTAGAACCACAGTATCCCATACCAGCACGTAATCCCCCTACAAATTGGTGAATACTCTCTTCTAAATCACCTTTATAAGGTACACGACCTACAATACCTTCTGGAACTAATTTTTTAATATCATCTTCAACATCTTGAAAATAACGGTCTTTAGAACCTTGCTTCATTGCTTCAACAGATCCCATTCCACGATACGATTTAAACTTACGTCCTTCGTAAATAATAGTTTCTCCTGGTGATTCTTTAGTCCCTGCTAATAACGATCCTAACATAACACAATCTGCACCTGCGGCAATAGCCTTAGGAATATCACCTGTATAACGAATACCACCATCAGCAATTACTGGAACTCCAGATCCTTTAATAGCTGCAGCAACTTCTAAAACTGCTGAAAACTGAGGAGAACCTACACCTGCAACAACACGAGTTGTACATATAGAACCTGGTCCTATACCTACTTTTACTGCATCTGCACCTGCTTCAACTAAATATTTAGCTGCTTCTGGAGTAGCGATGTTACCTACAATAACATCTAATTCAGGAAATTTAGCTTTTACTTGTTTTAACACTGTTACCACACCTTTAGTATGTCCGTGTGCTGTATCAATAATAACGGCATCAACTCCTGCTTTTACTAAAGCTTCTGCTCTATCAACAGCATCTGCAGTAACACCTAATGCAGCTGCAACACGTAAACGTCCGTAAGTATCTTTATTTGCAATTGGCTTTTGAGTAACCTTAGTTATATCTCTGAAAGTAATTAATCCTGAAAGCTTATAAGCATCATCAACAATTAATAATTTTTCAATTTTCTTTTCTTGTAAAATACTTTCTGCCGATTTTAATGAAGTTCCTACTGCTGCAGTTACTAAATTATCTTTAGTCATTACCTCAACAATCGGACGATCATTTTTATGTTCGAAACGTAAATCTCTATTAGTTACAATTCCTTTTAAAACACCAAGAGCATCAACAATAGGAATTCCGCCAATACCATTTTCTTTCATTAACATTTTAGCATCTAAAACTGTTGCTGTTAATGGTAAAGTTAATGGGTCAATAATCATTCCTGATTCTGCACGTTTTACTTTACGAACCTCTTGAGCCTGTTGCTCAATCGTCATATTTTTATGTAATACACCAATACCACCTTCTCTTGCCATAGCTATTGCCATTGCAGATTCGGTAACTGTATCCATAGCAGCAGAAACTATTGGTACATTTATAGTTATATTTTTAGTAAATTTTGTTTTAATAGAAACTTCTCTTGGAAGTACTTCAGAGTAAGCTGGTACTAGTAAAACATCATCATATGTTAAACCTTCGCCTATAAATTTTGATTGGTGAGCTTGCATGTGCAATTAATTTAGTGTGTTGTTAATTAATTGCGTACAAATATACTATATATAATACAAATTCAATATTATTTTTATGTTAACATAAAAAATATTTTGCATCAACTTATTTAAAGTTAATCTAAATAAATTTTGCACAATTCAAAAACTCTATTACATTTGCAAAACTATTTTTAATAAATCTAAATAAAATGAAAAAAGTACTAGGATTATCATTATTACTAACATCAGCATTTTTTATGAGTTGTTCTGATGACGACCCAATTGTTATTAGCCCAGAAACAGTAATTGAAAACGCTAAAACTACATTTGTATCAAATTATGTAAATATCGTAGAGGCTAACTACAATGATGCCTTAGCTAAAACAAAAGATTTACAAAAAGCTATTGATGCTTTTGTAGCAGCACCTGATGCAGCTAAATTAGCAACCGCTAAACAATCTTGGTTAGATGCTCGTGAGCCTTACGGACAAACAGAAGCATACCGTTTTTATGATGGTCCTATTGATGGAGCTGACTTTGGAGAAATAGAAGGTAATATTAATGCATGGCCTTTAGATGAAGCCTTAATTGATTATGTTGCTGATGGTACAGGAGGACAAGAAGCTTCTGATAATAGACAAAATATAGTTAATAACATTACTGAATACCCTAATTTTACCAAAGAAATATTAAGAAATCTTTCTGGATATAGTGAAAATGAATCAAATGTAACTATGGGATATCATGCTATTGAGTTTTTATTATGGGGACAAGATGCTACTGCTCCTTCAGCTAAATTAGCTGGACAAAGACCATTTACTGATTTTACAACGAAAGAAAATTCAGAGAGAAGAAAACAATATTTAAAATTAGCTACAGAAATTTTAGTTGAAGACTTAGAAACTGTAACTAAACAATGGAAATCAGGAGCTCAATATAGAACTGAATTTTTAGCATTATCTAAAAATAATGCTATTGATAAAATTTTAACAGGTGCTGCTAAATTAAGTAACGGAGAATTATCAGGTGAAAGAATGGTTACTGCTGTTGTTAATCAAAATCAAGAAGATGAACATTCTTGTTTTTCTGATAATACACACAGAGATATTTATTTAAATGCAAAATCTATTAATAACATTATTAACGGTAGCTATACTAAAGTCGATGGAACTAAAATTTCAGGAACTTCTTTATTAGAGGTATTAACTTTAGTAAATGCAGCTGAAGCGGTAACTTTAACAACTACAGCAACTACTGTTATGGCTAAAGTAAAAGTTATTTCTGATGCTAAATTCTTTGATTATCAAATTATAGGAGAAACTAAAGATAATAACAACAAACCTGTAATGAGTGCTGTTACTTCTTTAGAAAAACAAGGAATAGAATTAGCACAAGCTGGTAAAACTATTACTGGAAACAACATCGATTCAGAAGTATAATATACTTTTTACTTTAAAAAAAATTAAACCAAACTATCTATAAATATAGATAGTTTGGTTTTTACGTAAAAAAACATAACAGAATGAATAAGGTATTTTTTTATGCTATAGTAACACTTCTTTTATTTTCTTGTAATAAAAAAGAAGAATACACTTCTCTATATAATTACGAAAATGGGGAAGAACTATCCGCAGGGAAATTAACAACAACAATACTAGGTGTCAATGCTTTTGATCAAAAAGTACCTGGATTATTACAACTAGATGGGCGTTCTTTTTTTGTAGGAAATTCTTTATTTCGTCAAAATTGGGTAAGCTCACCAGCCTCTACTACTGCAAGAGATGGTTTAGGACCTACATTTAACGCAAGAGCATGTAGTTCTTGTCACAACAAAGATGGTAGAGGGAAGCCTTTGGAAACAGGTCAAAAATTTTCTACTGGTTTTTTAATGAGAATAAGCACTTCAGGAATAGGCGCTCATGGAGGTCCTAAAACACTAACTAATTATGGAGGGCAAATACAAGAACACGCTAATTTAGGAGTATCATATGAAGCTAAAGTTTCTGTTACTTTTAAAACAATTAAAGGCACTTTTACTGATGGAGAATCATACGAATTAAAAGAACCAATTTACACTATTTCTGATGAACAATTTGGCTCTTTACAAAACGCTTTAACTTCACCAAGAGTAGGACAACAAGTTATCGGTTTAGGGCTTGTAGATGCTATTTCAAACAATGACATTTTAGTGAATGCTGATGAGTTTGATGCCGATAATGATGGGATTTCAGGAAAACCAAATTACGTTTGGGATGTTGTTAAAAATCAAACTGTTTTAGGTCGTTTTGGTTGGAAAGCTAATCAACCTAATTTAAAACAACAAGTGGCAGGTGCTTTTAGTGGAGACATGGGGTTAACAACTTCTTTATTTCCTGATGAAAATTGCCCATCACCTCAACAAGATTGCCAAAAATTCCCTAATGGTGGTTTACCTGAAGTTACTGATGAAGCTTTAACTGATATAATGATTTATTCCTCTTCTTTATCAGTACCTATTAGACGAAACTTTAAAGATGAAAATGTTTTGAAAGGAAAGCAAATTTTTAAAGATATGAAATGTAACAGCTGTCATACAGAAGTATTTACAACTTCGAATAATTATCCTGCAAACAAAACATTAGAAAACGTTACAATTAGACCTTATTCCGATTTTTTATTACACGACATGGGTGATGCCTTAGCTGATAACAGACCCGATTTTAAAGCCACAGGTAAAGAGTGGAGAACACAACCATTATGGGGTATCGGTTTAATTGATGAAGTAAATAATCATACTTTTTTATTGCATGATGGTAGAGCTCGTAATATTGAAGAAGCTATTTTATGGCATGGCGGAGAAAGTGAAGCATCAAAAGAAGCATATAAAAATTTAATAAAAGAAGATAGAACAGCCGTTTTAGCCTTTATAAACTCATTATAAAATGATTAAAAAAACAATAATTATAACAATAACATCCCTCCTATTTTTATCTTGTAATAGTGATTCGGAGACTGTTTCCTCTTTTGATATTCAAAAACTTCGTACTGATATTATAACGAATATTGAAACACCTATTACCACTAGTTTTATTGAAAGTATTGATGATTTAAATAATTCGATACAAATATTTACTACGAATCCAAATGAAAACAATCTTCTAGTCGCTAAAAACACTTGGAAAACAGCGGCTAAAAACTATTCTTTAATTCAAGTTTTAAATATTGGAGAAATTAAAACTTCTTACATACAAACTTCTTTTTTTAGCTGGGTAGCTAACGCAAAAGGAATTGAAGAGTATCTTTTATCAAACAAAGAAATATCTGAAATAGCTATAAACTCTATTTCAACAAATTTAAGAGGTTTAGCTAGTATCGAACATTTACTTTTTGATAAAAATACTACTGAAACTATTGAAGGTTTTACAGATATCAGACGAAAAGAATACTTAAATATTCTTGGATTAAACCTTGTATCTAAAGCTACTATTTATAATTCTAAATGGAATACATTTCGCACCAAATTTATTGAAAATAATTCAACAGGTATTAATGGTAGCATCAATCAAGTTATCAATCAAATGTATGCTTTATTAGAAGATGTTAAAAGTTATAAAATAGGGCAACCTGCAGGAATTGAAAAAACAAGCGTTCCTGACATAACTCTTTTACAAGCTCAAAAAAGTGACTATTCATTAGTACTTATTCAGAATAATATCGAAAGTATAAAAAACATCTATTTTGGTAACGAAAATGGTATCGATGATTTTGTTAGTTCAATTACTAAAAATGAAACACTAAACAACAAAATTAAAATACAATTTGAAACTATTGAGAATACCATATCAGCATTTGGAAATAATTCTTTAAAAGAAGCTATTATTAATGATAAAGCGAATGTTAAAAAACTATATAACGAAGTAAAACAATTATTAGTTTTAATCAAAACAGACGTAGCAAGTGTTTTATCTGTAACCATTACCTTTACAGATAATGACGGAGACTAAACCTTTTATTTAAAGATTTCAACAATTACTAAATCAAAAAATCCCGATAAATTATTTATCGGGATTTTTTTATAAATAAATCAAATTTAATAAATTTAGAAGATATTTTTTAGGTTAAAACCATAACTGATATATACCGCTATTTGATCGTTTTGAGTAGAAAAATTCACTTGATTTGTTTTTACTGAATTTTTAATATTCTGAACACTTCCTTCTAAAAAATAATCATTGCCCGACAAATAATACTTTGCACCTAAGGTTATCATATTCTTGTTTTTAAAATACTTTGTAAATGATAACTCAGGTATTATATACACATTCCCTGGGTTGATAGAATTATTAGTTGCTATAATTTTATCATCGGCTTCTCCTTTTTCTTCTTCAAAATTAGTATCAGTAACAAAAGAAATAGAAGAACCTAAACCTATCGTTATATCTAAATCTTTTTTTAAAGAAATATTATACCCAGCTCCTAATGAAACGGTGTGCATAAAATAATTATTATCTACAGTAAATTCCTTTCCTTCATTAAGCCCATTTATAGTCAGCATTGCATACGAAGCCATATATCCTAATTTAACTTGTGCTTTAAACGCTGTTTTATAAATTGCTGTTAACGAAAGTGAATTATTAAAATTATTAGATATAGTACTTTCTGTAAACGGCATTGCTGTTTTATGAATCACAGCATCGGTTAAACCAAATTCATAACCTATTGTTGTATATAAACCTTTGTGCGTATTATTTTCCTGAGCGTTTATTGTTGATATACAAACAAGAAACAAATTTATTATTACAATTATTTTTAATTTCATTTTACTGTTTTTCAAGGTTAATTGAGGTTGATGTAGCTGACACAGTACATTCATTTGATTTTAACCAAACCCCATCAAGTTTCTTTTTATCGGCTGATAAATTAAGTTCATACGTATTTTCAGTACAGTAATTTCCACAACCAGGATCAGAACCTATTTCTTGCTTATCATTCGTATTAATAGTTAATTTATTACCATCAAGATTCATTTCTAAATTAAAAATGGCAAAATATTGTTGATTTGGTATAGAGGCTATCTTTAGTTTCCCCTCAATTAATTCCTTTTCATGTTTGGTTATTGTTAATGTATAGCGGTATTTTTTCGAACAACAATTTGAACAATTCATTGCTCCATCCCAAATACCTACTAAACTATTTGTTTCTTCAACTTCGCTATCATTATTATTAATAATAGCTTCGTTGTACGTTATATCTATTGATTTAGTACAAGCGGCTAATAATAGACATAAAACGATATATATTATTTTTTTCATTTGGTTTTTAACGATTTAAATTATTAAAAAGTAAACGTATTACTTAGTGTTACAGAAGTTGATTTTAAACCTGTAGATCTTTCAAAGCTAGAAAGTCGGAATTCTAACGATTTAAACTGAAATTCTCTTTTCTTATTGATTTTAAAGTTCAGTACACCGTTTACTGGTGAAAATTTCATTCCTATTCCTACTTTATTTGTCGTAAACTTCGCTAAATCATAATCTGAGGTATAATACTTAGCATCTAAATCATGTTCTCCCCAAGCTTGAAAATATTTTGATTGTGTTTGTGTATGAAAACGATAAAAAGGATATAATGTTAATCCACTTCCTATTTTTATAGGTGTTTCAATTTCAAAGGTATTACCTGTTACTCCAAAATCATCACTATAGAACCTGTAAAACAAACGTGTAATTAAGAAATCACTAATAAAATAATTAGCTCTAAAACCAAGTGCTTTTTTTATTCTTGATCTTGGTAGATTTTCACTTTCTACTTTTTTATTTTTTTCATTTTCAATAGTAACGCCATCATTAAAATAAACTCTATGAAAAGGTGTATTTAAAATTCCCTTCTGAATAATTACCTCAGCTGTTACAGACGCATTTAATCTGCTATTTACATTCCCTCCATAAGTAGCTGCGATATTATAAGTAAATCGAGTATCCGTATCATATCCTTTAAAAGCATTCGTTGTTGGAACCACATATTCATCGTCGTCATCCCTAGCACTATAGTTCAAGTTAGCCGCACGATTATCATCATCATCGTCATCATCATCATCATCATCATCATCATCATCGTCGTCATCATCGTCGTCGTAATCATCGTCGTCGTAATCATAATCAGTACCTCCTGTTGCTGCTCCTGCTTTTCTATCTCTAATTTCTCCAGGATAAATTAAAAGCCATTTATCGATAAAAATTCCTGCATTAATACTTAAAAACTTATTTCCGTCTTTAGAATCTTTCTGCCAAGTAATTTTACCATAATTTGAAGTAACATCAAACTCTTTAGAGTAACCATATAAAACAGAAACAGCTGTATTGTTTTCAGGTATTAATCGACTAAAATTTAATGACATATATTTTCGAGTATCTTCACTCGCTAAATTATTATCTGAATTTACTGTTTCGGCTGAACTTGTACTTGCCGAAGTTGTTGCACCATATTTATCAATATTTGCTGTACTTGCTGATGTATAATGATCTAAACCAAAAGTTGCTCCAAAAGTAGCGGTTTTATTTACAGGTATTGAAACTGTTATTTGTGGGGCATTATTATCTAACTTTTCGGTACCCAAACCTCCAGTTACTGCCGCATTATTTCCATCTTGTTCATAATAGTTATAAAGAATATCTACTTGAACTTTATCTAATTGTTTTATTTTTTTTTGCGAAAACATATTCACACTTAACATAAAACATAAAACAATGATTAATTTAGTATTTAATTGCATCCACATCCTCCACCTGATTTTCCTCCGTTAGCACCTGCAGCTCCTTCTCTATAATTCTGAGAGCTTGTTTCGTATTGTTCAATTTTTCTTGATGATAAAGCCATATCTTCATCATTTAAATACATTTTTTGATATGGCTTTACGCTTACACAATTTGAAAAAATTGTAATAATAAGTAAAAGCATAACTGTTTTTTTAATCATATTTTAGTTTAATTTTAAATTAGTAGATGTATATATATTATTCTTGTTAGTAACTAAAAGACATTCAACACCTTTTAGTTGATTTATTAATGCTAATCCTTTTTCTTTTCCCATTACGTAAACCGATGTTGCTAAAGCGTCTCCTAACTCTGTATTTTCACAAAAAACAGTAACGCTTTTTAAGCCTTTAACTGGCCAACCCGTTTTAGGATGAATTATATGCGAATACTTAATTCCATTAAATTCGATATATTTTGCATAATTACCTGAAGTTACCACCCCGTTATTGTACAAATTAAACGAAGCAATACTTTTTAATACTTTGTTCGGATCTGCAATTTTTATAGCCCATTTTTCGGTTATCGGATGGTTTCCCCAAGTTGTCAAATCACCTCCTGCATTTACCAAACCAGCTTTTACGCCTAGTTTTTTTAATTTTTCTTTTACTTTTTCTGCCGCATAGCCTTTTCCAATAGATCCGAAACCAATCTTCATTCCTTTTTTTGCTAAAAACACCGTATTATTTTCTTTATCAATACGAATATCTTTGTAATTAATATTTTTTATTGATTTTAAAACAAGCGTGCTATCAGGTAATTTTTTCATCGGTTTATTGAAATACCACAATTTATCTAACGAGGCAAAACTGATATCAAAACATCCATTTGTTAATTCCGATATTCTTTTGCTTCTTGCGATTAAATCAACCAATTCACGACTCACTTTTACAGGCTTTACTCCCGCATTTCTTGTAATTTTTGAAGTTTGAGAAGTTGCTTTCCAAGATGATATTAAGTTTTCAATTCGCACAGTTTCCTTGATAGCTTCTTGAATAAAGAAAGTAGCTTTTTCTTTTGTTTCAGTAACAACGGTAAATTCAAAATCAACGCCCATCAAAAGCCTTTTTTCTTTATAAACCTGCTGCCCTTTTACTGAAAATGAAGCTATTATTAAACAAAACAAAAAATATATCCGCATCATTATTTTAAATAATTTTCGATATAATATGCTGCTGTTTCACTTTTATAACCATCAATAGCTTTTATCATTTCTGCTTTATTATTTAAAACTGCCACAAAAGGAAAAGCACCTGAATTATTATATTTTTCTGCTATTTTTTCTATATAATTAATGCGTTCTTTTGTTAATTTTCTTCTACTACGAGGAAAATCAATATTTACTAAAACATAGTCTAAAAGAGCTTTATTTTTAAATATTTCAGAAGATAAAACTTCATTTTTCAATTCTTGACAAGGCATACACCAATCAGATCCTGAGAAATAAACAAGTATTTTTTTATGCTGATTACTTGCAATTTTTTGAGCTTCTTCAATATTTGTTAACCATCTCAGTTTTTTTTTGTTTTGTCCGTTTACGGTTACAGTTATTGCTCCTACTAAAACCAGTGTTAATATTATATTTTTATACATTTTTTTAAAATTTTCGACAAAACTAATCTTTATTTAGAATAAATAAACATAGATTTGCCAAAAAATTTAAATTATTTATTTTTAATTAATCTAAATTAAGAGATATTAACATGAAGAAATTATTAATTTTATACATAATCGCATTAGTTACTATTTCTGTAAATGCACAAGAAGTGACCGTTGGGGCAGGAACCTGTGGTGGATCTATTACCTCAAATCTTCCTGTTAAATATGATGATGGTTCTTGGACTAGCGGAAAAAGTAACAGTTGGTCTTTGATGCTTTATAAAAAAAGTGAATTAAACAATATCAATGGAAACTTAACCCAATTAGGGTTTTATACAGATTGTGGAAGTACAAATTATTCAACAGTCAATAACCAAAGAATTTATATAAAAGAAACAAATATCTCTCAAATAACAAATGGAAATATCCCCGATCTTTCAACTTATACAAAAGTTTTTGATGGTGCTATTACTTGGCAAAAAAAATCAAGTTTTACCCCTAATATAATAACACTTACGAATCCTTTTACTTATTCAGGTACTAAAAATTTATTGATTTATTTTGAAAATGAATCAGGAAAAGGTGTTTCTATGTGGGGGAGTATCCCTTTTATATGGAATAATCAGGGTGCAAAAAGAACAGCAAGTACACTTTATAAATTGAGTAATAAAAACAGTTCTATAGGAGCTATTGATAAAGTATTGCCTGTTACGTATTTTAAATTTTCAACACCAAGCGCTCCTCCTGTAATTACAATGGAATTGGATCAAAATATCTGTAGTGGAAGTTCTTTTAGTTTTACAACTGTTGATATTACACCAATAAACCCGACACTTACATTAAAATGGATAACATCAGGTACTGGAACATTTAATAATAACGCTATAAAAAACCCTAGTTACACGCCTAGTAATACAGATATAACAAATGGAGATGTAATACTAACATTAACCGCTACAAACCCTGATGGATCTAGTGATGCCAGTTTTACGCTTTCTATTTCTCCGCTTCCGAGCGCATCTATAAAAAAAATTAATTAACTATAAATAACTATTAAAATGATAAAAAAATTATTATCAACTACCGTATTATTATTCTGTTGCCTTACTATCTTAGGAAACAATATAGCTACATCTAAAACGACTGTAACCCCTCCTTCTTTACCCGAGATTACACTATGTGAAAATGAAAACTTAGAATTAACAGCAGAAGATGCTGGAACTGGAGCAACTTATGAATGGACTAAAGGAGTTGATGTAAAATCAAATATTAAAGATTTAATTATAAATAATGTTACTTTAGTTGATGCAGGAATATACACCTTAACTGTAACAAAAAATGGTTGTTCAAATACAGTTGATATTCTTGTAAAAATCAACGAAAACCCTGACACACCTATATTAGCCAATACAGCTGCTTCTTGTGCTGCTAACGGAACTAGTGAAATAACAAATTATGACGCTACTGTAACTTACCTTTTTACTCCTGTAGGACCTACCGTTAACGCTACTGGTGAAATTCAAAATATGACTTTTGGAACTTCATATACTGTAATAGCTGAAAAATTAACATGCCAATCTGATAACTCGGTCTCTTTTCAAAATGACGCAATGTTACCAACTCCTAACGTACCAACATTAAACGATACAGCTGCTTCTTGTGCTGCTGATGGTACTAATCAAATTGATAATTATGACGCTACCGTAACTTATGTTTTCACTCCTGTAGGACCTACTGTTAATACTAGTGGTGAAATTCAAAACATGGTTATTGGTACTTCATATACTGTAATAGCTCAAAAAGGTACTTGTGATTCTGGAAGTTCTATTACTTTTCAAAATGATGTAATGTTACCGACTCCTAAAGCAATTATTAAACTAAAATAATTTTAAAAACCCACGAGGCGATTTTCACCTCGTGGGTTTTTATTAAAATTGATTCTAATGGTTAAAAAAGTATTCTTTATTCTTTTAGTAATGTTACATTTTAGTACATCATATGCCGCAAATAAAATTTATACGATAAATGATTTAGATAAACATCAAAATAGTTTAACAGAAGTCACCATTTGTGAAGGAGAAAATTTAGCGCTTACTGCTCAGTTTTTTGAAGAAGCAACCTATAAATGGTTTACTTCTGATGAAAAAACAATCAATAATATTGATTTATTTCGTTCGAATATTTCCGTAGAAATGGCAGGAACGTATCTTTTGACAATCTATAATAATGGATGTAATGATACTGCTCAAATTAATGTTATTGTTATTCCTAAACCAAACGCAGGAATAAATGGTTCTTTAGATATCATAAAAGGTTTTACCCCTACCCAAGAAGAATTATTTGACGCTTTAGGCGGTAATCCTGAAGAAAATGGTGTTTGGACAAAGATAAAAAACACCTATACTTATACTGTAAATTCAAAAAACAAGTGTAGTAATATCGCTAAATCAACTGTAAATATTACTGAGAATATTCAACTAACAAATGGTTTCTCTCCTAATAATGATTCTGTTAACGATACTTGGGTTATTCTTTCTGAAATTTCAATTAAATACCCAAACAACAAACTTTTGGTATTTAATCGACATGGAAATAAGGTGTACCAAGCCACTCCATACAAAAATAATTGGGATGGTATTGCAAATTCTAACTTGATTATTAACAAAACCACCAAACTACCTATAGGCCCTTATTATTATGTATTAGAATTAAATAATACTAGCAATACTATGCTTAAAGGTTGGGTTTATATTAATTATTAAGCATGAAAAGAATCACTATTATTCAAAGTTTTTTATTTTTATTGCTAACAACACTAGGTGTTATTAATAATTTGAGTAGTCAAAATACAGCTGATTTTTCCGTTTTCAACCATAGTTTAAACCTTATAAATCCTGCTTTTACAGGAAAAAACAATCAAACTCAAATAGCTTCTAATTATAAAAAAGTATGGGCTGGTATTGAAAACTCAATACATTCTAATATTATTTCATTTAGTATGCCTACTCAAAAAGGCATTGGTATTGGTGCAGCTGTAATTACAGATAATTTTTATTTATTTAAAGAAACAACGATCTCTGGAGATATATCATATAAAGTTAAATTAAATGTAGCTCATGAGCTATTGTTTGGTTTAAAAGCTTCTGCAAAATTTTTTGGTGCTAATTTTAATAATGTTAAAACTTTTGAAAATAACGACCCCTTATTTACTAAAAATGAACAGGTAGTTTTACCTAATTTTTCTCTTGGTTTTGCAATTAGAAATGAACGTTATTTCGTTCATTTTTCAATGTTAGATATTTTAAAAGAACGAAAAAATAATACAGAAAAAGTAGGCGTATCAAATGTAATGCGTACAAATTTTGGTGCGGGAATATATCATAAACTTACTGATTATTTAGGTGTAACGACCACTTCTTTATTTAGGGTAATACAAGGAGTACCGCTTTCTTTTGATATTAGTTCAATGCTTTCAATCAATAATAAATATGATTTTGGGCTTACCTATAGATATAATGCTGCTTTAATGGGTAATTTTCTTATCAAAACAACTGATTGGCTACAATTGGGTTACAGTTATGGAGCCCCTTTAAATGAAATAGCAAAATACAACAACGGTACACACGAATTTTTTATACGCATATACTTTAACAAGAAAACAAAGAACCCTTTTAAATGGAGGTTAGGCTGTTTTTAACAAAAAAAATAAATAATGAAAAAAATAATTTTACTGATTTTACCTTTCTTATCAATAACAATCTATTCACAAGGTAGTGAAGTTACTATCGGTATACCAATGTGTGGTAGTTCTATCACTAAAAGTGCTCCTGCTCGTTATGATTATGTTCTCGAAAAAGAAAATAGTTGGGCTAGCATGTTATACAAAGCATCACAAATAAGTGCTGCTGGTAAAATAAAAGGGCTTGCTTTTTTTGCTGATTGTAATTTATACGAGGATTGTAATTTTGATACGGCTAAAAATCAAAAAATATATTTAAAAGAAGTTGATTTTTCTCAAATTGAAGATACATCAGCACCTGATTTATCAACTTTCACAAAAGTATATGATAGTGAAATAACTTGGAGAAGAGGAAGTACAATCGAAAATTCTAAAACACAAATTGTTTTTGCAAGTGAATTCAACTATACAGGTTCTAAAAATTTATTAGTTTATTTTAGTAATGAAAACGATAAACCTTTAGGAGGTTTTGGAGGTTGTGGAAGTTCTCCTTCTTTTTTATGGGATAACGCTGGAGAAAAAACTGTTCTTTCTGAAGTTTTTAAAAAAGGCGAAAAAACAGGAAATGGAAATTATAGCAAAGAACTACCTATTGTCCGATTCTATTTTGACGAAATAAATACTGAAGATTTTTCCGCTTCAGCACAAAAAACATTAATTACTGCTTCTCCTAAAAAAATTACAGCCAACGGTGTTTCTTCTAGTATTATAACCGTTCAATTATATAATAAAAATGGTGCTATTTTAAATTATGCAAATCAAAAAGTCGTATTAAATACTACTGCCGGTATTTTAGGAAGTGTTATCGATAAAAATAATGGCTCTTATACTGCTTTTTTAACGAGTAGTGAATATGAAGAAACAGCTGTTATTTCTGGCATATTAAATGAAGTCAATATTATTGATACCGAAGAGGTTCAATTCATAAAAAAAGATAGTTCTGAATCAGAAACTGGAGGAAACCCTACTAACAATTCAAACCCAACCAACCTAGTACAAGGATTTTCACCGAATAATGATGGTATAAATGATACTTGGAAAATTTTGCCAAATGTGCAAGCAACATATCCTAATAATAGCTTATTTGTTTTTAACAGATTTGGCTATAAAGTATATGATGCGGCTCCTTATCAAAATAATTGGAATGGAGAATCTAACGGAAAAGCAACCATTTCTAAAGATTCAAAACTTCCTGTAGGTTCGTATTATTTCATTTTTAACACTGGTAAAAACGAGCAAATTTTTAAAGGTTGGCTACAAATAAATTATTAAAAAATAAAAAATGTTACTACGAAAAATATTATTTATAAGCGCATTAATACTTACTCTTTGTGTTTATTCTCAAAACAACGTAAATTATTCCTTATATAATTACAACTTAAACTTAATAAACCCTGCCTTTGCGGGGCAGGAAAATAAAACTTCTATTCTTATAAATTCTAAAACACAGTGGGCTGGAATACCTGATGCACCTAAAACAAGTACCATTTCTTTAAATATTCCGCTAAAAGAAAACATCGGAATTGCTTTAAATATTATTAATGATAAAATATTTATTTTTAATCAAACACAAATTTCTTTAGATGCTTCTTATAAATTAAAAGTTAGCGAAAATCATCAGGTATTATTTGGTATTAAAGCACAGGCAAATTTATATAGTGGTGAATTTAACACCATTAAGACAGAGGTAGAAAATGATGCTTTTTTTGCTGAATCTATTAATAATTTTAGCCCTAATTTTGCATTCGGTACTGCATTGATACATGAAAAATATTATATACACGCAACAATAAACACCGTATTATTTGATGATCGATACAAAGAAGTTAATAGTCCTGAAAATAAAAATAGGTTAAATATGAGTATTGGTAGTGGTTATACTATCCAATTAAACAATTATTTAAATTTAAAGCCTTCTACATTAATTACGATTGTGCAAGGAACTCCGTTAGTTTTTGATTTGAATACCACTTTAGAAATCAAAGAAAAATACAATGTAGGACTTTCTTATTCTTTAAATAATTCTGTTCAAATAAACGGAAAATTAAGTGCTACAAAATGGTTCGATTTAGGCTATGGATATAGTATATACACGAACAAAATAAGCCCTTATCAAAACGGAACTCATGAGTTTTTTGCCCTATTTAATTTAGATGATATTTTTTAATTTTTCAATTATAGATATATAAAACCTAAAGTGAATTTTAGGTTTTATATATTTTCAAACAATAATTTTACGTAACCATCTTCAGGGTTTTCATATACTTCTTTTGTTATTCCTTGTTGTAAAATAACGCCATTTTTTAACACAATTATTTCATCAGAAACTTCAAGTGCATCTTTAATATCATGCGTTACAAAAATTGCAGTTGTATTTGTTTTTTTTAAAATAGCTAAAATATCTTTACGTAATTGACTTCTTAAAATAACATCTAAATTACTAAAAGGTTCATCTAAAATTAACAACTCTGGTTTTGGAGCTAATGCTCTTGCCAAAGCAACACGTTGTTGTTGTCCTCCTGAAAGTTCATGCGGATAACTATTTTCTTTATCTGATAAACCTACTAAAGTTAAAACTTCTTTAATTCTATCTTTTTTATCTGATAAATTAGATATTCCGTAACCAATATTATCAGCAACAGAAAAATGAGGAAACAAAGCATAATCCTGAAAAACCATTCCTATATTTCTAAGTTGTGGTTTTACAAAAATTGCTGATGATGAAACTGTTTTTTCTTTGATTAAAATAGTACCAAAATCTAAAGTTTCTAAACCTGTTATTAAGCGAATTAAAGTTGTTTTTCCGCTTCCACTTTCTCCTACGATAGCTATTATTTTTCCTTTTGATAAAGAAAAAGAAACGTTATTTAACGCCACTACTTTTCCTTTATTAAATGTTTTTTTAACATCTTTTACTTCTAATAATGTAGTCTTCATTAATTTTCTTTCGCTATTAATCTATTTAAAAATAATATTGGTATTATTCCTGTTAAAATAATAAATAATGATGGCAATGATGCTTCTGCAATTAATTCATCGCCTGCATATTCGTAAGCTTTAACCGCCAAAGTATTTATATGATATGGTTTTAAAATTAAAGTAAGTGGTAATTCCTTCATTACATCGACAAAAACTAAGATAAATGCACTTAAAATAGCTGGTTTTAATAATGGAAATTCAATTTTAATAAATGTTTTAAGCGTACTCGCACCTAAAATTTTTGATGCTTCGGATAATGATTTTCCAAACTTTAAACTATTTGATTCAATAGGATTATACGCCACCGCCAAAAAACGAACAAGATAAGCGTATACCAATGCCATAATAGTTCCATTGATAATAAATCCGATTTTTATATCAAATATATTTTTCATAAAAGTAAATAACCATTTATCTATTGATAACGTTGGGATTAAAACTCCTACAGCAATTACTGCTCCTGGAATTGCGTATCCTAAAACGCCTATTTTTGCGATGGATTTCATCCAAGATAATCGATTCCATTTTGAAAAAAATATTAAAAACAATGCAAAAAGTACCGTAGAAATTGCCGACAACATTGCAATACCAAAACTTTGAAGAGAAATCACTAAAAATTCAGAAGTAAAAACTTCTTTATAAGTTAAGGATGCCCAATATAATAACTGAAATAAAGGCACTAAAAACCCAAATAAAACAGGTATAAAAGCAATTATAAAAAATATTATTTTTAATCTAGTTGATATAAATTCTCTTTTTACTTTCTGATGATTTTTTGTCGCATTAAAATAGCCTATTTTTCTTCGTTGCCATTTTTCAATAGTGATTAACAAAAATATTATAATTACTAAAATTGCTGATAAATAAATAGCTGTTTCTGGTTCTTCCAAAGAAAACCACGCTCTAAAAATACCCGTTGTAAAAGTACTTATTCCGTAATATTTAGCTGCTCCATAATCATTTAAAACTTCCATTAATACTAAAATTAATCCGCCAATAAACGCAGGACGTGCTAAAGGAAGAATCAATTTAAAAAATGTTTTTCGTTCTCCTGCACCTAATATTTTTGATGCTTCAATTATATTATTTGATTGATTCAAAAAGAAAGACCTTGAAGCAACATATACATAAGGATACAATGAAATACTTAGGACAAAAATTAATCCTACGTGATTCATTACATCAATTTTAACATGAAATATATTTTCTATAATACCGCCATAATCAAAAAAACCTGCATAAGCATATGCTGTAATATAAGACGGAATTGCTAAAGGAAGAATTAATAACCATTCCAATTGCTTTCTAAACGGAATATGATATCGAGAAACAATCCAAGCCGATGAAACACCAAAAATCAATGTTAAAATACCTGTACCGATTATCAGTAAAACAGAATTCTGAACATAATTTGGTAACAAATGAACAACTAAATGATTCCAAGTTTCACCAGGACCATAAAACAAATTAATAAAAACAGTCAGTATAGGTATTGCCACAAACAAAACAATGATCAATAAAAATATTGACCATTTGTTTGTATCTCTTCGTATGGTTTGAAAAGTATTTTTCACAAAAATTAATTGATTTTTAAATTAAAAACAAACTATTTCCATTGAGCTTTATCAAAAACTAAAACAGCTTTTTTATTATTCTCACCTAATTTAGTTAATGATAAAGTATCTTCTTTAAAAGTTCCCCATGATTTTAATAAATCCGAAGCAACTACCTCTTTATTCACAGGATATTCATAATTAGCTTTAGCAAATACTTCTTGCGATTTTTTACTTACTAAAAATTCAATAAACTTAATAGCATTTGCTTTGTTAGGTGCATATTTTGCGACTCCTGCTCCACTTACATTAATATGTGTTCCGTTAGTATTTTGATTTGGAAAAAACATTTTAACTCCGTTAGCAACTTTTACTTCTTCAGGGTTTTTAGAATTTAATAATTTACCAATATAATAGGTATTTACGATAGCAATATCTCCTTCACCAGCAACGACTGCCTTTACTTGGTCGCGGTCATTTCCTTTTGGTGAACGTGCCATATTAGCAACTATTCCATTTGCCCATTCAGTAGCTTTTTCTTCTCCGTTATTCGCTATTATTGAAGCTAATAATGATTGATTATAAATATTAGCTGATGAACGAATTAATATTCTATTTTTCCATTTTTCATCAGTTAAAGCTTCGTAAGTAGATAATTCTTCTTCTTTTACTTTTTCAGGATTATAAACAATTACACGAGCTCTTTTTGTTAACGAAAACCAATTATTATCGGCATCTTTTAAATGAGCAGGAATTGTTTTATTTAAAATATCTGAAGTAGCAGACTGTAACAAACCTTTCTTTTTGGCTCTAACTAAACGACCTGCATCTACAGTAATTAATACATCTGCAGGAGATTGCGCTCCTTCAATAGTCATTTTTTGCATTAACTCATCAGCTTTTGCATTTACTACGTTTACTTTTACACCTGTTTCTTTTTCAAATTGAGCAAATAATCCTTGATCTGCTTTATAATGACGATGTGTATAAACGTTTACCTCTTGTTGTTTTACTGCTTCTTTTTTCTGTTCTTTTTTACATGAAGCAAAAATTACAGTTATTATTAAAGTTATTATTATATTTTTCATATTGAATATTAATTAAAAGTAAACAAATGTAGTTATTTAGATTGATTCAACATAAAATACTATAATTTAAATTCTAAAGTTAAATAATAACTTCTTGGAGAAGCTGGTAAAATACCTGGTCCTGGATATCCTGTTGCTCTACGAGTAAAATAATTTTGATTTAACAAATTATTTACTCCTGTTTCTATTTTCCATTTTTTATATGAATATGAAAAAGATGCATCTACAATTGAATAAGCAGGTATTGGACCAACAGTTCCTTCTCTATTACTACCTTCTTCATCAATTCCACTATTTGTTGCATCTGTAAATTGTTCCGATAAATGAGTAAATTGTAAACTTCCTAAGAAATTTTTATATCCAAATTTAGTACCTGCTTTTAGGTTTATAAAAGGAATAAATTCTACTTCTTTTCCTTTTACATTTTTATAAACAGATTCGGTATATTCTGATTTAGTTAAGGCTAAATTATTAAAAACACTTAATGAATAATTAGTATCTAAATTAAGAGCATTTGCTAAATTCACATCAATTAAACTTTCAAATCCATAGATAAAAGCATTACCAATATTAGTACGTAATCTATCTCCTTTATGCTCTCCTTCATCTTCAATAACTAAACCTATTCTATTATTATAATAAAGTCCGTATCCGCTAATATCATAAGATATTATATTATTCCAACGCCCTCTAAAACCAACATCACCTGTAGCACCTTTTTCATCTTCAATAAATTCATCAACAACAAAACTAGGGCTAACTGTACGAATATCATTAAATGTTACCGATCTGTAATTTTGAGATACATTACCATACATTTCAAAAGAATTAGATGGTTTATAACTTGCTCCAATACCTAATAACGCAAAATTTCTTTCTTTTACTCGATTATCAGTAGCATCTTCAAAAGCTACAGCATCTCCTGCTCCATCTCTAATAATAGCTCTATATGTTCCATCACTTTCTGTTTTTATATACTCAAAACGAAAACCTGGCGTAATTGATATTTTATCGGTAACATTAAAAATATGTTCACCAAATACTGCTAAATTCTTATTAGGAAAAACAAAATCAGAATTATGATAACTTTCAGATGGAACAAGTGTAAAATCAGCATCTACACCTCTAGTACCTTCTCCTTGTACTTCTGAATTTCTTGCTTGATAATATTTAACTCCTAATAAATAAATATTTTTTTGATTTCCGAGATTATATTCTGATAAAAAACGTGTTTCAACTCCCCAATTTTTAAAAGTACCTGATACTAAATCTCTAACATCATATTGATTGTCAAATAATAATTCATCTTCTGCTGATATAGGATTTAAAGTAGGAAATTTATATTGACCTCTATAACCTACCGCTTTTCTTGATGCATCTAAACCGAAAAAATTAACACTTAATCTGCTTTTTTCATTAAAATCATGATCAAATTTTACAGCCCATAAATTCCAATTTACACGAAACCAATTTCTTGAACGATTACTTTGTGTAGGATCTTCATTAAACATTGTATCGGTTAATCCTCCTGCTTGTTTTGCTAAATAATTTAAATAAGTAGCTTCAACAGTTAAGGTTGTTTTTTCTGATAATTTATGATTTACATGCCCATAAATATTGATAGAAGTAAATTCTGAATTAGGTCTAAATCCATCACCTTGTTTGTAATTAGCATATCCATAATATCCTGTTTTACCGATAGTACCACCTACGCTATTAAATGAATTTATCAATCCAAAAGATCCTGTAGATTGTCTTGTTACAAGTTCAAATTCTTTATTTTTATTTGGTTCATTTAATTTAAAATTAAGTAAACCACCAAATTGAGTTCCATATTGTAATGAAGCTGCACCACGTACAACTTGTATTTCTTTTAAAGCTTCAGCAGGAGGCGTATAATAACTTTCAGGATATCCTAAAACATCGGCACTAATATCGTATCCGTTTTGACGCGTATTAAAGTTTGATGTTCTATTAGGATCTAAACCTCTACCACCAATATTTAATTGTAAACCAGCATCATCATTTTCATAAATATTCAATCCAACTACTTGACTATAAATTTGACGTGCATTATTTGCTGCTTTATTACTAATTGTTTCACCTAATAAAACTACTTCTGATTTTTTACCTGCATAAATAGCAGTTCCTTCTACTTTTTTTAATCTTTTTAAGGCAAAAACTTTACGTTGTCTTTGATTAATTACAACTTCAGATAACTCTTCACCAATATAATCAAGCGTAATATTTAACTTTGAATCTGCCGTTAAATTAATCTCTTTTTCTACAATATTATAATTATAAGAAAAGAAAACAAGTTTTATGTTTCCTTTTGGCAAATCAGTTATTTCGTAATTACCAGTAGCATTTGTTTTTATTAACACACCGCTATTAGCACTATATACTTCTACACTATTAATACCTTTTCCTTTTGAATTTAATACTTTTCCTGATACGGTATATTGTGCAAAAGTTGCAGAAAAAGTAAGTATTGCTATTATAAGAATACTATAATCCTTTAATTTTAATTTCATGATTAAATGGTATAATCCAGTTTTTGTGCTTAAAACTTTCTTTTTGTTGATATAAATCTATTTTAGAATCTATAAATTTTGTACTTAATCTGCCATTTAATGTAACATAACTATCTACAAAAACTTGTGGATTCTTCATTCCTTTTTGTTTATAAGTATCACCTAAAAAGTGTGCAAATTGCAGTATAAAATCTGACTGAAAACTCATTTGCTTTTCTTGAATAGCAGATAAATATTCTCTATTATTGATATAAAATTGCTGTTTGGTTTCTTTATCGACTATTTTAAACTCTGCAAATCCTGCTTTTTCTATTAGCATAACTCTCCAAGAAAAACGATATCCTTCTTCATTCCAAAATAATTCTCCAGGATATAATAAATATCTGAAAGGAAATAAGATTTGAAAAACAAAGAAAACAGCTAATACATTAAGTATTACTTGTTGTTTTTTCGCTTTAAAAAGAACTTTATTTTGATCAAAATAAGTTTTAGATATTTTAAAAAAAGATGCAAATATAGCTAATATTTTATGATGCACCTTTGCATCGAAAAATATAATTGTAGAAACAATCATTATATAAGGAAACATACCTATTGAAAATAATATCCTTGTAAAAACATGAAATATTACAACCATTATAAAGGCATATAAACGAGTTCTTTTATAAAGTAATAGAAAAGGAATTGTTAAATCGTAAATAGCACCTGACCAACTCATGGCAAAATGAAACCATGTTTTTGGCATAAAAACACCGACTAAAGGTAAATTATTCTGTATAGGAAGCCAAATATTTAATGGAGATGCTCTAAATAACCAATCTGAATTTAATTTTGCTAAACCTGCATAAAAATAGACAATCGCTAACATTAATTTTAAACAATCAATTGTCCAATTTGGTATTTTTTGATAACTTATTTTTTCATTCAATTTTGCATCTAAAGAAAAATAAGCATTTGCTGGTAAAAAAAATAAGATAAAAGCGATTAAGCTAACAAAGTAATAATGATTTAAATAATATGTTTTATCCATTAATTCTATATAAGAAAAACTTAGAAAAAACACTAAAACTGCGGTTTTATATTTATAACCAATAGTTATTAATATTGTTGAAATTGCACAAATTAAAAATATTATATAAGTGTAATTTCCTAGAGGTTTTATCCATTCAAAACCATAAAAAGAAAAGGCAAATTTAGGTTGAATATATAATTGATCAATCCAACCTTTATAAGTGAAACGCAGTAAACTTAAAAGCATCATAAAACCAAAAAAAATACGGAAAACAGCTAATGGAGCGGCTTCCGTATTTTTTTTCAAGTATTGTTGAATACCTTTAATCATTATCTGCATCCGTAGAATTATTTTTAATACTCAAAGCACTCATCATATCAGGTTTAAAACTTTTTAATAATGATTGTAAAGAATCATATGTATTTAAAAAAACTGTTTTATCTGACTCAATTTGACTTGCAAAATCATCATTTAACAATGTAGCTTTATTATCTATATCATCAAATTTGGCATTAATTATATCAACTAAATCTTTACGTTTTAAAAACTCTAAATATTGTTGTAAACTTTTACCTTCAACACCATTGTTTCCTATTCCTTTGAAAAAGTTTTTAGTAGCTAATAATGCTGTTGTAAAAAGCTCTTTAGAAATATTTCTATTATAATATCCTTCTACTTTTTCTGATTCAGTTTCACCTGTTCTAGCTCCTGAAGGTGTTGCTATTTTATTATCTCTTAACTCTTTTTCGAAAAAAGGAATAATGTAAAAATTCACTAATTTATCAACACTACTTACATCTGTATATCCGTCATTATCAATAAAAGTTTGTTTGTAACTTCCAGTCCAATCATCAGAAACCATTTTAGTTAAATCGGCAACTCTTTTAGTTATATCATTTAAATATGTTTTATATTCAATAGCATTAGTTGCTGATGTATAAAAAATAACTGTTTCATTATCTGTACCTAAACCATTTAATAAATAATCTAAAGCAGGAAAACCTTGAACAGCATATAAGTTTGGTGATTCTAAATTATATGTACCAGATATAGCGTATGATGTTATTTTTTCAGTACTCGCTGGTATTGTATTCATACAATTTACCATATTTAAATCTTGTGCCTTTCCTACTTGAAACATAGACACTTTTTGCCAAGCGATGTATGCTTTTTTCCATGCATCTCTGGCTAAATTTAAATTTTCTACTGTAGGTGTAGTTGTAAATGTTTGCACAGTTGTATTTAACTCATTTGTTTTTGTATTGAAGTCAGTGTAACCAGGGATAATAATTTGTTCTGCCCAAAAAGTTAGCATTTCTTTTCTTTTAAAGCTATCAGGGTTTGAAGGTGTGTTTCCACTGCCATCAGAACCACAACCAACCAAGATAAAAACAAAAGCGATATATATTAAATTTTTCATTATAAATTGTTTATTTCTTATTAATCTAAATAAGAACAAAAATAAAAAAAATAGCTATATAAAACAGCTATTTTTTTCAATATTTTCCTTAATAACTACTATAAAGCTTCATCTACTGTAAAACCATAATAACTAGCTAACTTAACAGCTAAAGATTGTAAATCTTCATCAGATACTGACCAAAGACCAAATTCACCTTCTTCTAGAGTAGTAATAGTACTATCCATCATTGCACCTATTTGTTTTCCATTAGCATGTGCAAATTTCATTGCATGTGCAAAACCATAAGCTTCAGATAAGGCATGTAATGTACTAGCATCTTTTGTACCTTTTCCTTTTAGTAAATAATATACAGTTTTCACTGCTATAACTTTAGATAATTCAGCTCTTAAAACAACTGCTTGCTCTTGCATTACCTCATAATTTTTAACAACTATTGCTTGTCTTCCTTTTTTAAATGCATTATTTATTTTATCAAAAATACCTTTAAAATCTTCATCAGACTCAACAGTTTTTAAATACGAATTTAAAAAACCTTTTCTAGCATCAGTACTATTTACTGGATTCTTAGTATTATCTTCTAAACCAAAAACATAACCATAAGCTTCATCCCAAGCATGTTGTAACTTAGTATATTTAACACCTTCTTTATATGGTTTATTTGCATCATTATCTGCAGTTGCACCTGCTAAATAATCTTTCGATACATATTTATTTACAATTTGATCTAACATAATAGCACCAATCATAGTTTTAGCAACTGCCTGATTAGCTTCTAAACCATTTGCATTAACATATCTTTTTCCATCTAAGTTACCAGCAACCCCTTGTGAAGCATCTACTGCTTTTGCAGGAACAACTACCTCTGCAAACTCTTTAATCCAACCATCCATTTTAACACGTAACTCATCACTTTGTGGTGATGTTAATATTGAATTAGTACCTGAAGCAACAGTTACTCGCAATTTTTTACCTACTAATTCTTTATCAGAAAAACCAGTTCCATCAGCAAACATATTGTTTAATTTTGTCAATGCATCTGAAGCAGAAACATCTCCTGTAATAGCAAAACTACTTTTACCTAAGGCTGTTTTTAATTCATCTGCCATTTTTAAACGTGTTACTTGACCTGAAAAACTAACATTTTCAAAATCATAAGCAACAGGTGTTTCCACTGAATTTAAAACTTCAGGAGTATTTTTTTCATTTGAACAAGATGTGAATACTAAGGTTGATAAAACCAATGCTGAAAGAATAATTTTTCTCATTTTTATTAAGATTTATTTTAAATAACTATTTATTTTACGGTTGCAAATGTAAAATAGTTAATCAATTAAACAAAGTTTATTAAGACTTATTTTAAATAAAAGTAATAATTAATGAAAAAACACAAGAATTACTGCTTTTTAAGATAGCTAATTACTGCCTTTCTTATATCAAAAGTTAATTCGGAATTTTTGGGTTTGTAAACAGATAATACATTATTGTTTTTCTCATTCAACATAGGAATATCTAAACCTTTTAATAAATAATCAGAAAATGCTACTTTATAAATTTTATTTTCATCTATAACATTAGTACCAATAATCCATTTATCTTGTTTTTTACTAGCATTATAACGTTGTAAATAAGCTCCAGTACCTATTGCATTTTGCCCATATTCTAGAACTTCTTTCAATAAACCTCCCTTTATATCAACTTTTAAAACAGCACCTCCATAAGGTAAAACTCTAAAAATATCAATCACACTTATTTTTCCGAATAATCTATCATCAATACGAATAGACCCTCCATTTACTAGTGCACAATCAACAGTATCATCATAAGAAAAACTCATTGCTTTTGCTATAATTTCACCCATACTTGTTTGCTCACTTCTAATAGGTGTTTCTCTTGCTTCTAAAGGGATTTTAGTTTTATAGATAATTTCATATGGATTCGATACAATATCTTGAATTTTATTTTTTAAAATATTTTGCCATTTATCAACAATAACACCTACTTTTTTATCTTTAGGAATTTTATTATTAATTTCTTTTAACTCTGATTTTAATTGAATTTTTTTAGTTGCTGAATCATATTCAAATCGATGTATGTATACTGTTTTAGCATTCGCATCTGCTTTTGTAATAACTACATTACCTACTTTATCGTAACTATTAGTATGTTCATGCCCTCCCATTATTAAGTGAACATTTGGCAATAATTCTGCTACTTTTTTATCTTGTTCAATTGTTAAATGTGTTAAACCAATAACAACATCTACTTTATCTTTAATTTCTCTATATGCTCTTTTTATTTCTTCATAAACATCACCATAATAAACATAGCTTTTAGGATTTGAAGGAATACAAGCACTTATAAAACCTACTTTTAATATAGATCCATCAGGATTTAAGTATTCTTTAATATAAGAATCTTCTAAGTTTTCTTTTTTACCGTTAATTATCTTTTGGAAATAATAATGTTTACCTTCTTTATTATGTAATACATTTGATGAAATCCAGTCAAAATTACTTTCATTTAATCTTTCTTGTAAACTATTATAACTTAAATCTAATTCATGATTACCAAATGCAACAAAATCAAAGTTCATTGCATTCATTACCTCAACCATTTGCTTACCTTTAACACGAGATCCGTCAACTTTCATGGTCCCAATTAAAGATGGGTTTAAAAAATCACCTGCCAAAACAAGCATTGTATTTTTATTTTCTTTTAATAAGTTTTGATGTACAGTTTCGACTCTCGCCATACCACCAAATTTACCTCCTTGAATAGGAGCTATTTCGTAAACATCATTTAGTTGAAGTATATTAAAATATGTTTTTTCTGCTTGTTTATTAAATTGATAAACAGCTTTTGATGAACTCTGTGTGTGTTTTTGTGAACTACAACCAATAATAAAAAAAATTATTATAGTTGCTAATAAAAATTTAACTTGTTTCATTGATTCTTTTTTTATAAATCAAATTTACAAATTCTAATGAAGATATTTACGTGTATTTTGTCTGATTGTTTTTCTATAAGCAACTAACTCAGGAAACTGGTAAAAAAAGTTCCTTTTTTTATGAGCAATAGTCTTTGGTTTTCTTATTCGTGGTCTTAAAACAAAGGCTGTCCAACTTTCAACAATATCTTCTTCAGGGCTTTCGGCGGCATAATCTGTTAAAAATTCAGAAGAATTATTTTCGTATAAATCAAATAACTTATCTACACAATTATCTTCTGTATAACAATAATCTCGCTGAATTACATCCCATCTACTTAATAATTTGCCTTTCCAAAATAAATTTACAAACCTATTGATGTAACTTTTTCTATAAGCTTCACCTTCATTAGTTAAATATAAGTCACCTTCGCCTTGTTCTCTTTTAGTCGTTGGTCTAATTTGAGTTTTATTTAAAGTTAATAAATGACCAAATTCATGTACCATCGTATAAATAGACTCATACAACCTTTTTTTATCCCTAGTTTTAAGGTTTACATCTCTAACATCTATTTCTAACTGCCATTTATCATTTCTAGAATTTAAAGATACTAAAGCACCAACTTTCTCATCTACTCCATCGGTCATTAAAACAATACGTTTAATATATTTTCTAGTCAATTCTTTAGGGAAAATCCTATAAAATTCTTTCCAATAATCATTTGCCAAATCATTTTTATTTGACTGATTTACAACTAAAACACCATCGGATATTTGCCAAACACCAATACGCTCATCAATTGACTCTTGACTAAAAATAATTTGACTAAGGGATACTAAAAATAATAAAAAAATACTGTTTTTAAACTTCATATTATATTTTAAAGAGCTCAAGAGCCTTATTATAAGCACTTTCAAAACTCATTGGTTTTAAATTTGTTTCAGCTTTTTGGACATTAAAATAGGATAATAATTTTTCCGTAGGCATATTACCTATTAACTCGTCTTTTGCCATTGGACAACCTCCATAACCTTTTATTGCTCCATCAAAACGTTTACATCCTGCTTTAAAAGCACTATCTACTTTTTCATGCCATTTTTCAGGCGTAGTATGTAAATGAGCACCAAACTCTATTTCAGGGTAACTAGGTATTAAATTTGAAAATAAATAATTTATATCTTCAGGAGTTGAACTACCAACGGTATCGGATAAAGATAAAATTTTAACACCTAAATTAGATAATTTTTCTGTCCATTCTCCTACAATTTCTATATTCCACGGATCTCCATAAGGGTTTCCAAAACCCATTGACATATATGCCACAACTTCTTTATTACTTCTATTAGCAATAGATAATACTTCTTTTAAAGTATCTACCGATTGTTCAATTGTTTTATGTGTGTTACGCATTTGAAAATTCTCAGATATAGAAAAAGGATATCCTAAATAATCAATCTCTTCAAATTGAGCTGCATCATTTGCACCTCTAACATTCGCTACAATTGCTAATAATTTACTTCTTGTTTTTGATAAATCTAACTTTGATAAAACCTCAGCAGTATCCCTCATTTGAGGAATTGCTTTAGGTGATACAAAACTTCCAAAATCAATGGTATCAAAACCTACTTTTAATAAGGAATTGATATATTTTGCCTTTGCCTCGGTAGAAATAAAATGACTTTTTATTCCTTGCATCGCATCACGAGGACATTCTATAATTTTTATACTGTCAATCATTATGCCAAATATACATATTTTGATTCAGTTTATACGTATTGTTATCTTCTGATACTGTTAATTTAACATTCCTTTTTTTATCATTTAAAATAAAAAATTACTTTTATCTAAATAAACTGTCACATTAAAAAAACGGTATTGTCTTTAATATAGAATGATAGCTTTAAATACTAAAAAAAAACATATCGATCAATTAATAGCACACTGTAAAAAAGGCAATCGCTCTGCACAAATACAAGTGTATAATAGTTACTATAAAGCTATGTATAACACAGCTTTTCGTATTTTAAAAAATAGTCTTGAAGCTGAAGATATAATTCAAGAAGCTTTTTTAACTGCTTTCACTAAATTGAATACATTTAAAGGTGAAGTTACTTTTGGTGCTTGGCTAAAAAGGATCGTAATTAATAAAAGTCTTACACAGCTAAAGAAAAACAATCGTTATGAAACAGTAAAAATGGAAGTTATTCCTAATTCTGAAATAGAAGAACCAGAAATAGATTATACATCTTTAGATGTAAAACAGGTTATGAATTGTTTACTTAAGTTAAAAGAAAATTACCGAATAATACTTACTTTAAATTTAATTGAAGGCTATGATTATGAAGAAATATCTCAAATATTAAATTATACAAACGAAAATGTACGTACAACAATATCAAGAGCTAAAAAAAAATTAAAGCAAGAAATACTTACTAAAATAACAAAAAATCAAATATATGGAAGATAAATTACATCAATTTTTCGATGAAAATGATTTCGATATATTGGAACCTCACATTGGGCATTCAAATCGTTTTTCAAAAAAATTAAAAGAAGCTAAAAAAAAGAAAAAAACCAATATACTGTGGATGAATATTGCAGCATCCATAACCTTAATTTTAGGCTTTTACTTATTTAGTTATCAACAAAATAAAAGGTATAACTTAGCTAATGTATCACCAAAAATGGCAGAAACACAACACTTTTTTGTTTCAACAATAAATCAAGAATTAAAAGAAATTGAACAATATAGAAACATTGATACTGAAACTTTGATAGAAGATTCCTTTGAAAAAATTGAAGATTTAGAAAATCGCTACAATGGGCTAATAAATGATCTTTCTAAAAACGAAAATAAAAAACAAATAATTAGACAAATGATTCTAAATTACCAACAGCGTTTAAAGGTTTTAGAAACACTTTTTACACAATTAGAAGTACATAATAATTCTAAAAAATTAAAAATAAAAGATGATGAAATTATATAAATTAATCGTGTTGTTATTTTTTATACCCAACATTTTAGTAGCAAATAATGATAAAAAGTATGAAGAAACTAAAACAATTCATAAAAATTTTTCTGTAAATAAAAACGCTACGCTATATGTTAGTAATAAATACGGAAATATACAAGTTAGCAGTTGGGATAAGAATCATATAGTAATTGAAGTTAAAATAATCGTAAAAGGAGATAATATAAATAATATTAAAAACAAATTAAATGCGATTAATGTCCTATTTGAATCTTCAAATAACTTAGTAAAAGCAAGTACTAAAATTGAAAATTCAAAATTTAATTGGTCGTCATGGGGAAATAATAATATAAATTATAAAATAAATTATCACATAAAAATTCCTCTAACAAATAATGCCGATTTAAACAATAAATATGGTAATATCGAACTTGATCGTATAAAAGGGAAAGTAAATATTAATTGTGATTATGGTAATGTAGAAATTGATGAATTATTAAATGAGTCTAATAATATTAACCTAGATTATTGTGAAAACTCTGAAATTAATTTCATTAAATCGGGTAATGTAAATATCGATTATTCTAAATTAACGATTAATAATTCTAAATCATTAATTGTTAACAATGATTACTCCACTATAAAAATAGGAAAAATAGAAAACCTTAAATTTAATAGTGATTACGGAAGTTTATCCGCTAATAATATAACTCAATTTACAAGTAATTCTGATTACACTAATATTAAAATTAAAACTTTAAAAAAGAACCTAACACTTAAATCAAATTATGGTACAATTAAAATTGAAAATCTAAAAAAAGATTTCGATAAAATTATAATTGATGGTAATTATACAAGTATAAAACTAGGTGCAAATATCGAAAATAATTTCAATTTTAAAATAAATTTAACATATGCTAACCTCAGATATCCTAAAGAAAAAACAACAATTTTTAAAAGTATTGAAAAAAACTCCACAAAATATTACGAAGGTATTTTTGGTAATGAGACAAATTCAAACGTAAATATAAAGTCGAATTATGGAGGCATTTCAATTAAGTTAAATGAATAACTACATTTATCTCTAAAAAAATAATCTTATCAAATTTTAATCATGAAAAAACATTTAATTACATTTATTATCGTTTTAGTATCAATTTCTAGTAATGCACAAAACTGGTGGGGTTCTAACAAAATTAAAGGAAATACCATTACTAAAACTCGTACTATATCTTCTTTTGATAAAGTATATGTTAATGGTTCTTTTAACGTTAATTTAATTGATGGTAACAAAGGAACAATAACTCTAAAAGGAGAAGAGGATATACTTCCTTTTATAGAAACTTATGTAAAAAAAGGACTTTTAATTATTAAATTTAAAGAAAATACCAATATTAACACAATGAATAACTTAATTATTACAGTTCCTTTTCAATCAATTAAAAAAGCTTCTTTAAACGGTTCAGGTAATCTTAATATTAAAAAAATAATTAAATCAGATATTATCTCTTTTGATTTAAACGGTTCAGGTAATATTACTGCTGATGTAAATACAAATACTGTAAAAACTTCAATTAGTGGATCTGGAAACATTAATTTAACAGGTCATACAACTGCTTTTGAAAACTATTTGGTTGGCTCAGGAAGCTTAAAAGCATATAATTTAAACACCCAATATTTAAAAGCAAATATTACAGGATCTGGAAATATGAAAACTACAGTTAATAAAGAAATTAAAGGAGATATTACAGGGTCAGGAAGCATTTGCTATAAAGGTTATCCTAAAAACATAAAAGTAAAGTCAATTGGTTCTGGAGATATTGTTGATAAAAACTAATCAAAATAAACATAAAAAAAGCTCTGATAATTGTAAAAATTATCAGAGCTTTTTCTTTAAAAAAATTATTTTAAAGAAGCTAAACTACTTTTAATAGTTTCAATCTTCGCTAAAGTATCTGACTCTTTTTTACGCTCTATAACAATAACCTGATCTGGTGCATTGCTTACAAAACGCTCATTTGATAATTTCTTTTGAATTCCGAATAAGAAACCTTCTGCTCTTTTTAACTCTCCATTTAATTTGATAGTTTCTGCCGCTACATCGATTTCTTCTTCAGCTACAGGAATAAAATATTCGTTTGATTTTACTCTAAACGAAGCTCCATCAACCTTATCAGAAACATAATTAATTACTGATGCATTAGTTAATTTCTGAATTAAAATATCAAATTTATTTGTAAAATCTTCATTATTTACAACTGATAATTCTATAGCATCTTTAAATGAAATATTTTTATTTTTTCTGATATTTCTAATTCCTGATACTACTTCTGTAGCAAACTCAAATTCACTAATTATAGCTGTATCCACTTCTTTAAGCTCAGGATATTTAGCTATTATTAAAGCTTCTTCTGGAGTTCTATCTGCAATATGTTGCCAAATTTCTTCTGATAAGAAAGGCATAAACGGATGTAATACTTTTAAGTTCTCTTCAAAAACAGCAATTACGGCGTCGAATGTTTTCTTGTCAATTGGTTGTTGATAAGCTGGTTTTACAGCCTCTAATAACCATGAAGAAAAATCATCCATAATTAGTTTATAAATAGCCATTAAAGCATCTGATAAACGATATTTAGAAAAATGATCTTCAATTTCAGCTAACACAGTTTGAAATTTAACAGCATACCATTCTAAACCAATTTTTGCTGATTCAGGCTGTTCGATAGTTGCATCAATTTCCCAACCTGTAACTAAACGGAATGCATTCCAAATTTTATTTGAAAATCCTTTTCCTTGTTTACATAAATCTTCATCGAACATTAAATCGTTACCCGCAGCAGCACTTAATAATAAACCTACACGAACACCATCGGCACTATAATCTTCAATTAATTTTAAAGCATCAGGTGAATTACCTAACGATTTAGACATTTTTCTACGTTGTTTATCACGTACTAAACCTGTTAAATAAACGTTTTCAAACGGACGTTCATCTTTATATTCGTATCCTGCAACAATCATACGAGCTACCCAGAAAAATAAAATATCTGGACCAGTAACTAAATCGTTTGTTGGATAATAGTATTTAATTTCTTCGTTTTCAGGATTATTAATTCCATCAAAAACAGACATTGGCCATAACCAAGAAGAAAACCAAGTATCTAAAGCATCTTCATCTTGTCTTAAATCAGTTGCTACTAAATCGGCTTTTCCAGTTCTTTCTTTTGCTAAAACTACAGCTTCGTCAATACTTTCAGCAACTACAAAATCTTCTTTTCCATCTCCGTAGAAATAAGCAGGAATTTGTTGTCCCCACCATAATTGACGAGAAATATTCCAATCACGTACATTTTCCATCCAGTGACGGTACGTGTTTTCGAATTTCTTTGGATATAATTTAACTTCGCTATCTTCACCTAAAACAGCATCAATAGCAGGTTTTGCTAAATCTTCCATCTTTAAAAACCATTGATCTGATAATCTTGGTTCTATAACAGCTTTTGTTCTTTCTGATGTTCCTACTTTATTAATATGAACTTCAGTTTTCACTAAAATTCCTTTTTCTTCTAATTCTTTGGCTACTAATTTACGAGCTACAAAACGGTCTTTTCCTTGATAATGTAATCCGAAAGAGTTTAAAGAAGCATCATCATTAAAAATATCAATTACTTCTAATTTGTGCTTATCTCCTAAAACTTTATCATTTTCATCGTGTGCTGGAGTAACTTTTAAACATCCAGTACCAAATTCAATATCTACATATTCATCTTCAATAATAGGAATTACTCTATTAGATAAAGGAACAATTGCTTTCTTTCCTTTTAAATGAGTAAAACGCTCATCATTTGGATTGATACAAATTGCAGAATCTCCAAAAATAGTTTCAGGACGTGTAGTTGCAATTGTTAATTTTTCATCAGAACCTTCAATTTTATATTCTAAATAATAAAGATTTCCTTGTTTTTCAACATGAATAACTTCTTCATCAGATAAAGTAGTTTTTGCTTCAGGATCCCAATTTACCATTCTATAACCACGGTAAATTAAGCCTTTATTATATAAATCAACAAAAACTTTAATTACAGATTCCGACAATGCAGGATCCATAGTAAAAGCTGTACGTTCCCAATCACAAGAAGCACCTAATTTTTTTAATTGATCTAAAATAATTCCACCGTACTCATTTTTCCATTCCCAAGCATGTGCCAAGAATTCTTCACGAGTTAAATCATTTTTATCAATTCCTTGTTCTTTTAACTTTGCAACAACCTTTGCTTCAGTAGCAATTGATGCATGATCAGTTCCAGGAACCCAACAAGCATTTTTACCTTGTAAACGTGCACGACGTATTAAAACATCTTGAATTGTATTGTTTAACATATGTCCCATATGTAATACTCCTGTTACGTTAGGTGGTGGTATTACAATGGTATAAGGTTCTCGCTCATCTACTTCTGAATGAAAATAATTATGTTTCATCCAGTAATCGTACCACTTTCCTTCTACCTCTTTAGAATCGTATTTTGATGGAATATTCATATGTTTTATGTATATTTATGCCTTAAGTATTAAGCTTACTTAAGTTTGGCATTATTTTTGAAATTAAAAAAACAAAAATACAATTATCTATAGAAGTACAAAAAATTAGATGTTGGTTTTTTTAACTAAAAAAAAAAATATTAAATTTGTAACGGACTAACCCCCTTAAAATAAACTTTACCAATTATGAAAACAATTTTATCATTTGTAGCTATATGTTTTATTACATTAACAGTAAGCGCTCAAGAATTTAAATTTGAAACAGAAACTATCGACTACGGAAAGGTAGCTATTGCATCAGAAGGAAAACGTACTTTTGAATTTACAAACGTAGGTGATGAACCTCTTATTATTAAAGATGTAGTTTCTTCTTGCGGATGTACAGTTCCTAAAAAACCTGAAGCTCCTATTATGCCAGGACAAAAAGGTCAAATTGAAGTTTCTTATGATACTAAAAGACCAGGAGGTTTTTCTAAATCATTAACGGTTATTTCTAATGCTAAAATTAAAAGAAAAAGAATTAAAATTAAAGGATTTATCGCTAAAGACGTTGCTCCTGTTAAAGAAAAAAGTATTGTAAATCAATAATATTTTTTATTCTTATAAAACAAAAAAGTGTCAATAATATTATTGGCACTTTTTTTATATTCTATTTTTTAACCTAAATTCAAATTTCAGACTCTTTACTCCTCTTTTTACAGTCATTTTTATTTTTTTGGAAGGTTCACTTTGGAACATTGCTGTAATTTCATTTAATTCAAATTCATAAGCAGGTTTATTATTTATTTTTTTTATAATATCTCCTTCTTGTAAACCAGCTTTATCAGCAGGCGACCCTTCTAAAACCTTATCTATTTTAAAAGAAGGTTTAAATTTATAATGATATCTTGTTATTAAAGAAATTGTATTTCTATCACTTTGTGAATTATAAAAATTTACAGATTTATCACTTGTTTCTTCTTTTACTAATTCCTGTCCATCATTAACTAAATGTAAACCACTCATATTATAATAAAAACCATTTTTCAAAGAACCATTTTTCTTTAAAATCATTTTTTTATTAGGATAATCTATCCAAACTTTAAAACGGTTTAAAATATTTCCGCCAATACTTCCGTTTCTCTCTTTAAAACGTCTTGCATTAAGAGTAGATTTCTTATCTAAAAAAGAAACAGTAGGTTCTTTTATCAAAAAATCACCTAATGAAATATGTGGTATTTTACTTCTATTTCCATAAATAGTACCACTTAATCCTTCGCCTAAAATATCTTTAAAATGCTTTATAGGTGTTTTAATTTCGGCTTTTGTATTTTCAAACAACCACATTGCATCAGTACCTCCTGTATCTATTAACATTTTAACAGGAGTTATTAAATCACCAACTGTATCAATTTTAACGGCAACATTTACGTAGGGTTTTTTACGATAAAACTCTAGCGGAAACTCTTGACATTTTCTACATTTTTTTTGTTGATATGTTTTAGGATTATAAAAGACAATTTTTTTTGTTTTATAATTAATTTTAATGATAACATCTTTTAATAAATCATAACCTATAATTCCGTGAATAGTTGTTCCCATTTTAGCCGATAAATTAAAATCTTCGGTTAAAGCAACAAATAAATCTTGATTTGAACTTACAATATTATTTATTTTAAGTTCATTTTTTCTCGAAGTTAATGCAGCTATAGGTTCGCCACCTCCCAAACCACGAAGCATTATTTTTTTCACATTCTTTAATCCTATACTATCTTTTTTTGTCAGATTAAACAATAATGTATTACCAACACCTGTATCTAGAATAAAGGATAATTCATTTCCATTAACCTCCAAAGGAATGACAATTAAGTTATTAACTAATTTAAAATACACTTCTTGTTTTTCTGTTTGATTTCCAAAAAACTGAAAATTCTTTTGAGAAAATAAAGAAACACTAATAATAAAAGTAAAAAATAATAGTAGTTTTTTTATCAAAGTAATTAATTTTAAGTTCCATATGAAGATACAAATTTATATTACTGTAATTTTATTATTTTTTAAAAATAAATTTTGCAAATTTGCATCAAACAATATATAAATTATATCATATGCCTGTTATTTCTATAAAAGGGAATTCTATGCCTCAATCACCAATTCGTAAATTGGTTCCTTTTGCAGAGGCTGCTAAAAAAAATGGAACTAAAGTTTTTCATTTAAATATTGGTCAACCAGATATTAAAACTCCACAAGTAGCTTTAGATGCTGTTAAAAATAATACTATTGAAGTATTATCATACGCACGTTCTGAAGGTTCTGAACAATACCGTACAAAGTTAGCTGCATATTATGCTAAAAACGATATTCATGTAAACGCAAATAATATTATTGCTACTACAGGTGGTTCTGAAGCGTTATTATTTACTATTGGTAGTATTACTGATCCAGGTGATGAAATTATCATTCCTGAGCCTTTTTATGCTAACTACAACGGTTTTTCAACTGCTTCGGGTGTAAAAGTTGTTCCTGTAATTTCTAAAATAGAAGATAATTTTGCGTTACCTGCTATTGAAGATTTTGAAAAATTAATTACATCAAAAACAAAAGCTATTTTAATTTGTAACCCTGGTAATCCTACTGGTTATTTATATAGCGAAGCTGAAATTGAAAAATTAAAGCAAATCGTTTTAAAACACGATTTATTTTTAATTGCTGATGAAGTTTATCGTGAGTTTACTTATGATGGTGAAAAGCACAATTCAGTAATGACTTTAGATGGTTTAGAACAAAACGCTATTGTTATTGATTCTGTTTCTAAGCGTTACAGTATGTGTGGAGCAAGAATTGGATGTATCGTTTCTAAAAATGAAGAGTTCATCAATACTGCTATTAAATTTGCTCAAGCTCGTTTAAGCCCTCCTACTTATGCTTTATTAGCTAGTGAAGCAGCTTTAGACACGCCTCAAAGTTATTTTGATGAAGTTATTGAAGAGTATCAAGAACGTAGAAATACTTTAATTTCTGAGTTACAAAAAATTGATGGTATAAAAGTAGCTAATCCTAAAGGAGCTTTTTATTGTGTAGCTGAATTACCTATTGCTGATGCTGATGATTTTGCACAATGGATTTTAGAGGATTTTAACGATAACAACGAAACTATTATGGTTGCACCTGCTAGTGGATTTTACTCTACTGCTGGAGAAGGTAAAAACCAAATACGTATGGCATATGTATTAAATAAAGTTGATTTAATTCGTTCTGTAGAGATTTTAAAAATAGCTTTACAACAATACAAAAAATAGGTTTCATTGAATATTCAAGAAAACATATCATTAAAAAACTATAATACGTTTGGCATTCATGTTAATGCCAAACGTTTTATTTCTATTGATTCACTTTATAGTTTACAACAACTTTTAAAATCGGAAAAAGATGTTTTTTTAATTTCTGGAGGTAGCAATATGCTATTAACCAAAGACATTGAAAAACTTGTTGTTCATTTAAATTTAAAAGGAATTTCTATTGATAGAGAAAATGAAAACGATATTTACATAACTGTAAATGCTGGTGAAAATTGGCACGAATTTGTACTTTGGTGTGTTTCTCAGGATTATGGAGGAATTGAAAATTTATCTTTAATCCCAGGAAATGTAGGTACTTGTCCTATTCAAAATATTGGTGCGTACGGTGTAGAAGTAAAAGATACTATAAACCGTGTAGAAGCTATTGATATTGAAACAGGAAAATTAGTAACGTTTTCTAATGATGATTGTAAATTTGGATATCGAAATTCTATTTTTAAAAATATAGCTAAAGATAAATATATTATTACTTCAGTTTGTTTTCAACTTACAAAAAAAGACCATAAACTTACTACTTCTTACGGTGCTATTGAAGCTGAATTTTTATCAAAAAACATTAAAAACCCAACTATAAAAAATGTTTCTGATGCTGTTATAGCAATAAGAAATTCTAAATTACCAGATCCTAAAAAAATTGGTAACAGTGGTAGCTTTTTTAAAAATCCTGTAATTTCTAAATTACAGTTTGAAAAAATCAAAAAAGATTTCCCTAATATTCCAAGTTATAAAGTATCAGACACAGAAATAAAAGTACCTGCTGGATGGTTAATTGAAAAATGTGGGTTTAAAGGTAAAAAATTTGGTAATTATGGTGTGCATGAAAAACAAGCTTTAGTACTTGTTAATTATGGAAATGCAACAGGTATCGAAATTTATAAATTAGCACAAAACATTCAAAAAACTATTAAAGATACCTTTTCTATTGATTTAGAAATTGAAGTAAATATTATTTAAAATATTTTTATTTTAAGATATAAACGTCATTCTGAATTTATTTCAGAATCACATAAAATGAAGAGCTACGGCAAATCAGGATGCGAAACTTAAATAAATTCAGTTTGACAGATTCGATTTTTTAGCTATAAAACTCTTTTTGGATAAAATTTAAGTTTTTAGTACAATTTTATAAGTAAGGAAAAATTTCTAGCCCCGATTGAAGCAATTGTTTGAGCTCTTTTTTGTTTTTTTCAAACAAAAAAAGCGAGTGCGGAAAGCGGGAAATTGCTTCAAAAAAATATAAAAACACCTAAAAAAAGATGTTTTTATATCATTTTAATACTATTTATTCTTTATCAAATAATGCTTTATGAATAAACCCTGCTACAATTGCTCCTGCTATAGGTGCAACCCAAAATAACCAAGATTGTGCTAAATAACCTCCACCAGCAAATAAAGCCTGACTCATAGAACGTGCAGGATTTACCGAAGTATTAGTAATTGGAATACTGATTAAATGTATTAATGTTAATCCTAATCCGATAGCTATTGGAGCAAAACCTTTTGGAGCTCTTTCATTAGTGCTTCCTAAAATTATCAATAAGAAAAACATTGTTAATAAAAATTCAGCAGCAAAAGCTGATGTCATATTATAACCTCCTGGTGATAATTCCCCGTATCCGTTAGCAGCAAAACCACCAATAGATTCAAAATCTGATTTACCTGAAACGATTAAATATAAAGCTCCTCCAGCTAAAATTGCACCAATTAATTGAGAGATAATATACGGTACTAATTCTTTAGCCGAAAACTTACCTCCTGCCCATAAACCTAAGGATACCGCAGGATTAAAATGTCCTCCTGAAATATGCCCAACAGCATATGCCATTGTTAAAACAGTTAAACCAAAGGCTAAGGCTACGCCCATAAAACCGATACCTAATTCAGGGAAACCAGCAGCAAAAATGGCGCTACCACAACCTCCAAATACTAACCAAAATGTTCCGAATGATTCTGCTAAATACTTTTTCATATGTTATAGTTTAAAATTATTAACTCTTATTTATGACCCTAAATAACTCAAAAGTCACACTTATAAATCTACAATAAAATAATCCTCTAAAAAAGGAAGTTTGTATATTTGCAGTATAAAATTTAATAATTATGAAATTAATTTTTCTTACTATCGGTTTATTAGCATTAGCTTTTGCAGGAATCGCTATAAAAATTTGGGCTAAAAAAGATGGCGAATTTGCAGGTACTTGTGCTAGTCAAAATCCTGTTTTAAATGAAACTGGAGAATCTTGTGGTTTTTGTGGAAAAACTCCCGATCAATTTGACTCTTGTAACGATACTGCACACAACAAAGAATAAGTTTATATAAATATTAATAAAAACCTATATTTTAGCCACGCTATTAAGTATAGGTTTTTTTATTTTACCTATTTTAAATACAATTTATAAACTTGGAAATACCTAAAGAAAAAGTACTTCAACATATTCAGCAAGCAAAAAAAGGAAATCAAATTTCTTTTAATTTTTTGTTAGATAATTTTTGGGGAAACGTATATAACTACCAATTATCTATTACAAGAAATGATAATGAAGCAGAAGACATTACAATTAGAACTTTTTCAAAAGCTTTTGATAAAATTGATACTTTTAATGAAGCATATCAATTTAAAACTTGGTTAATTGCAATTTCTAAAAATGTATATATTGATTCTCTAAGAAAAAAAAATACTTCAATTATTTTAAATACTTCTAAAGAACAAGAAGAAGCCGCTTTTAGAATTATTGATAATGCTCCTTCTCCTGAAGATAACCTTATAACAGAGCAAAACTTAGCGAAGCTATTAAGAGATATTAAAAAGTTAAAACCTAAATATCAAGAAATTATCAATCTACGATTTTTTCAAGAATTAAGTTATAAAGAAATATCTGATAAAATAGGAGAACCAATGAATAATGTTAAAATAAAATTATTAAGAGCTAAAAAATTATTAGCAGAGATAATAAATAAATCTTAACTTACTATCATTTAGTTTTTTAATTAAAAAAAGCTAGTCATCTCTTTTCTCAACCTTTATTTATGAAAAAATCGCTATCAAAAATACTTGGTCCTGGGTTGTTATTTGCTGGTGCTGCAATAGGTGTATCTCATTTAGTACAATCAACAAGAGCTGGTGCCGATTTTGGCTTCGGATTACTTTGGGCATTATTAATTGTAACACTATTTAAATATCCTTTCTTTCAATTTGGTCCTCGTTATGCTGCTGCTACAGGAGAAACACTACTTGATGGCTACAAAAAATTAGGAAAAGGAGTATTAATATGTTATTCTATTTTAAACTTTGCTACAATGTTTACCATTCAAGCAGCCGTTACAATAGTAACTGCTAGCTTAGCGTCTAATATTTTTGGATTTACAGATAATCTAGTTATTTGGTCTGTCATTATATTAAGTATCAGTATTCTTCTTCTTCTTATTGGAAAATATAAACTGCTAGATAATTTAATGAAATATATCATACTGATATTAACTATCAGTACTATTATAGCCGTAATAGTTGCAATATTTAGTACAGAAAAAGGCTTCAATGTTCAACAGATACTACCTAGTGGAACTGCTCAAATTACTTTTTTAATTGCTTTTTTAGGTTGGATGCCTGCTCCTTTAGATGTTTCTATTTGGCATTCATTATGGTCTGTTGAAAAAAGTAAAACCACTTTTGAACAAATAAAACCAAAATATGCTGTTTTTGATTTTAATGTTGGATACATAGCAACCTTCTTTTTAGGAGTTTGTTTTGTCGTTCTTGGAGCCTTAGTTATGTATCAATCTGGAGAATCATTTTCTAATAAAGGAAGTGTTTTTGCTTCACAATTAATCAATTTATATACCGAAAATTTAGGTGATTTTTCTTATTTATTTATAGGAATCGCAGCATTTACAACGATGTTTAGTACTACGCTGACTACTTTAGATGCATCACCAAGAGCAATGACTAAAGCATCAAACTTATTATTTCCTAAAAAAAATAAACTAAATTATTCTTTCTGGATCTTTTTTTTAGTCATTGGTACTTTTGTTATTTTAAACTATTTTTTAACTGATATGGGATTTTTAGTTAAAGTAGCAACTATTTTATCTTTTTTAACAGCGCCATTTTATGCTATTTTTAATTATCTACTGATAACAGGAAAACATACACCTAAAAAAAATCAACCAAAATTACCTTTACGTATTTTAAGTATTACGGGAATTATTTTTTTAATCGGATTTAGTCTTTGGTTTTTAATCAATTTATAACAGTTTTCTTTGTAAATTTGCTGTTCAATTTTTTATCGAAATGGCAAACGAATCAGTATTATTACCAGAAAGAGTAAAAAAACCAAAATGGTTACGTGTAAAATTACCCGTTGGAAAAAAATATACAGACTTAAGAGGTTTAGTAGACAAATATAAATTAAATACCATTTGTACAAGTGGAAGTTGCCCAAACATGGGAGAATGTTGGGGAGAAGGAACTGCTACTTTTATGATTTTAGGAAATATATGTACCCGTTCATGCGGATTTTGTGGTGTAAAAACAGGAAGACCTGAAACGGTTGAATGGGATGAACCAGAAAAAGTTGCACGTTCTATTAAATTAATGGAAATTAAACATGCTGTTTTAACATCGGTAGATAGAGATGATTTAAAAGACGGTGGTTCTATTATTTGGGCAGAAACAGTAAATGCTGTTCGTAGAGCTAATCCAAAAACGACATTAGAAACCTTAATTCCTGATTTTCAAGGAAACGAAAAGTTAATTGATAGAATTATAGAAGTTGCTCCTGAAGTAGTTTCTCATAATATGGAAACCGTTCGTAGATTAACTCGTGAAGTTCGTATTCAAGCTAAATATGACAGAAGTTTAGGTGTTTTAAAATATTTAAAAGATAAAGGAATGCGTACTAAATCAGGTATAATGCTAGGTTTAGGTGAAAAAGAAGAAGAAGTTATTCAAACCATGAAAGACTTACGTGCTGTTGGTTTAGATATTATTACTATTGGACAATATTTACAACCTAGTAAAAAACACTTACCTCTTAAAGAATTTATTACTCCTGAACAATTTAAAAAATACGAAACATTAGGCTTAGAAATGGGCTTTATGTATGTTGAAAGTGGTCCTTTAGTACGTTCTTCGTACAAAGCACATAAACATGCACAGTAATTAGCTTTATCTTAACATTTAAGCTGTTAGTCGTTAAATAAATGTCAAACAACTAAATTTTAAAGAATATTTAGAATATTATTTTAATTTTACACCATACCTAGGTATGATTGAAAACAACTTTGTAAACTGGTTTTAATGTGTAGATTATTTGAATTATTTGATAAAAAAACCCACTCATAACGAGTGGGTTTTTATTTATCTAAAAAACACTTTTAATTTACTTTATGCAAATTTAATTGATTTTGAAGGCTCTATTTTTGTAATAATATACGATGGAATTATCAACATTAAAAAACATAATAGCAATGTTCCTAAACTTAATATTGTAATTGCAAAGATATTAATATCAACAGGTACTGTTGCTATTGCGTATGTTGCAGGATCTAAACTAATCACCTTAAAATACTTTTGAATTAATAATAATGTGATTCCGATTAAATTTCCCCAGAACAATCCTTTTAAGATTAAGTAAGAAGCATTGTATAAAAATATTTTCTGAATACTCCAATTACTACTTCCTAAGGCTTTTAAAATCCCGACCATTTGTACTCTTTCTAAAATTAAGACTAACAAAGCAGTTATCATATTAATTCCTGCTATTAGAATCATAATTCCAATAATAAACCATACATTATTGTCAAAAATTTTAATCCATTCAAAAATTAATGGGTAATTTTCAACAATAGTCATGCTATTTAAAGTAGCTCCTATATTACTATAAATTTCGTTTCCTTTTTGAGTTAACTCATCAAAATCATCAATTAACACTTCAAATCCTCCAATTTGATCAGCAGTCCATCTATTAATTTTACGTATTTCTCTAATGTCACCAATCAACATTGTTTTGTCAAACTCTGCAAAACCTGTGTTATAAATACCTACAATAATAGGTTTTCTCATTTTATATTTTAGCTTACTTTTTGTTGCACTAAATAAAGTTTGAATAGTATCATTTAATTTAAAATTTAACCTATCTGCAATAGCTTCAGAAATTAATATTTCTTTATTTCTATCTAATTTAAAATTAGGCAATCGTCCTTTGACTAGATATTCTTTAAAAAATGAAAAATCATAATCCGAAGAAACTCCTTTAAAAACAATGGCTTCAAAATCGGTAGGTGTTCTTATTATTCCTCCGATATTAGCAAAAACCTGTACATTTTTAATTCCATCAATTGTTTTAAACTTCGGATAAAAATCTTGTGTTTTACTTATTGGTACTGTAGAAATATCTGAATTATTGGTATCATAATTTACAATTTGTATATGACCTTTAAAACCTGTCATTTTATCGCTAATTTTCTTTTGAAAACCAGAAGCGATAGCAACTGCAATTAACATAATAGCGATACCTAAAGCAATCGCAATAGTTGCAATTTTAATAATAGGTGATGAAATACTGCTTTTATGCTCTTTACTAGCAATAATTCGTTTAGCGATAAATAATTCGAAATTCAAAAGTTATATTTTTTTATAGAATCAAAAGTAATTAATTATTGCTTAATTTATAGAAATGATTAACATCAATTAAATTATTCATTCTTTTTCTTACTAAAAGATTTTTAAGTAGTAATTTTATCTTTTTTTAAGATACTATTATATGAAAATCTATTTTAATTACTTTATATTATTTTTAGCTTGTATTAGCTTTCAATTTTCTTCTTGCGCTCAGCAACAGAAATCAACAACTGAAAAAGTTACAACTACTATACCTCTTCTTTTAAAAACAGGTGCTGATAGAACCAATTTATACTTATCTAAATTAAAAGGTAAAAATATAGCTATTGTAGCAAATCAAACATCAATAGTAAATATTCCACAACAAAATAAAGTAGAATCACATCATTTAGTCGATTATTTACACAATAATAAAGGAATTAACGTACAAAAAGTATTTGCTCCAGAACATGGTTTTCGAGGGAAAGCTGATGCTGGTGAAACTGTAATTGATGGAATTGATACTAAAACACAATTACCAATTATTTCGTTATATGGAAAAAACAAAAAACCATCGCAAGCACAATTAAAAAACATCGATGTAGTTATTTTTGATATTCAAGATGTTGGCGCACGTTTTTACACTTATATTTCATCGTTACATTATGTTATGGAAGCTTGTGCAGAAGCAAATATTCCTGTAATTGTTTTAGATAGACCAAATCCTAATGCACATTATATTGATGGTCCTGTGTTAGAAATGACACATAAAAGTTTTGTAGGGATGCATCCTGTACCCGTAGTTTACGGAATGACAATTGGCGAATATGGAAAAATGATAAACGGTGAAAACTGGTTAAAAAATAACCTAAAATGTGATTTAACTGTAATTTCTTTAGAAAATTATACACATAATACAGCATATAATTTACCTATAAAACCATCTCCGAACTTACCGAATGCTATTTCTATAAACCTATACCCTAGCCTTTGTTTTTTTGAAGGAACAACGGTTTCAGTAGGTAGAGGAACAAATAAACAATTTCAAATTTATGGAGCTCCTTATTTGAATAAAACAAGTTTTAGCTTTACACCTCAACCTAATGAAGGAGCAAAATATCCGAAGCATAAAGCTCAGTTATGTTATGGTGAAAACTTACAGAAAAACGGTAAACTTTCAACTTTAAATTTATCTTGGTTGATAAAATCATATCAAGAATCATCTAAAAAAACATTTTTCAATACATTTTTCACTAAACTAGCAGGAACGAAAAAATTACAAGTTCAAATTCAACAAGGGTTATCTGAAAAAGAAATTAAAAAATCTTGGGAAAAAGATTTATCAGTATTTAAAAAAGTAAGAGCAAACTATTTACTTTACAAATAATTTAAAAAACAGTATAAAGTGTTGTTACAATAACACCTTTACCATCTTTTAAAATAACCGATAGTAGCTCTTTTTCTTCTTTCACTTTAAAGTTAAAAGGAGCTACTGTTAGTTTTAATCCGCTTTTCTTTTTTATCCTAATTCCTTGTCCTGAAATAATATCTTTATTCGGAATAAACTCTCCGTTTGGTAAATGTTCTGTTAAAATAACATATTTAAAATCAGACAATTTAGCAACCACATTTTTAACCTCATCATTTGATAAATGTTGTAAAACTTGTCTTATTATAACACAATCAGCAATTGGCAAAATATCTTCTGAAATATCTAAAGTATGAAACTCTAAATTTGATGCTTTAAATTTTGTAGCATTATAAGTTATCAACTTAGAAACAATATCAACAGCTATATATTTCTTAGCATAAGGAACTAAATTTTCACCAATATTAAAATCGCCACAACCTAAATCGCAAATTGTAAGCGGTTTTTTAAACGAGGCTAAAAAAGAAACTACAGCTTTAATATATGGTTTTACAATTTCAGATTGATGTGAACCTAAGCCCGAATAAAAAGCGGTATTATTATCACCCCAAAGTTTCATTTCATATACTTGTTCCATAGCATCTTTTGTAGGCCAAGGTTTTTTTGCTTTTTTAGTTTGATTATTCATTTAGCTATTACACGATTAATTAAGCATCAAAGGTAATAACGTTTTATGAAAGGTTTAAATAATTTACTTTTCTTTATTAAAATAATCACTTATTTCTTTTCCTGTTGATAATTCTAAAGATTCTTTATCTTTTTGAAATAAACGAGCTGATAAAGTTCCTTCTAAAACTATTGAATTTCCTGTTACTGCTAACCAACTTCCTTCTCTTAATCCTAAGACAGAAGTTTCGTTAAATACATGATATTCTTTTATTCTAGTTTCACGAGTTTCTCCCATATGTGTAGAACCTTCAATCGGATCTAAATAATGTGCATTGATATTAAAAGGAATAAACTCTAAGGTTTTAAAACTTGATGGATACACAATCGGCATATCATTTGTGTTCATCATAGTAACCCCACAAATATTACTTCCTGCACTAGTTCCTAAATACGGAATTCCATTTTCTACAACATTTTTTAAAGTGTCTATTATATTATTCTGATATAATTGATTGACTAATTCAAAAGTATTTCCGCCACCTGTAAAAATACCTTTAGCTTCTTGTAAAGCTTTTATAGGATTTTCAAACTCATGAATTCCTTTTACTTTTTTATCGAGCTTTGCAAAATATTTCCTAGCAATATCAGTGTATTCATCATAACTAATTCCGCCTGGTCTTGCATACGGAATAAATAAAATAGTATCTGAATTTTCAAAAAAATTAATAAGTGTTGATGTTATATATTCTAAATATCCACTTCCATGAATAGTTGATGTACTTGCTATTATAAGTTTTTTCATAACTCAAATTAACAAAATTTTACCATAACGTTAAAACATTTTTAAGACCTTTAGGTAGTTTCTTTGTAATATGAGGAAGTTATTATTATTTTTATTCAGTATTACATCACTTATTAGTATCGCTCAAAACAACCCTAAAATTGTTTCAGGATATATTTATTTAGATAGTTTAAAGGTTCAAGATGTTCATATTATAAATCCAAAATTAGATATCGGTTCGGTTTCCAATGAAAAAGGACGTTTTGAAATTCTTGCTTCAAAAGGAGATATTTTAATTATTTCTCATCTAAATTTTGAATATAAAGAACATTTAATTACTGATGAAAATTTAAAATCAAAAGAGATTATTATTCATTTAGATAGTAAAACATATCTACTAGAAGAAGTTGTTCTTAAAAAAAAGAAAGGTATTTTTGATGTCGATAAAGACATACTATTACATAATTTACCAATTGTAAATGCTAAAACATTAAATTTACCGTATGCAAATAGTCAAAAACCTAAAAGTGAAAAAACAATCGCCTTTAAGTCAGGTGTTGCTGTTAGTTTAACAGGTCTTATCGGAGCTTTGAATGGAACAGCTAAACAGAAAAAAAAATTACATAATTTAAAAATAGCAGATAGTAAGTTGTTAAAAATAAGAAAACACTTTACTGATGGTTTTTTTGTACATCAATTAAAAATTAAAAAAGAACATATTAATCCATTTTTAGAACATTGTATTTCAAAAGGAATTATTAATTTATATCATAAAGAAAAACTACTAGAACTAACCACTGTTTTGTTAAATAATAGTAAAAATTCACCATATCTTTTAGACAAAGAAAAAACTACTGTTGTAGGAATTCAAAAATAACTATATGAAAAAACAACTGCTTTTATTTTTTTTAGTTTTTGGAGTAATTACAATAAGTGTTTCCCAAGAACATCAAAAATTTTTATACGCAAATGTTAAAGATAATATTGGTAGTGTATATAATGCACACGTAATTAACTTAACTACAAAACAAGGAACTTTTACCAATGAAAACGGTGAATTTAGAATTTTAGCTAAAAAAAATGACTCCTTAAAAATATCTTTTGTTGGCTATAAATCAACAATTATTATTGTAGCATCAAATCACTTCGGAATGCAAAAAAACACGTTTAAGTTAATTAAAACAACCTATGAGTTATCCGAAGTAAATATTAAAAAACATAATTTATCAGGCTTTTTATCTACTGATAGTAAAAATATAAAAACCACAAATCAAATTAATGCGACAACATTAAATTTACCATACGCAGGCTCTAAACAACTAACACCTGCCGAAAGAACACTGCAAACGGCTATGGGAGGAAGTAATGCTTTTACATTTGGTCTTCTAAATAAAATCTCCTTAGATTATATTGTAAATAAAGCTTCTGGCAGAATAAAAAAGCTTAAAAAACTAAAAGCAATTGAAACATTAGAAGTAAAAGTTACTAAAATAAAAAACAATTATTCATCGGCTATTGTACAAGAATATCACATAAAAAAATCAGATATTTATAAGTTTATTTATTATTGTACTTCGGATGAAAAATTTGAAGAAACTTATAATTCAGGAGAAATAAATATCATTTTGTTTTTAAAAAAGAAAGCAGAAGTATTTAAAAAGTTAAACTTAAACGATTATAAATAGTAATTTGGCTTAATAATTCACCTTATAAAAAATCAACATGAAAAAAATAAGCGTCCTTTTATTTATACTTCCTCTACTCGCTTTTAGCGTTCATAAATATTATATTTCATTAACAGAAATAAATTATAAAGAAGAAACAAAATCTGTACAAATGATTACAAATGTTTTTATGGATGATATAGAAACTGCAATCAATAAAGATTATAATGTCGATTTACAATTAACTTCAGATAAAGAATTAAAAACAGTTGATTCTCTTTTTTTTAAGTATTTAGAAAAAAATTTTAAGGTTAAAATTAACGATAAATCAGTTGCATATAATTTTATAGGTAAAGAATACGATGGTGATATTGTATATTTCTATTTAGAGATAGAAAATATTTTAAATATAAAAACAATTGAAATAGAAAATAATATTTTAATCAAACATTTTCCTGAACAACAAAACTTAGTAAAAGCATCAATAAAAAAAGAGCGTAAAAGTTTATTTTTAGATATAAAAAACAATAAAGGATTACTTAAATTTTAACATTATTTTTATTATATTCCTCGATTATTATTACTCTTGAATTTTATCCAAAAATAACCTTAATATAATGACGAAAAATATTTTATTTATTTTCTCTCTTTTTTTCGCAGTAACCACTGCTTTTTCTCAAAAAACTAAAAAAGGACATACTAATCAAAATAAATTTAGACAGTTAAAAGAACTTTTAGCAACACCAAATGACAAACATACTGCATCGGGTGCTCCTGGAAAAAAATATACACAGCAAAAAGTTGACTATAATATGGATATTATTTTAAATGATGATAAACAAATAATTACAGGAAACGAAACAATTACTTATCATAATAATTCAGAAGACGAATTAACGTATTTATGGGTGCAATTAGACCAAAATGTACGTGCTTCAGATTCTAAATCTCCAGATATTACTTCAGGAAAAATTGAAGAAACATTAAGTAAGAAAAAATTTAATAAAAATTTTCCTGAAAAAATTTTTGATGGTGGTTTTAAAATAACAGCAGTTACCAATACCGATGGTTCTAAATTATCACACACCATTAACAGAACAATGATGCGTATTAATTTATCAAAACCTTTGGCTACTGGTGATACTTTTAAATTTAACATCAATTGGTGGTATAAAATTAATAATCACAGAACACTTGGCGGAAGATCTGGTTTTGAACATTTTGAAAAAGACGGAAATAATAATTACGTAATTGCACAATTTTATCCAAGAATGTGTGTGTACGATAATGTAGAAGGCTGGCAAAATATGCAATTTTGGGGAAGAAGTGAATTTGCTTTAGAATTTGGAGATTTCAATGTAAATATTACAGTTCCTGAAGACCATATGTTAGGGGCAACAGGTGTTTTACTAAACGAAAAAGAAGTTTTATCTAAAAAAGAATTAAAAAGATTAGCCAAAGCAAGAAAAACTTATGATAACCCTGTTATTATCAGAAATCAAAAAGAGGCTATCAAAAATGAAAAAAATCGTGCTAGAAAAACAAAAACTTGGAAATTTAAAGCTACAAATGTAAGAGATTACGCTTTTGCTACTTCAAGAAAATTTATTTGGGATGCCATGGCTGTTGATATCAACGGAAAAAATGTAATGGCATATTCTTTATATTCTAAAGAAGCAAATCCTTTATATGGCGAACATTCTACCAGAGCTGTTGCTCAAACATTAAAAACATATTCAAGATATACATTTGATTATCCTTATCATAAAGCAATTTCTGTGGATGGACAAATGGGAATGGAATATCCACAAATTTGCTTCAATCCTGGAAGACCAAATGCTGATGGAACTTATTCTGATAGAGTAAAATACAGAATGATTAAAGTAACAATTCATGAAGTTGGACATAATTTTTTTCCAATGATTGTTAATTCTGATGAACGCCAATGGACTTGGATGGATGAAGGTTTAAATTCATACATGGAAATGTTAGCAGAATTTGACTATGATAAAAATTTTCCTGTTACTAGAGGTTTTCCGAAGAATATTGTTAAATACATGAGTGGAGACCAATCTAAAATTGCGCCAATTATGTCTAGAGGAGATCACGTATATGAATTTGGAAACAATGCTTACGGAAAACCTGCAACTGCTTTATGGATTTTAAGAGAAACCATTATGGGACATGAATTATTTGATCATGCTTTTAAAACCTATGCAAAAAGATGGAAATTTAAACACCCTACTCCTGCTGATTTTTTTAGAACAATGGAAGATGCTTCTGCCGTTGATTTAGATTGGTTTTGGAGAGGTTGGTTTTATACTACCGATGTTACTGATATTGGTGTGAAAGCTGTTAAAAAGTTTTATACATCAAAAAACAATGATGGTTCTGTTAATTTTATTCAAGATACAAGTAAAGGTTTAAATTTTTCTAATCAACAAAATAAGTATCATTATGAAATTACTTATAATAAACCAGGTGGTTTAGTAATGCCTATAATTGTTGAATTTACTTATAAAGATGGAACTAAGGAAAAGAAAACATATCCTGCACAAATTTGGAGATATAATGACAAAGAAGTGACAAAAGTATTTTCTTCGGATAAAGAAATAAAAAGTCTTATAATAGACCCTGATTTAGAAACTGCTGATGTTGACACCTCTAATAATACTTGGCCTAAAACAACAAAAACTAAATTCGATAACTTTAAAGATAAAGTTAAAAATTAATATATAAAATAAAATATTACTAATAAATAAAGCAATATCAGTAATGATATTGCTTTTTTGATAAAAAAATCAATATTAAGAATTAAAGGTTTGTTAAAGTTTTAGTAAACTAGTTTTTCTAATACTCAAATTTCAGTAACTTACGAAATATTTTAAAAAACCAATTAATCAAGAAAATGAGAAAGTATTCTACACTACTATTTTCGGCACTTTTTATTTCTGCATCAATATTTGCACAAGAAACAATTAAAAAGGAGCCTCAAAAAGGTCACATTGATCAAAACAGATTTCGTCAATTAAAAAATGTACTTGCTACACCAAACGATCAACATACGGCATCGGGCGCACCTGGTCATCAATATACGCAACAAAAAGTTGATTATGTGATGGATTTACGTTTAGATGAAGCTTCTAACAAATTATATGGTAATGAAGTAATTACGTATCATAATAATTCTAAAGATAAATTAGAGTATTTATGGGTACAATTAGATCAGAATATGCGTGCACCTGATTCTAAAAGTCCACTTATAGAATCTAAAGGAGCTAGCGGTTTTCAAACTCCTCAAAAATTTATTTCAGAGAATTTAGACAAACCAAAAAATTTTGGTTTTAAAATAGAAGAAGTAAAAAATTCAAATGGTAATGATTTATCATACACAATTAATAGCACAATGATGCGTATTAATTTACCTAAGGCATTAGCTTCTGGAGATGTTTTCAAATTTAAAATAAAATGGAATTATTTAATTAATAATTCTGTAGAAGATGGTGGTCGTTCTGGTTTTGAATTATTTCCTGATGGAAACAAAAACTATACTATTGCTCAATTTTTCCCTCGTTTAGCTGTTTATGATAACGTAGAGGGTTGGCAAAATATGCAATTTTTTGGAAGAAGTGAATGGGCTTTAGAATTTGGTGATTACGATGTTAAATTAACTGTTCCTGCCGATCATATTTTAGATGCTACTGGTGAACTACAAAACGAAAAAGATGTTTTAACAAAAGAACAACGTAAGCGTTTCGAAAAAGCAAAAACATCTTACAAAAATCCTGTTTTTATTGTTACTCAAGAAGAAGCTGAAGCTAACGAAAAACAAAGTACTACAAAAACTAAAACATGGCACTTTAAAGCAAATAACGTTCGTGATTATGCATTTGCTTCTTCTAGAAAATATATCTGGGATGCCATGGCTGTAAATGTAAACGGAAAAAATATTATGGCTATTTCTTTATATCCTAAAGAAGGAAATCCATTATGGGAAGAGCACTCTACAAGAGTTGTTGCCAATACTTTAGAAGAATATTCTAAAATGACTTTTGATTATCCTTATTCTAAAGCAATTTCTGTTCATGCAAAAGATCAAGGAATGGAATATCCTATGATTTGTTTTAACTACGGACGTCCTAATGCTGATGGTACTTATTCTGATAGAGTTAAAAACGGAATGATTGGTGTAATTACTCATGAAGTTGGGCATAATTTCTTTCCTATGATTGTAAATTCTGATGAGCGTCAATGGACTTGGATGGATGAAGGTTTAAATTCTTTTGTTGAAATTTTAGCAGAATTAGATTACGATCCTAGTTTTAATACAGGTAATTTACCAAAAGATATTGTACGTTATATGAGTTTAGATCAAGAAAAACTAAGCCCTATCATGTCACATGGTGATTACGTGAAAAACTTTGGACCAAATGCTTATACAAAGCCAGCTGCTGGTTTATATATGTTGCGTCAAACTATTATGGGTCCTGAATTATTCGATTATGCTTTTAGAACTTACGCTAAAAGATGGATGTTTAAACACCCTACTCCTGCTGACTTCTTTAGAACAATGGAAGATGCTTCTGGTATGGATTTAGATTGGTTCTGGAGAGGTTGGTTCTACTCTACTGATTATTCTGATATTGGAGTTAAAGAAGTGAAAACACTTTACATAACAGACAAACAAAATGATAGAGTAAAAGGATTAATAAAAACAAATCCACGTGCAAAGGCTTATTTTGAATCGTTAGGTGAATTAATCTTTTTAACTGATAAAAAAGAAGATGCTAATACTAGTAAAATTAATAATTATATTAATTCTTTACCTGTAAATAAAAAAGCAAACTTAAAAGCATTACCTAAATATATGTATCAAGTTGAATTTGAAAAAATAGGAGGCTTACCAATGCCAATTATTGTTGAATTAACATATGCGGATGGTACTAAAAAACGTGAAACATTCCCTGCTCAAATTTGGATGAAAAATGATCAAAAAGTTTACAGAGTTTTTTCTTCAGATAAAGAAATAAAAAGCTTCGTAGTTGATCCTGATTTAGAAACTGCAGATATTGACACAACAAATAACAGCTGGCCTAAGAAAACAGCTAACAAATTTGATAACTTTAAAAATAAAAATTAATTTTTTATTTTTTTAAACAAAACGAAACCCGCTTTTAAAGCGGGTTTTATTTTTTATTGATAATAAATAATGTCTAATTTTATTTAAGCAGAAGTATCTGCAATTATTTTCCACGATCCTTTTATCTTTCTAAAAATAATCATGAATATACCATTTGCATCTCCTACTTTTCTTGTTAAATGGTACTCTCCCATTACAAAATAAGAACCACTATTTATTTTTGAAATATCGTTAATCTTAAACTTTAATGTTCCTGAATAATCTTTAGTTGGATATCCTCTTTTATAATTTGATAATGTTTTATTCCATCCATAAGTAAGCCCACTACTTCCGTAAAATTTTAAAGAATCATTTTTCCAATAACCTTGCATATATCCTTCAATATCATGATTTGACCAAGCTATTTCTTGAGCTTTCATTACGGCTAAAATTTCTTTTTTTTCCGTTTTTTCTGATACAACTTCTTCTAAAGGTTTTTGTTTACAAGAAACACTTATAAACAACAATAATATTATAAATACGAATACTTTTTTCATTTTAAAATAATGATTTAATAATTTCATTAATACTTATACCTTCTGCTTCTGCTTTGTAATTTTTAACAATTCTGTGTGATAATATCGGTACAGAAACTGCTTGAACATCTTCAATATCTGGAGAAAATTTTCCATTTACAGCAGCGTATGCTTTTGCAGCTAATATTAAATTCTGAGACGCTCTTGGTCCTGCTCCCCAATCAATATACTTTTTAATTAAAGTAGTTGCTTTTTCTGATTTCGGACGTGTTTTAGCTACCAAACCAACAGCATATTCAATTACATTATCAGCTACAGGAATTTTTCGAATCAATTGTTGCATTTCGATAATTTCTTGTGAAGACAGAATTGAGTTTACAGTCTGATTAATTGTTGAAGTTGTATTTTTTACTACCTGTACTTCTTCTTCAAATGTTGGATATTCTAAATGAATAGAAAACATAAACCTATCTAACTGCGCTTCTGGTAATGGATACGTACCTTCTTGTTCTATCGGATTTTGTGTTGCTAGCACAAAGAATGGTAAATCTAATTTATAATGATGACCAGAAATAGTTACCGATTTTTCTTGCATTGCTTCAAGTAAAGCTGCTTGAGTTTTAGGTGGTGTACGATTAATTTCATCGGCTAAAATAATATTAGAAAAAATAGGTCCTTTTATAAATTTAAACTGACGATTTTCATCTAAAATTTCGCTTCCTAAAATATCCGAAGGCATTAAATCTGGTGTAAATTGAATACGACTAAACTGTAATCCTAATACATCTGAAATAGTATTAACTAACAATGTTTTTGCCAAACCTGGTACACCTATTAAAAGAGAGTGACCTCCACAAAGAACGGATAATAATGTATAATCAACAGCTTCTTGCTGTCCTATAATTACTTTACCTATTTCTTGTTGTAATTGACTAAATTTCTTTACTAAATTGTTTACAGTGGCTACGTCTGACATATAATGAATTTTAAATTTACTTACTTCAAAAATAGTAATTTACAAACTATTATAAAATAAGATTCCCGCTAAACGCGGGAATCACAATATACTAAAATTATTAATGCTTATTTATTTTCTTTCTTCCAATCTTTTTTAAATACACAGTCTTTGTAATCGTTACCTAATTTAATATAGGTTTCTTCTATTTTTTCATTAGACCACTTAACGATTACTTCTTCTTTTTTCTTAGCTAAAGCAAACTCTTGTAATCTTACATAATCATCTACAAGATTTGCTTTATGTGTATCTGTTTTCTTTTTTAATAAGATTACTTTATACATTTTTTCACCTTCACGAGTTTCATCATAAAAAATATCAGATAAATCTCCTTGTTTAAGTTCACTAATTCTACCAAATAAATCTGGAGGCATTCTTGTTAATTCAAAAGTAGTTTCTTGTGTGTATGGATTTATAATTAAACCACCATTATTTTTAGTTTCATCTTCTTCTGAGAATTTTTTCACAGCCTCTTCAAAAGTTATTTTTCCATTTTTAATATCTTTTACAATATTTTCAATAACATCTTTTGTTTCTTTTAATTTATCATCTGCAATTTCTGGTTGCATTAATATGTGAGAAACATCACGTCCATTACCTCTAATTTTATTTAGTAAAATAATATGATATCCGAAAGGTGATTTAAAAGGTGCTGATATTTGACCTTCTTCCAATGAAAAAGCTACTTCTTTAAATTCTTTTACAAAATTTGTTTCTTTTGTAATAACCCCCATATTCCCACTATTTTGAGCTACACTTGGGTCATCTGAATTTATAATTGCTTTTAATTTAAAACTAGCACCTGCTTCAACTTGCTTTTTAATTTGATTAAGTTTATTGATAATACGGTCATTTTCTTCCTTTGTTGGCTCAGCATTTAATACTAATTGTGCTATTTCTACTTGAGCAGGAATTTCAGGTAATTCATTTTTATCTTTTAATCCTTTAAAATACACACGTATTTCTTCTGGAGTTACATCAACTTTTTCGGTAATTTTTAGTTGTTCTTTTTCGATAAGAATATTTTCTGTCTGTACTCTTGCTAACTCTTTCTTTAAATCTTCAATATCATTAAAACCATAAGCTTTAATTACTTTTTCTTCACTACCGTATTCTTTTGTAAAATACGTAATACTTCTTTGTACTTTGCTATCAATGTCTGGTTGAGATACAACAACACTATCAATAATACCATGATGTGCTAATAATTTTTGTTGCATTAACTCTTCTAACATTTCACAATTAGAAATTTGTATTTTTCCTTCACTCCTAACCTCAACTTCTTGTTTAAATTTATCGATATCAGAATCTAAAACAATGTTTTTACCGACTACTACAGCAACACCATCAATTTTAGTTTGTTGTGCATTTACAGCTACTAAACCTGATAAAAAAAAGGTTAATAATATACTAGTATTCTTTAAAGTTTTTATTTTGAATTGCATCATTTATCAACGTTTTTTCTATCTCTCTAATTAATTCTAATTTTCTTTTGTGTAAAATTATTTGTTTAATTCTACTACTTACAAATGTTAAAGGTGCCGTAGCATTTTTTGGCAACCTCTTTTTTACAGCCACCAAATATACTCCTAAACTATCTTCTTTTTGTATGTATTTGGAAATTTTTAACAAATCTTGCTTCGTTTCGAACTGAAAAGGCGGAATTATTTTTGGTAATGAAGAAAATGGAATCCAAGTTGTATCTTGTAATCTATATGACTTAAAATTTAATAAGTATCTTTCTAAATCTTCTCTATCTTCTTCTTTTGAAGATTTAAAATTTTTAATAGTTTCTTCTTTATCTAAGAAATCTTTACCAAAATAAATATATTCAAATTGTAAAATCTCTTCATTTAGCTTAAAGTTTTCTTTATTTTTTTGATAATATAAATCAACCTCTTCTTGTTCCACAATAGTATCTAATTGTTGTTTTATCAAACGCTCTTTATATCCATTTATATATAAACTTTTCTTATAATTATTTACTAAATTTTCTATTTCATCGCTGTTAACCTCTGAAATATTTTCTTCTGCCTTAGCTAATAACAGCTGTTTTTTTGCCCAAGAATAAATAAGTCCTCTTACAATAACGATACTATCTTTTGAACTAATACCTTTTGGCAATAACTCTTCAATATCTTTTTTATATAGATTTTTATTTAAAACAGTTGCAATAGGTCTGTGTTGTGTTATTTTTTCAGTTTTTAAACTGATAAAATCACAAGAAACAATAAGTATTGCTATTAATAAAAGGGCGGTTTTATTTATCATATGTTTCTTTAAACTTTTTTAATACACTCTTTTTTATTTTTATCTTATTCTTCTTTCTTAACTCAGAAATCCATTCTCTTTCTATTTCTTTTTGATAATCATTAATAACAAATCCTTTTACATCTTTAAATGGTTTATTCTGATATTTTAATTTGTTATCCTGATAAAAAGCAGTTAAACCTAAAGTATCTTTAGATGCTTTGTTCCATATTTTTTGTTGTAATAACTCGAATAATAGTAAACCTTCTTTATATTCTAATAAAGTATTTCTGTATACAGGTTCAGTATTTATTAAATCATCTTTAAAATATTTGATTATCTGACTATTTTTAAAGTTTTCATATAAACCAGTAATAGACTGATTAGATTTATATTTTATCGATTTAAAAAATACTTGTTGTGTTATTTTTTTATTATTGATAGAAAGTAAGACTTTATTTAATTTCTCTTCTTTTAATTGATGAATATCTGATGTTAAAAAAACAGCCAAAGCTTTTTTATGTTCTTTAATTCGATATTCTTTTTTCAATTTATTTAAAATAGCTGTCTTTGACAAACTAGCTCTATTTGTCTTTTTCACTTTATCGGTTAATTCATCTTTTAAATCATCAAAAGAACCGATTGGATAATTTTTTAATAACTTAACAATATGCCATCCATATTTCGTTTTAAAAGGTTTACTATAAGCACCTATTTCTGGTAATTCTCTTACTTTATTTTCAAAAATGGCAACCATTTTTCCAGTACCAAACCTTAGTAATTTACCCCCAGAAAAGGCTGTTCCTTTATCTTCAGAATATTTTTTAGCCACTGTTTCAAAAGAAATCCCCGATGCTATTTTTTGATATAACTCATTTATTTTCAGCTCACCTTTTGGATTATCTTTTACTAAAATATGAGCAACTTCAAAATCTCCTTTAGCGACTCTTTTTCCTGTAACTTGTAAAATATGATATCCAAATTTTGTTTTAAAAGGCTTTGAAACTTTACTTAAATCAGTAGCATAAGCGGCATCTTCAAACGGATATACCATTGAAAAAGCTGAAAAATAGCCTAAATTACCACCATTAACCTTTACTGAAGGATCTTCAGAAACTTCCTTTGCTATTTTTTCAAAAGAAGCTCCGTTTAAAATAGTCTTTCGAATAGCATTTATCTTATTATATAAAGGCAAGGTATCAAATTGAATTCCTTTTTTAGGGAATTTAATTAAAATATGACTTGCCTTTACTTCTGTTTTTTTACGAAGATAAGCTTGTTCTACTAATTCATTTAAATACACTGTATTCTGTAAATAAGGCGCTATTAATTTATTTTTATAACCCGCTAATTCATTTTTATAATTTTTTAATGTATCTAATTTTAAATCGTATGCTTCTTTTACTTTTAACTTATAATCAATAAATAATTCTAAATAGTTATCTATATCTTTAGATTTATCATCAATTAAAACGCCTAAGTTTTTCTCGTAAACTTGCTTAAATTCAGACACCATTACAGGTGAATTATTAATACGAAATAACTCCGTATCTTTTTGAGCAAAAGAATTAATACTCGTTATCACTAAAACAATAAATACTAAAAATATTTTTTTCATCTATAGAGAAATTATTCCTTTAATTACATCTGCTTTTTTGTAATAGGCAATTACTTCGTCAGCGCTTTTAACGTTTAAAAAAATAGAAAGACTATTATATTTTCCTGTTTTTGATTTTTTAGTTTCAATAACAGCACCTGCATTATTAAACAATTCTTTTACTTCTTCTACTTGATTCCCATCTGTTGGTACAATAAATTTATATAAATATTTACTCGGAAACGTTGTTGTATCTTCTAGTTGTCCTTTCAATTTAATATAAAATGCTTCTCTCTCTGACATAATACGTACTATTATTTTTTCTAAAATTAATTTTAATCATCATTTAAAAATGATGAAACACAAAATTACACTATTTATTACATTTATAAATTGAAACTTATATTTTTGCACTATGCAACAAAAAATAGTTTTAATAGGAGGTCCTGGTACTGGTAAGTCTTCAATTTTAAATGAGTTTATAAACCTCGGTTATAATTGTATGCCTGAAATTTCGAGAGAAGTAATACTAAAGGCTCAAAGAGAAGGTATAGATCAATTGTTTTTAGAACAACCTTTGCTCTTTAGCGAAATGTTATTAGAAGGAAGAGAACAACAATATTTAACTGCTCAAAAAAACAATAATGATATTGTTTTTTTTGATAGAGGAATCCCTGATATACATGCATACATGAATTATTTAGGCAATGAATATCCACCTATTTATATAGAAAAGAGTAAGCAATATATATATACCAAAGTATTTATGTGCTCACCGTGGGAAAGTATTTACGAATCGGATAATGAGCGTTATGAAACATTTGAGCAATCAGTAAAAATAGATAAATTTTTAAAAGAAACTTATATGGAAATTGGTTACGAAATTATAGAAATTCCTTTTGGAAGCGTAAAAGAACGCTGTGATTTTATTTTACAATCATTATAAAAAATGTCTGATAAATCGATAGAAATATTAGCTCACTATTGGAAACACCGTTCTTTTAGATCACCTCAACAAGAAATTATAACGGCTGTTTTAGACGGAAAAGACACCATCGCTTTATTACCAACAGGTGGTGGAAAATCTATCTGTTTTCAAATTCCTGCACTAATTAACGAAGGAGTTTGTATTGTTATTTCGCCATTAATTGCGTTAATGCAAGACCAAGTTGATAGCCTTATCAATAAAGGAATAAAAGCAACTGTAATTTCTTCAGGAAGTTCTCAGGACGAAATAATTACGCTTTTTGATAATATCCGATTCGGAAAAACAAAATTTTTATACATTTCTCCAGAACGTTTACAGTCTCGTTTTATTCAAGAAAAAATAAAACAACTAAAAGTTAATTTAATTGCTATTGATGAAGCGCATTGTATTTCTGAATGGGGGCATGATTTCCGTCCTTCTTATCAAAATATTTCAATTTTAAAAGAGTTACAACCCAAAGTTCCTTTTATCGCTTTAACAGCAACGGCAACTAAAAAGGTAATTAACGATATTATTGTTTCCCTAAAACTTGATACTCCTAAGATATTCAAAAAATCTTTTTATCGAAAAAATTTAGCTTATCAAATTTTTGAAACAGATGATAAACTAAATAAATTAAATCAGATTTTCACAAAAACAAAAGCTCCTGCAATTGTTTATGTCAATTCTAGAGCGAAAACAAAAGATATTACTAGTTATTTAAGTGCCAATGGATTTAAAAGTTGTTTTTATCATGGAGGATTAACATTTCAAGAGAAAGAACTTGCTTTTGATAGTTGGATGAGCGAAAAAACACCCATCATAGTCGCAACCAATGCCTTTGGTATGGGGATAGACAAGCCTAATGTAAGGGTAGTTATTCATTTAAACCTTCCTAGTTCGATTGAAAATTATATTCAAGAAGCTGGACGTGGCGGACGAGATGGAAATAAAGCTTTTTCTGTTGTTTTAGTCAATAAAAATGATATCAAAAAAAGCGAAGACTCTTTAGAAACCTCTCTTCCTATTATTTCTGATATAAAATTAGTACATCGAAAATTATATCAGCATTTTCAAATTACAATAGGTGAATTTATTGAAACAGCTTTCGATTTTAATTTTTTAGAGTTCTGTACAAAGTATAAACTCCCTTCTACTAAAACATATAATGTATTACAGATATTAAATAGTAATGGTATTATAGAATTAAATGCTAATTTTCAGCAAAAATCAACCATTCATTTTATTGTTTTAAGTAAACAGGTTGTACTTTATTCTCAACAAAATCCATCAGTAAAAAACTTTATACAAACAGTTTTACGCTTATATGGAGGTGTTTTTGAAAACCCTGTTAAAATTGATGAGTTTTATATTGCCAAAAAAACAGGCATTACTTCATGGCAAGTTGTTGAGGAATTAGAACGAATGCAAGAAAAAAATATACTCGAATATCATAAAGCAACCAATAATTCTGAATTGTTTTTACTGCATCCACGAGAAGATGATAAAACTATCAATAGAGTTTCAAAAAACATTAACCTCTATTTAACTCAGAAAAAGCAAAAACATAAAGATTTAATTCATTTTATAGAAAATAATGACGTTTGTAGAAGTGTTCAGTTACTAGCTTATTTTAATGAAGATGCTACTAAAAAATGTGGAATTTGTGATGTTTGCTTACAATACAAAAAAACTTTTTATATAAATCCAGAACATATAATTAAGCTATTAGATAAGGAAAAAAGACTAAGTGTTTCTGAAATCTGTACACGACTACATGAAAAAGAAGCAAACATTTTAATACTTTTGCGAACGCTATTATCAGAAGAAAAAATAAGCGTTACTAACAACAAATACTTTTTACTATAAATGAGAGATTTACGCATCGTTTTTATGGGAACACCCGATTTTGCGGTTACCATTTTAAAGCACCTTATCGAAAATGATTATAATGTAGTTGGCGTAATTACTGCCGTAGATAAACCTGCCGGTAGAGGTCGTAAATTAAACCAATCGGCGGTAAAAAAATACGCGCTTTCTCAAGAACTACCAATTCTTCAACCGACAAACTTAAAAAATGAAGATTTTCAAGCTGATTTAAAAAAGTGGAATGCCAATTTACAAATTGTAGTTGCTTTTAGAATGTTGCCAAAAATAGTTTGGGCAATGCCTGAATATGGTACTTTTAATTTACACGCATCTTTATTACCTGATTACCGTGGAGCTGCTCCAATAAACTGGGCGCTTATCAATGGTGAAAAAACAACAGGGGTTACTACTTTTTTTATTGATGATAAAATAGATACAGGTGAAGTTATTTTACAAAAAACAGTACCTATTAAAGAAGATGAAATTGTTGGTGAGTTACACGATAGATTAATGAACTTAGGAGCTGTCTTAGTCGCTGAAACGTTAGATTTAATTGCTACTGGGAATGTACCCACAACAAAACAACCTGAACTAGAAGAAAAATCTGCACCTAAATTATATCCTGATAATTGCAAAATAGATTGGTCTAGGTCTTTAAATCATATTTATAATCATATTCGTGGTTTAAACCCATATCCTGCCGCTTGGACGACTATAAATAATGGTGAAACTGAAATTTCAGCAAAAATATACGGTACAACAAAAGAATTTGCTGAGCATGATTTAGCTAACGGAACGATTGTTACTTCTAAAAAAGAATTAAAAATCGCCGTAAAAGATGGGTACCTTATTATTGAGCAAATTAAAATTTCAGGTAAAAAATTAATGGATGCTAAAAGTTTATTAAATGGTTTTCAATTTGATACAGAAGCTAAAGCCCTGTAACCCTTTATTCATCAGCTTTAACCAAATTCGATAAAAAACAAGGTAGGTTATTAACAATTTCAAGAATGTTATTAACAATTTGTTGTTTTTTTAGACTGAAAACTTGCACGGAACCGCATTCCTACTATATTTGTTGAGCTATTAAGCGAAAAAACAAAAATTAATTTTTAAAATATTAAAATTATGAACAAATCAGATTTAATCGATGCAATGGCTGCTGATGCAGGAATTTCTAAAGCTTCTGCTAAACTTGCATTAGACTCTTTAACTTCTAACGTTACTACTTCTTTAAAAGAAGGAAACAAAGTAGCATTAGTTGGATGGGGAACTTGGTCTGTTTCTGAAAGAGCTGCTAGAACTGGTAGAAACCCTCAAACAGGAAAAGAAATTCAAATTGCTGCTAAAAATGTAGTAAAGTTTAAAGCAGGTGCTGGTTTAAGCGATTCTGTAAACAACTAAGATTTATAAAATATACTTTATATTTCAAACAGCATTTAGGCAACTAAATGCTGTTTTTGTTTTATATAATAATATGTATTAAATGAAAAATATAATATTACTATTACTAATCGGTATAAATTTAATTAGCTGTAAAAAACCAATTAATGGAAATCAATTAGAAAATAGAGATGGAATACATTTTGAAATAAACAAAAAAACTCCTTATACAGGTGAAGCTATTGTTAAATATTATGAAAGTGGAGAAAATGAACTTAAAGAAATATTTAAAAATGGAAAAAGACATGGAGAAAGTATAAGGTACTATAAAAATGGAGAAATTTACAGAAAATTAAGTTGGTTAAATGGACAACAAACTGGAAAAGATATTTGGTATTATGAAAATGGTCAAATATCAACTCAATCTAATTTAATCAATGGTATATCTAATGGAGATTTAACCAATTACTATAAAAGCGGTGAACTTGAATTTAAAGGAAACCTAATAGCTGGAAAGCCTAATGGAGATGGTATTCGACTTTATAAAAATGGAAATACTAAATATAAAATAAAGTGGAAAAATGGAAAAGAAGATGGTGAAGCGATTTGGTATTATGAAAATGGAAAGATAAAATTAAAAAAAAACTATAAAGAAGGAAAACTAAACGGAGAGATAATTAACTATTACGATAATGGAGAAATAAAATCTAAAGAAAACTATAGTAATGGAAAAGTACTCAAAACTAATAAATATTAGTTATTTATTACAACTTACTAATATCATATTTTTATACACTACTTATTACACACAAAAATAATTAGAATAAAAAAATGCAAATAACTACTTATTTGTTTATTTTTTTTAAATTGAAAAATTAAAACTAAAAAAATGCTAAAAACATCAAAATCATTCATTATCGCCTCTTGGGTGGCACTAATTTCTGGTATATCAGGTTATTTAATTGGATTATCAAAATCTGAAATGGCTTTTAATGAGAAAGGATATTATTTTACTGTATTAATGTTCAGTCTTTTTGCAGTTATTTCACTTCAAAAAAGTGTTAGAGATAAAATAGAAGGACATCCTATAACAGAGATATATTATGGAGTTTGTTGGTTTGGAACTATTTTATCGATTACTTTACTAATAATAGGACTTTACAATGCTAGTTTATTACCTAGCGAAAAAGGGTTTTATGCATTTGCCTTTTTACTTAGTATTTTTGGAGCAATTACTGTTCAAAAAAACACTAGAGATAATTTAATTTTGGATAAAGAAGATAAATAAAAAAATCCGCTGAAGTTTTCAGCGGATTTTTTTTATTTAATTTTGATATTACTCTTCATCTCTTATTTCATCATCAAAATCATTTTTAATTCTTTTACTTCCTTCATATAATTCATACTTTACAAAACGACAATCTAAATCGGCATTTTTAAGTGGTATTCTTTTTGAAGTTCGTAAACCAACGTGTTTTAAAGCTTGTGTATCAGAAGTAATTAACCACGCCATCGAACCTGGATAATTATGCTTTAAGGTATCCCCTATTTTTTTATAAAACTCTTCAACATCAATATTTAAACGTTCACCATAAGGCGGGTTAAATAAAATAGTTGTGTTACCAAATACCTCTTTCTTTGAATTAAAAAAGTTTACATGGTGTATCCCTATAAATTCTTCTAAATTGGCATTAACAACATTCTGTTTAGCCTTGGTAACTGCCGAAGGAGCTTTATCAAATCCCATTATTTTAAAATGAGAACTTGTAATTTTTTTCAACAAAGCATCTTGAATTACAAAATATAAATCTTCATCGTAATCTTTCCAGTTTTCAAAAGCAAAATGCTTACGATTAATGTTTGCTGGTATATTATTAGCAATCATTGCTGCTTCAATTAATATAGTACCAGAACCACACATAGGGTCAATAAAATTCTCTTCTCCTTTATAACCAGATAATAATACTAATCCTGCTGCTAAAACCTCATTAATTGGGGCAATATTGGTAGCACTTCTGTATCCTCTTTTGTGTAATGAATCACCAGAAGAATCTAAAGAAATAGTTAGCCATTCATTATGAATATGTATATGAACTTTAACATCAGGATGTTTTAAATCTACATTCGGACGTTTTTTATACTTACTCATAAAGTAATCAGCAATTGCATCTTTAGATTTTAAGCTAATATAATGCGAATTTGTTGTGAAATTTTTAGAATTCACAACAGCTCCAATAGCAAAAGTACCATCTACATCTAAATAGCGATCCCATTTTATACGCTGTATAGCTTCGTATAAATCTTCTTCATCAAAAACTTTACTTTTTTTAATTGGTTTTAAAATACGAATAGCTGTACGTAAAGCAATATTTGCTTTGTACATAAAACCAGTGTCTCCTTTAAAGGAAACATTACGTATTCCTTCCTTAACGTCCTGAGCACCAAGTTTTCTTAGTTCATCTCCTAGTACGCCTTCTAAACCTGCCATCGTAATGGCAGTCATTTTAAAATCTTTCTCCATATAACTGTAAAATTTCGATACAAAAGTACAGCTAATTTTGGGTTGATAGGAATCTTTTCTTGTTTCAATCTAAAAAACGTAAGATTTATGTATTTTTGCAGACCTTATACATATGAAAACAACAGACTGGTTTACTTCTTGGTTCGATACATCTTACTATCACACATTATATAAGCACAGAAACGATGCAGATGCACAGTTTTTTATGCGTAATATAACGTCTTTTTTACAACTCCCTAAAACAAGCCACATAGCTGACTTACCCTGCGGAAAAGGACGGCATTCGGTTTATTTAAACTCCTTAAACTACAAAGTTACAGGAGGTGATTTAAGTAAGAATAGTATTACACACGCAAAACAATTTGAAAATGAAAATCTTCATTTTGAAGTTTGGGATATGCGAGATCCTATAAAAGAAAAATATGACGCTATTTTTAACTTATTTACAAGTTTTGGTTATTTTGATGATGATAACGAAGATATTGCCATTTTAAAAAGCATTAAAAATGGCTTAAAAGAAGATGGTGTATTCGTTTTAGACTTTTTAAATGTTGAAAAAGTAAAAAATTCGTTAGTTACATCAGAAATTAAAACTGTAGATAATATTGAATTCAATATTAAAAGAGAAATTAAAGATGGTTTTATATTAAAACATATCTCTTTTATTGCTGATCAAAAACAACACAATTACACCGAACAAGTAAAGTTTTTAACTTTAGATAAAATGCAAATCTACTTTAAAAAAGCTGGCTTAAATTTAAAACATGTTTTTGGTGATTACGGTTTAAATGAGTTTGATAAAAATACTTCTGATAGATTAATTTTAATTGGAGAATGAGTTATATATTATTAATAATAGCAGTTTTAATAGGTTCTTTACTAGTTTTAATATGGAAACCGAATAACAAGCACGTACGTTTATTACTAGCCTTTAGTGGTGCTTATTTACTTTCGGTAACTATTTTACATTTACTTCCTGAAGTTTATACACATACGCATAACGCTAAAAAAATAGGAATTTTAATTTTAGTCGGAATTATTATTCAATCGGTATTAGAATCGTTTTCTAAAGGAGCTGAACACGGACATATTCATGTACATTCTGATAAATCAGATTTTCCTTGGTTGTTATTTATTAGTTTATGTATTCATGCTTTTTCGGAAGGATTACCAATACATCATGCTGGTGATAACTTACTTGGAGCGATTATTGTTCATAAAATTCCAATTGCGATTGTTTTAACAACCTTTTTATTGCAAACAAATTATAATAAAAAAACAATTATTTTATTTTTAAGTGTTTTTGCTATTATGAGTCCGTTAGGAGTTTTAGTTTCTGATAAAATACCTTTTTTTAACGAGTATCATACAGAAATTACAGCTTTAATTATTGGTGTTTTTCTTCATATATCAACAATAATACTTTTTGAAAGCTCTGAAAATCATAAATTTAATTTAAAAAAATTTACTGCCATTCTTTTAGGAATTATTCTGACTATTTTTTCGCTTTAATATTTTTTGAAAAAAAAAGACCTCACAGGTTTTAAAAACATGTGAGGTCTGGTTATAATTAATATTTTCTAATGAAACCAGATCGTTAATGATTTTATCTTAGCTAAATCAGGAATTTGCTCAATAGTTACTTTTTGAGTACTAAAATCTTTTAAACCTAAATCTTCTTTATCAAGTGAAACTGTTGCATTTAAATCATCAATAAATAAAGTTACTGATAAAAATGAAGATTCTACTTTAGAAATAGTATTGTTTGCATTAATTTCTTGAAATAAAGAATTTATATTTAAACCAGAAGCTGTTTTAAAACGCTCATCAAAAATTTCGATACTTTTTATTGTTGATAAAGAATCTAATTGTTCTTTAGGTACAATTGTTAATAAATGCTTTCCTCCTTTTTCATAAATTAAATATTTATCATCTTCTTGAAAATAGTTACTTCCTTTAGCTCCTTCGCTTAATACTTTTACAATCGAATCATTTTTAAAAACTCTATCAACCTCTTGCATGGTTGTAGCTGTAGATAATTTACCTATTTTCCCTTTAGAAATATCGTATTTATTGTTTCCACACTGTATAAATACCACTGAAATTAAAGCGATTATTAAAGGTTTAATTATATTTTTCATTGATTTACTGGTTTGGTTACTAGTTTTTGTTGGTTATTTATATTAAAAACGACTTTGCAGTCTATTTGTTTTATTTTAATTCCTTTTTTAAAAGCCCTAACATTTATAATACATATTATTTGGTAATATACTATTTTTGAAATCGGGTTTTACATCGTTTAAAATTTTTTTTTTGATAAATCACGTAAAAGTAACAAAAATCATCCATAAAATTTTAATGTTGACTATCTTTGCATCCTTATGTTGAAAAAAGAAGTACAAGAGTTAATTGATAAAGGACAAATGCTTCCATTAATGGAGGAATTTTATACTATTCAAGGAGAAGGATCGCACACAGGTACTGCGGCTTATTTTATTAGAATTGGAGGTTGTGATGTCGGATGTCATTGGTGTGACGTTAAAGAAAGTTGGGATGCAAATTTACATCCACCAACCAAAACAGACATTATTGTTTCCAATGCTAAACAATATGCTAAAACAGTAGTAATTACAGGTGGTGAACCTTTAATGTGGAGTTTAGATTATATTACATCTGAACTGCAAGATAAAGGAATGAAAACACACATCGAAACATCAGGAGCATATGCTTTTTCTGGAGTTTGGGATTGGTTTTGCTTATCTCCTAAAAAAACAAAACTACCTACAAAGGAGTGTTATAAAGAGGCAGATGAATTAAAAATGATTATTCATAACAAGAATGATTTTAAGTTTGCAGAAGAGCAAGCTGAAAAAGTTGGCAAGAAATGTCAATTATTTTTACAACCTGAATGGAGTAAAAAAGAAGAAATGACTCCGTTAATTATTGATTATGTAATGAAAAACCCAAAATGGCGAATTTCTTTACAAACTCATAAATTTTTGAATATACCTTAAAATAAAAATATCATAAAAAAGCAACCTAAATTTAGGTTGCTTTTTTTATTATTAAGAGCCTGCTGTTTAAATTTTACCCAAAAAGAGTTTTATAGCTGAAAAATAGAATCCGTCAAACTGAATTTATTTCAGTTTCGCATTCTTATTTGCCGTAGTTCTTCATTTTATGTGATTCTGAAATAAATTCAGAATGACGGTTAATGTTAAAAAAAACACTTTAGTTAAAATTTAAACAGGCTCTAAAAATTTAATACTTTACAGTTCCATTTTTATTATCAAAAATAATAATGATATTTTTAAATTAATTAAAAAACAAAAACTCGCCTTTTCAGCGAGTTTTTATAATAAAAAGTAATTTATTATTATTCTTTATACACCCCCATATTTGCGTATTTATCCATACGCTGGGCAATTAATTCGGCTTCTGTTAAATCTTTTAATTCATCAAAAGCACTTACTATTTGTGCTTGTACTGCTTTATAAGCTCCTTCTTTATCAGCATGTGCACCTCCAACTGGCTCTTCAATAATTCCGTCGATTAATTCTAATCGCTTCATATCTTCACCTGTTAATTTCAATACTTCGGCTGCTTTTTCTTTATATTCCCAGCTACGCCATAAAATAGAAGAACATGATTCTGGTGAAATTACCGTATACCAAGTGTTTTCCATCATATATACTTTATTTCCTACACCAATACCTACAGCACCTCCTGAAGCACCTTCACCGATAACGATTGTTATAATAGGTGTTTTAAGGCGGGTCATTTCAAGAATATTACGAGCAATCGCTTCTCCTTGTCCTCTTTCTTCAGCTTCTAAACCTGGATAAGCACCTGGAGTATCTACTAAAGTTACGACAGGAATGCCAAATTTCTCTGCCATTTTCATCAAACGCAATGCCTTACGATATCCTTCAGGGTTTGCCATTCCGAAATTACGGTACTGACGTGTTTTAGTATTATATCCTTTTTGTTGACCGATAAACATAAACGATTGATCGCCTATTTTACCTAAACCACCAATCATAGCTTTGTCATCTTTTACGCTACGATCACCATGTAACTCCATAAAAGTGTCTCCACAAATAGCCTTGATATAATCTAAGGTATATGGACGGTTTGGATGACGTGATAATTGTACACGTTGCCAAGGTGTTATATTTTTGTATATCTCTTTTTTAGCCTTTTCTAATTTTATTTCAATATTCCTAGAGGTCTCTGTAACATCTACATCACTTTCTTCTCCTATAGCAAAACATTTCGCCAACTGATCTTCTAGTTCTTTTATTGGCAATTCAAAATCTAAATATTCCATTATATATAGTTTGATTATATTTTTTTAATTCTTTGTAAAAGCAAACATACTAAAAAATTACAATCTTTAGCTTTCTACCTTTTCTTAAAATATTAATTTTTCTTAAATTTATCTTTGATAGACCTCATATTTTTGATAACTCCGTTTAATAAAACAACTCCTAAAATAATAAATGCACCATAATAAAACTCTGTACTCATTTGTTCTTTTTCGCCAAATATGATTAACGCAAAAACAATAGCATAAATAGGCTCTAAATTAATAGTTAGCATTACTGTATAAGGCGTTAAGTACTTCATTATATCTACCGAAGCAATAAAAGCGTACCCAGTACAAACACTACTTAATAAAATTAAATACAACCAATCATTCGTTGGTAGTTGAAAAAAAGCTACTGAAAATTTTTGTGTAAATAATAAATATAATGTTACCGCTAATGCACCAAATAATAATTGATAAAAAGAAATAGTATTTGCATCGTATTTTTTAATATAAAGACCATTTAAAACAGCAAATAATGCTGATAAAAATGCAGATATTAATGCGTAAATTATCCCTAAAGTATATTCACTTTGAAAATTAAAAATAATATACAAGCCTCCAATAACTAATAGTCCTAATAAAATTTCAATAATTTGAATTTTTCTTCTAAAAAACAGCGGTTCAATCAGCGATGTAAAAAAAGCACCTGTACTCATAGTTACTAAAGCCACGGAAATATTTGATACTTTTATTGCCATAAAAAAAGTAACCCAATGTGCGGCAATTATTACTCCTGAAAAAGCAAATTTTAAAAGCCCTTTACGATCGACCTTAAAAGATATTTTACGAATTATAAAATAAACAGCAATAAATACCACTGCTATTGTCATACGATACCAAGTTAAAGGAATTGCATCAAGAGAGATTAAAGCACCTAATATTGCTGAAAACCCCCATATAAAAACAATAAAGTGTAATTGTAGGTAATGTTTTAGTTTACTTTCTTGCATTAAAATATAAATAAAGTGAATATGTACCAAACACAACATTTGGTATCCACACATTTAATAAGGCATTTGCGCCAGCTACTGCACCTAATACTTCTGCTACTTTTAAAAAGAATACATATATAAACATTAAAGAGATACCTAAGGCTAAATTAACACCTATTCCTCCTCTTGTTTTTTTGTATGCTAAAGCAACTGCTATTAATGTCAAAATATAACATGCTATTGGTAAACTGGTACGTTTATATAGTTCTACCAAATAAATATTTAAATTTTTAATACCTCTTTTTTTTGAAATGGAAATAAATTCAATTAATTCAGGAGATTTCATCTCTTGAGCCATGATATTTTTATAATTAAAGTCTTTGGGAGTAAAAGCAAAAGTTGTATCTAATTTATTTCCATAAAAAATACTATCATTTCCTTTAAATACTTTCCTTCTCTTCCAATTAACTAATTCAAATATACTGTCTTTTTCTTTCCACGAAATATTATCAGCAGTTAATTGATCTTTTAATTGAATTCCATCATAAATTTCTGTCGAAAAATTATATCCTCTGTTTCTCTTTAAATCAAAATTTTGAAGATAGATATATGTACTATCATTTAGTTGTAAACTAAATTCCCTTACAGAAGTATCTGAATATTTTTTCTTCTTTAAATATTCTCTTTCAAAAGCTTTTCTTGTTTTACTACTAGATGGCACGAAAAAGTGATTCATTAGCAATGCAACAATGCAAACGATTGTTGAACCTATAAAATAAGGGTATAGAAAACGTGTAAACGATACTTGAGAACCATTAATAGCTACAATTTCTGTATTATTTGCTAATTTTGATGTAAATAATATTACAGCAATAAATAATGCCAATGGCATAAATGTATTAGCGTAATATATTATAAAATTAATATAATAATCATTTACGATTTCTACAAAAGTTAACGTTTCGTGTCGTAAAAATTTATCTATTTTCTCCGCAATATCAATAGCTACCGCAATAGGTATTAATATTAATAAGGTAAACAGAAATGTTGCCAAAAAACGCTTTAATATGTACCAATCAAGTATTTTCAAAAAAAATATTTTTATAAACGATTATCCATTTGCTTAACCATCTTATCTTTCCACTGTACAAAATCTCCAGCTAAAATATGTTTTCTAGCTTCTCTTGTTAACCATAAATAGAAGCCTAAATTATGGATAGATGCTATTTGCTTTCCTAACATTTCTTTTGCAGCAAAAAGGTGTCTTAAATAAGCTTTAGAATACATGGTATCTACATAAGTAATTCCCATATCATCTATTGGAGAAAAATCATTTTCCCATTTCTTATTTTTAATATTGATAGATCCGTAAGCTGTAAACAACATACCATTACGTGCATTACGAGTTGGCATTACACAGTCAAACATATCAATACCTAATGCTATGTTTTCTAAAATATTAATTGGCGTACCAACTCCCATTAAATAACGAGGTTTATCTTCTGGTAAAATAGCTGTAACAACTTCTGTCATAGCATATAATTCATCAGCTGGTTCACCCACTGAAAGCCCTCCAATAGCATTTCCTTGTGCACCAACTGATGCAATATATTCTGCTGATTGTTTTCTTAAATCTTTATAAGTACTTCCTTGTACAATAGGGAAAAACGTTTGTTCATATCCGTATTTAAAAGGTAATTTTTCTAGATGATTTACGCAACGTGTTAACCAACGGTGGGTCATATGCATCGAGCGTTTTGCGTAATTATAATCACACGGATACGGTGTACATTCATCAAAAGCCATAATAATATCGGCTCCAATGGTACGTTGAGTTTCCATTACGTTTTCAGGAGTAAAAAAGTGCATTGAACCATCAATATGACTTTTAAACTTTACTCCTTGTTCGTTTATTTTTCTTCTTCCTGAAAGTGAATATACTTGATATCCTCCACTATCAGTTAAAATATTACGATCCCAATTCATAAACTTATGTAAACCACCTGCGGCTTCTAAAGTTTTTAATTTTGGTCGTAGATATAAATGATAGGTATTTCCTAAAATTATATCAGGGTTTATTTCATCTTTAAGTTCAGATTGATGCACACCTTTTACTGTACCAACAGTACCTACTGGCATAAAAATTGGTGTTTCAATAGTTCCGTGATCTGTAGTAATAACTCCTGCTCGGGCTTTACTTTTTGGGTCTGTTATTTTTAAGTCGAATTGCATAAGGCACAAAGATACGTTTATTTAATAATTGGAAAAGTAAAAAAAATAATTATTTACTTTTGTTCAGTTGACAAGATTATTCTCAATTTCAAACAGAATTTATTTCAATAAATTTGCTCTAAAAAATGAATCAAAACAAAGAATTATTTTGTCTTGATTCATCACTAAGAACATCGCGAATTAGTATGCAAATCTGAAATAAATTCAAATTGACGTGTTCTACTCTTTTTTATTATGAAAAAATATTTTTATTTACGTCTTCTTGCCACTTTACCTTTTGCACTTGCTTTTGCATTTCGTAGAGTTTTAGGAGAATTCTTTCTAAAAGCAGCACTTTTTTTGTTAACTGCCTCTTTTTTCTTTGTTTGCTTTACTTTCTTCGTTTGTTTAGCTTGACCTGTTTCTTTTACTTGTCTTGCTTGTTTTGGCTTATTTTTTTGAACTTGAGATGCTTCTTCTGTTTTAGAAGAACTTGAAATCATTTCATTGATTTCTTTCATTTCATCTTCTGTTAATTCTCGCCAATCACCAGGTTTTAAATTTCCTAAAGAAACATTCATTATACGATAACGCTTTAACTTAGTTACTTCATAATCTAAATATTCACACATTCTACGTATTTGACGATTTAAACCTTGAGTTAAGGTAATTTTAAATATAAAATCTGTTATTTTTTCAACCTTACATTTTTGAGTTACCGTTCCTAACATCGGAATTCCGTTACCCATTTTATCGATGAATTCTTCGTCTATTTTTTTATCAACAGTAACAATATATTCCTTTTCATGGTTGTTTCCTGCACGTAAAATTTTATTTACGATATCACCATCATCTGTTAAAAATATTAATCCTTCCGATGGTTTATCTAAACGACCGATAGGAAATAATCTTTCAGGATGTCCTACAAATTTTACAATATTATCTTTTTCTCTACTATCCGTAGTACAAACAATACCTACTGGTTTATTTAAAGCGATATAAAGTGTACTTTTTTTTGGTTCTAATAAACGTCCATCTACTCGTACTACGTCTCCTTTTGAAACTCGATTACCTAATTTAGCTACATTTTTATTAATTGTAACTCTACCTGAATTAATAAATTTCTCAGCATCTCTACGAGAACAAATACCTGTACTGCTGATAAATTTATTAAGATTTACTGAAACTCTATTGTTATCTTCCATTATTGCAAAGAAAAAGAAAATCCCCAAGTTTTAGCTTGAGGATAGTTATTAATTATTTTATTTTTTTAAAACATAATCATTTTCTGAGTACATCTAGCTAAACTTGGGCGTCTACTATAGTCAAAACCAAGTGTTATCATATGACTTCCATAATTAAAATCTTGTGTTTTGTTTAAATCAACACTAAAACCATAAGAGAGATATAAGTTATTCTTTTTTAAACCGACTAACGGAGCAATTGCATGAGGCTTAAAGGATTGATCATTTAAAGAAGTATAACTTAAACCAGCCCAAATATATCCTTCATCAATACCTTTTCTAACTTTTACGTTTAAATCTGTTCTAGATCTTTTATCTTGTTCATAATATTCTACAAAAATAGATGGTTCAATTTCAATTCTATCGCTAATTCTAGCAAATACAAATGATGAATAAACCGTATATCTACCTAAACCTTCTGGTTCATTTGTTGAAAAATTTTCTATTTTTTTATCTAAAATATTATTTGCATTCACACTAATACTAAAATGCTCATAACGATAAAGCATACCTATATCAAAGTTAGAACTCGCTTCTGATCTATTTGGAACATTACTATTTGAATTATCATTTGAAGTATCAATACCAAATTGAACAAAATTATAAGTTAAACCGAATGACAAAAAACTATCATGAAAATTACTTAATGTTAAATGGCTTGCTAAAGATAATTTAACTCCTTTTTGGGTTGTTTCTCCATTTTTATCATTAAAAAGAGTAATACCACCTCCAAAACGTTCTGCTAAACGAGCTTCAGCAACTAATGATTGTGTATCTGGAGAGTCTTTAACTCCAATCCATTGACTTACACCATTTAGTCTAACTTTTAATTCTGACCCTATACCCGCATAACTTGGCGATATTAAAAATGGATTGTCAGCCATATGACTAATATACTGAGGTAAATTAATTTCTTGAGCGACTAATTTTAGACTAAAAATTAGGATGCTTATTGTTATAAATATTTTTCTCATTTTTATCTGTATAAAGTAAAGTGCCCCATTAATTTTTTCTCTTCTCCTGATAGTTCATTATAATAAATAGTGTACCAGTAATCTCCGGCAGGTAATGGATTACCATCGTAATTACCATCCCATCCTTGTACAAAACCATTATAGTTTGCAATTTTACGAGCATACCTATCATAAATATGTACTCTTATATTATGATAATTTTCAACATCTAAAGGATACCAGTAATCATTAATTCCATCACCATCTGGTGTAAATAAGTTTAACACTTTTATAGATACATAAGTTCCTCTAATATTTAAGGTTACTTCACAACCTCTAGCATCTCTTGCAGTAATTTTATAATCTTTTGTTTGTAAGATAGTAAATTCTTTCTCTGATCCAAAATCACTACCATCAATACTATACTCATAAGGTTCTAAACCAAAATCAGCATTAATTGTAATTTTATTTTTCTCAGAATCATCAATGGTCATTGATAATTCTTTAATATCTAAAATCTCAGGAATATAATTTTCTGGATTATCATTTGAATCTTCAGAACACAATGTTGCAATATGAGTAGCTCTCACTACATAACCATCTCCTGCTGCTACATTGATAAATTCACCTGAAGTATTTGTTATTACTGCAACATTATTATCGTCATATAAAGTATAACTTACTTCATTTGTAAACTTCTCATCAACAATTGCTTTAATAAAATTACCTGTTTCACATGTATACTCAAAATCTACAGTTAACTGTAAATCAATAGGAGTACTTGTTGTTAATTGGCTTAATAATTCTGAAGGACAATCACTACCAGTACCTCTAACACCTATAACATATGTAGTACCTCCGTTTATAAATTCAGAACTACCTAATGTTATTTGATTTTGATTATATGGTATTGGTAATTCTAAATTATTAATACTAATATAATAAGGTGCTGTTCCCCCTTGAACATTAACTGTAATTGTTGGTGTTGGATCATTTAAACAAACCTGTTCTACTACATTAACTAAACTTATTTCCAATGGGTCTGGCTCTACTATTTCAACTTCAAAAGGAGTTAAAATCGTACACCCTTTAACATCTCTAATAGTTACTTGATATATACCTGCATAAAGGTTTTCGAATACACCATTATCTGTAAATTTATTTTCTGGATATAATGGATTTGCTGGTACTGAAACCAAATTATATTCATAATCTCCATTACCACCTATACCTAATGCTGTAATAATACCTGTGTTAGTTCCAAAACAACTTACTTGTTGAGTAACAACAGTAGTACCATCTAATAAATCTGGTTCTTTTATATCATAAGGATCTGTTATAACATAACATATAACACCAAATCTATTAGTACTTCTTACATTAATTTGATAACTACCTACATTTAAATTAGAAAATGTATTTGAAGCTTGCCATGGAATTGTTATTGGTGTACCAGTTTCATTTGTTCCTTCTAATTGATATTCATAATTATTAAAACCGCCAACTACATCGGCTGATAAAACTCCGTTACTATCATCTTTACAAGTAATAAACCCTGAAATTACATTTAATGTTGCTTCTAATGTTTCATAAGTAGCTACTGTAACTGTTGTTTTATCTGAAATACAACCTTTATCATCTTTTACATAAAAAGAATGTGGTCCTGCTGTTATATTATTAAATATGTTTACTGGACTAAAATTAATACCATCGGCACTAAACTCATAAGGTCCTGTTCCTCCTGCTCCTGAAACAGCAACTGTTGCAGTAGGTACACTACAAGTAATATCTGTAGTAATATTTGCTGATGCTATTACTTCAATAGGGTCTACAATAGTAATTGGATATACAGGACTTACACAACTGTATCTATTATCTACAACTCTTATTGTATAATTTCCTGCTGATAAGTTATCAAAAACATTTGATAATTGTGATACTTCTAACCCGTTACTAACGTATGTTAAAATATAGCTGTAATTATTTGCTGCTGTATCTTGTAATTGACCACCTGTTACATTTGTTACAGTAATACTTGCACCAAAATCACCTTCACACTGGTTTAAAACAGGAGGTGCAATAGTCGCAACTAATGGTGTTCCTCCATCTAATGTAAAGCTTTCTGTATGTGTACAATTATTAACATCTTTAACAGTAACATCATATATTCCTGCATCTAATCCTTTTATTATTGAATTGGCGCTATATGCTTGTTTTACATCACCTGTTGTTGTATTTATTAATTGATATGTATAACTACCCCAACCACTTGTTCCTTGTAAAACTACCTCACCTGAATTAGGGTCAACACAAGATATATAAGAAAGTGCTGTTGTTACACCTAAAACTCCTGGTGATTCCAACACCTTAAATGGTGCTGATGATACATCACAAAATGGACTATCTGTCATCTTTACGGTTACGTAATAATCACCAGATTCTAATCCTGTTAATGGCTCAATTACGTTACCCGTACCACTGCCAGTAATAGTTGTTGTTAAACCACCTACATTAAATATTTCATAAGTATAATTTCCGTTATATTCTTCTATTGAACTAAATATTAATTCAGCACTTCCAGAAGGTGTTCCGAAACAAGATACATTATTAATATTGTTAACATTTAATACAAATGTTGGTACTTCGTTTACAATATATTCTGTTGAGAATACACAACCTGTTGCTGGATTTGCTATTGTAATTACATATTTATCAACTGGTAAATTTGTAAATGTTGCTAAATCTGTACCTAAAATAACTGTTTCCGTTTGTATAACTGTTGTAGCAGTACCTGTTATTGTATAAATTAGGTTTGCTATATTTTCAGTTGTTTTTACAGTTATATTTTCTCCTGTATCACAATCTATTTCTTTTGATACTAAAATATCAGCAGCGGTTACTTTTTCAAATGGTAGAATTGTTCTTGTTGTTGTATCAGAACATCCTGCGTCATCAAATACTGTTATTGTTACTGTACCTCCTGCTTCATTAAGTACTGTATAATTAAATGATGAACCTTCTTGTTTTATATCATCTGAAAGATCTGTTGGTGTTCCGTTATCATATACAAATATTGCTTTTTCAAAACTTGGTACATCAGTTGGAGTAACAATTCCACCTTCAATTTTTGATTTATCAATAGTTATTGTAGCTAAATTTGTATCATTACCAACAGTACAATCAAATTCTGTTACAATTATTGCTGGTTCAATATTTATTATTGATTTTTCTGATATAGTTACAGTTTCAGATGTTGAACAACTATTATTTCCTGTTGCTGTTATTGTATAAGTTGCTGCTGGTAAATCAATAAATAAATCAGAAGTAATACTGCCTACAGTATTTGGGTCAGGACTTATAGTGTAACTTAATGGATTAATACCATTATTAGTTTGCGACATTTGTATAACACCTGTAGCATCACCATTACAAATATTATTTATTGTAGCTACTGCAGTAAATTCAGGTTCTATTTTTGATGAAATAGTTACTGGTATCATTATAGAACATTCAGGTGTTGCTCCTGTATCAAAAACAGTAACCTCATAACTACCAATTGTTGTTGGATTAAAAGTTAAAGTTTTAGTTGTCAATAGAGTTCTTGTTACTACTGCACTAGGTCCTGTTATTTGATAATCATAAGTTCCTGAACCTGATAATAAATCTAATACAACACTTGCATCTGGATTTATTGAACAATCTAATTTTTTAGTTTCATTAACTGTAAAAATTAAATCTGGTGAAATAATTACATTCGAAGTTACATCTGGAATCCCAATACACAAATTAGCATCTACCACACTTACAGTATATGTTTCTGTTGGTAAATTTGTAAATGTATGAGAAGTAGCGATAAACACTCCTGTATTTTCTACTTCAACTCCTGCACTATTTGTTAATATGTATTTATAAGTTCCTGAACCTCCTGATGCAGTAACCGTTATAGTTCCTCCTGTTGATAAATCACAAGCTGTGTCATTTTTAGCAACACTAAAAGTTACCTGTGTAGGATTATTAATAAGTATTACTGTTGAAACAGCTTCACATCCACTAATATCACGTACACGTACCGTATAACTTCCCGAAGATAAATTGTTAAATACATCATTATTTCCGTTGGTTGCAAAATCGTAACCAGTAACTATTCCTGATGTATTTTCTAATTGATACTTATTATCACCCCAACCTCCTATTGCTGTAGCGGTAATTGTTGCATTTGCTTCATTAATACAACTAACTTGTGTACTAACTATTCCTGTTACACTTAAAGCAATTGCTGATTCACTAATTGTGAAGTTAGCTGTTTGAGCTGTACAAGATGGTGTATTAAGTCCCATATCAATTGTTACATAATAATCTGCTGCAACTAAGTTTGATATTAGTGTTGGTATTCCTCCTGTACCTATTCCATTAGCTACTGCTACTGGATTGCCAACCATAAATACTTCATAAGTATAACCTAATGTATATATTAGGCTATTAGAACTAAAGTCTAAAACAGCACTTCCATCATTTCCTCCTTTACAACTTATATCTACAATATTTGTAACACCTATACTATAAACTGGCTCTGGATTTACTGTATGATAAGTAATTAATTCACATCCTGTTGTTGGGTGAACTATTGTTATTTGATAATCACCTGTTGGTAAATTATCAAAATCTCCTGATGTTCCGTTTTGTGTTACTACTGCGTAACTGTTACCGTTAATTCCTTCAATTTTAATATCCGCAGATATTCCTGAAACAGTATCAAATGTTACCGTTATATCTTCACCTGTAGTACAAGTTATGGCTTTATCTAAACTTATATTAGGGTTTGTTAAGCCATCAAGTGCAGCTATTGTTGCAGTTGTTGTTCCTGAACATCCTTTATCATCAGAAACGGTAATAGTAACTATTCCTCCTGATATGTTATCAGTATTAAATACAAAACTATTTGAAACGATTGGAGTTTCTGCTGTTCCGCCTGTTGGCGTAAATACAAATTCTACACTTGTATAAGTTCCACTTCCACCTAGTATTGATGATTTATCAATTATTACTATGGCATTATTTGTTTTATTCGTTCCTGTGCTACATGCAAATTCTGTTACAGAAATAGCTGCTGATGGATCTACTATATTGTTTTCTTTAATTGTTACAGGAATATCTGCTGTACATATATTAATTCCTGTTGCTGTTACAATATAATCATCCGCAGGTAAATTTATAAAATCTGTCCCTACTGGTGTAGCTGTAAATGTACCAGCTACGTTATTTATAACATAAGTTAATGGTGTAATTCCGTTAGCTACTGCTGTTACCTGAACTACTCCTGTTAAACTATTCTTACAGATATCATCAACAATAGCTATTGCTGTAAAATCTGGTTCTATTCTTGGTTGAATTTCAATTGTATTTGAAATTCCACATGTTGATGTTGGTAATGCATCAGTATCTGTAACTGTTACTGTATAAGTTTGTGGTGTTGTATTTCCACTTGGAATTGAAATCGTAAATGGATTTGATGTAACAACAACTCCTGTTGATAATAATCCATCAACTGAACCTACAACATTATAGGTATAGTTCGATGTTCCATTTGTCCATGAAGACAATGTTACTCTTACAAGCCCATCCGGTGCTACTGAACAATCTACTTTCTTTGTTTCATTTAAAGAAAAATTAACATCTGGATTTATAGTTACTGTATTTGTACTTGGTACTAATGGAATTCCAACACATAAATTAGCATCAAGAACACTTATTGTATATGTTTCTGCTGGTAAATCTGTAAATGTATGAGCAGTTGCTACAAACACTCCTGTATTTTCAACTTCAACTCCTGTACTATTTGTTAATATGTATTTATAAGTTCCTGAACCTCCTGATGCAGTAACCGTTATAGTTCCTCCTGTTGATAAATCACAAGCTGTATCATCTTCTGTGATACTAAAAGTTACTTGTGTAGGATTATCAACAACAATTACTGTTGAAGGAGCTTCACACCCACTACCATCACGTACACGTACAGTATAATTTCCTGCAGGTAAATTATTAAATACATCATTATTTCCGTTGGTTACAAAATCGTAACCAGTAACGATTCCTGATGTGTTTTCTAATTGATATATCGTATTACCCCAACCACCTATTACTGTTGCAGTAATTGTTGCATTTGCTTCGTTTATACAATTAACTTCTGTAGTAACTAATCCTGTTACACTTAAAGGTATTAAAGCTTCATTAATTGTGAAGTTAGCTGTTTTAGTAGTACAAGCTGTACCCGTTGCACTTGTAGCTGTCAATATAACTTCAACATAATAGCTTCCTGCGGATAAATTATTAATTGTTTGTTCACCAGTTACACCAGTTACTAATCCACCTATTGCAGTATCTGAACTATCATATAATTGATAATCATAAGTACTTGCGTAAATAGCACTTGTTGTCGAAAAATTAAATGTTATTTGTCCATTATTATCAGAATTACAAGTTTCATTTACTGGATTATATGCTATTAAGTCGTATACTGGTGCATCTCCAACAGTGTGTGTTTTTGTTATAGAACAGTTCGTTACTGTATTCAAAACTTTAACTGTATAAATACCTGGTACAAGAAAGCTAGTAAAATTACCATCATTATTATTTTCTAACTCTGTACCCATGCTATCAAGTAAACTATATATTACTACAGGTGTTGTTGTAAGAGGTATAAAAGTCACATTTGCTGTAATTCGTTCTCCTCTATTACAAGTTATTGCATCGGCTATATTTATCTGAATATCATCTAATTGAATATATTCATTAATAGTTGCGTTTACTACATTTGAAGAACAACCTTCATCATCAAAAACTTGTATTTCTACCGTTCCTCCTGATGTATTTGTTGTTGTAAAAGTTAAACTATTACTGTCTTGTATTTCTTGTGTTCCTGTTACAGGTGTATATGTAAAAATAACTTGTGAATAATTACCTGTTCCACCTGTTATTAAATCAACACCACTATTTGGTAAAGTTACTGTTGCTATATTTTCGACATTTGTACCTAAATCACATTCAAATTGTGTTACCGTTGGTGTTGTTGCAACAATTGGTTCTAAATCAATTATAGTAAGTGAAGGATATGTAAATGTACAGCCATTAGCAATTCCTGTTGCTACAATTTCATATTCTCCTGCGGCTAGTGTACTAATTACTAATCCTGGAAGAGCTACGGCTGGTGTTCCTGCTGTAATATTTCTTATTGTAAAACTTAATGGATCTGCTCCGTTAACAATAGGTGATATTGTTATTTCTCCATTTGTAGCACTATCACAAATATTATTTTTAGTGATATTCGCTGTAAAAATTGGTGTAATTGTGTTTGATACTGTAAATGTTTTTTCTAATGAACAACTATTTAGTGTATCAAAAATTTCAATAGTATGATTTCCTGTATTTAAATTGGCAGGTAAAGTAAGAGTAGTTCCTGCAAAAGCTATTGCAGGTAAATTACTATCTAAACTATATTCATAATTTCCTGTACCAGAACCTGTATTCACAGTTATTGTTGCTGTTGCATTATTTGCAGGCATACAGTCTGGTATTGTTATATTAGTAATATCAAAAGTAATATCAGGATATACTGTAAAATTATATGTATTCTCACAACCATTAGCATCTCTTACTGTTAATGTTTGATTTACTCCATCAGGAATACCATTCATAGTATATATTGCTGTAGTTATTGGAGCTGTAAAATTAGTTCCATCTAATGAATACTTGTAAGGAGCTAAACCTCCTGTTGTATTTATATCAATAATATTTACAGCATCACAACTATTTACAGTAACTGAATTAATAGTTGGATTATCACTTACATTTATTGTTTCATTTAAAACAAAAGAACATCCGTTACTATCTGTAACTGTTACAGCAACATCTACAGTAGCTGTAACTGGTGATGGATATGCAACACTTACAATTCCACTATTATTATCAACTGTTGCAGTTGCACCTACTGCAGTAACAGTGTAAGTATATTTAGGAACTGTGTTATTAGGGAACCCACCATTTATATTTTCTATACGTATTTGACCTCCTGTATTACAAGTAATATCTCTCAATATATTTAAATTTCCTGTAAAAGGAGTTCCTTTTAATATTTCTACATCCTTACTACCCCATTTACAAATATTAGGAAATGTACCATTTAAAGCATCTTCAATAACAATAAAATATAATCCTGAAGACAATCCTTGCAATAAAGGTTCTGGAGTAGCTACTGTATTTAATGTAAAAGGATATACTGCTGTACTTGGTATTGTACCGTTAATTCCTGCTAATGGAACATCAGTAAAACCATCATATAATTGCCAGTTTAACTCTTTTCCATCTAAAATAGTATCTGTATCTTCTATTAAAAATGATAACTCACCATTATCAATAGCACCAGGACATGATTGATTTGTGGCTGTTGGTGTTATAGTAACATCAAAACCTGTATTTGTAGGTTCAGTTGCTTGATCTTGTGCTTCTGCAATACAAGTTGTACTTGTATCTCTTACATAAAAATCATATTCGATTCCTGGAATTATATTTGTAAATATTTTTCTTCTATAATCAGAACCTACAGCATTTGTATTCGTTCCTGATAAAACAGGATCTTCAGATGCATACCATGTTAAGAAACCAGGAACTGTTGATGGATTTAGAGGATCTGGTGTTAAAGAAAACTCAAAAGGACCAACTCCATCAATTGCTTCAACTGTTACTGTATATCCTGTTGAACAATTACCAGGAACAATCTGAATTACTACCTTTAATCCGTTTACACTATAAGGCATTACAAAAATACCATTGTTTAACTGACATCGTACAGTACCATCTGTGTTTAAAATTCTAATTGCTGGTCTATATAATGTACCAGGAGTTAAACCCCTTACATTGTATAAATTATCTCCAGGAGTTGGATGTGGCGCTACACTTACTGAAGTAGAAAGTGTATTCATATTTGTCCAACCTGTATTAGTATTACTATCTAATGTATATTCTACAGTATAAGGTGCATAACTTGCTAAATTTAACGAACCAAAATTAAAATCTAAACCAGTATTAGTTGCTGTTATATCTTCACAATTTTCAGGTAAAATAGGTTCAATATTTAACACTATTGGAGGTAATTCAATTAAATCAAATATTTTAGTATCTGTACAACCAAGACTATCAGTTATTTCAACTTCATAATCTGTTCCTGCAGGGATACTATTAAAACTAAAATTAGGTAATGTATAATTATTTAACGTTGTTATTATTGTTCCTAAATTATCTTTTAATGTTATGGTATGCTCAATTTCTCCAGTACCTGCTGTTATAACACCATCTACACTTCCTAAATCACCATTACACTGAGGGTTGTTAGGTGTTAATATTATTTTAACATCTGGTACATCATTTATAACAATGTTTGGTAAACTAATTGAACAAGCATTTGCACCTCCATTTTTATCTTGAACAGTAACCGTATAAGTTGCAGCTGTTGTTATGGCTATTTCATTACCAGTAATAGTTGTACCTGCTGATGGGTTTATCGTATATTGATAATTACCATCTCCACCATTTGGTGTAATTACTATTTTTCCTGGATCACAACTAATATTTGTTGGTGTTACAAAAGCGGTTAATTCTGGGTTTATAGTTATAGTATCTGTTACAACACACATTGATTTGTCACGCACACTAATACTGTGTGGTGAAGGTGTATCTGATAAACCAGTAATAGTATATTCTAAAGGCGTAATTGATGTTGGCGTTAATGATTGCCATCCACCATTATTTGTATTAATTTGATAATCTCCATTTCCATTTGTTACGGTTACAACGATAGTTCCATTAGTACCATCATAACAATATTCTGGTGTTAAATTAAAAGTAATATTTTCCTTCGGATTAACAATAACTTCAACAGCATCTGATGAACAGCCTAATCCGTTTTTATCCGTAGCAATAATAGTATATGTTCCTACTCCAATACCTGTTAATGTACTTCCTAAAGAAGTATTAGTATTATCAAAAAGTTCGTAAGTATAAGGTGCAATTCCTGTTCCGCCAATAGCTTGTATTGTTGCTCCTACTTCAGTACCTGTTGCATTACATGTAATTTCTTGTATTACTGATGCTTTTACAGTTACTTTAACTGGTTGATTTAATGTTTCTGTTGATACAGCTACATCACAAAGTGGTGCTATTGCATTTTGCCTAACCCTTATATCATAACTTCCATCTGCTAAAGCTGGTATTATAAATGTATTTGTTGATGCAGTGTTCCAGTTAGTTCCATTATCTGTAGAATACTGATATGGTAATGTTGCATTTACAGCTTCAATAGTAATAGTACCATCTGATGCTCCAAAACATAAAGGATTCGTTGTATTAGTCACTGTTGCTCCAAAGGCTTTATCTGTATCTAAAGTTACAGTGATATCAGTCGTACAGCTACTTCCATAAGCTACCGTTATTACATGTGGTGTTAATTGTGAAACATTATTAAAAACTCCAGTATTATTATCTGTTGTTGCATTACCATCTAATGTGTAAGTGTAACTAGCATCAAGAGGAGTTATTGTTATATTCCCTGTTCCATCACAATTATATGTAACTGCACTTACTAATACTGGTGTTGTTGGTAAACCTTTTATTTCTACTTGATTTAAAGCGATATCACAATCATTCGCATCTAATACTTTTGTATCATAAATTCCTGCGGCTAATCCTGTTACTGTAGTTCCTGTTATAGGTGTAAAATCAGTAATTGGTGCACTAGCTAATTTGTAATAAAAAGTATAACCTGGTGTTCCATCTGTAGGGTTTGTAAAGTTTATTCCTCCTTGAATAGTACCTCCTGATGCATTACACATAAAATCTACAGGTGTTGCCGTACCTCCTACTAAAGCAGATGGTACTTTTATTATTTCTGTAGCAACTGGTGTTTGTGAACATCCATTAGCATCTTCTATACTGATAGTATATGTATCATCTGCTAATCCTGTAAATTCATAGTTTAATAAACTACCTGTTTGTACTACTGGTGCAGATACTAAACCTGTTACAGTTACTGTATAATCTGCTGTTCCATTTGCGACTACAACTTTTATTGTTCCTGTTTCTCCAGAACATTCTGGTTGTGTAGCTGTTGTTGTTATTGTTGGATCAACTATTCGTGTTACTATTTTTGTTGTTTTAGATTCACAAAAATCAGTTCCTAGAGTTCCTGTTCCTTTATGATCTCTTACATAAATATCCCAAGTTCCTGCAGCAATAGTTGTTGGTTTTGTTACACTAAAACCTGTTGCTGCTGCTCCACTAGTTACTACAGCATATACGTAATCTCCATCTCCACCTGTTGCAGTTATTGTTAAATCTCCAGACTTACAGCTTTCGTTTGTTGTTATTGCTGATACTTCTAATTCTGGTAAAATAGTTGCCGATTTCGTTAATTCACAAGCAAATTTATCAGTTACTGTAATATTATAAGCTGTATCTGATAACCCTGTAAATGTGTACTCATTTGGAGTTACAGGATTTGGCATATAAACAGTTACCCCATTATCTCTACTAAATGTATATTCTCCATTTCCACCTGTTACTATTACTTTAATAGTTCCGTCATTAGCACCACTATAACAAAGTTCTGGTGTTAATTCAAAAGCTATATCTTCTTTAACAGCTACTGTTATAGGAAATGGAACTGATGTACATAATTTAGAATCTGTTGCAATTATAGTATAATCTCCTGCAGATAAATCTGTAAATACATCACCTTGAGATACTCCTGCATCATTAAATAATTCAAAAGTATAAACTGCCCCATTTCCACCACTTGCTAATGGTGTTATCGTTGCCCCTGTTGCTGGAGTACACGTAATTTCTTTGGTTACTTTTGTTAACGGATCTACAATTACTGCTGATGGATTTGTTAATGTTTTATTTAATATTACATCACAACTTGCTGTTGTAGCTCCTAAAGGACGGACTTTAATTTCATGATTTACACCTCCGTTAAATCCTGATATTGTAAATGGATTACTTGTTGTTGCTACCCAAATTATACCATTAAAGTATTCAAAAGTAGCTGGTGTTATTGATGGAAAAGAAACCGTTACCTCTATCTCTCCATTTGATTCTCCTATACACACAGGATTTGTTTCATCCGTTATTGCTGCTGTAAATTTCTGATCTGCTTTAACCTCTTCATTAATAGTTACAAAACAATTACTTCCATAAGCTACAGATACCGTATGAGTTCCTACTGATACATTTTCAAAAACTCCTGTTGTATTTGTTTCTACACCTAAAGTATAACTATATATTATTGGCAATACTGCTGCTGGCGTTGCTGTTACTGTTATATTTCCTGTTCCATCACAATTATAAGTTACTCCACTTGCTAATGTTGGTTCAGTTGGTAAACCTTTTATTTCTACCTGATTTAAAGCTCTAACACAATCTTCTGCATCAGTCACTTGTGTATCATAAGTACCTGCTGCTATATTAGATACTGATGTTTCTCCAGCTAACAATGGTGTATAAACGGTATCAGATGTTAATTTATAAGAATATATATAATCTGTTGTTCCACCTATTACTTCTGAAAAAGTAATTGTTCCTGATATAGTTCCTGAAGTACTACATGCAAAATCAGTTGCTACTGCTTTACCATTCTCTAAAGCTGCTGGTACACTTATATTTTCTATAATATTTATTGATGGACAATCATTAGCGTCAATAATTACAATAGTATGATTACCATCATTTAAACCACTTATTGATTGCTGATTACCTATTATATCTTGTGGTGTTCCTCCATCTAAAGTATATTTAAAAGGAGCTATTCCATTTGATATGTCTAAATCAATTGTTCCTGTTTCACCAAAACATTTAGGTTGTGTAACTGTAACAGCTACTGTTGGATTATCTATTTTAGTAATTTTAACAGCTATTTCTGATACTTGGCAGAAATCAGTTCCTCCATTTTTATCTCTTACATAAACATCATAAGTACCTGCTGCTACATCTATAGGATTTGTAGTACTAAAATCACCATTTGCAACTGTATTTCCTGTAGGGATTACAGCAAATATATAATTTGTATCTCCTCCTTCAGGAGTTATAGTTATTTGACCTGTTTTACAGGTTTCATTAACAGACGTAGTTGTTAATTTTAATTGAGGATAGATTAAATGTGATGTTTGTGGTGATACACAACCTGAACTATCTTTTACGTCTATTGTATACGTTTTTGATGTTGTTGTTGGTGGATTTAAACCATTTGTTTCATCAAAAGTAAACGTAGTTGCATCAACATCAGTAGGAGTTTCCCAAGTAATTCCTCCATCAATACTAAATTGATATTTTCCGTTTCCATCTGTTACATTTACTACAATTTCTGCATTTGAACCATTGTAACAATTATTTGTAATTGAAGCAGTATGAACTACATCTTCAGCTGCTTTAACTTCTACTTCAACAGGTGTACAAACTACTCTGTTAATTTCTATTTTTACATCATCAATAAAATTACCATAACTATCACCCCCAGTTGAAGAAACTGCTTCAAAAGCAATTACAGTAGTTGTTTGCCCTGCAGGTACAATATATGGCGTTGCGCCTGAAGAATATTGTCCCCAAGCAGTATTATCATCAGACATTGTTGCTTTAATAGTTCCTGTAGCAAGACTTCCTCCTATTTTTACTGTAGCAACATCAACACCTGACCTACCTCTATGTACTACCGACCAAGATATTACATCTCCTGGTTTTGTACAAAATTCTTGATATAAAGCACCTACTTTATTTGCATTTAATTCAGCAAAAGATGTACCTTCATAAGGAGGTACTCCTTGAAAACTATTATACCAAATTTCGATTTCATTGTTTTCAGGTTCTGTTGTATCCCAGCCTGGAATTTGAGATTCATCACGTATTAAATAACCATTTCCTGTTGCTGATTTTTCAGGGTGATCTTCAAATCCTCCATTTTCAAATGGATTTACAGTACAACCACATTGGTCACAACGTCTACTATCAAGTAGTAATATTTTATAATTTGTAGCACTTGGTGCTATATTTGTGTATATATATTGATCACTGACAGAGTTTTGCCAAGTAATACCATTATCTATACTAAACTTGTACGGAGGTACTCCACCATCTGCAACTACTGTTATTGTAGCTTTTTCAGTACAAGTTGCTTCAGTTGTTACAGTTGCCGATGTTAATTCTAATACTGGAGGTTCTCCTATTTTTATAATACCTAAATCAACAGGGCAAGTAACTTGATTTGGAGCAATACCTGTAACTTCTCTAATAAGCACGTGATAATCTCCTTTTGGTAAACCTACAATTCTATATGGATTATCTCCTGTTTCTTCCCATGTAGTTCCATTATCTGTAGAATATTCATAACGTCCATCATAAAAATTCTTTGCATCAATAGTTATTGCACCATTATCTGAACCATAACAATCACTATCTTCTTTACTTATAAAAGTCGCTTCAAATTGAGTTCCGTTAACTGTTACATTAATATCTGTTGTACATGAACTTCCATAATCTACTATGAAATTATGAGCGCCATCAGGTACATTATAAAATATATTATTACCTGTTTGTTCTAATGCTCCTAACTTATAAATATAATTTGCGTTAAATGGTGTTATAGTTACAGTTGCTGTAGTATCACAATTTAAAGCTATTGAACTTCCTAAAGTTGGTGCTGTTGGTAAATTAGGTATAGTAATACCTGGTAAAGTAAACTCACAATTATTCTTATCTTTAATTACTAAAGTATAAGCTATATTTGTTAAGCCTATTTTTATTGGATCTGTTGTAAAATCACCATTAATACCATATGTGTACGGAGGTGTTCCTCCTCTTGTTTTTGTTATATCAAAAGTTATAGTTCCATCTTGAGCACATGTATAATCTTGTGTTTGTGATGCTTCTGCGTATAATGCTTCTGTTTCGGTAATTTCAATATCTGGAATTTCATATAAACATTGAGCACTTCCTTTAGTAGCACGTATGTAAACAGTATATAAAGTACTTGGTGTTGTTGCATCTAAATTATTAAAAACTCCTGAAGCAAACCAGTCTGTATTATTAATACTATATTCTATTGCATAGCCAAAATCATCAACTACTTGAGCATTTGTGATTCCTTTATCATTACAATTTACAGGTGTTTCTGTATGTGTAAATGTTAATGGAGCTTCTATAATAATTTCAACTTCATTTGAAAAACTAGGGCAATCGTTTGAATCTATTATTACAAAGACATATTTACCTTCACTTCCGTTAGGAACAGAATAAGTATTATTTGTTGTAAAAAGAGGATTTGTTGAAGAATAAGCAGCTATCGGTATACTTGCTACATCGGCATATAATGGCGTACCATCTTTTGACCAAACAGCATATGTATATGTTTCACCAGCAGCGGTATCAATAGTTCCTCCAGCTCCTGTTAACGTAATAACTCCTGCAGAACTACCATTTAAACAAGTAATATTTTTAGTTATTGATGCAGTTACAAAAAGAGGATCTGGCTCAACAACATTAGTTATTGATTCTTCAGAACAATCTGCAGTAGTTGCTTTAACAACATATAAACCATCATCTGTTACATCAAAAGAAAAATCTTTATCCGTTGTTGAAGGCAATGTAGCTACAGTTAATCCTGTAGCACTATTAATTAATGTATATGTAAAAGGACCTGGTGCATCACCATTTAATTGTCCTATTATTTTTGCAACACCACCTTCACACTCCATATTTATTATTGGAGCGACTGTTAAACCTAAAGCTTGTTTTTGAATATTTATGTTAGAAAAAGGAAAACTACATGCTGCAGATGTTGAACCTTTTAACCTGATAATTAAATCATAATCTCCTGGTTCGGTTAAGTTTGTAAAACTATTTAAATCTTGAAAAGGAGCATTATACCCTGCAGGACCTGTTAAACTATATTCATAACCTGCTGGCACACTATTTACAGTAATACTACCATTAATATTACAAACAATATTTTCCTTATCAATAATAGGTGTTAAGCTCCCTGTAAACACATTAAAATAATAGGTAGAAGGGCATTGACCATCATATAAAACCTCAATTTTATATTGACCAGCTGTTGCAAAACTCATAGAAAAAGGAGTAGTAGGTACTATTTCATCCCAAGAACAATCAGTAGCTATATTAGGACAATTATTTTTTAACGGTAAATCTGTTGGCTTGGTTAAATCACAGGGCTTCGTTTCATCTAATTGGAACCATCTTACAGTAGTTGCAGTTGCTCCTGTAAATGGTAAATTTATATCTCTAGAATCTCCTGCTCCACATAAATATATTTCAACTAAATCAGATACCGGATTAAGACAGTTTACAACTTGATCTGCAAAATCAATTAAAGGGTTTGGTACTGTATTATAATCTACAACATTTATAGTTTCTGTAGAGTTATCACAACCTGAAGTAGATACTTTTTTTACTATATAAGTTCCTATTTGGGTTGCTGTATATGTTTGTGTGTTTGCTATTTCAGTACCTGGATTATTTGTATTTTCCCATGAATAAGTATCAAAACCATCACCTGCTGTAAGAACAACATTACCTCCACAAAGAACTTCTGTACGTTCAAATGCACAGCTACTTATATTTATTAAAAAATTTGAAGTACCTGGTATACCTAAACCACAAGGTTCAATACCAGAAAGACTTGGGTTATCATTTATTTGATTATAACCAGGCGTATAACCAATATCTGTTGGATCTAATCTAGATAAATCTCTTTCATAACTCGAAAATGCTTGATTTTCTACATTATTAGCACAAGAAGCTAATAAATCACTACAATCATTAGTTACTTCAACTTTCATTCTTATAGAATATTCAGCACCACCCATTTTCATTAAATCATCTGGTACAGAAAACTCTAATTTACCTCTAAAACCATTACCTGCTGCAGGTGGATCATAAGTATAAGTTATACTAGCGTCTGAGACAATAATATCTGCTGGTGATAATGTTACATTTTTAGGTAATTCATCTATAATTTTTGTCTGCTTTGCATTATCAGTACCTACACTTTTAAAAGTTAACTTATAAAATAATTCACTTCCTAAAGGTATTAAGTCAGTACTAAGTATAGGGACACCTGCAGCAGTTTCTACCGTTTTCACTAACTTAACTTCTGGTTCAATAACCTCAATAGACATAGCATTTAAAAAAGGATAATAAATATCCCCTGTAGAAGTAAATCTAACATCAGCTGAAGTTTGATTATTATCAATAATACTATTACCTGTATTATCTAATTTAATTTGATCTACATCAAAACCAAATGTATTTTCACTTGCAGGTTCTCTTGATAATAAACTACCTGCATAATAAGAATCATAAACAGTTATACTTCCATCAAAAAAATCACCTTGAATATTTAGATTATTATAAACCTCTATATAAGAACCTGTTTTATCCTTAAATTCATAAATATCACCAGGTATATTTCTATCTCCCTCTAAAGCTCCCAAAATTAATTCTGCTTTAACATTACCTGTTGGAATTGTTTGAAAACCTGAATAAGTTAATTCTACTTCATTGTAAGCAACTTCAGCATATCCATCAAAAATTGAAATATTTTTCTTTGTTTCAGTATCATTTTTATAAACAATAACCATTGTCCAACCTGCTGAACCACCACTAGCTGGCTGCCCTTCACTTGCTGTTATGTTTGCTGCAGTATAAGTACCATTTGGATTTGCTTCTGCTTGTACCAAGGCGGTTACATCTTTAAAACAAGTATATAAGCTATTCGTATTACTTATAACTTCTCTATTATTATTAGTGGCACTAATATCAATATAATTAGTAGAAGAAGGTAATTTAAACTTCATATCACGATAAACCTCTCTACCTCCAGTATATACAGCTGACCAATATAAACCGGCATATACAACACGTGAACAATTAGGTAAGTTTAAGGTTGCAGTACTTGACGAAAAAGTATCATCAACTCCATTATTATCAACATCAACATAACCATCTACGTCAATATAGTACATATTATTTCCGTTATTACCTTTATCTCCATTATAAGGATCTTCTGGCTCTGATAAAACCCAATTTGGTCCATTTACCCACTCACGTATATTTAAAATATTATTAGCAATAAAAGTCATGTTACCACGTACATTTATAGACTCACGCTGTTCAAAACTATTTGGTTTTCTTTCAGAATTTGATTTATCAATCCATTTATCTTTTTGTTCTGCTAAATTTGGAGTAACTGTATCTAAAGTTTGTGAAAACGAAATTGTTATCACAAATAAACTGGCTAATAAAAGTATTTTTTTCATCATGTTATGAAAATTAATTATTTTATATGGACTATTGTTTTACGATCGTAAAACGCACCTTTTAAATTACTATTATATAAACTAATAACCTCTTCTCGGTTGTTAGTTTTGGCTATATACACATGCATATAACCTGTATTAGGATTTATAAAATATCCTGCTTCAATATCATCATTTCTTAATTCATCAACATTTCTATCTGCTAATGATTTTTTAGAATTCACATAAACTTGTAAATAATACCCTGGCTCAACACCTTGCATATTAGACATAGTTCTTACCCTTGCTGCAGGCTGTCTTTTAGGCTCTTTATAAGAGTCACCTGGTTTACCTATCGTTAATTTAACAACATATACAGGATCTTTACCTCCTTTTTTCATTTTTATTGATGATTGATCATTTTTATCATCATTTTCAAATAAACGTGTTTTATCATTAAAATCATCTACTTTATCTTCAGCATCTGATTTCTTAGCATATCTATCAATATATACATAATACCATTTATCGGTAGGATCATAAATATATTTAGCTTTTATATCTAATTTTTTCCATTTATCTATCAATACCTCTACATTTTCTTTATTGGTATATCTATCTGAAACCACATAATACATAGTACCACCACCGCCACCACTAGGTTTTTCAATTGTGCTTTCACGCCAAGGAGCTGTTGACCTCCTTTTTAAAGAAGTATCTTTTTCATCACCTTTAATTTCTATAGGTGTAAATACTTTTACAGGTGTTGTCTTTCTTATTTTTAATACAGGTTTGTTATTTAACAAACGTAATATATTGTCTACTTTTTTATTTAATATATCTATTGAATCTTGAGCTCTTTGCACTTCATCAGATAAATCATTATGTTCTTCATCTTTATATACTGGTTTCTTTTTAGTAGCTCTTTTTGGAAGTGTAATTTTTACTTTACCTGTTCTTCTTTTTGGTCTTTCTCTTTTATAAGATTTTTTATCAATGATATAAATCAAACCAACTTCATTTGTTGCTGAAAATTTACTTTTCTCATAACTAAATCCAATAGCTAGTTTATCAGAAATATTCACACCTAAACCTGCTGAAATCCCATATACATTATCATAACCAGCTTTTACCCAACCAGCTTTAGGTAAATCTAATATAACACTACCTGCCCCTCCAAAACCTTCTTCACCAGCTTTTCGACCAATAACTAATGTTCTTAAATCAGCGGCTTCAAAAATACCTGAAGCATAGGTAAACTCATGAGAATACATCGCATGAGCTGAAAAAGTTTTATCACCAAAAGAAGTAGCCATTTCGCTACTTTTTAAATTAAAATCTACTAGATTCTCAAAAAACACTCCAACATCAAACTTACCAAATGACAAAGTAACTGCCGGTTGTAACATTACAATAGGTATATCTTGAAAATTTGCAACCTGCGGGTCTGGAATAAGAGTGTTTTCTTTTAATCCATTAGCGCTTCTTCTACTGTACAAGAAATTAAATCCAAAAGTTAAATCCATATTTTGATTTAACTGTAATCGCTGAGCATAATTAGCAATAGCACCAAAATCTTTAAAAACTCCAACCTCTTGTTGATAAAGAGCAAAACCTGCACCAACACTTTCACGCATTTTCCCTGAGTATGTTGCTACATGTAATCTTGGATTATCTTCAAAATCAACATTACTATTACGAACAATAGCTGTTATTGCTGTTTTATTTTCTCTCAAAGCAGAAAAAGTCGGTATCGTTAAAAAACGATTAAACTTCATGAAGTTTCGAGAAGTAAAACTATTATATTGTTGTGCATCACTAGATACTTGTGCTTCTAAAGACAACACTGTAACTAATAAAAATATGATATATGTAATTCTTTTAATCATCTTTAATCTTTAATCTAACACAGATATTGTTCCTGCTTTAATCAAAACTTCTTCTTTTATTATTTTATAATAAAATACTCTTTGACTTCCTAAACTTTCAAGTGGCCAATCATTTTGATAATTACTTGTTTTTAATATTTCTTTTCCGTTAGAATTATATAATTCTATAACCACTGTTGGTTGAAACGCATATTTATTTGAAATCTTCCAAGTATCATTAATCGCATCTCCATTAGGAGTTACAACATTTGGCACAACAACTTGATCGTCTTGCTCTATTACTTCAATAACTTTTTCTACACCACAAGAGCCTACAGTAGCTACGACCGTATAAAAACCTATTTCACTTACATCTAAGGTTTCACTTGTTGCTAATGGCATTCCACTAGCACTTTCACCTTCATACCACAAATATGATTCAGCTCCTGATGCTGTTATCGTTTCTATTTCTCCTTCAACTAGCACCACTTTTTCTGAAGGAGTTACTACTATAGCTGATGCATCAAATAAAACCACATCTATAGTTTCAATTATTTTTTCACAACCAAAACCAGTCATCTTTAAAAGATAAGTACCAACTTCTAAAACTTCAAAATCAGTAACATTAGTGGCTACAGGTACGGTATCCGCATCCTTAAACCATTCATATGTATAACCAGCTACTAAATCACTTATTGTATAAATAATACTACCTCCTGGACACAGTGAATTTGATAAAGGAAGTGAGGTTATTAAAGGTTCTTCCTCAGTCAACTTAATATCTAATTCGTTGGAATATACATCTTTAAAAGTTCCTATACTAATTTCCATCTTATAAAAACCATTTTCTGTATACGAACTAAGAGTTAACTCATTATTTGTAGCATCAGAAATAGGTAGATCATTAAAAGTCCATTGATAAGATAACATGTTTAACTGCTCTGTTGTTAAAACATATACATTATCATCTTCAGTAATAACATTAACCTTTTGCACTCTTAAATCAACACTTGTAGCATTACATGATTCATAAGTATCACTAGTAACAATAATTGGTTCGAATGACTTAATAGCTAATAAACTCATTGTTTTTGAAGGCTGTATTACAGCACATCCATCAACAGCAGACTCTATAATATCTATAACGTAATCACCTGATTGATTTACATTTAATGTAGTTTCATTAATACCAAAGAGTTTATTCCCATCCTTGTACCATTGAACAGTGTAAGCAGTGGAACCTGTCACAGTAACAGATAAATCGACAGCTTCACCAGGTAGCAAAGGATAGAGCAAAGGTGTTTCATCTGTTATAGTAAGAGTTGGTGTACTTTCTTGTGTTAATTCCACCTCGTTTGAGTTTGTTAAACAAGTACCTGTATCAATTTCTAAATAATACATTCCTAATTGCCCTGTTGTTGGTGTTGTGTATGTTGATGCATTTGAAGAATGGACTAACACAGTATTAAGATACCAATTATAAGTATAAGAAGGATCGGTAACACTAGCCTCAAAAGTATGTGACTGTTCTCCACATATTTGAATAACAGAATCTCCTTTTATTTGCTTATCTGCTTCGCTTAAAACACTAACATATAGCACTGTGGAATTCACGTAATCACAAGCACTGTAATCTATTTTAACTTGATATTGACCTCCCTGTGATACACTTAGAACAGGATCTGTTGTGGTTGCAAATATCACACCATCTCTAAACCATAGATACTCTGCTTTTTCTGTTGTATTTAAACTTAATTCTGTAGTCCCTCCATCACATAAAAAAACAGGATCAATATTACCTAGATGATTATTCAATGTTAAAAACCCAGTAAACATTTTATATGCTTTAAAAGACTCAGAATCCGGACTAGTTTTTACAGGAGAACTAGCTACTAATCTTATTTTATAATTTGCACCAAAAGTATCATCTGGCAATATAAAAGTGCTACTAAAATTCAATAAAGAATTAGCAGTTGTTATTGTACCTACATTAATTGGTGTATCCCAATTACCATTACCATCAGATAATTCTATTGTAAATTTATTATCTGAAGCAAATACTCCTGTTGTAGCAAAAGAAACTTTAAAAGTTTTAGTTGGACTATCACCACAAGCAATAGGAAAGTCTAATACAGGCTGTAATATCTCTTGTGACAACACAATTGTGGTTGCAAAAAAGAAGAACATCCCTAAAAGTATTTTTATGCTTTTATTTATTGTTTTCATTTTAAAATCCCGTACCTAAAGAAGAACAAATATATACTATTTATATAACAAACATAGCAATATACTAAATCAATATTTAACATACAAATAACATTGATAAAAATAAATAATATCATAGGCATGAACTAATTAAGAACATTAATACTACTTAATTCTTTAAATAAAAATAGCTATATTATTGTGGTGAACCATTAAGAAAATATCAAAATCTATTGTATATTCGTAGAACTAATTATTACTACTTTATGAAACAGAAAATCACAATAGCCATTGATGGCTTTTCATCTACAGGAAAAAGTACTATTGCAAAACAATTAGCAAAAAAACTAACATATATTTATGTTGATACTGGCGCAATGTATAGAGCTGTAACTCTATATGCTATACAACAAAATCATATTTCAGATACTCATTTTAATACTGAAAATTTAATTACAGATTTACCAAAAATATCACTTGCTTTTATTTTTAATAAAAAATCTGATTGCACCGAAATACATTTAAATAACATAAATGTTGAATCTGAAATTAGAACTATTGAAGTTTCTCGATTAGTAAGTAAAATTGCAACAATTTCAGAGGTTCGTAAAAAATTAGTGAGCGAGCAAAAAGAAATGGGAAAAAATAAAGGTATTGTTATGGATGGTAGAGATATTGGTTCGGTTGTTTTTCCTGATGCTGAGCTAAAATTATTTATGACTGCAGCAGCAGATAAACGTGCTACTCGTCGTTACAAGGAATTATTAGACCGTGGTGATAATGTTACTTTTGAGGAAATACTTCAAAATGTAGAAGAAAGAGACCATATTGATGCTACACGAAAAGATTCTCCATTAATTATGACTGAAGACGCCATAGAATTTGATAACTCTAATATGGGATTAGATGATCAATTTGATCGTATTATGACATTAGTTAAAATGAGATTAAACTAAGTAATATAACTTTAAATAAAAAAAACCAGCTTTTATAAAAGCTGGTTTTTTTCTATACTATACTTTTCAAACGTTAGTACCTAAAAAATTATTCTTCATCCTCTTCCTCTAAATCTACTAACTTAGAGTTTTCTGAATAAGTACGCCATTTTACTAAACACGCTTCGATATCCGAAGGTATTTCTGTATTAAACTGCATAAATTCATTTGTTATAGGATGTGTAAAACCTAATGTTTTAGCATGTAACGCTTGTCTTGGTAAGGTTTTAAAACAGTTTTTCACAAATTGTTTATACTTTGTAAAAGTTGTTCCTTTTAAAATATCATCACCTCCATAACGCTCATCATTAAATAATGTATGACCAATATGTTTAAAGTGTGCTCTAATTTGATGAGTTCTTCCTGTTTCTAATTTACATTGTACTAATGTAACATAGGTTAAACGCTCTAAAACTTTATAATGTGTTACGGCGTGTTTTCCCTGATCACCTTCTGGAAAAACATCCATCTGTAAACGATTTTTAAAACTACGTCCGATATTTCCTTCAATAGTTCCTGTATCTTCTTTTACATCACCCCAAACGATGGCATAATATAAACGTTCGGTAGTTCTATCAAAAAACTGTTTTGATAAATGAGTCATTGCAAATTCATTTTTTGCAACAACTAATAAACCACTAGTATCTTTATCAATACGATGTACTAAACCAGGGCGCTCGTTTGAGTTTGTTGGTAAGTTTTCAACATGATGAATTAATCCATTTACTAAAGTTCCTGAATAATTCCCATGACCAGGATGCACAACCATTCCTGCAGCTTTATTAACTACAATTACGTCATCATCTTCATAAACAATATCAATTGGTAAATCTTCTGCAACTAATAAATTCTCCGCTGGAGGATACGCTAAAACAACACGAACAACATCTCTTGGTTTAACTTTATGATTCGGTTTTACAGCCAAATCATTTACCAAAACGTTTCCTGCTTTTGCTGCTTGTTGAATTTTACTTCTTGTTGAGTTTTCAATGAAATTCATTAAAAATCTATCAACTCTTAATGGTTCTTGACCTTCTGTTGCTACAAACCTATGATGTTCGTGCAATTCGTTATTTTCTATTTCTAAATTCGTGTCTTCCTGCATTAATCAATTATATAAATTAGTTACCATTACCATCACCTAAAATCAGGCTAATAGTTGTTTTTTTTGGCAATTTTGTTCCTGGTGTAATTTTCTCACCGTTATATTTTAACCCTCTAACAACATCTTTTCCAATATCATTTACCAGTGTTATTTCTTTACTTACAATAAACCCTTGCGACTTTAAGTGTGTAGTTGCTTGTCTTTTAGTACGACCATTTAAATTTGGCACTTCAATATCTCTATATCTAGACGGATTTAAAGTCAAATAAATTTTACGTTTTTCTTTTACAAAATCGTTTACTGCCGGATTTTGCTCTATAACTGACCTCTTCGGATACTCAGGATTATAACTAGCGCTATCAATAATGATAAAATCCAAATTAAGTTCGTCTAATTTTTTTTCAACTTCAGCTAATGACATTTTATGCAAATTCGGTACTTGTATTTTTTGATCATGATTGGTTGTAATACCTAACCACCACTGCAATACAAAAACGATAACAAACAACGAAACTATCGCTATTCCTATTTGTATAAAAAATGTTTTACTTTTTATAAATTGAAATAAATTTTTTAGTTTATCAGAAAAATTACTCATATTATTTTTTTATTCGATAGTGCAAATTTACAGTAAAAATATTAGTATTTTTAATTCATCAACTCTTAAACGAGTTTTTTTGCTAAGTTTGTATAAACTTAGACAAAAAAATTACAATATAAAACAACTCAAAAGCAGTAAAGTGAAAAAAAATATAGCTATTATTATGGGTGGATATTCTTCTGAAGTAGCAATATCCTTAAAAAGCGGAACAGTAGTTTACACGCATCTTGACAAAGAAAAATATACTCCATATAAAATTCATATCTTAAAAAATAAATGGGTTTTAGTTGATGAAAAAAATGAAGAACACCTTATAAATAAACATGATTTTTCTGCGGATGTAAATGGAAAAAAAATAATGTTCGATTGTATTTTTAATGCAATTCATGGCGCACCAGGTGAAAACGGAACTATTTTAGCTTATTTCGATTTAATAGGATTAAAACATACCTCAGCTCCTTTTTATCAAATGGCATTAACATTTAATAAACGTGATACTTTAAGTGTTGTAAAACAATATGGAATTGCTGCGGCAACTTCAGTATATTTAAACAAAGGCGATACTATTAATGTTGATAAAATTATTGACAAAGTTGGCTTACCATGTTTTGTAAAGCCAAATAATGCGGGTTCTAGCTTCGGAATTTCAAAAGTACACACTAAAGAAGCATTACTTCCTGCTTTAGATGTTGCATATAAAGAGGATTCTGAAATATTAATTGAAAGTTTTTTAGATGGAACAGAAGTTTCTGTTGGAGTAATTCAATATAAAGGAGAAATAAAAGTTTTACCAATTACAGAAATTGTTTCAGAAAATGATTTTTTTGATTATGAAGCTAAATACGAAGGAAAATCACAAGAAATTACACCTGCTCGTCTTTCTGAATCACAAGAAAAAAAGGTTACAGAAATAGCTAAACGAATATATCAAATTTTAAATATGCGTGGTTTTTCTCGTTCAGAATATATTTTTGTAAACGACGAGCCTCATTTTTTAGAAATGAACACCGTTCCAGGATTAACTGAAGAAAGTATTTTACCACAACAAGCAAGTTGTGCAGGTATTAGTTTATCTAAATTATTTGGAAACGCCATTGAAACAGCATTAAATAATTAATATTATGAAAAAAGCAATTTTCCCAGGATCTTTTGATCCTATCACCTTAGGGCATGTAGATATTATTGATCGTGGCGTTACTTTATTTGATGAATTAGTTATCGCAATTGGAGTTAATGCTGATAAAAAATATATGTTTTCTTTAGAAGATCGCAAACGTTTTATAGAAGAAACTTTTAAAAATCAGCCCAAAATAAAAGTTGTTATATATAGTGGATTAACTGTGAAATTTTGTCAAGAAGAAAATGCTGAATTTATTTTAAGAGGTTTACGAAATCCTGCCGATTTTGAATTTGAAAAAGCTATTGCACATACCAATAGAAAACTTTCAGAAATAGAAACTGTATTTTTACTAACATCCTCTGGAAAAAGTTATATTTCATCATCTATTGTTCGTGATGTTATTAGAAATGATGGTGATTATACAGGTTTAGTTCCTGATGCTGTAAGAATTTAATAACGAATCAATCATCAATAGCCTGTTTAAATTTTATCCACTAAAACTGTCTGTTCGAGTGATTTTTTTCCTTCAAAAAATTATATCGAGAACTTTTTTAAATGAAATTTAAACAGGCTCTAAATAGTAAAAAACAAATGTTTTAAGACTTTATTAATATTTCGTTTGCTAAAATTTTAGTAACTTTGTAATCTGTATGAAAAAAATATCTCATAAAATAATGTCTATATTAATGGCTTTAGTAGTGTTATTCGCTACTATGTCGTTTACTATTGATATGCACTTTTGTGGCGATACTTTAATAGATACAGCAGTATTTCACAAAGTAAAATCATGTGGAATGAAAATGCAAAAACCGGCAACTAAAGGATGTACTATAACAAAGAAAAATTGTTGTAACGATACACAGATTGCTGTTGATGCACAAAATGAATTACAAATTTCAATTGATTCTATTTCTTTTGAGCAACAAGTATTTATTACTTCATTTGTTTATACATATAGTATTCTTTTTAAAACGGTAAGCAATAACATACCTTTTTACACGGCATACAAACCGCTACTCGTCATAAAGGAACTCTACAAAATTGACGAAACTTACTTAATTTAATTTTTAAACAATAGACTGTATTGTCCTATGGATTTTTTCCATTAGGATATTTTCTTGTATTCGGTATTCTCGTAATACCAATGTCTAACTGTTTAAAAAAAATAAAAAATGCTAAATAAAAGCATCAAATTTCTAATAGAAAATAAACTCGTAGCCGTTTTAATACTCTTAATTTTTATCGGCTGGGGAATTGTACACGCACCTTTTAATTGGAATACTGGCTTTTTACCAAGTAACCCTGTTGCCGTAGATGCAATTCCTGATATTGGTGAAAATCAACAAATTGTATTTACAAAATGGGATGGTCGATCGCCACAAGATATTGAAGATCAAATTACGTATCCTTTAACAACATCATTACTTGGTATTTCTGGAGTAAAAACAATTCGTAGTTCTTCTATGTTTGGTTTTTCAAGTATTTATATCATTTTTGAAGAAGACGTCGATTTTTACTGGAGTCGAAGTCGAATACTCGAAAAGCTAAATTCGTTACCTAATAATTTACTTCCTAATGAGGTAAATCCATCTTTAGGACCTGATGCAACAGGACTTGGACAAATATTCTGGTATACTATTGAAGGAAGAAATCAACAAGGTGATGTAACTAGTGGTTGGGATTTACACGAAATAAGAAGCGTACAAGATTACTATGTAAAATATGCACTTTCATCTGCTAGCGGAGTATCCGAAGTAGCTTCGATTGGTGGATATGTTCAGGAATATCAAATAGATGTAAATCCTGAATTAATGCGTCAATATAAAATTGGATTAAACCAAGTTGTTAAAGCAGTAAAACAAAGTAATAAAGATATTGGTGCGCAAACTCTAGAAATTAACAAAGTAGAATATTTAGTGCGTGGTTTAGGGTATATAAAATCTATTTCAGATATAGAAAATGCTGTCGTTACTTCAGAAGATTTTACGGCTATTAAAATAAAAGATATCGCCAAAGTAACACTTGCACCAAAAGCAAGACGTGGTATTCTAGACAAAGAAGGTGCCGAAGTTGTTGGTGGCGTAGTCGTTGCAAGATATGGAGCAAATCCTTTGGAAGTTATCAATAATGTAAAATCAAAAATAAAAGAATTAAGTGCAGGTTTGCCTTCAAAGGTTTTAAAAGATGGAACGACTTCACAACTTACTATTGTTCCTTTTTATGATCGATCAGAACTAATAACAGAAACATTAGGTACGCTTAACGAAGCACTTACACTTGAAATATTAATCACCATTTTGGTCATCATTATTATGACTTTTAATCTTCGAGCCTCTATCCTTATTTCGAGTTTGTTGCCTGTTGCTGTTTTGATGGTTTTTATCGCCATGAAAATTTTTAACGTTGATGCCAATATTGTGGCACTTTCAGGAATTGCAATTGCCATCGGAACAATGGTAGATGTTGGCGTAATTCTTTCAGAAAACATCATTCGGCATTTAGATGAAAACAATGATAAATCTCCTATAAATGAAGTAGTTTATACCGCTACAACTGAAGTTTCAGGAGCTATTATAACAGCTGTTTTAACAACAATTATAAGTTTTATTCCTGTATTCACCATGATTGGTGCTGAAGGAAAATTATTCAGACCTTTAGCATTTACTAAAACGTTTGCTTTAACAGCTTCAATTATTGTTGCCTTATTTTTAATTCCACCTTTTGCGGCATTTTTATTCAAAAAAAGAAACATCAAAAAAGTTTCAGGAATTTTTATCAGCAGCCTTTTAATTTTAGTTGGAATAATAGCCGTAATTTATGGCTATTGGATTGCACTTATTCTTATTGCTTTCGGAATATCTGCTATTTTAAAATCGAAACAAAAAATTAATGAGAAACAGGTAAATTATATTAATACAGGTATTTCTGCGCTGGCAATTGTGTTTCTTTTAGCAGAATATTGGCGACCATTAGGTGTTGATAAAAACATCTTTTGGAATTTGATTTTTGTAGCCATTATTTGTTTCGGGCTTTTAGGTGTGTTTACCTTATTCAGAACCTATTATACTCGTATTTTAAATTGGGCTTTAAATAATAAAATTCTATTTCTTTCTGTCCCTACTGCTATTGTAATTTGTGGTTTTTTAATCATGAAAAATACAGGAAAAGAATTTATGCCTTCTTTAAATGAAGGTTCTTTTTTACTGATGCCTACCTCGATGCCGCATGCTGGTGTTGAAGAAAACAAACGTACTTTACAGTTATTAGATATGGCTGTAGCGGGTATTCCTGAAATTAAAACTGTAGTTGGTAAAGCTGGTCGTGTAGGCTCATCTTTAGATCCTGCTCCGCTTTCTATGTATGAAAATTTAATTCAGTATAAACCAGAATACATGCTGAATAAAAATGGAAAACGACAACGTTATAAAACAAATTCAGAAGGATTTTTTGTTCTAAAAACAGGAAAAGTTATTGAAAATCCTAATAATACAAAAAACAAAATTTCAATGCCTGAAGTTACAGTTAAAAATCTTATTGAAGATGATAATGGTAATTTTTACAGAAATTGGCGTCCAAAAATAAAATCAGCAAATGATATTTGGGATGAAATTGTACGAGTAACAAAATTACCAGGCGTTACTTCAGCTCCTAAATTACAACCTATTGAAACCCGTTTGGTTATGTTGCAAACAGGAATGCGTGCGCCGATGGGAATAAAAGTAAAAGGACAAAGTTTAAAACAAATTGAAGGCTTTGGCGTGCAATTAGAAACTATTTTAAAACAAGTAAAAGGTGTTAAAACCGAAGCTGTATTTGCCGATAGAATTGTTGGAAAACCTTATTTGCTTATCGATATTGATAGAGAAAAAATTGCGCGTTATGGAATAACAATACAAAATGTTCAAGAGGTATTAAAAGTTGCTGTTGGTGGTATGGAAATAACACAAACAGTAGAAGGTCGTGAACGATATGGCGTGCGTGTTCGCTATCCGAGAGAGTTAAGGTCTACTCCTACCGATTTAAAAAACATTTATATTCCTGTAGCAAAAGGTAGTCCAATTCCTTTAAGCGAAGTAGCCACTATTAAATACGAACAAGGTGCTCAGGTTATTAAAAGTGAAGATACTTTTTTAATCGGTTACGTACTTTTTGATAAATTAAATGAATACGCCGAAGTTAGTGTTGTTGAAAATGCTCAAACTTTAATTCAATCAAAAATAGATTCAGGTGAATTAATTGTTCCTAAAGGAATTAATTATCAATTTACAGGTACTTATGAAAATCAAATAAGAGCCGAAAAAACATTGTCCGTGGTAGTACCGTTAGCATTAGGTATCATCTTTTTGATTCTATATTTTCAATTTCGATCAGTAGCAACATCGTTAATGGTTTTTACAGGAATTATAGTTGCATTTGCTGGAGGTTTTATTATGATTTGGTTATATGGTCAGGATTGGTTTTTGAATATTAATTTCTTTGGAGAAAATCTGCGAGCCTTATTTCAGATGTATCCTATCAATTTAAGTGTTGCTGTTTGGGTTGGTTTTATCGCTTTATTTGGTATTGCTACGGATGATGGCGTTGTTATGGCGACCTATTTAACACAAATATTTGACAAGAATAAACCGACAAATAAAAAGGAAATTAGGGCATCTATTGTTGAGGCTGGGGAAAAACGTATCCGCCCGTGTTTAATGACAACTGCTACCACTATTTTAGCATTATTACCAGTATTAACAGCTACTGGAAGAGGAAGCGACATTATGATTCCGATGGCAATACCTAGTTTTGGCGGAATGTTAGTTGCTTTAATTACATTGTTTGTAGTGCCTGTTTTATTTAGTTGGAAACAAGAATTAAAACTTAAAAAGAAATAACATGAAACATTTTAAATCATATTTAAAAACAGTTTTTTTGATGTCATTTTTTTGCTTTTTTACAGAAGGAAATGCACAAGAACTCAAAACACTTGTCGAAGAAGGATTATCAAAAAACCTTAAAATTCAATCTTTTAAATTAAAACATAAAATTGCATCAGAAAAAACAAACGAAGCAAACACCTTACCTAATACACAAATAGGTGTTGGTTATTTTGTAAGCGAACCCGAAACAAGAACAGGTGCTCAACGTTTCAAAATTTCTGCAAAACAAATGCTACCTTCTTTTGGAACAATAACTGCTAGAGAAAATTATCTTAATTCTGTTGCAGATGCTGTTTATGAAGATATCGTTATTACCAAACGAAAATTAGTCGCTTCAATAGCTAAATCTTATTATCTTTTATATGCTTTAAAAGAAAAACAAGCTGTTTTAGATGACAATATCATACTGCTTAAAACCTATGAAAAATTAGCGTTAACAGCAATTGAAGTTGGTAAAGCTTCGGCTGTTGATGTATTGCGTTTACAAATACGTCAGAACGAACTACAACAATTAAAACAGGTTTTAAAACAAAATTACTTAGCAGAACAAACCGTAATTAATAAGTTATTAAACAGAGAAAAAGATATTAAAATTACTATCGATACTGAATTTGTAATTCCTTCAGAAAACAACTTAATAAATACCAGTAATTTAACCTTACATCCTGAATTATTAAAATACGATAAACTTTATAAATCAGTTGAAAAATCTGAGTTATTAAATCAAAAAGAAAGTAATCCTATGTTTGGTTTTGGGCTGGATTATGTAGCTGTTTCTGAAAGAGAAAATCTAGATTTTAACGACAATGGAAAAGATATTGTAATGCCAATGATTAGTCTTTCTATTCCTATTTTTAATAATAAATACAAATCAAAAAGCAAACAAAACGAATTACAGCAAAGAAAAATTATCTCCCAAAAAGAAAATCGATTAAATACTTTAGAAACCTTGCTTGATAAAGCTATTAAAAATAGTAATTCAGCAAGAATACGTTTCGATATCCAAAGTAAAAATTTGAAACAGGCTACACATGCGGAAACCATTTTAGTCAAAAGCTACGAAACAGGTGCTATTAATTTCAATGATATTTTAGATATTCAGGAATTACAGTTAAAGTTTCAAATCAATAAAATTGAAGCGATTACCGCTTATTATTTGCAAAAAACTAGCATCAATTATTTAACAAATTAAATTATTTACTAACTTTAAAAATCAATTAAAATGAATTTATTAAACAACAATAGCATCAGTAAAACAATTTTAGCCGTTTTAGTAATCGGATTAACCCTTTCAACAGTATCGTGTAAAGATGCTAAAAAAGAACATACAACTACTGAAAAAACATCCGTAGAAAAAAAAGGAAAAGAATATACATCAGCATACGTATGCCCTATGCATTGTGAAGATAGCGGAAGTGATAAAGAAGGTAAATGTCCAACTTGTGGAATGACTTACATAGATAATAAAATTCATAGCGCAAACGGTCATAAGCACTAAATTAATCTTAAAAATCAGCAATACAAATACTATTATTTAAATATAATAGTACTGTATTGCTCTTTTTTATCAGATTAAAATGATGATAATAATGTTAGTAAACAATCTTTTAAAATGAAAAAATATATAATTTATATAGGAATATTAGCTGTTGGTTTATTATTAGGCTGGAGGCTATTTGGTGATTCATCTAAAGAAGACACCTCACATAATCACACAGAAAAAGCAGCAATGAATCAAATGTGGACCTGCTCAATGCATCCTAAAATAATGCAACCCGAAGCAGGCGATTGCCCAATTTGCGGAATGGATTTAATTCCTGCCGAAACAACTGCTGAGGGATTAAATGCAAATGAATTTAAGCTAACTAAAAATGCAATGGCATTGGCAAATATTCAAACATTGGTGGTTGGTAGTGGTATGAACATGAATACGACGCTCAAATTATCTGGAAAAATAGCAGAAAGCGAAGATGAAAAGGTAGTGCAAGCTAGTTATTTTGCAGGAAGAATAGAACGTTTAAATATTAGTTCGGTTGGTGAAAAAGTTAAAAAAGGACAATTATTAGCTACTATTTATGCTCCTGAATTATTTGCTGCACAACAGGAATTAATTACAGCAGCAACGCTAAAAAAATCAGAGCCTGAATTATATAATGCTGTTCGTAATAAACTAAAACTTTGGAAAATTTCTGAAAGTCAAATAAATCAAATTGAAACATCAGGAAAAGTAGAACAAAATTTTCCGATATATGCAACTGTTTCAGGAACAGTATCCGAAAAACTAGTGTCACAAGGCGATTATGTTAAACAAGGACAGGCGTTATTAAAAATCACAAATTTAACGACTGTTTGGGCGTTGTTTGATGTGTATGAAAATCAAATTGATTTATTTAAAAAAGGTCAGAATATTACAGTTACTACAAATGCGTATCCAAATAAAAAATTAAAAAAGAAAATCGATTTTATTGACCCTACTTTTAATTCAGTAACTAGAACCCTAAAATTAAGAGTAATTTTAGATAATAAAAAACGAGAATTTAAAACAGGAATGTTTATTGAAGGAGCTATTGAAAACAGTTTTTCTGATAAAAAACAATTATTAATGATTCCTGCATCAGCAATATTATGGACAGGAAAACGCTCGGTAGTTTATATAAAAACAATGCCTGACCAGCCTGTTTTTGAAATGAAAGAAATAACCATAGGAAAGCAATTAGGAAATCAATATGAAGTTATTGATGGGCTTGTAAATGGTGATAAAATTGTAACAAACGGTACTTTTACTATTGATGCTTCGGCTCAATTACATGGTAAAAAATCGATGATGAATAGAGAGCAAAAGCAAACGATGGGAATGATGAACAATCATGAAAATCATCCTGAAAAGGAAATGATGAATACTCTTAAAAATGAGCGTATTAAAGTTTCAACCAAATTTCAAGAACAGTTAAAAATGGTTGTTAATAGTTATCTAAAATTAAAAGATGCTTTAGTTAATGACGATGCAAAAAATGTAATTATCGCTTCAAAAAACATTTTAGATAATTTAGAAAATGTTGATATGAAACTATTAAAAAATAATAACACACATTTAAAATGGATGTCTTTTCTTAAAAAGATTAAAAGTACAGTTCATGCTATTTCAAACGAAACAGCTATAAAAGAACAAAGAAATCAGTTTAAAAATCTGTCATTAGTTTTCATAAACACTGTAGAAACCTTTGGTATCAATGAAAAAATGTATCGTCAATTTTGCCCAATGGCAGATAATAATAAAGGTGGATATTGGTTAAGTAAAGATGAGAAAGTTAAAAATCCTTATTTTGGAAATAAAATGTTAAAATGTGGAAGTGTAAAACAAGTTATAGAGTAATTTTCAAAAAAAATATGCTTTATTATTAAAGCATATTTTTTTTTATTATAATGAATTATTCAGAGTCAGGTACACTTGCTTTATAAATTTCAACACCTTTTATTGAAACAATTCTATAACGAGTATTTGCTTTTATTAAAACGGCTTGTCCTTTTTCAATATTAATACGATTCTTATGTCTTATAACAGTAGCATTACCATCTAAAATAATCAAAATTTCTACAGATTTTGATGTTGAATTATATCTTATAGCTTCCGTTGATTGAATTTTACTTAATTTAAAATCTTTTGCTTTTGTTTTATATACTAACTCACCATTAACTCGATTTTTAACACCATATAATATTTTTGGAATTGTTTCTTCAAATTTAGTATTCTTCAAAAGCTCTTCAACATCGATATGTTTAGTTGTTAATCCACCTCTTAAAACATTATCGGAATTAGCCATTAATTCGATATTTTTCCCTTCTAAATAAGCATGCGGAACTCCTGCATCTTGAAAAATAGCTTCTCCTTTTGATAAATTTACAATATTAAAAAAGTAAAAAGAAAATATACCTCTATCAATACTATCTAAACTTTTACCTTCTAATGCTTTTGCAGCCCAATATTCTGGTGATGATTTAGCTATCTTATTATTTAAAAAATCTGGTAAAATTCTATCTGCTAAAGGTTTTAAAATTTTATTTACCTCCTCTTGAGAAAACTGCATCACTTTCTTATATAATTCAAAATAATTAGACTCTTCAAAAGTCGATAGTAAAAAACGTAACTCACTTGTTTGTTCAAGATTTTTTATTATTTTTTCACTTTCTAAAAAACCATGCAGCAACCAAAAGTCACTTAGAGCAACCATTACCTCTGGCTTATGATTTTTATCTTTATAATTTCTATTTCTTGCGGTTAATAAAATTCCTTTTTTATTTTCACGTTTAAATCCTATTTCTGCTGCCTCTTTTGTTGGATGTACTTGTATTGATAACATTTTATGAACATCTAATACTTTAAACAAATAAGGTAATTTACCGTAAGTTTTAGCGACTCTTAACCCTAAAAATTCAATTGGCTTTTGTCTTAAAAAGAAATCTAAAGAAATATTTCCTGCTTTTGTTTTAATAATTGACGGTGCTTTTAAATGTGCACCTAGCCAATATTCAGCATAATTAGCTACACTTTTTTTTCTTCTAATCAAGTTTGAAATAAACCTTCTTCCTCCCCAATCATATCGTTGTATTTTTCCTTCGATTAAAAAAATTTTCTTTACAGTTTTTTCTAGAACAATCATACCATAGCTTTTTTAACAATTAATTATTTCATTAATAGAATACACTTTTCTTAATAATATTCTTTCATTTTTTTTATCAGGAAGCTCTATTTCTGATAAATTTAAAAGCTTTTCAATTAAACTTAAATTTAATATACTTGTTGGCTTTGCATGCATAATGAAACCAATATTTTTAGTAGTACTAGTTAATAATAATCGTACACCAGCTTTTATAGCTAACATTATCTTTTTTTCCCGTCTTAATGTTAAAATTGAAATATCACATTTAGACACTTTTTTCAATTCAAATAACAACCTAAAGACTAGCTCATCACCTCCATTATTAATCAAACAAATTTTTATTTTTTGATTAATAAATGATTTTAGAAAAGATGCTCCTAAAAAACTAACATCCTTTCTTCCAAAAATTATGATTATCCCTTTTTTCATATTATGCTTTATATAAAGGTTGATTTTTGTTTAATGATCTATTAGATATTAATCCTTTTTTCTTTGTTTTTTTTTTATTGTAAAACCAAGCTATTTGCCCTAGTTGCCCAATAATTTTAACTGAATCTTTCATTGATAATTTAGACCCATCTGCATGAACCCATCTTTTTAAAGGTTTCTCACACAATATTTGTTTGGCTTTTTTTAGCCCAAAATGAAGTGTAATTCTTCTAAATATTTCAACATCAAAAATCCATTGTGTTACAAATTTTTCTCCAAATGAAATTTCAATAACATCTTTCTTAAAAATTTTAGCCCCACATTGAGTGTCTTTAAAATCCATTGAAAGAATTTTTCTAATGATAAAGTTTATAGTTAAACTTATTATTTCTCTAGCAGACTCTTTATTGATATTTGCTCCCATTCTACTAATCCTAGATCCACTTACAATCTTATAATCAGAATTTTCAATAGTAGAAACTAAATCATCAAAATCAGATAAATCTGTAGACAAATCGGCATCTAAAAAGCCTATATAATCTAAATCTTCTTTTTTAGACATATGCAGCATTCCTTGTCTTACAGCTTCACCTTTCCCTCCATTTTTCTCACAATTATACACGGTAATAAATTCCTCTCTTCCTTTTCTTAAATTATTTAAAACCTCTAGTGTTTTGTCTTTACTTCCATCATTTACAAAACATAAGTGATATCCTGAATTTTTTTCAATAAAATTAGTAAACTGATTACTTAAAAGCCTTTTTTCTTCATTATAACAAGGTATTACCACACCAACACATCTTTGTTGTATAATTACGCCTTTATAGTTTATATCTTTATTTTTTGCTTCAGGAGCTCCTATTAATCTTTTTACTCTGGCACAAACTTCTAGTAAACTTAATGGTTTTTTCATATAGTCATTAATACCTAAATCAAAACCTTGTATTATCATACTATCATCAGTATTACCTGATAAAATCATAATAGGCGTGGTAGATTTTTTAATATTTCTAATATGTTTTACAACCTCCATACCTGAAACTATTGGCATATTAAGATCTACAATTACTAAGTCTGGCTGAAAAGAACTAAATAAAGCAATTCCTGTTAAAGCATTTGTTTCTGTTACAACTTCATAACCCAATTCTTTTAGTCGAATTTCTAATGGTATTAAAACTAATTTTTGATCATCTATAGCTAATATTTTCATAATTCAGAATTTTTATTACTTAATAACAAAAATAAAAGTAAGTTAATTACCTCATTAAAAGCTAATATAACGATATAAATATACTTTTCTTTAGACGAATGGAAGCTTACCTCTGTTAAATAAATAATTTAAGCATTATATAAATATTTATTTTTATATTACAAAAAAAGAATGTTGCGTTTTTATGAAAGAGACTTCTAATAAATATTTAATATCTGCAATACTACTAGCTGTTTCCTTTCATGGAAGTACCATTTTTTTTACTTTAGAAACTACGTATGATGCTTTAATACACTTGTTTTTTGCTGATCATTATGCTAATAGTTGGTTTGAACCTTGGAATTTTAAATGGTATACTGGTTTTACGGTAATGAGTTACCCACCTTTAGTACATCAGTCTATTGCTGCTTTATCTTTAATTGGCGGCTTAAAATTTGGGCTTTTTAGTGTAGCTATTATTGCTATTTTATTATTTATTACAGGAGTTTATCGTTTCTCATTATTAATGACTTCTAATAGAACCGTAGCTGGTTACGCAGCTCTTTTAGCTGTTTTTTCATCCTCTTTTGTAGAAACACTTCATATTTTTGGACAATTACCTAGTATTATAGGTATTTCTGTTTTAATGCATGCATTGCCAGAAATATATTGTTGGTTAAAAACAGGTCTATATCGCTATTTTTTCACAGCACTGTCATTACTTTCTGTAACAGTAACATCTCATCATGTTACACCTATTTTTGGTATTATTTTCTTCATACTCCCATTAGTTGGTATGGTTATTCTTGATACTAGCCGTGAACAAGTTAATTCCTATAAAGAAATTACTTTTAAATTATTTCTGAAAAATTTTGGTGTATTATTTAAAAGAAATATTACTTTTTGCATTCTTACAGTTGTATTAATTGTTTGTTGTCTTTTACCTTATTGGATTAATTCTAAAAAAAACCCAATTACACAAGTTCCTATTCCGCATGGCTCAAGAGATAATTTTTTAGAGATAACATCTTCAGGACTTGTTTTTTTTATGATTCCTTGGGGAGTTTTATTATTTCTTTTACCTTACTTTTTTTATAGATTTTTTAGCAAAAGATATCTATTCTTCGGAATATGTTTTACAATGTTAGTTGTTTTAGGTACAGGAGGAACAACCCCTGTTCCTAAAATGATTTTAGGACACAATGCCTTTAATATTTTAACTTTAGATAGGTTTACTTTATGGGCTTCGATTATGTCTTTACCACTATTTGGTGAATTTGCTTATCGCTTTATAGAAGGTGACTTAAAAGTATTAATTCAACAAAAATTTGGTGCAGTATATCATCGTTTAATAGGAGGATTATTAGCTTCTTTATTTTTATTGATGACTATTTTCACCATGAGTTTAGGTTATTTTAGACCATCGCAACCACAAAAAATAAAAATGCTACCTATTGTTAACTTTCTTAATCAAGATCAACATGATTTATGGAGATATTTAACCTTAGGTTTTGGCGATCAAATGGCGTGGTTATCGGCACAAACAAAAGCAATGACTGTTGATGGAAACTATCATTCTGCAAGACGTTTACCAGAACTAACAACCAGACCAATAGAGCGTTTAGAAAACTCTAAATTTAAGGGTGTTGCAGGAATCGGGTCTTTACAACAGTTTTTAACAACTCCTGAAAAATACAATTTAAAGTATATTTTTTCTAATGATAAATTTTACGACCCTATTCTTTATTTCTGTGGATGGCAACGCTTACCACAACTAGAAAATGGAATTATGGTTTGGGAAAAATTAAATGTACCTCCACTCTCCTCTATTTTACCAAAAGAAGATGTTGCTACTTGGCAAAAAGTAATGTGGGGTATTATTCCTTTTTTAACTGCTATTATTGCCTTTATTTTAAATATTCAATCTATTTTTATACGTAGTTTAAAAACTAAAGTAAGAACATTACCTCCATATTTAAATAGTAAGTTTAAAAATAAATATACTATATTTTCTAAAGGTCTTTTAAAAACAATACATATTTGGGGTATTATATTATGTGGAATTTTATTTTACAGTTCTTATTTATTTTATATAAAAAATGATTCACAAAGAACTCCTGAAAATGCTATAAAAGCGTATTATGATGCTATTGATTTTAAAGAATATGAAAAAAGTTATCAATTAATAGATCCAAAAAGCGGGTTATCTATTGCGCAATTTATGTTAGAAATTTCTGTTTCTGATGGATTATTAGGTTCTTATGCTAAATTAGATGCTTTAAAAACTATTACGACTAAAAAAACAGATAGTTTAGCTATTTTAAAAGTACATACGAACTGGATTACTCCTCTTGAAAAAATTAGTAAAACAGATTTTAAGACACTAGTTAATCGAAAAGGAAAATGGTTTATTTTACCCGAAAATATGGATTCTGATTTACCACCAGATCAATTATACTCAAATAATGTAACAGGATATTTTAATCAAGGTAGACGAAAAATAACCACAGAACAAACACATCATGAAGATGTTTTAAAACAACCTGTTTTAGAAATTATTTCAGCTAAATTAGTTAAATTTAAAACACATTATGCACTTATCGGTGAAGTACAAAATATAGATAATGTACCTGCCGATGTTGTTTTAAAAGGAACATTATATAATGATGAAAATAAAAAATTAGCTACTTACAATGCTAAATATCATATAAAACATAAATTAATGCCTAAAGAAGTTAGTTCGTTTAGAATTAATTTTGAAGGAATAGCATGGTCTAAAACAAAAGACTCTATTCCTAAAACATTTAATCCTGATGAATTTACACCTATTGAACTAGAAGAACAACCTACTAAATTTAACTTACAAGCAGCAGGAAATGTTTCTAATTCAGATCTGTATAAAAATGTAGTTTTAAGTGATATTAATATCGATAGTAAAAAAATACAAGGAACTTTATTTAATAGTGGTTTACAAGAAATTACAATTCCTCAACTATTAATTACCTATTATAACAAAGATAAAGTACTCGTTTGGGTAGACCATTTATTTTTAGAAAACGGAATAAGACAACAGCGAAAACAGTATTTTGAATACAATATTTTAAAAAATAATGAAGTTATTATTATTAATGATGATATGACAGATTGTTACGTTAACGGATTAAAAAATGAAGATATTTCAGATAAAATAATGCCTAACAGAATAGAAAATCATGCAAATAATCAATTTCAAAAAATAAAACATCCGCTGTATTCTTTTATCAAAATTGAAATGAATAATTACATCGGAAATCCTAAATAATGAATTTTATAAAAAATCTTTTTTTACTTTTCTTGTGCTTTGTAACACATATTACTACTGCACAAAACATAACATTATTATCAAAAGAAAAACAATTTATTGCGGGAGATACTATTCTTTTAAAATTTAATACTAATAGTGCAAAAAAATATCAAATGTACTGTAGCAATAGCTACGGAAGTACTTTGCTTAATTCTGAAATAATTAATAATAAAATAATTTTTAAAATTCCTCCTTACCTAAGTAATAAATCTGGTATTTTAAATTGGAAAATTATAAAAAATAATATTTCAGGACAATTTAAAATAGTACCAAAACAGCAACCTGTTTCTTTAGAAACTTATTTAGGTCCGCCAAGTATTGAAGCAGGCGGAACAGACTACACCATGTTAGTTGTAATACCTACGGATGATTTAGATAATCCTTTAAAAAAAGGTACGATAGTAAAAGTAAAACATCAATTTTTAAAATCAGAAAGAAAAACAAAGGTTTTAACTAATAATTTAATCGCTTTTAAAAATATAAACTCACCTTTAAAAAGCGGACGAATGATAATTACATCAGAATCTTTAAATTTAAACTCTAAAGAATACGATGTAAATATAATGCCTGCTATAGGTACTAATTTTAAACTGTTTTTTAAAAGAAATCATAAATATGCAGATGGAAACCAAATAACAACTTTTTACACTTCTATTATAAAAGATAAAAATAACAATATTATTAGTGATGGTAGTTTTGTTGATTTTTTTATCACTAATAAAAAAGGGAATATGTTAAAAACATCTGGAACTACTATAAATGGTATTGCTTATGCTAAAATGATTCATCCTGAATTTGAAGATAATTGGAAAGTAAAAGCTTATATTAATGGTATTTCAGAAAGTGATATCTTAAAAATTAATTATAAAAAAATTATAGATAAATTTGATGTAAATTTTTCTGATAATAATAGAACTGTTAAAGTTGGACCTTTAAAAAGTTTTATGAAGCAGATGATTCCTGACGGATTAAAAGTAAAATTAGCAATTTATAAAGATGATAAATTCTTAAACAATATTATAAAAAAATCTAATGATGGATTTGTATATTTTAAGCTAAATTCAAACATCTATAAAAATGGCAACTACACTATAAAAATTACTGCTGCGGCAGTAACTGATACTTTTCAAACTAAAAAATTATGGTAAATACCAAAAATATTTTAAAAATGGATAACACTAATAAAAACATAATGAGAGGTATTTTAATTTCGTCATATGTTCTTATTATGTCAATCGTTATCTTTTTAATAAGTTCATTATATACTCATTTTAACACAGGTGCAGATAGAAGTAAAATGTTACATGTTGAAGTTAAAAAAGTAGATCAATATTTGCCTAAAATAATTTGGAAAGAAGATGGTAATCAAGGTAGAGAGATTGATGAACAAACCTTAAATAATATCGAAAATGATTATATCGATGCTTGGTATGTAAAACATGTAGCAAATAAAACAAACCTAAAAAGTGGAATTAATGATTATTATACAAAAAATGCTCGCAAAAATTTATTCAACTTTATAGAACATAATAAAAAGGAAAAAATTACTATTGAAAGTACAACTTTAAAACACAATCCTAATCTTATATTTTTTAGTGAAGATGGTCAGTCAATTGTTTTAGAAGATAAAAATGTTGTTGAATATAAAAAAATACTTAAAGATAAAAAACTTGTTTTAGAAACTACCGAAATATCTGATTATAAAATGGTTTTATTATTAGAAGATGGCTTTTGGAGAATTAGACATTTAGTTAAAGAAAAATCTGCCATTTTTGATAAGACTATCAAAAATACTCCTATCGATTCATTAAATATAAAAGGAATTAATTATTATCCACAAGATACACCTTGGGATATGTTTGGTGATAATTTTGATATGAAAATTATAGAAAATGACTTTAAAATCATTAAAAAAGCAAATCTAAATACTATCCGAATTTTTATTCAATATGAAGATTTTGGTAAAGCAAATGTAAAAATTAGTAAACTAAATAAATTAAAGCAAGTTTTAGATACTGCTGAAAAAAATAATATAAATGTTATTATTACTTTATTTGATTTTTACGGAAACTACAATGTTTTAGACTGGACTTTAAACCATAGACATGCAGAAATTATTGTGTCAAAATTTAAAGATCATGAAGCTATTATTGCTTGGGATATCAAAAATGAACCTAATTTAGATTTTATATCAAGAGGAAAAGAAAATGTTATTGCTTGGTTAAATCACATGATTATTTTGGTAAAATCTATTGATAAAAAACATCCAATTACCATTGGTTGGTCAAATATTGAAAGTGCACCTATTTTAAAAGATAAAGTAGATTTTGTTTCTTTTCATTATTATGAAGACATTAATAATTTTGAAAAAAACTATAAATCATTAAAAAATAAAATACCTAAAAAACCTATTGTTTTAGGTGAATTTGGAGTTTCTTCTTACAATGGTATTTGGAAACCTTTTGGTAATTCAGTAAAAAAACAAGCTAATTATTATAAGATAATGCAACAACTACTTACAAGAAATAATATTCCTTTTATGTCGTGGACTTTATACGATTTTCGTAAAGTACCCAAGGAAGTTGTTGGTAAACTTCCTTGGCGAATAAACCCTCAAAAAGAATTTGGTTTTATTGATAAAAAAGGTCGTAAAAAACCTGCTTTTAGCTATATTTCCTCTAAATAATTTATGATTCAACTAATACTTTTTTTGCTAATTTTTTAACCATTATAATAGCTTCAAACTGATTTAAATACATTGCTGTAATTCTTTCCATTGGAAATGCTGTAGCTGCTTTGTAATTAGCCTCTCCTAAAGCTACTCTATGAGATTCATTAGTTACGATTAGCTCAATTGCATTGGCTAAACTAGCTACATTTTCTGGCTCAAAAAACTCACCTCTGTATCCTTCATCTTCAACCAAAGTTGCTAAATCTCCTAAATTAGGCATTACAACTGCTTTACCATAACTACCCGCTTGATGTAAAACACCTGAACTACCTGTTGTAGATGTATAAGGAAATACCACAACAGCACTTTCGTTAAATAAAGGAGCTACTTCCACTTCTTCAACATAGCCTGTAAATGTTATTTGAGCTACATTTTTGTATTTTTCTTTTACAGATGCTAAATAACCTGGTACATTCGGATTGTCTGTTCCTGCAATTACTATTTCTAAATTTAAACCTGTTGATGCTCTAACTTTTTCAACAGCTTCAATCATTTTTTCAACTTTTTTATAAGTACCAAATTTACCAAAAGTCATTATTTTCAAAGCTCCTTTTGGCAATATATGTGATGGTTTATTAGGAATTTCAAATGTTCCATGAGGAATCATTTTTACATTACTAACTTTATATTTATCTTGTAAAGTAGTTACATATTTATGCATAGTAACAGCTACAATATCAGCTTTTAAAATTAATTTAGTTAATGTTTGTCCTATAAAATTATAAATTTTTTGTAATATTTTATTTGAAGTAAAACCTGCACTTTCTAAATCTGTTTGCTCTAAAATATTATGTAATAATACAATAGTTGGTATTTTTTTTATCTTACAAACTAAAGGCAACATTAACCCTAAAGCTGCAGCAACTTTTTTATCACCAAACTTCATAAATTGTAAGTTAAATAATATAGCATCTGGTTTTATCGTATTTATAGCTTTTGTTACTTTTATAACATTTGTATAACTATTAAACTTCCAACATTCTTTTACTGTAATTTTACAACCATCTTCAGTAAAATGAATGTCTTTTTCTACTGGAGTTACATCCGTCAATAAAATTAATTCAGTTACTTTTTTATTTTGTCTAAAGCTTTTTACTAGATGATAAGCATATTCATTTAAAGTTACTTTACTTGGCGGGTATGCAGTTACAATAGCTAATTTCATAGTATTTTCTTTTTGATTATATTAAATTTCGTAATAAAAAAGAGTTTACAGCTATTACTGTAGCTGAAATGCAATTTTATGTAGTTAAAAGGTATAAAAGTTTAGTTATTATTTCTTGAAACACTATTTTTCATCTTTCAAAAAGAAAAAAGATAATTGCATCAATAATAATAAAACCATTGCTAAAATTTGTACGTGTACAACCTGTTCTAAATTTTTATGAAATAAAATAATCAAACCTATTTGTAGCATTCCAAAAAGCCCAGAAATAACAACTGGAGTGTATTTATCTAAAGACAAATAATAATATGCAAAAATGTTTGATATTGCGAAAATACCTGTCGCTATAGCATATTTCCATAATAAAGGCGTTATTGCCATATATTCATCTCCAAATAAAATGGCTATAATTTGTTCAGGAAAAAAATAACATGAAGTAACAATAGTAGTCGCTATTATAAAAATATAACCTATGTATTTTAGTAAAATTGGCGCTGTAGATTTCCCCTCTTTTTTTAACTGAACAACTGTTGGTAATAATAACATTACAAACATCCATGCTATAAAATAAACAACTCTACCTATTAAGGCTAATGAAGCGTACAAACCTGCGTCATAAGACTCGAAATAATGTTTTACTAATAAAATATCACTATTATTTATTATTATTTGAGTTAACTCGTAAAATGCTGTAATTATAAAAAAATTACGAACCATTTTAGATTCAGTATTTTCTAATGATACTATTTTAGAAAAAGAAATATTTTTAAGTTCAAACGGAATTAATCCAAATATAAATGAACATAAAATACCTAAAGCAATTAATATTGAAGATTGAATATTAAAAAAATATAATAATCCGAAAGTAATTAATAAACGACTTATCATTTCTAATTGATAAGTAACAGATAATTTTTTCAACTGTTTTTTACCTTGAAAAACACCTCTATTTACACTCATCAAAAAATAAATAGGAACTCCAATTCCAAATACAACAAACATAGTAGAAGAAGTTGTTTTAAAAAAAAATTGTAATTCTGATGCAAATACAATTATTAATATTCCTAAAAACACCCCTACAATAGCTGAGTTTTTATATATTTTTGATATAAAATTTTTAAAAACAATGTCTTCAAAAAGTACTGAAAACTTAGCTGTTACTAACTGAAAAGTCATTGCTATAAATGAAAGTACCAATAAAAAAGTAATCATAATAGCTGCATCGGCAAACTTTGCAGGACCTAAAATTCTACCTAAAGCTAAATTATATAAATAATTTCCGCCATTTACAAGTAAAACACTAATCATAAAAATTTGTTCTGATGATATTTTATGCTTTACTTGTTTTAAAATTGGAATCATATTTTACCTTATTTAATTTATTAAGCGACATTTATTTCATCAAAATGGTCATAAATTTCTTTGCAACCAAGACCTATAATAGAAAAATTTTTAGCTGTTTTTTTTGATTTTCTTGTCAAAATATTTATTGCATTTAAACCATCTTTAGTTATTTCGTCTAAATTATCAATATTTATTGTTACCTGTTTATTTTTTTTGATATTAAAATCAAAAAAAATAATAAAAAATTTAGATGTTGAATTATTTAACTTTCCTTTTAAATAAAATGTTCCGTTTTTTTGTGTAATTTGTAATGCCATATTTTATATGTTTTAATTAGTAATAAAACAAATATCTCATTATTAGCATAAAAAAATATTTATTATCGATGAAAAGCTATTTTGTTTAGCCCAATGATAAATGCTATTCCTTAACTTGCAAATAAGAAAAAAAACTATATGAAAATTAAAAATCTTACTTTTTTAGTACTCTTTATTATAAGCAATACTCTTTTTTCACAAAATATGAAAGAAGGTTTTACCTTCTTAGAAACAGGTAAGTATAAACAAGCAGAATCCTTTTTTAAAAATATTTTAGAATCACATCCTACCAATAAAACAGCAAGACTTTGCTATGGTAGAGCTTTAGGATTAAACGGTAGTGCTGATAAAGCTGTTGAATTATTTACTAATCTTTTAAATGATTTCCCTTCAGATTTTGAAGTAAAATTAAATTATGCCGAATCACTTCTTTGGAATAAAAATTATAATAAAGCTGAAAATTATTATCAAAATTTAATATCAGAGAATGACAAAAGTTTTTCTGCCCTTTTAGGATATGCAAATACATTATCTAATTTAAAAAAATTTAATAAAGCGATTAAATATGTAGACAAGGCATTATTGGTATTACCTAAAAATAAAAATGCATTAGTTTCTAAAAAATATATGCGATTAGGTTTGGCAAACAGTAAAGTAAATTCTAAAAATTACACCGCTGCTGAAAAAATATTAAAAGAAAATTTTATCGATTTTAAAAAAGATAAAGAAACTTTATTAAACTTAGCTAATCTTTATCTAATTTCAAATCAAATAGATAAAGCTAAAAAAACATATATTATTATTGGTGAAGATTCAACTAATAAATTAACCTCTTTAAATGGGATTTCATTAGCAAATCATCTTGATAGTAATGATAAACAAGCTTTAATCGTTAGTAAAAAAGCTATTAATCTTTTAGATAACAAGACAGATAAAAGTATAACAAATCAAACTAAAGAACGTTTTATACAAGCTTTAATATGGAACAATAAATATTCTTTAGCAGAAAAAGAGATTAACAAACTATTAATCAATAATAAAAATCCTGAAAATTGGATAATTTCATTAAGAGCAACTTTAAATATTTATAAAAGTGATTTTAAAAAAAGTATTGCTGATTATAATTTGATATTAAAAAAAGATAGTACTTCTTTTGATGGTAACTTAGGTAAAGCAAATGCACTAAAAGCTTCAGGATACTTTATAAATGCCTATAAAAGTGCTAAAAACACTTTAAAATTTTATAAAAAACAAAAAGATGCGACTAATTTTATCAAAAACTTAGATAAATCATTTACTCCTTTTATAGAAATTAAAGCAGCATATTCATTTGATAATGGTAATAATGAAGCTTATTTATACTCTGCTAATTCAGAATTTCCATTTTCAACAAAACTTAAATTATTTGGTAATTACAGCTATAGAACAACAAGTAATACTGTAACTAAAGTTAGTGGTATTTCTAATAATTTTTCAGCAGGAATATCTTATCAATTATTAAATAATGTAACCTTTAAAGGAACTTTAGGAGTTAGTGCTTCTGATACTGATACCAATAAATTCAGTCAATTATTAGCCGATTTATCTTTAAAGATACAACCTTTTAAACTTCAAGATTTAGAAATAGGTTATAAAAGAGAAGTTCAAAATTTTAATGCCGATTTATTAGATAAAGAAATTGTTCAAAATAATTTTTTAATAAATTATAGTTTAAATACCAATTTTAAAGTTGGTTGGTACACACAGTTATACTACACTTCTCAGAATGATGATAATACTAGAAACTTATTATTTTCTTCACTTTATTATAATTTATTAAAAAAACCATCTTTAAAAGCTGGTATTAATTATCAAAATATATCTTTTAAAAACCAAGTTCCTACTATTTATTTTAGTCCTAGTAAGTTTAGTGCTGCTGAAATTTTTATCAATATTATAAAAGATGAAAATGTTGCTAAAAAGAAAGAATGGTTTTATGAACTTACCGCAGCAACAGGATTTCAATTTATTGAAAATAATAAAAAACAAAGTACTTATAGGATTCAAGCCAAATTAGGATATAAATTTTCAGAACGTAGTTTATTAAATATCTATGGTACTCAAAGTAATATTGCTTCTGCAACTGCTACAGCTGGTACAGGTTTCACTTTTACCGAAATTGGTTTACGATTTAAATGGTATTTCTTGAAGAAACCTTTTTTTAAAAAACAAAAGCAAAAGAATTAACTTTTGCTTTTGTAAAATTATTTATTGATACTATTTAATGAATTGCTAATTTTAATGAATTATATTTTTTTGAATTACTAATTATAGTACAAATATAAATTCCTGATATTAAACTTCTTCTTTCTATAGGTATTGAATTTTCTCCTATTAGTACACTATAATTAGTTTGATATATTAATTTACCTAACTGATTATATATATTTAAGATAACTATTTCATTTTTTACAGATGTAAAATTAATTTCTCCTGAAGATGTCATTGGATTTGGAATCGCTATTAATTTCTTATTTTTAAGATTTAAAAGTACTTCTTCTTCTTGCTCTTCCTCTACAACTAACTCTATATTTTCTCTAAACGCTACCTCATCAACTTCTAAAATAAACGGAACATGATTTTTATAATCTCCTTGCAATGAGAAAACGATTGTTTTAACATCAGTAATTAATCCTGCTTTACCATTAGCATCAACAAAATCATTTAATGATATGCTATATATTTTTTTTTCTAAATTTGCTGGAATTTTAATTCTTAAACGGTTATTCCAATCTTTTAAACCTTCTGACACTAATATTAATTCAATAGGTTGGGTATTCTGTATATTAAATTGAATTGCTCCATAATTTGATACATTTAATGTTTGATCACCAGCTAACACATGTCTAAATAAATTAATAGTTCCTTTTACTTTTCCTTTTAAAGCTGGTTGTCTTTCTACTTGATGTGAATCTTCATCATAATCTGATTCTTTATTATCAATATTAAACAACGTTACATCTACTTCTTCTTCTAAATAATCTATTCCCCAAGGTCCATCAGCTAGATACAAGCCATCTATTTGTTTAGAATATTTTGTTGCTAAAGATAAACCTGCATCAAATAATGTTCCTGTTTTTACTATAATTGTTTCATTCCAATCACCACTTAAATTAATAATTTTGCTTAAATTTTCTGTAGTATCAGAAACTTCTGTTGTTGTCATATTTACATCAACAACTACACTTTTAGCTTTTACTTTATTTATAATATTTAAATGAATATTTCCATCTTTATAAAATCCTGAACTTACGAATACAGGTGGTATTACATCTTCTTCTAATTTACTATTTAAAGGTAAAGCCGATGTTAATGCATCTATAATATAATTACTATTAGAAAACACTTGAGATAAAGAACTACCCCATAATTGAAAATTATAATAATCTCCTTTAGGATACTCTTCAATATTCCATAAACTGTATAAGTTATTTTCGTTTTCACCTAATTTCACTGAAAAACCTAAAGTATATTCTATTTCACCAGTAGCTCTTTGTATTTTTGATATAATTAATTTATGTCCTCTTACTAATACTGTTTTTACTTCTTTTAGTATCGAATTATTTAAACGATCACAAATTTCTTTAGAATGATTATAAACTTCTCCTTGAGTTACTGTTGCTAATATGGCTGAAACTCTTTTATCTTCGGTATAGTAATCAACTGAAAATATTTCATTTGCATTTGTAATATCTAACAAATCTATAGGTGTAGATACATATGCTTTTTCAGTTTTATACATTCCTGTTTCAGGTAAAAGCGTTTCTATTTCTGGTGTTTTACCAACTAATTTTTTTATCGATTTTTTTTTATATAATTTCTGTACACTTCTATTATTGAGCAAATTACCTACTTTTTTACGTGTAAAATTTCTTTTAGCGATTAAACTTGCTAATTTACCGTTACTCTCTAAACCACCATCATGTGCTGATGTTACATCTGTTGCTGATGATACATCTACAAAGTTTGTAGTTCTCATTGCTGAGTACGGACTTGCTGTTACATAAAAAACGGCATCATTAAAATCATTATCACAACTACCATAATCGCGTCTAATATCTTCAAAACCAAGAATAATACGCTGATTATCTGGATCATTTAATAATACATTATGATGTTTTAAATCTTCTTGAGTTTCAGGGTTATATTCAGGATTAGAATATACTTTCCAAAAACCATCTTTAACAGTGCTAGAATTAGCACTCCATGCATTAGCTAATAAAACCCAACCAATTCCTGTTCCTGCTTCAAAAGTTCCTATTTTCACTTTATCACCTACCTGAAGTCCACCTCCACTTCCTAATGCAGAAGCATTTGGAAATATAATAGTAATTTCTTCTGCCGTTGGTGGTGTTGGCGATGGATTATCAATATCATAAGTATAAAATCCTAATACATTTCTATACCCAGCTCCTTCACTTACAAAGGTTACCCAAATATCTGCAGTATCATTTAATTCTATATTTGTATCATATCCTGATGATATATAATGAGGATTATAATCTGGCACAGGATAACTTTCAGGTATTGAATTGCTAATCATTTCTAATGTTTCATAAGAAATATTATCTCCTGGTGTTTCTAAATAAAGAGGCGTACCATTTGATGTATACTCTCCTAAATATTGATAGTTTTGGCTATTAATAATAGCTGTTACTGTCATCATTAATATTAGTAGTAATTTTTTCATAATATACACTTTTAATGTTAATATTATAAATATAAGATGTTATTGGAGTTTAAAATTTAATATTCGATATACGGGATTTATGAATAGACGAAATACATTTTTATTCTAATTAAAGTTCTTTGAATACACAAATAATATCGTTAATTTGTAAATAACAAATAAATTAGTTTTAATAAAAAACCTGAACATTTTATTGTTCAGGTTTTACTTGTATTATAAATTATCAATTTTTTAATTAACTATTAACTTTATTGCTTTATAATCTCTTTGTGCACCTATAATTTTACATAAATATAATCCAGGGCTTAAATGTTCTTTTTTTAGCACTATTTTATTATTACCTAATACTGTTTTATATTCAACTTCTTTTACCTTTCTCCCCAACCTTGTATAAAGGACTAATTTTACAGTTTCTATTTGATTAGTGTTAAAATATATATCAGCTTGTGTATCCATCGGATTTGGTACTGCCTTTAAGTTATCTCCCTCTACAGTAATACCAGTATCTGGTACTTCATTTTCAAGAGAAAACCTAATATCTTGTAAACTTACTTTTTTAGTTGTCATATTTCCATCTTCAGCTACTACTGTAAATACGATTGTAGTAACATCGTCTAATACTAAACTATTTCCATTTTTAGATTTAAAATCAGTAAAAGATATTTTATGATCTAAAAGATTATCAGTTAAATTTATGGTTGACTTAAATTGATTATCCCATAAAGAAATACTTTTTTTAATTAATGTAACCTCTATCTTTCCTATTCCCTTTGCTTTTAAATTAAAACTATTATAGTCTGATAAATCTACAGGCATAAAACGTGGAGTTAATGCTCTATGGATAGCCGCATAAGAATCTGTAGTTACTTCTAAATCTACATTTCTTTCTATAGGGAAGTCAGCTTCTTCAAATGAATTTTTATTAGCAGATACATTATAATTAACTACGTTAGTATTTGTTTGAGAATCATCAATCCCCCAAGGTCCATCAGACATAAATAAATCATCTGGTGTGGCTACTCCATCTCCAATTCTAAAACCAATATCAAATAAATTACCTGTTGGCACATTTAAATTTGTTATATATTCTTTATTAAGAGCTAATGTTGTATTACTGTTATTAAGAACAGCTGTTTCAGTAACTCTAAAACCAGCATCAAAATTAACATCATCTGTTTTATTTGTATTTACAACCTGTATATCTAAAGAACCATTTTTATACTTTCCTTTTCTAACAAATACTGTTGGAGGTGTTGATAATTTATAAGTTGATATCGGTTTTTCTACATTTAACAAACTAATAATTTCTTCACCTAAAGTATATAAATCATCTAATGAATTAGACCATATTTGGAAGTTATAAAAAGCAACATCACTTTCGTATTTATCTAAATTCCAATGACTTTCAATTTCAAAATTAGTATCACTATTTACTACTTTTGCCGAAAGACTTAGTACAAATTCTACTGTGTTATCTGCATTTCTAATTAAAGACTTAATAAATTGTTGTCCGTTTATATCAATAGTTGATACAGAAATTAATTCAGCTCCTAGTAAACGATCACAAATATATTTGGTATGTTCATATACACCATTATCTGTTTTTAAAGCTAAAACAGATGCTACTGAAACACCACTTTTCATATAATCTACAGCATAAATTTCTGTTGCATTTGTAATCGCTACTAAATCAGTAGGTGAAGATTCTATCGTTTCATCAGTATTAATAACACCTAAAGGAATAAAATCTTTTAATTCGATATTATTTTTACTTTTCTTTTTATAATGATTAGACCTAGTAACTCTTTGTGCTTTGCTTCTATTAAATTTATAATTATCTTTTGTACGATTATAGTTTCTTTTATTTATTAATTCCGATAATCTATTATTACTTTCTAAACCACCTGCATTTCCTCCTGAAGTTGGAGGTATAATAACATCACATTCACCGTAACCTGAACACGAAGGATCTTCACAATCAATTAACCCGTCACCATCATCATCTATTCCGTTATCACAAATTTCTTGTAAAACAGGTGCTGTAGGACAACGTGCTCCGTCATTACTAGCACTTGAAGGACCAAATGCAAATAAATTAGAATCCATTTCATTTGAACCATTTAAATCTTGTACAGCTTGTATTACGTAAATTGTTCCTGTTTGATTTGCTGATACGTAAAAACGTCCTGAAGCATCAAAATATACTGCTCCATAAGTATAACTTAATCCTGTTAAAATAGGAACAACTCCTAAAGATTCAACGACACTTGTTGTTGGATTAATTCGATATAAAATATTTGTATTCTTTTCTACTGCATATAAGTTATTATCAACAGCATTAAAAGCCCAATCATGAATACCTATATTTTGCGACAAATCTGCTGTAGCCAAGTGCTGAGTATATGTTGCTGAGTTAGGGTCTAAATCTACTTTATAATAAGTACTACCTCCTCCTTTCAGATAATATACACCTTGTGCACTTATATCTCCAATATACCTATTCTTTGTAGGTAACTCATCTATATAAAAAGAAGTTGTTAAAAAATCATCTCCTATTCTTACAATAGTTTTTTCAGGTGTACTTAAAGACCCCCAAATAAAACCATCTGCAGGATTGTATGCTGCGGCATTTATGCTTCCTGGCGTAATATTTTCAGCAGCAAGATAAGAACTACCCGAAGCTAAGTCTATAGAATAAACATCGTTATACTGAAATAAATAAGCGTCATACACACAACTAAATGGAGTGTTTTGAGCATTAATTGTTATATTTATTAAAAGAATAAATAAGAACATTAATTTTTGTTTGAGAGTAATTATTTTTTTCATAATATATATTTTACTCTAAAGTTAAAAAAACACTTAGTTAAAACCTAAAATCTTCGTTATTATTAGTTTATCCATAGACGAAATACAAAAAACTATCGATTAAATTTTATAATAAATTTAATCGCTTCATTAACTCTGGTCGTTTAGACCTACTAACAGGAATTACATCTCTTTTTATTAACACACTATTATCTTCAATATCGATAATTTTTTTAAGATTAATAATATATGAACGGTGTACTTTAAGAAATAATGATTCTGGTAATTTTTCTTCTATTTTTTTTAAAGTAGAATGAACTACATAATTTTTATCTTCTGTTTTTATATTAATATAGTCTCCTTTTGCTTCAACTAAATAAATACTTGGCAAATCTATTTTTATAAGGCGTCTATCAATATTAATGTAAAAATCATTACTATAATCTGACTCTAGCTCTACTTTATTTGAGGTAGTTACTGATTCATTTTTTAATTGATAATTTTGAGCTTTAAGTATTGCTTTTTTAAATCGATTTAATTCAATTGGTTTTAATAAATAATCAACAATAAAACTGTATTCAAAAGCTTCAATTGCAAAATTAGGATCTGAAGTTGTTAAAATTATTTTTGGAGCATTTTTAAGTGTTTTTATAAAATCTAACCCATCAAAATCAGGCATATGAAGGTCTAAAAAAATAAGATCAACTTCATTTGAATTTAAGAATTTTATTGCTTGCATTGCATTTGAAAATTCACCCAATATATTTAAAGACCCTACTTGCTTACAAAGAGATTTAACAATAACTCTTGCAGTGGTTTCGTCATCAACAATTATATAATTCATAGTTTTAAATAGTTTTCAAGTACTCTGAAATAACTATTAAAATTTCATCAAAATCTTCAACTTTATCTAACTTAAGCTCTCTTAGATTATGTTCAAATTCATTAGCTATTTTATAACTTTTTTCAAGACCTAAAATACTAATTTTATGTTTAATTCTATGAACATTTTTTTCAATTTTTTTATATTCTTTTTTTTTAAGGCTATCATAGTAGTCTTTTTTTTCTTCAGGAAATTCTGTTTTTATAACATCTATAAGTGTTTTTCGTATAGATTCATCTCCTCTTGCTAACTTATCTACATATTCTAAATTAGGTTTTTCCATAGTTATTTTTTAATTGTAAAGTAAAAAGTAGACCCCATATTTAATTGAGATACTATCCATATTTTTCCATTATAGACTTGTATAATTTTTTTAACAATAGCTAAACCTATACCAGCCGATTTATAATCATTTTCTAATTTTAAAAAAGCAATAAAAATTTTATCAAAGTATTTTTCTTCTATTCCGTTTCCGTTATCTTTTACATAAAACTGCCAAAAACTATCTTGTTCAGAAAAACCTATTTCTATTTTCTTATCTTCTTTATTATTAAATTTAACAGCATTTTCTATCAAATTTAAAAATAATTGTTCTAATAAATTTTTATCTCCCTTTATAATTGGGAGTTTTTCTGGTATATTAATATTGATGTTTTCAGAAAAATCAAGTTCACTAAAAACTGTTTTAAGTAAATTATCAATATCTAAGTTACATTGTTTTTTTTCTATTTTTTCAATAGTAGCATACTTATGAATTGCTCTAACTAAAGTATCAATTTTTTGAATATTATCTCTTATCAATTCAATTCTTTCTTTTCCTTCAACCCCTAAAACATCACCATAATCATCTGAAAGCCAAACAGACAAAGCTTCTACACTTTGTAAAGGTGTTTTTAAATCATGAGAAATCATATGAGTATAATTATTTAACTCTTGATTTTGTTGCTCTAAACTTTTTAATAAAAAATCTTTTTGTTGATTTATTTTTATAATCTCTTTAGTTTGATTATCGATTAAATCAACTAATTTTAACGAATCTGAATTTTCAATAGAACTACCTTGTTCTAAATCATAAAATTTAAGTGTATTAATAACTCCTTTAAGTTTATCAATAACATTTCTTTGAGAATTTGTTTCTTCTTTTAACTTTTCACTAGCATCAAAAAGCTCTTCAGAGCTAATCATTGTAGCTCGTTGTAACATTAAAAATTGATTATCTGCCGTGGTATACGACCTATCAATTGCATCTAAAAAAGATTCTAATTCTTTATTAGTTTGTAAATTTTCAGGTAAATATTTTCTAATTTGTCTTTTTAAAAGTGAATTCATTATTCGCTTATTAGCGTTATTGTCATCGTTTGGTTGTGTAATTGACAATCATTTTCTCCATTAAATGGCGCTATTTCACCATAAGAATACAATCCACAAACGGTAACTTTATTTCCAATAGTTGCTACAACTTCCTCTAGCTCCTCTTCTACTCTTTGATCTAAAACTAATTTACGTCCAATACAACTAACTAAAATTGCCAATTCTGGTTTGTTTCTTCTTGACTCACTAGCGTTTATAGCTGCTAATTCAGCTGCGTTAACAATATTATCTACATTGGTCATCATTAACTGTACTTTAGAGTTTTCTAAAATATCACCAGCTAAAATCATTGAATTATCAGATTCATTAATATTTAAAATGGTTCTAACAATAGATTGTTTATCATTTGTAGACTTCACTTTTAGTGGATATAATAAAGCTGCAGCTGGTAATTCTTTTGATTTATCACCTAAATATTTTTTGTATAAATCTAATGCTGGTTTTTTATCTAACTCATATAAAATATTTCCTTTTGATTTTGTTACAATTCTTTCAGGGCCAAAAGGTGTCCAACCACCTTTAATAGCAGAAGAAACTTCTAAAGACTCACCATACAAACCGACTGCAATAATTTCTCCTGACTTAGGATTTTCATTATAAGATGCTATTGTTTTTTCAAATCTTGCTGCATCACCACACAAAGCGCCAGTAATTAATAAATTATCCTGTGTAGCAGTATTCATACCTTTTGTTAACTGACTTCCATTTATAAAACTCCCTTCGGAAAGTATAAAAAGATATTTTAAACCTTCTTTAGTAAATTGATTTATTAATTTTTCACCTATTTTAAAACTATCTATTTCAGTTTCTGAATTAAAAACATTTGTAGTTTTAATTACATAATTACTTCTTTCAAATTCAATTGCAGTAACTGTAACACTTTGATCATCTACTGTTTTAGAAGTAATATCTCCGGATGTTGAACCAAAAATAATATGTCCATCTTTAAATATATCTCTTATTTCATTATAAATATCTTTATCTTCTAATAATAACCTGTTACCAAATACCAATACTAACGGCTTTTTTAAAGCTAATTTATCACCTAAATACTGCCAATTTGTATCTATATTTTTTTGTAATTGAACTGTTTTCATTTATTATTTTTTAATAGTGAAATAAAAAGTAGTCCCTAATTCTGGCTCACTTTCTAGCCAAATAGTTCCTTCATATAAATTTACAATTTTTTTAACAATAGAAAGCCCAATACCAGTAGAATCGGGTCTTTTATTAAGTGATTGAAAAATTTTAAATATTTTATCATGAAATTGTTCAGCTATTCCAATACCGTTATCTTTTACCGAAAATTGATATAAAAATGTTTTTTCGATAAAATCTATTTCAATTAGCCCTTTATCTTTATTATTAAATTTTATAGCATTACTAATTAAATTCTGAAACAGTTGTTTAAACTTTGTAGTATCACCATTTACTATTGGTAATTTTTTAACTACTCGAATACAAATATTATCAGGTATAAATAATGTTTTCTTTAAACTGTCAATAATTAAATTTAAATCTACTTTTACTTTATCATTCGTTTCTGTCCCTGAACTAGAATACTCTAAAACACTAGAAATCAAATCCTCCATCGTTTGTAAAGTTTCTTCTATTAGCTTAAAATTGGCTAAAGTAACTTCATCTAATCTACCTTCATTATCTGTTTTTACCCAAGAAACTAAAGCATCAATACTTCTTAGTGGAGATTTTAAATCATGAGACACAATATGTGCATATTCATTTAACTCATCATTACTTTTTTCTAACTGACTTAAAAGTTGCTTATTTTTAACTTCTGTTTTCTTTCTAAATCTTATATTTATAGCACTTTTTAGCTGCATAGAAACCAAACTTGCAATATTTTCTAAAGTATGTAAATGTTCTTTTCTGTAGTGATTTTTATCTATATGTTCAGAATCGATAACACCAATAACTTTACCTTCACTTATTATTGGTACAGATATTTCAGAAAAACGTCTTTCTCCTTCTATAATATACCTACTATCTTTAGAAGTATCATTTACAATGACAGCTTTACCAAATTTAGCTACATTACCTGCAATTCCTTCACCAATAGGTATAATATTTTTCTTTATTCTTTTTTTATCTAACTTTAAAAAATTTGATGCAATTTGTTCTAAGGTGTTATTTTTATGATTTACTAAATAAATTACACAGTCTTTAGAACCTAAATATTTCGCTATTTTTTGAGTTACTTCCCAAGCTATTTCATAAATATTATCTTTTCCTAAAATTGATTTAGCTAAATCATTAATCATATCAATAATTAATGTTCTTTCTCGTTTTAATGTAACATCTTCAACAAGTACAACTTGATATTTAATTGCTCCAAAAGTATCTCTTACCGCATTAACATTTGCTTTTACCCATAAAATAGAGCCATTTTTACGTTTATATCTTCTATCTAATACAAAATTATCAATAGCACCACTATCCATTTTATCTAAGTATTTTTTAGATAATTGGAAATCTTCTTTAAAAGAAATATCTTTAATTGTTAATTCTAAAAATTCATCTTCAGAGTAACCAAGAAAATTCTGAAAAACACTATTTGTTTTTATAAATTCGCCTTGTTGTATAAGAGCTATTCCTAATGATGAGTTTTCTATAATAACATCTAACTCTTTTTTTTGTTCACTAATTAACTCTGTAGTTCTTTTTGTTTCTGTTATATCTCTAATTATTCCTTGAGCAGCGATTTTTTTATTATTTTTGTCGTAAATTAAAGTTGCATTTATTTGAACCCATTTAACTTCATTCTTTTTAGTTAAAATTCTGGCAACATAATTTGAAAACGAACCTGTTTTATATAATATATAAAAAGATTTAAAAGAATAATCTGAATCTTCAGGATAAATTAAATTTTTTACATTTAATTTATCTTTTGATATATCATACCCCAAAAAATCTATCGCTGAATCATTCATTTTAAGAACATTTCCTGATAAATCCATTATTAAATAAGAGTCATTAATATTTTGAAAAACACCTTTTAATTCGGATGATTTTTCTTTTAATGATTCTTCAAGTTTTGTATTTGTTTCTTTTAATTCTTCATATATTAAATATAATTCTCTTGATTTATCTTCTAATATTTTCTCTGCAATTTTCCTTGCTGCTTTCTGTCTTTTTAAAGCACGTTCTAATATATCTATTCGGTTCTGACTCATTAATTTTGATTAATAATAAATTTCACCTCTGTACCATCTTCTTTTATTTTTTCTAAAATAATTGTTGCACTTGAATTAAAATACTCAAATGTTTTATTCATTAAACCAAGCCCAAAATGATGCATTGCTCTACTCGATTTATAAATCATTATAAGTGATTTATCTGTTCTATTTTCTATAATAAATGTTGGTAATTCTGCTTCAGGATATATTTTTTGAACTTCAACATGAATATGATTTTCAATAGAAGCTAACATTTCAATAGGATCTTTATAAGTTTCTAAAAGTCCTGGATAACTTTTTTTGATAACACCAAAAAAGTGTTCAGCATATACTAATAATAAATCATCAATAGAAAGTGAGGTGTGATTACTTAAATGCTCTAATAGTTGTAGCATTTCAGAAAAACGATAAGTTCCAATTGCTGTATATACTCCTTCAGACTCTAAATCTGATTGAGTTATAATTTTATCAACAACTTCTAATCCGAATTTTTCTTCTACTAAATCTAAAAACTCTGTAAAAACAATTCCTTTCATATTTTTTTAATATTTTTTTAATTCATTTATACTCCAATAAGATAAAACTATTTCAATTTTCTTAACATAATCCTCATATTTTAAAGGTTTTAAAATATAACCTGAAACACCTATTTCATAACACTCTTCCATATCTTTTTGGTTATCCGAAGTTGTTAAAATAACCGTTGGTATATGTTTTAAATCGTTATTATTTTTTAAGATTGATAAAAACTCTATACCACTAATTTTTGGCATGTTTAAATCTAATAAAATTAAATCAGGAAAATTAGTTTTTTCTTGTAAAATTTCAAGAGCTATTTCAGCATCCTTTGCTTCTGTAATATTATGTTGCAATTCTAAAAATGAAACAGTTCGCTTCATTTTCATTATTTCGATAATATTATCTTCAATTAATAAAATGTTTAATTTTTTCTTCAAAATATATTTATTATTATTTATTGTTATCTGGAATAAATTTAGTCTAAAAAAAAAAATCACGACTTATAATTTGTTTATCACATATTTTATACCGTTGAATGGTATTTAGATTTAGACGAATGGAAATAACAACAAAATTAAATTACAAGCTAAATTTTTTTATATTTTTTTTATCACAAAAAACTCCTGTATCATTTTAAATTAAAATGATACAGGAGTTTTCAAAAAAATAAGTAAGTTGACTAACTTAATTTTTCTATAGCTATATTTAATCTATTTAGAGTTTTAGAACTTCTTTCTAAATCTGATAAAACAGTAGGTGAATTTTCAATAGCCTTTTTATATTGATTACTAAATAATTGTTGATAATAAGCTAAACCTTCTTTTAAATTACTAGCAAATATTTTTAAATATTTTATTTCTTTTGGAGTTGCGTCAATAGTTGTTTCTTCTAATTTATTTTTTAAATAATCGATATAAATACTTAATTCTTTAATAAATAAATTAGGTCTATCTGCACTGGTTATATTTTCTGATTCACCATAAATAGCTTTTGTAAGTTCATTTAAACGCATCTTTTTAGAAAAATAAGCAATATTTGGTCCTGGGCAAACAGAAACACCTGTTCCTTCGGTTTTAGTATCTAAATCATAAGCTAATAAAGCGGAAGTTCCCAATCCAACACAGGTACAACTTTTTGCTATTATTTTTTGATATTTAATATCATAGGCTTCTTTTGATAATACTTCACCATCGAGTTGTTTTATTTTTAAATGCTGAAATTGTCTTGATGCTGTACAAATTCCTTTTTCAGTAAACTCTTTATTTAAACCTATAAATTTTTTAGGGCAAGCACTTCCTGGTCTTCCTTTATCTATAAAAGATTGTTTTTCTAAATCTTTTGTATTTCCTTTTAAATTATGAAACGGAACTCCTAAAGGAGAAATATCACTTAAATAAACATCCTTTTCTTTGGCTGAAATTAACTTATTTAAAGTTTCGGTATCAACTGTTGTGGCTTCAGGAACTAATAAAAAAGGCGTTCCCCAACCTACCGAATCAACTTTATAATAATCTAATAAAAATTGATGTTCATCAGCAGTACCAACACCACCTTGTGCCGAAATTTTAAATTGTAAATTTATTTTCGGAACTACATATTCCTTTTTTTCTAAAGCAGAAAAAAGTAAGCTTTGAATTGATTCTTGTAACTCTTCTCTTTTATTTTTGAATTCTTCTAAAACTGGTCCTAATAAATATCCATCGGTAGCAAAAGCGTGTCCTCCACAATTTAAACCTGATTCTATTCGATATTCTGAAACCCAAATTCCTTTTTTCGCTAAAAATTTACCTTGAATTAAAGCAGAACGATAATCACTTACTTTTAAAATAATTTTCTTGTTGATATGCCCATTTTCATCAGGATAAAAACCTTTAAATTTTTCTAAATAGGCATATAATCGTGGATTCATTCCTGCTGAAAATACCACAGATGAATTTACATCGCTATTTGCAAAACCTCTTAATGCTGCGTGTGCGTCATTATATTCAATAGGTAATTTTTCGTTTTTTATGTAATTATCTTTATCAACTTTGGTCATGATATTTACATCAATCTGCCCCATTGATAAATTTTCTTTTAACCAAGTTGTCGTATTTTTAAGATCAAAACTAGTTGCTGTTAAGTTCTTAAATTCTTGCTTTAACGATGATGAATCAGGAAGTTCTTCAAAAAAATCAGTAATATCTTGTTTTGTTTGGGTAATATTCTTTTTAAATTCTTCAAATTTATCTTCAGAAAGTGTTTTCATTAAGTTCAAATAAGACGTTACTCTTTTTGCTCTAAAATCTTCCATTTTTTCTGTAATTTCATCATATGGCATTTTAAATTTCAAAGCATACATCTTTCGTATTTTTTCTAATAAAATGTCATCTACTAATGAAATAACCGAATCTATTCCAAATCTTGAAACCTTTAATGGAGAATCTATAGTAAATCCAATTCCCATAACAGGAATATGAAATGAATGTGTTTTTAACATAATTTAAGTATTATAGTCATTATAAAGTACGCAAGCTACTAGCAATTGTTATTTTATTCTATGATAAATATCATATGATTACTGTAACTAAAACACCTTTTTAAATTCTTATTTTTTGTTAAAAAAGAGATAAGAATTTATAACATTACAAAAAACCTTATTTTAGCAAATAAAAAAGCATGAGTAATTTTTTAATTGGAATTGGTAAACGTATCAAAATCATCAGAAAAGAACAAAAATTAACTATTAGCGAAGTTGCTTCAAATGCAGGAGTATCTAATGGCTTAATTTCTAGAATAGAAAACGGAAGAACCATTCCTTCATTACCTGTTTTATTGGAATTAATAAGTGCCTTAAAAATTGATGCAAGTGCTTTTTTTAAAGATATTGAAAATTCACAAGCAAGTAATTATATTCATATAACAAAAGAGCAACAGCAATTAATTGAAAAAGAAGTTGAAGCTGAAGGTTTTACTTACAATCATATTTTTAGTAAAAGTGTATCTGCTATGGGTTTTGAAGCTGTTATTTTAAATATAAAACCAAATTCTAAAAGGGAAAAAGTAGTTACCGATGCTTGGGAGTTTAAATATATTATTAGTGGAAAGTGTACTTACTTAATCAATGATGATGAAGTAATAGTTTCTGAAGGTGATTCTTTATATTTTGATGGTAGAAAACCACATGTTCCTATGAATAAATTTAATGAAAATTGTATAATGCTTGTTTTATACTTTTATTCTGAAAACAGGTAACATTTTTTAAATACTACCTGTTAACAAAATAAAAAGTTAATTATTTAAACTAGGCCAAGTAGTATCATTTATTAATTTTGGATAACCAGAAACAACTTTATTACTTATTTTACTATACTTAATATAAGTATTATCACTTAAAAAGAAGTAACAATATATTGAATTCCAATCTACAGCTGCTGTTATTTTTGTTTTGTAAGATAATAAACCAGACCAGTTAGTATTTGTAATTTCTTTTGGATATCCTGCAATAATTTTATCATTACTGATACTGTATTTAATGTAAGTTCCATCATTTAAAAAGAAATATGCATTATTATCATCCCAGTTTAAAGCCGCTACTATTTTATTTTTATAAGACGCTAATCCTGGCCAATTACTATTTGTTATTGAAACAGGATAACCAGCATCTACAGCATCAACATTCATGTCATAACGCAAATACCTTCCATCTTTTAGGAAAAAATAAGCTTTATTATTATGCCATTTAAAAGCGGCGCTAATTAAATTTTTATACTCTCCTAAACCAGCCCAAGAACTGTTACTTGTTTCTTTAGGATATCCTGAATAAGATTTGTCTAACACTTTATTATAACGAACATATTTATTATCGCTTTTAAAAAAATAAGCTATGTTATTTAAGTTATCATTCCAATCTAAACCTGCTATAATTTTTGAATTACTTGAGACTACTGATGCAGTTTGACCATTCAATAACAAAGTATAATTAACAATTCCTTCTGATTCATTATCAACAAAAAAACCTTGTTGTGCTGGTACTGAATTTAAAAAAACATTGTTTCTGTAAATATCTACATTATTAGATAAATTTGATTCCCAATAAATAGTATTAGTATTTTGCATCATTACTTTTCTAGCTCCTACATTTCCGACTAATGATGTACTATTTAATTGCCATTCTTTTTTTATTGAAACTCCTAAATGCGTTAATACAGAAGGTACTATAGCTGTTTGTGCAACGTTCCCATAAATACTATTAAAATTTTTATTAGGAATTGTTGAAACAACTGAAGTAAACTCTTCATTTCCTATCTTATTCATTCCTACAAAAATAGTTTTCTCTTGAAGAGATTGCCCTCCGTGTCCATAACCACCTATAGCACGTCCATGATCGGTTACCACCATAATTAACCAATCTTCATTCGTTCTTTTTTCAATCTCTGATACAATTTTACCAAACTGTTCATCTGCTTTTGTAATTGCTTTATTATAAGAATTTCCAAAACCTACTGAATGCCCTACTCCATCAATATCATCTAAATGAACAAAAACAAAATCTGATTCTTTAGTGTTAATTGCCTCTATAGCATTTGTAACACTATTTTCATCTCCACCACTTTTAGAATGATAATCTAAAAAATTTAATTTATCTCTAAAAAAATCATGAATTGGTCCCCAAGTAACAATACTTGCTGTTTTTAAACTTGAATTTGATTCTTTAATCAATTCAAAAACACCTTTTACTTTCGATATGTTTGATGTGCTATTGTCTTTTACTTGATGTTTATTTGCCCAAACACCTGTTAGAATTGTTGTCCAACCAGGACCGCTTTTTGTTTTTTGTTCTGAAAAACTCCCCTCTATACCTCCAGTATATGCTTTTACAATATTTAATTTATCTAAATTTGGTGTTGACGTTTCTGAAATTTTGTCAAACTGTAATCCATCAAAACCGACCAATAATACTTTCTTTTTTAACCCTGATTTTGAGGCTGTTTTTTTACTTGACTTTTTTTGTTTAGAATCAATATTTTCTAAACTACTTTCTTCACAACTATATATTGATAGTGTAAAAATTAAAATTGTCAACTTAAATAAATAATTTGTTTTCATAAAAAAAAGTTTACTAATAGTTAATTTAACTGTGTAAATTTATACTATTTGTAAACTTTAAAAAAAATAAAAACTACGTATTAACTCTAATATAATCTAAGTAACATTAAACATACATTTAATAAATAATTAATTTACAATATATTAATAAAGAAATAGTTAAAGAATATCGTTTATAAAATTTAATGATTCTAAAACATAGGTCGGTTTTTCTTTTTCTAATTGTTCTTTGGTTTGTGCGCCTGATAAAACACCTACTGTAATTCCGCACCCTGCATTTTTCCCTTCTTCAATATCAATAGCAGAATCACCTGCTTTTAAAACTTTTGATGCATCGGTAATTCCGAATAATTCCATAGCTTGAAATATCATATCTGGGTGTGGACGACCGTTTACAACATCACTTGCTGTAATTAACGCATCATAATGTATTTTTTCATCCCACTGTAATTTATCTAATAATAAAGTCGCTGTTTTTCTATCATATCCTGTGTTTAAAACAACTTTAATTCCTTCCGATCGTAAATTTAGCAACACCTTTTCAACTCCTTTTATCGGTTTTACTTCTAAAACGCCATACGCCACTGCTAATAATTTTTTAAAATTATCAAAAATAGTTTGAGAATCTTTTAATTTATCAGAATTTAAATGTATTAAAACATCTTTAATTGCTTTATGTTTTTCCTTTCCTGCTCCATATTCTAAAACCGTTTCCAAAGACACCTCAACATTAGCCGCTACAATTGCTTTATGCAATGTTTTATATACTACATTTTGTTCATCCACTGTTGTTCCTGCCATATCAAAAACAACCATTTCTATTTCTCTCTTTGTTTCGCTCATCATCATCATTATTATGTATTAATTATTAAATATTTTATTGATATTTTCTTTTGAAAACCCAGCACTTCCTGTCATTCCTTTTCCACCAATACCCGTTACAACATGCACATTATCACTTACAGCATATTCAAAAATATCTTTTTCTTTACATTGACTGTAAAAACCTGCCCATTTATATTGAATATCGTAAGTTGGTAAGTCTATTATTTTTTTAGCCTCGTTAATCATAAAATTATCAATATCTTCATTTAAGTCGAAACCTAAATCATCGCTATTTTTTGCAGTAGCATATTCATGAGAATCTCCTAAAATTATCGAACCATCTGTAGCTTGTTTAAATAAAATATGAACACCATATTTTTTCTGAAAACTATCAGGGTCTTCTTTTGCTTTAATTTGATTCCAAGACGCACATTCTTCAAAAGACTCATACCTACGGATTGTAGAACCTGTTAAAATCGAACCATCTAATCTGTAATTTTTTTGCGGTTTGGTTTGCATCATTTGTAATTTAGAAACCACCAAATCGCTATTATTATAAATTGCTGGATACAAGGTTTTAAAATCAACTCCATTACAAATAATAACTTTTGAAGCTTTAAATACCGCATCGATTGAAGATGTTACCACCACTTCATTATTTATTTCTTCTGTATTAATTACAGTAGTATTATAATAAATATCAATATTTTTTTCTGCGGATAAAAAAGAGTGTAAACGATGAATCATCATTTTTGGCTCTACGGTTACTTCTTCTGGAAAAAATAAGCCTGCTTTACAATAATCTGCACGTAATCCTGCATATTTATCTAAACATTGTGCTTTCGTTAATAAATTTGAAGTATAATTATTGTTTTTATTAATCTGATGTAATTCTTCAATTAACTGAACTTCTTCATCATTAGAAGCTAAATAAACCGTACCATTTTGACGAATTGTAACATCAAACTGATTTTGAATATCTTTATAAATAGCTAAACTTTCTCTTCCGTAATTTTGCCATTTTTGATTCATTCCCGAAGGCACTACTTGTCCAAAATTACGAACTGTTGCTCCTTGTGGCTTATTATCTCTTTCTAAAATAGCTACTGATAATCCTTTTTTTGCTGCGTGATAAGCGTGAAAAGTTCCTAAAACTCCACCTCCAACAACGATTAAATCATACTTATTGTTCATATACTAATTCTTTTAATTGTACTGGTTTCTTATATTTATTCTTAAAAAAATGAAAACTATAAATTGTTATTGCTAATCCTATAAATGCTAAAAAATATAATGCTTGTGTAAAAAATGAAAGCCAAGAAATATCTCCTTTTCCAAAATTCTTATACAAAAGAATCAGAATGCTTCCTAAATATCCGAAGGCATCGGCAATGTAAATTAAGAAACCTACGTTTCCATTAATTTTAAAAGTTGCAATCATTCTATCAAAGAAAATTCCGTTAAAAGGTACGTAACAACTGTATAATCCTATTCCTGAAACTACCATCCAAACTAATGGTGTAATAATTTCTTGTTGATATAAATATGTTGATACTAAAATTGAAACACACCCAATAATCAACACATAATGATAATACATAAAGGCTTTATAATTTTTAGTGATACTACCTATCATCCCTAAAACAATCAATACAATAATTGCTATTGGTATTTCAGAAATACTATAAATAGAAGCATCTGTATAACCTAAAGAATCCCATATTTCCCTGGCAAAATTGTCTCTAAAATCTCTAATTGATGTTAATAACATAAAGAAGAAAACGATAAACGTTAAAGGCAATGCATATTTTTTAAATAACTGCTTTCTTTCTTGTTTATTTAACGGCTTTCTTACGGCTCTTAATAGTTTATCTTCTGTTGTTGGTGGTGGTAATTTTTCTAATAACCACGCAAAAAACAGCAATGGAAGTATAAAAAATAACCCTGTAATAAATGGCATCCAATATTCATCAAACTGAAATTTATCTAACACCATTTTACCTATTGTTTTAACAGCTCCTGAGGAAACTATAAAACTAGATGATAAAATTACTCCTAATAATTCGGTAGCTTTTCTTCCTTCTAGATAAGAAAATACAATTCCCCAAATCATTCCTAATGGTAGTCCGTTTAAAAATAAAAAGAGAATATTATAAGGTGCTGGAACAACAGCAAAACCTAACAATGCTAATTCTGCCGAAAAAATAAAACCAACTAAATAAAGCATTCTTTTGTGTGATTTCATTTCTGAAATTACTTTTATACCTACAAATTTTGATAATGTATACCCAACCACTTGAGCTACGATTAATAAAATTTTATAATCAACGCCCCAAAAAGCTAAGTTTTCAAATGTTGCTACTGTAAAAGGTTTTCTAAAAGCATACATACAAAAATAAGTACCGAATGCAGCAATAGAAGCTTGTAATAAAAAACGTAAACGCATAAGTTCTTTTTTTTAACATCATTAGCCCTCAATTATTGAGGGCTTTATGACTGTATTTAAAAACCACTATAAAGTGAATTTAACACCAATGTTTCCTTTAACACCGTAGTATTCTACTTGTTTCGGGCGGTCTTGGCTTTTACCGTAATGATATATAAGGGGATTATTTAAAATATTATTGAAATCGGTATATATTGTCCATTTTTTTCCTATTTGATAAGATGCTGAAAAATCTAACGTATTATATTTTCCGTAATACACATCATCAATATCTCTTTCTCCGTAAGCAATAGCATATTTTCCTTTATGATTAAAAGCTACTCGAGTATTAAATCCACCTTTTTCAAAAAATAACTGTGCATTAAATAAACTACCTGCTTGATAAGCCATTCCTACTTTTCTTCCACTTGCTTTTGTCATTTCAGAATCCATAAACGTAGCGTTTAATTGTGTTCCAAAGTATTTTAAAAATCCTGGTAAGAAATCAAAACGTCTATTAATTCCTAATTCTAAACCACCAATCCATGATGCTCCTCCACCGTTTACAGGGGTCGTAAATTCAACACCTTCTTTTCCGTTATAAGTTCCTTGATAAGTATCATTATAAATAATATCTGTAATCGATTTATAAAAAACACCTGCATTTACAACACCTACATTTTGAAAGTAATATTCTCCTAATAAATCAAAATTCCATGAAAATGTTGGATTTAAATCAGGATTACCTCCTTTAAATTCATTATCAAAAGAAATAAAAGTTCCTGATGGAGAAATATCTCCAAAATTAGGTCTTGAGAAACTTCTTGTTGCTGCAAAACGGATATTTAAATCTCTTTTAGGAGAATATTTAACATGTAACATTGGCAATACCGCCCAATATTTTTTAGTCTTTATTGATTTTTTCAAAGCATCATTTTCAACAACATATCCTGATACTTTTGTTTCCGTTTTTGTAGCTCTTAATCCTCCTAAAATAGTCCACTTTTCAGAAGCTTTTAAAGTTCCCATACCATAAAATGATAAATGAGTTTCATCAACATCAAAATTTCTTCCTAATCCACTATTATATTGTAAAGCTGATGAATCATCTTCTAAAACACTTAAATTTTCTTTGTTTGATGCCCAAAAATTATTCATTCCTTCGGTAGATAAAACAGGTCCAAAAGTTGATTGAATATTAGAACCCATTTCATTTAAATAATCCGCTCTACCTGGTTGTTCAATAATATATTGAGAAGAATCTGATAACATTGGAGTTTCTCCTACACCATTCCATCCGTAGTATAGGTCTTCAAAAGTTGCTCTACGATCTTTATCTCTATATTTAGTACCTACTTTAATTTTGAAGTTATCGTTAATCGTATGTTCATAATTTAATGAAGCTGCTATATTATCTCTTTCTTTTATTGATATTTTATATAATTCTAAATCTGAAAACTTCATTTTAGTTGCATCCATTTTAAATTTAGAATCGCTAAAAAATCCAAATAAAGCATCGGTATCATTATAATCTAACTTACCGCCATCGGCTTTCCAATAAGCTCTATCGTCACCAGCACCACCAGCATCTTTTGGTCTGTTATCTAAATAATCAGCATTGATACCAACACCATCTTGTTTAAACTTTACAACAAAATAACTTTTATCTTGAGCTGTTGGCGTGTTTCCGTATTTAAATTCATTAGCATAAGAAGCAATACTCCAATCGAATTTTCCGTTTTCAACAAGATGTCTTCCTCCTATTTCTTTTCCAAAAAGCTCTGTAATTAATTCGTTATGTATATTTTGTAATTCTACTCTTGTAGTGCTTGTTCCTGAATCGAATTTATCAAAACGAATTCTATGTTTATAATGTTCTTCAGTATCCGATAATGTTCCATAAACTCCTCTAAAATACATTTTATGAGCGGGTGTAAAATTATATTCCATCGCTGCATTTAATCCCATGGTAATTCTTACCCCATTATAATCTCTTAACTCCATTCTAAAAACACCTTCGTCTCCTTTTCTACGTGCTTCAAAATTATCAGTACCCCAACTTCTATTCCAGTAAGAACCATTAACCATATATCCGAATTTCCCGTCTTTACTTTTATTACCAATAGTTAAAGAAGCATTATAAATTGGTTCACCAGATTTTTCATTAAAACCTCCACCAATATTTACATTTAAAAGTTTTTTGGTTGGAGCTGTTTGTGTGATAAAATTTACACCGCCACCAATACCGTCTGATTCCATATCAGGCGTGTACGCTTTTGCTGCTTGTACATATGAAATTAATTCCGATGGAAAAAAATCAAAAGCCGTTGCACGTGAAGTCGTTTCTTCTTCGGCTGTTGGAAGTCTATTTCCGTTAATAGTTGTTGATGTCCAAAACGGAGGCAATCCTCTTACCGATACAAAACGTCCTTCACCTTGATCTCTTTCAATAGATAAACCTTGAATACGTTGTACTGTTTCCGCTGCATTACGATCTGGTAATTTACCAATACCATCAGAAGCAATTACACTCATAATACTCATTGATTTTTTTTGAATACTCAAAGCTTTCGCTTCACTATTTCTTCTTGCGCCTCCATTAACGACAACTTCTTCTAGTGCATTTGAAGAAGGTAACAATGCTACTACACCTATATTTTTACTAGCACTACCAACAATAGAAACATCTACTATTTTTGTTTGAAAACCTATATAAGAAATTTCTAATTTTATGGTACCATTTTTCATTTTATTTATCACAAAATTTCCATCAAAATCTGTATAGACTCCTTTTGTAGTTTCTGCTACCGAAACACTTGCTCCAGGTAACGGAAAATTACCATCAGTTACAATTCCTGAAACGTTAGCTTCTTGTGAAAAAATAGCATTACTTATAAAAAGAACTACTAGTGTACTTAATAAAAGTTTAAATTTATTCATTTGTTTAGTTTTACAATAGTTAAATTATCTGATGCAAATCACGTTATTTTTTTACTATTTGTAAACTTTTAGATGTTAAGAAAACTTTTACAAAAAGATATTTTAATGTTAGATAATTGTTAATTAAGTAATTATATTATTTAAATTAACAATTCTAATATTTACTTTTTTACATAAAGTTACGCCTATTAAATAATCATATAATTAGTTCGTACTTTTGTACGCTACATAAACTATACTAATTTTACACTTTTAATACAATAATGATAATACAAGACTTAGTTGGTAAGTATACTATAATTGGTAATAATCAAGATACCGAAGAACATTCTTATAAAGGAGTACTTTCTTTAAAACTTGATATTAATAATCGAATAATTGCTAAATGGTTAATCAATAATCAACAAGAGCAAGTTGGAACTGGTTTTTTTAATGATAATATATTAGTTATCAATTTTAACTATAAAGGAGAAGATAACAATACTTATAAGGGAGTTGTCGTTTACAGATGTATTTCTAAAGATATTTTAGATGGATTTTGGTCTGAAAAACATGGAAACCCACTATTTTTAGGAAAAGAACGTTGTTTTAGAATTGATACAAATAATAATCTCTTAAATTAATAAAATATGAAATGTCCTTGTACCCCAACCAAAAACTATACTGATTGTTGTGAAAAAGCACATAAAAACATTCAAAGTGTTTTAACAGCCGAACAATTAATGCGCTCTCGTTATAGTGCTTTTGCATTAGCTAATGTTGATTATTTACAGAAAAGTCATCATTCAAGCACTCGCCCTTCTAAACAAGAAAACAATGAAATTCTTCAATGGACAAAATCTGTAGAATGGATAAAATTAGAAATCATCAATACAAACAAAGGTAGCATTAATGATATTACAGGAAATGTAACGTTCGAAGCCTTTTTTAAAGAAAATGATAAAATTGACACCATTAAAGAGAATTCTTCTTTCTGTAAAGAGGATAATAATTGGGTATATTTAAAATAATAATTATTTATTTCGATAAAAAAGATTGATTATTAAAAAAAAAGTTTACATTTGGCCTAGTGTTAAACAACAGAAAAAATATCACTTCTTTACCTATCGTAGCTCCTACGATAAATTCTGTTGGCTTAATTATTTCTACAATTATTATTACTATTAGCATTATTACCCTTTAGGGGTTAATTATATACATATCACTTTCGCACCTATTTATTTTTTCAATAATTGAAATACAGATAAATAACACCCAAAATTTATATAATTAATTTTTTTTATACCTTTAAGATGAAAATTTTAAAATTCGGAGGTTCATCCGTAGCTAATAGTGAAACAATAAGTAAAGTAGTTCAAATAGTAGCAAATGCTGCTGCTAAAGAAAAAATAACTGTTGTTGTTTCTGCTTTTGGCAAAACCACCAATAAATTAATAGCTTCAGCAAATAAGGCTGCTAATAATGATGTAAATTATACCGCTCTTTTTAAAGAAGTAGCAGAACATCATGCAGAAGTAATTTCAGATTTAGTTCCTAAAGAAGCACAATCAGAAGTTCAAGAAAAAGTAAATACCTTATTTAATCAATTACAAACCTTACTTGAAGGTTGTTTTTTACTAAGTGAAGTTACGCCAAAAACAATGGCTACAATTAGTGGTTTTGGTGAGCGTTTATCATCTTATATAATTTCTGAAGTTGCTAAAAATACTATAAATGCTACTTTTAAAGATAGTAGAGAACTTATTATTACTTCTAATGTTTTTGATAAAGCACAAGTAAATTTTGCCGTTACCAATAAAAACTGTCAAGATTATTTTAATCAAAATACATATCAAGTAACGGTTTTACCAGGTTTTATCGCCAAAACAGAAAACGGACTACCAACAACATTAGGTAGAGGTGGCTCTGATTATACTGCTGCTATTTATGCCGCTGCTTTACAGGCAAACGAATTACAAATTTGGACAGATGTTAGCGGAATGTTTACTGCAAATCCGAGTGTTGTAAAACAAGCTTTTCCAATTCCTGAAATTTCGTATCAAGAAGCAATGGAACTTTCACATTTTGGAGCAAAAGTTATCTACCCTCCTACTATTCAACCAGTATTAGAAAAAGAAATTCCGATTGTAATTAAAAACACTTTCGAACCAACTCATGTAGGTACTTTAATTGCTAAAGATTTAAAAAGCACTAATTTAGTAAAAGGAATAACACATATAGAAGACATTACTTTATTGACTTTAGAAGGTACGGGAATGGTTGGTGTATCTGGTATTTCTAAACGTTTATTTGAAACACTTTCTAATAAAGATGTTAGTGTTGTATTAATTACACAAGCTTCTTCAGAACATTCAATTTGTGTTGGAATTTATGATGAAGATGCTAAAAAAGCCGAAAAAGCTATTAATGATGCTTTTGAAACTGAAATAGAGCGTCAAAAAGTAAAACCTGTAATTGTAGAACAAGGTTTGGCTATTTTAGCTTTAGTTGGTGATAATATGAAAAATCATCAAGGTTTAAGCGGACAAATGTTTAGTGCTTTAGGAAAAAATAATGTAAATATTAGAGCCATCGCACAAGGTGCTTCTCAAAAAAATATATCAGCAGTGATAGATAGTAAAGATGCTAAAAAAGGATTAAACACCTTACACGAACAGTTTTTTGAAGAAAAAGTAAAACAACTTAATTTATTTGTTACAGGTGTTGGTAATGTTGGCGAGCGTTTTTTAGCGCAAATAAATCAACAAAAAGACTACTTAAAAGAACATTTAAAAATGAGTATTCGTGTTGTTGGACTTGCGAACTCTAAAAAAATGACTTTTGATACCAATGGTATCGATTTAAATAATTGGAAAGATGCATTAAGTAAAGGAGAACCTGCTACTTTAGATGATTTTTTCAATAAAACAAAAGATTACAACCTTCGTAATGCTGTTTTTGTTGATAATACTGCTAATCAGAAAGTATCTGAAACATACGAACAATATTTACGCAATAGTATTGCCGTAGTTACTTGTAATAAAATAGCCTGTGCATCTAGCTTAGAAAACTACAAAATATTAAAAGATGTTTCTAGAAAATACAATGCACCATTTTTATTTGAAACCAATGTTGGTGCAGGTTTACCAGTTATTGATACACTTAAAAATTTAATTGCTTCAGGTGATAGAGTTCAAAAAATACAAGCAGTTTTATCGGGGAGTTTAAATTTTGTTTTTAATAACTTTAATGAAAATACTACTTTTCATGATGTTGTTGCTCAAGCTCAAAAAGAAGGATATACAGAACCAGACCCTAAAATTGATTTAAGCGGTGTTGATGTTGCTAGAAAAATATTAATATTAGCTCGTGAAAGTGGTTATGAATTAGAATTATCTGATATTGATAATAATGCTTTCTTACCTGAAAAAAGTTTAAATACAACGAATAATGATGATTTTTACGCTAGTTTAACAGAGTTTGAGGCTCATTTTCAAAACATATTTAAAGAAGCTAACGATAAAAACTGTCGTTTAAAATATGTAGCTGAATTTGCTGATGGTAAAGCTAAAGTAGGTTTACAACATATTCCTACTGATCATCCTTTTTACAATTTAGAAGGAAGTGATAATATTGTATTATTTTTTACAAATAGATATCCTGTAAATCCTTTATTAATAAAAGGTGCTGGAGCTGGTGCAGATGTTACTGCTTCTGGTCTTTTTGCTGATGTTATTCGCATAGGAAATCGTTAAGATAATTTTTATCTGAATAAAAAAATCATACAAATAAACATCAACTAAAAAATAATTATTATTGTTTTTTAGTTGATTTAAATTGCAAAAAAATGGAATATATAAAAATATTTGCTCCAGCAACAGTTGCTAATGTTTCTTGCGGATTTGACTCTATGGGATTAGCAGTAGATACAATGGGTGATGAAATGACGTTTACAAAAACAACAGAAAAAGGAGTTAAAATTACAGAAATTACAGGTGCTGATGGTTTAAGTTTTGACCCAACAAAAAATGCTGCAGGAGTTGTTGCTTTAGCAATGTTAGCAAAACATCCTGTTGATTTTGGTATTGAAATAACCATGCATAAAGGATTTTCTCCAGGAAGCGGATTAGGTAGTAGCGCAGCAAGTTCAGCAGGTGCAGCTTTTGGTGTAAACGAACTACTAAATAAGCCTTTTTCTTTATTAGAAATCACAAAATTTTCTATGATAGGCGAAGAAGCGGCTTGCGGTACTCCAATTGCCGATAATGTTTCAGCAGCAGTTTACGGTGGTTTTGTCCTTATCCGAAGTTATGAACCTTTAGATATTATAAAACTTCCTGTACCTAGTGAATTACAATTAGTTGCTATACATCCACAAATTGAAGTAAAAACTAAAGATGCTCGTGAAGTTTTACCTGATAATGTGTCTTTAAAAAATGCTGTTACTCAATGGGCTAATGTTGGCGGATTAGTAAGCGGCTTGTACACAAACGATTATCAATTAATCAGTAATTCATTAACTGATGTAATTGTTGAACCTGCTCGTAAACACTTAATTCCTCATTTTGATTTAGTTAAAAGTGAAGCCATTAAAGCAGGTGCTTTAGGTGCTGGAATTTCAGGTTCTGGACCTACTATTTTTGCTTTATGTAAAGGTGATGATGCTGTTAAAAAAGTACACAAAGCCATACAAAATGCTTATGCTGATAAAAATATTGATTTCACATTATTTTCATCAAAAATAAATACAGAAGGAATCAAAATTTTAGAAACTAAATAAAATAACGTTATCGTAAATAAACAAAGTAATTTTGTTTGATTAAAATGACATTAAAAAAATAAAAATGAACTATTATAGTCTTAATAAAAAATCGCCAAACGTTAGTTTTCAAGATGCTGTTGTTAACGGATTAGCTCCTGATAGAGGTTTATATTTTCCTGAAAGCATAACGCCTCTTTCTTCTGATTTCATCAAAAATATTGATACCTATTCTAAGGAAGAAATTGCTTATGAAGTTATCAAACAATTTGTTGGCGATGAAATTCCTACGGATGTTTTACAAGATATCATTAAAGAAACACTTTCTTTTGATTTCCCTGTAGTTTCTGTTGAAGAAAATGTAGCAACTTTAGAGCTTTTTCATGGTCCTACCATGGCTTTTAAAGATGTAGGCGCTCGTTTTATGGCACGTTGTTTAGGGTATTTCAACAGAAATAATAACGACCAATTAACCGTTTTAGTAGCTACTTCTGGTGATACAGGTGGTGCTGTTGCTGATGGATTTTTAGATGTAAAAGGTGTAGATGTTGTAATTTTATATCCAAGCGGAAAAGTAAGTGATGTACAAGAAAAACAATTGACAACTTTAGGAAAAAACATTACAGCTTTAGAGGTTGACGGTGTTTTTGATGATTGTCAAGACATGGTAAAAACGGCATTTTTAGATGCTGAAATTAGCCGTACACTAACCTCTGCAAATTCAATTAACGTTGCTCGTTGGTTACCTCAAATGTTTTATTTTTTCTTAGCTTACAAGCAGGTTTATAAGCAACAAAAAGACGTTGTATTTTCTGTACCAAGTGGAAATTTTGGTAATATTTGCGCAGGAATGATGGCTCAAAAATTAGGTTTACCTATTAAACATTTTGTTGCTTCAACAAATATTAATGATACTGTTCCTAATTATTTAAAAGACGGAGTTTACACTCCAAAACCATCAAAAGCGACTATTTCAAATGCTATGGATGTTGGAAATCCTAGTAATTTTATCCGTATTCAAGAAATATTTGCAAACAATATTGAGGCGTTAAAAAATACTTTTTCTTCATATTCTTTTTCTGATGATGAAACACGTGAAGCAATGAAATTAATCCACAAAAATAGTGGATATATTGCCGACCCTCATGGAGCTGTTGGTTATTTAGGAGCGAAAGAATATCAAAAAACAAATGAAGATGCTTTATGTATCTTTTTAGAAACTGCACATCCTGTTAAATTTTTAGATGTTGTAGAAGAAACTTTAACTGTTAAAGTAGCTATTCCTAAACAAATTAAATCAGTAATGAATAAAGAAAAAAAGTCTTTTAAAATGAGTACTTATGATGATTTAAAGAAGTTTTTAAATTCGTAAAAAAACTTTATACATTAAAATCTAAAAGCACAATACTGTAACTTAATAAGCCTCTATTGATATTAAAAATCAGTAGAGGCTTTTTTAATATATATTCTAGCAAATAAAAATCGAACTCTTATTCGATAATATATCATTTAAAATATATCAAAAAAAGTACTAAAAACACAATAATTATCACTTAAAAAAGATAAAAGACAGTAAATCAATAGATAAGATTAAAGTTGTAAAATCAATCTATTTTACCTAATTTGCAATACCACAAAAAAAATCTTATGTCGATTGAAATAACACGTCTTTTTGATTTTCCTTATTATCAACAAGAAGCTTATAACTTAGAAAAAGCTTTTACAACCAAATACAATGGTCATTGGGAATCAATATCTACAATAGAATATATTGATAAAGCAAATACTATTAGTAGAGGTTTACTACGTTTAGGTGTACAACCTAATGATAAGATTGCCATAATTTCAACAAATAACCGTACAGAATGGAATATTTGCGACATCGGTATTTTACAAACAGGTGCACAAAATGTACCTATTTACCCAACAATATCTAAGGAAGATTATGAGTATGTTTTAAATCATTCTGAAGCTACTTATTGTTTTGTTTCTGACAAAACAATTTTAGAAAAATTAAATCAGATTAAAGGTAATACAAAATTAAAAGCTGTTTTTACTTTTGAAGATATTGAAAATGAAAAAAGTTGGAACGAAATTTTAGAACTTGGTAAAGATACTAGTAATCAAAATGAAGTTGAAGTCAGAAAAAATGCTGTTACTTCAGATTGTTTAGCTACCTTAATTTATACTTCGGGTACTACTGGAAGACCTAAAGGAGTAATGCTTTCTCATAAAAATATCGTTTCTAACGTATTAACTAGTGAAAAAAGAGTCCCTTTATTATATGGTAAAGAACGTGGTTTAAGTTTTTTACCTGTATGTCATGTTTTTGAACGTATGATATTATATTTATATCAATACTGTGGTATTTCTATTTATTTTGCAGAATCAATTCAAAAACTAAGTGAAAATGCTCAAGAAATAAAACCTCATGTAATGACGGCTGTTCCTCGTTTATATGAAAAAATTTATGATAAAATTTACGCAAAAGGAACTGATTTAACTGGTATAAAAAAGAAATTATTCTTTTGGGCTATTGATTTAGGACTTAAATATGAGCCATACGGAGCAAACGGATGGTGGTACGAAAAACAATTAAGCATTGCTCGTAAATTAATTTTTTCGAAATGGCAAGCTGCTTTAGGAGGAGAATTAAAATTAATGGTTTCTGGTTCTGCTGCTTTACAACCACGTTTAACAAGAGTTTTTACTGCTGCAGGAATGCCTGTTATGGAAGGTTATGGACTGACAGAAACATCACCTGTTATTACCGTTAATGACGTTAGAAATAACGGATTTAAAATAGGTACTGTTGGTAAAGTACTTGACGGATTAGAATTAAAATTTGCTGAAAGTGGTGAAATTTTAGTAAAAGGTGATAATGTAATGTTAGGCTATTATAAAGACCCTGTAAAAACTGCTGAAGTTTTAAAAGATGGATATTTCTATACAGGTGATATAGGAGAAATAGACAAAGATGGCTTCTTAAAAATTACAGGACGAACAAAAGAAATGTTTAAAACATCTGGTGGTAAATATATTGTTCCACCATTATTAGAAGGAGAATTAAAACAATCTCGTTTTATAGAACAGGTTATGGTAATTGGTGAAGGCGAAAAAATGGCAGCTGCTTTTATTCAGCCTAATTTTGATTTTGTTAGAGAATGGGCTTCTAGACATGGAATTACCTTAAAAACAAATGAAGAGTTAATAAAAAATCAAAAAGTAATTGACCGTATTGAAGAAGAAGTTGCTATTTGTAATTCTAATTTTGGAAAATGGGAAACTATTAAAAGGTTTGAATTAACATCCGAAGAATGGTCTATAGAAGGTGGTCACCTTACTCCTACCATGAAAATGAAACGTAAAATTATTAAAGAAATTTATAAAGATTTATACGACAAAATCTATAACTGTTAATTTAATTTTATCGTACAAATCTTAAACTTATAAAGTGTTGTGAAAGCAACACTTTTTTTATTTAAATTATGACTAAATTTATTGCTTTTACTTCTGATACTAATACAATAACTATTCCCGAAAAATTTGATTATCCTCATAATTACACACCAAGTACATTATCAAAAATAGCTACTAAAGAATTACAAGAATATTTAACTAATCAAACTGATTTTTTTCATGATTTTGGAATAAAAAACACTGAGAATCAAAATGCTTTAGGTAAAATGTTTGGCGTATTGGTTGTTAAAAATAATAAAGGTCAATTAGGTTATTTAGCTGCTTTTTCAGGAAAAATAGCAGAAAGCACACAACACAAACATTTTGTACCACCTGTATATGATGTTTTAAGTAAAAATGGTGTGTTTTTAAAAATGGAAGAAAAACGCAATCTGATTAACGCTAAAATTTCTTATTCAGAAAATAGTACGCAATATTTAAACATCAAAAAAGATTATATCCAAGGTAAATTATTAAATGAAAATTTAATAATTAAAGAGAAATCTAAAATTAAACAACGTAGAAAATTAAGAAAAGAATTATCTCAACAAGATAATCAACAAAATATTAATGAAGAGTTTTATATACGTGAATATGAAGTTTATTTACAATCTAAAACACACTCTTTAGAAAAAGAATATAGTAATTATCAGCAAAAAACAAATCAATTAAAAGAGCATAGAAAAGAACTTTCAGCAACAGGGCAACAAGAAATTTTTAATCAATATAAATTTTTAAATGCTAAAAAAGAATCTAAAAATTTAATTACTATTTTTAAAGATTCAAAACAAAATATACCCGCTGGCTCAGGTGATTGTTGCGCTCCTAAATTATTGCAATATGCTTTTTTAAATAACCTCAACCCTATTTGTATGGCAGAATTTTGGTGGGGTAAATCTTTAGATAGTTCAGTTCGAAAACATAAAAACTATTACTCGGCTTGTACAGGTAAATGCAAACCTATTTTAAATCATATGCTTAAAGGATTAATTGTTAATAAAAATCCTTTAATTACTCAACTTCAAGCTAAAAAAGATATAGAAATTATTTTTGAAGATGATTACCTAATTGTTATCAATAAACCAGCAGAATTATTATCAGTAGCTGGAAAAATAATTGAAGATTCTGTAGAACATCGCATCCAAAGAAAAAATGCAAATTATTTGGTTGTTCATCGTTTAGATATGTCTACTTCAGGAATTTTACTGATAGCTAAAAATATAGATATCTATAAAACTCTACAAGCTCAATTTACAAACAGAACAATTAAAAAACGATATGTTGCTGTACTTAATGGAATCATATCACAAAAATCAGGTGAAATAAACTTGCCGTTAAGAGTCAATTTAAACGACAGACCAAAACAATTAGTTTGTAATACTCATGGAAAACAAGCACAAACTAAATGGGAAATTATTGATGTAAAAAACGGAAAAACAAGAGTATATTTTTATCCAATTACAGGACGTACGCATCAATTACGAGTTCATGCAGCTCATAATTTAGGGTTAAATACTCCAATTATTGGTGATGATTTATACGGAACAAAAGCAAATAGATTACACTTACACGCTGAAAAAATAGAATTTAGACATCCTATTAGTCGAAAAATAGTTATTTTTATTTGTCCTCCTACTTTTTAAATTGAAAAGCTACTTTTATAAATTTATCATTAAGAAGGTGTTTTTTAAATTTTTACATTACTTTTAAAAAACTAACTAATAATAAAAAACTAACTTCAACTAAAAAAATCATGAATTTCTCTTCAACTTCTTTATCAATATCAAAAACAAAACTCGAAATACATAAAGATGCTAAACTCATACTAAAAGAGGCTAAAGCGATCTCAAAAAAACTAGGTGTTATTGATGATGATTTATACAAACATCACACAACAATGACGAATCATTTATATATAGATACTCCTATTCATAAAATGATTAATGCTGTAGTTACTTATGATGTTTTATATTTTATTGATGATTTTTTTGGCGAAGATACCGCAAGTGGTGTACAACCTGACTTTAAAAAAATATTAGATATTTGGACAGGAAAAGAACTCTATTTAAATAGTGAAAACTCTAAAATATCGAATTTATATAATGCTATTTTTTATATAAGCGATGCTGTTAAAAAAGATAGTCCTTCTTATTTTTTTGATAAATATACCGAATCAATAACCGAACATTTATCTTACTCTTTAAAATCAGTTCCTTTTACAACTGTTGATGAGTATATTTATATCAGATTATATACTGGCGGTATGTTTCCTGTTATAGATTTAATAGAATACATGCATTCAATTTATTTATCACCAGAAATAATAAATAAAGTTCCATCAATAAAAAAAATGAGAGAACAATGTGCTTTAATTGGTGCATTATCTAATGATTTATTTTCTTACGCTAAAGAAAAACACAGTGATTATAATTTAATTAATGCTTATCTTATTTCAAATGAAGCTGATAATTATAACGATGCTGTAAATAAATCAATTATAAAAGTAAATACAATTCATACTGAATATGAAGCTACTTTATTACAAACGATGAAAGAAGCAACTTTTTTATCTTCAGTAAATAACAATATCGTTTTAAAATATATTGATGCATTAAATGTAATCATATCTTCAAGTTATCATTGGCAAAAAAATACCAAAAGATATATACATCCTGAAAATGTATTTGAAGATATGAAAGTTTAAAAATTAGGCTACATACTTCGTTTTTTTCATAGTAGTTAACACAAGTAACGAAGCTAAAAAGAAAATTGCTAAACATAATACAGACCATTGCATTGAATCTGTGACAGCATATAATGCTCCATAAACAGAAGTACCAAGTACAATTGCTATTTTTTCAGTAACATCATAAAAACTAAAATAGGTTGCGGTATCTTCTGTTTCTGGTAATAATTTAGAATATGTAGAACGAGTTAATGTTTGTATCGCTCCTTGTACTAAACCTAACAAACCTCCTAATCCGTAAAAATATATAGCTACATTTTCTTGTGATTTATCTAATGAAAAAGCAAAGAAACAAACAATCATCCAAATAACAATTGTAGCTTTTAAAGCTGTAATATTTCCGAATTTACCAGAAATTCTTGAAAAAATATAAGCTCCTAAAATAGCAACAATTTGAACTAGTAAAATAGTAAGAATCATATTAAAAGTTGATAAATTTAATTCTGATGAACCAAAAATAGCAGCCATTAAAATAATAGTTTGTACTCCAATACTTAAAAAGAAAAATGATATTAAAAAACGTTTTAATGTAGGATAATTTAATACTTCTTTATATACTGTTTTTAATTCTCTGTACCCTTTCCATATATAATCATTATCAGGTTGTTTATTATAAATATCATCAGGTAATTTTTTAAAAGTGATTTGCGCAAAACCAATCCACCAAAGCCCAACCATAACAAAAGAAATACGAGAAGCCATTCCTGATGTAATTCCAAATAACTCGGGTTTTTGAATCATTATTAAATTGATAATCAATAATATTACTGAACCTACATATCCATACATAAAACCTTTTGCACTTGCTTTATCTTGTTGTTCAGGCAAAGCTACTTCAGGTAAATACGCATTGTAGAAAACCCAACTTGCCCAAAAACCAATACTTGCTAAAACAGTAAATAAAATACCTATCCAAACAGTATCGATACCTTCAAAAAAGGATAATCCTATTACAGATAAACCTCCCATCCAACAGAAAAATTTCATGAATTTCTTTTTACTTCCTGTATAATCTGCAATACCAGATAAAATAGGAGAAATAAAAGCTACGACCAAAAATGAAAATGATAAGGCATAACTATACAAACTATCAGGATGTTCCCAATCCATTCCTAAAAAACGAACTGTTTTTCCTTTAGTAACGGCACTATAATATAACGGAAAAACCGCCGTACTAATTACTAATGAATAAACTGAATTTGCCCAATCGTAAAACGCCCAAGCGTTAATTAACTTTTTATCTCCTCTTTTGTACATATATCTTATAAATAAAAAAACCGTTCATAAAATGAACGGTTTGCAATATAAATAATTTATGTTGCTATTGCCTTGCTGGCACATTAAATTTAGCAGCTAATTGTTTTGCTTCTGGTAAATAAGCTCTAAGCGTTTGAATACGTGTTTGGTTTGATGGATGTGTACTCATAAATTCCGCAGGTGCTTTTCCTTTTGATAATTTACTCATTCTTACCCAAACCTCAGCAGCTTCACTACCATTATAACCTGCCATTAACATAAAAACTAAACCTAATTTATCAGCTTCTGTTTCATGACTTCTACTAAATGGTAACATTACAAATGTTTGACTTCCTAAACCATACGCCATATTAAAAAGTTGTGCATTTTTACTATTTGCTGTTCCTAAAGCGACTGCAGCACCACCTAATTGTTGTATTCTTCCTGTTGACATACGTTCTTGACCATGTTTAGCAAATGCATGTGCAACCTCGTGCCCCATAACAGCAGCAATACCATCTTCATTAGCACATACTGGTAAAATACCTGTATAAAAAACTACTTTTCCTCCTGGCATACACCAAGCATTTAAGGTTTTATCTTCTACTAAATTAAATTCCCATTTATAAGAATTTGCTTCGGATGTCATTCCGTTGGCTCTCATAAAACGGTCTACTGCTTCAGAAATATTTTTACCAACTCTCTTTATTTGATTTGATTTACTCGTATTAGTCGATAATTTATTCTCTGCTAAAAAACCTTTGTACTGTGCAAAACTTGCTGGTAACACCTGTGCATCACTTACAAAATTAAGACGTTTTCTTCCTGTAATTGGTACAGTACTACATTGCACTAAAAATACTGTTACAATTCCTAAAGCTATAATTCTTTTCATTTCTTTTGTTTTTATTTGTTTTGGCTATAATATATGACACATTTAAAAAATAATGTCACAAAAATACTAAAGAATTTATTTGTTTAAATTTACAAATTATATATTTATATTAAAATTAATTTTATGAATTCTAATACTTCATTTTTATTTCCTCCAAGCTTAATTGTTCCTAAACCTATTATTTTTTCAGCAAAAATAGTACAACTATTCTCTACACATTTAACTGCACAATTAGGTATCAAACTTTTTAGTACTCCTTTAAAATTTTCGATTCCGAAAAGAGAAAAAATAATGCTCACAAGCGCTCAAAATAAAATGATAAACATACCTGCTATCGCTAAAGAAATTGAAGTTTTATCTTACGGATACTCTCAAAAAAAAGTATTACTAGTTCATGGTTGGGCAGGAAGAAGCACCCAATTATTTATGATTGCTGATAAATTATTGGAAAAAGGATACATGGTTATCTCTTTTGATGGTCCTGCGCATGGTAAATCTTCAGGAAAAACAACAGCAATGCCTGAGTTTTTAGAAACTATTACTGAAATAGATAAAAAATTTGGTCCTTTTGAAGCTGCTATTGGGCATTCATTTGGCGGTATGTGTTTATATAATAGTGTTGCTGATAATTTTAAAATCAAAAAACTAGTAACTATTGGCGCTCCTGATAAAGTTTCTGATGTGATATTGAATTTCACTAAAAACTTAACTTTAAAACCTCTTATTGCAAATAAAATGAAATTTTTATTTGATAAAAAATGGGGAATAGATATTGATGTACATTCTTCGAATATCCTTGCTAAAAATATTTTTATCCCTACTTTAATCGTTCATGATACGAATGATGGAGATGTTCCTGTAAGTTCAGCAATACATATTCGTCAAAAGCTACAAAGAGGAACACTTTTAATTACAAAAGGATTAGGACATACTAAAATACTACGTAATCAAAAAGTAACTTCTGATATTGTAAACTTTATTATTCAATAAAAAATGACAAAAATTATATTTACTTTTATTTTAACAATACTATTTAGTTGTACAGGAAATACTCAAAATAAAAAAACATACAAAGTATCAAAGACAACACAAGAATGGAAAACACTTTTAACAGCAAAACAATATTATATTCTTAGAGAAGCTGGTACAGAACGTCAAAATTCAAGTTCTTTAAATAAAAACTACGAAAAAGGAATTTACGTTTGTGCTGGTTGTAAAACACCGCTATATAAATCTGAACATAAATACGATTCTGGCTCTGGTTGGCCTGCTTTTGATAGCGCTATCAAAAAAAATGTTGAACTAGATATCGATTATAAAATTGGCTATGCTCGTACCGAATTAAAATGTAATACTTGTGGCGGACATTTAGGTCATTCTTTTAATGACGGACCAAAACAAACCACAGGAAAACGTCATTGTGTTAATGGAGCTTCTTTAACTTTCATAAAATCAAATGAGTAATCCTTTTTCAATTTAATCTACTAAATAAAATAAATTTATCATTATTTTGTTTAGTAGGTATTTTAAAATATCTACTTCTGTTTCATCAAAAAACATAGGTATTTCCTTTACTTAAACACTTTCAACTTTTTTCATAATCTTTATTTACGGATATCCGTTTTACTTTTTTTTTAAATTTTTCTAAAAAAAATGTTAAAATAATGAGTATAATATTTTACTTCCTTCCTTATTAATATATAACCAATGATTTTAATGTATAAAATCAAAGCTATTATTAATCAAATATAATTTTATGAAAAAAATTACACTTTTATTATTCGCTACACTATGTAGTGGTATTATGTGGTCTCAATCTAAAATATCAGGAACAATTGTAGATACCAGCAATCAACCACTACCAGGAGCTAATATTATTGAATTAGGAACGGAAAATGGAACAAACTCTGATTTTAATGGGAAATTTAATTTAACTATAAAAAAAGGAGCAGCACTAACTATTAGTTTTTCAGGATTTGAAACACAAAAAATAGCAACAAACGGAAAAACAAAATTTAATATTATATTAAAAGAAGGGTTAGAATTGGATGAAGTAGTTATTACAGGGTCTAGAACTCCTGCCAGATCTAATACAAAAAGTGCTTTACCTATAGATGTAGTATCTTCAAAAGATTTACAATCTACAGGACAAGCTACTTTTGATAAAGCTTTACAATATAAAATTCCTTCTTTCAATACCGTACAAACTCCTGTTAACGATGCTACTTCGTTATTAGATCCGTATGAAATTAGAAATATGGGACCTAGTAGAACGTTAGTATTAATTAACGGTAAACGTAAAAACTTAAGTTCATTATTATATACACAAACTTCTCCGGGACGTGGAGAAACAGGTTCTGATATCTCTGGAATCCCTACAGATGCTATTAAATCCGTAGAAGTATTAAGAGATGGAGCTTCCGCTCAATATGGTTCTGATGCTATTGCTGGAGTTATTAATATCATTTTAAAAGACAGTCCTAAATCTGGTTCTGCTACTTTTAGATCGGGTATTACTGCCGAAGGAGATGGTGAAATGTTAGGTGTAAGTGTTAATAATGGTTCTACAATTGGTGATAATAAAGGTTTTATTAATTATACAATAGATTTTTCTAAAACAGCTTTATCAAACAGACCTGGTACGGTAAATGCTGAAGGTGAAGCTGATCCAGATACTGGTTTTGGAGACAAAGAAAATACACTAGCAGAACAAGCTGCTTTATTATCAAATGTTAAAGAATTTTTAGCTAGAAACCCTGATGCTAATAATATTAATGGATCTCCTAAAACAGCAGCTTCAAAATTTAATGTGAATTTTGGTTTTGATTTAGCAGAAAACACACAACTTTATGCTAATGCTGCATATGTATTTAAAAAAGTACATTCTTTTGCTAATTATAGAACTCCATATTGGAGAACTGTAGAAAGCATGCCTTATTTAGCTAATTTTTTCCCTGGAAACAATCCAAACAACGCTGGTGGATACGATGGTTATGCACCAACTTTTGAAGGTGATTTAAATGATTATAATGGTACTATTGGTATCAAAACTAAAGTTAACGACTGGAATGTTGATTTAAGTTTTACCACAGGAGGAAACAGCCAAACATATAAAGTTAACAATTCTCATAACAGAAATGATATCGCTTCTGACCCTGTTTGGACAGATACTAACAAAAACCATACTGTTGATGATGGTGAAATAAGCTTCACCTCTCTTTACAGAGAAAATAGTCCTAGATCATTTGACCCAGGAGGAACTAGTTTTTCTCATAATGTAGGTAACATTGATATTAGTAGAATTTTATCTGAAAAAGTTAGTATTGGTTTTGGAGCAGAATTCAGAAATGAATTATTCGAAGTTATTGAAGGTACAAAAGCATCTTACGCAGGTGGTGGAGCAGATTCATTTGCTGGAAATCAACCTGAAAACTCTGGTAGCTGGAGCCGTTATAATCTTGGAGGTTATTTTAGTTTAGATTACGATGTTAGTGAAGCTTTTTTATTAAGTGGAACTGTTAGAGCTGAAAACTATTCTGATTTTGGTAGTACTTTTATTTATAAATTAAGTTCTCGTTTAAATTTAAACGACAATTTAACAGCAAGAGGTTCTGTTTCTTCAGGATTCAGAGCTCCAACTTTACATCAAATCTACACACAAAAAGCACAATACAGTTTTAGTGGTGGAGGTATTGTTGTTGGTGGTTTAGTTAATAATGTTTCTCCTGAAGCACATGCATTAGGTATAAAAAAATTAGATGCTGAAACATCTACTAACTTTACATTTGGTTTAGGTGGTAAATTAGATAATGGCATTACTTTTACCCTAGATTATTATAATATTGCTGTAAAAGATAGAATTATTTTAAGTACAGAAATAACAGGAACTGATTTTGATGATGATGGTAATAATATTGGTACAACAGCTTTAGATGATGTTTTAAGAGATGGAGGTATAAAAGACCTTAGTTTCTTTGCCAATGCTATTGACACAAGAACTTCTGGATTAGACGTTGTTGTTAGTAAAAAGAACATCAAATTAGGTTCAGGAAAATTAGGTTTAAATTTATCAGGAAACTACACTATTGAAAACAAGCGTACAGGAAGTGTAAAAAATCCTTCTTTAATTCAAAATGCTGGTCAATCTGTAGTTAATGCTACTCAAGAAGCTTTATTTTTTACGTCACGTCCTCAAACAAAATGGATTTTAGGTGCTAATTATGATATTGGTAAGTTTGGTTTATCTTTAAACAATACTTATTTCGGAAAAACAAAATTTCAACAAGATGGTTTAAACTCTAATATTAGCACTGAATTTACACCGAAAGTTGTTACAGATTTAGGAATAAACTTTAGCGCAACTGATAAAATCACTATTGCTTTAAATGTAAATAATATATTAAATGTATTACCTGAATGGAAGTTTAAAGCAAACAATGCTACTGGACAAGCAATTATGGATGATACTACAATTACCGCATCTGGATTAACACAAATTGAAAATGAATCTAATGCTATAACTTTCAACCAACGTTATTCACAAATGACGTATGATGGATATCACTTTAGCCAATTAGGTACAATGTTTAATTTATCTGTAAATTACCAATTTTAAATAATTAAAAATAAACTATTAATTCTCATTAATCGTTTGTAATTATTTTTATAGAAAGTCGAAATCAATATGATTTCGGCTTTCTTATTTTTAAAAAAGATTATTTTGAAGCAATTTCCCGCTTTCCGCACTCGCTTTTTTTTGAAGAAAAATCAAAAAAAGAGCTCAAACAATTGCTTCAATCGGGGCTAGGAATTTGTACTATTATTTAAATTCATTACACTTATCATAATTAAAACTGCTATTATTAGGTACAAAAAAAATCCTAAGTAAAAACTCAGGATTATATATATCGTTAAAATATATTATTCGTTATGCATAAAGCGTTGTTTTGCTAACAACTCTTCTTCAGTTTCTACATTATCATCATCAGGAACACAACAATCTACTGGGCAAACTGCCGCACATTGAGGTTCTTCATGGAAACCTTTACATTCTGTACACTTATCAGCAACGATAAAATATATTTCATCAGAAATTGGCTCTTGATCCTCTTCTGCATTTGCTTTTGTTCCGTTAGGTAAAACTAAATCTCCCTTCAAATCAGTACCTTCTGAATATTTCCAATCATCTGCACCTTCATAAATTGCTGTGTTAGGACATTCTGGTTCACAAGCCCCACAATTTATACACTCATCTGTTATAATAATTGCCATAATTAATCTGTTTCAGTTTTGTAACTTTGCTTGCAAAAATAGTTCCAAATTAATTTAGAAACAATATAAATGGGTGTAATACAAAACAGAATCAATGCTTTTATAAAGTTAGGAGTTTTTTTAGAGCAATTTTCTCAAAAGAAAATTGAAAAGAAGGAAAACATTGCACATAACGATTTGTTTTTTGATGGTTTTAAGCATCAATTAAAAATAGCTGGCGAAAACAATAAATGGTTTACCAATGAAAACTTATTGTTTGCCATTGAAAGTTGGACAAAAGCCTTATCCGAAGAAAATATTCAAAAATGGATTTCCAAAGAAAACTTAGGAACCAATAACCCTAAAAAAGTTGCCATTATTATGGCAGGTAATATTCCATTAGTTGGGTTTCATGATTTTTTATCTGTTTTAATTTCTGGGCATAGTGCGTTAGTAAAACAATCATCAAACGATAAACATTTATTGCCTTTTTTAGCAAAATATTTAGAGTATGTTGAACCTCAATTAAAAGGAAAAATAACCTTCACTGAAGAAAAATTAACCGATTTTGATGCAGTTATTGCTACAGGAAGTAATAATACTGCACGTTATTTTGAATATTATTTTAAAAACAAACCGAGTATTATTCGAAAAAGCAGAAACTCTGCAGCTGTTTTAACAGGAAAGGAAACTAAAGAAGATTTTGAAAATTTGAGTGATGATATATTTCGTTATTTTGGATTAGGATGTCGTTCAGTTTCAAAATTATTTGTTCCTAGAAATTATGATTTCGAATCGTTTTTTAAAGGAATGTACAATAAACATGAAATAATTAACAACGCCAAATACGCTAATAATTACGATTATAACAAAACAGTCTATTTAATGAGCGAGTTCGATATTTTAGAAAATGGCTTTTTAATGATAAAAGAAGACGAAAGTTACACCTCGCCTATCGCTACTATTTTTTATGAATATTATGATAATGCCGAAGATTTAAAAATAAAACTTTGGGAAGAAAGAGAAAAAATACAATGCATTGTTGCCAATAATTTTATCGAAAATGAAATTTCTTTCGGTCAAACACAGCATCCTGAATTATGGGATTATGCCGATGGCGTAAATACTTTAACTTTTTTATCAGAAATTTAAAGATGAACTTCCTATAAATTTTGCACCTTTGTTATCTATAAAACAACATCAGTAATGAAAAAACATAACTTTAGCGCAGGTCCTTGTATTTTACCTGAAGAAGTTTTACAAAAAGCTTCACAAGCAATTATCAATTTTAATGATGATAATTTATCATTAATTGAAATTTCTCACAGAAGTAAACCTTTTGTTGATGTTATTGAAAATGCGCGTAGTTTAGCATTAGAATTACTAGGTTTAGAAAACAAAGGTTACACCGCTTTATTTTTACAAGGTGGTGCAAGTAATCAATTTTTAATGACTGCTTATAATTTATTAAACAAAAAAGCAGCCTATTTAAATACAGGAACTTGGAGTTCTAAAGCAATAAAAGAAGCAAAATTATTTGGAGAATTAATTGAAGTTGCTTCTTCAAAAGATAAAGACTTTAATTATATTCCTAAAGAATATCAAATTCCTACAGATGTAGATTATTTTCATTGTACAAGTAATAACACCATTTACGGAACACAAATGAACAGTTTTCCTGAAATAGATGTTCCTTTAATATGCGATATGAGTTCTGATATTTTTTCACGTCAGTTAGATTTTTCAAAATTTGATTTAATTTATGCAGGCGCACAAAAAAATATGGGTCCTGCAGGAACAACGCTTGTTATTATCAAAGATGAAATTTTAGGAAAAGTAGAACGCGCTATTCCTTCTATGTTAAGTTATCAAGCTTTTATCGATAAAGAAAGTATGTTTAATACGCCGCCTGTTTTTGCGGTTTATACCTCGATGTTAACATTAGAATGGTTAAAAAACTTAGGCGGAATTCCATTTATTGAAAAAGTAAACAAACAAAAATCAACACTTTTATATGCTGAAATCGATAGAAATTCTCTTTTTAAAGGAAGCGTTATAAAAGAAGATCGTAGCCATATGAATGCTACTTTTAACATTACATCCGAAGCTTTAAAAAACAAATTTGATACGCTTTGGAAACAAGCAGCTATTAATGGTTTAGACGGTCATAGAAGTATTGGCGGATATCGCGCTAGTATGTACAACGCCTTACCTTTGTACAGTGTACAGGCTTTGGTGGATGTGATGCAAGAATTAGAAAGAACAAGTTAATTAGTTACGTACAAAATTATCAATTGAAATTACCAACTAAAAGAATACACTTTTAAATGAAAATATTAGTAAACGACGGAATCTTAGACGGTGGTAAAGCTACCCTAGAAAATGCAGGATTTGAAGTAATAACAACAAAAGTTGCTCAAGAACAATTAGACAATTTTATTAATGAAGAAGAAATTAATGTAATTGTCATCAAAAATAATACAGAAATTCATTCTGAACTTATCGATAATTGTCCTACTTTAAAACTGATTGCAAATGCAAGTACAAGTAATGATAATATCGATGTTATTTATGCTGAAGAATGCGGTGTACAAATAGTTAATGTTTCTGAAGCTAGTTCAAATGCTGTTGCAGAATTGGTTTTTGCTCATTTATTAGGAATGGCTCGTTTTTTACACCAAGCTAATAGAGAAATGCCTTTAGAAGGTGATATGAGTTTTAATGCCTTAAAAAAACAATTTTCTGCAGGTACAGAAGTACGTGGAAAAACTTTAGGTATTATCGGAATGAATATTGAAGGGCAACAAGTAGCAAAAATCGCCTTAGGTTTGGGTATGAAAGTAATTGCTTACGATCTTGAATTTGGTGATTCGATAACAATTCCTGTTGAATTTTACAACGGACAAGTTATTGATATTGAAATAGATTTTACAACTGCTGATGATTTATTAAAAGAATCAGATTTTATTACGGTACATTTAGCATCCGAAGAAAATCATGTAATTGGCGTTAAAGAATTTGAAAAAATGAAAGATGGTGTTGGTTTTATCAACGTTGCTCAGAGTGGTTTAGTTGATGAAATTGCTTTAATAAATGCCATCGAAAGCGGAAAAGTACAATGTGCTGGTTTAGATACTTTTGAAAATCAACCAAGACCTGAAATTCAACTATTAATGAATGCTGAATTATCTTTAAGCCCTAATATTGCTTCTTATACCGTAGAATCACAACATAAAATTGGTACGGAATTAGCAAATAAAATTATTAATTCTTTACAAGCATAAATTAAGTTATTAATGGCAATTGTACAACCGTTTAAAGCTGTTAGAGCTACCAGAGATAAAGTTACATTAGTGTCTTCTAAATCTTATGAAATTTATAGTTCAGAAATGTTAAATGCTAAATTAGCCTTTAATCCATATACTTTTTTGCATGTTATTAACCCTGGTTATAAATATCAGAAACAAGATATTGCAGAAGAACAACGTTTTAAATTGGTTCACAATCGTTATTTAGAATTTAAAGATGATGGAATTTTTAAAAAAGATACGGTAGCTAGTTTTTATATTTATCAAAAAATAACAGATACCGAATCTTTTTGTGGAATTATAGCCACAACATCAGTAGATGACTATCATAATAATGTTATAAAAAAACACGAAGGAACACTTCAAGAAAGAGAATTATTATTTGAAAATTATTTAAAAAATACTGGTTTTAACATTGAGCCTGTACTACTTACTTATCCTGATAATAATATTATTAATTCGATTATTAAAAAATATCAAACAAAAAGAGCAGAATATGAATTTTCAACAACAGATAAAGATAAACACCTATTGTGGGTTGTTGATAATGAAAATGATATACAAAAAATAACAAATGCTTTTTCTGAAATAAGTACCTTATATATTGCTGATGGACATCATCGGTCTACTTCTGCTTGTTTGTTAGCTAAAAACTTAGCTAAAGAAAACCCTGAGCATACAGGAAAAGAAAACTATAATTTCTTTATGAGCTACTTATTACCTGAAAGCCAATTAAGTATTTATGAATTTAATCGATTTATAAAAGATTTAAACGGCTTAACTCCTGAAGAGTTTTTAATAGAATTAGATACTTTTTTCAGAATAGAAAACAGAGGTCAGGAACTATACAGACCTAAGCAAAAGCATCAATTTAGTATGTATTTAAATGGGCAATTTTATGCATTGCATTTACGAATATCAAGATATGAATTTACCAATGCGCTAAGTAAATTAGATGCTCAAATTTTATATTCTACCGTTTTAAAACCTATTTTAGGAATAGAAAATATTCGAAATGCATCTAAAATTTTATATTCACAAGATAAATCGGATGGTTTAGAATTAAAAACAAAAGTTGATCTTGGTGATTTTAAAGTTTCTTTTGGGATGTTACCAACTTCAATTAATGAACTGAAAGAAATTGTAGATGCCGATATGCTTATGCCTCCAAAAACAACGTATATAGAGCCGAAATTAAGAAGTGCTTTAACTATTTATGAATTTTAAGACAAAGAAACAATGACAGGAATTAAAGAAAATCTTGACAAAATAAAAATAACAATTCCAGAAAATGTAACTTTAGTTGCTGTTTCTAAAACAAAACCAATTACTGATATTCAAGAAGCATACGATGCAGGACAACGTGTATTTGGCGAAAATAAAATTCAGGAAATGGTTACCAAATTTGATGCTTTACCAAAAGATATCGAATGGCATATGATTGGGCATTTACAAAGTAATAAAGTGAAATATATGGCTCATTTTGTTGATTTAATTCATGGTGTTGATAGTTTTAAAACCCTGAAAGAAATTAATAAACAAGCTAAAAAACACAATCGTGTAATTAACTGTTTATTACAAGCACGTATTGCAAAAGAAGAAACTAAATTTGGTTTGTCATTTTTAGATATTGATACAATTATTTCATCCGAAGAAATTTTAGCACTACAAAACATAAAAATTGTAGGTTTTATGGGGATGGCTACTTTTACTGATAATCAAACACAATTACAAGATGAATTTACATCTTTAGCTGATTTCTTCAAAAATAAACAAGAAACAGCACTAAAACCAACAATCCTTTCAATGGGAATGAGTGGTGATTATCAATTAGCTATAAAAAATGGTAGTAATATGGTAAGAATTGGTAGCGCTATTTTTGGAGTTCGAAATTATATTGTTTAAATTTACATTAATCACCGCTAAATAGAAAATATTTGTACGCAATTTTAGACATTGAAACAACAGGAGGTAAATTTAATGAAGAAGGTATTACAGAAATTGCGATTCATAAATTTGATGGGCATCAAGTTGTAGACCAATTTATTAGTTTGGTCAACCCTGAACGAGAAATTCAAGAGTTTGTTGTTAAATTAACAGGAATTAATAGTAATATGCTTCGTAATGCACCCAAATTTCATGAGGTAGCAAAACGAATTCTTGAAATTACAGAAGACTGTATTATTATAGCACACAATGCGAGTTTCGATTATCGAATTTTACGTACAGAATTTGACCGATTAGGTTATGATTATCAAAGAAATACACTTTGTACCGTAGCACTTAGTAAAAAACTAATTTCCGAAGCACCTTCTCATAGTTTAGGAAAATTATGTCGATTTATTGGCATACCAATGTCAGACAGACACAGAGCCAATGGAGATGCTTTAGCAACCATACAATTATTCAAATTATTATTAGAAAAAGATGTTGATAAAAATATTATTCAGCAATCAATAAAATACGCAGATAACAGACACGTAAAGCAACGTTATTTAAAAATATTAGATAAATTACCCGAAAAAGAAGGTGTTTTTTATGTACATAATGAACAAGGTAATATTATCTTTATAGGTAGAGGTCAAAATCTTAAAAAAGAAGTTAATAAACTGTTTTTAAAAGAGACTCCAAAAGGATTGAGTATCATTAAAAGAGTACATGATATTACTTATCAAGAAACAGGAAACCTACTTTTTACACGAGTAAAATATCATTTAGAGTTACTTAAATTAAGACCTAAATATAATGTTATTCGTAAGCCAAAAATATCTAATAAAAATTTTAATCACGATAACTTATTAATTATTGATAAAGGAAGAACTCCTGAAGAACATGCTGTTATTTTAATCGAAAACAATATTGTTATTGGCTATACTTATACAAGTTTAGCATTTCAAGAAAATCAATTAGCTATTTTAAAACCGATGTTAACTCCTATTGAAAACAAAGAATTAGCAAAAACAATTATTAAAAACTATTTACTTAGAAATAAAGTAGCAAAAATAGTACGATTACCTCTTGAAAACTAACAAGTAAAATCGACTAAAAAAAAATTTCACTTGAATAAAAACATTAAAAACTGGAAAGATAACCTTCATGAAATAATTTATGAAGCCGATACTCCTGCTGGGAAATTATTTGATATTGTTTTATTAATTGCCATACTTGCCAGTATTTTATTGGTAATGTTAGAAAGTGTAGAAAGTATTAATTCAAAACATGGAGCTCTTTTAAATATTTCAGAATGGGTAATTACAATACTTTTTTCAATAGAATATGTTGTTAGAATTATATCTATAAAAAAACCAACAAAATATATTTTTAGTTTTTATGGAATTATAGACCTCCTTTCTACGCTTCCTAAATACCTTGCTATTTTCTTTACAGGAACTCACAGTTTAGTTGCTTTAAGAGCATTGCGTTTATTACGTGTTTTTAGAATTTTAAAACTAGCTCGTTTTGTTGGAGAATCGAATAATTTTATGAAAGCATTAAAAGCAAGTAGAACTAAAATTACTGTTTTTTTGTTTTTTGTATTGATTTTATGCGTTATTTTAGGAACAATAATGTACTTAATTGAAGGCGGTGAAAACGGCTTTACAAGTATTCCAAGAAGCGTTTATTGGGCAATTGTAACCTTAACAACTGTTGGTTACGGAGATATTGCACCGCATACACCTTTTGGACAATTTGTTGCTAGTATTATTATGATTTTAGGATATGGAATTATTGCTGTTCCTACAGGAATTGTAAGTTCTGAAATGGTAAAAGTAAACGATATTAATTTAAACACACAAGCATGCTTAAACTGTTCTTCTGAAGGACATGATGACAATGCGCTTTTTTGTAATCACTGTGGAAGTAAATTACACAATTAAAATGAAAAATACACTAATAACTATTGTAGGTGCAACCGCTATTGGAAAAACTGCACTAAGCATAAAACTAGCGCAACATTTTGGTTGTGATATTATTTCTTGTGATTCTCGTCAATTTTTTAAAGAAACAACCATCGGAACAGCAGTTCCTGATACTGATGAACTTGCTGCTGCACCACATCATTTTATTCAAAATAGAAGTGTTTTTGAAGAATATTCAGTCGGACAATTTGAAAAAGATGCACTCGCTAAATTAGATGAACTTTTTATTAAAAACCCTGTTCAAATTATGGTTGGCGGTAGCGGATTATATGTTGATGCCGTTTTAAAAGGTTTAGATTATTTTCCTAAAGTAGATGCTTCAATAAGAACAACACTAACAAAGGAATTAGAAGAAAACGGAATTGAACCACTTCAAAAGAAACTAAAAGAATTAGATATTGAAACCTATAACACTATTGCAATTGATAATCCACATAGAATAATGCGTGCATTAGAAATTTGTATTGGTACAGGTAAAACATATGCTTCTTTTAAAAATAAACCTAAAGCACCTCGTAATTTTCAGTCGATAAAAATTGGATTAACTGCCGATAGAGAAATTATGTACAATCGTATTAATAAACGAGTAGGTATTATGATGGAAAACGGCTTGTTAGAAGAAGCTAAAAATATGTATCCTCATAAAGATTTAACAGCATTAAAAACTGTTGGATATCGTGAATTATTCGAATATTTTGACAATAATTTTACCAAAGAATTTGCTATTGAAGAAATTAAAAAGAATACGCGTCGTTTTGCTAAAAGACAAGGAACTTGGTTTCGAAAAGATAAAGAAATAATTTGGTTCGATTTTCAAGAAAATACACAAAAAATTATAGAAACTTTAGACGCTAAAATTTAATATATTTTTATTGATGGATGTTTATTCTAAAGATTTACAATTACAATACGAAGGATTTTTAAAAACACCTTTTCTATGGAATGGAAAAGGTGTTTTTGATTTATATCAATTTGATATAAATACAATTAAAACTAGTATTTTTTCTACTGAAATTACAAAAACACCTCGCTTAGGAAAATTAGTAGAACGTTTTGTTTCTTTTGAACTTCAACAAAATTCAACTATTAAAATACTTACTGAAAACATACAAATTCAAGAAGAAAAAATAACACTTGGCGAACTAGATTGTTTACTTCTAAAAGATGAAAAACCGATTCATTTAGAAATTATTTATAAGTTTTATTTATATGATAATTCAGCAAGTAAAATAGAAATTGAACGCTGGATTGGTCCTAATAAAAAAGATTCTTTAGTTCAAAAATTAACAAAACTAAAAGAAAAACAATTACCACTACTCCATTCTAAACAATGTATTCCTTATTTAAAAAATCTAAATTTAGATGCTGAAAAAATAGCACAACAACTCTATTTTAAAGCACAATTATTTGTTCCGTTAAAAGATTATGGAAAAGAATTTCCTTTAATAAATAACAATTGTATTATCGGTTTTTATGTTACTTTACTTGAATTAAATCAATTTAAAGAATGTAAATTTTATATTCCTAATAAACATAATTGGCTAGTACAACCTCACACCAATATTAATTGGTTGAATTTTAATGATTTCACAACAAACCTTCAACAGTTTTTAAGTGAAGAAAGAACTCCGCTTTGTTGGTTGAAAAAAACAAACGGAGAGCTCATTAAAATTTTTGTAATTTGGTGGTAAATTATTCTTTAAAATATAAAAATATTATTTCTTGCAAAAAAGCCTAGCCCCGATTGAAGCAATTGTTTGAGCTCTTTTTTTGATTTTTCTTCAAAAAAAAGCGAGTGCGGAAAGCGGGAAATTGCTTCAAAAAATATATAATTAGGCTTTTCTAGAAACTGTTTTTACAGATCTTTTTCGTGATGTTATAAAATAAACTCCTGTCAATAAAACGATAGAGGCTATTACAGATTGTTCGGTTAATTGCTCGTTTAACAAACTCCATCCTAAAAACATAGCTATAACAGGGTTTACATAAGCCGATGTAGCTACTTTTTCTGGAGAAACATTTTTTAATAAATAATTAAATGCTGTAAAAGCTACAATACTTCCAAAAATTATTAAAAATAACATAGATCCTTGTGTTTTGTATGACCATTTTAATGGTGATATCCACGTTTCATTAAACACAAAACTTGCTACCGCTAGTAAAAAACCCGCTATTAACATTTGATAACCTGTACTAACTAAATGATTTTTAGGTAAATTTGCCTTAGACACAAAAACACTACCGTAACTCCAACTAAGTACACAGGTTAAAATCATAAAAATACCTAAAACGCTACCTTCTGAAGTAGTAATTTTTTGCTGACTAACCAATAAATACATTCCAAACAAACCTAATAAAACACCTATAATCGATTTTTTCTGCAATCTTTTACCATCTATTAAACGCAATAAAAATAATACAAATAAAGGTTGTGTTGATGCCAATAAAGCAGCAAAACCACTATCAACATATTTTAAAGCCCATACAAAAACACCATTTCCGTAAACTAAAAATAAAAAACCTGCAATAGCTGAATTTATAAACTGATTTTTAGTTATTTTTAAAGGTAACTTCATCAATTTAGCTATTATAATAATTATTAAACCCGCGCTAAAAAAACGAATTGAACCTAAAAATAAAGGTGGAATTTCGGTAACGGCTATTTTATTAAATAAATAAGTTGAACCCCATATTATGTATATCGAAAAAAAAGCTCCGATAACCAATAGTTTAGCATTTTTCATTTCCGTATAATTTTAAAAGTAAATGTACTATAATTAAAATTTATAAATTATTTATAAATTAACCTTTTATAGAACAACTTTTATAAATTTCTTCATACATCGGTAATATTTTTTCCAAAGAAAAAACTTTAATATGTTTTTTTGCATTCTCTTTAAATTCAGCTAAAATAGCTTCGTTTTTTAAAATTTTGATAGCATTTACAGCCATATCATTTATATCTCCAAGATTACTTAAATAACCTGTTTTACCATGAATATTTACCTCAGGTAATCCTCCACAATTTGTAGAAATAACAGCCGTACTAGCTGCCATTGCTTCCAAAGCTGCTAAACCAAAACTTTCTGTTTCTGAAGGCAATAAAAAAACATCTGAATAACATAATATTTTAGCTACTTCATTACTATTTCCTAAAAACAATACTTTATCTTCAATATTTAACTTTTTCGATAAATTTTCTGCTTTTAAACGCTCAGGTCCATCGCCTACCATTAATAATTTTGAAGGAACTTCTTTTTGAATTTTATTGAAAATTTCAATAACATCTTCTGTACGTTTTACAGGACGAAAATTACTAACATGTGTTACTATTTTTTCTTCAGGTGTTGCTAAAGCGATACGTTTACAATCTCCTTGATGCGCTTGATTATACTTTTCACCATCAATAAAATTATAAACTACTTTGATATCTTTTTCAATATTAAACAAACGTAAGGTATCTTCTTTTAAACTATTAGATACTGTAGTTACCTCATCGGATTGATTAATACTAAATTCAACAGCTGTTTTATATGTTGGATGACTTCCTACTAAAGTAATATCAGTACCGTGTAAAGTTGTTACTACTTTTACGTTAATATTTTTTTCTTCCAACATTTTTTTAGCCATATACGCAGCATATGCGTGTGGAATAGCATAATGTACATGTAAAACTTCCAGTTGATGCTTTTCTACAACCTCAACCATTTTACTTGATAAAGCTAATTCATAAGGTTGATATTGAAATAATGGATACTCTTCTAAAACAACTTCATGAAAATGTAATCGATGTGAAAAAAAATCTAATCGAACAGGTTGATTATACGTTATAAAGTGTACTTCATGTCCTTTATCTGCCAAAGCCATTCCTAGCTCTGTCGCTACAACTCCACTTCCTCCAAAAGTCGGATAACATACAATTCCTATTCTCATAATTAAGTTTGATTTAAAAATATTTATCAATGTAAATTTACAATATTACACACGCTTTATTATTAAAAGCATAAAAAAATCCTGCTATAAAGCAGGATTTTAATTTTATATAAAAAAGAAAGATTTAGTAATCTCCTAATGTTTCAGGGTTTTGAGCTAATGATTCTGCTAATTGCTCATCATTAGGTGCTTTACCATGCCAAGCATGTGTGTGCATCATAAAATCAATTCCGTTACCCATTTCTGTATATAATAATACACAAACTGGTTTTCCTTTACCTGTACGAGATTTTGCATCAGCCATTCCACTTAAAATAGCTTCAACATTATTTCCTTCTCTTATTTCTAATACATCCCAACCAAAAGCTTCAAATTTAGCTTTTAAGCTTCCCATTGCTAATACTTGGTCTGTTGTACCGTCAATTTGCTTTTCGTTAACATCAATAGTTGAAATTAAATTATCAACTTTTTTTCCTGATGCATACATTGCAGCTTCCCAGTTCTGACCTTCTTGTAATTCACCATCACCATGTAATGTATATACAATTTTGTCATCTCCGTTTAACTTTTTAGCCTCTGCTGCTCCAATAGCAACACTCATACCTTGTCCTAAAGAACCCGAAGCAATACGAATACCTGGTAAATGGTCATGAGTTGTTGGATGCCCTTGTAAACGTGTGTTTAATTTTCTAAAAGTAGCTAATTCTGCTACTGGAAAAAAACCACTATGTGCTAAAACACTATAGTAAACTGGCGATATATGCCCATTTGATAAAAAGAATAAATCTTCTTTATTACCATCCATCTTAAAATCAGTAGAATAATCCATGATTTCTTGATACAAACATGTTATAAATTCTGCACATCCTAATGAACCACCTGGGTGTCCTGAACTTACTGCATGTACCATTCGAACGATGTCTCTACGAACCTGTTGTGTAAAATCTTGAAGTTGTTGTGTTGTTGGCATTGTTGTTTTGTTTTGTCTTGGCAAAAGTAACGGTTTATAAAACAATTGCCAATTACTTTTTTTAAGTTTTTTTCTTTTTCTTTTTTGCAGCAGGAAAAAGCACATTATTTAAAATTAAACGATATCCAGGTGATGTTGGATGTAAATCTAATTCTGTTTTCGGATCGCCTATTCTATGTTGATAATCTTCAGGATCATGACCTCCATAAAAAGTAAACATTCCTTTTCCTTTTGTGCCGTGTATATATTTTCCTTCTCCATTTGTCGGATTTTCTCCTAAAATCATCACTGTTGATTTTATCGTATTTTCATCAAAAGATGTTGTTTGCCCCATAAACCCTTTGACTAATTGTGTATGATTTTGGGTTAACATAGTAGGAACTTGATCCCATTTTGCAGAAAATTCTTTCAATGTAAAATAATCAACTTCTTTTTTAATTTTACGTTTTCGAGTCATATCAATAGAAGAAAACTCATAAATTGTAGGATTACGAAATAATTCAAAATCTTTAAAAGCAAATGTTTTATTAAAATCTATTTTTGATTGATAATTAACTTCTGAAGCATCTCCATCAAACATTCCTTCACAAATATCAACACCATCGGCGGCTAAAGAAATATCAAAACTATCAGTTGCCGAACACATTGCAAACATAAAACCTCCTCCAATTACATAGTCTCTAATTTTTTTAGCAACAGCACTTTTTTCTTCGGATACTTTAGCATATCCTAATTTTGTTGCCAATGCTTCTGCGTCTTTTTTCTGTTGAATATACCAAGGAGCAGTTCTAAAAGCTCCATAAAAACGTCCATATTGTCCTGTAAAATCTTCGTGATGTAAGTGTAACCACTCGTATAACAACAATTTATCATTTAGTACCTCTTCATCATAAATTACATCAAACGGAATTTCAGCATACGTTAATACCATTGTTACGGCATCATCCCAAGGCATTTTTCCTTTTGGAGAATACACCGCTATTTTAGGTGCTTTTTCAAGCGTAACCGCTTCTTGATTTTTAGAAGGTGATGAAATTTCTTCTAATATTAATTGAGCTTTAGCATCTGAAATAATTTGATAAGAAACTCCTCGAATTTTACATTCTTTTTCTAGCGAATTATTATTTTCTAATAAAAAAGCACCGCCATCATAATTTAATAACCACTTTGATTTTAAACCGTTTTCTAAGGCATAATAAACAATTCCGTAGGCTTTTAAATGGTTTTTCTGATTTTCATTATTCATAGGCACGTAAATAAACGATGCCCAAATAGAATTTGAAATTAATAAAAATAGGACTATGTGTAGTGTTTTTTTCATACTAAAAACTAAAATACACAATTACTAAGTAGCAATTGTGTATTTTATATATTTTTATAAAAAATTATTAGTTCGAATTATTTTTTCTTCAATATCAAGAAAAATAGGAAAGCGAATCCGTCAAACTGAATTTATTTCAGTTTCACATCCTGATTTGCCAAAGTTCTTCGCTTTATGCGATGCTGAAATAAATTCAGCATGTGATGCTAGAAAACTCACTAAAACGGAACATCATCATCACTAGGACCAAAAGCATCTTCAGGTGAAGCAAAACCATTTGAAGGTACTTCATTATTAAACCCATCGGTAATACTAGCATTCATACTCGATTCAAATTCACTGCTAATTCCTTCTTCTAAATCTGAAAACAACGCTAAATGTCCTGTAAATTTTAAACGAATATTATCCATTCCACCGTTACGATGTTTTGCTACAATAAATTCTCCTTGTCCTTCACATGGCGTATGATCATCATCATCCCATTCGGTCATTCCGTAATATTCTGGTCTAAAAATAAACGAAACAATATCGGCATCTTGCTCAATTGCTCCAGATTCACGTAAATCAGAAAGTAATGGACGTTTTGAACCTCCACGAGTTTCCACGGCACGTGATAACTGAGATAAAGCAATTACAGGAATACTTAATTCTTTTGCTAATGCCTTTAAATTTCGTGAAATAGTTGATATTTCTTGTTCTCGATTTCCTCCAGAACCTCCTGCAGTCATTAATTGTAAATAATCGATTACAATTATTTTAACATCGTGTTGCGATACTAAACGTCGTGCTTTTGCACGTAAATCAAAAATTGAAAGTGCTGGTGTATCATCAATAAAAATAGGTGCATCAGAAAGTTTTTTAACCTTTACATTTAACTGTTCCCATTCATGAGGTTCTAAATCTCCTTTACGTAATTTTTCAGATGTTAAGCCTGTTTCCGAAGAAATCATACGGGTAATTAACTGTACTGATGACATTTCTAATGAAAAAATAGCAACGGCATTATTAAACTGAATTGCCATATTTTTAGCCATCGAAATTACAAAAGCCGTTTTTCCCATACCAGGACGCGCTGCAATAATAATTAAATCGGAAGGTTGCCAACCAGATGTTAAAGCATCTAATTTTGTAAATCCTGTTTGCAAACCACTCATTCCTTCTTTACCAGAAATTTCTTGTATTCTGTTAATAGATTGCTGTACTAATGAGTCGGCTTTTTCTGCTCCTTTTTTAAGATTCCCTTGTGTTACTTCAAATAATTTCCCTTCGGCTTCGTCTAATAAATCAAAAACATCAACAGTTTCGTTATAAGAGTTTTCTATTATTTCTGAAGAAATAGTAATTAATCGACGTTGAATATATTTTTCTAAAATAATACGTGAGTGAAACTCAATATGTGCCGAAGAAGCTACTTTTTGAGTTAAACCTATTAAGAAAAAATCACCTCCAGCTACATCTAACTTTCCGCTTTTCTTTAATTGATTAGATACAGAAAGTAAATCAATCGGCTCAGAATTTTGAAAAAGTGTATAAATAGCTTGATATACCTCTTGATGTCTTTTATCATAAAAAGATTCAGGTGTAAGAATATCGATTACCTCATCAATTCCTTTTTTATCAATCATCATAGCACCCAAAACAGCCTCCTCTAGCTCTAAAGCTTGTGGTGGTAATTTTCCTTTTTCAAGACTAACAGTTCTAGCACTATTAGTTTTTGTTCCTCTGAATGATTGAGTTCGTTCCATGGTGCAAAGATAATTTTTTAAGATGAAACTTTTAGTAGCTCTCTTTAACTTTATTTATCGAAAATTTCAACAAATAAAATAGTCATTTTTTTGATGAAAACCTAGTAATTTTAATAGTAACTTGCTTATTTTTGAGGCTATGCAACAGTATAAAAAACAATTCATTTTAGCTCTTAGCTTACCTATTCAATTTTTTATTGTACATTTTATAAGTCAAAAACCACAATGGATAGAACATTATTATAGTAATGGATTTTATCCGTATATTTCAAAAACACTTCGATTTTCTTTAGGATGGATTCCTTTTTCTGTGGGCGATGCATTGGGTTTAGTTTTAATATTTTTACTGATAAAAGGCTGTTACTCTTTAATTAAAAATAAATTTAAAAATAGTCTTTCGAAATTTTTACAGTTTACAAGCGTTTTATCGTTGATTTATTTTTGCTTTTATGCCTTTTGGGGATTGAATTATTTTAGAGAATCATTAGCAAAAAATTTGAATTTACAACAAGCAAATTATACTACAAAACAGCTAGTTGAAACTACCGAAAAAATTGTTTTCGAATTAAATAAAATTCATTTACAAATTACAAATAACGATACCATTAGAGTTCAAGTTCCGTATAGTCAAAAAGAAATTTATGGTTTAGCAACAAACGGTTATCAGAATATATCGAAAAAATATCCGCAGTTAACTTATAAAAATCCATCAATAAAAAACTCTTTGGTAAGTTTATTTCAATCTTATAACGGAACTTCAGGATACATAAATCCGATTACTGGCGAGGCGCAAATAAACGATATGATTCCTAAAACAGGATATCCAGCAACAACTTGTCATGAAATGGCGCATCAAATTGGTTGGGCTGCCGAAAATGATGCGAATTTTGTAGGGTTTTTAGCAGCCGTAGCAAATAACGATTTATATTTTCAATATTCAGGATATAGAATGGCATATATCTATTGTATTAATCAAGTTTATAAACGAGATAAAAAAATAGCTGAATCAATAAAAAACACTGTAAATAAAGGAGTTTATAAAGATTTCGGCAATAGTCGTTTACATTGGAAACAATTTAAAAACCCTATTGAGCCATATTTTAAAAAAGGATATAACTCTTATTTAAAGGCAAACAATCAATCAAAAGGAATAAAATCTTACAGTTATGTAGTAGATTTGTTAATTGCTTACTTTGATCAAAACAAATAAAATTAACAGCTTATCTATGAAATATTTTTCATCAATTTTAGTACTATTTTTAATAATTTCTTGCAATTCATCATCAGAATTAGCTAATGATTTTTCTTGTGAAAATTCTAATTCTTATATCGATTTACAGAAAAACAAAGATGTTAGGAATCTGTTTAGCGTTAAATTTCCAAAAAAATGGAAAGTCAATTTATATTATGATGATGCAAAAACATCTATTTACGCTGCCGATACTACCGTAAGCGTTACTAAAACAATCCTTATTGATGTTACTTTAGTACATAATACTATTTTTATTGATAAAATATTTGCTCAAAAAATTACAGATGATAATAAAAAAATGGGCTTAACAGAACTTAAAACCAAAAACATACAGCTATTTAAAAAACCTTCTTATTACAGTTACGCCGAAGGAAAAAAAGGCAAGTATCCATATCATATTTTAAATACCTTTACAAAAATAAATTCTGATAACTTTTTACACGTTAAAACAGAAATTTATGGTGATTCTTTAGTTGAGCAACGAATTTGTAACGCCATTGAATTAATAGAAAAAATACAACTGAATTAGTTTTTTCAAAAATCCTTAAAACAACAACAAAAATGAACAAACAACACATTATCAACCGATTTATAAAATATGTAACTATTGATACCGAAAGTGATCCTAACAATCCTGCTTTTCCTAGTTCAGAAAATCAATGGGATTTAGCTAAAGTTCTTGAAAAAGAATTGAAAGAAATAGGAATGGAAGACGTTGAATTAGACGAAAACTGTTACATAATGGCTACTTTACCTAGTAATATTGATTACGAAGTGCCAACAATCGGTTTTGTTGCTCATATTGATACAAGTCCTGATTTTACAGGTAAAAATGTAAAACCTCAAATTCATGAGAATTACGACGGAAAAGATATTCTTTTAAATAAAGAAGAGAATATTGTATTATCTCCAGATTATTTTGAAAACTTACTTATATATAAAGGAGATACAATTATTACTACTGATGGAACAACACTTTTAGGTGCTGATGATAAAGCTGGTGTTACAGAAATAGTTTCAGCAATGGAATATTTAATTCAAAATCCTCAAATTAAACATGGTAAAATAAGAATTTGCTTTACTCCTGATGAAGAAGTTGGTAAAGGAGCTCATATGTTTGATGTTGAAAAATTTGGCGCAAAGTGGGCATATACTATGGATGGAAGTCAAATTGGAGAACTTGAATATGAAAGCTTTAATGCTGCAAGTGCTGTAATTACTGTAAACGGTCGTATGGTACACCCTGGTTACGCTAAAGGTAAAATGGTAAACAGTATGTATATTGCTCAAGATATTATTAACTCTTTTCCTAAACAAGAAACTCCTGAAACTACTAGCGGTAGAGAAGGTTTTTATCACCTTAATAGTGTTACTGGTGAAGTTGAAAAAACAGTGTTACAATATATTATTCGTGATTTTGAAAAAGAAGAATTTCAAACTAGAAAAAAATATGTTGCTGATTTAATTAAAGAATTAAATGAAAAACATGGCGGTGGTGATAGAATTACTGTTGAAATAAAAGATCAATATTATAATATGGGTGAAAAAATTAAGCCTATTATGCACATTGTTGATATTGCTGAAGAAGTAATGAATGACATCGGTATAACACCTATAATTAAAGCTATTAGAGGTGGTACTGATGGTTCTCAATTATCTTACAAAGGATTACCATGTCCTAATATTTTTGCTGGTGGACATAATTTTCATGGACGTTATGAATTTGTATCTGCTGAAACAATTATAAAAGCAACAGAAGTTATTGTTGGTATTGCTGAAAAAGTAACTGTAAACTTTAAATAATATTACACATTTATAATTTTAAAAACGCTAGTTAATAACTAGCGTTTTTTTGATTATTATCATAATCAAACTAAAAAAAACAATAAATTATTAGTAACTTATATTTAAAGGAGAAAATCACTAAAAAACACTTTAAAAAATTAAGAATACTATAAATCAACTTTTTTTCACAAAAAAACTTGATTTGTCTATTTCTTATAAATAATTTGTAAAAGTCACTTGCTTTGCTACATTTGTGGCTTATAAACTATATTAAAATGAATAGAGAAGAGTTATTAAATTTAGCGAACAAATACGGTGCACCACTTTATGTATATGATACTGAAAAAATAATAGAACAGTATAAAAGTATTACAGGTGCCTTTTCTAAAGTTAAAAGCTTAAAGATAAACTATGCAGTTAAATCTTTATCTAACATTAATATTTTAAAGGTTTTTAAAACATTAAATAGTGGTTTAGATACTGTTTCTATTCAAGAAGTAAGACTTGGTTTACTTGCAGGATTCGCTCCTAAAGATATCATTTATACTCCAAACGGTGTTTCTTTACAAGAAATTGAAGAAGTTTCAAAATTAGGAATTCAAATTAATATTGATAACTTATCTATATTAGAATTATTTGGACAAAAACACCCTAAAACACCTGTTTGTATTCGTATAAATCCGCATATTATGGCGGGTGGAAATAGTAATATTTCTGTTGGACATATCGATTCTAAATTTGGAATTTCAATTCATCAAGTACCACATATAAAAAGAGTTGTTGAAAATACAGGAATGCGTATTAACGGTATTCACATGCATACTGGTTCTGATATTTTAGATATTGACACTTTTATTAGAGCTTCAGATATTTTATTTGATGTTGCAAGACAATTTGAAGATATTGATTTTATTGATTTTGGAAGTGGATTTAAAGTCCCTTACAAATCGGATGATATTTCTACTGATATTGTTGAATTAGGAGAAAAATTATCTGATAGATTTAATACTTTCTGTAAAAACTATGGTAAAAATGTAACTTTAATGTTTGAACCTGGTAAATTTTTAGTGAGTGAATCAGGAAAGTTTTTAGCTAAAGTTAATGTAATTAAGCAAACTACATCAACTGTTTTTGCTGGTATTGATAGTGGAATGAATCATTTAATTCGTCCAATGCTTTACAATTCGTACCATACGATTGAAAACTTATCAAACCCAAAAGGAAGAGAACGTTTTTATAGTATTGTTGGATATATTTGTGAAACCGATACTTTTGGTTCTAACAGACGTATTAATGAAATATCTGAAGAAGATGTTTTATGTTTCAGTAATGCTGGAGCTTATTGTTACTCAATGGCATCGAACTACAATTCGAGATATAAGCCTGCAGAAGTAATGATTTACAAAGGAAAAGATTACTTAATTAGAAAAAGAGAAACAATGGATGATATTCTTAGAAATCAAGAGAATATTAAAATTGATTAATCTGATATAACTAATACCGATTAAAAATACTTAAACCTGAGCAATATTGTTCAGGTTTTTTTATGCTTGTATTTAATTAAACTTAACACCTCACAGGTCTATTTATTTCAGCATCGCATAAAGCGAAAAATTAAGATAAAATTAGGATGCGAAACTGAAATAAATTCAGTTTGACGGATTCTATTTTTTAGCTATAAAACGTTTTTAAATTAAATTTAAACAGGCTTTTAATAAATATAAAATACATCTAAAATTATAAAAACAAACTAAAACCCTAGCCCCGATTGAAGCAATTGTTTGAGCTCTTTTTTTGATTTTTCTTCAAAAAAAAGCGAGTGCGGAAAGCGGGAAATTGCTTCAAATAAATCTAAAAAAACTTAATTTAAAAGACAAAAAAAATCCTACTCAAATAAATGAGTAGGATTTTTATATAGTTTTTAATTTAAAATTCTTACTTTTCAGCAACAACCTCAAATACGATATCAGCAACAACAACTCTGTGTAAACGTACAGCAGCGTTATATTTACCTAATCTTTTTACACTACCTCCAGTAACTTTGATAAATTTCTTATCAAGAACAGTACCAGCTTTAGCTAAAGCTTCAGCAACATCAATGTTGTTTACTGAACCAAATAACTTATCACCAGAACCTACTTTAGAAGTAATTTTGATTTCGTATCCTTTAATAGCTTCAGCAACCGCAGTAGCTTCTTCTATTAATTTAGCTTCTTTAAAAGCACGTTGCTTTAAGTTTTCAGCTAATACTTTTTTAGCTGAAGAAGTAGCTAATATTGCATATCCTTTAGGAATTAGGCTATTACGACCATAACCATTCTTAACAGTTACAACATCGTCTTTAAAACCTAAATTTTCTACGTCTTGTCTTAGTATCAATTCCATGTTTCTACTTCTTTATTATTTTAATAAATCACCAACGTATGGCATTAAAGCTAAGTGACGAGATCTCTTGATAGCTTGAGCCACTTTACGTTGATACTTTAATGATGTTCCTGTTAAACGTCTTGGTAAAATTTTACCTTGCTCGTTTACTAAATACATTAAGAAGTCAGCATCTTTATAATCGATGTATTTAAAACCGTTCTTTTTAAAACGACAGTATTTTGCTTCTTTTTTTGTTTCAATATCAAGAGGAGTTAAGTAACGTACCTCACCTTGCTTACTTCCTTTTGCTTGTTGATCTATAGTTGTTGACGCCATTTCTTACTTTTTTGCAGATTTAACACGTTCTCTTCTCTTTTCAGCCCACGCTTCAGCATGCTTGTCTAACCTTACAGTTAAATAACGCATAACACTATCATCTCTTCTGAATTCTAATTCAAAAGGAGCGATTGCATCTCCAGCTACTTTGTAGTCTAATAAGTGGTAAAATCCACTTTTTTTCTTTTCAATTGGGTAAGCTAATTTTTTTAAGCCCCAATCTTCTTTAGAAATCATTTCTGCACCTTTAGAAAGTAAATAGTCCTCAAACTTTTTTACTGTCTCCTTTATCTGAGTTTCAGATAAAACGGGATTCAAAATGAAAACAGTTTCGTAATGATTCATAATTGAATTGTTTAAATTTTTATAAGTCTGCAAATGTAGTGTTTTTTAATCGCCTTAACAAACTCTTACTCATAAAAATAAAAGCTGTTTTTATGTAAATTTAGCGTTACCTTTTTATTATTCTTATTTACTAGCTGTAAAACAAGCTTTTTTTTCAATTTTAAATTGATGTGAAACATTTGTTATGAAAATTTGCTCAGTAAAATTCTTTAGACTATTTTTATTATGAAACAGCAAAATAAAGATATAAGTATATGAGTTATAATGCAACGATAGAAGAAGAAAATAAAGAAATAGCCCACAGATATAAAAATTTATTAAAAGGAACATATCAAACATTATCCGAAGAAGATAAAAAACTGATTCGTAAAGCTTTTGACATTGCTGTTGAAGCACATTCCAAGCAACGCCGAAAAACAGGAGAACCTTATATTTTTCATCCAATAGCAGTTGCAAAAATTGTTGCCGATGAAATTGGACTAGGTGCTACCTCTATTGCCGCAGCACTTCTTCATGATGTTGTTGAAGATACGCACTATACTATTGATGATATGGAACGCCTATTTGGTGAAAACATAGCCCGTATTGTTAGTGGACTTACTAAAATATCAAACCTAAAAAAAGAACAAGACTATTCTATACAGGCTGAAAATTTCAGGAAAATGTTACTTACTTTACATGATGATGTACGAGTAATTCTGATAAAAATAGCCGACCGTTTACATAATATGCAAACAATGGATGCAATGCCTGGCTATAAACAAGTTAAAATTGCTTCTGAAACTTTATATATTTATGCTCCTTTAGCACATCGCTTAGGTTTATATAATATTAAAACAGAATTAGAAGATTTAGGTTTAAAATATACCGAACCTGAAGTTTATAATGATATTTTAATCAAAATTAAAGACAGCAAAGAAGAACAACAAAAATATATTGACAGCTTTACAGGTACTTTAAAAGAAGCTTTAGATAAAGAAGGTTTTAAATATAACATTAAAGGACGTTTTAAATCCATTTATTCTATCCGAAGAAAAATGAGAAAACAAAACGTAACTTTTGAAGAGGTATATGATAAGTTTGCTATTCGAATTATTTATGAACCAACTTCTACGGATGAAAAATTTGATGCTTGGAAAATATATTCGATTGCAACTGATTTCTTTAAACCAAATCCTGCTCGTTTGCGCGATTGGATTTCGCAACCAAAATCAACAGGATACGAAGCCTTGCACATTACAGTTATGGGACCGCAAGCAAAATGGGTAGAAGTACAAGTTCGTTCTGAAAGAATGGATGAAATTGCTGAAAAAGGATACGCAGCACATTTTAAATATAAACAAGGTGCAATAAAAGAAAATGGGCTTGAAGGCTGGTTAAATCGTTTAAAAGAAACACTGGAAAATCAAAGTATCAATGCTGTAGATTTTGTAGAAGATTTTAAACTTAATTTATATGCCAAAGAAATATATGTATTCACACCTAAAGGAGATTTAAAATCACTTCCTAAAGAAGCATCAGCATTAGATTTTGCTTTTGCTGTACATACAGATGTGGGTTTAAAATGCCGAGGCGCAAAGGTAAACGGAAAATTAGTTCCTTTAAGTTACACTCTTAAAAGCGGTGATCAAGTAGCAGTACTTACTGCAACAAATAATAAACCAAATATACGTTGGCTTGATTTTGTTATTACAGCAAGAGCACGTACTAAAATTAAGTCAGCCTTAAAAGCCGAAGAAAAAATTATTGCTGAAGAAGGAAAAGCTATTTTAATTAGAAAACTACGTCACTTAAAACTTGGGTCTGATGAAAAAATAATTAATGAACTTGCTAATTATTTCGAATTAAAAACAAGCTTTGATTTATTTTTTAGAGTTGGTAATGGTGCTATTGATAACACAAAATTAAAAGAATTTGTTGCACAAAGAAGTGGGCTTATTATGGGCTTTATCAAAAATACTTTTCGCCGTTCTTCTTCCAAAGATGTATCAGAAAAGGAAGAAGTTAACCACAAATACGATGCAATTGTATTTGGAAAAGACGAACAAACACTCGATTATAAGTTATCAAAATGCTGTACTCCTATTGCTGGTGATAAAATTTTTGGATTTACAACTATTGGAGAAGGTATTAAAATACATAAAAATAATTGTCCTAATGCCATTTCATTACAATCTAATTATGCATACAGAATTATGCCTGCAAAATGGATTGATTCTACCAAACAAGAATTTACTGCTATTTTACACTTATCAGGTATTGATAATAAAGGGATTATAAATAACCTTACACGTATTATTTCTAATAGTATGGATGTTTTCATACATAGTATAAATATTGCAGGGTCTGAAGGTGTTTTTGATGGTAAAATATCTTTAAGTATTAAAAATAAAGTACAGCTAAATAAAATAATTGATGCTATGAAAAAAATAGAAGGAATACAAAAAGTAGAACGTGTTAACACATTATAAATATCATTTTAATGATACTTCTTTTTTTATCAATAAATAACTGTAAATTTGTCCGTCCGTAAATTTTTAAATCATAATGAGTAATTCAGTCGAAAATCAAGAAATTGTAAAAAAAGTTTTTACTACTTTTTTAGAAGAAAACAAGCATCGTAAAACACCTGAGCGATATGCTATTTTACAAGAAATATATGTAGCTGAGGAGCATTTTGATATAGAATCATTATATATTAAAATGAAAAACAAGAATTATCGTGTAAGTAGAGCAACACTTTATAATACGATAGACTTGCTTTTAGACTGTGGATTGGTTCGTAAACATCAATTTGATGGACAATCAATGGCGCGCTATGAAAAAAGTTATTTCGATAAGAATCATGATCATTTAATAATGACAGACTCTGGAGAAGTAAAAGAATTTTGCGACCCAAGAATTCAAATTATCAAAAAAACAATAGAAGAAGTTTTTGATATTGATATTCACAACCACTCTCTTTATTTCTACGGAACAAAAAGAAAAACAAAATAACAACACAAATACACTTAATAACACACTAAATGGCAGTAGATTTATTACTCGGATTACAATGGGGAGACGAGGGAAAAGGTAAAATCGTAGATGTTTTAACAGGAGATTACGATATTATTGCAAGATTTCAAGGAGGACCAAACGCAGGTCATACATTAATTTTTGACGGTACCAAACATGTTTTACACACAATTCCTTCTGGAATTTTTCATAAAACCGCTTTAAATGTAGTTGGTAATGGTGTAGTAATCGACCCTGTTATCTTTAAAAAAGAATTAGAAAATTTAGATACTCATAAAGTTGATTATACTTCTAAATTATTAATTTCTAGAAAAGCTCACTTAATATTACCTACTCACAGGTTATTAGATGCGGCTTCTGAAACTTCAAAAGGAAAAGCTAAAATTGGTTCTACTTTAAAAGGAATTGGTCCTACTTACATGGACAAAACCGGTAGAAACGGAATGCGTGTTGGAGATTTAGAGTTAGATAACTGGAAAGATAAGTACAGAGCTTTAACTGAAAAGCATTTAAGTATGCTTAGCTTTTTTGATGTTCAAGTAGAATATGATTTAGACGAATTAGAGGCTGAATTTGACTTAGGTATCGAAAAATTAAGAACACTTCAATTTATAGATTCTGAAGAATTTTTAAACAGCGCAATAAAAGAAGGAAAAACAATATTAGCTGAAGGAGCTCAAGGTTCTTTATTAGATATTGATTTTGGAACGTATCCGTTTGTAACATCTTCTAATACAACTGCCGCTGGTGCTTGTACTGGTTTAGGTATTGCTCCTAACAGAATTGGAGATGTATTCGGAATATTCAAAGCTTATACTACTCGTGTTGGTTCTGGTCCTTTTCCTACTGAATTATTTGATGAAGATGGTGCTGAAATGGCTAAAGTTGGTCATGAATTTGGAGCAACAACTGGTCGTGCAAGAAGATGCGGATGGTTAGATTTAGTTGCTTTAAAATATGCAGTTGATGTAAACGGAGTTACTAAGTTAATGATGATGAAAGGAGATGTTCTTTCAGGATTTGACACTTTAAAAATCTGTACTTCTTACAATTATAAAGGAGAAGAAATTACACATTTACCTTATAACATTGAACCTGAAAATGTAACTGTAAACTATACAGAGTTTAAAGGATGGGAAGATGATTTAACTAAAATGACTACTGCTGATCAGTTACCTCAAAACTTATTGGACTATGTTGCTTTTATTGAAAAAGAAACTGGTGTTCCTGTAACAGTTGTATCTGTAGGTCCAGATAGATTACAAACAATTAATAGATAAATTTATTTCTATTTTATATAAAAAGCCTTCATCTTTGATGAAGGCTTTTTTGTTTTTATATATTTTCTTTAGAGCATTTAAATTTTGATATACCTTATCTATTAAAGTCATGCTGAATTTATTTCAGCATCGCATCAATAGTAGAACTGCGGAAAATCAGGATGCGAACCTGAAATAAATTCAGGTTGACGAATTCCATGTTTTATTTTTTAACAAGAGGTTCCCCCCCTTGACTTCTTCCTTTTAAAAGTCTAAATTATTTAAACAATCACTAATATAAAAATTTTTCTGATAAAATTTCTTGCCCAAATTTATGACATAATGCTAATGTTTCATTTATGTGATCAATCGTTGTTTTCGGGTTGATTAAACACATTCGTAAAACTACTTGTTTATTCAAAATAGTGGTTACTAAAAATGCTTCTTTAGAATCCATTATTTTTTTAGAAATCTGATTATTTAACGCATCAATTTCTTTTTCTGATAAATTTACTCCAATCGGATTATATCTAAAATTGATAATAGCTAAGGTTGCAGGAGAAACAATTTCCCAATCTCTACTTTTACGCAGAACTTTTTCAACGGTATCAGCTAAATCAATATTATAAGTTACAGCAGCTTTAAAAGTATCTAATCCGTATGTTTTTATCGACATATAAAACTTTAAAGCTCTAAAACGACGTGTTAATTGAATTCCATAATCATAAAAATTTATTTCAGATTCATTTCCTTCAATATCACGTAAATATTCAGGTTTTTCACTAAAAGTTCCGCTTAACCAAGAAGAATCTTTCACTAACAAACAGCCTATTTCGTAAGGTTGATAAAACCATTTATGCGGATCTACTGTTAACGAATCGGCTCTTTCGATTCCTCGTAATGCTTTTGCGCCTTTTTTTGATAAAATAGCAGCACCACCATAAGCTCCATCAATATGAAACCATAAGTTTTCTTGCTCACAAATATCTGCAATTTCATCTAAAGGATCGACTGTTCCTGTATTTGTTGTTCCTGCAGATGCAATAAAACAAAAAGGTTGTAAACCTTCTAAGCGATCTTTAGCAATGGCATTTTTTAATTTATTGATACTTATTCTAAATTCAATATCCGTAGGTAAAATTCGAATTTGTTCTTTTTTAAAACCTAAAACACGAATCGCTTTAATATTAGAAGAATGCGCTTGATCTGATAAATAAATAACAGCTTTTGAAAAATCATCACCACATTTTATACGTCGAGCTGTTGCTAAGGCTGTTAAATTTGCCATAGAACCACCACTTGTAAAAATCCCTCCTCCTTTTTCAACAGGGAAATCATACATTTTTAACAACCAATTCATTGTTACTATTTCTAATTCCGCAGCAGCAGGAGAAACTACCCATCCACCTGAAAAAATATTGAATCCTGTTGCTAAACTATCCGCCATTGTACTGATAAAATTACTTGGTCCAGGTACAAAAGAATATGCTTTTGGATGAGAAATAACCGTACTATTCGGAATAACGTTATCGACCACAAAATCTAAAACATCGTTTGCTTTCATACCTTTATCAGGTGCTTCTTGCAAAAATAAATGATCCATTTCTTTACGTGTAGCTGAAGTTACTGGTTTTTTATCTTCTAAAGTATCCCAATGTTCAGCTATTAGATCTACTATCTTATAACCATAAGATTTCATTTCTTCTAAGGATAAATCAAAATGAGCGCTCATATATGTGTATTTTTTGTTATTTCCACAAAATTAACCTTTAAATATATTTTTTCTTCGTTTTTCTTCGGATAATTTTATTAGATAATTTTATTGATTTATTAAGAAAAATAGCCCGTTCTTTTCATTATTTTTGCTAGCTAAATATTATCAATTTGAAAAAATTATTTCTTTTAAGTTTTTTATTAGTATCAGTCGGATGTTTTTCTCAATCAAAAAAGATTAAAATACTTTCTACGCAGTTAAGTACTGCTGATGAAGAAAAATATCCTGGTGCCACCATCCTTATAGGAAACGTAAAAATGGAGCATGAAGGTGCTACTTTAGATTGTAAAAGAGCATTACTTTATCAAAAAGAAAACATATTTAAAGCCTTAGGAGAAGTTGTTATTGAGCAAGGCGATAGTATTATTCAATACAGCGATTTCACTCTTTATAACGGTAATACTAAAAAAGCCACCTCTTGGGGAAATGTAGAAATTAATGATAAAGAAATGAAACTTAGTACTGATACACTTCATTTTGATAGAAAAGAACAAGTTTTATATTACCCTAACGGAGGAACTATTCGTGATAAAAAAAATGTACTAAAAAGTATTAGAGGTTCTTATTTTTTAAAGGATAAAAAATTTACTGCAAAATCAAAAGTAACAGTTGTTAATCCTGAAAGTAATTTAGAATCCAATCATTTAGATTATTATACAAATTCAAATTTAGCCTACTTATACGGAGCAAGTACCATCACTAATTTAAAAGATAGTACAAAAGTATATTGCGAAAAAGGGTTTTATAATACCAATACTGATGTCGCTTATTTTGTAAAAAATGCCAAGTTATTTTTAAAAGAACGCACCATTTCTGCTGATAGTTTATACTATGATAAACGTAAAGGTTTTGCTTCTGCAACCAACAATATTAAAGTAATTGATACAATTCAGAAAATGATTACTAAAGGTAATTATGCCGAATTATATGAAAAGAAAGATTCGCTTTTTATCATTGATAAAGCTGTTGCTATTACTTTATTAGACAAAGATTCGATGTATGTTGCTGGTGATAAAATTCTATTGACAGGTAAAACAGATAAAAGAATTGCTAGAATTTTTAATAATGTAAAAATTTTTAAAACTGATTTACAAGGAAAATGTGATTCTATTCATACAAGTCAAACTACAGGAGTTACCAGAATGTTTAAAAATCCTATTTTATGGTCGGGGAAAAATCAAATTACTGGCGATAGTATTCAAATATTGACAGATATAAAAACAAGTAAACTTGATTCTTTAAAAATATTAAAAAATGCCTTTATGATTCAAAAAGATTCTTTATCCGAAGATGATTTTAATCAAATTAAAGGAAGAAATATTTATGGTAAATTCGAAAATAATGATTTAAGAACTATGCTCGTTAAAGGAAATGCAGAATCTTTATATTATAATAGAAATGAAGATTCTAAGAAAATGGAGACTGTTACCAAAGAAATTGCTAGTGATATTGAGTTTACCTTAGTCAAAAATAATATTACGGAAACAAAATATTTTAAACAATCTGAAGGAACAACGTTTCCTCCTTCTGAGTTTCCTTCCGAAGAAAAAAAATTTAAAGGTTTTATTTGGAGAAGTGATGAACAACCTTTAACTGTTGAAGATATTTTCAAAAAAGATAATATTAAAAGCCTTCCTCCTATCAAAAAAAATAATGAAGCCGTAAAAAAAGTAAGAAAAAAATATCTAAAAGAAAGCTTAAAAAACAGAACTGATAGACCTGAAAAAAACACAAAATCAAGAAAAAGAAACTCTAAAGGCGGAGATAGATAATATATATATAAAGTGATAAACGATTTTTTAAAATACCAAGGACAAACGACACCACATCCTTTAGCTATTGAAATTTCTCATGCTAGTGGTAGCTATATTTACGATAGCAAAGGTAAAAAAATGTTGGATTTTGTAGCAGGAGTTTCTGCAAATAGCCTTGGGCATAATCACCCAAAAGTTACTGAAGCTATAAAAAAACAATTAGATAATTACACACATGTTATGGTTTATGGTGAATTTATTCAAAAACCACAACTAGAATTATGTAAAGCTTTAGCAAATACACTTCCTGAAAATTTATCTGCTGTTTATTTAGTCAATTCTGGTACTGAAGCTACCGAAGGAGCTTTAAAATTAGCAAAACGTTTTACTGATAGATTTGAAATTATTGCTGCAAAAAATGGCTATCACGGAAATACACAAGGGGCTATGAGCGTTTGTGGCGCTGAGGAACAAAATCGTGCTTTTCGTCCTTTAATTCCTGGCGTTAAATTTATTGAATTTAATAATGAAATAGATTTAGAAAAAATCACTACAAAAACCGCAGGTGTTATTTTAGAAACTATTCAAGGTGGCGCTGGTTTTATCGAACCTAAAAATAATTATTTATCCAAAGTAAAAAAACGTTGTAAAGAAGTTGGAGCATTGTTAATTTTAGATGAAATTCAAACAGGTGTTGGACGTACTGGAAAATTTTGGGGATTTGAAAACTATAATATGACTCCTGATATCATCATAACAGGAAAAGGTTTAGGCGGAGGAATGCCTATTGGCGCTTTTATTGCTTCTTTTGATGTAATGAGCTGTTTAAAAGAAAATCCTAAATTAGGTCATATTACTACTTTTGGTGGGCATCCAATAATTGCTAGTGCAGGATTAGCAACTGTAACAGAAATTACAACAACAAATATTATTGAAGAAACTATAAGAAAAGAAAAGCTTATTAGGAATAATTTTAAAAATCAAAAAGCGATTAAAGAAATACGAGGAAGAGGTTTAATGCTTGCTTTAATTGTTGATTCTCCTGAAATAGCTTCAAAAATAATTCTTAACTGTTTGGATAAAGGCTTGATTTTATTTTGGTTACTTTTTGAAGGAAGTGCTATAAGAATCACACCTCCATTAACAATTTCAGATAAAGAAATTAATGAAGGATGTGCTCTTATTATAAATGAACTTAATAATCTTTAAATTAAAAATTCAAACAAATTAGGTTTATCATTTAAATATTCACCGTAAAAATTAAGTGACTTCATTCTAGCTATTAAAGGAGCTAAATCTTCACTTTTTACAAGTTCAATACCTACTACAGCGGGTCCGTTTTCTCTACTTGTTTTCTTAGAATATTCAAAGTAAGTAATGTCATCATTCTCACCTAAAACATCTATAACAAATTCTTTTAACGCACCTGCTCGTTGTGGAAAACGAATAATAAAATAATGCTTTAATTGACCATACAATAATGCACGTTCTTTAATTTCGGCAGTTCTTGTAATATCATTATTACTTCCACTAATTACGCAAACAACATTTTTACCTTTAATTTCATCAGCAAAAAAATCTAAAGCAGTTATCGTTAAAGCCCCTGCAGGCTCTACAACAATCGCTTCTTTGTTATATAAATCTAAAATAGTTTGACATACTTTTCCTTCTGGAACTGTAATCATATCGTGTAAATTTTCTTTACAGATATCAAAAGTTAAATGTCCTACTTGTTGTACAGCAGCTCCATCAATAAACTTATCAATTTTAGCTAGCTTTACATTTTTATTTTTAGAAATAGAAGTTTTCATAGACGCAGCACCTTCTGGCTCTACACCTATTACTTTTGTATTTGGTGATAATAATTTAAAAACACTTGATACTCCAGAGGCTAATCCTCCTCCACCTACAGGTACAAATACGTAATCTATAGTTTCTTCTGATTGCTTAATTATTTCTAAACCAACTGTTGCTTGTCCTTCTATAATTTTTTTATCATCAAAAGGATGTACAAATGTTTTACCTAATGTATCACATATATTTTTTGCAAAAGTATAAGCATCATCAAAAGTATCACCAGATAATTTAATATCAACATAATCTCCACCAAACATTTTAACTTGTTCTACTTTTTGTTTTGGTGTAGGTGCTGGCATTACAATAGTACCATGAATTTTTAACTTCTTACAAGCAAAAGCAACTCCCTGAGCATGATTACCTGCACTTGCACAAACAATTCCATTACGGCGTTGTTCTTCAGTAATCGAGCTAATTTTATTATATGCTCCTCTAATTTTATAAGATCTAACTTGTTGTAAGTCTTCTCTTTTTAAAAAGATATTTGCATCAAATTTTTCTGAATAAATATAATTTCTTAATAGCGGAGTTTCTATAGCTACACCTTTCAGTGTAGCTACAGCCTCCTCTATTGCTTTTATTGTTGGTGAATATGTGGTTTTTATTTGCATATTTCTAATGGAAAACTACTTCTTCTTTTTGATCTTGCTCAATTACTTTCATTGCCGTCATTGAAGTTCTTAATGTTTTACCAATAGCTTCAATTGGGTGATTTTGAATAGCGTTATTTACAGCAATTAATTCTAAATTATCTACTTCGTTAGATCCTGTACCAAAAGCTTTACCGATAATAGAAGTATCAACTTTTTTCATGAAATCAACTAACATTGGTTTAGCTGCATGATCAAATAAATAACATCCGTATTCAGCTGTATCAGAAATAATACGGTTCATTTCAAATAATTTCTTTCTTGCTACAGTGTTAGCAATTAAAGGTAATTCATGTAATGATTCGTAATAAGCAGATTCTTCTTTAATTCCTGCTGCTACCATGTTATCGTAAGCTAATTCTACACCAGCTCTTACAAAAGCAACCATTAATACTCCGTTATCAAAGTACTCTTGATCACTAATTTCTTCTGAAGTAGCTGCTGTTTTTTCAAAAGAAGTTTCTCCTGTTGCTGCTCTCCAAGATAATAAGTTAACATCATCGTTTGCCCAATCTTCCATCATTGTTGTTGAGAAGTGACCTGACATAATATCATCCATATGCTTCTCAAATAATGGAGCTAAAATAGTTTTTAATTCTTCTGAAATTTCAAAAGCTTTAATTTTAGCTGGGTTCGATAAACGATCCATCATATTCGTAATACCTCCATGCTTTAAAGCTTCAGTAATTACTTCCCATCCGTATTGGATTAATTTAGATGCATATGCTGGCTCAATTCCTTCTTCTACCATTCTTTCAAAAGACAAGATAGATCCAGTTTGTAATAAACCACATAAAATAGTTTGCTCTCCCATTAAGTCAGACTTAACTTCTGCAACAAATGAAGATTGTAATACTCCTGCTTTATGACCACCAGTTGCAACTGCATATGCTTTTGCTTGTGCCCATCCTTTATTTTCAGGATCATTTTCTGGGTGTACAGCAATTAATGTTGGTACACCAAAACCTCTTTTATATTCTTCTCTAACCTCAGTACCAGGGCACTTAGGCGCAACCATAATTACAGTTAAATCTTCACGAATTTGCATTCCTTCTTCTACGATGTTAAAACCGTGAGAATAAGATAATGTAGCTCCTTTTTTCATTAAAGGCATTACTGTATTAACAACTCTTGTATGTTGTTTATCTGGCGTTAAGTTTAAAACTAAATCAGCCGTAGGAATTAATGCTTCAAAAGTATCAACATTAAAATTATTTTCAGATGCATTTTTAAATGAAGCTCTTTTTTCTTCAATTGCAGCACCACGTAAAGCATAAGAAACATCTAAACCAGAATCTCTCATATTTAAACCTTGGTTTAAACCTTGTGCTCCACAACCAATAATAACTACTTTTTTACCTTTTAAAGCGCTAACTCCTTCAGAAAATTCTGAAGCGTCCATGAATCTACATTTTGCTAGTTGTTCTAACTTTCCTGCTAATGATAATGTATTAAAATAATTTGTTGCCATCTTTTTAGTATGTTGTTATTGTTGTTTGTTAGTTGTTTTCTAATAATAATGTTGAAATTTTCATTTCGTCTTTAGTAATTGCAATTCGTCCTGAACGTACAAATTGCATTATACCATGTTTATCTAAAGTGTGGTATAAATCTTCTATTTCTTCTTTAGTTCCTGATTTTTCAAGTACAAAAAAGTCTTTATTTATATTTATAATTCTCGATTTGCTACTATTAATTATAGTTTGAATTTCATCATTAGCTATTAATGATTGAGAACTTAACTTAAATAAACAAGATTCTTGGTATATAGTATCTTCATCTGTATGATAATATGCTTTTATTACCTCGACTTGCTTTTCTATTTGACCTATAATTTTTTTAATCTGTTCTTCAGTTACTTTTACAAGTAATGTAAATCTTGAAACACTTTTTATTTCTGATTTAGAAATATTCATGCTTTCAATATTAATATGTCTTCTTAAAAAAATCCCTGAAATTCTATTCAATATACCTAGTTTATTTTCGGTATAAATTGAAACAGTATATGTTTGTCTATTTTCCATAATTATTCTAATCTTATATCTGAAACTGATGCTCCTGTTGGTATCATTGGAAATACATTGTTTTCTTTTTCAACACAAACTTCTAAAAAGTATGCATCTTTAGAATCCATCATTTCTTTAACACTACTTGCTAAATCTTCTCTTTTAGTTACTTTTTTAGCATCTATACTATATCCTTTTGCAATAGCTACAAAATCAGGATTAGTCATTTCAGTTGAAGCATATCTTCTATCAAAAAACAATTGTTGCCATTGACGTACCATACCTAAAAACTCATTATTAAGTACCACTATTTTTACAGCTGCTTTAGTTTGTAAAATAGTACCTAATTCTTGAATATTCATTTGGTAACCACCATCACCAGCAATCATAACTACTTCTCTATCTGGCATTCCCATTTTAGCTCCAATTGAAGCTGGTAAAGCAAATCCCATTGTACCTAAACCACCAGAAGTAATGTTACTTTTGGTTTTATTAAACTTTGCATAACGACAAGCGAACATTTGATGCTGACCAACATCAGAAACAATAATAGCATCACCACCTGAAGCTATATTTATTTCTTTTAAAACCTCAGCCATTGTTAACCCATCTTTGGTTGGATACAAGTCTTCTTTTTGTACTTTTTCGTACTCTACTTTATCTAACTCAGCAAACTCGTTTAACCAAGCTTCATGTGAGTTTTTATTGATTAAAGGTAAAATTTCAGCTAAAGTTTGTTTAACATCACCTAAAACAGCAACATCAGCTTTTACATTTTTATCAATTTCAGCTGGGTCTATTTCAAAATGAACAACCTTAGCTTGTTTTGCGTATCTACTTAAATCACCTGTTACACGGTCATCAAAACGCATACCTACTGCAATTAACAAATCACATTGATTTGTTAAAACATTAGGAGCATAATTACCATGCATACCAACCATACCTACATTTAACTCATGTACTGTTGGTAATGCTGATAAACCTAAAATTGTCCAAGCCGATGGTATATTTGCTTTTTCTATAAAAGCTTTAAACTCTTCTTCTGCTTGTCCTAAAATAACACCTTGACCAAAAACAATCATTGGTTTTTTAGCGCTATTTATTAATTCCGATGCTTCTTTTATTTTATCTAAAGAAATATCTGGTTTCGCTTTATAACTACGTACAGATGTGCATTTTTCATATTCAAAATCGAACATTTCAAACTGAGCATCTTTAGTTATATCAATTAAAACTGGTCCTGGTCTTCCTGATTTTGCAAGGTAAAAAGCCTTTGCAAAAATTTCTGGAATTTCAGAAGCTTTTGTAATTTGATAATTCCATTTAGTTACAGGAGTCGAAATACCAACAATATCAGTTTCTTGAAAAGCATCAGAACCTAATAAATGAGATGCTACTTGACCTGTAATACAAACCAATGGTGTAGAATCTATTTGAGCATCAGCAATACCTGTAATTAAATTTGTAGCTCCAGGTCCTGAAGTTGCAATTGCTACACCTACTTTACCAGTTGCTCTGGCAAAACCTTGTGCTGCATGTGTTGCACCTTGTTCATGACGCGTTAATACATGGTTTATTTTATCTTCGTACTTATATAATTCATCATAAACTGGCATAATTGCTCCACCAGGATATCCGTAAATTAAATCTACTCCTTCTTCAAGTAAGCATTTTACTACAGCTTCTGCACCAGAAATATGCAATTTTTGTTTAGAATCTGCTTCAGATTGTGTTTGATTTTTTGTTGTCATAAATTTTGGTATTAAATTCCATCAGTTACACATCCTTTAGATGCTGATGCAACAGTTTTTGCATATTTATATAAAATCCCTTTTTTATGCTTTAATTCTGGAGCAACCCATTTCGATTTTCTTTCTGCTAATTCTTCATCAGAAAGTAATACGTTTATAGAGTTGTCTTCAGCACTAATTCTAATTTTATCTCCTGTTTCAAGTATACCTATTGTTCCTCCTGATTGAGCTTCAGGTGTAATATGTCCTACTACAAAACCATGAGTTCCTCCTGAAAAACGACCATCAGTAATTAATGCTACAGATTTTCCTAAACCTGCTCCCATAATTAATGAAGTTGGTTTTAACATTTCTGGCATACCAGGTCCTCCTCTTGGTCCAACATATCTAATAACTACAACATCACCTCTTTCAACTTCTCCGTTAGAGATACCTGTATTTGCTGCTTGTTCTCCATCATAAACAACTGCTTTCCCTTCGAAAAGTAATCCTTCATTTCCTGAAATTTTAGCAACAGCTCCTTCTGTAGCTAAGTTTCCATAAATTATCTGAATATTCCCAGATGATTTTAAAGCTTTATCTGTTGGATGAATTACATCTTGCTCTTCAAACTCCATTGCTTCAACATTTGCTAAATTCTCAGCTAATGTTTTTCCAGTAACAGTTAAACAGTCACCATGTAAATATCCATTATCTAGTAAATATTTCATAACAGCAGGTGTTCCTCCTATCGAGTGAACATCTTCCATTAAATATTTTCCTGATGGTTTTAAATCAGCAATTAATGGCGTTCTATCACTTACTTTTTGAATATCATCTAAAGTAAACTCAATATCTGCAGCATGTGCAATTGCTATAAAGTGTAACACTGCATTTGTAGATCCTCCTAAAGCGTTAACTATTGCAATAGCATTTTCTAATGATTTTTTAGATATAATATCTAAAGGCTTTAAATCTAACTCTAATAAATTTCTAATAGCTAAAGCTGTTCTTTCTGCTTCAGATAATTTATTAGGATTTTCAGCAGGTATCGATGAGTTATAAGGTAATGCAAACCCCATACATTCTATTGCAGAAGCCATTGTGTTTGCAGTGTACATACCACCACATGCACCTGCACCAGGAATTGCTCTTTTGATAATCTCTCTATACTCTTCTTCTTCTATCTCTCCTGCTACTTTCTGACCTAAAGCCTCAAATGCCGAAACGATATTTAATTTTCTTCCTTTATAATTTCCTGAAGCAATTGTTCCTCCGTACATCATAATAGATGGACGATTTAAACGTAACATTGCTATTACTGCTCCTGGCATATTTTTATCACAACCAACTACAGATACTAATGCATCATAACTTTGTGCATTCATTACTGTTTCTATTGAATCAGCAATAATATCTCTAGAAGCTAAAGAATAATTCATACCTGATGTTCCCATAGAAATACCATCAGAAACACCAATTGTATTAAAACCTAAACCAACTAAACCAGCAATTTTTGTTTCAATTTTTACTTCGGCAGCCAAATTATTTAAATGCATGTTACACGGATTTCCGTCATAACCTGTACTTGCAATACCTATTTGGGCTTTGCTCATGTCTTCATCAGTTAAACCGACTGCATACAACATCGCTTGTGATGCTGGTTGAGATTCGTCTTGTGTTAACCTGCTACTGTGTTTGTTTAATTTCATTTTAAGTTCTTTTCTTTTTAATCTAATTGTGCTTTTTATTTATATAATTTTATTAATTGATATATCATTTATTCTTTTTTAAAACTACTAAAAATTGATTTTTCAATTAATTATTATTAATATTTAAAACACTTATATATTCAAAATTATTTTATTGTGTTATAACAGTTATTATTCATGAACCTATTTAACGATATCTAATACGCAAATAAAAGACGTAAACAATTAAAAAACAATGACTTAAAGTTTTATTTCTACCCTATTCAATAATTAAAATTCTTATAAAAAAAAGCTTCCTAAAAATTTAGGAAGCTTTTTTAATTTATAATTATAAAATACGCTTCCTACCTATGCGAAATAACCACAAGGACAATAATAGAAATAATATTTAAAATTTGTTTTTTCATTTGATTCTGCAAATATCAGTGTTTTTTATTAAACTATCTTAACTAAATTGAAATATTTAAAACAAAATGCATAATTCTATATTTTATGATATTCTTAATTTAAGGAGTAATAATAAGCTCTTTTTTTACATAAATTAAACAGATATCTAGAATCACAAATTATCTTACAATTTCAATACATTTTTTTCAATTTAATAAAATAAAACATCGTAAAATAAAACTTTTTATCATAAAAAAGCTTCCTAAACAGGAAGCTTTTTTATTTATAATTATAAAATACACTTCCTTATCATTGTGAAATAATCACAATAACAATAATAGAAATAATATTTAAAATTTGTTTTTTCATTTGATTAAGCAAATATGAGTATTTTTTATGAAACTTCTTACATTTAATTATTTAAATTTATAATCTGTACTTTCTCCTTCACTTTTCGCTTTATGTAATATTTTTTTGATATCGATTTTTCGTTTCAAGTAAAATTCGTTAAATTATCTTTTTAATGTATGTAAATTTTATTTCCCGCATAATTTGCGATAAAAAAACGAAACTAAAACTAGGGCAGAATCTGTATATTTCAAAAATTAAATTTACAAAAACTTAGTTACTAAAAATGCTAGTGCTTCTGCAATTCCAGATTTAAACTTAGCTATTATCTTCCTATCTTTATTAATTTTAATAAATCTTTATCTAAAAAAAACCGTACTAAATAGCACGGTATTTTATATATTAAATTAACAACTATATAATAGTACTCTGTCCTGTATGAATATTTTGAAAATTAATATTACTATCTTCTTTATTATAAATATAATCAGCAATAAAATCTCCTACTTTACGTGTTCCAAAATTCTTATCAGAATTAATATCTTCAGTAGTTATTCCTAATTCTAATGATTTTTCAACAGCAGCTTCTATAGTAAAAGCTTCTTCGTGTAAACCTAAATGTTTTAATAACATTGCTGCAGATAAAATAGCTGCTAATGGATTAGCAATATCTTTTCCTTTTGCTTGTGGAAATGAACCATGAATAGGCTCAAATAATCCATTTTCTTTTCCGATAGATGAAGATGCTAATAAACCAATAGAACCACCGATTACACTTGCTTCATCAGATAAAATATCTCCAAATAAGTTTTCAGTTAAAATTACATCAAACTGCTTTGGATTTAAAATTAATTGCATTGCTGCATTATCTACAAAAATAAAATCAAGAGCAACATCAGGATATTGTTTTGCTAAAGCTGTTACTGTTTTACGCCACAATCTTGAAGTTTCTAACACATTTGCTTTATCAACCAATGTTAATTTTTTTCTTCTATTTTGTGCTGCTTTAAAAGCTAAATGCGCAATACGTTCTATTTCTATTACAGAATAAGTACAACCATCTGAAGCTACTTGCTTATCTTCACTAAGTTCTTTTGTTCCAAAGTAAATACCTCCAGTTAACTCTCTATAAATAGTAATATCAGTTCCTTGAATAATTTCTTTTTTCAAAGGAGAATTTTCAATTAATTGCTGATATGCTTTTACAGGACGTTCGTTACAGAAAAGACCTAATTCTTTTCTTAACTTTAATAAACCTTGTTCTGGACGAACTGTTGCCGTAGGATCATTATCATATTTAGGATCTCCGATAGCTCCAAATAAAATAGCATCACTTTTTCTACAGATATCAATTGTTTCATCTGGTAACGGGTTACCTGTTTTATCAATAGCACAAGCACCCATCAATGCTTCATTAAATATAAAGGTATGATCATACACATTTGCCACTGCTTTTAAAACTTTTTGAGCTTGTGCAGTTACTTCTGGTCCAATACCGTCTCCTGGAATTACAGCTATATTAAATTTCATTTTTTATATTTTATAATGAAGCTTCAAAAGCTTCTATTTTATCTTTTTTACTTACTAAGAAATCGATGTCATCATAACCATTAATCATACAAACTTTTTTATATGGATTAATTTCAAAACTACTAGTACCTACAGCTGTTATAATTTCCTGATTTTCTAAATCAACAGTAACAATAGTATTTGGTTCTTCTGTAACTTTCTTTAATAATTTTTTTAAATATTCTTCGGATACTTGTATTGGTAAAATACCATTATTAAGTGCATTTCCTTTAAAAATATCAGCAAAAAAACTACTAACAACAACTTTAAATCCGTAACCAGCTAAAGCCCAAGCTGCGTGTTCTCTACTAGAACCACATCCAAAATTATCTCCAGCAACTAAAATACTTCCTTTAAAACTTTTATTATTTAAAACAAAATCTTCGTTTACACTTCCATCTTTATTAAAACGCCAATCTCTAAAAACATTATCTCCAAAACCTTTTTTATCGGTAGCTTTTAAAAAACGTGCTGGTATAATTTGATCGGTATCTACATTTTCGGTTATTAATGGAACCGCGGTATCAATTAATTTTACAAACTTTTCCATCTTAATTTAACTGTTTTGTGATATCAATAATTTTTCCTTCTACTGCTGTTGCTGCTGCCATTAAAGGACTTGCTAAAATAGTTCTAGATCCTTGTCCTTGACGTCCTTCAAAATTTCTGTTAGATGTAGACACACAGTATTCTCCTTCTGGTATCTTATCATCATTCATAGCTAAACAAGCTGAACAACCTGGCTGACGTAATTGAAAACCTGCAGCTTCAAAAACTGTTTTTAATCCTTCTTCCTCAATTTGTTTTGCAACTTTTTGAGACCCTGGAACTAACCACGCATTTACATTTTGTGCTTTCTGTTTTCCTTTTACGTAATTTGCTACTTCTCTAAAATCTTCAATTCTAGAATTAGTACAACTACCTATAAACACATAGTTTATTTTCTTATCAATTAAACTCTCACCTTTTTGAAAGTTCATGTAAGATAATGACTTTTCTAAAGAAACGTCATTATCTTCTGGAATATTTTCTGAAATTTTAATTCCCATCCCAGGGTTTGTTCCAAAAGTAAGCATTGGCTCAATATCTTCGGCATTGAAAGTATATTCTTGGTCAAAGGTAGCATCAGTATCAGATGGTAATGTTTTCCAGTAAGCTACTTTCTTATCAAAATCAACTCCTTTTGGAGCAAATTCTTTTCCTTCTACATAATCAAAAGTAGTTTGATCTGGTGCAATCATTCCTCCTCTTGCTCCCATTTCAATACTCATGTTACAAACCGTCATACGACCTTCCATAGACATTTCTTCAAATACATTTCCTGCGTATTCACAAAAATAACCTGTACCTGAATTCGTTCCTAATTGAGCGATAATATAAAGTATAACATCTTTAGGTAAAACGCCATTTCTTAATTTTCCATTAACAGAAACACGTAAACTTTTAGGTTTTTGAAGCAATAAACATTGACTTGCAAACACCTGTGCAACCTGACTTGTACCAATACCAAAAGCGATTGTTCCAAAAGCTCCGTGAGTTGATGTGTGAGAATCTCCACAAACCATAGTCATACCTGGTTGCGTAATTCCTAGTTCAGGTGCTATAACGTGTACAATTCCGTTATTTTCGTGCCCTAATTCGTATAAAGTAATATTATTTTCTTTACAATTTTTTGTTAATTGCTCTAATTGATTTCTAGATAAATCATCTTTAATAGGTAAATGTTGATTTACAGTTGGCGTGTTATGATCTGCCGTTGCAACAATTTTATCAGGACGCGCTACTGAAATACCACGTTCTTTCAATTCATTAAAAGCCTGTGGACTTGTAACCTCATGAATTAAATGTTTATCTATATATAAAACTTGTGGTCCGTTTTCAATTGAATCTACCACATGGGCATCCCATACTTTATCAAATAATGTTTTTCCCATTATGCAATTATTATTTTTGATATTTTATTTACTTGTTCCATAATTACATGAAGATCTTCATCAATTACTTCTTTTTGCTTATCAGCTACATTTAAAAATAATTGATATGCTGAATCTAATTGTATTTTGGTTAATTCATAACCTATATTTTTAGCTCTATAAGCTAATGCAGCTCTACCACTTCTGGCAGTTAAAACGATTGCACTTTCTGTAACACCAACATCTAATGGATTCATTATTTCGTAAGTTTCACGATTTTTGATGACTCCATCTTGATGTATTCCTGAACTGTGTGCAAATGCATTTGCTCCAACAATTGCTTTATTAGGTTGCACAGGCATTCCCATACTTTCACGAACCATTATACTTGTATCATATAATAATTGTGTATTAATATCGGTTTGTAAGTTTAAATATGGATGCTGTTTTAACACCATAACAACTTCTTCTAATGCTGTATTTCCTGCACGTTCACCTATTCCGTTAATTGTACATTCTATTTGTCTTGCACCGTTAATTACACCTGCAATAGAATTTGCTGTTGCCATTCCTAAATCATTATGACAATGACAAGATATGATTACATTTTCAATTCCTTTTACGTTTTCTTTTAAATACTTAATTTTTGCTCCGTATTCATCAGGTAAACAATATCCTGTTGTATCAGGAATATTTAAAACTGTTGCTCCCGATTTTATCATTTCTTCACAAACCTTTGCTAAAAAAGCATTATCTGTTCTACCTGCATCTTCTGCGTAAAACTCAACATCATCAACAAAATTTTTAGCATAAGAAACAGCTTCCTTACCTCTTCTGATTACCTCATCTTGCGATGAATTAAATTTATATCTAATATGAGAATCACTAGTACCAATTCCTGTATGAATTCGAGGTTTAACTGCATATTTCAAAGCTTCTGCAGCTACTTCAATATCTTTTTTAACCGCTCTTGTTAATCCACAAACAGTTGCATTTTTAACAATCTTTGCAATTTCATTTACCGAAGCAAAATCTCCAGGACTAGAAACAGGAAAACCCGCCTCTATAACATCAACGCCTAAAAAATCAAGTCTTTCTGCAATAATTAGTTTTTGTGTTGTGTCTAGCTTGCATCCAGGCACTTGCTCTCCATCACGAAGTGTTGTATCAAAAATTTGGACTTTATCGTTTTGCATCTCTATTAATTTATTTACCTTTAATTAACTCAAATTTATATATTAGATTTTTTAAAAAACAACTTATCAACTTATTAGTTACGATATTTAAGCTACACAACAACAATGCAAACAACTAAAAAACAATAACTTATGTACAAAATCATTACACCATCCAACCAACAAAACGATATGCTATTTGTTTTAATAAAGTCTTTATCTAAGTCTGAAAAACGTCAGTTTAATCTTTATGTTGGTCGTTTAGATGGGAATAATGATGCTAAATTTTTATCTCTTTTTAAGTTTTTAGATAAACAAAAAAAGTACGATGAAAAAACAATTATAAAAAGTGGTATTGTAAGTAAGCAGCAATTATCTAACTTAAAAGCGCACTTATATAAGCAAATATTAATTAGCTTACGTATGAATCCTGCTCATAAAAATATTCGAATTCAGATACGAGAATTATTAGATTTTGCGACTATTTTATATCAAAAAGGATTATATAAACAAAGCTTAAAACTATTAGATAAAGCTAAAAATACAGCTATTGATAATGAAGAAAAAAATATAGCTTATGAAATTGTTGAACTTGAAAAAGTTATTGAAAGTCAATATATAACTAGAAGTATTAGTACCAGAGCTGATGAATTAACTATTCAAGCTAAAGAGTTAAGCCAACAAAATGTAATTGCGAGTAAACTTTCTAATTTATCGCTACAATTATATGGTACTTTATTAAAAACAGGCTATGTAAGAAATGATACTGAACTTAAAAAAGTAAACTCTTATTTTGAATCTAAATTACCCAATTATCAATATGATCGTTTAGGTTTTAGAGAAAAATTATGGTTATATAAAGCTAATTTATGGCATAGTTTTTTAACTCAAGATTTTCTTCAGAGCTATAAATACGCTAATAAATGGGTAGATTTATTTAAAAATAATTCTAAAAATATTGCTATTCATCCTGTTTTTTATCTGAAAGGAAAAAACTATTTATTAGAAAGTTTATTTTTCATAAAACACTTTTCTAAATTTAAAGAGGAACTTACTTTTTTTGAAAAAGAAATTGAAAATAATTTAATCCCAATAAATAGCAATACCGAAATTCTTATTTTTCAATATTACTACGCAAATAAACTGCATTTTCATTTTTTAGAAGGAAGTTTTGATGAAGGAGAATATTTAGTAGCAACAATCAATACTAAAATTGAAGCCTATAGAAACAGATTAGACAATCATCATATTGTAGTTTTATACTATAAAATAGCTAGTTTATACTTTGGTATGAATAAAAATAAGGAATGTATTTTTTACTTAAATAAAATTATTAAGTCGAAAAAAATTCATGTAGCAGAAGATTTGCAATGTTTTGCCAGAATTTTAAGCCTAATTGCACATTATGAATGTGGCTTAGATTATGATTTTGAATTACAATTTAAAGACACCTACCGCTTTTTATTAAAAATGGAAAATCTTCAAGAGGTTCAAAAAGAATTCATTTCGTCAATAAAAGCGCTAGGTGATGTATTCCCTCATCAAATAAAAAAGGAATTTAAAAACATATATAATCGTTTAAAAATTTATGAAAATCATCCTTATGAAAAAAGAGCATTTTTATATTTAGATATTCTTTCATGGTTAGAATCTAAAATAGAAAATAAATCTGTTTCAGAAATCATAAAAAATAAACTCATTCAAAATAAACGATAAAACGATATTTTTTTTAAAATAATGCTTTAGCTATTGCTTTAATATTATCACTTTTACCCATAGAATAATAATGTAATAAAGGTACACCTGCATTTAACAATTCTTTAGATTGTTCAATACACCATTCAATACCAATCTGCCTTACTTCTTTATTATTCTTACAATCATCTATCGATTTTATAAATGCTTCTGGTAAATCAATTTTAAAAACCTGTGGTAATAATTGTAAATGACGCTTTACAGCAACAGGTTTTATTCCTGGAATAATAGGTACTGTAATACCTATTTCTCTTGCAGCGTTAACAAACTCGAAATATTTTTGATTATCAAAAAACATTTGAGTTACTACATAATCAGCTCCTGCATCTACCTTTTCTTTTAAACGTTTTAAATCTGTTTGTAAAGAAGGAGATTCTAAATGTTTTTCAGGATACCCAGCAACACCTATACAAAAATCTGTTTTATGACTTGCATCAACAACATTATGTAAATACTTACCTTTATTTAAATCATTAATTTGTGATACTAACTCTGTTGCATAGGTATGACCTCCTTTACTAGGTTCAAAATACCTTTGATGACTCATTGCATCTCCTCGCAAAGCCATTACATTTTGAATACCTAAATAATGGCAATCAACCAATAAATACTCTGTTTCTTCTTTAGTAAAACCTCCACATAAAACATGCGGAACAGTATCTACATCATATTTATGTTTTATTGCTGCACAAATACCAACCGTTCCTGGTCGCATTCTGGTAATTTTTCTATCTAATAAACCATTTCCTTTATCGATATACAAATGTTCTTCTCTCGAAGTGGTAACATCTATAAAAGGTGGATTAAATTCCATTAACGGATTTATATTATTATATAAATCTTGAATATTATTTCCTTTTTTTGGTGGAATAATTTCAAACGAAAATAATGTTTTTCCGTTTGCTTTTTTAATATGTTCTGTTACTTTCATGGCTAAATAATTTAATGCAATATTTTACAATACCCTACTTTATATCATTAATTTGGGCGTTACCACAAGGGTCGCGCTTTACGCTATATCTTTTTAAAGAACCACTAAAAAGGTGGTTCTTTAAAAAGGATGCCGCTTCAATCGCTAACGCAACCTACATATCGGCAATTGCAGGATGTAACCACTTTCTTGCTTTATCTAAAGTGATACCTTTTCTATCAGCAAAATCACGAACCTGATCATCAGTAATTTTACCTAATCCGAAGTATTTTGCTTCTTCATTAGCAAAGTAATAACCAGAAACTGCTGCTGCTGGCCACATAGCTAAACTTTCAGTTAATGTTACACCTATTTTTTCTTCAACCTGTAAAACATCCCAAATAGTTTCTTTTTCTAAATGATCAGGACATGCAGGATAACCAGGTGCAGGACGAATTCCTTTATAAGTTTCCTTTATCAATTCATCATTAGATAATGTTTCATCAGAAGCATATCCCCAATGTTTAGTTCTTACTCTATGATGTAAATATTCTGCAAAAGCTTCAGCAAAACGATCAGCAATTGCTTGTACCATAATTGCATTATAATCATCTTCTTTATCTTTATACTTTTTTGCTAATTCATCAGCACCATAAATTGCAGTACAAAAAGCTCCCATATAATCTTTTTTGTTAGATTCTTTTGGCGCTATAAAATCAGATAAAGCAATACTTGGTTTTCCTTCTCGTTTTTTAAGTTGCTGACGTAAAGTTCTAAAAACAGCTATTTCTTCTCCTTTTTTCTGAATAGAAATATCATCATCATTAATTGAATTAGCTTCAAACAATCCAAAAATTCCTTTTGGTTTTAATAATTGTTTGGTAATAATTTCATCTAAAATAACTTTAGAATCTTCAAGTAACTGAGTTGCTTGTTCACCAACAACTTCATCAGTTAAAATATCTGGATATCTTCCATGTAAATCCCAACTTCTAAAAAATGGACTCCAATCAATAAAAGGTAATAAGTCTTTTAAACGAACTTGCTCTATCGTTTGAATACCTAATTCATTTGGTTTTATAATTGATGATGTTTCCCAATCAATTTTAAACTTACGTTTTCTAGCTTCTTCAATTGAAGTATATGCTTTTTGTTTTCCTCGTTTTAAAAACTTCTCACGAAATTCATCGTAATCTTGTTTTAACTTAGCGACATAAGCATTACTTGTTTCTTTGTTTAGTAAGTCACTAACAACAGTTACAGCTCTTGATGCATCATTTACATGTACAACTGCATTTTTATATTGTGGATCTATTTTTACAGCCGTATGTGCTTTTGAAGTTGTTGCACCTCCAATTAACAACGGAACCGTAAAATTTTGACGCTCCATTTCTTTTGCCAAATACACCATTTCATCTAAAGAAGGCGTTATTAATCCTGATAAACCAATAATATCAACATTTTCTTTTTTAGCAGCTTCAATAATTTTTTCAGGAGCTACCATTACTCCTAAATCAACAATTTCGTAATTATTACAACCTAAAACAACACTTACAATATTTTTACCAATATCATGAACATCACCTTTTACGGTTGCCATTAATACTTTTCCTAATGCTTGTTGTTTTTCACCTTTTTCGGCTTCAATAAACGGATTTAAATAAGCAACTGCTTTTTTCATTACACGGGCAGATTTTACCACTTGAGGCAAAAACATTTTCCCTGCTCCAAATAAATCTCCAACAACGTTCATTCCAATCATTAAATGACCTTCAATTACTTCAATCGGTTTTTTAGCAGCTAACCTTGCTTCTTCTGAATCTTCAATAATAAAAGCATCGATTCCTTTTACTAATGAATGTGTAATTCTTTCTTGTAAAGGCAAACTTCGCCATTCTAAGACTTTAGTTTCATCTTGTTTTACAACACCTTTTACAGTTTCTGCAAAATCTAATAAACGCTCGGTAGCATCTTCTCTTCTATCTAAAATAACATCTTCAATATGCTCTAATAAATCTTTAGGAATATCATCATAAATTTCCAACATTGCTGGGTTTACAATACCTATATTCATACCCGCCTGAATAGCATAATATAAGAAAACCGAATGCATTGCTTCTCGTACCGTGTTATTTCCTCTAAACGAAAATGACACATTACTAACACCACCACTTACACTTACGTTTGGTAAATTTTGACGAACCCAACGAGTTGCTTCTATAAAATCGATAGCATTTCTTCGGTGTTCATCCATTCCTGTAGCAACAGGAAAAATATTTAAATCGAAAATAATATCTTCGGATGCAAAACCTACTTTATCAACTAATACACGATACGATCTTTCAGCTATTTCAATTCTTCTTTGATAATTATCTGCTTGTCCAACTTCATCAAAAGCCATAACAATAACAGCAGCTCCATATCTTTTAATTTGAGTTGCTTCCCAAATAAATTTTTCTTCTCCTTCTTTTAAAGAAATAGAATTCACAACACTTTTACCTTGTACAACTTGTAATCCTGCCTCGATTATTTCCCATTTCGAGCTATCAATCATTAACGGAACTCTACAAATATCTGGTTCAGCAGCAATTAGATTTAAAAATCGAACCATAGCTTCTTTACCATCAATCAAACCATCATCCATATTAATGTCGATAATTTGCGCACCACCTTCAACCTGATGTCTAGCAATCGCTAGTGCTTCATCAAATTTTTCTTCTTTAATTAATCGTAAAAACTTACGAGATCCTGCTACATTTGTGCGTTCACCAACATTAATAAAGTTGCTATTCTCATTTAAAACCAACGGCTCTAAACCAGATAAGCGCATGTACTTGTCTTGTTTTATTTGCATTTTCTTGGTTGGTATTTATTTGCCAATTCGGCAATTGCAGTAATATGTTCTGGAGTAGTACCACAACATCCACCAATAATATTAATCAAGTTTTTTTCTAGATACTCTTCTATTTGATCTGCCATTTCTTCAGCAGTTTCATCATACTCTCCAAAAGCATTAGGTAAACCAGCATTAGGATGTGCTGAAATTGCAAAATCTGTTTTAGATGCAATAGCTTCTAAGTGAGGTTGCAATAAATTAGCTCCTAAAGCACAATTAAATCCTACAGATAATAATGGAATATGAGATACCGAAATTAAAAAAGCTTCTGCTGTTTGACCAGATAAAGTTCTACCACTTGCATCAGTAATAGTACCGCTTAACATTACTGGTATTTCAATTTTTCTTTCCTCTTTTACCTCTTCAATAGCGAACAATGCAGCTTTAGCATTTAAAGTATCGAAAACTGTTTCTACTAATAAAAGGTCAGATCCACCATCTAATAAAGCTTCTACTTGTTGCTTATAAGCGATTCTTAATTCATCAAAAGTAACAGCTCTATACCCAGGATCATTTACATCAGGAGACATACTCGCTGTTCTGTTTGTTGGTCCTATAGAACCTGCAACAAACCTTGGTTTATGTGGTTCTTTTGCTGTAAATTCATCAGCTACTTCTTTTGCTATTTTTGCAGATTGATAATTCAATTCATATACCAAATTTTCCATTTGATAATCAGCCATAGCGATAGTAGTTCCTGAAAAAGTATTTGTTTCTACAATATCAGCTCCTGCTGCAAAATATTTAGCATGTATTTCTTTAATTGCAGATGGTTGTGTGATAGATAACAAATCGTTATTTCCTTGCAATGGTGTTGGATAGTCCTTAAAGCGTTCTCCACGAAAGTCTTCTTCCGTAAATTTATATGCTTGAAGCATCGTTCCCATTGCTCCATCGAGCACTAGAATTCGTTTTTGTATTTCTTTATATATGTTTGACATTCCTGATTTTTATTGTAGAAGTTATCAGGAAAAGAGTAGAGGTTTTCCGTTATCTCTCTTTAATACTGATTATTAGCATAAAAGTAGAATTTAGCACCTTCTTTGTTTTGCACATAGGGTTGCTAAGGTTTCAAAGGGTCTAATTCCCTCCACCTTTCTTGATAACATTCGTATTAAGTTAATGAACTAAAGTGCAAATAAACAAAAAAATATATTATTTGCACCTCTATTTTTTAATAATTATATAAATTAGAAGATAAATATCTATCACCTATATCACAAATAATTGCTACAATAATACCTTCTTCTATTTTTTCTGCAATTTCAAGTGCTACATGTACAGCACCTCCACTACTCATACCACCAAAAACACCTTCTTGACTAGCTAACTTACGAGTCATATTTCGTGCTTGGTTTTCACTTACCTCAATAACTTCATCAACTTTTGAACGATCAAAAATCTTTGGTAAATATTCTTTTGACCATTTTCTGATTCCAGGTATACTTGAACCATCTGTTGGTTGTGCTCCAATAATTTGAACATTAGGATTTTGTTCTTTTAAATATGTAGAAACTCCCATAATAGTTCCTGTAGTACCCATTGCCGATACAAAATGAGTTACCTCACCTTCTGTATCTTTCCAAATTTCAGGACCTGTTGTTTTATAATGCGCTTTCCAATTATCATTATTTTCAAATTGATTCAACATAAAATACCCTTTTTTATAGCGTAATTTCTGAGCTAAATCTCTTGAACCTTCAATACCCTCTTCTTTAGGTGTTAACAACACTTCAGCTCCGTAAGCTTTCATTGTTTTTACACGTTCTTCAGTAGCATTTTCAGGCATTACTAAAGTCATGTTTAAGCCTAATACTTTGGCGATAAAAGCTAATGCTATTCCTGTATTTCCACTAGTAGCTTCTACTAAATGATCTCCTTTTTTTATGTTTCTTCGGTTTAAAGCCTCAAAAATCATATTGTAAGCAGCTCTATCTTTAACGCTTCCACCAGGATTCTGTCCTTCCAATTTCAAAAAAAGACGTACACCTTTTTTATCAAGAATATTACTAACCTCTACTAAAGGTGTATTTCCAACAAAGTCGGTTATTTTTTTTGCTTTCATAATTTATCCTTTATCTAATGAAACAATCTTATTTTCTGTTTGATAAATAACCAATGATTTTGGTGGAACAGATTCTGTAACACACACATTAGCACCAATCACACTTCCTTCACCTATTATTACGTCTCCACCTAAAATAGTAGCATTAGCATAAATAGTTACATTGTTATCTATTGTAGGATGTCTTTTTGTTTCTGCTAAACTTTTTTTAACTTGAATACCACCTAAAGTAACTCCTTGATAAATTTTAACATTTTCTCTTATCAATGTAGTTTCTCCAATAACAATTCCAGTAGCATGATCTATAAAAAAGGAATCTCCTATTGTTGCTCCTGGATGTATATCTGTACCTGTTAATCCGTGCGCATATTCGCTCATCATTCTAGGTAAGGTAGGTACTTTTAAACTATACAATTCATGACTTAAACGATATACAGCTATAGCATGAAACCCTGGATATGCCAAGTAAATTTCTTCTAAACTTTTGGCTGCAGGGTCTGTTTTTTCAAAAGCAAGCGCATCTAAATCAAGACGCTGTCTTATTTCTGGTAATTTATTTTGAAATAATGACCAAATTTCAGTAGCGTTTTCAATCTTTAATCGCTTTGCTATCGTAAAAAAATTATGTTCTATACTTTGCTTGTTGTTTTCTTTAAATTCTTCATCAAACAAAGCATAAAACATATTTTTTGTAAAAAGCTCAACAGTGTCTTTTAAACAAATATTATAATTTTTAAAAGTTGTTGTTGTTGCTAATATTTTACTCATTACATCTCTGGTGCTAATTCTACTTCTAATCCATTTAATTCAGGTGACATTTGAATTTGACAACCTAAACGGCTGTTATCTTCTACATGAAATGCTTCTGCCAACATTGCGTCTTCATCATCAGTTAACTCGGGTAACTTATGTTCTGATTTCACATAACACTGACAAGATGCACACATTGCCATACCACCGCAAACACCAATAGTACCTTCTTCTGCTAATTCGTATGAACGAACAATTTCCATTAGGTTCATGGCCATATCAGTAGGTGCAATAACTTCGTGTTTTACACCTTCTCTATCTGTTATATTTATGGTAATATCTGACATTATATTTTTAAAGTAAAATTAATATTTTATTTTGAGATTCAATGAAATTAATTGATAGCTTTTACAACAGCTTTTGGTGCTTCTTTTTTAGTACCGTCAAAACCTTCAACTCCACCAACTGTAGTATATTTCATTACATACTTTTTGTCTGGGTGAATTAATTGATAAGCACTTTGACACATTAAAGTAGCTTCGTGGAAACCACATAAAATTAACTTTAATTTACCAGGATATGTATTTACATCACCAATAGCATAAATACCAGGTATGTTTGTTTGGTAATCTAAAGCATTATTTACTTTAATTGCATTTTTTTCTATCTCTAATCCCCAATTTCCAATAGGACCTAATTTAGGTGATAAACCAAATAAAGGAATAAAATGATCTGCTTCAACAGTAAAAGGCTCTTCTCCTTTTCTTTCTACAGATACACCTGTAACTTTATCCGTACCTAAAATTCCTTTAATTTCAGCTGGTGTAATTAAGTTAATTTTTCCGGCATCTTTTAATTCTTGTACTTTATCTACAGAATCTAAAGCTCCTCTAAATTCATTTCTTCTATGAACTAATGTTACTTCTGAAGCTACATCTGATAAGAAAATAGACCAATCTAAAGCAGAATCTCCTCCACCTGCAATTACTACTTTTTTATCTCTATATAATTCTGGGTCACGTATAATATACTCAACTCCTTTATCTTCAAAATCAGCAATGTTAGGTAAAGGTGGCTTACGTGGTTCAAAACTTCCTAATCCACCTGCAATTGCTACAACTGGCGCTTGATGTTTTGTACCTTTATTTGTTGTTACAATAAACGATCCGTCTTCTTGTTTTTCAATAGTATCAGCACGTTCACCTAAAGTAAATCCTGGTTCAAATTGTTTAATTTGTTCCATTAATTTATCTGTTAAGTCTCCTGCTAAAATTTCAGGGTATGCTGGAATATCATAAATTGGTTTTTTAGGATAAATTTCCGAACATTGCCCTCCTTGTTGTGGTAGTGCATCAATTAAATGACAACGTAATTTTAACAATCCTGCTTCAAAAACAGTGAACAACCCTGTTGGTCCTGCTCCAATAATTAATATATCTGTCTGTATCATTTTACTTTATTTTTTCTACTAAACTTTTAGTAAATTCATTTAATGTTTCAACTTTGTATTCAAAGTCTCCTTTTATTGTTTTCCTGTACTCATTTAGGTTTTTCACTAAATCATCAATATTATCGGGAATTACTTCTTCGAAAAATTGACGTAATCTTTTAGCTGCTGTAGGTGATTTTCCGTTTGTAGAAATTGCTATTTTAACATTTCCTTTTGTTACAATTCCTCCCATATAAAAATCGCAATATGGTGGATTATCAGCTACGTTTACTAAAATATTTTTCTCTTTACAGCTTTTATATACACTTATATTAACTGGTACATTATCTGTTGTGGCAATAACAATATGTTTATTTTCTAGATATTCTTCTTGATAAACATCATTAATCATTTCTATTGCATACTTATTTGCAAATGCTATTGTTTCTTCTCTAAAAAAAGGAGCAACCATTTTCACTTTTGCATTTGGACTAGACTTTAATAAAAAAGTTAGTTTTTCTAAAGCTACATTTCCACCACCTACGATTAAAACATTAAGCTGATCCATTTTTAAAAAAATAGGATACAGATTATTTCTTTCTTCACCAATCATATTATAATGCAGTTGTTATTACTTGTGCCTGTACTTGCTGTAATTCTTGTCTGTGTTTAACAACCTCTCCTAATACTATAATAGCAGGGTTTGCTAATTCATTTTCTAATACAACTTGTTCAATAGTGTCTACAGTACCTATTCCAATTTTTTCATTTTTGGTAGTACCATTTTGAATAATAGCTACTGGTAAATTGTTTTTATTTTCTTTTTGAAAAATTTTAACGATTTCCGATAACTTACCCATTCCCATTAAAATAACAATTGTTGCGCTAGATTTTGCAGCTAACGCAACATCATTTGAAATTAAATGTTGTTTTGTTGTACCTGTTATTACCCAAAAGCTTTCTGAATATCCACGTTTTGTTAACGGTATATTTTGAGATGCTGGCACGGCTAATGATGACGAAATTCCAGGAACAAGAGCTACTTCTAAACCAAATTGAGCTGCATACTCCATTTCTTCAGATCCTCGTCCGAAAATAAAAGGATCACCTCCTTTTAAACGCACCACATGACCATGTGATTTTGCTCGAGCCACAATTAATTCATTAATTTGCTCTTGCTGATAACTATAACATCCTCTTCGTTTTCCTACGAAAATAACTTCTGCCTTAGGGTTTATGTATGATAACAATTCGTCATTTACCAAAGCGTCATATAAAACAACATCTGCTTGTTTCAATACTTTAACCGCTTTTAAAGTTATTAAATCAACATCTCCAGGTCCTGCACCAACTACGGTTAATTTTGGTAAATTTATCATTGTTACTTTTAGTTTTCTAATGCTAATTTTCTGTAAGAATCTACTGCTTTATAAAAAGCTTTTGTATTTGCTAAATATTCGCTAGCAAATGCTTCAGTAGGTTCGTTTTCTTTTAATTGATATATAAACTCAGTAAAAGAAGTTGATACAGGTAAAGATATTTTGTTTGTTTCAACAAATACTTTATCAAAATTAGTTATAATTCCTGCTTGTGTATTTGTTTTTTCTCCTTCAGCAGTTAATAAAGCTTTTGCTGTATTAACAATTGCTGAATATGAATGATAAATACTATCTGACCATTGTTTTTCATCGAAAGCTGCACCTGCATTTTCAATTTTCTCTTCACTTTCAAATAAAAGTGTAGCGATTAAATCGATAACAACACCAGCACATTCACCAACTCCAATAGCTTTTACATAATTTTTATCATGTCCCCAATCAATAAAATCATCTTCAGTTAAGTTTGTTGTATCTGATAAATGCTTTAATGAATCATAGAAATAAGTTTTACCTTGTCTATCATAATAAGCTAAGAAATCTTCATCCTCATCTTTATTATTTTCAAAATCATTTAATAAAATACGTAAAGATTCTGGACCTCTTTTACTTGGTATTTTTACTAATTTATCAGAAAAACGACCTTGTCCATCACCAACAACACCACCACCAATTAAAACTTGTAAAGCAGGAGCTAATAAATTACCAACTTTTACAGACATTCCTTGATAACCAATGTGTGCCATATTATGCTGACCACAAGCATTCATACATCCACTAATTTTAATAGCAAGATCTTTGTTGTTTACATAATCAGGATATTCTGATTTTAAAACACGCTCTAATTCTGCAGCAATACCTGTACTACTAGAAATACCTAAGTTACAAGTATCTGTTCCAGGACAAGCTGTAATATCATTTAAGCTATTATAACCTGCTTCTGTAAATCCTAACTTATTTAATTCAGTATAAAAGAAAGGTAATGATTCTTCACGAATATGACGAATTAATATGTTTTGACGTAAAGTAAAACGTAATTCATTTGCACCATATTTTTTGATTAAATCAGCTAATAAACGTGCTTTATCAGTATAAAAATCACCTAAATGAACTTTAATTCCAATAGCAAATAAACCTGCTTGCTTCTGCTCGATAACATTTGATTGCTTCCATTTGTTATAGCTTTCTTCATCATCGATAGTTACTGAAGGAATTTCAGCAGTTTCAAATGTAATTTCTTGCTCAAAAGCAGTAGTATCTACTGGATAAGTGCTGTATGCAAATGATTTTTGCTCTTCTTTAACTAATTGTAAAAAAGCTTCAACACCTAAATCTTTTATTAAAAACTTTAAACGTGCTTTTGCTCTTTTAGCACGCTCACCATGTCTATCAAATACACGTAAAACACCTTCAATAGTAGGTATTAATAAATCTGCTGGTAAAAATTCATAAATTACATCAGCATGACGAGGTTGTGAACCTAATCCACCACCTAATAATACTTTGAATCCTTTAACATCTTTACCGTCAATATTTTTTATTTTGGCGATAAATCCTAAATCGTGCATAAAACTCAATGCAGTATCTTCATCCGTAGCTGAAAATGACATTTTAAATTTTCTACCCATTTCTTGACAAATTGGGTTTCTTAAGAAAAATTTAAAAGTAGCATCTGCGTATGGCGATACATCAAAAGGTTCATCTACATCAATACCTGCTGTTTCCGATGCTGTTACATTTCTAACTGCGTTACCACAAGCTTCACGTAAAGTAATATCATCTTTTTCTAACTGCGCCCATAACTCTGGAGTTCTATCTAAACTCACATAATGAATTTGGATATCTTGACGCGTTGTAATATGCAAACGACCACGAGAATACTCGTCTGAAACATCTGCTATTCTATGTAATTGTTCGCTACTAACTTTACCGTAAGGTAATTTAATACGAATCATTTGAACACCTAATTGACGTTGTCCGTAAACTCCTCTGGCTAATCGTAAACTACGAAAACGCTCTTCATCAATTTGCCCTTCTTTAAAAAGTTGGATTTTACGTTCTAATTCTAGAATATCTTTTTCTACAATTGGGTTCTCTATTTCTGATCTAAAACTTTGCATAATTTTATTACTTATCAGCTTGGTATAAGCATTATTATTTAATTGTGTAAAAACTTTTGTTTATCTAAAAGCTCTTCTTCTGTTTCAACTATTGCGTCATCTGGTACACAACAATCAACAGGACAAACAGCAGCACATTGTGGTTCTTCATGAAAACCTACACATTCTGTACACTTGTCTGGTGCTATAAAGTAAAACTCATCAGATACTGGTTCTTGTTCTGCGTCTGCATCAACCTGTTCTCCGTTTGGTAACTTTATATTTCCTTCTAATGAAGTTCCTTCACTATATTTCCATTCTACATCACCTTCATAGATTGCTGTATTTGGACATTCTGGCTCACAAGCACCACAATTGATGCACTCATCGGTTATTATAATTGCCATAATTACTTATTCTTTTTTAATTATTGAATAAAACCGACACCGGCTGTGTTATTCGTTTTTGGATCGATCAATATAAAAGAACCGTTTGCTTTGTTTTTACTATAACTGTCGAAAAATAATGGTTTACTTACTTTTAAAGTAACTTCTCCTATTTCGTTCAATACTAATTCTGATGGATTTTCTTGTTTTCCAGAAAAATCAGTTTTAATTATAGATGTTAATGTATTAATTTTAGCTTTCACTTCATTAACACCATGTTTTATAATATATTTTGATGAAGCTTGTAAAGGCGTTTTATCCATCCAACAAATTGTTGCGCTTAATTCTTTTGCAACTGTTGGTTCTTCATTTTCTTTTACTAACATATCACCTCTACTGATATTAATATTATCTTCTAAGGTAATTGTAATTGAGCTTCCTCTTTTTACTTTTGAGTATTCTTTATCAAAAAATTGAATAGTTTTTACTTTTGATTTTGTTCCTGATGGCAATACTGTAATAGTATCTCCAACAGCTAAATCACCTCCATAAATTTTCCCAGCATATCCTCTAAAATCGTGATATTCTTCAGTTTTAGGTCTGATAACTGTTTGTATTGGAAAACGTGTTTGAGACGCTTCGGCAACATCATCAAATTCTAAAGTCTCTAAATGATTTAATAAAGTTTCACCTTTATACCAAGACATTTTATCTGATCCTGTTACAACATTATCACCTTTTAAAGCAGAAATAGGAATAAACGTTAATTTCTGATTTTTATAAGCACTTTTACTTGCTAAATATTCTATTTCTTTTTTGATTTCATTAAATTTTTCTTCAGAAAAACCTACTAAATCCATTTTATTAACAGCAATTACAACATCTTTAACTCTTAGTAAAGTGTTGATAAAAAAGTGACGATACGTTTGTTCAACTACACCATTTCTAGCATCAATTAAAACAATTGAAGCTTGCGAATTAGAAGCTCCTGTAACCATGTTTCTAGTATACTCAATATGCCCTGGTGTATCAGCAATAATGAAACTAGTTTTTGGTGTAGAAAAATAAATGTGTGCAACATCTATTGTAATTCCTTGTTCACGTTCAGCTACTAAACCATCAGTTGCTAATGAAAAATCTAAGTAATCAAAACCTCTTTGTTTACTTTTTTCTTCAATTGCTTCAAGCTTATCATCTGTTAAAGATTTGGTATCATATAAAATACGACCAATTAAGGTACTTTTACCGTCATCTACACTTCCTGCTGTTGCTATTTTTAATACGTTCATTTTATTATGCTATTGGCTTTTAGTAAACTATAAGCCTAGTTTGTATTCTTTTTAATTATATACTAACAATTATTAAACTTAATAGTTATTTTCTATTAAAAATAACCTTGTTGTTTACGTTTTTCCATTGCTGCTTCCGATCGTTTATCATCAATTCTAGCACCTCTTTCAGAAATGGTAGAAACTCTAATTTCCGATACTACTTTATCAATACTAACAGCGTCAGATAACACAGCTGCTGTACAAGACATATCTCCTACAGTACGGAAACGAACCATACGTTCTTCAACAACCTCATCTTCTTCACGATAAACAACATCATCCTCAGCAGACCAAATCATACCATCACGAACAAATGTTTTTCTTTTGTGAGCAAAATAAATTGAAGGAATTTCAATAGCTTCTTTTTGTATATAACTCCAAACATCTAATTCTGTCCAATTTGAAATAGGGAAAACACGTACGTTTTGACCTAAATCAATTCTTCCATTTAAAATATCAAATAACTCAGGACGTTGATTTCTTTCATCCCATTGTCCGAAATCATCTCTTACAGAAAAAATACGTTCTTTAGCTCTTGCTTTTTCTTCATCTCTACGAGCACCACCGATACAAGCATCAAATCCGAATTCTTCAATTGCATCTAATAACGTTTCAGTTTGTAACATGTTTCTACTTGCGTATTTACCTGTTTCTTCTTTAACTTTTCCGTTATCAATATTATCTTGAACGTTTCTTACGATTAATTCAACACCTAATTCTTTAGCTAAACGATCTCTAAATTCAATTGTTTCAGGAAAGTTATGTCCTGTATCAATATGCATTAAAGGAAAAGGTATTTTAGCAGGATAAAATGCTTTTTGAGCAAGTCTTACTAAAGTAATACTATCTTTTCCTCCAGAAAATAATAATACTGGTTTTTCAAATTGCGCGACAACTTCTCTAAATATATATATAGCTTCGCTTTCTAATGCTCCTACTTTTATTGTATCTGTATTCATAATAATATTATTAGATATGTAAACCACATTCTCTGTTACTTTCTACTTTTGTTGGGTCAAAATACTTAAATTCATTAGGTATTTTATTTTCCGCTAAATAACCGTCTAAATCTTCATCCGACCAATTATAAAATGGACTTACTTTTAAAGTTCCATCATTACTTTTAGATACAATATCAATACTATCTCTAAAAGCAGTTTGCCCTTTTCTTAAATTTGTAAACCAAACATCTGGTTTATGAATTTTCATTGCTCTTTTAAACGGCTCTAATTTTACTTGTTCAGTAAAAAGAACATGTTTAGGATCATCAATACTAGGCAAACCTAAAGTAACATTTCTATGTGCTACTGTTTGTTTGGGTACATATAATTGAATATTTAAACCTAAGCTGTCAATTAAAGTTTCAGCATGTTTATATGTTTGAGGTGTATTATAACCTGTATCACACCATATAACTTCTACATCTTTTTTAACAGAAGATACAGCTTGTAAAATAGCGCCTTCATAAGGTCTAAAATTAGTTGTTACAACTGCTTTCTTTGCTATAGAAAGTGCCCATTCAATAATTTTTTTAGGACTTAATTTACCTAAATCTTTATTTAATTTTTCTAAATCTAACTCTGTATCTAAACTCATTATTTTCCCCATTTTATTTTATTCCAAGCTCTTTCATGAAAAAAGTACAAAACCATTTTTGTAACTAACTCTATACTTCCTATAGAAAAAGCTAATGCTAATTCACCTGTTATTAACCAAGAAATTATAACTGTATCTATAGTACCTATTACTCTCCAACTTACAGATTTAACAAGGCTTCTAACTGGATTTTCAGAAATTTCGTTAGTCTTATTAGTTTTCTTACTTTTTATTAATTGCTCTATAATCATTTCAAAATACTATTTCCCTATCGGGTAACTAGGTTTTAATATTCGACAAATATATAAATTCATTTGTAATAATTAAAAAAAGTTGTCTTAAATTCACAAAATAATAAGATTTGTAATAATTTATACTAAATCGGCAAGTGTATTATTTTTAAGGACTTGTAGTGTATTATCTCTTACTTGAATCATTAATTTATGCACAGAGCAAGCATCTTCATCAGGGCAATCACTACATTTCTCATAGTAATTTAAACTAACACAAGGTAACATTGCTATTGGTCCTTCTAAAGTTCTAATAACATCAGTCATATTAATTTCAGAAGCTTCTTTTAACATATAGTAACCACCTCCTTTACCTTTTTTAGCACCTAAAAAACCTGATTTTTTTAAAGTAAGTAATATACTTTCTAAATATTTATGTGAAATATTTTCTTCTTTTGCAATAGTAGCTACTTGCACTTTGCAACCTTGCTCTTGCCTAGCTATATAAGCAAGTGCTTTTATTCCATATTTTGTTTTTTTAGAAAGCATATTACAAAAATACACTTTTTATTTAATTCTTAATTTTCTAGAGCCTGTTTTAAATCATTAATTACATCTACTACATTTTCTAAACCTACAGAACACCTAACTAAGCCATCAGTAATACCTACTTCTAACCTATCTTCAACACTTAATTTACTATGAGTTGTAGATGCAGGATGTGTAACTATTGTTCTTGTATCTCCTAAATTAGCTGATAAAGAACACATTTTTATAGCATTTAAAAACTTACGACCAGCTTCTATACCTCCTTTTACTTCAAAAGCAACAATATTACCTCCTAAACGCATTTGTTTTTTGGCGATTTCATATTTTGGGTGTGATTTTAAAAACGGATATTTCACTAAATTAACCTTCGGATGTGCTTCTAAAAACTCCGCAACTTTTAAGGCATTTTCACAATGTTTTTCTACACGAATACTTAATGTTTCTAAACTTTTAGATAATACCCATGCATTAAAAGGTGACATTGCAGGACCTGTATTTCTTGAAAATAAATAAATTTCACGTATTAAATCTGCCTTACCAACAGTTACACCTCCTAAAACTCTTCCTTGACCATCAATTAATTTTGTTGCAGAATGTATTACTAAATCTGCTCCAAAATCAATAGGATTTTGTAAATATGGTGTAGCAAAACAATTATCTATTACTAATAATAAATTATGTTTTTTTGCTATCTTACCAAGTAACTCTAAATCAATAATATCTACACCTGGATTAGTAGGAGTCTCAGCATATAATATTTTTGTATTTGGTTGAATTAAACCTTCAATTTTTTCAACTTCTGTTATTTTAAAATAACTAGTTTCAATATTCCATTTTGGAAAATATTTGGTAAATAAAGTATGTGTTGAGCCAAATACCGATCTACAAGATACAATATGATCTCCAGCACTTAATAAAGCTCCGAAAGTAGAAAAAACAGCTGCCATACCTGTAGCAAAAGCATATCCTGCTTCAGCTTTTTCCATCGTTACAATTTTATCTACAAATTCAGTTGTATTAGGATTAGAAAAACGACTGTATAAATTTTTCTCTTTTTCCTCAGCAAAAGAAGCACGCATATCTTCAGCATCATCAAATACAAAACTAGAAGTTACATATAAAGGTGTAGAATGTTCAGAAAACTGCGAGCGTTCTGTTTGGGTTCTTATCGCTTGGGTTTCAAAATTTTTACTCATATTTATTTATTTTTTTATAAAGCTAGATTACACAAAACCTAGTATATTCAAATGACTCTTCGTTCCTAATTGTTATTTTTTGCTAATCTTAAAATATCACCAAAAACTCCTCTTGCTGTTACATTTGCTCCTGCACCAGCCCCCTGAATAACAATTGGTTGTTCTCCATAAGACTCTGTATATATTTCAAAAATAGCATCTGAACCTTTTAAACTTCCTAATGGAGAACTTGTTGGAACAGAAACTAATTTCACCTCTAAACTTCCTTTTTCTTTAGATAAATCTCCTGACAAATCACCAATATAACGCAATACATGCGCTGGTTCTTGAGCTTCTTTTTTATCTTGAAAAGTTTTATTTAAGGCTTTTAAATTTAATAAAAATTCTTCAGATGGAGTTTCTCTAAATTCTTCTGGAATTAAATTTTCGATAATAATATCATCAAATTCATTTTCTAAATCTAATTCTCTTGCTAAAATCAATAATTTTCTAGCAACATCATTTCCGCATAAATCTTCTCTAGGATCTGGCTCAGTAAATCCTTGGTCAATTGCCTCTTGAAGTGTTTCAGAAAAGGCGACATCATCCGCAGAAAAAGTATTAAATAAATAACTTAATGATCCTGAGAAAACACCTCTAATTCGAGTAATATTTTCACCTGAATCATGTAATAATTTAATCGTATCAATTAACGGTAAACCTGCCCCTACATTTGTTTCGTATAAGTATGATTTATTATTCTCCTCTAAAGTACTTCTTAATTCTTTATAAAAACTATGTGCTACTGTATTTGCTATTTTATTTGAAGATACTAAATCGAAACCTGCTTCAATTAAAGGAATATAATTTTCAATAAAATCTGCACTTGCAGTATTATCAACAGCTATTAAGTTTCCTAAGTGATGTTGTTTTGCAAAATCGATAATAGTATTTATAGATGATACATCTGTACTATTTTCTAAATCTTCTTCCCAATTTTCATTAATTCCTTTCTGATTTAATAAAACCTTTTTAGAACCTGCTATTGCAAAAATATTCAGCTGTATTTTTTTTCTTTCTAATACCGATTTAGTATTTTCTATAATCTGATTAATTAATGTACCACCAACTAAACCTTTACCAAAAATGGCTAAATTTATTTTTTTAGCAACCCCAAAAACTTGTCCGTGAATTACATTTAATGCTTTATTTAATTGTTCTTTTTTTACAACTAAACATACATTTTTACCAGAAATAGTATTATTAAATAATAAAGGAACTATCTGATTTTTAATTAATGCATTATATGGTAAATGAAACTCACTTAAATCTTGACCAACAATTGATATAACAGAAACATCATCAACAATAGATATTTGATTTACATCTTTTGTATAAAAATCACCTTCAAATTCTTGCTCTAATGCGTTAACAGCATCTTGAGCTTTATCTTTATTGATAACCAAACCAATACCTCTTTCTGATGAACCTTGCGAAATAATACTTACACTAATTCCACTATTACTTAAAGCTCTAAAAATACGTGCATCTACTCCTACTTTACCTAATAAACCTCTACCTTCAAAGTTTAATAAAGCTACATCATCTAAAACAGATAATGATTTTATCCCTTTTGAACTTGATTTAGATGTTATTAAAGTTCCTTTATCTTCAGGTTTAAAAGTGTTTAAAATACGTAAATTAATATTCTTTTCTAATAACGGTACAATTGTTTTTGCATGTAAAATATTAGCTCCAAAATTAGCTAACTCATTAGCTTCAGAAAAAGATAGTTCTTCTATTTTTTTTGCATCAGCAACTAAATCAGGATTTGCTGTAAAAATACCATCAACATGTGTATAATTTTGTAATTCACCTGCATCTAAAAAATTTGCTAATAATGATGCTGTATAATTACTACCATTTCTACCTAAAGTAGTTGTTTCTCCTTTTGAATTAGAAGCGACAAAACCTGTTACAATATTTATAACATCTTTATTATTTTTAAAGTAGGCAACAACATTATCTTTTGATGTATTTATAATTGGTTGTGCATTTCCAAAATTATCATCTGTTTTTATTAACGTTCTAGCATCCGTAGCATTTGCTTCTATTCCTTTTTGTTTTAAAAGCTCTTCTACTGTTTTTATTGATAAAAGCTCTCCTTGTGCTAAAACCTCATCTTTTATTTTTTCACTAAAATCACCTAATAAACTAACTCCTTCAAAAAGTTTTTCTAAGCGAGTAAATTCTGATGAAAAATCAACTAATGGTGTTAATTTTGATTGCTCATATTTAAAAGCTTCAAACTCCTCTTGATACGCTATATTTTTTGCTGATTTATTTAATATATTCTCTAATTCATCAGTAGCATTACCTCTTGCCGAAACTACAATAGCTATTTTTTCTTGATTATTTACTTTTTCTTCAATAATAGAAATTACATTACTAATGCCGTTATTTGATAACGATTTTCCGCCAAACTTTAATATTTTCATTTTTCTTTTTTTTGAATTTGGATTAAAAATAGGAGTAATTATTTTTTCTAACTGCTCATATTCCATTAAAAAAGCATCGTGTCCGTGTACCGAATTTATCTCGTTATAAGTTACATTCGAATGCACTAATGCTAATTCTTTTTGAGTTTCTCTATTTTCTTCAGCTGTAAAAAACAAATCAGAATCAACACCAATAATATGAATATCAGCTTCTATTTTCTCTAAAATATCTAAATTATTTCCTCCTTTAGTAACATCAATTGTTTTTAATAATTGATTCATTAATTTATAAGATGCTAATTGATAACGCTCTTGTAATTTTTTACTATGATGCAATAACCAACTTTCTACGTTAAATATTTTTTGTTCTTCATTTTTAGAACGATGAAAACGCTCTTTAAAAGATTTTGGCGTTCTATAACATAACATTGCATGCATACGTGCATCATGCACAGGATTACTTGAATTAAGTAAAAACTGTTCTTGAATTTGACAATTAGCTATTAACCAATCAGTAGATTTCCAATCGGTAGCTATTGGTATTAATTTTTGTGTTATTTTCGGATTTACAACAGCCATTTCCCAAGCAATTCCACCTCCTAAAGAACCACCTATTAAGGCAAATAATTCTTTTATTTTAAGCTGTTCTAATCCTTTTAAAAATATATTTGCTATATCTCTAGCTATAAAACCTTTATAATTATCTATTAAAAAACTATCATAACCATTTCCAGGAATATTAAAACATAAAATAGAGTAATCAGCCGTATCAATAGCTTTGTTTTTCCCTATTAAATCTTTCCACCAGCCATCTTTTGGATTAGCAACATTACTATTACCTGTTAATGCATGATTAATTAATATTACCGGAGCAGTACCCAACTCTTTACCAAAAACCTCATAACTTAAAGGAATTTCATTAAAAAGAACACCACGCTCAGTGGTAAAATTTACAATTTTTATATGAGATAAATTATTTGTCAAGATGATATATTTTAAATATAAAAACGAATGATTTATATGAATATAATTTTATTTCAAAAAAAATAAAAGTCAATACATTCGTTTTATAAAATTGTTATTTTATATGTTTGAAAAAGATACTTTTAAATCTGTTTTTAAGTCTTCTATATCTTCTAATCCTACTGATAAACGAATTAAGTCATTAGTAACACCAGCACTTTGTTGTGCTTCTTCGCTTAACTGTTGATGTGTTGTACTTGCTGGATGAATAATTAAAGATTTTGTATCTCCAATATTTGCTAATAATGAAAAAAGCTTTGTATTATCTGCTATTTTCTTAGCAGCTTCATAACCTCCTTTTACACCAAATGTTACAATACCACTTTGTCCTTTTGGTAAGTATTCATCAGCTAAAATTTTATATTTACTACTTTCTAAGCCTGGATAATTAACCCAAGCTACTTCACTTTGTGTTTCTAGCCAATTTGCTAAATCCAAAGCATTTTCACTGTGTTTTTTTATTCTGATGTTTAAGGTTTCTAATCCTTGAATAATATTAAACGCATTTGTAGGACTTAAAGCACCTCCAAAATCGCGTAATCCTTCTAAAATTAATTTAAAAGTATAAGAAGCAGCTCCTAAAACATCATTATACACTAAACCATGATATCCTGCAGATGGCTCAGTAAATTCAGGGAATTTACCATTAGCCCAATTAAAAGTTCCTGCATCAATAATTGCTCCACCTAATGAATTTCCTTGACCACCAATATATTTAGTTAACGAATGAATTACAATGTTTGCACCATGTTCTATTGGATTTAATAAAGCTGGTGTAGCAACAGTATTATCTACAATAAAAGGAACTTCTGCCTTTTTAGCGTGTACTGATATTGCTTTTAAGTCTAATACATCTAATTTAGGGTTTCCTAATGACTCTACAAAAAAAGCTCTTGTATTTTCTTGTACTGCTTTTCCAAAATTATCAGGATTAGAAGCATCAACAAAAGTAGTTGTAATACCTAATCTAGGTAAAGTAACATTTAATAAATTATAAGTTCCACCATATAAACTACTTGATGCAACTATATGGTCTCCTGCTTTTAATAACGTAAGTAACCCTGTAGATATAGCTGCTGTACCTGATGCAAAAACAACAGCTCCTGTTCCTCCTTCTAAACTAGCTAAACGTTCTTGTAAAATTTGATTGGTAGGATTATTTAAACGTGTGTAAATGAAACCTAATTCTTTTAATGAAAAAAGGTTTGCTGCATGATCGGAATCAGTAAAAACATACGATGTTGTTTGATAAATAGGAACAGCTCTTGTACCTCCTGTTTGTTTTACGTCATGTCCTGCGTGCAACGCGTTGGTTGCAAAATTTTGTGTACTCATTTTTCTTGTTTTTTGAGATAATAAAAATTAAAACAAAAGTTGAATGCATCAATAAAAATTGATGGACTTACTAGAAAAATGTTATAAAGAATTATAGCAATTACAGAGGAGTAATTACTTTTGAGTTATCTATCCAATTTTAGATAAATGAATCTAAAATTAAGTAGAATTTAGCACCTTCTTTGACTTAAACAAAGGGTTGCTAAGGTTTCGTAGGGTCTATCCCTCCACCTTTCTTGATAACATTGTCAATAAGTTATTGAACTTTGTGAGCACAAATATTCAAATAATAAAAGTTAATATCCTAATTTTTTTATTGTTTTTTTTTGATGAATTTATTTTAATAATAAAATAAGTTTGTTCTTTTGGCGTAAAATCAAGCCACTTTTCATCAAAATTAAAGCGAAAAAAAATATAAATTATTTGAAGCAATTTCCCGCTTTCCGCACTCGCTTCTGGCTAAAAAAAGCCAGAGAGCTCAAACAATTGCTACAATCGGGGCTAGGCATTTATACTAATTTTAAACCACTACACAAAATGATATTTCTGCTAAATAAAAAACCTAAAAAGAGTGAAAAATGACTATCTAAAACTAAAATATTTTCTATTTTCGACTTCTTACGCTTATCGTCACGAGTAATAACAAGGAAAAAACACACTAAAAAAGAATTATAATAAAAAACATATCTCTAATAAATAAAAACAGTTTTATCCTTTTTAGCGTAAATTTGTATCACAAAATCAAGAAACTCAGATGAAAACTTTATTTATAAATATCAAAGAATTAATTCAGATTAGAGAACCTTCTATTAAAAAAGTTTCGGGAAAAGAAATGGGAATTTTACCAACGATAAAAAACGCTTTTCTATTAATTAAAGACGATAGAATTATTGATTTTGGTAAAATGGAAAAATTAGATAATTTAAAAGTCGTGAATTTTGATAAAAAAATTGATTGCACTGGCAAAATGATTCTTCCAACTTGGTGTGATTCTCATACGCATATTGTGTATGCAGGAAACCGAGAACAAGAATTTGTAGATAGAATTAACGGATTAACCTACGAGGAAATTGCCAATAACGGCGGGGGGATTTTAAATTCCGCAAAAAAATTACAACAAACCTCAGAAGAAAATTTATATACACAATCGGCGGTTCGTTTAGAGGAAATTATGAAACTTGGTACGGGCGCTGTTGAAATTAAATCGGGTTATGGTTTAACAGTTGATGCTGAATTAAAAATGTTGCGTGTTATTAAAAAATTAAAAGAAAATTATCAACTTTCTATTAAAGCAACTTTTTTGGGTGCACACGCTTTTCCGAAGGAATATAAAGATAATAAAAACGGTTATATTGATTTAATTATCAATGAAATGTTACCTAAAATATCCGAAGAAAATTTAGCTGATTTTATTGATGCTTTTTGTGAAACTGGTTATTTTTCAGTAAAAGATACCGACCGAATTTTAGAAGCTGGTAAAAAACACGGCTTAAGAGCTAAAGTACACGTAAATCAGTTTACAACTATTGGCGGAGTTCAAGTTAGTGTAAAACATGATGCTTTGTCTGTTGACCATTTAGAAATTATGAATATAGATGATATTAATACATTAAAAGACACAAATACGATGCCTGTTGCTTTGCCATCTTGTTCTTATTTTTTAAGTATTCCTTATACTCCTGCTCGTAAAATTATTGAAGCAGGATTACCTTTAGCTTTAGCAACCGATTTTAACCCAGGTTCTACGCCTTCTGGAAATATGAATTTTGTAGTTGCAACCGCTTGTATCAAAATGAAAATGACTCCTGAAGAAGCCATAAATGCAGCAACTATAAACGGTGCTTATGCAATGGATTTATCCGAAGAAGTTGGAAGTATTACCAAAGGAAAAAAGGCTAATTTTATCATTACAAAAGAAATTTTAAGTTACAGTGCAATTCCTTACAACTTTGGTTCAGTATTAATTGACACTGTTTTTATTAACGGAAAAGCTATTTAAAATGTTACAAATTTTTTCTCAAAAAGATATAATCGATTTTGTAAATCCACGTGAAGGAGAAACAAAAATAGGACAACATATACAAACAATTTCAACTATTGATAAACTTCAAAACTGTACGGCTAAATTTGTTATTATTGGCGTACCTGAAGATATTGGAGTAAAAATAAATTACGGAAATGGTGGTGCACATACTGCTTTTATCCCTGCTTTAAAATCATTTTTAAACATTCAGGAAAATCAATTTATAGAAGGAAAAGATATTCTTGTTTTAGGCTATTTGGATTATTTAGACAGTGTTTTAAACTTTGATGCTACTGATAGAGAAAAAGGTGATTTATTAGTAAAAGCTATCGATAAAGAATTATCTAATATCATCAAAATAATTATAACAAACAATAAGATTCCAATTATAATTGGTGGCGGACATAATAATGCTTATGGTAATTTAAAAGGATTATCCGAAGGAAAAAATCAATCAATAAATGTTATCAATTTAGATGCTCATACTGATTTACGTAAATTAGAAGAACGCCATAGTGGTAACGGATTTTCTTACGCTATTGAAAATAAGTATTTAGATAAATATTTTATGTTTGGTTTGCATGAAAATTACACACCTCAATATATTTTCGATTATATTCATAGTAATATAAATATTGGATATAATACTTATGAAGAGTTAGAAATATATAAATCGATACCTTTTGAAAATGAATTATTACGTGCCAAAAATTTTATTCAAGAAAAACCTTTTGGTATCGAAATAGATTTAGATTGTATTCAAAATTTTCCGAGTAGTGCTATGACTCCTAGCGGATTTACAACGCAACAAGCTCGTGAATTTGTATATTATTTCGCTAAAAATAAAAACGCTAGTTATATTCATATTTGTGAAGGAGCACCTTCGGTAATGCAAGATTCTTCTGCTATAAATCAAGTAGGAAAATTTATTAGTTATTTAATTTCAGATTTTATAAAAGCGCAAAAACATGATTAAGAGCATTTTTTTTAACAAATATTTTTGTAAATATTCTACTACTTTTACTTATTAAATTTAAATAAACATCATGAAAAAAACAATTGTAGCACAAATAAGCATCAACAAAAAATTTGAAACTAAATTTTTAAATTTAGCAGCAACTATTGTTACTAAAAGTAATGCAGAAGAAGGCTGTATTACCTATCGATTACACAAGGATATTTATAACGAAAATGCGTATCTTTTTTACGAGGAATATCTAAATGAAACTGCTGTCGATTTTCATAATTCATCTAGTCATTTCAATGTATTTATTGATGAAATTTCTTCGATGCTTTTAAAAGAACCTGTTATTAATATTTATTAGTTTTTAACAAAAAAAACTTTTTAAAGAAATCATTTTACTATAAAAAGTAAAGTGATTTCTTTTTTAAAACTTATAATATAACACTATACCGTCTGTTTTTTATAAATTTAAAAGTTGATTAAATTTTCTTAGATTTGATGATAAATAAAAACACATCAATGACAAACGAAACATTTGGAGTTCATTACTTTGATACTAAATCACCTAGCATATTTAAAAGTGATTCAAATCAACTTTACTTCTTTCAATCATTTATTGGAAATCATACAATTACAGTAGAACTTGGAGATTGCGTATATTATTTTGATGAAGATTTAAAATTTGCTAAAGTAAAAAAAGGTCCTTGCAAAATTGAATCAACTCATTTAGCAACAGTAATCCGAGGATATATGCCTCCTGAAGCTTCTATATCAATGGAAGGAGTTACCACTTTACCTTACGTAAATGGCTGTTCTACAAAACAATTATTTCCACCGATAAGATTAGGCGACCCTACATTACAATACTTAAAAATGCCTGCTTTTAGTAAAGAGCAAGAGCATCATATTCATTCAACTGTTAGAGTTGTTTTAATTATTGAAGGGTTTGGAAAAAGTATTGTTGGAATTGAAAATAAAAATATAATTACAGAATTAAAACCAGGTTCAGTTTGCATTCTTGAACCAATGTGTCCTCATCATTTTGAAACAGATAGAGAAAAGCCTTTAATTGCAATTCCTTTACATATTTTTTCTTCTGTTGGTGCAATAGAGAAAAATCACCCTATGTTTAACGGTACTATAATGATTTAATAAATGAGCAACGAAAAAATTGATGAAATTGTTAATGTATTTCTTAAAGATTTTAATGAAATGTGTAAAACTAAAAAAAGAGATTTCCTGATTAGAGAAAAAATTGTTAATTATGAATCGGGAACTCACTCTAAAAAACAGGTAAAATATAATGTAACTTACAAAGTAAGCCGCAAGAAAAATATCTGGATTATAGAAGCTGTAAATGGTTTTTGGATTTTTAAAAAGAAATTTTTACTGCTTCAAATTACTACAAAAGCTGAAAAATTTAATTTTTCAGGACTTTATACAGGTTCTATTAGAGATTTTGAAAAATCATTATTAGAAGATAAGCTAAAAATATATTTGAATACTTGTAAAAAAATACGTCATGATGCCTTTGTCAAATCTTAATAGTATTTACTATTTATCTAAAAAACAATTATTCAATAATAAAGAAATTAAGAAAAAAGCAAATCCTATCTACTTACAAAGTTGTATTTTTTTTGGAGCTACTTTAATTGACCGTACACAAAATTTAGATTCAGGAATTGATTTTACTATATTAGATAAAATTCCTCAAATATCAAATACATCAAAAACATTTTCAGAAATATGTAGTGAAAGAGCTTGTGAAATAATTGATACTACCCATGGAAAAATTAAGGTTTTATGGTCTGGTGGAATTGATTCTACCGTAGCATTAATATCGTTAATAAATGAATTAAAATATATTGATAAAATCAATCGATTAACTATTTTACTTTCAAAAGAATCTATTATAGAATATCCTACTTTTTTTAATGATATTATTGAAAATAAGCTTAATTATGAAATGATTAAAACAACTATCTTTAATCATATTCAACCAATAGAAACTATTATAACTGGCGAACATGGCGACCAACTTTTTGGTAGTGATAAACTTAAATATCCTGTTATAACAGGTGATGCTTTTAGCCCTTATGAAGATATTTTAGAGTTTATTATTTCTAGAAAATTAGGTACAGATAAATTTACTAATCAAATTATTGATTTTATAAACCCTGTAATAAAGCAATCACCTTTTGAAATAATTACCTTATACGATTATATGTGGTGGTTAAATTTTTCTTTAAAATGGCAAACAGTATCTATGAGATTAATTCATGGTTTAGAGCGTAATCATGAAGATTTAGAAACAACTGTTTTTCACTTTTTTAAAAGTAACAATTTTCAAATTTGGTCTCTTGAAAACCATTCTTCAAAAATTAAAAAAGAATGGAGTAGTTATAAATATATTGCAAAAGAATTTATTTATGAATTTCATAAAGACCCTTTTTATCTAGAGAAAAAAGAAAAAGAACAATCATTAAAAGAAGTACTAGTTAATAAAACTAATTTTTCAGTATTAAATTTTTCTAAAAAAATATTTACACGAATAAATAAATAAATGTATAGAAACATTATTAATCAACATTTATTGTCTCTATTCTTTAAATAGAAAATGAAAGTTTTCAGATAATGTTTCTTTTAAATTTTCAGTTCGTCTTATTCTTAATTCTTTCATGTTAACCATTGTTTCGGGCAACGATATCGAATCAAGAGATAATAAGTTCAACTCACGTAACTTAGATAAGTTAGAAATGCAACTTGGTATTTCAGCAATATTATTGAAACCGATATTTAAATGGGTAAGTTCTTTTAATTTACAAATTTCTAAAGGGAAACCATTTAAATTATTTGAAAAAAGATTTAAAACTTTTAACTCCTTTAACTCTGCTATTTTATCAGAAATATCATTTATTCTACAGCTACCAAGGTCGAGTACCTCTAGCTTTTTAAGTACAGAAATATCATCAGGTAAAATAGGTATCATACCTGTAATTTTCAAATATTTCAGGTTAGATAAAAGTTTAATTTCTGGATACCACTTTTCAGTTTTTAATTCGGTTGTACCTTCTAAATCTAATAAGGCAACCTGTAATGATAGAGGTAATTTACCATAACGTTCTTCACTAATACCTTTAGGTAAACTAGAAATATATTCTGATATTTTGCAAGGTTTTACAACATAAACGCCTCCTCCTATTCTTTGGTAATGCGCAAAACTTTGGATTGATTCTATAAAAACTAATGGTTCAGTAATTTGTAATTCAGTAGGTATTTTAAAGGTTCGTACACCTAAATTATAAACAGAACGATAATCGTATTTTATAACATCTGGAATTTTAAAATGAATAGTTTCATTCCCTATTTTGTATTGCATATAAGCAATACCTTCTCCAGTACCTGGTACAAAAATTGGAATTCCTTTAATCGCTGCAATACCTTGCCAACCAGTAGAAGACAATTTTTGATATTTCACCAACTTTAAACCATCATTAGTAACGTTACTATTAAACCGATAAGGTCGTGAATTACTTGTTTCTAAATAAACACTTTTAATCAAAGATGACGATTGAGGATAAGGATTTGTTAATTTATAATCTGGATCATTGTAATCAAATTTTAAAGAATAGATATAACTATCAACTCCCGTTTTTTCATTCTCTTTAAAATTACCAGCATATATATGCGAATCCATTACGGCATCAAGTAAAATATGCCATTCTTTTTTTATTTTAAAAACAACACCTTTTCCTATATCATCGCTATATTTTGTACGTAAATTAACATATTCTGTATAATCTGATTTAGCGTATAATTCACGAAATTTATCCGCAAATTGTATTTTATTCATTTTTACATCTTTATTGTAAACACCAGCATAAGACAACTTAGTGGTATCACCCGAATCGAGCCAATTTATATAAAAATCCTGTGTAAAAAAGATACCCGAACGGTGCGAAAAATTAAATTCAGTATCAAAATTTTGTACTATCTCTCCTTTATTATTTAGTAAAACATGGCTAATTATTTCTTTTTTAAAAGGAGGCGCATAAGCATCGTAACGCCTAAACCCAAAAGGCTCTAAACGACTACAAACTAAATATTGCTCTTTTTCAGGAAAGTAAACATAATAAGGTTTGTAAGCTTTTCCTCGCATTACAGGAGCTAATTTATATATTCCACTACCTTTCTGTCCTTCTTTTTTTGAACTGCTGAATATGTCATTTCTGAAGAGAAATTTATATTTATTAATATCCTTTGGAACAGAATTACCGAAAATTTTAAAAGCTATTACAATTAATATTAGTAACGATATTATATAGTAAATCATTTTATTCATTACTTAAGTTTAGAATGTTTTAATTCTGTTCATACTGATATTCTCTTTATAAAAAAAAATATATAAAGTTGTAAATATCGGTAATAAAAAATCAATCAATCCAATTTTTAAAAGCTTTTACACGTTCTCTACTTACTATTATTTCTGATTCATCATAAAAATGTAACACTAATTTTAAACGAGAATTTGTATAAGATATAATATCTTTTATTGCATTTATACGGATGATAAAAGTTCTATTTACTCTAAAAAAATGTTCAGGATTTAAATGTTCTTCCCAATATTCTAAAGAATTATCTATTAAATAATTTCGATTTGTGTTTACATGAATATACGTTGCTTTATTTTCTGAATACAAACAAACAATTTCATTAATAGGTATCATTTTTATATGTTGTCCAACTTTAATTGTAAATCGTTTTTTAAACTTTCTATCAACAGGATTTATTAACAACTTTCGAATATCATCAATATTAACTTTTACATCTGATTTTTTAGGTTGATGCTCTTTAAATTTATCAATCGCAACCTTTAATTCGTCTTCATCAAGTGGCTTTAATAAATAATCTATCGAATTTAATTTAAATGCTTTTAATGCATATTCATCATAAGCAGTTGTAAAAATAATGGCTGATTTCACCTCAATTTCTTCAAAAATTTCAAATGATAATCCATCAGATAATTGAATATCTAAAAAAATTAAATCGGGATGTTTATTATTTTGAAACCAATTAATAGATTCTTCAACAGAATGCAACATTGTTTGAACTTCAATATTTAATTCAGAAAGCATTCTTTTTAAACGCCTAGCAGCTGGTTTTTCATCTTCTATAATAATAACATTCATATATTTATTCTATTAATTATCATTCATGTATTCATTAATTTTACGTTCTTCCCAGTTTTTACCTAAGAATAAATTAGATCCAAAAACATTTAGCCAATGAAAACACAATCCAATTCCCCAAAATAACCAAGTAGAATAAACTGCAAAATGATTAATTGCTTTCCAAAAATCATAATAACCATCGTTCATCATTCCAAAAATAACCACTGCCGATATAAAAATATTAACCACTATATAAATTGCAAAATGCGTATAAAATTTCTTTATTTTATCAACACGTTTTTTTGCTCGTATATATTTCTGTTCTTCTGTTCTCATCTTATTTACCATTTTTATTTTCATTAATTAATTCATTAATTTTAAGCTCTTCCCAGTTTTTCACAAAATCCGTTTTCTTAAATGCAAAAACACTTAACCAATGCGATAAAAGTCCAATTCCCCAACCAATTAGCGAAAACCAAAACCAATGAAAATGTGGTTCAAATTTTAAGTTTATAAAAATAATAACAGATATTACTACACAATAAATTACTGAATGTGTATAAACTCCTTGTATCTTTTTTACTCTTTTCTTTGCTAATAAATACCTTGCTTCTTCTGTTTGTGTTATCTCCATATTATTTATTTTTTTTCATAATTTCATTAATTTTACGTTCTTCCCAGTTTTCACCTAAAATAATATTATAATTATTTATTTCTAAAAAATGAAAAATCAAACCTATTCCCCAACCAAAAATGGGAAACCAAAACCAATGAAATTGTGGTGAAAATTTTAAATTGATAAAAATTAAAAAAGGAATCACAACACAATAAGATGCTAAATTCTGATATAACTCTTTCAACTTCTCTACTTTTTCGACAGCTTTTATATACTTACTATTTTCGATGCTATTATTATTAAATGACATATTTTTTGTTTTTGTTAATAGAGGCAGACTCACCGTAAATATTTTATTATTATTTTTAATTTCTACAGATTTATCAGTTATTAAACCGTACCGATCTGCAATATTTCTTAAACCTACTTTTGTACTTTTTCCAATAACTTCTTTAGGATGTACCGTATTTTGAATTTGCAGAAAATCACCTGATTCAAAAATTTTTATTTCTAATGGTTTTGTTGATGAAACTACATTATGTTTCACTGCATTTTCTAGTAATAATTGTAATGATAATGGCACTATTTTTAATTCTGAATTACTTATTGTAGTAGGAATATTAAATTCTATGGCATCTTCAAATCGCATTTGTAAAAGTTCCATATAAGTTCTTGCAAATTTCAATTCTTCTTCTAACGGAATTAATTCTTTATTTCGCTGTTCCAAAACATAGCGATATACTTTTGATAATTTTGTCGTAAATCTTTCTGCTTGTTTTGGATTTTCACCGATTAAAGAAACTAACACATTTAAACTATTAAATAAAAAATGAGGATCTAACTGATTTTTTAAACTTTCAAATTTTGCTGTTTCAGTTTTTGCTACAATTTCATGTTGTGTTGTTTCTTGTTTTACTGATGCTTTCCAATTAATCATAAAACCTCTGGCATGTAAAAATGCCGAAATTGCAAAGGCAAAAATTATCCAAAATAAATGTACCCAAATCATTTTTCCAGAAAAAAAGTGTTGTGGATTTTCATCATATAAAACAACAAACAAAAAGTAATGAATTGCCAATATTACAGGGATAGTATATAAAAAAGTTCCTATAATACCTGCCCAAACACGTTTATTTGTTTGCGTAATCCAACTCCATTTTCTACTTAAATAATCATTTAAAAAACCATTACCTAAACCTAATCCAAAAGAATAAATTCCTGAAATAAGAAATGTTAAAAAAACACCTTTTAATGTAAATTGTTTATTTATCAATATAAAAAACACACCAAAAATTAAAGTAATTTTTAAACAAAGAAGTATATTTTTTTTCATCTTTTATATTATTATTTGGTTGTTATTATTTCAGTGATAAAAAATAATACGATTATAAAGAATACTATTATAAATTTCATAAGTTATTTTTTTAAATGTTAATTCCTTACAAAGATGCTTTTTAAATAGCTTTTATTACACTAAAAATAACTGACTTGTATTTTTTTTAGGATGAACTGTAACAAATCGTATTTTTGAGCTACTTATAATTTACCAACTGTAGTAAACTTAGTGGAAAAGGAACTAGAAAATAATTTTTTATCTGATTTTGAATCAAATCAAAATGTTGTGCATAAAATTTGTAGGCTTTATACTACAAATAAAGATGCGCACAATGATTTGTTTCAAGAAATAACAATTCAGCTTTGGAAAAACTACAGCAAGTTTAGAGGTGATGCTAAATTTAGTACTTGGATGTATAGAGTTGCTTTAAATACAGCAATTTCTTTATACAGAAAATCAACAAGAACTGTAAAAACACAAGATATTACCGACTATACTTTTAAAATAAAAGCAGAGGACTATGACGATACTGAAGAATTACAATTAAAAGAATTATACAAAGCTATTCGCAAATTAAATGATATTGATAAAGCGCTTATATTTTTGTATCTAGAAGACAAACCCTACAAAGAAATAGCTGTAACCTTAGGTATTAGCCAAGTAAACGCTCGGGTTAAAATGAATAGAGCAAAAGATAAATTAAAAAAAGTATTAAACCCATAAACATATGGATTTAGATAAATATAAAACAGCATGGAATAATCAACCTGAGGAAATAAATACAGTTTCTAAGGTTGATATTTATAAAATGGCACATTCCAAGTCATCATCAATAGTCAAATGGATTTTTATTATTGGAATATTAGAATTTTCTTTTTGGATACTGTTAAACATACTTACCGCTAATAGCGAGTATATGAAAGTTTATGACCAATTAAATCTAACCTCTTTTATTAATTTCACATATTATATTCATTACATAGTTATTATTGTTTTTTTATATATATTTTACAAAAATTACACATCCATTTCTGTAATGGATAATACTAAAGAGTTACTTAATAAAATATTTAAAGTTAGAAAAACAGTTAAGTTTTATGTGTATTACAACCTAATTACTTTTATTATTTTATCGCTAATAATAAATATTATCATTTTTAGTGATAAAAATAATTTCAAAGAAGTTTTTAATACTGAAAACTTAATTATTAATAATACTAATTTTTTTACAGTAATACTGATTTCTCAAATCTTGTTTTTACTGATATTTTTAGTATTATTTTGGTTATTTTATCAATTACTTTACGGTATCTTATTACGAAAATTAAATAAAAACTATAAAGAATTGACTAAATTTGAAGATTCAAATTAACTACTATGAAAAAAATAATTACTCTTTGTCTTTTTTTATGCTCAGCATTTAGTTTTGCTCAAGAATCTAACTTACTCGGTAATATCCGATTAGGAGGTAGCTTTGGTTTTAGTTTAGGAGAAAACAGCACTACTTTATCTATTACACCAAGCCTAGTTTATGATTTTAATGAAGAATTTTCTATTGGAGGTAGTATTGGTTATTTACACAACAAAAGCAAAGGTTATAGCTCGAATGTATATTCTGCTGGTATTATTACTTTATATAGACCTATTCCTACTATAGAGTTTTCTGGAGAATTACTACAATCTTATGTTAATAAAACAATTGATAAAATTAAAGAAAAATATGGTTACCCATCACTAAACATTGGAGCTGCATACATAACAGGTAAAGTTACTCTTGGAATTCAATATGATGTAATATACAAGAAAAACAGAAGTATTAACGCTAATGCTATTTCACCTTTTATAAGAGTATTTTTCTAATAAAATTTCACTAAACAATATTATTTATCCCCATTATACTAATTATATAATGGGGATAAACTTCTCTAATAAAATATCCGATTTAAAAAAATTATCAAAAAACTGTTAGTTATTAATAGATCTAGCTTATTCAATCTTATTATTTAACTTATTTTTGTATTGATTATGATAACACAAGAACAATTAAAAAATATATCAGAACGAATAGTTAAGTTAAAAAACTATTTAGAAATTGACAAAAAGTTGATTGAAATAAGCAACGAAGAAGACAAAACTATGGATCCTGACTTTTGGAATCATCCGAAGGAAGCCGAAATGTTTATGAAGTCTTTACGTGTTAAAAAGAAATGGGTCAATGATTACCATACTGTTATTTCACTAAATGAAGACCTTACTGTATTGTATGATTTTTATAAAGAAGATGCAGTTGAAGAGAACGAAGTTATTGAGCAATTTAACAAAACAATTTCTTTTTTAGAAGATATTGAATTTAAAAATATGCTTTCCGAAGAAGGTGATAATTTAAGTGCAACCATTCAAATTACGGCTGGTGCTGGTGGTACTGAAAGTTGTGACTGGGTAGAAATGTTAATGCGCATGTACACTATGTGGGCAGAAAAACAAGGCTTCAACTTAAAAACATTAAATTATCAGGCAGGTGATACTGCTGGTGTAAAAACGGTTACTATGGAATTTGATGGCGATTATGCCTTCGGATGGTTAAAAGGTGAAAACGGCGTACATAGATTAGTAAGAATTTCTCCTTTTGATAGTAATGGTAAACGTCACACTACTTTTGGCTCTGTATATGTATATCCTGTTGCTGATGATACTATTGAAATAGATATAAATCCTGCCGATATAGAAATTGTTACGGCACGTTCTAGCGGTGCTGGTGGACAAAATGTAAATAAAGTAGAAACAAAGGTTCAATTAACACACAAACCAAGCGGTATTCAAATTCAATGCTCTAACTCACGTTCTCAACACGATAACAGAGCTACAGCTTTAAAAATGTTAAAATCGCAATTGTATGAAATCGAATTACAAAAAAGATTAGCTACCAGAGAAAATATTGAAGCAGGAAAACTAAAAACAGAATGGGGAAGTCAAATTAGAAATTATGTAATGCATCCTTATAAATTAGTAAAAGATGTACGTACAGCCCATGAAACAGGAAATGTAGATGCTGTTATGGACGGAAATATTAATCCGTTTTTAAAATCGTATTTAATGCTTAACGGGCAAAAAGAAAAATAAACTAAAAATAAAATGATTAAAATATATCATAATCCACGTTGTTCAAAATCTCGTCAAGGTATTGAGATTTTAGAAAATTCAAAAAAAGAATTCGAAGTTGTAAAATACTTAGAAACTATTCCTACAGAAAAACAATTAACTGAAATTATTGATTTATTAAATATCGCTCCTATTCAATTAGTTCGTAAAAATGAAAAAATTTGGAAAGAAGAATTCAAAGGAAAAGAATTATCAGATGCCCAAGTTATAAAAGCGATGATTGACAATCCTAAATTAATTGAACGCCCGATTGTTATCAACAATAATAAAGCAGTAATTGGTCGTCCTCCTGAAAATATTTTAACAATTATTTAAATTCGTCTTTGAAATACGAAACTAAACCACCAATAAAATGAAAAAATTATTCTTATTGACTTTTTTTTTATTAGCAACAACTATTAAAATAAATGCTCAAGACAATGATTCTTATATTGAGTTTGTATCAACACAAATAGAAATTGCAAAAAAAATATCTAAAGAAAAAATAACCTCTGATTTTTCTTTTAATCAAGGTGTTGAATATCAAAATAAATACTTTTGGTATGTTACCGCAAAAGATGAAAAAAAATACTATTTTAATAGTAATAAAAATTTTACCGAAATAACTTATATAGAAGAAGATTATCGTTCTTTAATGGAATATATTATGGAAGAAAGTGATTTTTAGTATACAACTAAAAACTATTAAAAAGCACTCAAATTGAGTGCTTTTATTTTTTTATAAACTTAGATTGCAAGAACCCTAATCCATATCCCATAAATTGTACTAATGTTGTTAATTTACTTAAACCAGCAACTTTTAAATTTTTGTTTTTCAGATAAGAATCTATAAAAATAGCGGTAAAATAAATAACATAAAAAATAAAGAATTGCCAATATCCGAAGATAAAAAGCACCATAATCATCAGAAAACCTAAAATAAATAAGCTAGGAAACCAATATGTTAATTTTGCTGTTTCAGGATATTTCGCATTTAAAATAGGTCGTGCAGTTCCAAAAGCAAACGTTTGTTTAAAAAACTGCTTAATAGTACTTCTTCGTTTATGATACACAAAAGCACTTTCAATTAACTGTGTCTCAAATCCATTTTCCCATAAACGGAAAGTTAAATCAATATCTTCACCCGCTTTCATTTCTGAAAATCCTTTCGTTTTTATAAAAGCTTTTTTTGAAATACCTAAATTAAAACTACGTGGCTGAAATTTACCAACTCCTTTTTTCTTACCTCTAATTCCACCAGTTGTTAATACCGATGTCATAGAATAATTAATTGCTTTTTGTAAATCGGTAAAACTACTATGTGCAGCATCAGGACCACCAAAAGCATCAGTATAATTATCTTTTAATGCTTTTTTTACTTCGGATAAATATTCAGAAGGAACAATAACATCGCTGTCTAAAATGATAAAATAATTTCCTGAAGCTCTTTGCATTCCGTAATTTCTACTTGCTCCTGCTCCGCTATTTTCTTTAAAAAAATAGGAAATATTTAAAGTTGATTTATATTTATCTACAATTTTTTTAGAAGATTTTTCTGAACCATCTTCTACAATAACAACCTCAAAATCTTCTGATGATTTTTCATTAAAATCTTGCTTTGTAAGACTTTCTAATAACTCCTCAATTTCTTTCGGACGATTATAAACAGGTACTATTATTGAAAATTGTAAACTCATTATATTAAAACATGTTCATTAATTTTTTTTGTAATTCCACTCCAAAGATTGATACGTTTCTCTAAAGATTTTTTAGCATATAATAAAACATCATTCCATTTTTGCTCATCATTACCACATAACTCTTCAATCATTTTTAATGATAAAGGACCATGTTCATCTCCATCTAACTCAATATGTCTGTTTAAATAATACGTTAATTTACTATAAGTCGTAGTTTCTTTTTCTTCGGTGTTTTTAACGATTTCAAAAAACATATCAGGAATAACATCTTCTCTACCAAAGGTAAAACTAGCCGCAATAATATGTGGTGCATTCGTGTTTATAACATCAAAAGAAAATAAAACAAACTCTTTTACTTCTTTTAAAATAACAGCAGTATTTAAAGCTTCTTCTATCGTTTTCCCTTCAATAACAGCATCAATAAAAATAGCTATTTGAGTAGTACTTGCCCCTGCTTGATTCATCGCATCAATATACATTTCAAAATGACTTTTAGGCACGCCTAATTCATTTACATCTGTTTCTTCTCCTAAAACTATTTCGTTAATAAACCGAGCTGTTTTTGGTGTTGACACAGGAAGCCAAGGCAAAGTAGTACAAGTTAAATTTAATTGTAAAGCTTTTAATAATGACATAAAATCCCAAACTGCAAAAACATGAGATTCCATAAATATTTTTACATCATTAATATTTTTTAGTGATGCATATAAAGTATGTTCTTTTAATTGCTGTCTTAAAGGAGCTAACTCCTTTTCTATCTGTAAAATATTGCTCATATAAATAGTTATAAATAAAAAATGCAAATTTAATAATTTGCATTTTAATATATTTTTTTATGATTATTAAAATTACAATTCTGTAAATTTATCCATTACGGCTGTACTAACTCCCATATTAGAGAATCCTCCATCGTGAAATAAATTTTGTAACGTTACTTTTCTTGTTAAATCTGAAAATAAAGAAATCGTATAATCTGCACATTCTAATGCTGATGCATTTCCTAAAGGAGACATTTTATCTGAATACGAAATAAAGCCATCAAAACCTTTTACACCTTGTCCTGCTTTTGTTGGTGTTGGCGACTGTGAAATAGTATTTACACGTACTTTATGGTCACGTCCAAAAAAGTATCCAAAACTACGAGCAATCGATTCTAAATACGCTTTATTATCAGCCATATCATTATAATCAGGAAACACACGTTGAGCCGCCATATATGACAAAGCAACAATACTTCCCCATTCATTCATGGCTTTTTTGTTGTATAAAACATTCATTACTTTATGAAAAGAAACTGCAGAAACATCAGCACCTTTTGCTGTAAAATCGTAATTAGGATCAGTGTAATGACGTTTTTTACGCACATTAACAGACATCCCTATAGAATGCAATACAAAATCTATTTTTCCGCCTAAAATTTCCATAGATTTTTCAACTAAAGTTGTAATATCATCCATAGAAGTTGCATCAGCAGGTATAACAACAGCGCCTGTTTTAGTCGCTAAATCATCAATATTTCCTAAACGCATTCCCGCAGGCGCATTAGTTAGCACAAATTCTGCTCCTTCTTCATAAGCACGTTCAGCTACTTTCCATGCTATAGAATTTTCATCTAATGCACCAAAAATAATTCCTTTTTTACCTTTTAATAAATTGTACATATTTTACTTTTTACTGTATGTAATTATTAATTTAATAATTCTTTTGCGTGAATTAAAGCACTTTCAGACACGTCTTTTCCGCTTAACATCTCAGCTATTTCAATTATACGTTCATCAACTGACAATAATTTTAAGTTCGATGTTGTTACGCCATTTTCTTCGCCTTTAAATACTTTATAATGTTGTAAGCCTTTAGCTGCAATTTGAGGTAAATGCGTAATCGTTATAACTTGCATATCGACTCCCATGTCTTGCATTATTTTGGCTATTTTATTAGATACTTCTCCTGAAACTCCAGTATCAATTTCATCAAAAATAATAGTAGGAAGCTGTATATTTTCTGATAAAATCTTTTTTACAGATAACATAATTCTTGATAATTCACCACCAGAAGCAACTTTTTTAAGTTCGCCAAAATTACCGCCTTTATTTGCTGAAAATAAAAATGATAACACATCTTTTCCGTTTGAAAAGTACGTTTCCGATTCATTTAATTCAATTAAAAAACGTGCATTAGGCATTCCTAATTCAGTTAATAAATACTCTAATTCTTTTTGTAATTTCGGAATTGCTTTATTTCTAGATTTAGTAATTAAAACAGCAAATTCATCTAATTTATTTGTTACTTCTTTTATCTCCGAATTTTTAGCTTCTATAAGTGCTCCTGCATCTTCTACTTGCGCTACTTTTTCTGATAATGATTCGAAAATAACTAATAATTCTTCAATAGAATTAACCGAGTGTTTTTTCTGAAGATTATAAATTAACTGTAATCTATCATTTAACTCTTCTATTTCATTCGGATTAAAATCTACTTCATCATTTGCATTTTCTAATTCAGCAATAACATCGTCTAATTCTAATTTAATACTTGTAACTCTGTTTGCTATTTCTTCGTAATTTTTAGAATATATACTTACTTTTTGCAAACTATTTTCTAAGGAATAGAATGAGTTTTGAATACCAATTTCTTCATTTGAAGAAATATCTAAAGCTTCAGATAAATGTTGCTTTATTTCTTCTACATTATTTAATGTATGTAATTTTTCTTCTAATATTTCTTGCTCACCTACAATTAATTCGGCTTCTTCAAACTCATTAAATAAGTGTGAATTATAAGCATATTGCTCTTTCGATTTTTGAGTTTCTTCTTTTAAAATTTTTAATTCCTTAATTAAAGAAGTATATTTTTTCATCCCATTTTTATAGGATGTAATTTTCGTTTTATTTTTTGCTAAAGCATCAATAATTGAAAATTGAAAACTAACATCTGACAGTTCTGATGTTTGATGTTGCGAATGAATATCAAGTAGCTTTATTTTTAAAGCTGTTAAAATTGATAAATTTACAGGAGTATCATTTACAAAAGCTCTTGATTTTCCTGAAGGAAGAATTTCTCTACGGATAATCGTTTCTTCTTCATAATCGATATCAAATTCTTCAAATAAACTGTGTAAAGAATATCCTTCAACAGCAAATTTAGCTTCTATAATACATTTTTTTTCTGTGTTTTTTAAGGAAGATAAATCGGCACGATTTCCCATTACTAAACCTAAAGCGCCTAGTAATATGGATTTACCTGCTCCAGTTTCACCTGTTATTATTGATAAACCTTTTGTAAAATCAATCGATAACTGATTGATTAAAGCGTAATTATGTATGGATAAATGTCTAAGCAAAATCGATTCTTTAAAAGAATAAAAGTACGGATTTTGTATGAATTAAATTGCTTAAAAAAGAACTGATATACATACTATTTTAAAGTATTCGTAAAAAGTATTCTTCTATAAAAATAATAATTGATAAATAAAATACTATATTATTTAATACTCTTCCATTTATCTTTATAAGTAGGGGCAATTTTATCTAAAACACCTAACATTTTCGGTGTATTCTTTGTGGGTTTTCCATCAGAAAAAACATTTGAAATTTCATCACCTTTTGCATCTAAAAAAACACGAATCATATAATTACCTATTGTAATATTGTGTAATTTATCTAAAGAAATTACATTTTTTTCAATAGTTTCTTTAGCGATATCTTTATTATCTGCAAATTTATCAAAGCCATTTCTGTGATATTCATAATAAATACTACGCAAAGGACTAAATTTTGAAGAAAGTAAATTATCAATTAATGCAAAACGATTTTGTGCTCCTATTTTATTTTGCCAGCCTGTTTCACCACTTGATTGAGCTTGTAACATAACGTTTTCGGCCGTTTTAAAGTAATCTGTACCTGATTTTAATGCAAAAGTATCTGCGTCAATACCTAAAATAGTGTAAACATAAAAAGCTATTGTTGATACTAAATTAGAATCGTAAGTATTTGGATTAAAAATTAAAGGAGAAAACTCACTATATGTAAAATTAAAATTAGTATCATTTATGTTTAAAATAGGGCTTGCATAACTTGAATTATATACAGGTCGTGTAGATTGAACCTGTAAACTTGCTGTAAAATTATTACCACTTTGTTCGTTTATAATAATAGTAAAAGCGCAATTAATACGTTCTTGTTGTTTAAATTTTTTATCAGTCCATTGTTTTTCGTTAATAAACTCTGTTAATGATTTTTGAAGTGTTTCATAAACTTGTTTATTACTACTCTGAATTTTATCGGTATTTATAGTTACAAAAGCATTTAATTCTTGAGACTGTATTGTAAATACTGATGATAAAATAAAAATTAAAAAGAAAAACGTACGCATCTATTATAGTTTTAATTTGTTTGTTAGAGCATTATAGAAACTAAAGCCTTTCTAAAATTGCATTTTGCCTTCAAAGTAATCAAAATTACTTTGAAGGCAATGCTCGTATAACAATTTTATTAAATTCTTTTAATAACTTCGTTTATTATATCAACTGATACAGCTGTTTTCGATTTTAAATCAAAAACAGTTTCATTAAAATCAGCATCAATAATAGTTACTTTATTTGTATCTGTAGCAAAACCTGCACCTTTATCTTTTAATGAATTTAAAACGATAAAATCTAAGTTTTTACGTGTAATTTTACTTTTTGCATTTTCAATTTCGTTATCAGTTTCTAATGCAAAACCAACTAATAACTGAGTTGTTTTAAGCTCACCTAAAGATTTTAAAATATCTTTTGTTGGCTCTAATTCAATTACTAACGCTGAATCTTTCTTTTTTATTTTCTGAGTAACTACATTTTTCGGTCGATAATCTGCCACAGCAGCCGATAAAATTGCAATATCTACCATTTCATAATATTTATGACAAGCATCATACATTTCTTGAGCTGATTTGACATCGATTCTATGAATAAAAGAATGGGATACTTTTTGATGTGAAGGTCCTGCGACTAAATATACTTCAGCTCCTAAATTAGCAGCTGTTTTAGCTATTTCAAACCCCATTTTACCAGAAGAATGATTCCCTATAAAACGAACAGGATCAATTGCTTCATACGTTGGACCTGCTGTTAATAATAGTTTTTTTCCTCGAAGTGGTAATTTTGAAGCGATATCTTTTTCGATAAAAGAAACAATATCTGTTGGCTCAGCCATACGACCTTCTCCTACCAATCCGCTAGCTAATTCACCAGAAGTTGCAGGAATTAATATATTACCAAAATTTTGTAATGTGTCTAAACTATTTTTAGTGGAAGGATGTATATACATATCTAAATCCATTGCAGGAGCAAAATATATAGGACATTTTGCAGATAAATAAGTAGCTAACAATAAATTATCGCAAGTACCATTTGTCATTTTAGACAAGGTATTTGCAGTTGCTGGAGCAATAATCATTAAATCTGCCCAAAGCCCTAAATCAACATGATTATTCCATACCTCATTTTCATCTTCTTTTTCATAAAAAGTAGAATAAACAGGGTTTTTAGATAAAGTAGAAAGTGTAAGAGGTGTTATAAAATCTTTAGACGCAGGAGTCATCACTACGATAACTTCTGCGCCTGATTTTATAAAAAATCGAACTAAACTGGCTGTTTTGTATGCGGCAATACCTGCGGTAACACCTAATAATACTTTTTTACCATTTAATACAGACATATTATTCTACGTCTGGAGTTCTAAAATATACTTTACCGTTTAACCATTCATCTACAGCAATAGCATGAGGTTTAGGTAAACGTTCGTAAAATTTAGAAACTTCAATTTGTTCTTTATTTTCAAAAACTTCTTCTAAACTATCGTTATAAGTAGCAAATTCATCTAATTTATCAACTAATTCTTTCTTTAAATCAGCATTAATTTGATTAGCTCTTTTAGCTATAACTGAAATAGCTTCATAGATATTCTCTGTTGGAGCTTCGATAGCTTCTTTATTATAAGTAATAGTACTTAAGGGTGCTTTCGTTTCTTTATAATCCATCTTTTAACTTTTAACTAATTGTTCTTGTTCTTTATTTAATGCTGCTAACATTGCATTGGAATCTTCTATAAATTTAGATTCAGGAAAACTTCTCTTTAATTTATCGTATGCTTTTATAGCTACTTTAATTCTTTCAGGTTTTCTACGTTGCGTACTTTTCATTACAAAATCATGTGCTGCTTTTAAACGAAAATATAACGCTTCTTCTTTATATTTTGTACCCAAATAATCTGATAATAAATTATCAAAAGCAGTAATTGCTGCGGTATAATTTCTAGAATCATAAGCAGCTGTTTTGTAATATGTTTTAGCTATTTCAAACGATTTTCTCTCTAATTTACCACGTAATTCAGCATAATATTTATTTGCTTCATCTAATTTATCTGAATTAGGATATCCATCAATAAAGGCTTGAAAAGATGCTAATGCTTTATCTGTATCCGTAGGGTCTAAACTAAAACTAGGCGCAGCTTTATAATAACTTAACGCTGATAAAAAAGCAGCTTCTTCTTTTTTTGAACTTTTAGGGTAATTTGTTGTAAACCTATTAAAGTAATATCCAGCTAAACTATAATTTTTTTCATTAAAATTAGATTGAGAAACCATGTATTGGATACGCTCCATTTGAGGTTTTCCTCTGTAAGTAGGTGTAACCTTTTCAAACAAACGTAACGCTTTGCTGTACTTTTGCGATTCGTACATTTTTACAGCCATTTTATACTGCTCTTGAATACTTCCTTTGTTTAATGCTCTGTGATATTCTCCACATGAAGATAAAACGAATAGCATTACAACTAAATACGCTAAATTTTTAATTTTTTGCATTTGGCAAAATTAGTGATTAATTATGGATTATTAAAACGATTTCTTTCTATCTAGATAGAGTATTGCAATAAACTATAAAATCTGATATAAAAATCACGTATAATATATAATTTTTTGTTAATCTTATTGAGCAGTGTTAGCAGCAGCTCCTTGTGCTACTATTTGCTTAACATCGTTATCAAATAAATATAAACCTCCTTTATCGTCACCAATTAAATTAATTTTATCTAAAATATTTCTTGCCAATGCTTCTTCTTCTATTTGTTCAGAAACATACCATTGTAAAAAGTTATGTGTAGCATAATCTCTTTCTTGTAAGGTAATATGAACTAAATCGTTAATTGATGCTGAAACCATTACTTCATGGTCAAATAATGTTTGAAACATATCTTTAAATGACCCAAATTCACTTGGTGGTGCTACTAATTCTGAAACTTTTGCATGTCCTCCTCTTTCATTTACAAACTTTACTAATTTTAACATATGCATACGTTCTTCATCGGAATGTGCATACATAAATTGTGCTACTCCCTCAAAACCTTGATTTTCTGCCCAACATGCCATTGATAAATATACTTGTGACGATTCTGCTTCTATTTTTATTTGTTTATTTAATGCGCTTTCTATTATTTTTGATAACATATTTTTGTTTTTTTTTAAAAAATTAAAGTTTCTTTTCTATTATAGAAAAAAGATCTTAAACAAAGATGCAAAAAAAAGGCTACAATTAAAAAACTGTAGCCTCTTATAAATAATATTTTTGTTTAGACAAATTAGAAATTGTCTGTAAAGTCTGAAATTTTTGTTTGTAATCCTTCTGTTGCTTTTACTAAAGGTAAACGAACTTCGTCTAAACAAATTCCTTTTTTTAGTAATAAAGCTTTAATTCCTGATGGATTATTTTCCTCGAAAATATAATCGATAACATCCATTAATTTATAATGAATTTCATAAGCTTCTTGGTTTTTTCCTTCCAAACCTAACTTAATCATCTTTGAAAATTCTTTTGGAAATCCTTGTCCTATTACAGATATAACTCCTGATCCTCCTGCTAAAACAACTCCTAAAGCTAAATCATCATCTCCAGAAATAATCAAAAAATCTTTTGGTTTATCTTTTAATAACTGTAAATATTGATATTGATTACTGCCCGCTTCTTTAATTCCTATAATATTTTCAAAATCATTTGCCAAACGTAAAACAGTAGATGGCTCCATGTTCTTAGCCGTTCTACCAGGTACATTATATAATATAATTGGTTTAGAACTTGCTAAAGAAATAGCTTTAAAATGCTGATAAAAACCTTCTTGAGTTGGTTTACTGTAATAAGGAGCTACTGATAATATTCCATCAATATTTGATAAATCTGTCGATTTTAACTCATCAATTACAACTTGTGTATTATTTCCTCCAAGACCTAAAACTAAAGGTAATCTTCCGTTGTTTTCTTCAACAATAACCTTTATTATTTGTTCTTTTTCTTGCTTTGTTATGGTAGCACTTTCAGCAGTTGTTCCATTAATAACCAAATAATCAGTTCCATTATCAATGTTATAATTTACTAACTTTTTAAGTGCATCAAAATCTACACTTAAATCTTCGCTAAAAGGAGTTACCAAAGCGACACCAGTACCAACAAATTTTTGCATTATATTTTTTTTAGTATTGTTAAATATTTTTTTAATTCTTGATTTAAAACTGCTTCATTTAATCCTTCGTCAGATATAACAAGATCATACAATCTATCATCAATCCCTGCAAAACTAGCTTTTAAGCTTGCTTGCGACAACAAAGTTATTGTATTCGTATATAAATTTGGAGTTTTTACATAATTAATAAGCAAATCATAATCGTTTTTAACGAAGTTTTTTAAATTGTCTGATTTTAAACTTGCTTTGAATCCAAATTCATTATTTGTAAAAAAATTAGAAGCTAATTCCTCTTTTTTTGAATACTCTTTATATATGAACACTTCAATATTTTCCTTTTTAAAAGGAAGTGTATTAATTAAATTAGAAATCACAATATTTTCTAAAGATTCATTATCTAATAAAACAACAACTTTATTTATTTTAGTAGTATTCTGATCTTTATTTACTCCATTTACAATAAGTTTATCGTATTTTTTTTGAATTGATTTTTCTTTAAAAGTCTCTATCATTTTAATAAGTGCTAGTGCTCATGGCTATTCTGTTTCAATTTCTAACAATAAAAATTGTGTCAACTGCTTTCCGTAGGCTTGAAAATTATCATCAGAAACCAAAATTAAAGAACGATTTCCGTTTAATAATTTAGGTCCAAAAGTAATTCCTTCAATATTATCTATAATTGAATCGGTTAATTTATGTTGAATTGATGAAAAATCAAACAATAATTCTTTTTTTAACGGAATATATTTTTCTTTTTTTAATGATAAGATATCTAATGTATTTGTTGATGTCTTATCAATAGAGGCTTTAAAAATTCTGATAGTATTTCCTAAAGTTCCATATCCACTTTGATAAATTCTTTCTATCACAAAAAAATTATTCTTTTTATATTCTAAAATAGCTGTAACACCGTTTAAATTGATATTTCCTTTTGCTGGTTTATTAATTTTTTCTAGTTGATAAACAAATTGCTTTGTTGCTTTTTTTGATTGATTATCAAAATAGGTAATTCGTATTGGCGATTGTGTTTTATGAAACGTAGGTTCTTCTCCATCTGCTTTTAATGGCGCTTCCATCCCTACCCAAAAACCTTTTTTATCACTACTTTTTGAAGAACTTTCAAACGTAGCATTATGTTTTGGTTGTGATACAGAATTTGCGTTAAAATAAACTGGAGTTTTTATTTCTTTCTGATATTTACCTAAACTATCAATTATAAAAATAGTTGGACTTTTACCTTTTCGGATACTTCCTTCACTTATCAAATTAATTTGATTATCAGCAATAAAAATGCCTTCTAAATCTAAAAAATTACTTTGACAAAATGAACTTACAGTATCTAGTTGAATTACTTTTTTAAAAGTTACTTCTTTTATAGCGTTTTCTTTTATCAAAATATCACCAACTAAAACTCTTGGATTTCTAGCATCATCAACAACCATAAAATATTGATTATTGCTAAAATCAATTCCTGAAACACCACCAATAATAGTATTATTTAAAATTAAAGAATCTTTAACTACAAATTCATTTAAAAATTTTAGGCTAATTTTTTCTGTTTTACATCCTGATAAAACTAAAAACACTGCGATATAAATAAATCTTATTTTCATCCTGTAAAAATACTATTTAATATAATTGTAAGGAGATAAAAAAAGACCGTCTAAAATAAAAACAACTACAAATGAATAAATATTTTCCACTATTATTAAAATTAATTGCTGCTATTATAATGCTTCAAACATTATTTTTTAAATTTACAGGAGCTACAGAAAGCATTGATTTATTCACAAAAATAGCTAACGAAAACGAAGCTTTTATGAGGATTGGAACTGGTTTTTTTGAATTAATAGCCGCTATCTTATTATTCATTCCCAAAAAGACTTGGTTAGGAGCAGGTTTAACCATTGGATTAATGGGCGGTGCAATTATGGGACATTTGACAATATTAGGCATTGAACATAATGGTGATGGTGGAAGTTTATTTTTCTCAGCAATAATTACGCTAATTGCTGCTGTAATATTATTATATTTAAATAGAAAAAACATTCCTTTTATAGGAAACAAGTTATAGTTTTATATATTGATTTTCTCATTAAAAAAAGCGGTTTTAGATGTTCTAAAAATCGCTTTTTTATTAACTATATTAATTGCAACTATTTAATAAGCATCCACATCCATAATAAAACGGATTGATCTAAAATCTTTCACACCTTCAAAAGAATTTTTAACTTTACCTATTAATTCTTTTGTTTTTCCTAACGATTGTTTTGGCGGAATTTTAATCACTAAATTTTTAATATATAAATTTCGAACACGAGATACCGCTGGAGTTGTTGGTCCTAAAACATTTTCTCCAAAAGCATTTTGTAATGATTTTACTAGCCAATTTACTCCTGTTTCAACACGAACAGGGTCTTTGTGTTTTAAAGTGATTTTTATCAATTTATAATAAGGTGGATAATGAAATTGCCAACGGTCTTGTAATTGTTCTTTATACATTTCAGAATAATTAGTCGTAGAAACTTGCTGTAATATTTGATGATGCGGATTATAGGTTTGTATAGCTACTTTCCCTTGTTTTTTGCTACGTCCTGCCCTACCCGAAACCTGAACCATTAATTGATAAGCTCGTTCATGCGCTCTAAAATCTGGAAAATTCAACATAGAATCGGCATTTAAAATACCTACTAATGATACATTTTCAAAATCTAATCCTTTTGATAACATTTGTGTTCCTACTAAAATATCTATTTCTTGAGCTTCAAAAGCTCCAATTATTTTTTGATATCCATATTTACCACGCGTTGTATCTAAATCCATTCTTCCGATGTTATGGTCAGGAAATAATGTTTTTAACTCTAATTCAATTTGTTCTGTTCCAAAACCTTTTGTATCAAGCGTTGTACTTCCGCAAGCACCACAATTATTAGGCATAGCACGTTGATATTGACAATAATGACATTTTAACTCTCGTCTAAATTTATGAAATGTTAAACTTACGTCACAATTTGGGCACTGTGGCGAAATTCCACAGGTCGTACATTCTACAACTGGAGAAAAACCACGGCGATTCTGAAACAAAATCACTTGTTCTTTTACCTCTAAAGCATCATTAATCATTTTTAATAAACGGTCTGAAAACAAACCTTTCATTTCCTTTTTTCGTTGTTTTTCTTTTACATCGATTAGCTCTATTTTGGGCAATTGAATATTTCCAAAACGACGAGTTAATTCAACAAAACCATATTTATTTTGTTTCGCATTAAAATAACTTTCTAATGATGGAGTTGCAGAACCTAACAACACTTTTGCTTTATGTAAATGTGCTAAAACAATAGCCGTATCACGAGCATTGTATCTTGGCGATGGTTCAAATTGTTTGTATGATGTTTCATGTTCTTCATCAACAACAATTAAACCTAAGTTTGAAAAAGGTAAAAATCCTGATGAACGAGCACCTAAAATAATTTGTGCTTTTGGTTTATTTTCTAATACATTATTCCAAACTTCTACACGTTCATTCATTGAATATTTTGAATGAAATACCGATATAAAATCGCCAAAATAACGTTGTAATCGTGCAATTATTTGAGTTGTTAAAGCTATTTCTGGCAATAAAAACAATACTTGTTTTCCTTCTGCAACAACTTCTTTTATCAATTTTACATAAATTTCTGTTTTTCCTGAACCTGTAACTCCGTGTAATAATGTTACATTTTGAGTTTTAAAAGATGTTTTAATTTCGTTAAAAGATTGCTGTTGAAAATCATTTAATTCTTTTATTTGATTAGTTGCTCCTTTAAAATTAATTCTATCTGTTTGAATTTTATAAAATTCAAAAATTTCTTTATCAACTAATGCTTTTAATATTGATGATGATACGCCTGATTTATCTTCTAAATCTTTTGCTTTTATTGGTTTTTTAGATGCTGATAATTGAAAGTAAGTAAGTACTGCTTCTCGTTGTTTTTTTGCTCTTGATAAATCTTCTAATAATTTTTGAAGTGCTTCATTAGATTGATGCATCGCATTTAAACGAACATATTTTACTAATTTTGGTTTATATGTTTCGTAAATTTCTTCTTTGATAAAAGCCACTTCTTTATTAATTAAAGTATCAATAATAGGTAAAACATTTTTTTTATCGATAATATTAGCAACTTCATGAATAGTTAGTTGAGAACTATTTTGTAAAGCTTCAAAAATTAAAAACTCTTCATCTGTTAAAGAATTTTCATCTGTAAAAGTTTCATTTTTATAGATAATTGTTTCACTTTCTAGCATAAATGCCGATGGCAAAGCTGCTCTGTAAACATCACCTAACGAACACATATAATAGCTCGAAATCCACTGCCAATGTTTTAACTGTAATTCGTTTACAATAGGAAATTCATCTAAAATTTGATGAATATCTTTTGCTTTGTAAGATTCAGGTGCATTTTGATGAATATCAAAAACAAGTGCCGTATAAATTTTACTTTTTCCAAAAGAAACAGCTACTCGCATTCCTTTTTTAAGAAATGAAAATTCTGCTTCATTTACAGAATACGTAAATGTTTTTTTTAAAGGAATAGGTAATATAACGTCGATGAAATACATGATAACTTCTAGTAATTTTTCGGTTGAAAATTAACAAAAATACAACGATATTTATTATAAATAAATGTAAAAAATTTACACCTCACAATTTAAAATTATGAGGTGTAAATTTATATTTATAAAAAACATTTTATAGTTAGCAGAAATTTCTAGCCCCGATTGAAGCATTTGTTTGAGCTCTTTTTTTGATTTTTCTTCAAAAAAAAGCGAGTGCGGAAAGCGGGAAATTGCTTCAAATAATTTAACTAAAAAATAATTTAGCTTATAAACTTTAAATACAATGCTTCTACTTTAGTTCTAGCCCAAGGAGTTGTTCTTAAAAATTTTAAGCTAGATTTATAAGTAGGATTGTTTTTAAAAGCATTAATTTTTAAAATTTCACCTAATTCTTCCCAACCATATTCTAAATATAGTTCTTCTAACATGGTGGCTAATTTTATTCCGTGAAGCGGATTATTTGGTTGTTGTTGGCTCATATTTTATGTAAAAAAGCAAAAATAAAGGTTCTAGTTGATTAATTAGTCTAATTACCTTTTAAGTTTTATAGTATTTGAAAGTTTGAAATATTAAATAGAATCAGACTATTTATTTGTCATTTTTTCAATATTTTAGCAAATACTTTAAAACAAACAATTTTAGAATGAAAAATACTGCATTAACACATATTCACGAAGCTTTAGGAGCAAAATTAGTTCCTTTTGCTGGTTATAACATGCCTGTACAATACGAAGGTATCAATATAGAACACGAAACTGTAAGAAAAGGAGTTGGAGTTTTTGACGTAAGTCATATGGGTGAGTTTTTCTTAAAAGGAGAAAATGCTTTGGCTTTAATTCAAAAAATTGGAACAAACGATGCTTCAAAATTAACTCCTGGTAAAGCGCAATACAGCTGTATGCCAAATGCTGATGGAGGAATTGTAGATGATTTAATTATCTACATGATTGCAGAAAACGAATATATGTTAGTTGTAAACGCATCAAACATAGAAAAAGATTGGAACTGGATTGCTAGCCATAACGACTTAAATGTTGAAATGGAAAACCGTTCTGATGACTGGTCTTTATTAGCTATTCAAGGTCCTAAGGCTGCAGAAGCTATGCAATCGTTAACTTCTGTTAACTTATCTACAATTAAATTTTACACGTTTGAAATCACTGATTTTGCTGGTTTACCAAATGTAATTGTATCGGCAACTGGTTATACTGGTTCTGGTGGATTTGAAATTTATGTAAAAAATGAAGACGTAGAAGCTGTTTGGAAAAAAGTTTTCGAAGCTGGTGCTGAATGGGGAATTAAACCAATCGGTTTAGCTGCTCGTGATACTTTACGTTTAGAAATGGGTTATTGTTTATATGGTAACGATATCGATGACACAACTTCTCCGTTAGAAGCTGGTTTAGGTTGGATTACTAAATTCACAAAAGACTTTGTAAATTCTGAAGCTTTAAAGGCTCAAAAAGAAGCTGGTGTTACTAAAAAATTAGTTGCTTTTGAATTAACAGAACGTGGTATTCCTCGTCATGACTATGAAATAGTTGATGCTGAAGGTACTGTAATTGGTCGTGTTACTTCTGGAACAATGAGTCCTTCTTTAGGAAAAGGAATTGGTTTAGGATACGTTACTAAAGAAAATTCAAAATTAGATTCTAATATTTTTATTCAAGTTCGTAAAAAACAATTAGCTGCAAAAGTGGTTAAATTACCTTTTTACAAAGGATAAGCTTAAAATATTTAAATGTAAAAAGCAACTCTTAGGAGTTGCTTTTTTGTTTATGATAATATCTAAAATTATTTGAAGCAATTTCCCGCTTTCCGCACTCGCTTTTTTTGTTTAAAAAAAACAAAAAAGAGCTCAAACAATTGCTTCAATCGGGGCTAGAAATTTCTGCTATTTACATTTTTTTTATTACAGATTTTTAAATATTACTTTTTATCATCTTTAGAAGCTTTGTTCCAAATTTTTATTTCATCATCTTTAGTTACACCTTCTAAAACCTCAACATTTATACCATCTGAAGTTCCTAATTTCACTTCCTTTTTTTCAAATTTATCATCTGAAATTTTAACTTCTACATATGGTTCTTCTGTTTTTTTATCAAACCTAAGCAACGCTTCTTTTATCGATAATACAGAATCTTTTTTAACTAAAACAATATCAGCATTTGCACTATAACCAGCTCTAATAAAGTATTCATCATCTAAAGTCACATCGGCCTTAATTTTAAATTGCACAGCACCACCTTCATCAGTTCCTTTTGGAGCTATAAAATTTAAAACAGCAGGGAATTTCTTGTTTTCAATAGCACCAATTGCAATATCAATATTACTTCCTTTTACTAATTTCCCTACTTCCGATTCATCTACTTTACCTTCAAAAATCATTTTAGTCATATCAGCAATACGAGCAATTGTAGTACCTGCGTTAAAATCATTTGCTTGTGTAACTTGATATCCTTTTTTAACAGGAATTTCAACAATCATACCCGATGTAGTTGCTCTAATACTTGTATTGGCAGCACTTCCTAAACCTGATGTTGTTCCTTTTTTAATAATATCCATATCAGATTTGGCATTTGTTAATGATAAACGAGCATTATTATAGGTAAGCTCTGAATTTTCAAATTCTTGACGAGAAATTACTCCTTTATCAAATAGTTTTTTATTTCTATCAAATTGAACTTTTGCATTATTAAATGATAATTTTGCATTTTTCACACTACCATTTGCTCTATTTAACGAAGCTACATTTGGTACAACTCTTACAGTTGCTAATAAATCTCCTGCTTTTACAATAGCTCCTTCTTCAACTAAAATCTTATCTACAATACCTGCTATTTGAGGTTTAATTTCAACTTCTTCTAAAGGAATTACTTTTCCTGTTGCTACCGTTTTTTTAACTATTGTTGTTCTAAATGGTTTTTCTGTTTCATATGTTACAATATTTTTTTTGTTCTTTTGCCCGAACCATATTAATGCTACAGCAAATAATATTGCTATAATACCTAAAATAATTTTTGCTCTTTTACTCATAATTAGTTGATTGATTTATTCTTCTCTTAATGCTTCGATTGGTTTTACTACTGTTGCCATGTGTGCAGGTATTAACCCGATTAAAGTACCTAATATAACTAAAGTTGTAAATGCTATTAATATAATTGGAATATTTACAGTTGGGTTTACTAATGTTGCATCTGAACCTTGACCAAAAGCAGTATCTATAATAAACAATACTAATGCACCTAATATAATACCTAACATACCTGCTACTGTTGTTAAAAAAACAGATTCTAATACAATTTGTTGTCGAATACTTTTGGGTGTTGCTCCTAAAGCTCTTCTTATTCCTATTTCTTTAGTACGTTCTTTTACGGTAATTAATAAAATATTACCAATTGCAAAAACACCTGCTATTAAAGTTGCAATACCTACAAACCATGTTAAAAATTGCATTCCTGTTAAAAATCCAGTAAATTTTGCTATTTCTACACCTAAATTTACACTTCCGAAAGCTCTTTTATCATCAGGATGTACTTTATGTAAACTTTTTAATGTTAATAAAACATCTTTTTCTAATTGTTTAATATCTACTCCTTCGTTGGCTGTTATCATCATCCAATGAATTTTATCACCCATATTATATACTTGCTGAAAAGTCGTAAAAGGTATATAAGCACAAGCTCCATCAAAGTTAATAGTACTTGACTCTTTATAAACACCAATTACTTTATAATTAATGTTGTTGATTTTGATGTATTGCCCAATAGGTTCTTCTTTTTTTTCGAATAATTGCTTATAAATATCTTCAGCAATTACAACTACTTTTGCTTTTGATAAAATGTCATTTTCGTTTAAAAAACGACCATATATTAAATTTTTCTTTTGAACTTCATCTAAAATAGGATAATCACCACTAATTTGAAAACTTCCAGATTTAAACCCCTTAACTATTTGCCCATCAGATTGACTTCTTGGTGCTAATAATTTTATCTCTTTAAATTCTTGTTTTAATATTTTAACATCAGTTAATGTTGGTAAAAATCGCCTTCCTTTTTGAAAACCTTTAAAAGGAGTATCTGTTGATTGTGCCCAAATAAACACACTATTGGTGGCAAAATTTCCAAAAATTTTCTTAAAGTTATTTTCCATCCCTCTAGATGCTCCTAATAAAACAACTAATAAAAATATTCCCCAAAGAACACCTATAATAGTTATTGCGGTTCTAACTTTATTTTTACGAATACTTCCGTAAATTTCTTGCCAAGTGTCTGAATCAAATAAAAATTTCATAATTAATCTGCTCTTAATGCTTCAATTGGTTTAATATTTGCTGCTCTTTTTGCGGGTAAATAACCTGCTATTAAACCCGATAATATTAAAACAATGGTTGCTCCTATTACAATCCCTGGGCTTACGCTTGGATCTTTTATAAAATATTTTTCTAAACTGTCGCCAATTAAACTTAAAATATAAGTTCCTAGCGAGAGTCCTAAATAACCTGCAATTGTAGTTATCAATACCGATTCTTGTACCACCATTCCTATAATTGATGATGGTTTTGCTCCTAGTGCTTTTCTGATACCAAATTCTTTGGTACGTTCTTTTATCACAAAAATCATAATATTACTAATACCAATAATTCCAGCAATTAAAGTTCCTGAACCTACAAAAATTACAATAAAATATAAGGCTAACATAAAAGTTCCGATACCTTTATTTGCTTCCGCCATGTTACGTACCGAAAGTGCACTTTGATCATCAGGATGAATACCTAAATTTTTACGTAAATCACGTTCCATTTTATTACCAAAAGCAATCGCCTGATCTAAACTTAACTTAGGGTCATACCCTACAAGTATTTGATTTAAATAATCATTATTTCCATAAATCATTTGTGCTGTTGTTACTGGCATATAAGTTTCTCTTTCTATTCTATCTCCTCCTTCATCAGAAAAAACACCTACTATTTGATAAGATATTCCACCTACATTTACACGTTTACCTAAAGCTGGTTTTTCACCAAATAAATCTTCTTTTACTAAACGACCAATAACAATAACTTTTGCTTTTTCTCTTAAATCACGTTCATTAATATATCTACCTTCATCAATAATTGTTTTTTCTAAAAATTGATGATCGGGATGAACAGCTCTTAAACTATAATTATCTGATTTATTTTTATATGAAATACTAACATTTTTATAAATACGCCCTGTTAAATGCTGAATTTTATCTTGATATTCTTTTTCAATAAAATTGAAATCTTTGTTTTTAAGCTGAATTTCTCTTCCTGTTTGTAAGCCTTTGTATGGTTTAGATGTTTTCCAAACTCTTACTTTCATTGTATTCATTGCATCATCAACAAAAGCGCCTTTAAACGAATTACTTAATCCGCTTACAATACCAAAAAGTAACGTAAATAATAATATTGCAAAAGCAACTGTAAATCCTGACATTACAGAACGTAATTTATTTTTACTGATGCTTTGAAATATTTCTCTCCAACGATCTAAATCAAACATAATTAAATTGCTTTAGATTTAACTTTATTTTCCGATTTAGCTGTTAATTCATCACTAATAATAACACCATCTTTTAAACGAATAATTCTTTTTGTTTGCTCTGCAACTTCCTCTTCATGAGTAATTACAAAAACCGTCATTCCTTCTTCGTTAATCCCTTTCAATAAATCCATAACAGAATCCGTAGTTGTTGAATCTAAAGCTCCTGTAGGCTCATCAGCTAAAACAACTTTAGGTTTAGTAACCAAGGCTCTTGCAATTGCAACACGTTGTTTTTGTCCTCCTGAAAGTTCGTTTGGTAAATGATGTGCCCATTCTTTTAAACCTACTTTCTCTAAATATTCTAAAGCGATAACTGCTCGTTCTTTTCTAGAAACACCTTTATAATATAATGGTAAGGCTACGTTTTCTAAGGCTGTTTTATATGATATCAAATTAAACGATTGAAAAATAAATCCTAAAAATTTATTACGTAAAACCGCTGCTTTTGTTTCATTTAAATCTTCAATTAATTGACCATTTAAATAATATTTTCCTTCATCATGAATATCTAATAAACCTACAATATTTAATAAAGTTGATTTTCCTGATCCTGATGAACCCATAATCGATACAAATTCACCTTCTTTAATATGTAAATCTAATCCTTTTAAAACATGAAGTGAATCTTTTCCGATTGGGTACGATTTGTGTAGGTTTTCTATTCGAATCATTGTCTTGGCTAATTTTAAAAATCTAAAAATAAATACATATAATTGCTCTATTTAGTAATTTTATGTTAAATCATTATTTACTTCATTACAAGACGACTAATTTTGATTTATGTTACAAAATATTTTTATATTTTTAAAAACCACTCATAAAAAACAAATAAATGACTGATTTACATACTGATAAGAAAATAATTCTGTTTGATGGAGTTTGTAACTTCTGTAATAGTTCGGTATTAAAAGCGATTAAATTAGATACTAAAAATCAATTTGTATTTGCAAGTTTACAATCGGATATCGGAAAAGAAATAACAAATTATTTAGGTATCGATACTTCTAAAATTGATTCTATTATTTTATACGAACCTAAAGTTGCTTATTATATAAAATCTACAGCTGCTTTAAAAATTATGGCTTCTTTTGGTGGTTTTTGGAATTTAACCGTTATTTTAAAATTTATTCCAGAAGATTTCAGAGATTATTGTTACGATTTTATTGCAAAAAATAGATACAAATGGTTTGGAAAAAAAGAAACTTGTACAATTCCTTCTAAAGAAATAAAAGAGAAATTTTTATAAACAAAAATCCCACTTAATATATAAGTGGGATTTTTTATTTTTTAAGGAATTATAGCTTAAAAGTTAAAACCAACTCCTAATTTAAAGTTTCTTCCTTTAGTTGAATATCCTAAAACTTCTTGATAATCTTCATTTAAGATATTTGATACATCAAACATTACTCTAATATTATCATTTAATTTATGATTTACTGAAAAATCTAAAAGTGAATATGATTCTAAAGTAGTATTTACACTTGGCCAATTTCTAAAATCTGTATCATCTCTATCACTAACAAACTGATAATTTACACCTACATTTGTAGCCTTATATGTATAATTTACACCTGCATTAACTTTATGCTTAGGTATTCTAATTGCTATAGCATCATTTTCTGTAAATGCATAATTAGCATTTAATTGTAACCCTTTTAAAACATTATAATTTGCAGAAAACTCTACTCCTTTAACAGTTGTATCTCCAAAATTAGCCATTTTAAAAGTAGTAAAACTATAAGCTATAATATTATCTACATCTCTATTAAAATATACTGCATTTAATACTAATGAGTTTAATTTATATTCTAAACCTCCTTCGTAAGTAGTGCTTTCTTGTGGGTTTAAATCAATATTACCATATGAAGAGTATAAATCTTGTACAGATGGTGCTAAAAACGCAGTACTATATGATGCTAAAAACTTAAGATAACCATTACTTTGCTTTAAAGTATATGATGGATTTAAGTTATAAACAAAATGATTACCATATTTATTATGATTATTTAATCGTACACCAGCATTGAAGTTTACTCCATAATCAGAAACATAAACGGCATTTACGTAAGGATCAATTAATGTTGATTTAGGTTTTTCTGCATAAACTGTTTTTACTAACTCAGTTTCACCATAAGGAATAGTAAAAGTTTCAATGCTATTATCTTGATAATTAACCCCTGCTAATAAATAAAAATTATCAAGTTTATGTTTAACAAAAGCATCAACAATATAATTTTCTCCATTACTTTTTCCTGGATATGATGTTTGAGTTCTATCAGTTTTATACTCACTATATGCTGCATTAATATGAATACTTCCGTTTCCATAATTATATTCTGGTGAAACACCTACTCTATAACTTACATCTTCAGAAAATTCATTTCCATCAGTAAAAGCACCTGTATCATAATTATTATCAAAAGAATTATAACTACCAAAAGCTTTAACAGAAAAACGATTATCGAATTTATATCCAACTTTTAAATTAGTTGCAATTCTTTGAAAAGGATCATTATTAAATTCAATTGCTTCATTTTCTGATTCAGCTTGAGAAAAACCATTCGACTGTAAAGCTGAAAAACCAACTAAATAATCAAACTTATTAACCTTACCATTAATAGTTGCGTTACTTTGAATAACAGTACCATTTTTAGAATCTTGTGAATTATCAGTTCCTACCAATAATGCTAAATCAGTATTTACAGCACCACTTTTTGCTTCTTTTAACGTAATATTTATTACAGCAGTTGTTGCTCCTGAACCATAAAGTGTACTTGCAGCACCTTTAATAATTTCTACAGATTCTACTGCATTTAAATCTAAAAGTCTTAAATCATAACCCGAACCTGCTGGATTAGTAACCTGAACACCATCAATTAAAACTAAAACTTCTTTAGTTTTACCACCTCTAACAAAAAAACCTAAATCTTTTCCACTAGAACTTGTATTTCCGTTAATTTCAATACCAGCAACTGTATTAATTAAATCAACTAAGTTTTTACCTTGATTATTCTGTATAGTTTCTGCCGTAATTTGGTGAACAACTTTACCAGAATTTTCTCTTTTTAACTTAAATCTAGAATCAGTAACCACTACTTCATCTAAAGCTACTGTTTTTTCTTTTTGTTGTGCATTTACATTAAATGCTAAAAGTGTTGTTAAAACACCTAAACAAAGTACTCTTTTTTTCATTTTTAAAATGATTATAAAATTAAATATCGAGAAAAATTAAAGCGTAGAAAATCCACACTCAAACTTTTATCCCGAAAGTTCGAATTATTAAAAAAAATAGGCAGGTCTCCTGGCTTGCGTCTTGTAATTGGTCTTCCCATTTATAAAAACAGTGACTTAAAGATTAATTACAAACTTTATAGCTTACAGTTGCGGGAACAGCTTCGGTATTTAACCGAATTCCCTTTTAATTTAATGTCTTATTTTCTTGAGAAAAACATCAAAACCTATAATTTTCGGCAAATGTATGTTATTATTTTAAGAATTTAACAATAACAAATCATTATAGTTAGAAAACTTAACAGTTAGCTCACTTGATACCGAAAAATAATTCGGATGAATCATTGATGATAAACACTCAATACCATCGACTAAAGTACTTGCTGATGATTGTGTAAACATGGCAAAATCAGCAATAAAAACCTGTTTATTTTTAACGGCTTTTAAAGAACTCCATTCTGGTTTATCTTCTAAAAACTGCATATCTTCCATTGTTCGTGAAATTCCGTAACCACACGGAGCAATTATTAATATCTCTGGATTATATTTTACAATTTTATCCCAAGAAATAACAATACTATCTCCTGAAGGATGCGATAATAAATCAATACCGCCAGCATATCCTATTTGATGAGGAATCCAATGTCCGCAATTAAACAACGGATCAATCCATTCTAAAAGCATTACACTTTTAGGTTGTATTCTGTTAGCTCTTTGTGTATCAACTATATTATAAATACGCTCTTTAAGTTTTTGCACATATTTAATTCCTATTTCTTCTTTTCCCATTGCTTTTGCTATGGTTAATGCATTCTCAAAAACATCGTCTAAAGAATTTGGAGTTATAGAAATTAAAGTTGGTTGTTTTGCTAATTTATAAGCAGATTTTGCAACAGATTCTGTATCTATTTGACAAACATCACATACATCTTGTGTAAAAATAATATCTGGAGCAATACTTTCTAAAACAGGTTCATCAACATAATACAACGTACCTCCTTCAGCTTTTGTTTTTGAAAAAATGGTATTAATTTCATCACTAGTTAAAGTTTTTCCTTCTAACTTATATTTAACAGCTACCTGTTTTTCTTTTAGTGCAATTGCAGGACATTCAAATGTAACACCGTCTAAATATTCTTGTAATCCCATATCATAAATCATTTGGGTTACTGCTGGCATAAATGAGGAAACTTTCATAAAAATATATTTTGAACGGCTAAATTACATAGTTATCGAGTATTATTCTCTTTTTCTAAAAAATCTTTACAATCTTTGCCGTTTAATTTATTTCTTTATTATAATTATTAATTATGATGTATTATATCTCTGGCGGAGAACGTTCAGGAAAAAGCAGTTATGCACAAGGATTAGCAGAATCATTATCAGAAAACCCTTATTATTTAGCAACTTCAAGAATTTGGGATGCCGATTTTAAAAAACGTGTAGACAGACATATTTCTGATAGAGATGAACGTTGGACAACTATTGAAGAAGAAAAAAACATCAGTAATGTAATTCCTAAAAATGCAACCGTAGTTATTGATTGCGTTACTTTATGGCTAACTAATTTTTATTTAGATACTAAAAATGATGAGCAAGAAAGCCTAAATTTAGCCATTCAAGAAATAGATAAACTACTTAAAGTAATCGCTGAAAAAAATGCTACTATTATTATTATTTCAAATGAAATAGGAATGGGTTTACATGCCGATACTCAAATTGGTAGAAAATTCACTGAACTACAAGGTTGGACAAATCAATATATTGCAAAAAAAGCAGATAAAGCCATTTTTATGGTATCAGGTTTACCACTAACTTTAAAATAAACAAGATGTATTCTACGGAAATAACACAACTTTCAAATACGCTAAAAACAGCACTTCAAGATAAAATTAATTTCAAAACAAAACCAATTGGCTCGTTAGGAGTTTTAGAAGAAATTGCCTTGCAAATAGGACAAATTCAAAACAGCCTTACTCCTATTTTATCAAAACCGAGTATTGTTATTTTTGCTGGCGATCATGGAATTGTAACATCGAAAGCTGTAAGTCCTTATCCTCAGGAAGTAACCCAACAAATGGTGTTAAATTTCTTAAACAACGGAGCAGCAATTAATGTTTTTTGTAATCAGAATGATATCAATTTAAAAATTGTTGATGCAGGTGTAAATGCTGATTTTGAACCAAATGATAATTTAATATCAGCAAAAATAGCTAAAGGAACAAAAGATTACAGTATTGAAAAAGCAATGACCACAACCGAGTGTTTATCAGCTTTAGACAAAGGAAAAAAACTAGTTACAGAGTTACATAAACAAGGAACAAATACTATTGGTTTTGGTGAAATGGGAATTGGAAACACTTCTTCTGCTTCTTTATTGATGAGTTATTTTACTGATATTTCTATTGAAGATTGTGTAGGAAAAGGAACTGGTTTAGATGATTCTGGAGTTCTTAAAAAAGCCAAAATTCTTAAAAACACATTTAATTTACATCAAAAAAATATTAAAAATCCGATAGATGCTTTGGCTACTTTTGGCGGTTTTGAAATTGTAATGATGTGCGGAGCTATGCTTGAAGCGGCATCTTTAAAAATGACAATTTTAGTAGATGGATTTATTGTTACTTCTGCTTTATTAGCGGCACAAGCTATCAATAAAAATGTTCTAGATTACTGTATTTTTTGCCATACTTCAGGCGAACAAGGTCATGAAAAAATGTTGCAATTTTTAAATGCAAAACCACTTTTAAATATTGGTTTACGTTTAGGCGAAGGAACTGGTAGCGCAGTAGCTTTTCCTATTGTGAAAGCTGCGGTTAGTTTTTTAAATGAAATGGCAACTTTTAAAAGTGCCAATGTATCAGAAGCTTAATTTATGAAAAATCAAATTCATTATTTTTTAACAGCTATTTTATTTTTCACCCGAATTCCTTGCCCAAAATGGGTGAATCATTCTCCTGAAATTTTAAATAAAAGCAGTCGATATTTCTCGTTAGTTGGTATTCTTATTGGCGCAATATCAGGATTGATTTATGTTGGAGCATCCTTTCTATTCAACCCAAATATTGCACTTGTTTTTAGTTTGATTGCTTCTGTCTGGACAACAGGCGCTTTTCATGAAGATGGTTTTGCTGATGTTTGCGACGGTTTTGGTGGCGGTTGGACGAAAGATAAAATCCTAATTATCATGAAAGATTCTAGATTAGGAACTTATGGTGTTGTCGGAATAATTTGTCTTTTATCGATTAAATTATTGAGTTTACAAGAGCTTTTACAATTCAATAATTCGATTAAAACAATTCCTTTATTATTGATTTCTGGACACGCAATTAGCCGATTTATCGCTACTATTTTATTGTATACTCACGAATATGTAAGAGATATTGATACTGCTAAAGTAAAACCGACCACAAAAAAAATGAGTACAAAAGCACTTATTATTTCTGGTTTCTTTGGAATACTGCCTCTTGTATTTTTTGAAGATATTAAAATATTTACCGTTTTAATTCCATTATTATTGACCTATTTATATATGAGTCGTTTTTTCAAAAAATGGATTGGCGGACAAACTGGTGATTGTGCTGGAGCATTACAACAAGTATCCGAAGTTATTTTTTATTTATCAATACTTATTTTATGGAAATTATTTTAGTCAGACATACGACTCCAAATATTGAAAAAGGAATCTGCTACGGACAAGCTGATATTGGTGTTATCGATACTTTTTCAGAAGAAATACAGCCAATTTTAAAAGAAGTTCCTGTAAATGATACTGAAACTGCTTATTATTCAAGTCCTTTAAAACGTTGTAAATTATTAGCAGAACAATTATCAGATACTATTATTTTTGATGATAGATTAAAAGAACTTGATTTTGGAGATTGGGAACTGAAAAAATGGGATGAAATTAATGATCCTGAATTAGATATTTGGATGAACGATTTTGTAAATATTACGGTTACAAATGGCGAGTCTTATATTGATTTACACACCAGAACTGTTCAGTTTTTAAACGAACTCAAATCGTTAAAAAAACAACGTGTTATTATCGTTACACATGCTGGAGTTATCAGAAGTTTATGGGCTTATGTAAACAATATTTCTTTAGAAAACTCTTTCGATTTAAAATTAACGTACGGAGATATTATCAAATTCACACTATAATTCAATCATCAAAATGAAACAGTTTTTAATATTTCTTATTCTTACATTATTTTTTATCCAATGTAAAAAATCAGAAGAAAAAAACAGCCAAACAATAACAGCTAACCAAAGCCCTATTAAATATGCAAAAGGCTTTGATATTATTACTGAAAATAATCAGAAAAAATTAATCATTAAAAAAGTATTTCAAAATTCAGATAAACAATTTGAATTTACACTTACCAATAAAACTGATATTTCTAAAAATCAACTAAAAATTCCTGTTGAAAAATTAGTCGTTACAAGTACTACGCATATACCGATGCTCGAACTTTTAAATAGTGAGGAAAAATTAGTCGGATTTCCACATGCAAAATATATTTCATCAGAAAAAACAAGAAAAAGAATTGATGCTGGAAAAATTACAGAATTAGGAAATGAACAAAGTATGAACACCGAAAAACTACTAGATTTACAACCCGAATTAGTTATTGGTTTCTCTTTACATCCAAATAGTAAATTATATGAAAATATTAAAAAATCAGGTATTCCTGTTATTTTTAATGGCGATTGGCTAGAAGAAACGCCTTTAGGAAGAGCCGAATGGATTAAATTTTTCGGAGTACTTTTAAATAAAGAAAAACAAGCAGATAGTATTTTTAATACCATTGAAAAAAATTATTTAGACGCTAAAAAAACAGCTGAAAAAAGCGCTAATTATCCAACAATTTTATCAGGAAGTATGTTTAAAGAAGTTTGGAATGTTCCTGGAGGAAATAGTTTTACTGCAACTTTTTTTAAAGATGCTCATTTAAATTATCGTTGGAAAGAAACTAAAAATACGGGTAGTTTACAATTAAGTTTTGAGAGTGCTTTAGATAAAGGAAAAAAAGCAGATTACTGGATTGGTTGTGGTTTATACGAAACAAAAGAACAATTATTAAATGCTAATAAACATTATAAAGAATTCGATGCTTTAAAAAATGAAAGCACTTATACTATCGGTACAAAAAAAGGAAAAACAGGTGGACTTATCTATTTTGAGCAATCACCAATTAGACCTGATTTAGTTTTAAAAGATATCATAAAAATTACAAATCCAAAAGCGTTACCGAATTATCAATTAACATTTTTTGAGAAAATAAAATAATCTTATTAGAACTAAAAAACTCCTGTTTATAGCAGGAGTTTTTTAGTTGAAAATTTAAAAAAAGTTAGTTTCTAAATTTATTTCTTGTAATAATATTTTTAAGTCTTTCTTTTAAATCTGTTCCTGTATCGTACACCATTTGTTCGTTTGAAGGAAAATTCATCGATTGCAACTTTGTTAAATTGAAAAAAACATCGTCTAAAGCTCTTCTATCTCCATCGTAATTAGCGTAAATATGCTCAAAAACAAATTCACTTTCAATAGGAAAACTCTCTACTAATTGATCTGATGAATTTTCAAAATACTTAACCAAACCACTTACTTTACTACTCTTAAATTGTGTAAAACGATACAATCTACATCTAATAGTTCTAAAATTATCTACTTTAATTTTAACACCTAAACTATCTTTTACATAACCGCCGTTATTATTTTTCAGATATTTAAATCCATCTTTAATTTGTTTTTCTTTAATGATTTCTTTTTCACGAATTTGTTCAGGAGAAATATCAATACTTCTCAAATTTAACTCTAAATCAAAATCATACTTCACAAAGTTATTTTTTTTAGAATGATACACTGTCCATAAATCATTTAAACCATAAGTATCTATTGCTAATAAATCATCTTCTAATCTTCTAGGAATTATTTGATTTGTTTCATTATTTACTGATAAATAAACATAATCTGTTCCTTTTAAATGTGCTTTTTTAAGTAAGGTTTGCGTGTTTTTATAATTAGGACTTACCTTATTTAAATATGTAAATGCATCATATGACTTTCTGTAATTCATCTTATTTTGATAACCAGAATTTAATAAATCTACACCTTTTTTGTATAAATAATTTGCATAATTTTCTTTTGCTTGAATAATTTTATTATCATAATTAACCAAGTTAAAGTTTACATTTTCACCTGTCGAAACATCATTTAAAGGCAGTAACGGCTTAATTTGTTCTTGTCTATTTTTTAATCGATTATAAAGTGTATAAATAGCTTCTAAATTTGTCGAATTATTCTCTTTTTCTAAATATGATATTTTTGCTAAATCTCTTTTCGTTGCTTTAAAAAAAGCATTCTGAAGCATTATAACATACGGTTGATTTTTTTCTTTATACTTGTTTTTGGACAATTTTTTAATCGATAAAGAAATTGCTTTATCATAATCGCCAGTATTTAATGCTTTTTCGGTTGTTTTAATACTGTTACAAGAAAGTATTAACACTGTAAAAAACAGTAATAAAGTAATTTTTTTCATGAAGTTTGGGTTTCGTCAGAAATAACAATTATTATGCCAATAACTAATATTTAAATTAATTTTATTTGTTTATTCTAATAATTGAGCCATTGCTATTTTAACAATTTCAATATTTTTAAGTTTCGTTGCGTGGTTTGCTTTTTTCTGTCTTTGTACAACTTGACGCAACAAATTTACACCTACTTTATCAAAACTATATTTTTTATACTGAATTCCTTTTGATACAATATCATCTGCTAAATTTTTGATAGCTTCCGTATTGCTACTTTTTGCTATTTTATCATAAGCTTTTTTATATAATCCTTGTGTTTTTTTATCTTGACTTAAATACATTCCCGACATTACATTACCTGCAATAAAACTTAATTCATCTTCATCATTTTCTTCTAAATAAATACGTGTTAAAGGATTTGCTATAATTTCTTTTACTTCTGATGGTAATGTTTTAGATTTTTGAATAGCTAAAGTTTTATCGACATAATACATTCCAACCAAAGATTTCCCTAACACAGCATACGATTTACTTTCTAAACCCTTTTGAAAAACCGATTTTAATTCAGGATCTGTTAACTTTCCTAATGTTTCTATCGCTGCTGCTTTTACTAATGTTTTCGTGTCATTTATTGCGATTTCTTTAATTTTTGAAATCACTCTTTTTTTAGAATTTTTATTTACCAAATTGATATTCTCTAAAGCTAAAATTCTAATTTTATAAAATGAATCACTCATTGCTTCAGCTATTGCATCAAATGCTTTTTTATCATCTTGATTTTTAGCAACCTCAACTAAAGCTTCTTTTTTATGTTGATAATTATCAGCATGTTTTAATTGATAAATATAATCGCTTAAAACTTTATTTTCGAAAATATCACATAATAAAACTCCATCAGCATTTACCTGAATAAACTGAGGTTGTTTTATAAAAGGAAACGTAAACGAAGCATCTTTACTATCTACAAAAACAGTATGACGTGTTGATTTGTTATCTTCAAAAACATCAATAGTAAAAGGAAATTTAAATTCATTTTCTTGATTCTGAATAATATTGATAGTAACTGTTTTTCTTAATTTATTAAAATCGTAAGAAACATCTAACTTCGGATGCCCACTATTAAAAAACCATTGATTAAAAAACCAATTCAAATCTTTTCCAGTTACCGTTTCAAAAGCCAATCGCAATTGATGCGCTTCTGCTGTACTGTATTTATTAGTAATTAAATACTTGTTTAATCCTACATAAAATGCTTCATCACCTAAATAATTACGCAACATATGTAAAATTGCGCCACCTTTATTATAGCTAACGCCATCAAACATATCTTCTTTATCTTGATATTTAAAACGTACTAAATGTTTATCAAAATTTTGCCCATTTTTATAGCCCTCAATAGTTTCTAATAAATGAGCATCGGCATTTTCTTTACCGTATTTATATTCCCTCCATAAATATTCACTGTAATTTGCAAAACTTTCGTTAACGGTTAAATTACTCCAACTTTCGGCAGTTACATAATTCCCGAACCAATGATGAAAAGCTTCGTGAGAAATCGTATCTTCATGTGTATTTTCATCGATTAATTGCCCAGGCATTTGATAGGCTTTTTCTCCATGAATTACAGCCGTTGTATTTTCCATCGCACCACTTACATAATCTCTACCGACAATTTGTGCATATTTATTCCAAGGATATTCGATTCCTGTAATTTTTGAGAAAAAAGCCAACATTTCAGGAGTATTTCCAAAAATCTCTTTTGCGTACGGAGCATATTTTTTTTCAACATAATAATCAACAGGAATATTTTTATAACTGTCTTTTATAATTTCATATTCCCCTACTCCCATAAAAAATAAATATGGTGCGTGTTTTTGAGTAAAATTCCAATAATCAGTTCTTGTGCCGTTGTTATTTTTTTGTTGATTTTCTAATTTCCCGTTAGAAAGTGTTACATATTTTGTAGGAACAGTAATATAAATTTCTTGTGATGTTTTTTGATTAGGTGCATCAATTGTAGGAAACCAACAACTACTTGCTTCGGTTTCACCTTGTGTCCAAACTTGGGTTGGTTTATTTTTATCTAAACCTGTCGGGTTTACAAAATACAAACCTTTTGCTGATGTTATAGCTGAGCTTCCTTTTTGCTTTACTTTTTCAGGACGTGCAGTATATTTTATATAGATAGTAAATTCTTCATTCCTTTTATAAATACGAGGTAAATCGATAATCAATTTAAAATCATCATAATTATAAGGTAAAGATTGTTTATTCATTAAAACTTCATGAATAAGCATTGCCTTTGCATCTAACGTTACTTTAGCTGTTTCATAAAAATGAGGTTTCATGGTTACCCATTCTTCTCCGTTTAATTGCTGATTTTTAAAATTAAAATCTACTTTTAATTTAGTGTGAATTAAATCGTGAACTTTAGCTGTTTCTGCTCTGTAAACAGTATTTGATTGTGAAAACAACGTAAGCGTAAAAAAAACAACGAGAAAAGTAAGGACTTTTTGAAACTTCATAAAATATTTTCGTTTAAGCATCAAAAGTAAGAAAATCTATTGGGAGACTTGTTAATGAGCCGTTAAAAAGAAAACACCATCAAAATATTTGATGGTGTTATTATTATATTTTTTTTTAAATTCCAAAAAGACTGCTAAACTTTTCAAAATCTAAATTATCACTATTTAACTTTGCATTTTGTAACATTTCCATAATTTTAGTAATATTCATTTTATCACCTAAAATACGAGCAATACCAACTCCCTTTTCTTTACCATAACCAAAAGCTATAATTTCATCAATAGCATCTGCTTTTCCACTATAATAAAAAGATACATGCATATTTTCTTCTTTAAAATTTATTAGTTTCTTATAATCAGAACTTTTTAAAATTGCTTTTAATTTCTCTTTTTCTATTTCATAAGTAACTTCATCTGAAGTTTTATAAGGTAAGCCCGTTATATTTATTTTATGAATACTAGCTAATATTTTTTTATCATCTTCAGATGATTTATCTACTGACAACTCGAATAAATTTGTAGGAATATTAAAATTTACAAATCCTTTTTTATCTTGACTTTCTACTAAATAGCTTTGTAATGATACTTCTTTTTTACATGAAACTGTAATAAAGGCTACTAATAGTAACAAGTATATAAATGTTTTTTTCATTCTCTTTTTATTTTTGGATTAGTTAGTTGATAAAAATCAAGAGTAAAAATATTTTTTACTCTTGATTTTTTGATACTATTATTTATTTTTTATCCTTAGAAAAAGTATCTGCTAGTTTAGACATTTTATTAATATCAATAGTTCCAGTTAATGATACAATTACAGATTCTGGACCGCCAGTTTTAGCATTTTTATTTTTCACAAACATTAATACTTCACTAACAAAGTCTTTATTTTTAGTCGACTTCACATAAATTTTAACACGTGAATCTTTATCTTTAATACGCATTAATTCTGTTAAATTATTTTTACTTACAGCTGATTTTACTAAATTTTCCATTTGAGTAGAAACTGCTATTTTTTCTGTTGAAAAGACTTTTAACTCTTGTAAGTCTTTTATCATATTAAAAACTTCCATAGCTTCGTTATCATCTGAATTAACATTAAATTTCGATAAAATCTCAAAAGCATCTTTATTTACTACTACTGATGATACCTCATCAATATCTTCAAGTTTATCAAATATTGATTGTCCGAAACTTAAATTTGCTGTAAATACTAGTGCAAATATTATTATTATTTTTTTCATGATCTTCTTGTTTATTAAATTCTTGGGGTTATTCTTGTTTATATTAATTTACAGTCTTTATTACTTTATCTATTGTTTCTTCGTAGGTATTCAAATATTCTAGAGCTTCATTTCCTTTGTTTAAGTTATCTGAAACGGCATATAATGCTTCGTTTCCTTTGTTTAAATTTATTGAAACCATTTGTAACGCTGTAGTAATTTCTACGAACTGTTTCCTTTGTTGATGCTCTTTATATTTTTCATTACCCACAAATAAACTTAATAACAAAACTATTGACGCTGCTACCGATAACCATTTCCAGTTCTTCTTAGGTTTCTCAGGTTTTAACTGAATGGTTTTTGTAAACGTATCGTTTTTACTCTGTTTAAAGTAACTAAATAATATACTGTATTCTTGTAAATGCACTGCTACATTATCTGAAGTAAAGTATTTTTGTAATACTTCTTCTTCTTGCAAAGTAGTTGTTGCATTTAAGTATTTTTCTACTAATTTTTCTATGTTAGTTAACTCCATAGTTATGTTTTTTAATCAGTTCTTGTCTTATTGTTTTTCTTGCTCTAGATAAAGCTACTCTAACAGCAGTTGGTTTCATGTCTACCATTTTACATATCTCATCAAAATCATATTGTTCCACATCTCTTAATTGAATAATAATTTTTTGTTGTGCTGGTAATTTTTCAATCAACTGATGAACTAAACTTACACTGTCATTGTGTTCTACTTTTTTATCTAAGGGTGTTTCTTTTTCTTTATAATTAGTATGAACTAAAGTTAAATTACTTGCTTGTTTCGATTTTAATCTATCATAACAATAATTTTTTGTCATAGTCATAGCAAATGCTTCTACATTTTTATAGTCAGACAATTTTTCTTTGTTTCTCCATAACTTAAACACTAATTCTTGCGTAGCATCTTCTGCTTCCTCTCTAGAAACTAAAAGTCTTTTTGCTAAACGAAAGACTTTATCTTTAAATGGCATGACAACTTTTAAAAAGTCTGATTGATTCATTTTTGTAGTAGGTTAGTTTTGTAAACTTATAAAACTTTATATCTAGTGGGTTTACATAACTACGACGAGATAGTTTTAAGTTTGTTACATCAAAAATTAAAAAAAATAATATTATTCACTAAATTGCGTTGATACTATAGCCAATATATTCCTTATGAAATTACTTAAAGCATCTTTTAGTACCTTTTTTTACTTATTTTTATTGATATCAATAGTTTCTTGTAATAAAAAAGGAGAAACCCCTAATGATATTCAAATTCAAAGTTTTGTTTGGAAAGGATTAAATGCATTCTATTTATGGCAAGATCAAGTTAGTGATTTATCTGACACACGTTTTACTAACGACCAGCAATTGTATAGTTATTTATCGGAAACAGAAAACCCTAGTGATTTATTTTCTAATTTATTATCTTATGAAAATGAATATCCAAAAAACCCTAACAGAAACTATTCTTGGATTACTGATGATTATATTGCTTTAGAGCAATCTTTTCAAAGTATTCGTTTAACAACAGGTATGAAGTTAAAGGGAGCTGATTATTTAGATGGTTCTGACAATTATTATGTGTATGTATATGATGTTGTAAAAACTTCAGATGCAGATATTAATGGAGTAACTAGAGGAATGCTTATTTCTGAAGTTAACGGTACACAAATTACAAGAACAAATGTTAATTCATTACTTAATAGTAATTCATTTACCATACATTTAGCCGATTATAATATGGGAAATCCTGTTAGCAACGGTAATACTATTTCATTAACAAGCTCTCAAGTAACTGAAAACCCTATAAAAGAAGTTAAAGTAATAAACAACGGAGCTAATAGAATTGGATACTTAATGTATAATCAATTTTCTAGTTCTTTTGATGGTGAATTAAACACGGCTTTTGCTAAATTTAAAAATGAAGTAATTACCCATTTAATTATTGATTTACGTTATAATGGTGGTGGTTCTGTACAATCAGCCGTTTATTTAGGAGGTATGATTACTGGTCAGTTTAACAAGGAATTATTTTCTAAACAAGTATGGAATAGTAAGTTTATGAAGGCTGTATCACCTGATAAACTTGAAAATAATTTTACCGATAAAATATTAAATAAAGATAGCAGCGGAAACATAATTTTAGATGAAACTATTAATAGTGTTGGTATGAATACTGTCTATTTTATAGTATCAGAAAATACAGCATCTGCTTCTGAATTAGTTATAAATGCTCTAAAACCTTATATTAATGTGAAATTAGTCGGTACACAAACTTATGGTAAACACGTTGGTTCTATCACTTTATATGATTCTGATAATTTTCAACGTAATGGTGCTAACTTTAAAACAAATCACACTTGGGCAATGCAACCTATTGTTTTAGAAATTCAGAATAAACTTGGTGAAAATAAACCTAATGGGTTTATTCCTGAAGTTCTTTTAGAAGAAAACTCAGAAAACTTAGGAGTAATTGGAGATATTACAGAACCTTTACTTGAAAAAACTATCGAATATATTACAGTTGGAAGCAAAGGAACTAATACTTCTAAAAAAGAATTTAATACAGGTAGTAATCATTGGAATTCATCTATAACAAATATCGATTATAACAATATGTATATTAATTTGAATTAACTTTTTTTAATTTAAGTCATAAAAAAATCTAGCAATAATATTGCTAGATTTTTTTTTATCGATTAAAATAAACATTTATGATAATAAACTATTCTCTAAACCTTCTTCTATTTCCTCATCATCTAACATATCTGGTCTAAATTGACTCATTTTTTCGGCATCTAATGTTTTAGCATAATCATAGCCCGATTTCCACCATTTTGTCATTTTCACTTTATCAAAAATTAAAGTATTGGTTGTTAAAACAGTTGGAGTATAATACAGATTTAATTTTACATCATGATGCTTAGCTGTAAGTTTACCAATAGTAATATTGTGTTTTTCTACGTGTTCTAATAAAAAGCCAAAAACATCTAACATCAATGAAAATGGATTATTTGCTGGCATTCTATTTATTTGATTTACTTCTGTTTCTAAAATTACAGCATCAATTTCTTTAGCACCTCTTAAAATGGCTTCTCTTATCGGAATTAAACTTCCAAAACCTCCATCGGCATACTGACAGCCATTTTTTTCTAACAAACTCATAAAAGGAACATAATTACACGAACCCCAAATCCAATCACAAAAATCTTCATAAGTACATTCAGAAATCGCTTTATACTCTATTTTATTGGCTGTTAAGTTTGAAACGGTTACTACAACTTCTTTATTACTCGTACGAATTTCATCATACATTTCACGAGTAATGTTATTTTTTATCAGTTTTCTTAGGTTTTTACTTTCTCCAAAAGTTTTTCTACCATTTAAAAAATTCCATAAAGTGTTTATATGTCGAATATAAATTACTTTTTCGCCATGAACTACCTTAATTTTAAAAGGACTATTACTAAAAATAGATTTTTGATTAACATTGGTATATATTTCTTTCAAAGCATCCACTTTTTTTAACGCCAAATGCGAAACCATTAAACTTCCTGTTGATGTCCCTAAAAATAAATCATAATCTTTTTTCTTTTCTTTCATTAAATACTCAACAACACCACCTGCAAATGCGCCTTTGCTTCCTCCTCCAGAAATTACCAATGCTTTTTTCATATAATTTAGATTGCTTTCACTAATTTAGTTCTGTAAAAATATCAAAAAATGAAACATTTCCCTATTTTAATTCTAGTCTTATTTATTTCTTTTTCATGTCAAAAAGAATATAGCTCAAGAAATATTAAACAAGTAAATATTCGTGAATTTAAAATGGATAGTTTAAATATTCGTGCTATTAAAGTTATAAGCGATAAAGAAATTTATTACGCTGCTTCAAATGGTGAATTAGGCTATACTTTTAATGGAGAAGATTTTAATTGTTATAACTATAAATACGATTCAGTTATACCGAATTATAGAAGTTTAGCTTATAACGGAACGCATTTTTTTGCTTTATCAATAGGAAATCCAGCACTTTTATATAAATATAATAAAACTGATTTTGAATTAGTTTATACCGAAAAACACGAAAAAGTTTTTTATGATGCTATAAAGTTTTTTTCTGATAAAAAACATGGAATTGCTGTTGGCGATCCTACAGAAGAAGAAAACTGTCCTTCAATAATTTTAACATCAGACAATGGTAATACTTGGACTAAATTACCATGTTCAACATTACCTAAATTTGACAAAGGAGAAGCTTTTTTTGCAGCAAGTAACACCAATATTGCTATTATTAATAACACCGTATGGATTGCTTCAGGCGGAACAAAATCACGAATTTTTAAATCTACCGACTACGGAAATACTTGGGAAACTTACAATACACCAATTATCCAAGGAAATGAAACTCAAGGAATTTATTCTATTGATTTTTATGATGAATTAAACGGTATTGCTATTGGTGGAGATTATTTAAAACCAAACGATAATTGCGCTAATAAAGCAATTACTTCGGATGGAGGAAAAACATGGACACTTGTTGCCGATAATCAAAACCCGACTTATAAAAGTTGTGTACAATATGTTCCTAATACAAATGGAAAAGAAATATTTGCTGTTGGAAAAACAGGAGTCTCTTTTTCTAATAATAGCGGATATACTTGGAAAGAAGTCAATAAAGATAGTTATTACACAATTCAATTTTCAGATAAAAATACAGCATGGTTATCAGGTCATCAAAAATTAGGGAAATTAGTATTTAACAATCATTAAAAAATTTTCAATTAAATATTTTGATAAAATATTCTCCTATAAATAGCCATAAAAACAGCGAATATTGGGTATTTTTGCGTTTATGAAACAGATTAGCAGTATACAAAATCCTTATATTAAAGATTTATTGAAACTTCAAGATAAATCTCGTGAACGAAAAAAGAAAGGATTATTTTTAGTAGAAGGACAACGTGAAATTTCGTTAGTCATAAAAGGCGGATATGAAATAGATACTATTTTATTTGTTCCTGATATGTTTTCTTTTGAAGATTTAAACGCTATTAAAGTAGCTACTGCTTCTTGTATAGAAATTACCAAAGAAATTTATCAAAAAATAGCTTATCGTGATACTACCGAAGGTGTAGTCGCTGTTGTAAAAACTAAAAATTTTAGTTTAGATACTATCAAATTTAAAACTACTACTCCACTTGTTTTAGTTTTAGAAGGTATTGAAAAACCTGGAAATATCGGTGCAATGCTTCGTACTGCCGATGCCGCTAATATTGATGCCGTTTTTATAGCAAATCCTAAAACTGATTTATTCAATCCGAATATTGTACGCTCTAGTGTTGGTTGTGTTTTTACAAATCAAATTGGCGTTGGTACATCCGAAGAAATTATTGCTTTTTTACAAGAAAAAAACATCAATATTTATAGCGCGACTTTGCAAAATTCAAACGAATATCATAAAAATGATTACACCTCAGCTACTGCGTTAGTTGTTGGTACAGAATCAACAGGTTTAACTCAAACTTGGCGTGATAAAGCAACTCAAAATATAAATATTCCTATGCAAGGAGCTATTGATTCTATGAATGTTTCGGTTGCTGCTGCTATTTTAACTTTTGAAGCTAAAAGACAACGAAATTTCATAAAATAATGATAGTTAAAAAAAATTTTATTAAAAATACTTTTTACCTATTATTGTTAATTTCAAACGTTGCTCTTTTTGGTCAAAAAGATAATTTATCTGAAATTTCAGATGGTCCTTATATATTTATATCAGAAAATAAACTGATTCAAAAATCAATAGAAAAAGGTAATGTTTTATCTAAAGAACTAGCTACTAACACTTACGATACTATTTTTTATCCTAAAAAAGCTATTTATAAAAATGTAAAAAAAATAGCCGTTTTAAGTGATATTCATGGACAATATGATTTAGCCGTTGAATTATTAAAAAACAATAAAATAATTGATAAAAATCTAAATTGGAATTTCGGAAAAGGTCATTTAGTAATTGTTGGTGATATTTTTGATAGAGGTGATAAAGTAAATGAAACACTTTGGTTAATTTATAAACTTGAAAATGAAGCCATAAAAAAAGGCGGAAATGTTCATTTTATTCTAGGAAATCATGAATATATGGTTCTTCGTAAAGACTTAAGATATATTAGTGATAAATACAAACAAACATCTAAATTATTAAACTTAAATTACAATCAATTATATAGTAATAAAACAGTTCTAGGAAAGTGGCTACGCTCTAAACCTACTATTCTTAAAATAAATAATAATACTTTTGCTCATGGTGGTATTTCTAAATATTTTATAAATAATACTGATTTTGATATTGAAAATATAAACAATATTATGAGAGCTTCTATTGATAAAACAACAGAAGAAATGAAAACTACTAATTTTTATAATACCTATTATGGTAATAAAAGTTTAATATGGTATCGTGGTTATTTTAATGATAATTTAAAAGATACTGATGTTTCTGATATTTTAAAAGATATAAACTCCAAACATATTGTTGTTGGTCATTGTTCTAATGAAACTGTTGTCGAATTGTTTAATCATAAAGTTTTTGGAGTAGATTCTAGTATCAAAAATGGTAAATACGGAGAATTATTATTGATAAAAAACAACAAGTATTTTAGAGCTACTTTAAAAGGTAAAAAAGTCCGATTTAAAAACTAATAATTATCATTAAATAAATGCTTATTAATAATCAATATTCTGAAATTTTATTTTTTTTAAAAAATCAATATTCTTTAAATAATCATGGTTTAGAAGAATTTATTGATATTATTCAAACCAATAATTATAAAAAAGGAAGCATTATTTTACGTGCTAATAAAAAAGAAAAACAACTTAGATTTTTAAATAAAGGAATTGTAAGAGAATATTATGCTAGTTCTGAAAAAGAAACAAATATTAATTTTTATACTAAACCACAATTTATTTCTGATTTATTACCTTTTATTAATAATTTAGAAACTAAAAAATATCAAGAATGTCTTTCTGATTCAGAAGTTTTAAGTATTGGTAAACAGTCATTTTTTAATCTATTAGAAAAACATAATTGTGCTAAATTATTAATAGAAAAATCTTTTCAAAATTTATTAAAACATAAGAACATATTAGAATTTAACAAAATAACTAAAACACCTGAGGAATTATATCAAGAATTATTTACTTATAAACCCGAGTGGATAAAAAAAGTACCTCAATATCATATTGCATCTTATTTAAATATTACTCCTGAAACATTAAGCCGAATAAAAAAACGTACTTCTTGATTTGAATCAATAAAAATAGCATTTCATAACCTGACATTTGTATAAAAAATAAAGAATGTTAAAAATACACCACATTAGAAATGCTACTATGATTATAGAAACTGAAAAAGATGTTATTCTAATTGACCCTATGTTAGGTAACAAAGGGTTTATGCCTACTTTTACTCTTTTTAAATATAAAGTTAAAAGAAATCCTACTGTTTCACTACCTAATAATACAAATGAAATACTTAAAAAAGTAACACATTGTTTGATTACCCACCTTCACCCTGACCACCTAGATAGTAAAGGTATAGCCTTTTTATTAGAAAAAAATATACCTGTTACTTGCAGTATAAAAGATAAAAAAGCACTAAAAAAAAGAGGGCTAAATATTATTAACACCTTAAAATACGGAGAAGAAAAAAGTTTTTTAAATGGTACAATAGAAGGAATACCTGCTAAACATGGATACGGATTTATATCTAAACCAATGGGAAATGTAATTGGATTTTATATAAAACTACCTCAACAGAAATCAATATACCTTAGTGCAGATACTGTTTATACTAAATCAGTAGATAACGTATTAAAAAATTACAAACCAGATATTAGTGTTTTAGCTTGTGGAACAGCACAGTTTGATTTATTTAAAAAACTAATTATGGATATTAATGATATTTTAAAGTTTATTAAAAATTCATCAGGAATTGTTATAGCAAACCATATGGAAGCTATAAACCACTGTCCATTAACTAGAAATCAATTAAAAGAAATTTTGATAAATAAAAAACTAAATAACAAAGTTTTAATTCCTGATGATGGAGAAATAATAGAACTAACAAAATAATAAAAAATAGTATTATTTACATTCATTTACAAACACACTATTTTTTAATTTAAAAACTAATCAAAATCATTTTTCAACATTCGTAAATATTTTAGTAATTTCGACTATCTAAATAAAACAAATGAAAGTCTGTATTGCCGAAAAACCAAGTGTAGCAAGAGAAATTGCTAATATATTAGGAGCCAACACCAAACGAGATGGATATTTTGAAGGTAACGGCTATGCAGTAACCTACACTTTTGGGCATTTGTGCACACTTTTAGAGCCTAAAGACTACAAACCACACTGGAAAAGTTGGGATTTGAATAATTTACCAATGCTTCCTGAACATTTTAATACAAAGGTAACTGGTGATGAAGGGATTCAAAAACAGTTTAAAATTGTAAAATCATTATTTGATAAAGCCGATCTTGTTATCAATTGTGGTGATGCAGGAACTGAAGGTGAATTAATACAACGCTGGGTAATAAATCAAGCAAATTATAAAGGTGAAGTACAACGTTTATGGATTTCTTCATTAACAGAAGAAGCTATTCGAGACGGTTTTAAAAACTTAAAACCAGCATCGCAATACGATAATTTATATTATGCAGGGTTTTCACGTGCTATTGGTGATTGGTTATTAGGCTTAAATGCCACTCGATTATACACCGTTAAATTTGGCGGATACAAACAAGTATTATCCGTAGGAAGAGTACAAACTCCTACCCTTGCAATGTTAGTTAATCGATTTAAAGAAATTCAAAATTTTAAATCACAACCTTACTGGGAACTACAAACTTTATACAGAGAAACACTTTTTAGTTACGAAGAAGGTCGTTTTTTAAAAAAAGAAGAAGGACAAATTTTTGCTGATAAAGTAAAAGAAAGTGATTTTGAAATTACTTCAGTAACAAAGAAAAAAGGAAAAGAATACGCTCCTAAATTATTTGATTTAACAGGATTACAAGTATATTGTAATAATAAATTTGGATTTTCTGCGGATGAAACATTAAAAATGGTTCAAAAGCTTTATGAAATGAAAGTTGTAACATATCCAAGGGTTGATACTACTTTTTTACCAAATGATGTATATCCAAAAATTGCAGGAATTTTATCGAAACTAACCAATTTTAGCACCTTAACAAAACCATTATTAGGTCAAAAAATAAAGAAATCTAAAAAGGTTTTTGATGATAAAAAAGTAACAGATCACCACGCTATTATTCCTACTGGAATTCAAAATAATTTACCTTACAATCAGCAACAAGTCTACGATATTATTACCCGTCGTTTTATTGCTGTTTTTTATCCTGAAAGCGATGTTGCCAATACATCTGTAATTGGAAAAGTTGGAGATATCTCTTTTAAAACAAGTGGTAAAGAAATCTTATCAAAAGGATGGCGTATTGTTTTTGAACACGGAAATGACACTAAAAAGATAGAAACCAACGTATTACCGACTTTTGTAAAAGGTGAAAAAGGAACACACGAACCTAGTTTTTTAGAAAAAGAAACAAAACCGCCACGAAATTACACCGAAGCAAGTTTATTACGAGCTATGGAAACCGCAGGAAAACAAGTTGATGACGATGAAATGCGTGAATTAATGAAAGAAAATGGTATCGGTCGTCCATCAACTCGTGCAAGTATTATTGAAACTTTATTCCGAAGAAAATATATTGAACGTCAGAAAAAACTGGTAATTCCGACTAAAACAGGAATTGATTTAATTGATTTAATTGATAATGAATTATTAAAATCAGCAGAACTTACAGGACTTTGGGAAAAACGTTTAAAGGAAATTGAACGTGGGGAATTTAATGCAGGAACATTTATCAAAAACATGAAAAAAATGGTGGATGAATTGGTGTATGAAGTTCGTTCAAGCACCAAAACAAAACGACTTTCTTCGGATAATGAAACTCAGAAAGTTGTAAAAAAGGCTGTTCCTCAGAAAAAAACAATCGTTGGTAAAGAATGTCCAAAATGTAAAAAAGGACAATTATTAAAAGGAAGTACCGCTTACGGATGTTCTAGCTATAAAACTGGTTGTGATTTTAAATTACCTTTTAGTTTTATGGATAAAAAAATATCTGAAAATCAATTAATTCGATTGATTGATAAAGGTTGCACGACCAATTTAAAAGGCTTCAAAAATGGAGATGATAAAATAGAAGGCTTAGTTCGTTTTGATGAAAACTTCAACTTAAAACTAGAGCCAAAACAAGTAACAGTTCAAACAGTAAATCAAACATCAACTCAAAAAAACACAGATATTATTCCTTGCCCGAAATGTAAAAAAGGAACAATTTTAAAAGGAAAATCTGCTTACGGATGCTCTGATTATAAAACTGGTTGTAATTTTGTATTTACTTTTGATAACATCAAAAAAATAGCCAACGGACAAACGTTGACTAAAGATTTAGTTTTAAATATTATCAGTACTAACTAAGATTTTTCTAATTCTTTATGATAATATTCAATTAGTTTATCAGGATTTTTTATCGTGTTTTTAATCCATTCAAAATATAAAACACGCTGTTCTTCTTTGCTTAATTGCCAGTTTAAATCTGTTTTACGTAAACGGGCTGTAACATCATTTAAAGTAATTGCAGCTGCTACTGAAATATTTAAACTTTCTGTAAAACCAACCATCGGAATTTTTAAAAAACCGTCAGCTTCTTGTTTTATATAATCAGAAATCCCGTCTTTTTCTGCACCAAATACAAATGCCGATTTTTTAGTAACATCAAAATCAGATAATACACAAGAATCTGTGTGTGGAGTTGTTCCAATTATTTGATATCCTTTTGCACGTAAATCGTCGATACATGCTTTGGTATTATCGCCATCTTCTTTATATCTGTTGATATTTAACCATTTTTGACTTCCTTTTGCAACGTGTCTAGACACTTTGTTTGTAAATCTATTTTCAATGGCATAGACATCTTGAACACCAAAAATATCACAACTTCTCACCACCGCACTTGCGTTATGAGGTTGATAAATATCTTCTAAAACAACGGTAAAATGACGTGTTCTTTCATTTAAAACTCTATTAAATGTTTCTTTTCTTTTATCGGTAATAAAACCTTCTAAATATGCTAATAATCCTTCATCAATCATCTTGCAAAAATACTAAAATTTCATACTTTAGTATCATCAAAATTAATAATGGATTTTTTTATCAGAAAAAATAATACAAATGAAAAAAAGATTGGTAATATTAACAGGAGCAGGAATTAGTGCCGAAAGCGGTATTAAAACTTTTAGAGATGCCGATGGTTTATGGGAAGGTCATAATATTTATGATGTTGCCTCACCTGAAGGATTTAAAAATAATCCTGAATTAGTTCTTGATTTTTATAATCAACGTAGAAAACAATTACTATCCGTTTCACCTAATAAAGCACATCATAATTTAACAAAGTTAGAAGAAAAGTATCAAGTTGATATCATTACTCAAAATGTAGATGATTTACATGAACGAGCTAAAAACTCAAGTGTTCTACATTTGCATGGCGAACTATTAAAGTCAAAAAGTACAATTGATGAAAACCTAATTTACACCTGTACAAAAGATATTTTTTTAGGTGATTTATGTGAAAAAAACGCCCAATTACGACCACATATTGTTTGGTTTGGAGAAGATGTTCCAATGCTTGAAAAAGCTATTGAAACAACATTAAAAGCTGATGTTTTAGTAATTATAGGAACATCAATGCAAGTATATCCTGCGGCAAGTTTAATTGATTATGTATCTGAAAACACACCTATTTATTTTATTGATCCAAAACCTGTAATTACTAAAAACGCCTTTACTAATTTAACCATTATTAAAGACGTTGCTAGTAGTGGAACCGATACATTACTTACGATGTTAATCGATTAAAGTATTCGTATATTTCTCCTTTTGATATTGAACTTCCTTTTTCTATTAAATCGAAAACCTCAACATTTCGTTCTTTTTTATACTTTATTGTTCCTGTAAAAAGTTCGACTTTTTCATCATTTGGGTTTTGCATTAACCACTCAAAACCTTCTTGTTCTAACAAGTTTATATCTTTATCAATAGTTACCATAATACGATGAATTTCATCTTTATCGCATTTGAATAAATTAACCATTTTTGGTGAAAAATGCTCTAAATATTCAGTTTTAGTAAGCACATCATCCCAAACGACATCGCTAAAAACATTCATTTCATCCTCTGCTACTGCTGGTTTTTGTTCTTTTATTTCTTTCCATTCTTTAACATCAATACTTTGCGATGCTAAAAAACGAGCAAATTCTTCATGTAATCCTTCAAATTGCTCTTTAGTTAGTTGTCTATACTTCATTCGGCAATTTTAATACATAATTTAGATTTTAGCAATTTAAACACTAAAAATAACCAAAAGTATGTAAGATATTCTTAAATTAAATCAATTATTAATTGATATAATTAACATTTAATAAAGACTTATTTAACATTTTAGGTGTTTGTTAATTTCAAATTTATATTTTTGTAACTATACTGAAAACGATTTAAATGAAGAAAGACAATTTAAAATCTGTTTGTGAGCAAAAAAATTTTGAAGAAATATTTAACAAACACTCTAATTCGCTAAGAAACTACATTTATTACAAATGCGGAAATACACAACAAGCAGAAGATATTGTTCAAGAATCTTACATAAAGTTATGGGATAATTGCAATAAAATAATCTTTGAAAAATCAAAATCATTTTTATATACCGTAGCTAATAATCGTTTTTTAAATGAAGTTGCACATAAAAAAGTAGTATTACAACATCAAAAAACAAATGTTAATAGAGATAAAACCAACTTAACACCTGAATTTATTCTTGAAGAAAAAGAATTTTATATAAAATTAAAAAAAGCAATTGCTGATTTACCTGAAAAACAACGAGAAGTATTTCTTTTAAGTAGAATTGATAAAAAAAAATATATTGAAATTTCTGAAATCGTAGGTGTATCAGTAAAAGCAATAGAAAAAAGAATGAGTAAAGCCCTACTTACTTTAAAAAATAAAATAGGTGAAATTTAAGTAGGGTAAGTCCTATTCTAATTGTTCTTATATAAAAATAGATAATGAAACAGATATATACAGATGAAACTTTTTTAGCTAGATGGGTTGCAAATGACTTGTCTGCTACTGAATTGAAAGAATTTCAAAACTCTGATGTATTTCATGAGTTTAATAAAATTAATGAAGCATCACAATTTTTAACAGTCCCTGACTATGATAAATCTGGTGTTTTTAATAAAATAACAGCAAAACTACAAAAAGAAAAAAAATCAAAAGTTATAAACTTAAAACCTTGGTGGCTATATAGCGGAGTAGCATCGATTATTTTATTTTTAAGTGTTTTTTATTTTAATAGTAATAATGATACTACTTTCTCAACAAAATACGGAGAGCAAATAACCATTAAATTACCTGACAATTCAATAGCGTATCTTTCTGCTGATTCTAGTTTAGAATTCACCGAAAAAAATTGGAATAAAAACAGAAATTTATCATTAACAGGAAAAGCTTACTTTGAAGTTGAAAAAGGAAAGACATTTACTGTACACACAAAAAAAGGTGATGTTGTAGTCTTAGGTACTAAGTTTACTGTAAACTCTTCAAAAAACATATTTGAAGTTCAATGTTTTGAAGGAAAAGTAAAAGCAATATCAAAAAATAAAAATGAAGTTGTTTTATCAAAAGGAAAAGCGTTTAGAGTTTATCAAAATAAAAGCGAAAATTGGAGTTTTATCAAAAAAAATCCTTCTTGGTTAAACGGAGAAAGTAGTTTTAATAACGCTCCTCTTAGCGAAGTAATTTTAAGGCTAAAAAAACAATACAATTTAAAATTTGATATAAATAAAATAGATATCAATAAACGTTTTACAGGTACATTTACCCATGATAATGTTAATATCGCTTTAAAAACTGTTTTTGCTCCTATGAATATTTCATTTAAATTAGCAGAAACTAATTTAGTTATACTAACATATAATAATGAATAAAATATTAAGTATAGTTTTTATCTGCTTAGTAATGTCTATTTTTTCTCAAGAAAAAATAGACATTACTTTTTCTAATACACCTATTTTAGAAGTTCTAAAAAAAACAGAAGCTAATTTTAAGGTGAAACTTTCATTTGATGCAGATATAATTAAAGATACGATATTTTCGTTCACTAAAAAAGAATGTTTACTTGATGAATTCATTAATGAAATCGAGCATAAAACACTCCTAAAATTTAATAAAATAAACGATATTTATTATTTTATTACACTTCAACAAAAAGAACATCATTTTAATCTTTTAAAAGAAGTATTAGTTAATAACTATGTAACTTCTGGAATTAATAAAAATAAAAATGGTAGTATTACCATAATACCTCAACAATTAGGAGTACTTCCTGGATTAACAGAACCTGATGTTTTAGAAAGCTTAAAAATTATACCAGGTGTACAAAGCCCTAACGAAACTGCTTCAGGAATTTATATAAGAGGTGGAACTCCTGATCAAAATTTAATTTTTTGGGACGGAATAAAAATGTATTATTCTGGTCATTTTTTTGGAATGATTTCAGCTTTTAATCCTTACACAACTAAAAAAATAACACTTTCAAAGAGCGGTACTCAGGCAAGATATGGGAATAAAATATCTGGTGTAATAGATATTACTACAAAAGATAATATCCCTAAAAAAATAACAGGAGGTTTTGGTTTTAATATGACTCATGCTGATGCTTTTATTAGAATTCCATTATCTAAAAAAATAGCAATTACAACTTCTTTTAGACGCTCTTTTACTGACTTTGTAAATACTTTTACTTTTAATAAACTATCAAATAGGGTATTTAAAACTTTTAATGATGCTCAAGAAAGAAATATTATTGACAATAATATTTCTTTTAATAGAGATAATAATTTTTACTTTACAGATTACTCAGCTAAATTGATTGTAAAACCATCACAAAAAGAAACTTTTTCTTTTAACTTTTTATACACTAAAAATAAGTTATCTAATAATTTTTTAATTCCTATTTATGAAGATAAATATTTAGATAATTTAAAAATTATTAATAATGGTATTAGTTTTATTTGGAAGAAAGAAATTTCACATAAATTAAATCATGATTTTAAAATTTATTATTCAAAATTTAATTTAAAATATTATGGAAACTATAATTATATTAATGGTTCTTTAATTAGTCAATCAATTAAAAATAACTTAATTAAAGATATTGGTTTTTCTTATTTATTAAATTACAAAAAAAATAAAAATAATAATTTCTTATTTGGGTATGATTTTTCTAATAATAAAACACAGTATGAATTAACCTATATAGTAGACTTTTACAATGAAAACATTACAAATAACCAACAAAAAGATAATGGTACTAATAATACTCACTCATTATTTACCGAATATATATACAATAGTAATAATTGGAATATAAATAGTGGAATAAGGTTTAATTATTTTAATAAAATTAATAAATCTGTTATTGAGCCTCGTTTATATATCGAAAAAGCTTTTAAAAATGGTATTAGTTTTAAAATGTCTTTAGAGAAAAAACACCAAACTTTAGGTCAAATTGTAGAGTTTCAATCATCTAATTTAGGTTTTGACCTTGAAAATCAGGTTTGGGCACAAGTAAATAATAACGATGTACCCCTACAAAAAAGTTTTCAAGTATCTAGCGGTTTGGTTTTAAATAAAAATAAATGGAAAATAGATATTGAAGGATATACAAGAAAAATTAGTGGTATGACATCACAAACAAGAGGTTATAATGACCAAACTTCTGATTTTTCAAAAGGGAAAGGTAAAATATGGGGTATTGATTTATTAATAAATAAAAAAATTGGTAATTATCGTACTTGGATTAATTATTCATACACTAAAAATAAATTTATATTTTTAGATTTAGAAAACAAATTTTTTCCAGCAAACCATGATATTACCAATTCTTTTTCTTGGTCTCATGCCTTAAAAATTAATAAAATTGAAATATCTTTAGGTTGGAATTTTAGGTCAGGGAATCCTTATACACCTGTCTATGAATTTATAGAAAATGATAATTATCAAACTCCAACAATAGCTTTAGATACCGATAACATAAACTCTAAACGCTTACCTAAATACCATCGTTTAGATTTATCAGCTACGTATTCTTTCAATTTTTCTAAAAGAATGAGAGGTAAAATAGGTATTTCTTTTTTAAATATTTACAACAGAAAAAATATTTTAAATAGATATTACACAGCAGTTACTGAATTAAAAAATAATGATTTCACTTATAAAATAGGCGAGATAGATAAAGTTTCATTAGGTTTTACACCTAACTTAGTGTTTAGAGTTTCTTTTTAAAAAAGCCTCATAATATTATGAGGCTTTTTTTAATAATTTCTATATGTTTTTGTTTCTTCAAAAATATGTTCAAGAATTCTCTTTTCTACATCATCAAAATCAATATTACGCCTTTTCATTACAACATCAGCAACTTCAAAAACCTTATTTGTTTTATACTCTGTAAATCCTGATGCTCCTCCCCAACTAAAAGAAGGTACAAAATTCCTTGGAAATCCGCTTCCAAAAATATTAGCTGAAACACCAACAACAGTTCCTGTATTAAACATGGTATTAATTCCACATTTAGAGTGATCTCCCATCATTAAACCACAAAACTGTAACCCTGTTTTTGCAAAACGCCCCGTTTCGTAATTCCATAATTTTACTTCGGCATAGTTATTTTTTAGGTTAGAGTTATTAGAATCTGCTCCAATATTACACCATTCACCTAATACAGAATTTCCTAAAAAGCCTTCGTGACCTTTACTAGAATATCCCATTAACACCGAATTATTAACCTCACCTCCTACTTTACAATAAGGACCTAAAGTTGTTGCTCCATATATTTTTGTTCCTAGTTTTAATACCGAATTTTCACACATAGCTAATGCACCTCTAACAACACTACCTTCCATTATTTCGGCATTTTTACCAATATAAATAGGTCCTGTACTAGCGTTTAAAGTTGCAAAAGTTAATTTAGCGCCTTCTTCAATAAATATATCTTTTTTATTAATGTAGTTTACTGTTTCAGGAATTGGTTCTGATGTTCTTCCGTCTGTAATTAAATCAAAATCGGCACGAATAGCTTTATCATTTAAAGAAAAAATATCCCATGTATTTTTAATCTGAATTAAATCTTCTTCATATTCAATATGCTCATAATTAGAAAAATCTACCTCATCTTGCTTATCATTAGTATAAAAAGCAATTACATCTTCACCTTTAAAAATAGCTTGATTTTCGGTTAATTCTCTTACCATATCAACCAATGTATCTGTTGGTAAAAAAGAAGCATTTAATAATACGTTAACCTCTAACTCTACCATCGGATATTTTTCTTCTAAATATTCCTCGGTAACTGTTGTAGTGGTTGAGCCTAAATGTTTTTCCCATTTTTCTCTAATAGTTAAAATACCAACTCTAATATCTGCAACAGGTTTCGTATATGTAAATGGTAATAAAGCTGTTCTTACATCACCATCAAATAAGATATAATTCATTTTTATTTTATTTTTTTGAACTCATACAAAATTACTACTTTCAAATCGTTTTACAAGTTTAAATATTAAGCTTACTTTTGTTACCTAAACTTAAAATATTACCATGAAAAAAATAGTAGCTTTAATTATTCTTATTATCACATTAGTTGCGCTAACTTATTATGCTTTTATCTATTTTGTACCTTATAGTCAAGGTGTACGATCTGGAGAACTTATAAAAATAAGTTATAAAGGAGTTGGTATTAAAACTTGGGAAGGAGAAATTAGTCAAGGTATTTCTGGAGCTCAAATTTTCTCATTCTCTGTACAAGATAACGAAAAACAAGTTATTGAAGATTTACAAAAATTTCAAGGTCGTTATGTAAAAGTTACTTATAAGGAACTTTATGCTACCTATTTTTGGCTAGGAGATTCTAAATATTTTGTAACAAAAGTTGAACAAGAGAATTCTCCTCACTTTAGAAGTTTAGAAAATTAAAATGACAAACAAAAAATACAAACACGTAGAAGATACAGGTATTGTAATTTCTGAGTTAATGCTACCATCTCATGCTAATTTTAGTGGTAAAATTCATGGAGGCTATATTTTATCTTTATTAGATCAAATTGCTTTTGCTTGTGCCTCTAAACATTCGGGTGAATATTGTGTTACAGCATCAGTAGATACTGTTGATTTTTTAAATCCGATTGAAGTTGGCGAGTTAGTAACTATGAAAGCTTCTGTAAATTATACAGGTAGAACCTCTATGGTTGTTGGTATACGTGTAGAAGCTGAAAATATTAGAACAGGTAAAATGAAACACTGTAATTCATCCTATTTTACAATGGTTGCTAAAGATGATGACGGTAAAAGTGTTGCTGTTCCTGGTTTAATTGTAAATGATGATATTGAAGTAAGACGTTTTTTAAAAGCTATAAAACGTATTGAAATGAAAAAAAATCGTCAAAATGAATTTGATAGCGATGATTTTGTACACCATGATTATGTTAAAGATTTAGAAAAATACAATGTAAAAGTTGAGTTATAAAAAAATCCGAAGTTAACTAACTTCGGATTTTTTTGTTTTTTTGTTTTAAAAATTATTATTCTCTAATAATATTCCTGCTAATTTTAATAATTGCAATTCAGCATTTTTTGCAGTGTACTTTGCATTACTTACACTTAATGATGCGTTTATTAAATTAACTTGTGCTTGACGAAAATCAATAGATGTTACTTGTCCTAATTTATATCGTTCATTAGTACGTTTAAAATTTAACTGAGTAGTTATTACATTCTTTTGTTGTACTTGTAATGAAAACAATGCATTTTGATAAATTTCCCAGGCATTATTAACATTTCTTTCTAATAATTCTTCTTGTTGTAACTTTTTAATTTCTTGAGTTTCTAAAGCTATTTTTGCATTCGTTACATTCGTTTTGGTTTTTCCTCCATCAAAAATATTCCAAGACATATTTAAACCTGCGTTTATACCTTTTCTTGTATTAGAAATTGGACTAAAATCATTAATAGCATCATTATTACTTTTAGTCCAAGCATATGAACTAGTTAAACTTACATTTGGCATCCATCCTGATTTGCGAATTTTTACATCTAACTTACCTAATTTTATATTTTTGTTTGCTTGTAATAAAATTGCATTGTTATTTTTTGCCTTTTTGAAAATAGTATTTAAATTTAAATCAATAGCATAAGTAACGTCCGTATTTACTTTTACTGGTGTATTTACTTTTCTACCTAAAACGACATTCAAATCTCTTTTAGAGTTTGCTAATTCTCTTTTTACGGCTATGTAAGTAATACTATCATTATTTACATCAACCTCAGCATTTAAAACTGCTAACTTTGTATTTTGTCCATATTCAAAACTATACTCAGCTCTTTGCAGTCTTTTTTTAGAAATTTCTAATGTTGCTTTTTGTGTTGCTTCATTTTCAGTTAACCTTCCTACTTCATAATAAGCCAAAAACAACGTAGTTAATGTATTTTCCATTACTTGACGCACCTGTAGTTCGGTTAAATTATAATTTTCTTTTAATCGTTTAAAAGTATATTTTCTGTTAAATCCATTAAAAATAGTATAATTTAATCCTATTGAAGCATTGTATGTTTTAGATTCTGCTCCTGTTACAGAGTTTGTATTACCATTTTTAAATTCACTATCAGCATCATTATTACTATAGTTCGCTCCTGCATTTGCTGTTACGGTAGGTAAATATCCACTATTATAAATTCCTTTATTATTTTTAGCTGTTTCTAAATTATTTTTTACAACTCTTATATCGTAATTATTTTCTAATGTAAGCATTACTGCTTTTTCTTTTGATAAAATATCTTGTCCGTAAAAAGAAATACTTATCAATAAAAACCCTATACTTAAATATGTTTTTTTCATTTTATGATCTTTTACTATGCTGATTCTTCTTTTTCTGATGCTAACTCTTTAATAGCTCTTTCAACTGCTTCTCTTTTTGGTTTTTTACCTTCCCAAAACCACTGTACATACACTTTAAAATAATTAGAAATAGATAATAAAACAGGTAAAGTCAATAAAGTTAAAAAAGTAGCTATCATAATTCCGTAAGCAATTGATATTGCCATAGGTATTAAAAATTGTGCTTGTCTACTTGTTTCAAAAATTAACGGAGCTAAACCTGCTACAGTGGTAATTGTTGTTAAAAATATAGCTCTAAATCTTGATTTTCCTGCAGCAAATAAGGCTTCTTCATAATCCATACCTTCTTTTAAATAACTATTAAATTTACTAATTAACACCAAGCCATCATTCACCATAATTCCTACTAAAGCGATAATTCCTAAAAGTGATAATATATTTACAGCAAAACCATGAACCCAATGCCCCCAAGCAACACCTATCAAACTAAATGGCACCATTATTAACAACATTAAAGGCTGACCGTAAGATCTAAATGTAAATACAATAACAATATAAATCAATAATAAAATTACAGGACCTACTAAAGCCGCAGAACTAGATACTTTTGATGCTTCTCTATTTTGCCCTTCATATAAAGCTGTTACAGATGGATATTTAGCTACAATTAAAGGCATAATTCTAGTTTTAATATCAGTTAAAATATCAGTAGCACTTCCTTGTGCTTCTTTTAAATCAGCATCAATTTTTATTTCTCTTTGTCCATCTAAATGATTTATTGCTATTTCACCTCTTTCAATAGTATAGGTAGCTATTTCAGATAACGGAACTCTACTTCCTGTTGGTGTTGAAATTCGCATATCATCTAAATTTTTAATTGATGATCGTTCATTTTTATCATAACGAACCCATACTTTTATTTCATCCTGTCCTCGTTGAAATCGTTGTGCTTGTTTCCCAAAAAAACCACTTCTTATTTGAGACATTACTGCGTTTAAATTTAAACCTAACAAATAAGCATTGTCTTTTAAATTTATATTGATTTCTTTTATTCCTTGTGGATCATTATCGGTAACATCTTTTAAATCTTGATTTTTATTTAATGCCGATTTTAATTCGGTTTTAGCAGCTTTTAACTCGCTTATATTATTACTTAATAACGAAACAGACACAGGACTTCCTCCAAAATTACCTCCTGAACCAAAAGTTAATGCTTCAACACCATAAATAGTACCTACTCTTTCTCGTATTGCATTGGTAATTTCTCTCGAGCTAAACATTCTGGTTTCTCCTGGTAATAAATTAATTCGTAAAGATGCTTTAGCAGAACCTCTACCAATTTGCTTTAAAATATTTTCGACAACAGGCTTACCATCTAAAGCATATTTTTGGGTAAATTCTTTTTCAACTTCCCAAGTTTTTTCTTCAATTACAGAAATAATACTATCAGTAATTTTTTCATTTGTTCCTTGTGGCATTGTTAAATTTATAGAAACACGATCACTTGCTATAGACGGAAAAAAAGTTCCTTTTATAATTCCTCCTTTAAAAGCACCAATAGTTATCATTAATAAAGCAATTGGAATTACTAAGCCAAAAAACTTATTATCTAACACAAATTTTAATGCTGGTGCGTATAATTTGTCACGCATAAAATCCATTAAATTTTCAGCATATTTATTAAATGCATATACTTTCTGATCTCTATGTAATGCTTTTGAATGCGCAACATGTGCTGGTAAAATAATTAAAGCTTCTACTAAAGATAAAACTAATGTTAATGCTACAACTGTAGCTACTTCACCAAAAAATTCTCCAATATTTCCATCTAAAAAGAAAAACATTGAAAATGCTAAAACAGTAGTTGTAATTGCCGAAATAATTGGCGGAACAACCTCCATAGTACCATCAATAGCAGCTCTAATAGGATTTTTTCCTTTTTCATAATGATGATAAATGTTTTCAGAAATTACAATTCCATCATCCACTAAAATACCAATAACGATAATCATTCCAAACAACGATAAAACATTGATCGTAATATTAAAATACCCAGCTAACATAAACATTCCAAAAAATGCTACAGGCAAACCTGCTGCTACCCAAAACGCCAATCTAGGACGTAAAAACAACGATAAAAACAAGAGTACTAATAACATTCCTTGCCACGCATTTTTAAATAATAATTCGGTACGTTGATTTAATGTAATAGATGAATCTCGTGTTACAGCTATTTCAACATTATCATGCTGTTTATTAAATTTTTCAATGTATTCATTAATATTTTTTGCTGATGAAATTAAATCTTCATTATTCGTATTACTAACTTGCATTCTAACGGCTAAGTTTCCGTTATAAAAATTTCTATTTGGCGTTTCGTTCCAAATATCTTTTACAGTCGCAACATCTTTTAATCTAATAATTGTTCCAGAAGCATCAGCTTTAACTACTAAATTATCTAATTCATCACCATAATAAGAACGATTATTTGCTCTAATTAAATACTCTTCTGCAATTGTTTTTACAGAACCACCTGTGGTTAAAATATTTGCCGAAGAAACTGCTTTTGCAACTTCATTAAAAGTTAAATTATACGCAATTAAATCGCTTTCTCTTACTGCTATTTCAATTTCTTCATCAGGATAACCCGAAACAGTAATTTGTGATATTCCTTTTATTCTACGGATATTATTTTCAATATCTCTGGCAATATTTTTTAATGATTTAAGCGGGATATTAGTACCTGTAACGACAAAACTAATTGTTTCCGCTATTTTTTCTATTTTAGAAACCACGGCAGGTTCCATTCCTGAAGGAAAATTAGGAACTTTATCAACTGCATTTTTAACATCTGCTAAAACAACATTAATATCATATCCTTTTAATATTTCTACAGAAATACTTGCTGTATTTTCTGATGATGTTGACGTAACTCTATCTACACCAACTAATCCTTTTAAATTATCTTCAATTTTTAAAACAACTCCTTCTTCCATTTCTTGTGGAGAAGCACCTGGATATGCAATATTTATATTGATAAACTTAGCATCTGTTAAAGGAAAAAAAGATGATTTTAAAGATGAATAACCAACCATTCCTAAAAGAACAAAAGCGATAATAATAATATTTACGGCTACTGGATATTTTATAAAATATGCGATTACTTTTTTCATATCCTATTTTTTTGATTTATTTATAGTTTCCGAAAAAACCTTAATCGGCATACCTATATAAGCTCCTGCAACAGGCTTAGATACTAATTGAATACCATTTTTTAATCCCTTAACTATTACGGTATTTTCATTAAAATGTACCGGATTTATTGGTACTAAATCTAATATGTTATTGTTTTCAACAACATAAACATACTTATTTTCAACTAATAATTTTCTATTAATTTCAATAGCATTCGTCGCAGTTTTTGCAGGTACGCTTGCCGTTGCATACATTCCTTCTCGTAAGTCTTTACCTTTTACTTCAATAAATACTTGAACCGTTTGTGAAGCTTGTTCTATTTTACTATTAATTCTAGCAACTTTACCTTCCCATTTTTTAGTTTTTTCTAAATTATAAAGTGCTACTATTTTTCCAACTTTTAAAATATCTGCAAATGCACTATTAACAGACAATGGTAATTCAAAAATTGAAGTATCTATAAACTCTCCCATTTTTTGACCAGACCTAACCAAAGTACCATTTGTAACTAACACTTCTGTTAAAACACCTTTAAAAGGAGCTTTAACATTATATTTATTTAATCGTGCTTCTAAATTTTTTAAATTATAAAATGTAGTGTATATATTTTTACCTGTAACAAAGTATTTTTCTTTATCAGAACTAGATATTGGAAGTTTTTGTGTCGTTTTATTGATGTCAAAATTTTTCAAATAAGAATTCCATTTTTCAAAAGATTCAGGATAATCTAATCTCATATCAGGCATAATTGAAGCTACTAAGTTTTGTAGCGAACTTCTTTGAGCTTGTATAGAGGCATAAAATTCTTGACTATTTATACGTAATAATGTTTGCCCTTTTTGATATGATACTCCTGCTCTAAAATCTTTTCCAGTAGCTTGTAAAATCCCTTGTACTTCAGAATAAATAGCTACTTTATTTTTAGCGACTAAATTTCCATTTGCAGATATTATTATAGGAATATCTCCATTTTTAACTTCATCAACAAAAACAGTTTTTTCAATTTTCACATCTTTTTGTTTTGGAATTTTTTTACTATTTTTAAAATAGTTCGATATTAAAAATGATATTCCAAGTAATGCAACTCCTGCTACTACTATAATTAATTTTCTCATACTTATATATTATTTAGCTGTTGATACAACCTTTTACTGATTTTGTATTTAAATTATCTTGTACTTTTTTTATAACATTAATTACTTGTGCTATTTCTTCTTCAGAAATATTTTCTTGTAAACATTTTGCAAAACTTTTCATAATAGGAAATGTTTCATCAAATAATTCAATTCCTTTTTTGGTTAAATGAATATTATTAATACGTTTATCTGATTCTGAAGGAATTCTTGAAACAAGATTTTTCTTTTGCATTGTATTAATTAAACGAGTTAAAGATGTTTTATCTCTACCTGTTAAAAAAGCCAACTCTTGTTGTGGCACTCCATTTTTATGTCTTAATCTTTTTAGTACGATAAACTGTATTTTTGTAAGATGTATATTTTTTTCAAAAAAAAGATCTTGAATATGATTATCTATCATTTTCATTGTTTTTCCTAACCAAGGAGCTAATGTATTTTCGAAATCCATTTTAATTTTAATATTAGACACAAAAATAGTACAAAAGATTAAAATAGTTGCATATGCAACTATTTATTTTTAAGAAAAAAAAAGCCTATCATTTCTGATAGACTTTTAATTTTGTATTAAAATTTTATATTACTTAGTTAAGTACATTTTACGTCTTGAATATAAGTCATAAAATTGATCATCTTTTAAATCATCAATAAATAAAATACTTTCACCTGTCGATTTCATTTCAGGTCCTAATTGTTTGTTTACATTCGGGAACTTATTGAATGAAAATACTGGTTGCTTTATTGCATAACCATCTAGTTGAGGGTTAAAATCAAAATCTGTAACTTTCTTTTCACCTAACATTACCTTAGTTGCATAGTTTACATAAGGTTGTTTGTAAGCTTTTGCAATAAAAGGAACTGTACGTGATGCTCTTGGATTTGCTTCAATAATATAAACGATATCATCTTTAATAGCAAACTGAACGTTTATTAAACCAACTGTTTTTAATTCTAAAGCAATTGTTTTAGTATGATCTTTTATTTGTTGGATAACTAAATCTCCTAAATTAAAGGCAGGTAATGTTGCATTTGAATCTCCAGAATGAACTCCACAAGGCTCAATATGTTCCATAATACCAATTATTTGAACATTTTCACCATCACAAATTGCATCAGCTTCCGCTTCAATTGCTCCGTCTAAATAATGATCTAATAATAATTTATTACCAGGCATTCTTCTTAATAAATCAACAACGTGCTCTATTAATTCTTCTTTATTGATAACAATTTTCATTCCTTGCCCTCCTAATACATAAGAAGGTCTAACTAAAATTGGAAAGTCTAACTTATCTGCTAAAACTAAAGCTTCATCTGCTGTTTCAGCAATTCCAAATTCTGGAAATGGAATTTTATTTCTCACTAAAAGATCAGAAAAACTTCCTCTATCTTCTGCTAAATCTAAGGCTTCAAAACTAGTACCTAAAATTTTGATTCCGTATTTAGTTAATTTCTCTGCTAATTTTAAAGCAGTTTGTCCACCTAACTGAACAATAACTCCTTCTGGTTTTTCATGCTTGATGATGTCATAAATATGTTCCCAAAAAACAGGCTCAAAATATAATTTATCAGCAGTATCAAAATCTGTAGAAACCGTTTCAGGATTACAGTTAATCATAATAGTTTCGTAACCACATTCTGCAGCTGCTAAAATACCATGAACACAACAGTAATCAAATTCAATTCCTTGCCCAATACGGTTTGGTCCTGAACCTAAAACTATAATTTTTTTCTTAGGAGTAACTTCACTTTCGTTTGCAATTGTAGTAACACCTTCTTTAGTTACAATATCACTTTCAAAAGTTGAATAATAATAAGGAGTTTTTGCTTTAAATTCAGCAGCACAAGTATCAACTAACTTGTAAACTCTGTTGATATTTAATTCCTCTCTTTTGCTATATACTTCACTTTCTAAACAACCTAACATATGAGCAATCTGACGATCTCCATATCCTTTTTGTTTTGCTTCAAGTAATAAATCTCTATCAAGATTTGCTACTGTATTCTTAGAAATTTCTTTTTCTATTTCGTGTAATTCTTCATATTGCTTTAAGAACCACATATCAATTTGAGTAATTTCGTGGATTTTACTCAACGGAATTCCCATTTTAATAGCATCATAAATAATAAAAACTCTATCCCAAGAAGCGTATGTTAACTTCTCAATAATTTCATCGTAGTTTTTATTTTCTTTTCCATCAGCTCCTAAACCGTTACGTTTAATTTCTAATGATTGTGTTGCTTTGTGTAATGCTTCTTGGAATGAACGTCCAATTCCCATAACCTCACCAACAGATTTCATTTGTAAACCTAAAGTTCTGTCAGAACCTTCAAATTTATCAAAGTTCCATCTAGGGATTTTCACGATTACATAATCTAAAGTTGGCTCAAATAAAGCTGATGTAGATTTTGTAATTTGATTATCTAATTCATCTAAATGATACCCTAAGGCTAATTTAGCAGCAATTTTTGCAATAGGATACCCTGTTGCTTTACTTGCTAATGCTGATGAACGAGATACACGTGGATTAATTTCAATAGCAATGATGTCTTCTTTTTCATCTGGAGAAATAGCAAACTGTACATTACATCCTCCTGCGAAATCACCAATATTACGCATCATATGGATTGCCATATCACGCATTTTTTGGAATGTTTTATCAGAAAGTGTCATTGCTGGAGCTACGGTAATAGAATCTCCTGTATGAATTCCAATAGGATCCATATTTTCAATAGAACAAATAATAACTACATTATCATTTGCATCTCTAAGTAATTCTAATTCATATTCTTTCCAGCCAATAAGAGCTTTATCAATCATCACCTCATGAATAGGAGAAACCTCTAATCCACGAGTTAATAAAGCATCAAAATCTTCTTCTTTATAAACAAATGAAGCTCCTTCTCCACCTAAAGTAAATGAAGCTCTAATAATTAAAGGAAAACCAAATTCTTGTGCAATTTCTTTACCTTTTAAGAAAGAAGTCGCTGTTGCTTGAGGCGCCATTGGAATACCAATATCTAACATCAAGTTTCTAAACTTTTCACGATCTTCGGTAATATTAATAGCGTCGATATTAACACCAATAATTTCTACACCAAAATCTTTCCAAATACCTTTTTCATCAGCTTCAATACATAAATTTAATGCAGTTTGCCCACCCATTGTTGGTAAAACAGCATCAATTTGAGGATGATCTTTTAATATCTGAATTAACGATTTTGTATTTAAAGGTAAAAGATATACATGATCAGCCATTGAAGGATCTGTCATGATTGTTGCCGGATTTGAATTGATTAAAACAGTTTCAATTCCGTCTTCACGTAAAGAACGCAAAGCTTGAGTTCCAGAATAATCAAATTCACAGGCTTGTCCAATAACAATTGGTCCTGATCCGATTATTAAAATAGATTTAAGGTTTTGATTTTTAGGCATTTTCAGTAGGTATTGTATGTTGTTGTATCGTTTTATCTCTAAAACATAATTTTTTTATGCATAAAAAAAGTGTTACTAAAAAAATAGTAACACCTAATATATTAACAGTTGTTAATCATTATTTCTTTGGTCTTGGAGCAGAAGATACACTTAAATTCTTTCTTCCTTTAGCTCTTCTTCTAGCTAATACTTTACGTCCATTAGCAGATGCCATTCTTTCTCTGAAACCGTGTTTGTTTCTTCTTTTTCTCTTCGATGGTTGGTAAGTTCTTTTCGGCATTATATATGTTTTTAAAAATGGTCTTTAATTCAATGTTGCTTTTGTGAAATTCCGTCTGCTAAAAGCGTGGGCAAATATACAATAGTTTTTTTGTATTACAAATACTCCTATGTTTTTTTTGAAATATTTTTCAAATACGCATTTTTTATGTATTTTTTTCACTTTTTTATTTGTTCGGATAGTCAGACTTCTTACTTTTGCGCAAACCTAACAATAACATGAACAACACTAAATACGTTTTTGTAACAGGAGGCGTAACTTCTTCACTAGGAAAAGGAATTATTGCCGCTTCTTTAGCTAAATTATTACAGCAAAGAGGTTTCTCTGTGACTATCCAAAAATTAGACCCATATATTAATATTGATCCAGGAACATTAAATCCATATGAACATGGTGAATGTTATGTAACTGATGATGGAGCTGAAACAGACTTAGACTTAGGACATTACGAACGTTTTTTAAACATTCCTACCTCACAAGCTAATAACGTTACTACAGGTAAAATTTATCAATCTGTAATAAATAAAGAACGTAAAGGTGAATTTTTAGGAAAAACAGTACAAGTAATACCACATATTACTGATGAAATTAAAGAAAGAATTCAAATCTTAGGAAAAACTGGAGATTATGATATCGTTCTTACTGAAATTGGTGGTACTGTTGGAGATATTGAATCATTACCTTACGTAGAAGCTGTACGTCAATTAAAATGGGAATTAGGAGATGATAACGTTATTGTTATTCATTTAACTTTAGTTCCATATTTAGCTGCCGCTGGTGAATTAAAAACAAAGCCTACACAACACTCTGTAAAAATGTTAATGCAAAGTGGTGTAAGCCCTGACATACTTGTATGCCGTTCTGAACACGACATTAACGACACTATTAAGCGTAAACTAGCGTTATTCTGTAATGTTAAAAAACAAGATGTAATTCAATCTTTAGATGCAGAAACTATTTATGATGTGCCTAATTTAATGTTTAAAGAAGGTTTAGATTATGTAGTTTTAGATAAATTAAAATTATCTACACGCAGACAACCTAAATTAAAAGCTTGGAATCAGTTTTTAGAGCGTCATAAAAATCCTACTGCAACTATTGAAATTGGTTTAGTTGGTAAATATGTCGAATTACACGATTCTTATAAATCTATTACTGAAGCTTTCATTCATGCAGGTGCTGCAAATAAAACAAAAGTTGTAGTTCGTTGGATTCATTCTGAAGAATTAACTCCTGAAAACGCTGCTTCAAAATTAGAAGGATTAAACGGTGTTTTAGTAGCTCCAGGTTTTGGAGATAGAGGGATTGAAGGTAAAATTGCGGCTGTACAATGTGTACGTGAAAACAAAATTCCATTTTTAGGAATTTGTTTAGGAATGCAAATGGCTGTTATTGAATATTCTCGTAACGTTTTAGGGTTAAAAGAAGCTAACTCTACTGAAATGGACTCTGAAACTGTTCATCCTGTTATTAATTTAATGGCTGCACAAAAAGAAGTTACTGAAAAAGGTGGAACTATGCGTTTAGGAGCTTGGGATTGTGAAATATCTGAAGATTCTAAAGTATTTAATGCTTATAAAGCTACCTTAATTAGCGAACGTCACCGTCATAGATACGAGTATAACAACGATTATAAAGAGCAATTAGAAAATGCTGGAATGAAATCAACAGGTATAAATCCTGAAACAGGATTAGTTGAAACTGTTGAAATACCTACACACCCTTGGTTTGTTGGTGTTCAATATCACCCAGAATATAAAAGTACGGTATTAAACCCACATCCTTTATTTGTGAGTTTTATAAAAGCTGCTTTACAACAATCTAAAAAGTAAATTTAAAATCCTGTAATTTTTAATTACAGGATTTTTTTTCAACAAGTTGGAATACTATTTGAACTATTAGATTTATAAAGATTAACAATCCTAAAACCATCTAAAACGAATTGGTTTTACTTAATTTGGCTGTTTTTTTCTTCTTACTAGAAGAAAAAAAATGACAAATTGACATTATAACACATATCAATGGAAGAAAAAAAATTTGATGTAAAGTCATTCATAGGAATGCTTTTATTAGGAGGAATACTACTTTGGTGGATGAACACTCGTAAACCTGAAGTTACTCCTGAAACAACAACTCAAACAGCACAGGTTTCTGATGCTTTAACGAGTCAAAACAATATTAGTGGAACAATTTTAAATGATTCATTACAGCAAATTGCCTTAAAAAATCAATTAGGTGCTTTTGCTTATGGTGCTTCAACGGCTAAAATTGGAGTTACTTCTATCGAAAATGACCTTGTTAAATTAACAATTGATAATAAAGGTGGACAAATTACTGAAGCTTTACTTAAAAACTTCAAAACCTACGATTCACTTCCTTTATTTTTGATAAAAGATAAAAATGCTTCTTTTAATATTAACTTCGGAACTACTGATAATCGTATTTTAAATACCAAAGATTTATTATTTGCGCCTACTTTAACTAAAAATGGAGATACACAAATACTTTCGATGGAATTGAAAGTATCAGAAAATCAATTTTTAGAATATCGTTACGAAATCAAAAAAGATGATTATCGTGTTGGTTTTGCTGTTCGTTCACAAGGATTAAGCACTGTAATAAACAGCTCACAAGCAATTAATTTAGATTGGAATTTAAAAGGTTTTAGACATGAAAAAAGTTTAAAAACTGAAAATCAATATTCATCTTATTATTATAAAGCCGATAATGAAGTTGATTATTTACAAATGAATGATGATGAAATTGTAAATGACGTAAATTGGGTTGCTTATAAACAACACTTTTTCTCAACTATTTTATCTTCAGATACTCCTTTTAAAGATGCTACATTAAAATCTGTTGATTTTGCTGGTGAAGAAAAAGATAAAGTTTTCACTAAAACATACGGTTTAAAAACGCCTTTAGCTTTAACAAATGGCGAATTAAATTATAATATGCAATGGTTTTACGGACCTACAAACTATAATTTATTAAAAACATATGAAGGAACTAGTTTAAATGAAATTGCCGATTTAGGTTGGGGGATTTTTGGTTTCTTAAACCGTACTGTATTTTACCCTGTTTTTAACTTATTAAAAGGTTTTATTGGTAATTTTGGATTGATTATTATTCTAATGACAATAGTTGTTCGTATTATTATGTCGCCAGTACTTTATAAATCGTATTTATCAAGTGCAAAAATGAAAGTAATTCGTCCAGAAATGGAAGAAATCAACAAGAAATTCCCAGGAAAAGAAAACGCAATGAAACGCCAACAAGAAACCATGGCGGTACAACGAAAAGCTGGTGTAAGTATGATGTCGGGTTGTATTCCGGCACTATTACAAATGCCTGTATTTTTTGCCTTATTTAAGTTTTTCCCTACAAATATCGATTTTAGACAAAAAACATTCTTATGGGCAAATGATTTATCATCATATGACATGATTTATCAATTACCATTTAACATTCCTTTTTATGGAGATCACATTAGTTTATTCCCAATACTAGCTTCTATCGCTATTTTCTTTTATATGAGAATGAACCAAAATCAGCAAGCAAACATGCAAGCTCCAACACAAGAAGGAATGCCTGATATGCAAAAAATGATGAAGTATATGATTTACTTCTCTCCTCTTATGATGTTATTTTTCTTTAATAATTATGCAAGTGGATTAAGTTTATATTATTTCATATCAAACTTATTAACTATCGCAATTATGTTAGTTATTAAAAACTTTGTAATTGATGAGGATAAAATTCATGCAAAAATTCAAGAGAACAAAAAGAAGCCTGAAAAAGCTAAGAGTAAATTTCGTGAGCGTTTAGATAATGCAATGAAACAAGCTCAAGAACAACAAGCAGCTCAGCAAAAAGCAAAAAGCAAAAAATAGTAATTCAATACTTGTTTTAAAAACCCAAATCAAATGATTTGGGTTTTTTTTTGTATATTTAAAACTTATACAATTTGTTAGAAATGCAACAAAAAAAGTTATTAGATTTTGGAATACCATTACAAGAAATAGAAGCTTTCTTTGAACAAGGAACTATAAAAAAAATCCCTGCAAATACTGTTCTTCTTAAAGAAAGCCAAACTTGCAATTCTTTTACCTTTTTAAAAAGTGGCATTACAAGACACTATATTATTACTAATAATGGAAAAGAAATCACCAAAAATTTCACAACAGAAAAACAATTTGTTTTTTATTCTATTTCTAGTTTTTTAGATGGAAAACCATCTAAAGTTCAATTCCAAACTTTAACAGATTGCGAACTAATACAATGGAATAAAAAAAAGTTCAATCATTTCTTTTATAAAAACAATTGGAAAGAATTCTATCATCATATTCTTCAAAATATAATTTTAAAAAAAGAAGAAAAAGAAATCTCTCATTTAAAAGACGATGCTCAGAAACGCTATGAAAATTTCTTGTATAAAAAAGGGAATTTACTCAATCAGATTCCTAATTACCATATTGCTTCTTATTTAGGAATTACCCCAGAAACATTATCTAGAATTCGTAAAAAACATCTTGATATATATCAATGTGACAAATTTTAAAGTGTCTTATTTTTGTTAAAATTTTAAACACATGAAAAATTTAACACTAAATATTGCCAGAGTATTATTAATTATCGGATTAGGAATTGGCTTAAAAAGTTGGTGGATGACCACTCAACATGTAGGCGATCAAAATTACACATTAATTTCAAATTTTACCAAAGGAGAATATCATGCTTGGTATCATGCTTTTAGAGAAGCTATTGGAGACTTAGCTGCAATGGTTATTTTGATATTTATTTTCTTCGGAAACAAAACATGGAGAACCCCTAAAACGTGGTATGTTTCATTAATTTTAATAATCGGTTATTATGCTCCTTTTTGGGTAGGAACACCTTTTTACCCTGAATTAGCCGCTCCGCATATAACCGCAGAAATCGTTCATTTAAGTATGGCCATTCCAACTATAATTGCTTTATTTTTAGCTAGAAAAAGTTTCTTTAACACAAGTTTAACAAATTAACTTTAAACCCTATTCTTTCTTTCTGGTCATATACTTTTTATTCATACAAAAATATTCAATGAAAAAACTTATACTTATTACGGCTGTTTTATTTTCTCTTTCAGTAATGGCACAAAGACCAACAAGAAATCGAGGTAATATTCCTAAAATAACTTTATCAGGAAAAGTTGTAGAATCCAATACCAAACAACCATTAGAATACGCAACTTTAGTACTCACACACACACGAAGCAAACGTGTTTCTGGAGGAATAACAGATACAAAAGGAAATTTCTCTATTGAAGTTCCTAAAGGAGAATATTCGATTAAAGTAGAATTTATCGGATTTAAAACTAAAAATTCATCTAATAAAAGATTAACTGAAAATACCAATTTAGGTATTATTACGCTTTCTGAAGATGCAGAAAAATTAAATGAAGTTGAAATTATTGCTGAAAAATCAACAGTAGAAATTCGTTTAGATAAAAAGATTTACAACGTTGGTAAAGATATGACCGTAAAAGGTGGAACAGCTTCGGATGTTTTAGACAATGTGCCGTCGGTAAGCGTAGATGCTGAAGGTGCAGTTAGCTTACGTGGTAATGAAAATGTTCGTATTTTAATCGATGGAAAACCCTCTGCTTTAGTCGGATTAACAGGTACAGATGCCTTACGTAATTTACCTGCCGATGCCATTGAAAAAATAGAAGTAATAACAGCACCATCGGCTCGTTATGATGCCGAAGGAACAGCTGGTATCTTAAATATTATCCTTAGAAAAGGAAAAATCACAGGTTTTAACGGCTCTGTAAATCTTACTGCTGGAAATCCTGATTTACTACGAATTGCGCCAAACTTAAATTATCGCACAAAAAAATTCAATTTATTTTCTAATCTGGGTTATTCTTACAGAAAAGGTCCTGGAAATTCAGAAACAACATTTTCTTATTTAACAAATAGCATTTTAGATAGCACACAAATAGAAGATAGAACTTTTGATAGAAAAAACAAAAACTTCAATGCCTCTATTGGTTTAGAATATTATATTGATAAAAATAGTTCTGTAACAGGTAATTTTGTCTATCGAAAATCTGATGGAGATGATGTTGCAACTAATTTAACAGATAGGTTTTTATTTAACGATTCTTCACAGAATTTACTAAATGAAACTCGTATCGAAAATGAACAAGAAGATGGTACTGACAAGCAATACTCAATAAATTACACAAATAAATTAAATGATGACGGGCAAAAATTAACCATTGATTTACAATATGGAGACAGCCAAGAAACCGAAAACTCACCAATTACTGTAAATGGTGTTTTATCTGAATTAAATTCACAAATAACAAGCTCTAAAGAAAAATTACTTCAAATAGATTATGTCTTACCTATCGGAGAAAACAGTCAGTTTGAAATTGGACACAAAGCTACATATCAAGATTTAAGTTCTGATTTTAAAGTAAATATTTTAGATTCAGAAGATGATTTTGACCCATCAAATGCCATAACTTTTAAACAAAATGTCTATGCTTTTTATTCGCAATATGGGAGTAAAATAAATAAATTCTCGTATCTTTTAGGATTACGTACCGAAATTACAGATATTGATTTAAACGTATTAACTACAAATCAAGAATCAACAAAAAAATACACAGAATGGTTTCCAACAGTAAATCTTGGCTACGAATTAAACGACAATGAAAACCTAACTTTAGGCTATAGCAAACGTTTAAGAAGACCACGTCATTGGCTATTAAATCCGTTTGAAACCAGAAGTTCCGCAACTAGTGTATTTAGAGGAAACCCCGATTTAAACCCAACATTTACAAACTCTTTGGATTTAGGTTATAACACCAAAATCAGAAAATTTAATTTAGGAGCTTCTATATATTATCAACATTCAACGGATATTGTTCAAGCGGTATCAGTTATAGAAGAAAGAGATGGAAATAATGTTTTTGTACGTCAGCCAGTAAATTTAAATGACGAAAAACGCTACGGATTCGAATTTACAAGTAATTATAATCCTACAAAAAAAGTACGTTTATCAGCAAGTTTTAATTATTATAAATTTAATACCGATGCTTTTTCACATACTTACACTTCTCAAAACGGTACAAGTATTATTACAAATTTAGCCGAAGTAAACGAAAACAGTTGGTTTGCTCGTTTTAATTCACAAATCACACTTCCTGGAAAAATAGGTTGGCAAACACGCCTTATCTATCGTGGTCCAAGAAATAGTGCGCAAAGCGATAGAGAAGGAATGTTTATGGCAAACCTATCTTTTAGTAAAGATATTTTAAAAGATAAAGCTTCTTTAGTTTTAAATGTCAGCGATTTATTCAATTCTCGTAAGCGTGAAAGTATTACGTATTATGGCGATAGAGAAAATCCATCAACAATAGCAGACGGAACTTTTCAATGGCGTGAACGTCAAATATCATTAAGTTTTACGTATCGTTTTAATCAAAAGAAAAAAAGAGAAAGTAGACAAAATAATGATGGTGGCGGATCAGAATTTAGTGGATAATTTTTTTTAGGCGTTCGAGCGGGCTTTCATTACTCGCTTTTTAGTTCGTGTGCAAAAAAAGCACACAAACTAAAAGAGCTCAAACAAACCATTCAATCCCTAACGCAATTTCAAATTACAAATTAAAAATTCATGTATAAATTCATAGTTATAAGTTTATTAATAATAAGCTTTACAGGAAATATAGTAGCACAAAAAAATAACGAAAAAATAATTGACAAAAAACTAGAAAAAGTTCAAGAAAAACTAAAACTTGATAATATTCAATTATTAATGGTAAAAGAAGTTGTTGTAAAATATAGCAATCAAAAAATAGCATTACATCAGCAAGAAATGCCCGAACAAGAAAAAAGAATTCAAATTAAAGAATTAAATTTAAAGCAAGAAAAAGAACTACAAGCCTTTTTAGATAAAGAACAACTTGTTCAGTTTAATAAAATAATGAAAGAACAAAAGAAAGAACGCAAAAAAAGTCGTCCTTCAAAAGGTTCAGGAAATAGAAGAGGAAAACGAAACTCTTTTTAAAACAGAAAGGCTCGCTAAATGCGAGCCTTTTGTATGTTTTATAAAAAGCCTAGTTACCTTGAGCAGCTTTTTTAGCTTCTTTTTTTAATTTCAAGTTTTCTAAAATTGTTCCACCAATCCAATAAGGAACAACAAATGTTAATAAGAAAATTAACAACCAAAAACCAGTTGTAAAAATAAACATGAATAATACTAATCCTGAAAATTGTGAAAAATCTAACATTTGTTTTCTGTAATAATTGTTATAGAGCAAAATTAGAACTATTTTTCTTTTTATCCAATAAAATCTGATAAAAATCACTACTAAAACCTATAAGAATTTGTAATTTTGGCTTTAAGTTAACTTATATTCTTTTAAATCATTTTAAAATGACAAAGTACAGAATCGAAAAAGACACCATGGGAAATGTTGAAGTTCCTGCGGATAAATATTGGGGAGCACAAACAGAACGCTCTCGTAACAACTTTAAAATAGGTCCTGCTGGCTCAATGCCTTTAGAGATTGTATATGGTTTTGCGTATCTTAAAAAAGCTGCGGCATATACAAATGCAGAATTAGGTGTTTTAGCTGAAGAAAAAAGAGATTTAATTGCACAAGTTTGTGATGAAATTTTAGCAAGTAAACATGATGATCAGTTTCCTTTAGTAATCTGGCAAACAGGTTCGGGAACACAATCGAACATGAACTGTAACGAAGTAATTGCTAACAGAGCTCACGAAATTGCAGGTAAAGTTATTGGTGAAGGTGAAAAAACTATTCAACCAAATGATGATGTAAACAAATCGCAATCATCAAACGATACTTTTCCTACAGGAATGCACATTGCAGCTTACAAGAAAATTGTAGAAGTTACAATTCCAGGAGTTGAACAATTACGTGATACTTTACAAGCAAAATCAGAAGCATTTAAAGACGTTGTAAAAATTGGACGTACGCATTTAATGGATGCTACTCCCCTAACCTTAGGACAAGAATTTTCTGGTTATGTTGCACAATTAAACTTCGGATTAAAAGCTTTAAAAAATTCTTTAGAGCATTTATCTCAATTAGCTTTAGGTGGAACTGCTGTTGGTACAGGATTAAACACTCCAGCTGGTTACGATGTTTTAGTTGCAAAATATATTGCTGAATTTACAGGATTACCTTTTATTACTGCTGAAAACAAATTTGAAGCTTTAGCGGCTCATGATGCTTTTGTTGAAACGCACGGTTCTTTAAAACAATTAGCGGTTTCTATCAATAAAATAGCCAACGATATTCGTATGATGGCTTCAGGACCTCGTTCTGGTATTGGTGAATTAATTATTCCTGCAAACGAGCCAGGTTCTTCTATTATGCCTGGAAAAGTAAATCCTACGCAAGCAGAAGCAATTACTATGGTTTGTGCGCAAGTTATGGGGAATGATGTTGCTGTTACTGTTGGTGGTACGCAAGGTCATTACGAATTAAACGTTTTTAAACCAATGATGGCGGCAAACGTATTACAATCTGCTCAATTAATTGGAGATGCTTGTGTATCTTTCGATGTAAATTGTGCGGCTGGTATTGAGCCAAATCATACTAGAATTACTGAATTAGTAAACAATTCTTTAATGTTAGTTACTGCTTTAAATACAAAAATCGGATATTATAAAGCTGCGGAAATTGCAAATACTGCACACGCAAACGGAACTACTTTAAAAACAGAAGCTGTTCGTTTAGGGTATGTTACTGAAGCTGAATATGACGAATGGGTAAAACCTGAAGAAATGATTGGAGCTTTAAAATAAGTTTTTTCATATTAGATTTCTTTTTTTAGAGATCTTAAAATTTAAAAAAATCCCTACAATTTATAATTGTAGGGATTTTTATTTTTTAAATCTTATTTTTGCCTTCGCTATAAAAACAGCAATTACTTATCTCAACTATTCATTTCAAAAACAAAACATACAAAATGCAAGTAACAAAACTAAACTCAGAAAGTATATTACCGCTTACCTGCTCACGTTCAGGATCGTGTTGTTTTGGAAAAGATGTAATGCTGAATCCATGGGAATTATTTAGTTTTAGTCAAGAGAAAAAAATCACAACAAAAGATTTTCGAAATCTTTATACCGAATTCGGAGGTATTCAATTGCTTTTTGATGGAAAATCAGATAAAAAAGGACAAAAAGCATGCAGTCAATACGTAGATAATATGGGATGTAGCGTTCATGTTGGTCGTCCGTTAGCATGTCGTTTATATCCGTTAGGTCGTCAAGTTCAATTTGAAAAAGCCGAATATATTTATGAAGGAAATGCTTTTCCATGCTTAACAGATTGTTCCGAAGTATTAGATTTACCTAAACTTAGTGTAGGCGAATATTTAAAAGGACAAGAAGCGCATCAATATGAAAAAGCACTAGATGCTTATTTAATGGTGATGCAAAACATTGCAGATATTGGTTTTGAATTACTTTTAGATTCGGGATTATCGGCTTCTGGAGATACCAAAACACTTTCAGCATGGAGAGACATTGGTAAAGAAAATACGCAAGTATTAGCAGATATAATCGGTAAAGAATGGATGGATTATTTAATGATTCCAAACATAACAAACCACGATAATAATCCTGTTATTTTTGCTCAAAAACACAATGATTTCATCCTTTTAAAAGCTCAAGAAAAATTCGGAAGCTTACAAACCTTTGAAGAACTTCATGAAGCTTCAGTTTTAATGATTGCCGTTGCACTGCATTTATCAAGAGGTTTAAGAGCTGATACAAAAGGACTTTCAGAACATTGGATTGAAACTGCAAAAAGCCACGGCGCTAAAGAATAATAGATTTAGTATAAATTTCATTAGCTATTTATAAATGAAAAATCCGAAGTAATATTACTTCGGATTTTTTTTAATTAATTAGATTTACAAAACAATTGCTTTTTCAATAAGTACATCAAAAAGATAACCTGCACCAAAATCTTTATTCAGAATAACAGTTCCTTTTATAGTAATAATATCGCCAATTTTCACTTTTTCATTCGTTGTAATTGTAATATCATATTCACCATTTCCTGTTGTTCCGTCTTGTAAATGAATGAAATTAACACCCATAATTTCGTTGTTTACTTTTACAGCTTGTCCTTTTATAATAACTTCTTTATTCTGATAAGTTTTTGGATTTTCAAAAAGTTCTGAAATTTGTATTCCGTTAGCAGCTTTTTCAATATTAACGACTTTCGTTTTTCCTTTATTAGTACTTTTTTTAATAGTTTTATTGTTGATTTTATTCTTAGTTTTATTTTCTTCATCTCGAACACCTTGTGCAAAAATAACAGTATCAAAAGTTCGTTTTAAAATTTTACTTTCAAAATTTTTCATTTCCATTCCTTCATCATAATAATAGGTTGCTCCTATTTTTATTTCTCTTCCTGGAACTGCAACCCAATATTTTTTATCATTTTCTGAAACTTTCAAATAAATATATCCTCCAGCAGGTATTTTTTCGATCACAACAACTTTATGTGTATTTAAAGATACTAGATTTTCTACAGATTTTTTTTCTGTTAGGTTTTTTGTAGGTTTTATCGTTTTTGATTTTTCAGAATCTTTACAACTTGTTATAAATCCTAAAATTATTAAAAAAATTACTGTAAAATATTTCATTATTGTTCTTATATTTTGGGCGAAAATTACATTTTTTATTTCTAATTTATGGGAAAAACTAAAATGAAAAAATAATGCAAACAAAAGCCGTTTTTGAAAACATAGCAGAAAGAATAAAACAAGAGTAATTCTAATATTTAGAATATAGTATCTTTATCTTTTTTAAACACAAATTTTCAAGAAAACAACAACATGACATCAGAAAAAAACATAAAATCATATAAATCGGGATATTTACCTGTTTCTCACGGACACGAACTTTATTTTGAATTATACGGTAATCCTAAAGGAATTCCTGTAATCTATTTACACGGTGGTCCTGGAGCTGGTTTTGGTGATAAAGACAAACAATATTTTGACCCTGAACGATACAACGTACTTTTTTTTGATCAGCGAGGAACTTCAAGAAGTAAACCTTTCGGATCTATAGAAAATAACACAACACAGCATCTTTTAGAAGATATAAATATATTACTTGATTATGTAAATTTTGATAAGGTCTATGTTTTTGGAGGTTCTTGGGGAAGTACACTTTCGTTAGTATATGCAATTCATAACTCTGAACGTGTTTTAGGTTTGATTATCCGAGGTATTTGGTTGGCAAATAAATATGCTTTTGACCATTATATTGGTGGTGGAATTAAAGAATTTTTTCCTGATGTTTGGAATCGTTTTAATAAATTAGTTCCTAAAGGTGAAAATCCTGTAGATTATTATTTAAAAATGATGACTTCTGATGATGAAGAAATCAGCAATAAATACGCTTATGAATGGGCATATTACGAAATGTCTTTTTACACTATCAATAAAATTACCGATACAGAAGAGGTTTTAAAAACCTTTTCATATAAATCAATGGCAATTTTAGAAGCACACTATATCAAAAATAATTGTTTTATTCCTGAAGATTTCATCATGAATAATATCGATAAAATAAAGGATATAAAAACAGCAATTGTTCACGGAAGATATGATTTTATTTGTACGCCAATTCAAGCTTTCAGACTACATGAAGGTTTAAATAATTCAACATTAAATATTGAAAATGCAGGACATTCTTCTTCGGATGAAGAAAATAAAATTGCTTTAATTTCAGAATTAAAAAGGATTACTTCTTAATAAAAAACTGTCAGTTCGAATGATTTTTTTCTTTCAAAAAAAGTATCGAGAACTTTTTGAATCAAAATAAAATAATTATCGATATAATTTTAAATTCCTTTTAGTCATTAAAATCACTCGAATTGACAAAAACAAAAAAACCTCCAATTAAATTGGAGGTTTTTTTTTATAAATTAAATTTATTTTTGATTATTTCGATTTTCTAAACATCAACCAAAAACCAATTAAAACAAGTGGAATACTTAATACTTGTCCTGTATTTAATGAATTGAAAACCCAATCTTCTCTACTATCTACTTGTGCTTTTTTCAAAAATTCGATAAAGAAACGTAACGACCATAAAACAACCATAAACAAACCAAATAAAAATCCTTCTTGATTTTTTTTATCAGTTTTCCAATAGAAATGCCAAAGCGCAAAAAACAAAGCTAAGTAACTAAAAGCCTCATACAATTGTGTTGGATGACTAGCTACAGTTTCTCCTGCTCTTTTAAAAATAACACCGAAAGTGCTTCCTGTTGGTTTTCCATAAATTTCAGAATTAAAAAAGTTTCCTAATCGGATAAAGAAACCTGCCAAAGCAACTATTATACCTAATCTATCTAAAATAAATAACCATGATTTTTCTAAATGTTTTTTAGCATAAAAATATAATGCTATTGGAATTCCAATTGCAGCTCCATGACTTGCAAAACCTGTAAATCCTGTAAACTTCCAAGAACCATCAGCCAATTGTTTCATTGGTAAAAATATTTCTAATAAATGGTTTTGATAATAATCCCAACTATAAAAGAAAACATCTCCTAAACGCATTCCTACTAACATAGAAACGAATACGTACATAAATAGCGGATCTAACTTTTCCGCAGGAATTTTATCATTTAGATATATTTTCTTCATCAAATGAAGCCCTAATACAAAAGCAGCTACAAACATTAAACTGTACCAACGGATACCAAAACTACCTATTTTTATAAGTTCAGGATCTAAATCCCATACAATGGATAAAAAATTCATGTATTATTTATTTTACGCCATTAAATTAAAATGACTATTATTTATTTTTCTTTTCTGGCACAGGATCATATCCACTCCCACCCCACGGATGACAACTAAAAATTCTTTTTATCGCTAACCAACCACCATAAAATAAGCCGTGTTTTTGCAAAGCTTGTATTGTATAACTAGAGCATGTTGGCGAATATCGACAAGTTGCTGGTGTAAATGGCGAAATAGCAGTTTGATAAAATCGAACCAATAATATAAACGGATATGTTAAAATTTTTTTCAACTTTTTTAATTAATTGAAAAACTAGTTCCTTCTTTTCCGTCTTTTAATTGAACGCCTAAAACTAATAATTCATCACGAATTTGGTCAGATAATGCCCAATCTTTATTTTCACGAGCTTCTTTACGTAACTTAATTAATAACTCAACTACGCCATTAACTTTATCTGAACTATCTTTTACAGCTTCGTTCATCAATCCTAAAACATCAAAAACAAAAGCGTTTATAGTTGTTGTAAATTCTGATAAATCTGCTTCGGTTAAACTTGCTTTACCTTCTTTTATTTGATTGATTGTTTTTACAGCTTCAAATAAATGAGAAATTAATACAGGCGTATTAAAATCATCATTCATAGCTGCGTAACAATCTTTTTTCCATTTCTGAACATCAAAAGTAGAAGTATTTCCTGCTTCTATTTTATCTAAGAAATTTACAGCTTCCATTAATTTTGAATGCCCTTTTTCAGAAGCTTCTAATGCTTCTCCTGAAAAATCTAAAATACTTCTGTAATTGGCTTGCATGTTAAAAAAACGAACCACACTTGCTGAAAATGCTTTTGGTAAAATGTCATTTTCTCCAGATAAAATCTCGTTAGGTAAAATAAAATTACCTGTTGATTTTGCCATTTTCTGACTATTTAACAACAACATATTGGTGTGCATCCAATAATTTACAGGCGAAACACCGCTACAAGTTTGCGATTGTGCAATTTCACATTCGTGATGTGGAAATTTTAAATCCATTCCACCACCGTGAATATCAAATTTTTCACCTAAATATTTTGTACTCATTACAGAACATTCTAAATGCCAACCAGGAAAACCATCGCTCCAAGGCGAAGGCCAACGCATAATATGGCGTTCATCCGCTTTTTTCCAAAGTGCAAAATCTTGTGGGTTTTTCTTATCAGATTGTCCATCTAAAACTCGTGTATTATGAATTGCATCTTCTATTTTTCTTCCAGAAAGAATTCCATAATTACCAGTTTCATTATATTTTAATACATCAAAATAAACAGAACCATTTACTTCATAAGCAAATCCTTTTTCAATGATTTCTTTAATCATTTCAATTTGCTCAACAATATGACCTGTTGCAGTTGGCTCAATACTTGGAGGTAAAAAATTATAGTTTTTTAAAACATCATGAAAATCAACAGTGTACTTTTGTACCACTTCCATTGGTTCAATTTCTTCTAAACGTGCTTTTTTAGAAATTCTATCTTCTCCTTCATCAGCATCATTTTCTAAATGCCCTGCATCAGTAATATTACGTACATAACGCACTTTATAACCTAAATGTAATAAGTAACGATAAACAACATCAAAAAACATAAATGTTCGTACGTTTCCTAAATGAGCGTTACTATATACGGTAGGTCCGCAAACGTACATACCTACATGTCCGTCGTTTACAGTTTTAAAAAGCTCTTTACTTTTTGATAAAGAGTTGTATACTTTTAATTGGTTTTCTTGATATAATTTCATACAAAAAATGACTATTAATAGATGCTAAAGATAGGTACTTTATAAAGAATAATGAAATCGAATTTTAGTGAAGTTTCTGTTAAAAAATAATACTTTTCCGCTTCGTTGCATTTTGCTTTATATTTATGTATAAATTTACCTTATTATTTCGTTTTTACTTTATATGACTCATAAAAAAAAGGCTACTATTACTGAAACAGCAGGAGTTTCTCCACCAGAAACAACTAGTAAATCATCCGCAGAAAAAATAAAACTTATTCGTAAAAAAATAATTAGTACGCAAGAATTTGTTTATCAGATACTTTCAGGAAATATTCCTTTTTTAAGTAGAGCAATTACTTTGGTAGAAAGCACCAATTTAAAACATCAAAAACAGGCTAATGAAATTTTAGAAGCTTGTTTAAAGCACGCAAATAATTCGATTAGAATAGGAATTACTGGCGTTCCTGGTGTTGGAAAAAGTACTTTTATTGAAGCTTTTGGTAAACATTTGACAAGTATCGGAAAAAAAGTAGCCGTTTTAGCCGTAGATCCTAGTAGTTATGTTCACAAAGGAAGTATTTTAGGTGATAAAACAAGAATGGAAAAATTGGTTACCGATACAAATGCTTTTATCAGACCTTCTCCAGCTGGAAATTCATTAGGAGGCGTTGCCAAAAAAACACGAGAAAGTATTATTCTATGTGAAGCAGCTGGTTTTGATATCATAATTATTGAAACTGTTGGAGTTGGTCAATCAGAAACTGCGGTACATTCTATGACAGATTTCTTTTTATTACTTAAATTAGCGGGTGCTGGCGATGAATTACAAGGGATAAAACGAGGAATTGTTGAAATGGCAGATGCAATTGTTATTAACAAATCTGATAGTGGTAACGAGAAAAATACAAAAATTGCAAAAGTAGAGTTTAATAAGGCACTCCATTTATATCCTCCGAAAGATAACGGATGGCAACCAACCGTTTTATTAGCTAGCGCACTACATCAAAAAGGTATTCTAGAAATTTATACAATGATTAATGAGTATATTACCTCAGCAATTGATACTAATTATTTTGATCAAAAAAGAAATCATCAGAATAAATATTGGTTACTAGAAACGATAAATGAACAATTAAAAAAGGATTTTTATAATAATGAAACTATTAAAAAAGCTCTAAAAGAAGAATTAAAAGAGTTAGAAAACAGTAAAACAACTCCGTTTACGGCTGCTAAACGATTACTTGACATAAATTATAAAAGTCAAAAATAAGTGTTTTATAAAAATATCTTCTTAAAAAATAAATAGAAATTACTTAAATTAAAAAAAATGGAAAACAATACTTTAACTTGGGATGATTTTACCAAAGTAGAAATGCGTATTGGAACGATTATTTCTGCTGAAATATTTAAAGAAGTAAAAAATCCTGCTTATAAAATGCAAATTGATTTTGGTGAATTTGGCATCAAAAAAACCTCTGCTCAAATTACAAAATTATATACATCAGAAGAATTAATAGGAAATCAAATTGTAGCAGTTACAAACTTTCCTAAAAAACAAATAGCAAATATTATGAGCGAATGTTTAGTACTAGGTGCTGTTGGAAATCATAAAGAAGTTACATTAATATCTCCTGAAAGAAACATTAAAAATGGTACAAGAATTGGATAAAATACTTATCCTAGATTAATCCCCCAAATTTTAGTTTTAAATAATTCAACCGCAACTGCTCTTGATTGTTTAAAATGAATATTAATTATAACAAATAATATTAAATGTTTATTAATAATGCCAATTGTGATATTTACATAGGTAAAGCCGCAGGAAAACACTTAATTAGTGACATCCGAAATGCGAGAAAATCTATAAAAATTGTTTCTCCTTATTTATCTGCTTCTTTAGTAAAAGAACTGATAAAATTAAAGTCTAAAAAATTAAATATTGAATTAATTACCTCTGATGATATTGAAGATTTTACAGGAGATAAAGAAAAAAACATTCATAAATTAATTATTCAAAATAAAACACCAAATAGTTTTGCTAAAAAATGGATTGCTTTTTCACAAATAACAATATTTAGTATTATTGGTGTTTTAGCAACAATGCTATTTGCTTTTTACGAAACTGAAGATATTAGAATTTCCTTCGGGTTTATTGCCGTAATAATACTTTGTTTTGTGTATCGATTTTTTAATAAAAAAAGTAAAAGTAGCAAACACAATTACTATAAATACTCGCAGTTATTTCCTTTTAAAGTATATATGTCTCCATATAAATCAAAATTAAGTGACTCTTTTATCCATAGTAAAATTTATTTAATTGATGATAAAATAGCTTATTTAGGCTCGTTAAACTTTACCGTTAGTGGTTTAAAAAATAATTACGAAACAAGTATTAGAACAAAAGAGTCTAAGGCTATAAAAGAAATTAAAAAAGAAATAAATCAATTATTTCATCATTCTAATTTACACGAAAAAGATATTCAACTTTGGGGTGCTGAATTATATGAACAATCTTCTGAAAAAAAATAAAACCATATTTATTAAAAAAATCGTTTAAATATAAACGACTTTATTTTTGGTATATTTGGTTGCAATAAAAACACTATCATGAAAAAAACACTTTTAGCCGTACTAACAGTTAGTACATTATTTCTTTCTTGTAAGCAAGAAAAAAAAGAAACTATTACAACTACTGTTGTATCAAAAAACATGGCTTTTGATAAATTACTGAAAAATTATAATGAAGGTAAATTTAAATTAAATCCGATTAATGCTACGTACGCTGGTGATAATAGATTTAATGATAAATTTCCTAATACTTTGTCTGAAGCTTATCAAAATAAAAGTAATGAATTTTACAATAGTTTTAAAGCTAAACTTACAACTTTTAAAGATGCTAACTTAACCGAAAGTGAGCAAATGAGTAAAGCTGTTTTAGCTTGGGATTGTGATATGGCACTTGCACAAAGTAGCTTTAAAAATGATGTGTTGATGCCTATTAATCAAATGTGGACTATCAATTTAACTATGGGAACTTTAGCTAGTGGTAGCAGTGCTCAACCTTTTAAAACTGTTAAAGATTATAAAAACTGGTTAAGTAGATTAGATGGTTATTATGACTGGATGCAAACTGCCATTGAAAATATGCGTGCAGGTACTAAAAATGGTTTTGTTTTACCTAAATCTTTAATCAAAAAAATAATTCCTCAGTTTAAATCATTAGCCGAAGATAAAACTACAGCGCATTTATTTTATACACCAATAAAAAATTTACCTGAAAGTTTTAATGATGATGATAAAAAAATATTAACAGAAGCATATACTAAAATATTGGACAATAAATTGATTCCGATTTTTAATACAATGTACACTTTTTTACAAACAGATTATTTAAAAGCTGGTAGAGATAGTAGTGGTATTGATGCCGTACCAAATGGAAAAGCATATTATGCACATGCCATAAGAAACTACACAACTACAGAAATGACTGCAGATAAAATTCATCAACTAGGTTTAAGTGAAGTTGCTCGTATTTTATCTGAAATGGAAAAAGTTAAAGAAGAAGTAGGTTTTAAAGGTGATTTAAAAGCATTTTTTGATGATGTTCGTGTAAATAAAAAATTAATGCCTTACACTAATCCAAAGGAAATTATTGATAATTTTAATGCAATTCATACTAAAATGAAACCGCAATTAGATAAATTATTTGGTAATAAACCTAAAACAAAATTTGTTGTAAAACAAACTGAAAAATTTAGAGAAGCTTCTGCTAGTGCAGAATATAACGCTGGTTCTTTAGACGGAACACGACCTGGAATTTTTTATACACCAATTCCTGATGCTACAAAGTATAATATTTTTATGGATGAAGCTTTATTTTTACACGAAGCCATTCCTGGACATCATTATCAAGTTTCATTAACCCAAGAAAATGATGATTTACCTGCTTTTAGAAAAACTTTATGGTACAGTGCTTATGGTGAAGGTTGGGCTTTATATACTGAAAATTTAGGGAAAGAATTAGGTTTATATACTGACCCTTATCAATATTTTGGAATGTTAGGAATGGAAATGCACAGAGCAATCCGTTTAGTTGTTGATACTGGAATTCATACAAAAGGTTGGAGCCGTGAAAAAGCGATTCAATATTCTTTAGATAATGAAGCTGAATCAGAAGCTAGTATTATTTCAGAAATTGAACGCTATATGGCGAATCCTGGACAAGCGTTATCTTATAAAATTGGTCAATTAAAAATTAGAGAATTAAGAGCCAAAGCAAAACAAAAATTAGGTACTAAATTTGATATTCGTGAATTTCATAATCAAGTTTTAGAAACTGGTTGTATTCCTTTAGCTTTATTAGAAAATAAAGTTAATAAGTGGATTGCCAGTAAAAAAATCTAGATAATACATAAAGGATAATAAAAAAAACATAAAAACACCCTTTTTTATTATCCTTTATCCTTTTACTTAACTAGTGAGCTTTATATAGTTTTGCCAACTAACCAAAACTTATATCATGAAAAAAAGTAAACTATGGATTCTTTCAGGAATTCTTTTCTTATCACAACTTGTAAATGCACAAATAGTAAACATACCTGATGTTAACTTTAAAAACGCCTTATTAACGGGTCCTAATTCAGGAATTGACACTAATAATGATGGACAAATTCAAGTAACTGAAGCTACTGCATATACATCTCCTATTGATGTTTCATCTAAAAATATTGATGACCTTACAGGTATTGAAGCTTTTGTTAATATTCCTATTTTAGCTTGTGGAGGTAACAATTTAACAACACTTAATCTTACTCAAAATATTAATTTAGAAAGATTATTCTGTATGAATAATCAACTAAAAAAATTAGCATTAAGTAATAATACTAAACTGACACTACTTTACGCTTATAACAATAATTTAAATACATTAAATGTAGCAAATAGTAATAACAATAATATGAATATTTTTCATGTTATCAATAACCCTGATTTAAAATGTATTCAAGTTGATAATGGCTTTACTCCACCTAGTTCTTGGGTTAAAGATGCAATTGCTTATTATAGTGTTTATCCTTGTCCGCTTACTGCTACTCCTATAAAATACTTTTATACTCCAATGTTAACGGTTGTTGATGGATTTCAAAAAGTAACCTCAGCTGCAATTTTAAATATACCTGATGCTAATTTTAAAAATGCTTTATTAAATAATAATCCTGTTATTGATGTTAATAATGATGGTGAAATTCAAGTAAGTGAAGCAAATGCTTACGGACCTTATTTGAATGTAGGTAACAAAAACATCAGTAATTTAACAGGTATTGAAGCTTTTGTAAACTTAACAACTTTAGCATGTGCAGGTAATAATTTAACATCATTAAATGTTAGTCAGAATACAAACCTTGAGTTTTTATTTTGTGCCTATAATCCTCTTAAAAAATTATCATTAAAATACAATACTAAATTAGAGAATTTAAGTAGCTGGCATTGTAATAATCTTGAAACTATTGATATAGCTAATGGAAACAATAATATTATAACAAACTTTAATGTTATTAATAATCCTAAGCTAAAATGTATTAAAATTGATAACGGTTTTGTTCCTTCAAATAGTACATGGTCTAAAGATACAATGGCTCGTTATAGTTTTTATACTTGTCCGCTTACGGCTGCAACTCCTGATAAAACTATTTTATCTAATATAGAACCTTTAGGAGGATATAAAGTAAATATACACCCTAATCCTACTACTGATTACTTAAATATTAGTAACGAAAAAATCGATATTAAAACAGTTGAAGTATATACAACAACTGGAGATAAAGTTATAGAATCTAATTTAAATGAAATAAATGTTTCTAAATTACAAAAAGGTATTTATCATTTAAAAATAACTGATAGCAACAATCAAATAACATTTAAGAAATTTATAAAAAACTAATATAAAATTAGTTAATGTATTTACAATGCAAAATAAAACCATAATATTTTATATTATGGTTTTATTTTTGCCCTATATTTACATCAAATTTAAATAAATAATTATGAAAAAGTATTATTCAATTTTATTAACATTTTTATGTTTTACTATTATTACATCGTGTAATGATGAAGAGGTTATCTCTGATAAAAATCCTGATGATGCTATTAATCAAATAGAAGAGACTGTATTAAAAGCTAATACAGTAACTGAAAACGTATTAATACAAGGTGCTAAATTAATAGAAGGAACTCCACCTGCTTCAAATGGTGATATTTCTTTTTCAGTAAAAGAAACTGAACAATCTGCTTTTTTAAATAAAGGTTTTAATATCAACATTAATACTAATGATGATTATAAAGGTGCTTACATTTTAGTTAAATCTACCGATGGTAAAAATGCAGATAGCTATATTGATGTTCCTTATACTTCCAAAGACAAAAAAAGTGTAAAAAAGAACACAAAAAAATCTTTTTTATCTAAAAAAACAACAGTTAAAAATAATGAAATTGAAGTTGAAGTAAATTTTAATACTAATATACAACCTGGTAAATTTTGTTACTTTATTTGTATTTATAACGGACAAGGTTATGTTAGTGCTCCTTCAGAAGTTTGTGTAGAAGTTGAAGCTTGGGGTGGTAATAGCTCTATTGTTGGAACATGGAACTTTACTAAAGAAGTAAAAACAGACGAAGATGAGATAAAAACAACTCTTGTTGGTGAAGAAAATTGTGATGATTATACTGAGACTATTAACTGTGGTTACAATAATACCTTATCTGTTGCCAAGGCTTATTGTAGGACTATAAACTCGCTACCGCTTACTTTTAATGCTGATGGAACTTTTGAATTTATTAATTCTATTAATTATAAAGAACTTGATTATGAAACATCATCAGAAACTTGTTCTACTGTTTTTATCAACAATATAGATACATATCAATCAAAAGGAAATTGGGCATATGATGAAGAAGAACAAAAACTTACTCTAGTTCAATTTGAAATAACTGAAACCGAAAATGGAAATGTTAATAACGAAGTATTTGTAAATGGAGAGCTTTCTTTTAATGGTAAAGCTACCATTATCAACTCTGAGTTAATTATTACTGAGGAATATAGTGATATCTATGTTACAGAAGAATATAAATTTTATTTTAATAAATAATATTTAACATTTAAAATATAATTTAAAACCATGGTGTAAATACATCATGGTTTTTTTATTTTTACAATATGACAAAAATTCTTATTACTGGCGGTACAGGTTTAGTTGGAAAACAACTACAACAAGTTTTTAAAGAACAAAATATTGAAGTTGTAATATTAACAAGAAATCCTAAACAAGAAAATGAATTTAAATGGGATATTGATAAAAAATATATCGATAAAAAAGTCTTTGAAAATATTACACATATTATTCATTTAGCAGGTGCAGGAATTGCAGATAAACGTTGGACAACTTCACGTAAAAAAGAACTAATTAATAGTCGAGTAAATTCTGCAAACTTACTCTTTGAAAAAATAAAAGAATATAAAATTCCTTTACAAGGATTTATATCAGCATCAGGAATTGGTTATTATGGCGCTATTACTTCGGATAAAATATATTCTGAAAACGATACACCTCAAAATGATTTCATCTCTAAAATTTGTGTGAAATGGGAAGAAGCTGCTCATCAATTTAAACAATTAAGCATTCCTGTAACTATTTTACGAACAGGTGTAGTATTGGCTAAAAACGGTGGTGCTTTATCTAAAATAAATACACCTTTATTTTTAAGTGCTTTAGGAACAGGAAAACAATATATGCCATGGATTCATATTGATGATTTATCAAATTTATATTTAAAATCAATAACAGATAGTAATTTTACAGGAATATGTAATGCTGTAGCTCCAGAGCATCAAACAAATGAGAATTTTACTAAAACACTTTCTAAAACAATACATAAACCTATACTTCCACTTAATGCTCCCTCTTTTATATTGAATATTATTTTAGGAGAAATGGCTTGTATTCTTTTAAAAGGAAGTAAAATATCATCAGAAAAAACAAATAGTAGCTATAATTTTATTTATCCTGATTTAAAAACAGCTTTAAAAAATATTTACAATGATAAATAATCAATTAAAAAATCCGGTTTGGTTTGCTTTAAATGAAACTCATAAAAAATATACTATTAATTATAATGGTGTACAGTTTTATGATCCTAATATTTGCCCTTTCGGAGCTTTTATTGATAATAATAAAACTAAAAATGCTTTAAATAAATATGCTGAATTAACAGATAGCTTTTTCTTAGTTTCAGAAAATGAAACACCATTATTTGACAAAAATATTATTTCTTTAGATAAAAAAATTGAATGTTGTCAAATGATATTAGATAATCCTATTGAAATAAAAACTACTGAAAAAATTATACTTTTATCAGAAAAACATATTGATGAAATATATAATTTAGTTTGGTTAGTTATGCCTGGATACTTTAGAAAAAAAACTTTTGAAATGGGTAAATACTTTGGTATTTTTAAAGATAATAAAATTGTTTCAATAGCTGGTCAGCGAATGCAAACAAATAGTTTTATAGAAATTAGTGCTGTTGTTACACATCCTGAATATACTCGAAAAGGATTTGCAAGACAATTAACACATCATGTAAGTAAAGATATTTTAACTCAAGAAAAACTACCTATTTTACATACGAATAAAGGTAATATTGCTATAAAAATGTATGAAAGTTTAGGTTTTAAAATTACTAGAGATATGAATTGGTGGTATTTTCATAAAAAATAAAAGCTCGCAAATTGCGAGCTTTTATATAAAAAATTAATATTATTTTTTAAAAATCTTGATTAACATCCCAAGCTTCTAATATTTCTTTTAAAGTTTTTATAAACATTCCTCCTAAAGCACCATTTACAACTCTATGGTCGTAAGAGTGTGCTACAATCATTCTTTGGCGAATTCCTATAAAATCTCCTTCTGGAGTTTCAATAACAGCAGGTTTCTTTACAATAGCTCCTAAAGCTAAAATTGCTACCTGTGGTTGATTAATAATTGGTGTTCCTGTAATACTTCCAAAACTACCTACATTTGTTACCGTGTAAGTACCTCCTTGAATATCATCTGGCTTTAATTTATTTCCACGAGAACGGTTTGCTAAATCATTTACTTGCTTTGTCATACCTACCAAACTCAATTGATCTGCATTTTTAATTACTGGAACAATTAAATTGCCATCAGGTAAGGCTGCTGCCATTCCTAAATTAATATTTCCTCTTTTGATTATTTTATCACCATCAACGGCAATATTAATCATCGGGTGTTTTTTAATTGTTTGCGCAACTGCTTGCATAAAAATTGGCGTAAAAGTTAACTTTTCACCTTCTCTTTGCTGATAAGCATTTTTAACTTTATTTCTCCAGTTAACAATATTTGTTACATCTATTTCAATAAAAGACTGTACATGTGCTGATGTTTGTATAGAATCAACCATATGTTTAGCTACTAATTTCCCCATACGAGTCATTTCAATAACTTCATCTTGTCCTCCTAAAGTAATTGGCACTGATTTTGTTTTTGGTTTTTCAACTTTAACAGTTACAGGTGTTGTAATAACTTCTGATTTATTTTCTCTATTTTTTATATAAGATAAAATATCTGTTTTAGTAACTCTTCCTTCTTTTCCTGTTCCTTTTACAGTTTCTAATTCTTCAAAAGAAATTCCTTCTGATTTCGCTATATTTTTTACTAAAGGTGAATAAAAACGATTACTAGATGATGTGTCAATAACACCTGAAACTATTTCAGTATTAATTGATTTAGCATCTTCAATTGTTTTTTCTACGGCAACAACAGCTTCTTTTATTTCTGATGTATCAATAACAGTTACTCCTTCAGTTTCAATAATTGCCATAGTTTGCCCTACTTGAATAACGGCATTTTTTTCAAACAAAATTTCGACTAAGGTTCCTTCAACTTCACTAGGCACTTCACTATCTACTTTATCTGTGGCTACTTCAACAACAGTATCATCAATATCAACAAAATCTCCAACTTGTTTAATCCAAGATGTAATAGTTGCTTCAGTAACACTTTCTCCCATTTTAGGTAACTTCAATTCGTATCTTGCCATAGTATAAATTTTTAAACGTTTGCGAAGTTACTAAAAACCTATCGCTTTTTATATTTTATAAGGATAAAAAAAAATCAACAAAAATTAAATTATTCACAATTAAAAACACTTAAAAATAGTTTTAACATAATTAAGTAATTAAAAAAAGCAATTAATTGTCTAATCAATAATTAAAGAATCATTAAACTATCCTGTTTTTTAAATACTAATTCACTTATACCCAATCTTTAGGATTAGCTAAAACAGCTAATAATTTAGCTTCTTCACTTCCTTCTTCTGGATGATTATTATACTTCCATTGAACAACAGGAGGCAAACTCATTAAAATACTTTCTATACGTCCGTTTGTTTTTAATCCAAATAATGTTCCTCTATCGTGTACCAAATTAAACTCAACATAACGACCTCTTCTAACTTCTTGCCAGTCTTTCTGTTCTTTATTATAATCAATATTTTTTCTTTTTTCTACAATTGGCACGTACGATTCTAAAAAACTATTTCCAACTTCAGTTACAAAATTGTATCTATCTTCAATTGAAAATTCTGGAGTTTCTTTTAAGTAATCAAAAAACAAACCTCCTATTCCACGAGCTTCATCTCTATGATCATTCCAAAAATAAGTATCACAAGTTTCTTTAAACTTCGGATAAAAATCAGCATTATGTTTATCACAAGCTTCTTTACAAATTGAGTGAAAATGAGTCGCATCTTCTTCAAATAAATAATAAGGTGTTAAATCTTGACCTCCACCAAACCATTGCGTAACAATATTTCCTTCTCCATCATACATTTCAAAATAGCGCCAATTAGCATGTACTGTTGGTAAAAATGGATTTATAGGATGAAGTACTAAACTTAAACCACATGCAAAAAAATTACCTGTATTAACACCAAATTGTTTTCTTAAAGCTTCGGGTAATTCTCCAAAAACTTTAGAAATATTTACTCCTCCTTTTTCAAAAATAGTTCCATTTTCAATTACACGAGTTCTTCCTCCACCTCCTTCAGCACGTTTCCAGTTATCTTCTTGAAATTTAGCACAACCATCAACCTGTTCTAGTTTAGATGTTATAGTGTCTTGTAATTTTTCTATGTATGCGTAAAATTTATCTTTCATTTGTTTATTATTCTCTTACAAAAATACTTATTCTGATAATTCTTTTAACTGAATTTTTTTAATAGTTTCAGTTGTTGCTGCTGTTACTGATAAAGGCAAAACTAAAATAACACCTATAATTGGCATCAATAAAAATAACATAAATACAATTCCATTTCCTATTGCTAATCCTTTATTTTCTTTTACAAAATTGATACTATCTTTATACTTAAAATGTCTTTCTAATGTATAATCCATATTTCCAAAACCAACATAATAAGCTTGTACTAAAAACAATAAAAAAGTTGATAAAATCCCTATTACAGGTATTAAACTTAATAATAAAATAGGAATTGTAAAACAAAGCTCTCGTAATAAATTCCTAAGATTAATTCGAACTCCCCTTATTAATTGTTCTTGAAAAGATGTTTCTCTATGTATATGGTTTTCTCCTGTCAGATAATCTTCTATTTTTTCTGAAACAGGACTCATAAAAGGAGCGGATAAAGCCATAATAATGTGTTTATATAAAAGTAAACCAATTACAACAATTAATAAACCACTAAAAAAAGTGCTAATCATTTCAAATACATTTTTACCAAATTCCCACTTCCATATATTAGAAATAGTATGTCCTATTGTATCAGAAAAACTATATGCTAATCCTCCTATTGCCACTGCTGTAAAAACACTTATTAATATCGGAATTCTAAAATATTTCCATAATTTAAGTTTAGATATTAATTGAAATGCTCCAAAATAAGCACGTATTCCTTTTAAAATATTCTTAATCATATTATTAGTTTTTAACTAAAAAAAACCTCTTTCAGATAAGAAAGAGGTTTTTTTATACTTTTATAAAGAAATTATTTAATTACAGTTTTTATAAAACTATCTAATTCTTCTTCATTTACTTTATTTACTTCATCCCATCCCATGCTTTTTGTTGGTGATAAAGCACCTCTTTTAAAATCTAAAATTCGTTTATTATCAGTAATTAAATATGCTGATGGATAATCTAATTTATGAATAAAACCTGCTACTTTTAAAGAAGATTTATTTGGCATTTTTTCTTTAGATGGAACCAAGAATATTCTTTTATCAAGTTTCTCTGCCATTCTTTTTACACCTTTATCTAAATCCCAAAAAAGCATGATAAATTTCACTTTTCCATCGTACTTTTCTACCATTTTATTCAATGCTGGTATTTCCCCCCAACAAGGTGCGCACCATGTAGCTGCGGCAAGTAAAACAATAGGAGTTTCTATATCTTTAGTACTTATTTTTTCTCCATCTATCGAAGTAAAATCATAATTAGATATATACTTGTCTTTAATACAATTGTATACAATATCATCTAACATTGATGCATCACTATTTGCATTTGTAATACAATCATCAACAATATCTTTATAATAGATCCTCTTCTGAGAAAAACTTTTGGTGACTAAAAACAGCGTTAAAAAAAGCAATAATTTATTCATTTTCAATAATTTAAGGGAACTAAATTAATACTTATACTCCTTTACCGCATCTACAAATGCTTTTGCATTTTCGACGGGAATATTTGGTAAAATCCCATGTCCCAAGTTAACAATATATTTGTCTTTACCAAAATCATTTATCATTTGGTGTACCATTTTTTTAATTTCAGCTGGTGGAGACAATAATCTAGATGGGTCAAAGTTACCTTGTAACGTGATATTTCCACCTGTTAAATAACGTGCATTTCTTGCTGAACACGTCCAATCTACTCCTAAAGCTGATGCATTTGATTTTGCCATTTTATCTAAAGCAAACCAACATCCTTTACCAAAAGCAATAACTGGTGCATCATCTTTTAATGCTTCAATTATTTCGTTGATATATTGCCATGAAAATTCATGATAATCTGTTGGAGATAACATTCCTCCCCACGAATCAAAAATTTGAACAGCATCTACACCTGCTTTTACTTTTGCTTTTAAATAAGCAATGGTAGTCTCTGTTATCTTACTAAGCAATTGGTGTGCCAAAACTGGTTTTGTAAAACAAAATTCTTTTGCTTTATCAAAATTCTTAGACCCCTGACCTTGTACAACATAACATAAAATAGTCCATGGAGAACCTGCAAAACCAATTAAAGGAACTTCATCATTCAACTTTTCTTTGGTCGCTTTAATAGCCTGCATTACATAGTCTAATTCTATGTTTACATCAGGAACAACAACTGTATCTAATCCTTTTTGATCTCTAATCGGATTTGGTAAATAAGGACCAAAATCAGGTTTCATTTGCACCTCAATATTCATTGCCTGTGGAATCACTAAAATATCAGAAAATAAAATAGCTGCATCCATTCCAAACCTACGAATAGGCTGTACTGTAATTTCTGATGCTAATTCTGGAGTTTGGCAACGTGTAAAAAAATCGTATTTCTTTTTTATTACTTGAAATTCTGGTAAATAACGCCCAGCTTGACGCATCATCCATACTGGAGGACGTTCTACAGTTTCTCCTTTTAATGCTCTTAAAAATAAATCGTTTTTTATCATTTTATAACTTTTTGCTATTCTTAATATTTTAAAAATTAACGAATAGCTATTTTTTATTTACATTTTAGAAACAGCTTCCATTCCTTTATCAATGGCTTTTGAAATCTTTTCAATGTCTTTTTTGGTTAAAGCTGATGTTAAAAACCATGCTTCAAACTGTGATGGTGGTAAAAATACACCGTTTTTCATCATTGCCCAAAAGAAGGTTGCAAATTTCTTTGTATCTGATGTTTGTGCTTCTTTAAAATTAGTTACAGTAACATTTGTAAAAAATGGATTTACCATAGAACCAAATCTATTTACAGTAATATCTACTCCGTATTTTTTAGCTGATGCTAATAAAAACTCTTCAATAGTCTGAGCTATTTTATCAAATTTATCATACGGATTTTGCTTTTTTAATTCTTTTAAAGTAGCAATACCACCTGCCATAGCAACAGGATTACCACTTAAAGTTCCTGCCTGATACATTCCTCCTAAAGGCGCAACTTCTTGCATAATTTCATTACGAGCTCCGTAAGCTCCTACTGGAAAACCTCCTCCAATCACTTTTCCTAAACAAGTAATATCAGCTTCTACACCTAATAATTCTTGCGCTCCTCCAAATTTAGAACGGAAACCTGTCATAACCTCATCAACAATTAATAAAGCTCCTTTAGATTCTAAATATGATTTTAATTCCTTTAAAAAATTATTTTGAGGAATAACAACTCCCATATTACCTGCAATAGGCTCTAAAATAACTCCAGCAATATCATCATATTCTTCAAAATGTGCTTTTACACTTTCTAAATCATTATAATTAGCTATTAAAGTATTTTTTACAGCACCTTCAGGTACTCCTTTACTTCCTGGTAAACTTAAAGTTGCTAAACCAGAACCCGCTGCAACCAATAAAGCATCTTGATGCCCATGATAACAACCTGCAAATTTTATAATTTTATCTTTTCCTGTAAAAGCTCTTGCCAAACGGATTCCACTTAAAACAGCTTCTGTTCCTGAATTTACAAAACGAACTTTATCCATTCCAGGAAAAGCATCACAAACTATTTTAGCTAATTTAATTTCATTTTCAGTTGATGCTCCAAAAGAATACCCATTTTTCAATGCTTTTGTAATAGCTTTTTGCACGTTTTTATGACGATGACCTAAAATCATTGGTCCGTAAGACAATACTAAATCTACATAAGTATTATTATCTACATCGGTAATTTTACTTCCTTTTGCTTTTTTGATAAATAAAGGATTCCCTCCTACTGAAGAAAATGCTCTTACTGGAGAATTTACAGCTCCAACAAGGTTTACCAATCCTTTTTTATATAATTTTTGTGATTTTTTAAATTCCATTTTTAATTATTTAAAAAGTGTATTCAAGTAGCTTTTATCATACAAAAATGTATCGAATTGTTTTTTAATTAACATTCCGATACATTTTTATTTATACTTTACAACTTTACTTGAATCAACAATATATATTATTTTCTATTCAATACTCTTGCTGCTTCTTTAGCAAAATAAGTAATTATAATATCTGCTCCTGCTCTTTTCATCGACAATAAACTTTCCATCATTACTTTTTCGCCATCAATCCAACCTTTTTCAGCTGCTGCTTTTACCATAGAATATTCTCCACTTACATTATAACATGCAATTGGTCTATCAAAATTATTTTTTAAATCTCTAATAACATCTAAATAAGATAAAGCTGGTTTTACCATTAAAATATCTGCTCCTTCTTGATCATCAAAAGTAGCTTCACGCATACCTTCATCTCTGTTGGCAGCATCCATTTGATACGTTCTTCTATCACCAAAAGAAGGTGCAGAATCTACAGCTTCTCTAAAAGGTCCATAAAATGCTGATGCATATTTCACAGAATATCCCATAATTGGTAAGTTTGCAAAGCCAGTATTATCTAAAGATTCACGCATCATGGCAATTGTTCCATCCATCATTCCTGAAGGTGCAACCATATCTGCTCCTGCACGTGCATGTGAAACAGTTTGTTTTGCTATATTTACTAGAGTTGCATCATTATCAACATCATTATTATGAATAATTCCACAATGACCGTGTGATGTATATTCACAAAAACAAACATCAGTAATTACATATAAATCAGGATAATTCTTTTTGATAAAACGGATTGCTTGTTGCATAATTCCGTTATCATTCCATGTTTCTGTTCCTTCATCATCTTTCTTAGAAGGTATTCCGAATAATAAAACAGCAGGAATATTTAATTCGACAACCTCATCCAATTCTTTCGAAATTCTATCCAAAGAAAAACGTTTAATTCCAGGCATAGAACTTATTTCTGTTTCAATATTTTCACCTTCTTCAATAAATAAAGGGTAAATAAAATCATCTACAGATACTTTTGTTTCTCTAACTAATCTTCTGATTCCTTCTGTTTTCCTAAGTCTTCTTGTACGAAACATAAAATTATATTTTTATATAATAAAACGCAGTCGAAAAGGTTTCTTAAAAAAACTATCGACTGCGTTTTATTTTATTTTTTTTATTCTTGTATAAAATGTGAGTTCACTAATTGAAGAACACTTTCTACAGTTGGTAATTTAGCAACTTGTACATTTTCGAAGTGTTTTCTTGCTTCTTTTGCGGTACTTTCACCAATACAAAAAGCAACTTTATCTGTTGTATTTTCTTGCATATAACTTTCAACTGTCGATGGACTATAAAATAAAACACCATTTACAGTATCATCAACTTTAGATGAACTAAGTGTTGTTTTATAAGCCTCTACTTCGTTTACTATAATTCCGTTTTCGTTTAAAGTATTTGGTAAAGTATCTAAACGTAAATCACTACAAAAATAAGTAGCTGATTGTCCTTTTATTTCAGTAGATAAATAAGCAGCTAATTTTGTAGCATTTCTTTCAGACTTTACTACTTTCCCGATTCTTTGCTCAATTAACTTTTTGGTTCTACGCCCAACACAATAAATATTTTTGAAATTTAATTCTTCCGAAGTAAATGAATTTGTAATTGCTTCTACACCATTTTGACTAGTGATAATTACATTTTCGATTTCATTTTTAACCACTTTAGGCGCTATTCTATTAAAACGAATTTTAATAAAATCACTATCGGCTACATCAATAGATGAATCAACTAATTCTTTTTGAATTTCAGATAATTTTTTGGTAGAATAAATAGCGAAATCTTTCTTTTCAACTACATTCTTTTCCATTAATTCTTTACCTCCTCTGTTGATTACATAATCAGCACAATCTTTTGCTAAAAAACGATGACGTCCTACTTTAGCATTTTTTGTTACTGATATTTTCTTTTTACCATCTTCACTTAATAATAAACCTTTAAAGTTTATTTCTTCAGTTTTAGGATCAACATAGGCTATAGCTCCTATTGGCGCAGTACAACCACCTTCTAATAAGTTTAAAAACTCACGTTCAATACCTACACAAAGTTGTGTTTCGTAATGATTTAATTGCTCACAAGCATCTTTAGAAAAGTCATTATCTCCTAAAACAGTAATCATTATAGCACCTTGAGCTGGTGCAGGAATCATCCAAGAAAGATTAATTGCTCCTTCTGGTCTTTTTCCTAATCTTTCTAATCCTGCGGCAGCGAAAATAGCACCGTCCCAATCATTTTCTTCTAATTTCTCTAAACGCGTATTTACGTTTCCTCGTAAACCAACTACTTCATGCGTAGGATAACGATTTAACCACTGTGCTCTTCTACGTAAACTACCCGTTGCAATAACACCATTTGGCTGTCCAAAAAACTCTTCGTTGTCTTTTAATACTAAAATATCATTGTAATTAGCACGTTTTAAAACAGCTCCTTGAATAATTCCTTCAGGTAAAACAGTAGGAACATCTTTTAAAGAATGTACCGCAATATCAATTTCACCGCTTAACATGGCAAGATCTAAATTTTTAGTAAAAACTCCTGTAATTCCTAATTCATGCAAAGGCGTATCTAAATCAAGATCTCCTGTAGATTTAATTGGAACGATCTCACATTCATATTCTAATTCCTCTAATTCTTTACGAACTTTGTTTGCTTGCCACATAGCCAATTGGCTATCTCGTGTACCTATTTTAATTGTCTTCTGCATGGATAGTTTCTAAATTTGACCCAAACACCTTTGCCATTACTTCTATACTATTATTGATAGAAGTTTCTTCAGCTTTTAAGTGTTTTACAAATTGTGTGGTTATTTTTTGAATAAATCTTGATGTGATTACTTCTGCCTGAGATTCGTCAAAATCTTTTATTTTCTTCTTATGAAAAGCAATTTCGTCGTGTTGAATTGTTAGTAGCGATTCTTTTAAAGCCATTATTGCAGGTGTAAACTTTCTATGGTTTAACCACTCTTTAAATTCGTCTTTATGTGTTTGTATAATTTTTTCGGCAGCGGGTATTTCTTGCTGACGAATAGCTAAAGTTTCATCTGTAATTTTTGATAATTCATCTACGTTAATCAAAGTTACGTTGGGTAAATCTGCAACTTCTTTCGATACATTAGCTGGCATTGATAAATCTAAAATTAAAAGTTCATTATTTGTTAAAACATGTTCTTTTTTAATAGTTGCTTCTGAAGCTCCTGTAGAAACAATTAATACATCTGTATTAGCTATTTCTTTATTTAAGTTTTCGTATTTTGCTTTTTTAATAGAAGGATGTTCTTTTACAAACTCCACAGCTTTTTCTTCGGTTCTATTAATTAAGCTTACCGATTTATTCTGAGTATATTCCGCTAAGTTCTTACAAGTATGTTTCCCCATTTTACCTAATCCAAAAACCAACATGTTTTTAGAATTATAACTAGGTAAATTTTTAATAAGATATTGAACCGCAGCATAAGAAACAGATGTTGTTCCTGAACTTAACTTTGTTTCATTTTTTACACGCTTACTAGCCTGCATTACATGATTTAGTAATCGCTCGAAATAAGCATTTACAGTTCCTACTTCTTTAGCTAATTTAAAAGCTTGTCGCAATTGACCTACAATTTCGTAATCGCCTAATATTTGGCTATCCAAACCTGTTCCCATTCTAAAGAGATGACGAATTGCTTCGTTATTCTTGTAAACATTAGATACTTCTGCAAACTCTTGAATTGTTCCGTTAGAATATTTACATAACATGCTTATTAATTGAAAAGGATGGTCTGCAAAACCTGTAATTTCGGTTCTGTTACATGTTGATAATACAAAAATACCTTCAACTCCATTCAACTTAGCTTCTTCTAAAAGAGCCACTTGGTTTTCTTTAGAAATACTAAACTTCCCTCTAATAGTTGCATCAGCTTTTTTATAGCTAACTCCAATGTTATATAAATTCTGATTATGTTTATCCGCTGTCATTCAGTCTTCTTCAAATAAGGAGCTACAAAAATATAAAGATTAAATATAAAAAAATGTCGCTCAAAGAACTTTTAATGTCGCTATCAGTTTTTTAACCTAAAAACATCTATAAAACACAGATAAAGTGTATTTTTGCAATGAAATCAGCTATGGAAGCTACTTTAATTTAGAGTCATTCTAAATAAATTATTTTAATTTACATTTTAGTTTATGTCTAAAAACATCGCAGAAAGTACATTTAGAGAAGTCGTCTTAGAAAAAGGTTTTTTTGTCTTGAAATTTCAAAATAACACCAACGAAATTGAGTACTATAAAAGAGACATTGACAACTCTTATATACAGCTACATTATTGTGTAAAAGGAAATTGCAAGTTTCATTTTAATAACAACAGTTACACTTTTAATGTACTAGACAAGCATGTTATTTTCCTATATAACTCACAACAAAACTTACCAATAAATTTAGAAATACTACCAAAAACAGCCGTAGTTTCTGTTTTAATCTCTATTGAAAAATTTCATGCATTATTTTCAAAAGAAGCGAGTTATATTCCTTTTTTAAGTGATGACAACAAAAATAAAAAATATTACGATGATACTGAAATTGGTTCAAACACCTTAATGGTTTTACAACAAATTTTAACTGCAAAGAATCATAGCTCAATGAAAGATCTTTATATTAAAGGTAAAACATACGAATTATTAAGTCTTCATTTTGATACAGGTGAAAATACCGAAAACGAATATTGTCCGTTTTTAGTCGATGATCGTGAAATTCAAAAAATTAGACACGCTAAAGATATTATTATCGCCAGAATGAGCGAACCACCAACTTTACAAGAACTAGCATCCGAAGTAGGCTTAAATTTAAAAAAATTAAAAGAAGGATTTAAACAAATATACGGCGACACTGTTTACAGTTTTCTTTTTGATTATAAAATGGAACACTCTCGTAAACTTTTAGAAAGTAATAAATTTAATGTAAATGAAGTTGGTTTACAAATTGGATACAGTACATCTAGTCATTTTATAGCCGCTTTTAAAAAGAAATTTGGCACAACACCAAAACAGTATGTAATATCTTTACAAGGAAATTAAATGAAACAATTAACTCATTACGACATAGAAAATAAGCAACAAACATTCCCAATAACTATTGTTTGTGATGCTATAAGAACTCCTGAAAATATTGGAATGTGTTTTCGCATTGCTGAAAGTTTTGGTGTTCAGAAAATATTTTTACATGAAAACTCGCCTAGCATCGAAAATAGAAATGTAAAACGTACAGCTAGAAATACCATTACCCAAATTGAACACGAAGTTTATACTGATTTCAATGAAGTTATTAATCGATTAAAAAAAGAAGGAAACACCATTATAGGTATTGAAATTGCTGATAAAAGTGTAGCTCTTCAAAATTTTGATTTTTCATCCGAAGAAAAAATAGTACTACTTTTAGGTAGCGAAAGAAACGGAATTGAAAACATTAATAGTGTTGATGCAACAGTGGCAATACCAATGTACGGACGAAATTCATCGATGAATGTAATACACAGTTTAAGTATTGCTTTGTACGAAACTACAAATCAATTAAGAAATATCAAAATTAAAAACAACGTAAAATAATCTTTATTTTTAGATGATTTTACGCAAAATGATAAATAAATTTTAAGAAATGAAAGGAGCTTTATTAGTAAATTTAGGATCACCTGAAAGTACAGATCCAAAAGATGTAAAAAAATATTTAGGTGAATTTTTAATGGATGAACGTGTTATTGATGTTCCTTATTGGTTTCGTTCATTTTTAGTAAAAGGAATTATTTTAAATACACGCCCTAAAAAATCGGCAGCAGCTTACAAAAAAATCTGGTGGAAAGACGGTTCTCCTTTAATTGTATTATCAGAAAGATTACAAAAAAAGGTTCAAGAAAAAACGGAATTACCTGTTGCACTAGCTATGCGATACGGTACAATGACCATCAAAAAAGGATTACAAGAATTACATGATAAAGGTGTTACCGAAGTTATATTAATTCCTTTATACCCTCAATTTGCTATGGCTACAACTGAAACAATTGTTGTACTAGCAGAACAAATTAGAAAAGAATTTTTTCCTGATATGAAAATTACTGATGTTCCTGCTTTTTACCAAAAGCCAGAATATATTAGTGCTTTATCAAATAGTATTAAAGATTATTTAGCTGATAAAGATTATGACCATATATTGTTCTCTTATCACGGAGTACCTGAGCGTCATATTCGTAAATCAGATATTACAAAAAGTCATTGTAAAATAGATGGAAGCTGTTGTAACACACCATCAAAAGCACATGAATTTTGTTATCGTCATCAATGTTTTCAAACAACAAAAAATGTAATATCAGAATTAGGTTTAGATGAAAGTACTGTTTCAACCTCATTTCAATCTCGTTTAGGAGTTGATCCTTGGTTACAACCTTACACAGACAGAACTATTGTTAGCAAAGCCGAAAAAGATGGTATTAAAAAACTAGCAATTGTTACTCCTGCTTTTGTTTCTGACTGTTTAGAAACCTTAGAAGAAATTGCAATGGAAGGAAAAGAAGAGTTTTTAGAAGCTGGTGGTGAAAAATTTTATACTGTCCCTTGTATTAATGATAATGATGAATGGACAGATGTTTTAGCTACATGGATTAATAATTTTTAATAAAGTTTTATACTTTAAATAAAATAAAGATGGATTTTTATTACGTAAAAGCATTACATATTATTTTTATAGTTACTTGGTTTGCGGGGCTATTTTATATTGGTCGTTTATTTATTTATCATGTAGAGGCTGAAAATAAAGAAGAACCTGCTAAATCAATTTTACAGACACAATATAAGTTAATGTCTAAACGTTTATGGTATATAATAACCTGGCCATCATTATTTTTAGCTAGTTTTTTTGCCTTTTGGATGCTTTGGATAAGCCCTGATTATTTAAAAATGCCTTGGATGCATATAAAATTATCATTTGTTTTAGCTTTATATTTTTACCACGGATATTGTCATAAAATATATAAAGAATTACAACGTGATGAAATTAATTATACAGCAACAAAATTGAGAATTTTTAATGAAGCTCCAACAGTTATTTTATTTGCCGTTGTATTTTTAGTGGTTTTAAAAGATAGTCTTAATTGGATTTGGGGAGTTGTAGGAATTATTCTTTTCGGAGTATTACTGATGATTGGTATTCGTTTTTATAAAAAATTAAGAACTAAAAAATCTTGGGATAAACTAGAAAAAGATTCGAAAGAAGATAAAAATTAAATAATAAATTCTACTTTCGCAACTATAAAACCCCCTTAAATATTATGAAAAAATTACTTTTATTAATTGTTACAACTATTTTGCTAATTTCATGTGAATCTAAAAGCGATGAAATACCAAATAATCCTGAAGAACCAGAAAATACTAAAGATTTAATTATAGGTACTTGGAAACTTATTCAAAAAAATGGAGGAAAAATAACTGATAGTTGTGAAAAGAAAGATACGTATATCTTTAACGAAGATACCTCTTATACTTTTGATGATTACAATACAATAGATGGTTCTTGTAGTAAAAACGAATCAAAATCATTCAAAGGTACTTGGCTTAACAACAATAATAAAACATACAATATCAGAATACATGGATATACTGGTAATGGTGCAGACTATAATATAACCTTTACTCAAAGTAACCAATACTTAACCTTTGAAAACAACGGTTTAACCTACGAAAGACAATAAATAAAAAAAGCGAAGTTTAAAAACTTCGCTTTTTTTTTATGTTTTAATACTACCCTTTTATTGATTGCTCAAAAGGAATACGGTTTACAATACTTCTACCTAATGTAACCTCATCAGCATATTCTAACTCATCACCAACAGAAATTCCACGAGCAATTGTAGATGTTGTTATATTACAGTTTTCAATTTGCTTATAAATATAAAAATTAGTGGTATCTCCTTCCATTGTTGAACTTAATGCAAAAATCAACTCTTTTATTTCACCTTTTTTCACTTTAGTTACTAAAGATTCTATCTGTAAATTTTGAGGTCCAACACCTTCAATAGGTGAAATTTTACCACCTAACACATGATAAACCCCTCTAAATTGTGCTGTATTTTCAATAGCCATAACATCACGAATATCTTCAACAACACATACAATGTCAGAATTTCTATTCGGATTATTACATATTTCACACAAAGTAGTATCTGAAATATTATGACATTTAGTACATGATTTTACATCATTTCGCAAACCTGTTAAAGCAGCTGTTAAATAACCTGTATTTTCAATCGGTTGTTTTAATAAATGTAATACCAAACGAAGCGCAGTTCGCTTACCAATACCTGGTAATCGGCTAACCTCATTTACTGCGTTCTCTAATAATTTTGAAGAAAAATCCATGCCGCGAATTTACAATTTTTCAAGTAGCTATCAATATACAGTCTCATATAAAAAAAGTATCTTCGTAGCACTAACAAAATATACAATTCACAATGAATTCAGAAATAAAAAACCTAGAACCTAAAGCTGTTTGGAAAAATTTTGCAGATTTAAACGCTGTACCACGTCCATCAAAAAAAGAAGAAAGAGTAATTCAATTTATGGTAGATTTTGGTAAAAACCTAAATTTAGAAACTATAATTGACAAAGTTGGTAACGTAATTATTCGTAAACCTGCTTCTTCAGGGATGGAAAACCGTAAAGCTATTGTGATGCAAAGTCACTTAGATATGGTACATCAAAAAAATTCTGATACTGTTTTTGATTTTGACACAGAAGGTATTAAAATGTATGTTGATGGAGATTGGGTAAGAGCTGAAGGAACTACTTTAGGTGCTGATAACGGTTTAGGAGTTGCATCAATTATGGCTGTTTTAGAATCTTCAGAAATTGCACATCCTGCTATTGAAGCTTTATTTACTATTGATGAAGAAACTGGTATGACTGGTGCAATGGGTTTAGAAGGTGATATCTTAAATGGTGAAATCTTATTAAATTTAGATACCGAAGATGATGACGAAATTAGTATGGGTTGTGCTGGTGGTGTAGATGTTACCGCTACAAGAACATATACTGAAGAAGTTACTCCTGAAAATACAACTGCTTTTAAAATTGCTATTACAGGTTTAAAAGGAGGTCATTCAGGAATGGATATTATTAAAGGATTAGGTAATGCCAACAAAATAATGAATCGTTTATTATTTGATGGTTTTACAAACTTTGGTTTACGTGTTGCCGATATAAACGGAGGTAGTTTACGTAATGCTATTCCTCGTGAAAGTTTTTCAACTGTAGTTGTTGATACTATCTCAAAAGAACCTTTCTTATTTGAAATTCAACAATTAATAAATACGATTAAAGCTGAATTTGAAAAAATAGAACCTAATTTATCAATTGAATTAGAAGAAACTGAAGCTCCTAAACATGTTATGGATTTAGGAGTTCAAGAAGGATTTATAAAATCAATGTACACAGCTTTAAATGGTGTATATCGTATGAGCCCTGATATTGAAGGATTAGTAGAAACATCTAACAATATTGCTCGTGTTACCGCTAAAGAAGGAAAAATAAGAATCGCTTGTTTAACTCGTTCTTCTTCTGAAAGTAATAAATGGGATTTAGCAAACTCAATGCGTTCTGCTTATGAATTAGCAGGTTTTGATGTTGAATTTTCTGGTTCGTATCCTGGTTGGCTACCTAACTTAGATTCTGAAATATTAAAAGTAGTTGAAAAATTATATATAGAATTACACAATGAACAGCCAAATGTAGCGGCTTGTCATGCTGGTTTAGAATGTGGACTTTTAGGACAGAATTACCCTGAAATGGACATGATTTCTTTCGGACCAAACATTAGAGGACCACACTCTCCTGATGAATGTGCACAGATTTCATCAACACAAAAATATTGGAAATTTTTATTAGAAATTTTAAAGAATATTCCTAGTAAAAATTAATTATCAATAAAAAACTCAAAAAACCACAATTTAATATATTGTGGTTTTTTTATATTTAGCTAATGAATCTTTTATCACACTTATATTTATCAGGAAATAACACCGAATTAATGATTGGTAATTTTATTGCTGATCATATTAAAGGTAATAAAATTTCTCATTTTAAAGAAGATATTCAAAAAGGTATTATTTTACATCGTCAAATAGATACTTATACTGATGCTCATAAAATTGTCAGAAAAAGTAAACGAAGATTACACGAACGATACCGTCATTATGATGGCGTAATTATTGACATATTTTTTGATCATTTTCTAGCTAAAAACTGGGCAACATATTCAGAAATCCCTTTGGATATTTATGTAAATTCTGTCTATCAGTTATTAGAAAAAAATAACTCAACGCTTCCAGAAAAAACACAAAAATTATTACCTAGTATGATTCAGTATGATTGGTTATATAATTATCAATTTATCAATGGAATTCAAGAAGTTTTAAACGGGATAAACAGACGTACACAAGGAAAATCTCAAATGAATTTAGCTTCGGAAGATTTAGCAATTCATTATCATTTTTTTGAACAAGATTTTACTTTGTTTTTTGAAGATTTACGTGATTTTTGTAATATACAAATTGCTGAAATATGATTTTATCAGAAACACATCAAACTCCCGTATTAGAAAAACCTATTCGATTACAAGAATACGGAACTGGAATTTTTAAAACTATTCCGACTAAATCAGGCATCAAAAAAGCAATTAAAAAAAAATTGGTTTTTGTCGATGGTAAAATTGCAACTACCGCCCTATTTATCAATGGAAATGAAAAAATAGAATTATACAAAATTGGCGAAAACACGACTTTCAAACAATTTGAATTTCCTTTAGAAATTCTTTTTGAAGATGATTATTTAGCCGTTATTTATAAACCTGCTGGTATTTTAGTCAGTGGAAATTCGTTTGCTACGATTGATAATGCGCTACTGCAAAACATCAAAAAAAGCACTTTGGAAGATGCAACACGTCCTCGACCTGTACATCGATTAGATTATCCAACAAGCGGACTTTTACTTATCGGAAAAACAAGTTCAAGTATCATCGCTTTAAATAAATTATTTGAGGATAAAAAAATTCAAAAAACATATCATGCAATAACTATCGGGAAAATAGAAAATAACGGAATTATTAATTTTCCTATTGATGATAAAAAAGCTCAAACATCTTATAAATTGATAAAAACAGTTATTTCTGAACGATTTAAAACATTAAATCTTGTTGAATTATCACCAAAAACAGGAAGAAAACATCAATTAAGAAAACATTTATTAGCTATAAAAAGTCCTATTTTAGGCGATAAAGAACATTTTTTAGATGGATTTATATTAAACGGAAAAGGACTTTACCTACACGCTTCTACCCTACAATTTGAACATCCATTTACAAAAAAACAACTCGTAATTACAAAAGAGCTTCCGAATAAATTCAAAAAAATATTTGGTTGTTAATTTTATTTTAAAAAATATATCTTTGCCAACATGCGAATAGATATTATTACCCTAGCACCCGATTTATTAAAAAGCCCGTTTGAACATTCAATGATGAAACGCGCAATTGACAAAGGTTTAGCCGAAATTCATTTTCATAATTTACGTGATTATGGACTTGGCTCTTACAAAAAACTAGATGACACCCAATTTGGTGGTGGCGCTGGTATGGTTTTAATGATTGAACCTATTGATGCTTGTATTTCTAAATTACAAGCTGAAAGAACCTATGACGAAATCATTTATATGACACCAGATGCAAAAACATTAAATCAATCAATAGCAAATACGCTTTCGTTAAAAGAAAATATCATTATTTTAACAGGACATTATAAAGGTGTAGATCAACGTGTTCGTGACCGATTTATTACCAGAGAAATTTCTATTGGCGATTATGTTTTAACAGGTGGAGAGTTAGCTGCGGCTATTTTATGTGATGCCGTTGTTCGTTTAATTCCTGGAGTTTTAGGTGATGAACAATCTGCTTTAACAGACTCTTTTCAAGATAATTTATTATCGCCTCCCGTTTACACAAGACCCGCAGAATATGACGGAATGAAAGTTCCTGAAATATTATTATCAGGAAATTTTCCTAAAATTGACAAGTGGCGAGAAGAAAAAGCATATCAGCATACAAAAAAGATAAGACCTGATTTATTAGACGAATAATCAGTATATACTTTAAACACGTAGTTTTATTTGTTATTAAAAGAAAAGTAATCTCAGAAAAAAACAGCTGTAATTATTTAATAAACAACAATTAAAACTACTGATAAACAAGACAATAAATCAATAAATATTATTTAAAAATAAGTTAGTATTTTATAATATTTTGATTAATTTTGCAGAAATAAATTAACCTCTGACGATAATCGTGTACGTTGTTTTATAAACCAATATAAATATCATTACAATGGATTTAGTAAAGTTTGTTCAAGACGAATTTGTAACAAGAAACGAATTACCTCAATTTGCATCAGGAGACACTATTACTGTGTACTACGAAATTAGAGAGGGAGAAAAAGTACGTACTCAGTTTTTTAGAGGTGTAGTTATTCAAAAAAGAGGAGTTGGTGCTTCTGAAACTTTTACAATCAGAAAAATGTCTGGTACTGTAGGAGTAGAACGTATCTTCCCTATTAACTTACCTGCTATTCAGAAAATTGAAGTAAACAAAAAAGGTATTGTACGTAGAGCACGTATCTTTTACTTTAGAGATCTTACTGGTAAGAAAGCAAGAATTAAAGAAAGAAGAGGTTAAGATTAACATCTTTATTCAACTTATAAAAAAGCATTGTGATTATTCACAATGCTTTTTTGTTATTTATAAATAGACGTTATGTAAACGGAATAACTTGTACCTACAAGATTTGGCATAATTTATTTTATCATATTCGAAATAAAACACCATAACTATTAACACTTTCCCATCATAAAACTCATTTCTAATTCTTAAATTTGCGATACTTCAATGAATTTAATAATTACTGTGCGTGTTTTAACCAACACCTCGTTAAAAAACTGATATATGAGCAAAATTGCAAAAATTATGTACACTAAAACGGATGAAGCTCCTGCATTAGCTACTCGTTCGTTTTTACCTATAGTAAAAGCTTTTACAAAATCATCTGATATAGAAATAGAAACGAAAGATATTTCTCTTGCAGGACGTATTCTTGCTAATTTTTCAGATTTCTTAACTAAAGAACAGCAAGTAGAAGATGCTTTAGCTTTTTTAGGTGAATTGGCTAAAAAGCCAGAAGCAAATATTATTAAATTACCTAATATTTCGGCTTCTGTACCTCAACTAAAAGCAGCAATTAAAGAATTACAATCATTAGGTTATGCCTTACCAGATTTTCCTGAAGAAGCAAATACAGATGATGAAAAAGCTATTTTAGCTCGTTACAATAAGATTAAAGGTTCGGCTGTAAACCCTGTTTTACGTGAAGGAAATTCTGACCGTAGAGCTCCGAAAGCAGTAAAAAACTATGCACGTAAGAATCCGCATTCAATGGGTGCTTGGGCTTCGACTTCTGAAACTCATGTTGCTACAATGAATGATGGTGATTTTGCACATACCGAAAAATCAGTAACAGTTAATAATGCTACTGATGTAAAAATTGTACACACAAATACTAATGGAACTAAAACTACTTTAAAAGAAAAAGTTTCATTATTAGATGGCGAAGTAATTGATGCTTCTGTTATGAATAAAAAAGCTTTATTAGCTTTCTTAACAGATCAATTAGCTGATACCAAAGAAAAAGGATTATTACTTTCTTTACATATGAAAGCAACAATGATGAAGGTTTCTGACCCAATCATTTTTGGTCATGCTGTTCGTGTTTTCTTTAAAGATTTATTTGCTAAACACAATGCTACTTTTGAAGAAATTGGTGTTGATGTAAATAACGGATTCGGAAACTTACTTAGTAATTTAGAAGAATTATCTGCGGATAAAAAAGCAGAAATTTTAGCTGATATTGAAGCTATTTATGCAAATAACGCAGATGTAGCAATGGTTAATTCTGATAAAGGAATTACTAATTTACACGTTCCTTCGGATGTAATTATTGATGCTTCAATGCCTGCAATGATTCGTACTTCAGGACAAATGTGGAATAAAGAAGGAAAACTTCAAGATACGAAAGCTATAATTCCTGATAGTTCGTATGCTGGTTTATATCAAGAAACTATTGATTTCTGTAAAAAGAACGGCGCTTTTGACCCTACAACAATGGGAACTGTTCCTAATGTTGGTTTAATGGCTCAAAAAGCTGAAGAATATGGTTCGCATGACAAAACTTTTGAAATTCCTACTAACGGAACTGTTGATGTAATTGATGCTAACGGAACTGTTTTAATTTCTCATGAAGTTGAACAAGGTGATATCTGGAGAATGTGTCAAACAAAAGATGCACCTGTTAAAGACTGGGTAAAATTAGCTGTTACACGTGCTAGAGCTTCTCAAACTCCTGCTATTTTCTGGTTAGGTAAAGAAAGAGCGCATGATGCTGAAATCATCAAAAAGGTAGAAAAATATTTACAAGACCATAATACTGATGGTTTAGATATTCAAATTCTATCGCAAGTAGACGCAACTAAATACACTTTAGAAAGAGTTAAAGACGGAAAAGATACTATTTCGGTAACAGGAAATGTTTTACGTGATTATTTAACCGATTTATTCCCTATTTTAGAATTAGGAACTTCTGCAAAAATGCTTTCTATTGTTCCGTTAATGAATGGTGGTGGTTTATTTGAAACTGGTGCTGGTGGTTCTGCCCCTAAACACGTTGAACAATTAGTTAATGAAAACCATTTACGTTGGGATTCTTTAGGTGAATTTTTGGCATTAGCAGTTTCATTAGAACACTTAGGAGAAACTAATAATAATAGTAAAGCTAAAGTTTTAGCTGAAACCTTAGATGATGCTACTGATAAATTATTAGATAACAAAAAAGGACCTTCAAGAAAAACAGGTGAATTAGATAATAGAGGTTCTCATTTTTATATAGCAATGTACTGGGCACAAGCATTAGCTGCTCAAAATAAAGATGCTGATTTAAAAGCTCAATTTACACCTATTGCAGATAAATTAACTTACAACGAAAGTTTAATTGTTAATGAATTAAATCAAGTTCAAGGACAAAATGTTAATATTGGTGGATATTATCAACCAAATGATAATTTAACAGATGTTGTTATGAAACCAAGTGATGCTTTAAGTACTATTTTAAATAATATTTAATATCAAAATATAATTTTATACGTAAAAGCAGGTGAATATATCACCTGCTTTTTTATTTTAAAGAATTATTAATTAGTAATTTTGAAATATGGATTTTACAAAAACAACAGAAACAGAATCGAATTATACTAATTTAGAAAAAATGACTATTTCTGAATTATTATCAAACATAAATAATGAAGATAAAACAGTACCATTAGCTGTTGAAAAAGCATTACCTCAAATTGAAAAACTAACCGCACAAATAGTATCAAAATTAAAAAAAGGCGGACGCTTATTTTATATAGGTGCTGGTACTAGCGGTCGTTTAGGTATTTTAGATGCTAGTGAGTGCCCTCCTACTTTTGGTGTCCCGCATGAGTTAGTTGTTGGACTTATTGCTGGAGGAGATATTGCTATCAGGAAAGCCGTAGAAAATGCCGAAGACGCAACAATACAAGGTTGGAAAGACTTACAAAAAGAACAAATAACAAATAAAGATATTGTTATTGGTATTGCAGCATCAGGAACAACTCCGTATGTAATTTCGGCGTTAGAAAAATGTCATCAGAATGAAATAACTACTGGTTGTATTACTTGTAATGAAAATAGTCCGTTAGCATTAACAGCTCAATTTCCTGTTGAAGTTGTAGTTGGTCCTGAGTTTGTAACAGGAAGTTCTCGTATGAAAGCTGGTACGGCTCAAAAATTAGTACTGAATATGATTTCTACTGCAACAATGATTCAATTAGGTAAAATAAAAGGCAATAAAATGGTGGATATGCAGCTTTCTAATAAAAAATTAGTAGAAAGAGCAAAAAAAATGTTAGTTTCTGAATTAAATATCGACAAAGAACTCGCAGAAAAGCTTTTAAAAAAACACGGAAACGTTAGAAATGTTATTAAAAACTTCGAAAATGAGTAAAAAAACAACTACTGATACTGTTGTAAAAAAGTTTTTAATTTTATTAGGTTTATTAATAGTTTCTCCTATTACACTAAGTTTAGGTTTTAAAGCACAAAAGATTTTTACGGAAAGTTCTAAAATATATATTGCTTATATATTATTGGCACTTGGCGTTTTTTTAATATTTTTTACTGTATATCATGGCTTTAAAACTATAAAATCATTTTTAGATACTCTTTTTAATACCTAATGAAAACAAATACGAAAATAAATAAAATTATTAAATGGGAATATTGGCCATCGTTTATGTTCTATATTCCTAATATTCCTTTTGTTTGTTATCATATGATAAAAGCAAGGAATCTAGTTTTTTTTACGGCTACCAATCCTGGTATTGAAAACTCAGGAATTGGTACAGAATCGAAGTTTAAAACACTGTTATTATTACCTGAAAAATACCTTCCTAAAACGGTGCTACATAAAGCTGATTCTTTAATCAGTAATACATTAAAAGCTATTAATCAAACAGAAATAACATATCCATTAATAGCAAAACCAGACATCGGATTTAGAGGTTTACTTGTCAAAAAAATAACGAATAAAGAAGAATTAATTTGTTATTTAAAAAAGTACCCTATTGATATTATCATTCAAGAATTTTTAACCGAAAAAAATGAATGTGGTATTTTTTATCATAGATTACCTAATAAAGAAAAAGGAGAAATTACTTCTATCACATTAAAAGAGTTTTTAAGTGTTACAGGAAATGGTATTTCAACTTTATATGAATTAATTATTAATGATAAAAGAGCTAAAATTTATTTAGATATCATAAAAGAAGATACTAATATTAATCTTCAAGAAATAATAATTAGCGGAAAAAAAATTAAATTATCGTGTATAGGAAATCATTCTAAAGGTACTAGGTTTATCAATGGAAACCATCTTATATCAAAAGAATTAGAGAATACTTTTGATCATTTAAAAAATCAAGATAATGATTGGTATTATGGTAGATTAGATATTAAATATAACTCTTTTGAAGATATTATAAAAGGTGATTTTAAAATTTTAGAACTTAATGGTATTTTAGCTGAACCTACACATATTTACGACGCTAAAAGTACAACCTATTTTAAAGCATTAAAAGATATTAGAGCACATTGGAAACAATTAAATAAAATTGCACGTTTTAATTTTGATAAAAATCAACACAAAAAAAACACAACTTTAGGCTTCATTAAAGACATTAAAAAATTAAGAAATTACACCAAATTAATTGCTAATTTAAGTAAAAATTGATTTTTTCAAAAAAAATATGTATATTATGAATTATCTGTGTAAACTAAGTAATTTTTTAATAAAAATATTGTCTTATAGATAGATACGTTTAAAAATTCACATAAATTTCACATAACTCTACAAAAAAAAAACTAATATTGCTAAAAAAACAAAGTATGAAAGCTATATTTACTTTAATACTTCTTTTACTTATAAATTGCTCTTTTTATGCTCAAGTAAAAATAGGAGATAATCCATCATTAATTGATTTGAACTCTATTTTAGAACTAGAAAGTATTGACAAAGCACTTGTTATTAGTAGAATGAGTGACACTCAAATGCTTGCTATACAGCCTTTAAAAGGAGCTTTAGTATATAATACTACTGAAAATTGTGTTTTTGTATATGATGGAGCCTTATGGAAAAGTTTATGTAATAACGGTACAGGAACAGGAACAGGTACAGATACAAGTATAAAAGTTACAACATCAAATACAGCACCTACCGATAATGGTTTGGCTGATTTTTGGATTAACCCTGACCTAAATAATGCTACCAGTATATGGGACGGTAGTAACTGGATAGCCTTAGATAACAACCCTATAAAAGGAAACGGTACTCCTCAAACAAATGTAACAAACCCAATTGCTGGTGATTTATATATTGACAGCAATACTGGTGATATATACACCTACAATGGTACTAGTTGGATTTCTTCAAATGCACCATTAACAGCTGATAACGGTTTAACAATAGATACAACCAACAATATACAATTAGGTGGTGTACTTATTAAACCAACAGTAATACAAACAAGTGCTGCATTTACTTTAGGAATTACTGGTTTAGAAGATGGAAACTTTACTACAGATGATATTGTTACAGTTAATAAAACGACTGGTCAATTAAAAAAGGTTGCAGCTAGCAATTTTTTTAGAGAGGAAGTTACCTATTTAACAGCTACTTCTGATGGAGAAGTACAATTTACTCCGAATATTGTAATTACTGATGCCAAAAAAGTGAACGTATATAGAAATGGAGTACGAATAGATTTCTCAGTAGTAAATAGTACTACTATAGAAATAGAAGCCGAAGCAGCATGTTACTCTGGTGACCAAATAAGAATAGTACAATTTTATTAATAAACCTTAATCTGAAAACTAAAACAATTATTATGAAAACAATTACAAACAAATTTAAATTAGCTGTCGTTGCCGTTGGTATGTTAGCTATTGGTACAATGAATGCACAAACAGCTCCTGCTGACTCAGGTGAGGTAACAAAAACTGCTAAAACTGCTGCTGCTGGTGAATCAATTAAGTTAATTGACAACAAAGGTACAATCAAATACTTACAGTCTAACAATGGTATTACAACTATTACTTCTACAGTTGCAGGTAACAGAACTGTTACTACTTGGCAATTAGGTGGTGAATTAACAGATAACACCTATATTACAGCTAAGGCTGATGGTTCTGCTGAATTTGCTTTAGATGGATTAGAATTAGTTACTGATGCAACTACTGCTTCTACTGACGCTACTGATAGATCAATTCATGGAGTTGGTACAGGTTTTACTGTATTAATTAGAAATGAAGTAAGTGGAGCAATTCAAAAAATACAACTTACTGATTTATTAAAAGTAGAGGCTGTTTACCATATATATACTCAAGCAATTGGTGGTGGTGGTACTCCAGATGCGGCTGGAGATGCTACAGGAAATGTTAATGTTGTAGTGACTGGTTTACCTGCTTTAAACGCTGCTTCTGTTAATAAATTATTTGTATTCAGAAATGGAGCTAAATTAAGACATACAACTGATTTTGATGCTCTAACAACAGCTGGTACTGTTACTATAATTTACGATGCTGCTGAATTACCAATGTATGCTGGTGATGTTATTGAAATTCAATATATCAAATAATTTTAGTGTATAAAAGTATTAAAATTACTATTAAATTATAACTTCTGCATTGGTTCGAACAAACAGAACCAATGCTTAAGAAGTTAGGTATATTAACAATAATAATCTTTATAATTGTTAATAACATTAAATCAGATATTCTAGGTAACATTCCTTCATATTCCTAAAATTATAACTTTTAGAATATTAAAAATAATATTTTTATATTTAAAAGTAAAATAAAACTATTCTTATACAACCCCAACCATAAGATAGTAACTATTATAATAAAATTGTCATAATCATCAATAGTCATAAGACTTATATAGTAAATAAAATGATACAATATAACAAACATAATTATATATTAATTCTTGCTCTTATTTTTATTTCTTTAAAAATGAATGCACAACGAGTTAAGGTTATTGACAATAAAGGGACAATTAAAATGGTAAACACCACTGTTACAACAAATGCAACGGGTACAGCACCACTAAATCCTTTAGAAGGTGATATTTGGTTTGACACCTTAAATAGTGAAATTAAAATTTATGATACAGAACCGTTATCAGCCCCTATTTGGAAGAATATGTCTGGATATTATACTGATAATATTTATAATATCGACGGAAACTTAACTGCTAATAGATTTGTAGGTGGAGGAGGTAATAATTTAAGGTTTTCTGGTTTTAATCGGTTTGATATAGATAATGCTAATTATGTACTGTTAGAGTCTACTGGATATTTTGATATAAGAGCAACTACAGGTATTAATCTTTATAGTGATACACGTATTACAGGAAACATTTCTGTTGCAGGTGGATATAGAGATAGTGGAAATAATTATGGTAATGTTGGTCAAATATTATCATCAACAAATACTGGTACTAGTTGGATTGATAATACCGCATCAATAACCGGAACACAAGGTTCTATATTTTTTGCTGGAGCAACAGGAGTATCTACAGAAAATAACTCACAATTATTTTGGGATAATACCAATAATAGATTAGGAGTCGGAATCAATTCACCTACTAATAAACTTCATGTTTCTGGAGCAATTAGGTCAGAAGGTATATTAAATTCTAATGGAACTGAAAATGAACCTTCATTCCGTTTTAGTGATGATACAAATACAGGAATGTATAAACCTGCTGCTGATGAAATCGGTCTTGTTGTTGGCGGAAAAGAAGCAATTAATATTGATGAAACAGCTAATAATACAACAGTAACAATTAAAGAAACACTTAAATTAGATGGAGCTTTATTAGATTCAAGTCTTCCTAATGGTAATGCAGGTACATTAGGGCAAATTTTATCATCAACAGGTACAGCTACCAAATGGATTACCCCTAATTTAGCTATGATAATAAATAAAACTTCAGACTATACATTAACACTTTCTGATAATGGAAATGTTTTAACTTTTAATAGCACAACAGATATAACGCTTACCGTACCAACAGGTTTACCTATAGGTTACAATATAAGTATTTATCAAATAGGTACTGGTAAAGTAACTATACAAGGAGGCGCAACAATATTAAACAGATTATCAAGATTTAAAACAGCAGGTAAAGATGCTGGCGCAGGGCTTATAGCTACAGGCACTAATATATTTCATTTAACAGGTGATTTAAAAAAGTAAACAAATGAATAAATACATTTTAATACTTTTATTAGCTACCACCTTATCAGGGTACTCTCAAAGAGCAAAGTACAATAATTTTCCTACTAAAAAACCTCATCATATACTTGATGATAAATTGGATAATATAAGTTTTGCTTTTTCTATGCGAGTTATAGAAAGTAACTATAATGGTCCTATAATTCGACTAAGAAGAGCTAGTGATAATGCCGAACAAGATTTTGGATGGGCAGATAATGATATTGTAGACGTAAATGCAATAAATACATGGAAAGGTACAAGTAATGTATTTGTACATACCTGGTATGACCAAAGTGGTTTAGGTAGAAATGCTGTACAAACTACACAACATAGGCAACCTCGTTTTTATCCTGATGTAACTATTCCTTATTTTCAAGGAGATGGTAGAAATGATAATAATGTTAATAATCAAGGAGATCATTTAACAATAGATACTCCTAACGGAATACAAGACCTAACCAATAATGGAAATGAAGGTACTGTTATTTCTGTAATAAAGGCAACAAAAAAAAACCAACATACTTTTGGTGTTTTAGTAGATAGTGACCGTTGGTCTACTCATATAAATTGGAATGATAATTATTTATATTTTGATCCTGGTGTTTGTTGTAATAATACTCGACGATTTTATAATAATACAAATATAAATGTCTGGCAAATTTACTCTTTTATTAAAACGACAACAAATACAATTGCACGCTCAGGTACTGTAGAAATGTTTAATAATGTATACACTAAAGGAAAATGTAATAGAACTGAAGATTTTGCGATAGGTTGGGCTACAGGAAATAAACCTAATAGCCATGCAACAAGTTCTTTTAATGAAATTATTATGTATAACACAAACATAAATACAACACAAATACAAGAAATAGAACAAAACTCAATAACATTTTGGGGTATTTAAAATATCTTTGTTCACTAATCTAAAAAACAACTAAGTTAATATTTACTTCATTAAATGTAAGGATATTTAAATAGATAAGACTAAAAAAACATACAAAGCTTACTTTAAAGCTTTTAAAAGAATAAAATATTATAAATACGGGGGTATCTATGAAATTATTTACATATTTAATGGTGCTAATTATACCATTATCAATTACAGCACAAACAGCTTTTTATAATCATGGAAATATTCAAATACATGATGAAGCAAGTATTGCTTTTCATACTAATTTAATAAATGATGGAAATTTTGATGATAATAATAAAGGCTTAGTCACTTTTTATAGTGATACAGAAATACTAACTGTTTCAGGAAACAATAAAGCTATTTTTTTTGATGTTGATATTGATACAGCAAATGATTTAGAACTACAAACATCTTTAGGTATTACAAATGATTTAAGCTTTATTAATGGAAAAATACTTACACAAAGAGATAATTTAAATACTTCTTTAGATTTTATCAATCATAATATTTATGCTGGTGAAGACAATTTAAGACATGTTGACGGTTATACATCTATAAATGGTTTAAATGAATTCACATTTCCAATTGGTGATAATAATCAATTAAGACCTATGATATTACCTACTCAAAGTACTAAATCTACCTTTTTAGGTGCGTATTTTTCTGAAGATCCTAATACACCAAGTACATTTGGTCAATCTTTTTTAACCGACCAAAAACAAGTTTTTATTGAAAATATTAGTAAAAAAGAATTTTGGGATTTAAACGGTACAAATGCAACTTCAATTACTCTTACTTGGAATGCACAAAGTGACATACCTTTAATTACTGATGCCATTGATAGATTAAAAGTAGTTGGTTGGAGTATTACCGAAAATAAATGGATAGACCTTGGTAACGCTAATGTTATTGGAGATTTAAACTCAGGAAGAATAACTTCAAATACTTTTATTCCTGATAATTTTGAAATTATAACAATTGCCTCAGGTTTTTCTGATAATAACTCAGTTGATACAAATATTCTTTTTTCTCCTAATGGCGATAATATTAATGATACTTTAATTTTTGAAAACTTAGAAAGCTACGACAACAACAATTTAGAAATTTTTAATCGTTGGGGTAATGTAGTATATAAAACTGAAAACTATAAAAACAATTGGTCAGGAGAATCTACAGGTAGGTTTACATTAAATACTAAAGATAAATTACCTACTGGTACTTATTTTTATATTTTTAATTATGTAAAAAATGGAACTTCTAAAGTTCAAAAAGGTTGGGTTTATATTAACTTATAGTGCACCAAATATAAGCTGTTAAAAATTATTTAACAGCTTATACTCTTTTTAACGTTGTCGGATTATATCCAAAATCTTTGTCTGGTAAAGCTATTCCTAATTGATTAATAATAAAACCTATACTTGCGAAATGATGTATCGCATGACTATGCGCTTGTGTCAAAGCACTTCCTAACGTATAATTTACTGTTATTTTACCTGTTCCTAAATCATCTGTTACAGCTACAATTATATCAAAGTCTGTAATTGTTAATGCATGTAATTGCGTAATTACATCATTAAAATATTCGATACCAAATTTTGTTTTCTCCTCAGCTAATTGATTTCTTTCTCTATCTGAAAAGTCAACTATTTTTTTATCTATACCATTAAAAAGGCAAGCAAAAACATCTAATACATGACGCATATTAGCTCCTATACTCGAATAATATGGTGGTACTGATTTATCACTATATTCTTCATCTGAAATAGCATTTAATAATTTTATTCCTCTTTGCAAATTTTTATCAATAGCGTCTATCATTCTTTTATTTATCTGAAGGGTGAGTCGTATAAATATAGTATTTTTTACAAATAGATAAAACTTATTTACAATAAAGCACATAAGCACCTAATAAATAACTATATATAAAGAAAATAAACTACAAAATAAACTTCATAATTAATTTATGGCATGCTATTTGAAAATTAATTATCAAATGCGGAAGCCGAAAAGCATATAGAGTAAGCATCACCCTAAATTTATCAATTATGAAAAAAGGGATACTTTTATTATTAATCGCAATCATGTCACTAACGACTGTAAGTGCTAAAAACACACATAAATCAACTAGTAATATTGAAGTTAAAAATCGCTATAATGATGTTGTTACTTTTATTGAAAGAGATATACAATTTCATATATTTTTAAATGGTGATTTTGATTTTAATACACATTACAAAAATAATAGATATACAAACTACAACAACAGAGTACTTATAAAGCGAGACAATAGAGGTCGTATAAGACGTATTGATAATACTTTTATTAATTATGGAATTAATGGAAACGTGACTAGAATAGGTAGTGTTTTTATTGATTATAGATTTGGTAAATTAGCTAAAGTAGGAAATTTAAAAATTAGATATGATCGTTGGGATACTCCTCAATTTCATGGTAACGTAAAGTACAATAATAATCATTGTGGAACTGGTACTTATTATAATCACCACAATGGTAATAATAATAATAATAATAATAATGTAGACATCGACATTAATATAGGAACTACATATAATTATGATAATGCTTATTTTTACAAAAGAAGTTTTAAAAAGAACTACCGTAAATATAAAGAGGATAGAAATTTCTTCTATTACAGAGCTAACCCTAACACAAAAATAGGAAAACACAATCGTGTTTTAAAAAGGCGTAAAAACAAAAATTACTCAAAAAAACCTCATCATAAAAAAACAACTAGTAACTCTAGAAGAACTTACAGAAAAGATAACTAAAACAAAAAGCCTCATCAAAATGATGAGGCTTTTTTAATTATATATTTTAGTTTATAAACTATTCTATTTAGCTACGTTTACAGCTCTTGTTTCACGAATCACAGTAACTTTTACCTGTCCTGGATACGTCATATCATTTTGAATTTTTTGTGAGATATTAAATGATAATTCTGAAGCTTTTGCATCGTTAACCTTCGCACTTTCAACCATAACTCTTAATTCACGACCTGCTTGAATAGCATATGCTTTTTGTACACCTGTAAAACCGAAAGCAATATCTTCTAAATCTTTTAAACGTTGAATATATGAATCTAATACCTGACGACGTGCACCTGGTCTTGCTCCTGAAATAGCATCACAAACCTGTACTATTGGCGATAATAAACTCTTCATTTCTATTTCATCATGGTGAGCACCAATTGCATTACATACGTCTGGTTTTTCACCATATTTTTCAGCCCATTGCATTCCTAATAAAGCATGTGGTAATTCACTTTCTGTTTCTGGTACTTTACCTATATCATGTAATAAACCAGCACGTTTAGCAGCTTTTGCATTTAAACCCATTTCAGCAGCCATAATACCACAAAGGTTTGCTACTTCACGAGAGTGTTGTAATAAATTTTGCCCATAAGATGAACGATACTTCATACGTCCAACAATTTTTATTAACTCAGGATGTAATCCATGAATTCCTAAATCGATAACAGTACGTTTACCTACTTCTATAATTTCTTGGCTAATTTGTTTTTCTGTTTTCTTAACAACCTCTTCAATTCTAGCTGGATGAATTCTTCCATCGGTTACTAATTTATGCATAGACAAACGTGCAATTTCTCTACGAATAGGATCAAAACAAGATAAAATAATCGCCTCTGGAGTATCATCAACAATAATTTCAACACCTGTTGCTGATTCTAGAGCACGAATATTACGCCCTTCACGCCCAATAATACGTCCTTTAACATCATCCGATTCTAAATTAAATACAGACACACAATTTTCAACAGCCTGTTCTACTCCTACTCTTTGAATAGTTTTTAAAACAACTTTACGAGCTTCTTGCTGTGCTGTCATTTTAGACTCTTCAATAGCATCTTGTACAAATGACATTGCTTCAGCCTTCGCTTCGTCTTTTAATGATGAGACTAATTCTACTTTGGCATCTTCGGCTGATAAACCTGAAATTTCTTCTAGCATATCAACATGACGTTTATGTACTTTTTCTACCTCAGCTTCTTTCTTTTCTAAAATTTCTATTTTATGATTAAATTCAACTTCTTTCTTTTCTAAAACCTTAATTTTAGCATTAAAATCTGTTGCTTTATTTTCTACAGTTTTATTTAATTTTCTATTTTTATCTAATTCTGATGAAATTTGACTTTCTTTATCTCGTGTTCTCTTTTCTACATCAGAAATTTTCTTTTCTCGTGATAAAATCACTTTTTCATGCTCTGATTTTAATTCAATAAATTTTTCTTTAGCTTGTAAAATTTTATCTTTTTTTATTGCATCTGCTTCTATTTTAGCCGATTTAACAATATTTTTTACTTCTTTATTTGTTTCTATGATTAGCTTATTTGCTTTAGATTTTTCTAATATTTTAGCTATAATAAAACCGATTGCTACTCCTATAATTCCTGCTAACACAGGAAATAAAATTCCATCCATAATTTTAATTTAATTGTATAAAAAAACCTACATTAATAAGGTTTTATAAACTCCGTAAAAACAGGTTTAGGACTAACTGGCTTGTCAAGGATCCGAAGTAAAATCGGCATGCTTTAAGAACCAAGACTCATCCTTTCTAAATAAATAGTGTTGAGTTTAATAAACAATGTACTAATGTAGGCAGTAATATTAATATATCTATATTTTAAAGAACGTTATAAATGCTTATCTAACAAGTTAGTTAAATCATTTATTTTATTTATTACCTCAGTATTGTCTTTAGTATTTTTTAAAGATACTATTTCTAATTTAGATGCAAATTGCAATGCGCACATTGCTAACACATCTTGTTTATCAGCTACTGCATAGTTTTGTTCAAACTTAACAAGTAAATCATTAATGTTTTTTGCTGCTGTACGCATCCCTTGTTCTTCATCTGTGTTTTTAACACTCAGCGGATACGTTCTTCCTGCAATTACTACATTAACTTTTATTTTTGTCATGTTAAAGAACTTTTATGAATTCAAAAGACTAATACATTTATCTATCTCTCGAACTAAAGTGTTTATTTTTTGCTTTGTTTCTTTTTTATTTTCTTTACTGCCTTGTATAGTTTTAGCTACTTTAAGCAAATTATATTCTTCTTGCTTTATTTTTAACTCTTCTGTTTTCTCTTGTAATATACCATGTAATTTTGCATGATTTTCAAGCAAAATTTGATTTTCTTCTTTTAAAAATTCATACTTATATAATAAGTTTTTTAACTTATTTTCTAGTAAATAAATTGCTTCTAAAGGAGTACTCATTTATTTTTTTGAGAATAAAACTATATATACAAAGTTATCATTATAGATTTTAAATAGCAACTCTTTTACTACTTTTTAATAAAATACTGATTATAAGACCTATAAGTATTTGGCTTATTTTTAGTATTTTTGTTTAAAATCATGCTACTTTGAAATTTTATTTTTCTATTATTTTTCTATTAACTTTCTACACAGGAAATGCACAAAAGCAATATCCTAGAAACTACTTTTCTCCGCCTTTAAGAATTCCAATTATTTTATCGGGTACTTTTGGCGAGTTACGAAGCAATCATTTTCATTCAGGAATAGACATTAAAACACAGGGAAAACAAGGAATTCCTATTTATGCAGCGGCAAATGGTTATGTTTCTCGTATTAAGGTTTCGCAATATGGTTTTGGTAAAGCTATTTATTTAGAGCACCCTAACGGATACACAACTGTATATGCACATCTTCAAAAATTTGAATCAATTATTCAAAAATACGTTAAAAGTATTCAATATAAAAAGAAGAATTATCAAACAGGTAATTTATTTATCAAACCAGAAAAATTCCCTGTAAAAAAAGGACAAATTATTGGCTATACAGGCGATACTGGAGGTTCTGGTGGTCCGCATTTACATTATGAAATTAGAGATACTAAAACCGAACATATTATAAATCCGTTATTATTTGGCATCAATCCAAAAGATGATAAATCTCCTACTCTTCAAAAAATAATGGCATATCCGTTAAATGAGCAATCAAGAGTTAATAATTCTAGCTTAAAATCTATTATATCATTTAAAAAAACGAGCCCTAATAATTATATTAGTCAACGTATTACAGCTAGTGGTGTTATTGGTTTTGGTGTGAGTGTTTTTGATAGATTAAATGGTGCTATCAATAAAAATGGAATTTATAGCCTAGAAATGAAAGTAAATGGTAGCCGAGTTTATTATCATGATGTTGAAACTTTTTCTTTTGCCGAAAGTAAATACATTAATTTATTGATTGATTATAAACATTATAAAACATACAAAAATAGAGTCCAAAAAACACACAAAGTATCTGCAAACAGATTAAACTTATACGAAGACCTTGTTAATAATGGGAAAGTCAATATTGAAAATGGTGCAAGTTATCAAGTAGAAATTATAGCTAAAGATATTAAGCACAATACGACTTCAATTAAAATACCAATTAAAGGTGTAAAAAATAATTTAGTTTTCAGACAAAAAGACACTACAAATTATAAAATAATTGCAAAAGATTTCAATAAATATACGCTTGATAATATAACTATTGCATTTCCTAAAAACACTTTCTACAACGATTGTTTTATTGATTTTTCTATTGATAATGATATCGTTAATGTTCATAAATCCACAGTTCCGATAGATAAAAGATACACCTTAACTTTTGATACTTCTCTTTTAGAGGAAAAACAACAGCAACAAGTTTATATTGCAAATGTTAGTAATAAAAAATATCCTAGATATGCCAATACAAAAAAGAAAGTCAATAAAATATATACCTCAACAAAGGTTTTAGGAAGTTATAAATTACTTTTTGATAGCATTCAACCGACTATTAAATTATTCAATTTTGCAGATAGACAGTGGTTAACGAAAAATAAAACGTTAAAAGTAAAAATTAAAGATAATCAATCTGGCATCAAAGATTTCAACGCAACCATTGATGGACAATGGGTTTTAATGGAATACAATCATAAAAAAAGAATACTTACCTATAATTTTGATGATAAAAAATTGGTTGGTAGCAAACATATTTTTAAAATTATCGTTTCTGATAATGTTGGAAATTTAAAAACACTTTCAGCAACATTCTTTAAAAAATAAAAAACTTTGAAAAAGCTACTTCTTTTACTTCTATTTCCTACCTTATTGTTTGCTCAAAAAACAGCGATTGTAAAAGGTACAATCACAAATAAATTTAAAAACCCAATTGAAGGCGTTACTATTTCTTATTTATCCGAAGGAACGACCACCGATACGAACGGAAATTATCAATTTACCATTCCGATGCGCAAAATGGTTACCGTTACCTTTCGTCATGTTTCTTATAAAACGATTATCAAAAAATTTACTTCTCGTGGAAAAACTGTTTTTAACTACTCACCTACTTTTTACTTTAAAACTCAAGAATTAGAAGAAGTCGTTCTTAAAAATCAACGAAAAGAAGCCCAAGGAATTACGACAATTGCAACCAAAAAAGTTAAAAATATAGTAGGTGCAAACGCTGGTGTTGAAAATATTTTGATGACATTACCAGGTGTTAGTAATAATAATGAATTGAGTACACAGTATAATGTTAGAGGTGGAAATTTTGATGAAAACCTCGTTTATGTAAATGGAATTGAAGTGTATCGTCCGTTTTTAATTCGTTCAGGACAACAAGAAGGTTTAAGTTTTATCAATCCACAGATGATTCAAAATATTGATTTTTCGGCAGGTGGATTTCAAGCCAAATATGGCGATAAACTCTCTTCTGTTTTAGATATTACTTACCGAAAACCTACTGAATTTGGTGCTAAAGTTGCCATCAGTTTATTAGGTGGAAGTTTTACTATAGAAGATACTTTTTTAAATGATAAATTAAGCGCAATTGTTGGAATTCGATATCGTGATAATAGTATGTTTGTAAACAGCAAACAGGTTGAAGTTAATTTTAGACCTACATTTACCGATGTACAAACTTTTTTATCTTATAAAGCAACTGAAAAATTAACGTTAAACTTTTTAAATAATTTTTCTTTAAACAATTACAAATACAAGCCTTTAACTAGAAAAACACGCTTCGGAACACTTGCGAATCCGTTGGAATTAATTGTTTATTATCAAGGACAAGAAAAAGATCAGTTTAAAACACTTTTTGGCGCTTTTTCTGCGGATATTCAAGTAAATGATGCCTTAAAAATAACAGGAACTATTTCATCTTTCAATACTCAAGAAGAAGAATATTTTGATATTGCAGCAGCTTATAATTTAATAGAAATAGATACCAATATTGATTCTGATAATTTTGGAGATGTTGGAATTTCTCAAGGAATTGGTTCACAAATAAATCATGCTCGAAACGATTTAGATGCTTTAATCAGCAATATTCAATTTAAAGCCACTTTAAAAGATGGAAAAAATGAATGGAAAGCAGGTGTGAAATTTCAAACAGAAAATATTAAAGACCGCATTCGTGAATGGGAAATGATTGATTCATTAGGTTTTTCTGTTCGTCCGCCATATTATTCAGCAAATAATCAACCTTACGAACCTTTTACAGCACCTATTGAACCTTTTAAAAATGTGAATGCAGAAAATGATATCAATGTAAATCGTATTACAAGTTTTTTACAATTTAGCAGAAAAACTCATTGGAAAAATCATGAAGTTTGGATGAATGTTGGAGTTCGAACTCATAATTGGAGCGTAAAAACAGCGGAAGAAACTTCTAAAAACCAAATAATTGTAAGCCCAAGAGCACAATTAGCCATTAAACCTGATTGGGAAAAAGATATGCTTTTTAGAATTTCTGGAGGTTTCTATTCACAACCACCATCTTACAAAGAATTACGCGATTATGACGGGAAAATTCATCCGAAGGTAAAAGCACAAAAATCGATTCATTTAGTTGCAGGAAACGATTATAGTTTTACACTTTGGGAACGTCCTTTTAAATTAACAACCGAATTATATTATAAAAATTTAACCGATGTAAATGCTTATTCTGTTGATAATGTTCGAATTCGATATCGTGCTGATAATGTTACGGATGCTTATGCCTACGGATTAGATGTTCGTTTAAATGGAGAGTTTGTACCTGGTAACGATAGTTGGGTTAGTTTTGGTTATTTGAAAACAGAAGAAAACATTAATAATCAAGGATATATTGCTCGCCCAACTGATCAGCGTTTAAAATTTGGCGTGTTATTTCAAGATTATGTACCTAATATTCCTGATTTAAAAGCGTATTTAAATATCGTTTATAACACAGGACTTCCTGGTGGTTCGCCTGCTTATTCAGATGTGTATCAATATCAGCATCGATTAAATGATTACAAACGTGCCGATGTTGGTATTTCTTATATTTTTACAGATGCTTCTAAAAATAATAACACAGGTTTCTTAACTAATTTTAAAGAATTAACGGCTGGTTTAGAATTATTTAATCTTTTTGATATCCGAAATTCAATAACCAACACTTGGGTTCGTGATGCCTATAGCAAACAACAATACGGCATACCAAACTACATGACAGGAAGAGTTTTGAATTTTAAAATTGGAATGGAGTTTTAATTATTCTTGTTTAGTAGAAATAAAAAACTCAGTAAAAATGCCTAGCCCCGATTGAAGCATTTGTTTGAGCTCTTTTTTATTTTTTCTTTCAAAAATAAAAAAAGCGAGTGCGGAAAGCGGGAAATTGCTTCTAATAAATCAATTTTCAGAAATAAAATAAAATTCTAAAAATCAACAAACTAAGACTATGTTTGTGCATTTTTTTGTATATTTATTGAGTTATGAAAACTCAAGATTCAAAAAAAATATCCGTTACTGCTTTAAAAAAACTTCATAGAAAAAAAGTAGTATTAGTTTTATTATTTAAATATAATAATAACGTAATTAATCGTATTCGAAATTTTAAAAAATTTACATGGAGTAAAAGTTTAAAAGGTTGGATTTGTCCTTTTTCTGATGATATTCTTATAGAAGTTAAAGAAGCTTTAATTGATATCGCTATTATAAAAATAGATGCTTCGGTTTCTGAAAACATACAAAATAGAGGTGTAAAAAATCGACGAACACTTACTGATGAAAACAAAGAAGTTATTAGAGATTATGTAAAATATTTACGAGGAAAACGATATAGTGATAGTACCGTAATGACTTATTTTACATTTGTTGCTGACTTTATTAATTTTATTCAGCCTGCACCTATTGATTCTCTAACGAATAAAAATGTTGAATTATTTATTGAAAATGTTTTTATAGCGAGAAAATATAGTATTAGTTCTCAGCGTCAGTTTATAAGTGCTTTAAAATTATTTGTAGCTTTTTACCCTAGTTGTAAAATAAATTCATTTGTTTTAGAAAGACCTAAACGTTCTAAAAAACTTCCATCTATACTATCTCAACAAGAAGTTGTTACCTTATTAAGAGTTACGAAAAACTTAAAACATCGTGCAATTTTAGCTTTATTATATTCTGCTGGATTACGAATTAGTGAATTAATTAATTTAGAATTACTACATATTGATATAGCTAGACGACAATTATTTATACAAAATGGAAAAGGCAGAAAAGACAGGTATGTTATTTTAGCTGATAGTTTTTTACCTTTATTACAAAATTATATTAGCACCTATGTTCCAAAACGATTTTTTGTTGAAAGTCCTTCAGGCACAAAATACTCTGCTAGTAGTGTCCGTAAATTTTTACACACCTCTACTCGACTTGCAGGAATTAAAAAAAATGTTACTCCGCATACTTTACGTCATAGTTATGCTACTCATTTATTAGAAAATGGTATCGGGTTACGTCATATTCAAGAATTATTAGGACATAGCAAACCTGAAACTACAATGATTTATACACATGTTGCTAAAAAAGACCTATTAGATATTAAAAGTCCGTTAGATACTATTTTATCTAATTTAAATAAAGAACCTACACTCCCTAAACATTTTTTAGATAATGGGAAAATTTAACATAAATGTATCATATATTTATATATATTAGTAGCGCTAAAAAATCATCTCTAATTTGTAACTTTTAGTATTTGATAAACAAGATTAATAGTTCCTTTTATCCAGATAATTTAATAGTAAATAGAGAATTAAAATCTCTATATAACCAGTTGTATTTAATGGCGGAATTTCCTCAGAAATTCCTAATCTGTATTTTATAAAATAAAAATTAAGCAGACACAAGCTCTGGACAAAAAATACTAAAACTGAAAAATACTTCTACTCTAGTAAAATAAAAAATTGAAACGTGAAAAAATCAGCGCAGAAAAAATTATTTTAATAAAATAGCTGAATACAAGTAGAAACGTAAAAAAATCAGAAAATCGGCGGAATTAAGCTCTCAAGCGCAAAAAATCGTTAATATTAAAAAGTAATTATGAAGATTCATAAATAAATTGAAAAATTTAAGATTTTAATAAAATAAATGAATTGAAAGTTGAAACGTAAAAAAATCGGCGGAGTTAAACTCTGAAATAAAAAAAGCTCATTAAAACGAAAATGAAAAAACCACTAAATACAACAACGTATATAATTTATTGCTAGTTTTTAAATTTTTATGAAAAGCTTTTTTTAAATTTTACATTTCGCTTTTTTTCACTAAATTAGTTGCTCGAAATACGCAACAAATAATATACAAAAACGTTGGGTTTCATTTGAGAAAAAAATAGTTAAAATTTAAAATAGCTGGAAAAATATTGAGAAAAAACTTCTTTAATTACCTCATGAAACCGCACAAAAAATCATTTTGAAAATTATAGTTTTTTAAGAATATTTTTTACATTTTGAAAAAGTCTGATTGAAAACTGTTGTCTGAAAAAGTCATTTTTAAAACTATGGTTTTTTTAAGAATATTTTTTGCATTTTGATAAATTCTGATTGAAAAATGTTGTGTAAAAATAGAAGTGTGAAATGAAAGAGTTTTAAAATCAAATTCTACATTTTTTACATTTTTGAAAAATTTTAGAAAATATGAAAAATAGGAATTGAAGCTCAAAACGTGAAAATTAAAATCGTAGATTTAAAACTTTGAGAAAAATAATTATTCAAAAATATGAGAATTAAAAAAAACAGCTAGAAAAAACACAAAAACCATAAAACGAAAACCCAACAACATATATAATTCATTGCTCGTTTATTTTCCTTCGGAAAATACTCGCAAACGTAGATGTTTGAGTTTTTTAAACTATATTAGTAACTTGAAACACGCAACAAATCATATATAAAAACGTTGTGTGTAATGCGAAAAACGAACAACTTCAAAGAAAATTAAGATATTCTGAACGAACTTAACAAAAATTAAACAACTCAATTACAATACATTAACAACTAAATTTCTAATATTACCAACAAAAATGAAAAATGAATTTATTCGTTTTATTTTTGGAATAATTAATATAAAATATTTAGAAATTATGAACGATTCTTACAAAAAACCAAATTTATTTTTAGAAAAAAATATAGAAATTTTCTTTCTTAAAAGTGAAAAAAAAATCAAAAACAAAATTAATCAATCCAACTACGATTTTGAAAAAATAGAAATTAAAAAAGAGGTTGAAAGACTAATTGAATGTGAAAATTTAAATGTTCCAAAACTGATTTTAAATGAGAAAAAAGAATCTGAATATGTGGAAAAACTTTTTTTAGGACAAGAATTACCTTCACCTTGCCGATTTATTGAAAATTACCCATACAAAATTGAATTTATAGTTAGGAAAGTTAAATTCAAAGGTAATTCGTTGTTTTTTGAATATGGACTTTCTACTACGACAACAATATTTCAAAAAATTGATGTTTATTGTGAACATTTAGAAGTTGAACAAACAAATTGGAAAGATGGAATACTAAATAATGAAAAAGGAATTAAGAAATTAAATGAAGATTTCAAAAGAACATTAGATTTATTAGAAACAAATTTAAGTGAATTAAATATTCTCACAAATCAGAAGAAAAAAATGATACGAAAAAATATAAATGAATATATTGAACAGAAAAAACAAAATATACTGAATATTAATATGAACATTGAAAGACTAAATGAATATTAAACACTACACACAACACCGTATATAATTTATTGCTGGCTTCTCACCTACTTAAGAAAGTCCTCGCGGACTTTCTTGGTTGGTAATTATTTACTAAATTAGTTGCTTGAAATACGCAACAAATAATATACAAAAACGTTGCAAGTAATGGCGGAATTTCAGCCTGAAATTCCTAATTAGTGATTTATCTTTTCTAGAAATTAATATTGAATAATATTGCGCTGGAAAAATTGAAAATGACTACTACTCTATTTTTAGAAAATAAATCCTAAAAAAGAGAAAAAACAGAATTGAATGCTGAAAAATGAAGAGTGAATAAATAAGCGGAAATTAATTAGGGCGGAGTTTTAAGCAGAAACGTGAAAAAAGGCAGAATTGAACACTGAAAATAAAGCGTGAATAAATAGGCGGAAATTAATTAAAGCGGAATTTTAAACAGAAACGTAAAAAAAAGAGAGAAATAAAACGGAAAAATTGAAAATTAAGAAATGAGAAATTTAGTTAGAAAATCACTACTTGCAACAACATATATAATTTATTGCTAGTGCTTATCTACTTACGAAAATCCTTAGGGGATTTTCTATTCCGTTTTTATTTAATATATTTAGAACTTGAAATACGCAACAAATCATATATAAAACCGTTGGGTTTCATTTGAGAAAAAAATGCTCCATTCAATAACTTAACGCAACAAATCTAAAATTATAGATTTGTAAAATGGAAATAAAAAAGCATAGACGTTTAACTCTAAAAGAAAGAGTTATTATTCAGACTCTTTTAAATGAAAAAAAGTCTAAATCTTATATCGCTAAAACATTAAAAAGAGCACGTTCAACAATCTTTAGAGAAGTCTCTAAATGGGTACAAAATAAAGAAGATAAATATGATGCTGAATTAGCACATTGGAACGCTAAAGATGATTATGCGAACAAAAGAAACCTTGATAAAATAAGCACCTATTCCCTACTCAAATTTTTTGTTTATAAAGGACTTTTATCTAACTGGACTCCTGAACAAATTTCAGGAAGACTCAAAGAGTTATATCCAAACAACCCAATAATGTCTATTTCACATGAAGCTATCTATAGACACATTTACACCAGACCACAAGCTAGTTTAAATAAAAAATTAATAAAACTTCTAGTTCGTAAAAAAACAAGGCGGAGACCTCATAAAAAAAAACGTGGTGGTGGCTCTAAAATAATCAATCAAGTTAGTATTGACAACAGACCTAAGCATATTGAACTTAGAGATGAAGTTGGACATTGGGAAGGTGACTTAATCATTGGAAAAGACCATAAAAGTGCTATCGGAACAATTGTTGAACGCAAAACAAGGTTCACTTTAATCATCAAACTAAAATCGAAAAAAGCGATGGAAGTTGCCAATCAGTTTAGTAAAATATTGAATAAATTAAATCCTATTTATAAAAAATCAATGACATATGACAACGGAATTGAAATGGCAAGGCATCAAAAAATAACACAAAAAACAGGTATGAAAATTTACTTTGCACATCCATATTCTTCGTGGGAAAGAGGCACCAATGAAAACACAAATGGACTCATTAGACGATATCTGCCTAAGGGTACTAATTTTAATGAAATTAGCCAAAATCAACTACAAATTATTCAACAAAAATTAAACAATAGACCTCGGAAAATTATAGCGTACAAAACTCCTAAAGAAATGATGGATATTGAAATAAAAAACATAGCTTAGTACCATCAAAAATTAACAACGCTTTGTTGCGTTAGAACATTGAATCCAAGAATAGTTAAAATTTGAAAATTTAGTTTTTAAATAAAGTTTAAAATAGCTGGAAAAATATTCAGAAAAAAAACTCCTTTAATTACCTCATGAAACCGCACAAGAAATCATTTTGAAAATTATATTTTTTTAAGAATATTTTTTACATTTTGAAAAAGTCTGATTGAAAACTGTTGTCTGAAAAAGTCATTTTGAAAACTATGGTTTTTTTAAGAATATTTTTTGCATTTTGATAAATTATGATTGAAAAATGTTGTGTGAAAATAGAAGTGTGAAATGAAAGAGTTTTAAAATCAAATTCTACATTTTTTACATTTTTGAAAAATTTTAGAAAATATGAAAAATAGGAATTGAAGCTCAAAACGTGAAAATTAAAACCGTAGATTTAAAACTTTGAGAAAAATAATTATTGAAAAATATGAGAATTTTAAAAAACAGCTAGAAAAAAATACAAAAACCATAAAACGAAAACCCAACAACATATATAATTCATTGCTCGTTTATTTTCCTTCGGAAAATACTCGCAAACGTAGATGTTTGAGTTTTTTAAACTAAATTAGTAACTCGAAATACGCAACAAATAATATACAAAAACGTTGTAATTAATGGCGGAATTTCAGCCTGAAATTCCTAATTAGTGATTTTTATTTTCTAGAAATTAATATTGCGCTGGAAAAATTGAAAATGACTGCTACTCTATTTTTAGAAAGTAAATCCTAAAAAAGAGAAAAAAACAGAATTAAACTCTGAAAAATGAAGCGTGAATAAATCTGTGGAAATTAATTAAAGTGGAGTTTAAAGCAGAAACGTGAAAAAAGAAAAAAGTTAACGCTGAAAATAAAGCGTGAATTAATTAAGGCGGAGTTTTAAGCAGAAACGTAAAAAAAGAAAGAGAAATAAAACGGAAAAATTGAAAATTAAGAAATGAGAAATATAGTTAGAAAATCACTAATTACAACAACATATATAATTTATTGCTAGTGCTTATCTACTTACGAAAATCCTTAGGGGATTTTCTATTCCGCTTTTATTTACTATATTTAATGCTTGAAACACGCAACAAATAATATACAAAAACGTTGGGTTTCATTTGAGAAAAAAATAGTTAAAATTTGAAAATTTAGTTTTTAAATAAAATTTAAAATAACTGGAAAAATATTCAGAAAAACTCCTTTAATTACCTCATGAAATCGCACAAGAAATCATTTTGAAAATTATAATTTTTTTAAGAGTATTTTTTTACATTTTGAAAAATTATAATTGAAAACTGTTGTCTGAAAAAGTCATTTTGAAAACTATGGTTTTTTTAAGAATATTTTTTGCATTTTGAAAAAGTCTGATTGAAAAATGTTGTGTGAAAATAGAAGTGTGAAATGAAAGAGTTTTAAAATCAAATTCTACATTTTTTACATTTTTGAAAAATTTTAGAAAATATGAAAAATAGGAATTGAAGCTCAAAACGTGAAAATTAAAACCGTAGATTTAAAACTTTGAGAAAAATAATTATTGAAAAATATGAGAATTTTAAAAAACAGCTAGAAAAAAATACAAAAACCATAAAACGAAAACCCAACAACATATATAATTCATTGCTCGTTTATTTTCCTTCGGAAAATACTCGCAAACGTAGATGTTTGAGTTTTTTAAACTATATTAGTAACTTGAAACACGCAACAAATCATATATAAAAACGTTAGCTTGCATTAAAAACAACCACAGACCAACAAACAAAATATATGATAATAGGATTACTTTTACGCTACATAAAAACATATCAAGGAATAAATTATATTCCAATAACAAGCAAAGATAAATTTTGTGGATTTGTAGGTAATAATGGAATCGGAAAAAGTTCAGTTTTAGAAGCTCTTGATTGTTACTTTAATGACAAACAATGGAATTATAACATCTCAACTAAAAGAAGTGGTCTTTCTGTAACAACACCTTTAATCACACCCTTTTTCTTAATCCATAAAGAGAAAATTTCAGAAGACAATAAACCAACATTAGAAACTCTTAGTAATGCTATTTGGACTTTACAAGAAACTGATATCCCAAATATCAACAGACCTCATTTAAGAACTTTTCTTAGACAAAGAACAGAAATAGAAAGGTCATTTAGTCAAGAAGAATACTATTTATTCCCACTAGGAATTGATTATAATGGAAATTGTTCATTAAGCATATATAATTGTAATAAAATTGCAAGAGCTTTATTTCCAGAAACTGAAGTTGGTAATCAAAATCTAAATCAAGAAAGCCTTGAAACACTTCGACCAATTTTAAAAGAAATAAAAAATCTTTATCAATATATTTATATTCCGAAAGATATTGACCCAGCAACTTTCACAAAGCTTGAAACTACAGAAATACAAGCGCTAATGGGAGAAAGTTTGTATGAAGTTTTAGAAGAAAGAGTTCCACAAAGACAAATTTCTCAAATCAATTCTAGTTTAAATCAATTTTTAAGAATATTATCAGAAGAACTTGAAGTTTATTCTTTTCGTACACCAACTGATAGACAACAAAATTTGCGTAAAGTAGACATATATAAATTAATTATAGATGCTTTTTTTACAATTAGAAAACTGCATAAAAGACAAGGAGAACATTGGTTAGAAATAAATGATTTAAGTAGTGGAGAAAAACAAAAAGCAATTATAGAAGTAACTCATAGCTTAATAAAAAACCATAGAGAGAACAGCGATAACTTGATAATAGCAGTTGATGAACCTGAAAGCTCATTACATATGTCTGCTTGTTTTGACCATTTTATGAAAATGAGTGAAATCTCAGATGAATCACATCAATTTCTTTTTTCAACTCATTGGTATGGATTTCTCCCGATTATTGAAAGAGGAAGTGTAACCGCTATTACCAAAACAGAACAAAATCATAGATTTGATTTAATTAGTTTAGCCAATTATCGAGAAATGGTTAAACAACAAATTAGAGAATCTAGAGGACAACTTCCATATGATATTCGTCTAAAAAGCATGAATGATTTTGTTCAATCTATTGTCTCTTCAATCTTAGATGATAATCCATTTAATTGGATTATCTGTGAAGGAAGTTCTGAAAAAATTTATTTTGACCATTACTTTAAAGATTTAAGAAGTGACAATAAACTAAGAATAATTCCAGTTGGTGGAGCAAATGAAATTAAAAGAATTTATGAATATCTTGTGGTTGCAATAGATGAGTTTAAGCGTGAAGTAAATGGAAAAATTGCGTTTATTCTTGATACTGATGCTGATTTAGTTTTATTTAACTCACAATGTACTTCTAATATATTAATCAAAAGATTAGTAAATATAAATGGAGAAACAACTCTAGTTAATATTAACTCAAATCCAAAATCACCACCAACAGAAATAGAAGATTCATTAAATGGTAAAGCATTTTTTAAAGTTTTAAAAACGTTTAAAGAGGAATATCCTGAGCAACTAGATTTTGTAAATTTGGAATCTGAAAAAGAGGAAACACCTTCTTTTTTCGCTTTAGATTTAAGACCGAGTGAATATGAAAATCTTCTATCTTTTTTTGATTCTGATAACAATAAATATGATTTTGCCAAAAAATTCATAGAAGAATTAGAATCAGAGGAAGAATACACAGAAATGAATTGGATAGGAGAAATAAAAGTATTCTTTGAAAATAACGCAAGCTAACAACGTATATAATTTATTACTAGTGCTAGCCTACTTACGAAAATCCTTAGGGGATTTTCTATTCCGCTTTTATTTACTAAATTAGTTGCTCGAAAAACGCAACAAATAATATACAAAAACGTTGCAAATAATGGCGGAATTTCAGCCTGAAATTCCTAATTAGTGATTTTTCTTTTCTAGAAATTAATATTGAAGAATATTACACTGGAAAAATTGAAAGTGACTGCTACTCCATTTTTAGAAAATGAATCCTAAAAAGAGAAAAACAGAATTGAACGCTGAAAAATGAACCATGAATAAATAGGTGGAAATTAATTAAAGCGGAGTTTTAAGCAGAAACGTGAAAAAAGGAAGAAGTTAACGCTGAAAATAAAGAGTGAATAAATAGGCGGAAATTAATTAAGGCGGAGTTTTAAGCAGAAACGTAAAAAAGAAAGAGAAATAAAACGGAAAAATTGAAAATTAAGAAATGAGAAATTTAGTTAGAAAATCACTATTTGCAACAACATATATAATTTATTGCTAGTACTCGTCTACTTACGAAAATCCTTAGGGATTTTCTATTCCGTTTTTATTTACTAAATTAGTTGCTTCAAACACGCAACAAACCATATATAAAACCGTTGTAATTAATGGCGGAATTTCAGCCTGAAATTCCTAATTAGTGATTTATCTTTTCTAGAAATTAATATTGAATAATATTACACTGGAAAAATTGAAAATGACTTCTACTCTATTTTTAGAAAATAAATCCTAAAAAAGAGAAAAAACAGAATTGAACGCTGAAAAATGAAGCGTGAATAAATCAGTGGAAATTAATTAAGGCGGAGTTTTAAGCGGAAACGTGAAAAAAGGCGGAAATTAATTAAGGTGGAGTTTTAAGTAGAAACGTAAAAAAGAAATAAAACGGAAAAATTGAAAATTAAGAAATGAGAAATATAGTTAGAAAATCACTAATTACAACAACATATATAATTTATTGCTAGTACTAACCTACTTACGAAAATCCTTAGGGATTTTCTATTCCGTTTTTATTTACTAAATTAGTTGCTCGAAACACGCAACAAACCATATATAAAACCGTTGGGTTTCATTAGAAAAAAAAATAGTTAAAATTTGAAAATTTAGTTTTTAAATAAAGTTTAAAATAGCTGGAAAAATATTCAGAAAAAAACTTCTTTAATTACCTCATGAAATCGCACAAGAAATCATTTTGAAAATTATAGTTTTTTAAGAGTATTTTTTTACATTTTGAAAAATTCTAATTGAAAAATGTTGTGTGAAAAAGTCATTTTGAAAACTATGGTTTTTTTTAAGAATATTTTTTGCATTTTGATAAATTCTGATTGAAAAATGTTGTGTAAAAATAGAAGTCTGAAATGAAAGAGTTTTAAAATCAAATTCTACATTTTTTACATTTTGAAAAATTTTAGAAAATATGAAAAATAGGAATTGAAGCTCAAAACGTGAAAATTAAAACCGTAAATTTAAAAACTTTGAGAAAAATATGAGAATTAAAAAAAACAGCTAGAAAAAAACACAAAAACCATAAAACGAAAACCCAACAATATGCATAGTTCATTGCTTGTTGATTTTCTTTCAGAAAATCCTCGCGCATGTTGAAGTTTTAGTTTTTTAAACTATATTAGTGCTATGATTTCGCAACGAAACCATGCACAAGCACGTTGGGTTTCATTAGGAAAAAAATCGTTGAAATTTGAAAATTTAGTTTTTAAATAAAGTTTAAAATAGCTGGAAAAATATTCAGAAAAAACTCTTTTAATTACCTCAGGAAATCGAATAAAAAATCATTTTGAAAATTATAGTTTTTTAAGAATGTTTTTTACATTTTGAAAAAGTCTAATTGAAAACTGTTCTGTGAAAAAGTAATTTTGAAAACTGTTGAGTGAAATGAAAGAATTTTAAAATCAAATTCTACATTTTTTACATTTTGAAAAATTTTAGAAAACATGAAAAATTGGAATTGAATCTCAAAGCGTGAAAATTAAAACCGTAGATTTAAAACTTTGAGAAAAATAATTATTGAAAAATATGAGAATTAAAAAAAACAGCTAGAAAAAAATACAAAAACTATAAAACGAAAACCCAACAATATGCATAGTTCATTGCTTGTTGATTTTCTTGCAGAAAATCCTCACGCACGTTGAAGTTTCAGTTTTTTAAACTATATTAGTGCTATGTTTTCGCAACGAAACCATGCACAAGCACGTTGTAGCACATTACTACCCATTGAAATATGAGCGATGATATAATAAGAGATTTCCCAAATTTAAATGATGCAAAAGAAGCAATTGAGAGAATAAAAGAAAAAGGGTTTCCTAACTATGATAATTTTAAAAACCACAATGAATATATCAAAGTTGTATCGGATTTAATTACAGAAGAATTTGGAAACTTACCGAACTTCCTTTCAATACTTCCACGAAAGAATTTTAAGATGGATATTTTTCGTGTTAGACCTTTGGACGATATCCAAAATATTAATCTCTTTTCGCAACACAGTTATCCACCAATAAATGTTGTTGGATTTGGCAGATGTAATTTTCCGAATTACCCAGTGTTCTATGGCTCTAATAACCCGCTTACAGCGTTGCTTGAAGTTGCAAGAGAAAATGGTGGCACTAGTAAAAAATATTGTATTTCAAAATGGAATATAGAATCCGAAAATGATATAATATTTCAGAGTTTTATTCAAGCTAAACTTATTGAAAATAGTGACTACGATGGATTGAGAGAGTCACAAAGAAAACGAATAAATGAACCTTTCAAAGGAAAATTAACTCAAGGACAATGCGATGGAATAATATTGCTATTAGAGTTTCTAGATACCTGTTTTATAACTGACAAGAAATATGCTGTTTCATCATGTTTAGCTCATAGAGCAATTTATTCAGAGCACAATTTGAAAACAGATATTCTAATGTATCCTAGTATACAAACTCAATATACTGGAATAAATTTCGCAATAAATCCTAGTTATGTAGATAATTATATGCAACTGAATAGATTGTATATTATGGAATTAGTCAAATACAACCCTGAAACACGTGAAATGAAATTTTCATTAAGCCAATATGGAGAAATAAAAGGAAATGGTATTACTTGGAAAAGTATAAATCCCAATGACCAAAATTATTTAAATCTTGTAGAAGATGATTTTAACGATTTATTAGGTCTAGATTCGGAATCTAGTTTTGAGGAAATATAAAACGTACTACAACACCGTATATAATTTATTGCTAGTACTCGCCTACTTACGAAAATACTTAGGGGATTTTCTATTCCGCTTTTATTTACTAAATTAGTTGCTCGAAATACGCAACAAATAATATACAAAAACGTTGGGTTTCATTTGAGAAAAAAATAGTTAAAATTTGAAAATTTAGTTTTTAAATAAAATTTAAAATAACTGGAAAAATATTCAGAAAAACTCCTTTAATTACCTCATGAAATCGCACAAGAAATCATTTTGAAAATTATAATTTTTTTAAGAGTATTTTTTTACATTTTGAAAAATTATAATTGAAAACTGTTGTCTGAAAAAGTCATTTTGAAAACTATGGTTTTTTTAAGAATATTTTTTGCATTTTGAAAAAGTCTGATTGAAAAATGTTGTGTGAAAATAGAAGTGTGAAATGAAAGAGTTTTAAAATCAAATTCTACATTTTTTACATTTTTGAAAAATTTTAGAAAATATGAAAAATAGGAATTGAAGCTCAAAACGTGAAAATTAAAACCGTAGATTTAAAACTTTGAGAAAAATAATTATTGAAAAATATGAGAATTTTAAAAAACAGCTAGAAAAAAATACAAAAACCATAAAACGAAAACCCAACAACATATATAATTCATTGCTCGTTTATTTTCCTTCGGAAAATACTCGCAAACGTAGATGTTTGAGTTTTTTAAACTATATTAGTAACTTGAAACACGCAACAAATCATATATAAAAACGTTGGGTTTCATTTGAGAAAAAAATAGTTAAAATTTGAAAATTTAGTTTTTAAATAAAGTTTAAAATAGCTGGAAAAATATTCAGAAAAAAAACTCCTTTAATTACCTCATGAAACCGCACAAGAAATCATTTTGAAAATTATAATTTTTTTAAGAGTATTTTTTTACATTTTGATAAATTATAATTGAAAACTGTTGTCTGAAAAAGTCATTTTGAAAACTATGGTTTTTTTAAGAATATTTTTTACATTTTGAAAAAGTCTGATTGAAAAATGTTGTGTGAAAATAGAAGTGTGAAATGAAAGAGTTTTAAAATCAAATTCTACATTTTTTACATTTTTGAAAAATTTTAGAAAATATGAAAAATAGGAATTGAAGCTCAAAACGTGAAAATTAAAACCGTAGATTTAAAACTTTGAGAAAAATAATTATTGAAAAATATGAGAATTTTAAAAAACAGCTAGAAAAAAACACAAAAACCATAAAACGAAAACCCAACAACATATATAATTCATTGCTCGTTTATTTTCCTTCGGAAAATACTCGCAAACGTAGATGTTTGAGTTTTTTAAACTATATTAGTAACTTGAAACACGCAACAAATCATATATAAAACCGTTGGGTTTCATTAGAGAAAAAAATCGTTGAAATTTGAAAATTTAGTTTTTAAATAAAGTTTAAAATAGCTGGAAAAATATTCAGAAAAAAACTCCTTTAATTACCTCATGAAACCGCACAAGAAATCATTTTGAAAATTATAATTTTTTTAAGAGTATTTTTTTACATTTTGATAAATTATAATTGAAAACTGTTGTCTGAAAAAGTCATTTTGAAAACTATGGTTTTTTTAAAAATATTTTTTGCATTTTGAAAAATCCTGATTGAAAACTGTTGTGTGAAAATAGAAGTGTGAAATGAAAGAGTTTTAAAATCAAATTCTACATTTTTTACATTTTTGAAAAATTTTAGAAAACATGAAAAATAAGAATTGAAGCTCAAAACGTGAAAATTAAAACCGTAGATTTAAAACTTTGAGAAAAATAATTATTGAAAAATATGAGAATTTTAAAAAACAGCTAGAAAAAAATACAAAAACCATAAAACGAAAACCCAACAACATATATAATTCATTGCTCGTTTATTTTCCTTCGGAAAATACTCGCAAACGTAGATGTTTGAGTTTTTTAAACTATATTAGTAACTTGAAACACGCAACAAATCATATATAAAACCGTTGGCATTCATACAAAAACAGCATATTAAGAAAATAAAAAATAATGAAAAACACATATTTAATATCATATGATATGGCTGAGGGAGGAAATTACGATGACCTCTACAAAGCAATAGAAGATTATGGTACTTGGGCAAAGGTAACAGAATCCTTATGGGCAATTAAAACTGAAAAAAAAGCAACAGAAATCAGGGAAAATCTGGGACAATATTTCCCTAAAGGTAGCAGACTATTTATAGTTAAATCTGGTGTAGAAGCTGCTTGGAGAAATGTAATTTGCAGTAATGAATGGCTAAAAGATAAACTCTAAAATCTGACAGAATGGAAGACAATAAAAATATTAGTCAAGCGACTGAGTCAGAAATAAAACAAGGGAAAATTGTTGAAAAAACTAAACCTAATAAAGAAAGTTTATCTGATGAAAATGTTAAAGTTAAACGACATAAATTTGATTCGTTAACTATTTACGAAGTAAGTGAATCGGAATTAGATATAATTGAAAAAGGTTCTCCTTCTTCTATATATTTAAACTTCGCAATTTTTTTAATATCAGTAGCAGCTTCTTTTTTAGCTTCTCTATTGACAAATGATTACACGAATAAACAGAATACTTTTATAGTATTTCTTGTAATTACCATTTTAGGGTTTATTATTGGTTTATTCCTAATTATTCTTTGGTTGAGAACTAAAAATGATTTTGATGAAGCAATAAAGAAAATCAAAGAAAGAGTTAGCTAATAAAAGTACGAAATGCCAACAACGTATATAAAAAATAGCGGTTTTGGTGCTCAAATGAAAGATAAATTGTAAAATAAAGGTTAGTTATAAACTGAAAAGTTAGTGCTTAAAAATCCGCTACTTTTCATATATAAGACCGTTGCCAAAAACTCAGAAAAATAAAATGCTGAAAACCAATATTACGGAATAAAAAAGTCGAATTGACATTTTACTTAAATTTAATAATTTAGAATTTATTGAAAAACCCGAAGTTTATAAAATTGAAAATAAATATCGCGGAATTTAAAACGTAGAATTAAAGTTTTACTCAAATTGAATAGTTTAGAAAATATTGAAAATTTAGAGGATTATAAAAACTGAAATAAATATCGCGGAATTAAAAACGTGGAATTGAAATTTCACTTAAATTGAATAATTTAAAAATATTGAAAATTTAGAGGATTATAAAAACTGAAATAAATATCGCGGAATTAAAACATGGAATTAAAATTTCACTTAAATTGAATCATTTAAAAAGATTGAAAATTTAGAGTTTTATAAAAACTGAAAATAAATATCGCGGAATTAAAAAATGCTGAATTAAGTTTTGCTAAAATTCAATAATTTAGAAAATATTTAAAGTTTAGAATTTAAACAAAAAATCGCATTTGGCAACAACATATATAATTCATTGCTCGTTTATTTTCCTTCGGAAAATACTCGCAAACGTAGATGTTTGAGTTTTTTAAACTATATTAGTAACTTGAAACACGCAACAAATCATATATAAAAACGTTGGGTTTCATTTGAGAAAAAAATAGTTAAAATTTGAAAATTTAGTTTTTAAATAAAGTTTAAAATAGCTGGAAAAATATTCAGAAAAAAAACTCCTTTAATTACCTCATGAAACCGCACAAGAAATCATTTTGAAAATTATAATTTTTTTAAGAGTATTTTTTTACATTTTGATAAATTATAATTGAAAACTGTTGTCTGAAAAAGTCATTTTGAAAACTATGGTTTTTTTAAGAATATTTTTTACATTTTGAAAAAGTCTGATTGAAAAATGTTGTGTGAAAATAGAAGTGTGAAATGAAAGAGTTTTAAAATCAAATTCTACATTTTTTACATTTTTGAAAAATTTTAGAAAATATGAAAAATAGGAATTGAAGCTCAAAACGTGAAAATTAAAACCGTAGATTTAAAACTTTGAGAAAAATAATTATTGAAAAATATGAAAGTAAAAATTTAAAAAAACAGGTAGAAAAAAACACAAAAACCATAAAACGAAAACCCAACAACATATATAATTCATTGCTCGTTTATTTTCCTTCGGAAAATACTCGCAAACGTAGATGTTTGAGTTTTTTAAACTATATTAGTAACTTGAAACACGCAACAAATCATATATAAAAACGTTGCCAAAAACTCGGAAAAATAAAACGCTGAAAACCAATATTTCCGAATAAAAAACGTGGAATTAAAGTTTTGCTTAAATTAAATAATATAAAAAATATTGAAAATTTAGAATTTCATAAAAAATGAAAACAAATATCGCGGAATTAAAAATGTAGAATTGAAGTTTTAATCAAATTTAATAATTTAGAAAATATTGAAAATTTAGAGTTTTATAAAAAATGAAAAGAAATATCGCGGAATTAAAAAAGGCTGAATTAAGTTTTGCTAAAATTCAATAATTTAGAAAATATTAAAAATTTAGAGTTTTATAAAAAATGAAAAGAAATATCGCGGAATTAAAAAATACTGAATTAAGTTTTGCTAAAATTCAATAATTAGAAAATATTGAAAGTTTAGAATTTAAACAAAAAGTCGCATTTGGCAACAACGTGCATAATTCATTGCTTGTTGATTTTCTTTCAGAAAATCCTCGCGCATGTTCAAGTTTTAATTTTTTAAACTATATTAGTGCTGTAATTCCGCAACGAAACCATGCACAAAACCGTTGTAGCACATTACTACCCATTGAAATATGAGCGATGATATAATAAGAGATTTCCCAAATTTAAATGATGCAAAAGAAGCAATTGAGAGAATAAAAGAAAAAGGGTTTCCTAACTATGATAATTTTAAAAACCACAATGAATATATCAAAGTTGTATCGGATTTAATTACAGAAGAATTTGGAAACTTACCGAACTTCCTTTCAATACTTCCACGAAAGAATTTTAAGATGGATATTTTTCGTGTTAGACCTTTGGACGATATCCAAAATATTAATCTCTTTTCGCAACACAGTTATCCACCAATAAATGTTGTTGGATTTGGCAGATGTAATTTTCCGAATTACCCAGTGTTCTATGGCTCTAATAACCCGCTTACAGCGTTGCTTGAAGTTGCAAGAGAAAATGGTGGCACTAGTAAAAAATATTGTATTTCAAAATGGAATATAGAATCCGAAAATGATATAATATTTCAGAGTTTTATTCAAGCTAAACTTATTGAAAATAGTGACTACGATGGATTGAGAGAGTCACAAAGAAAACGAATAAATGAACCTTTCAAAGGAAAATTAACTCAAGGACAATGCGATGGAATAATATTGCTATTAGAGTTTCTAGATACCTGTTTTATAACTGACAAGAAATATGCTGTTTCATCATGTTTAGCTCATAGAGCAATTTATTCAGAGCACAATTTGAAAACAGATATTCTAATGTATCCTAGTATACAAACTCAATATACTGGAATAAATTTCGCAATAAATCCTAGTTATGTAGATAATTATATGCAACTGAATAGATTGTATATTATGGAATTAGTCAAATACAACCCTGAAACACGTGAAATGAAATTTTCATTAAGCCAATATGGAGAAATAAAAGGAAATGGTATTACTTGGAAAAGTATAAATCCCAATGACCAAAATTATTTAAATCTTGTAGAAGATGATTTTAACGATTTATTAGGTCTAGATTCGGAATCTAGTTTTGAGGAAATATAAAACGTACTACAACACCGTATATAATTTATTGCTAGTACTCGCCTACTTACGAAAATACTTAGGGGATTTTCTATTCCGCTTTTATTTACTAAATTAGTTGCTCGAAATACGCAACAAATAATATACAAAAACGTTGCAAGTAATGGCGGAATTTCAGCCTGAAATTCCTAATTAGTGATTTATCTTTTCTAGAAATTAATATTGAAAAATATTACGCTGGAAAAATTGAAAATGACTTCTACTCTATTTTTAGAAAATAAACCCTAAAAAAGAAAAAAAACAGAATTGAACGCTGAAAAATGAATCGTGAATAAATAGGCGGAAATTAATTATGGTGGAGTTTTAAGCTGAAACGTGAAAAAAGCAGAATTTAACGCTAAAAATAAATCGTGAATAAATAGGCGGAAATTAATTAAGGCGGAGTTTTAAGCTGAAACGTAAAAAAAAAGAGAAATAAAACGGAAAAATTTAAAATTAAGAAATGAGAAATTTAGTTAGAAAATCACTACTTGCAACAACATATATAATTTATTGCTAGTGCTAACCTACTTACGAAAATCCTTAGGGGATTTTCTATTCCGTTTTTATTTACTAAATTAGTTGCTTCAAACACGCAACAAACCATATATAAAACCGTTGGGTTTCATTTGAGAAAAAAATAGTTAAAATTTGAAAATTTAGTTTTTAAATAAAATTTAAAATAACTGGAAAAATATTCAGAAAAACTCCTTTAATTACCTCATGAAATCGCACAAGAAATCATTTTGAAAATTATAATTTTTTTAAGAGTATTTTTTTACATTTTGAAAAATTATAATTGAAAACTGTTGTCTGAAAAAGTCATTTTGAAAACTATGGTTTTTTTAAGAATATTTTTTGCATTTTGAAAAAGTCTGATTGAAAAATGTTGTGTGAAAATAGAAGTGTGAAATGAAAGAGTTTTAAAATCAAATTCTACATTTTTTACATTTTTGAAAAATTTTAGAAAATATGAAAAATAGGAATTGAAGCTCAAAACGTGAAAATTAAAACCGTAGATTTAAAACTTTGAGAAAAATAATTATTGAAAAATATGAGAATTTTAAAAAACAGCTAGAAAAAAATACAAAAACCATAAAACGAAAACCCAACAACATATATAATTCATTGCTCGTTTATTTTCCTTCGGAAAATACTCGCAAACGTAGATGTTTGAGTTTTTTAAACTATATTAGTAACTTGAAACACGCAACAAATCATATATAAAAACGTTGAGAATATTATCAGAAGAACTTGAAGTTTATTCTTTTCGTACACCAACTGATAGACAACAAAATTTGCGTAAAGTAGACATATATAAATTAATTATAGATGCTTTTTTTACAATTAGAAAACTGCATAAAAGACAAGGAGAACATTGGTTAGAAATAAATGATTTAAGTAGTGGAGAAAAACAAAAAGCAATTATAGAAGTAACTCATAGCTTAATAAAAAACCATAGAGAGAACAGCGATAACTTGATAATAGCAGTTGATGAACCTGAAAGCTCATTACATATGTCTGCTTGTTTTGACCATTTTATGAAAATGAGTGAAATCTCAGATGAATCACATCAATTTCTTTTTTCAACTCATTGGTATGGATTTCTCCCTATTATTGAAAGAGGAAGTGTAACCGCTATTACCAAAACAGAACAAAATCATAGATTTGATTTAATTAGTTTAGCCAATTATCGAGAAATGGTTAAACAACAAATTAGAGAATCTAGAGGACAACTTCCATATGATATTCGTCTAAAAAGCATGAATGATTTTGTTCAATCTATTGTCTCTTCAATCTTAGATGATAATCCATTTAATTGGATTATCTGTGAAGGAAGTTCTGAAAAAATTTATTTTGACCATTACTTTAAAGATTTAAGAAGTGACAATAAACTAAGAATAATTCCAGTTGGTGGAGCAAATGAAATTAAAAGAATTTATGAATATCTTGTGGTTGCAATAGATGAGTTTAAGCGTGAAGTAAATGGAAAAATTGCGTTTATTCTTGATACTGATGCTGATTTAGTTTTATTTAACTCACAATGTACTTCTAATATATTAATCAAAAGATTAGTAAATATAAATGGAGAAACAACTCTAGTTAATATTAACTCAAATCCAAAATCACCACCAACAGAAATAGAAGATTCATTAAATGGTAAAGCATTTTTTAAAGTTTTAAAAACGTTTAAAGAGGAATATCCTGAGCAACTAGATTTTGTAAATTTGGAATCTGAAAAAGAGGAAACACCTTCTTTTTTCGCTTTAGATTTAAGACCGAGTGAATATGAAAATCTTCTATCTTTTTTTGATTCTGATAACAATAAATATGATTTTGCCAAAAAATTCATAGAAGAATTAGAATCAGAGGAAGAATACACAGAAATGAATTGGATAGGAGAAATAAAAGTATTCTTTGAAAATAACGCAAGCTAACAACGTATATAATTTATTACTAGTGCTAGCCTACTTACGAAAATCCTTAGGGGATTTTCTATTCCGCTTTTATTTACTAAATTAGTTGCTCGAAAAACGCAACAAATAATATACAAAAACGTTGCAAATAATGGCGGAATTTCAGCCTGAAATTCCTAATTAGTGATTTTTCTTTTCTAGAAATTAATATTGAAGAATATTACACTGGAAAAATTGAAAGTGACTGCTACTCCATTTTTAGAAAATGAATCCTAAAAAGAGAAAAACAGAATTGAACGCTGAAAAATGAACCATGAATAAATAGGTGGAAATTAATTAAAGCGGAGTTTTAAGCAGAAACGTGAAAAAAGGAAGAAGTTAACGCTGAAAATAAAGAGTGAATAAATAGGCGGAAATTAATTAAGGCGGAGTTTTAAGCAGAAACGTAAAAAAGAAAGAGAAATAAAACGGAAAAATTGAAAATTAAGAAATGAGAAATTTAGTTAGAAAATCACTATTTGCAACAACATATATAATTTATTGCTAGTACTCGTCTACTTACGAAAATCCTTAGGGATTTTCTATTCCGTTTTTATTTACTAAATTAGTTGCTTCAAACACGCAACAAACCATATATAAAACCGTTGTAATTAATGGCGGAATTTCAGCCTGAAATTCCTAATTAGTGATTTATCTTTTCTAGAAATTAATATTGAATAATATTACACTGGAAAAATTGAAAATGACTTCTACTCTATTTTTAGAAAATAAATCCTAAAAAAGAGAAAAAACAGAATTGAACGCTGAAAAATGAAGCGTGAATAAATCAGTGGAAATTAATTAAGGCGGAGTTTTAAGCGGAAACGTGAAAAAAGGCGGAAATTAATTAAGGTGGAGTTTTAAGTAGAAACGTAAAAAAGAAATAAAACGGAAAAATTGAAAATTAAGAAATGAGAAATATAGTTAGAAAATCACTAATTACAACAACATATATAATTTATTGCTAGTACTAACCTACTTACGAAAATCCTTAGGGATTTTCTATTCCGTTTTTATTTACTAAATTAGTTGCTCGAAACACGCAACAAACCATATATAAAACCGTTGGGTTTCATTAGAAAAAAAAATAGTTAAAATTTGAAAATTTAGTTTTTAAATAAAGTTTAAAATAGCTGGAAAAATATTCAGAAAAAAACTTCTTTAATTACCTCATGAAATCGCACAAGAAATCATTTTGAAAATTATAGTTTTTTAAGAGTATTTTTTTACATTTTGAAAAATTCTAATTGAAAAATGTTGTGTGAAAAAGTCATTTTGAAAACTATGGTTTTTTTTAAGAATATTTTTTGCATTTTGATAAATTCTGATTGAAAAATGTTGTGTAAAAATAGAAGTCTGAAATGAAAGAGTTTTAAAATCAAATTCTACATTTTTTACATTTTGAAAAATTTTAGAAAATATGAAAAATAGGAATTGAAGCTCAAAACGTGAAAATTAAAACCGTAAATTTAAAAACTTTGAGAAAAATATGAGAATTAAAAAAAACAGCTAGAAAAAAACACAAAAACCATAAAACGAAAACCCAACAATATGCATAGTTCATTGCTTGTTGATTTTCTTTCAGAAAATCCTCGCGCATGTTGAAGTTTTAGTTTTTTAAACTATATTAGTGCTATGATTTCGCAACGAAACCATGCACAAGCACGTTGGGTTTCATTAGGAAAAAAATCGTTGAAATTTGAAAATTTAGTAATAAAAAATCATTTTGAAAATTATAGTTTTTTAAGAATGTTTTTTACATTTTGAAAAAGTCTAATTGAAAACTGTTCTGTGAAAAAGTAATTTTGAAAACTGTTGAGTGAAATGAAAGAATTTTAAAATCAAATTCTACATTTTTTACATTTTGAAAAATTTTAGAAAACATGAAAAATTGGAATTGAATCTCAAAGCGTGAAAATTAAAACCGTAGATTTAAAACTTTGAGAAAAATAATTATTGAAAAATATGAGAATTAAAAAAAACAGCTAGAAAAAAATACAAAAACTATAAAACGAAAACCCAACAATATGCATAGTTCATTGCTTGTTGATTTTCTTGCAGAAAATCCTCACGCACGTTGAAGTTTCAGTTTTTTAAACTATATTAGTGCTATGTTTTCGCAACGAAACCATGCACAAGCACGTTGTAGCACATTACTACCCATTGAAATATGAGCGATGATATAATAAGAGATTTCCCAAATTTAAATGATGCAAAAGAAGCAATTGAGAGAATAAAAGAAAAAGGGTTTCCTAACTATGATAATTTTAAAAACCACAATGAATATATCAAAGTTGTATCGGATTTAATTACAGAAGAATTTGGAAACTTACCGAACTTCCTTTCAATACTTCCACGAAAGAATTTTAAGATGGATATTTTTCGTGTTAGACCTTTGGACGATATCCAAAATATTAATCTCTTTTCGCAACACAGTTATCCACCAATAAATGTTGTTGGATTTGGCAGATGTAATTTTCCGAATTACCCAGTGTTCTATGGCTCTAATAACCCGCTTACAGCGTTGCTTGAAGTTGCAAGAGAAAATGGTGGCACTAGTAAAAAATATTGTATTTCAAAATGGAATATAGAATCCGAAAATGATATAATATTTCAGAGTTTTATTCAAGCTAAACTTATTGAAAATAGTGACTACGATGGATTGAGAGAGTCACAAAGAAAACGAATAAATGAACCTTTCAAAGGAAAATTAACTCAAGGACAATGCGATGGAATAATATTGCTATTAGAGTTTCTAGATACCTGTTTTATAACTGACAAGAAATATGCTGTTTCATCATGTTTAGCTCATAGAGCAATTTATTCAGAGCACAATTTGAAAACAGATATTCTAATGTATCCTAGTATACAAACTCAATATACTGGAATAAATTTCGCAATAAATCCTAGTTATGTAGATAATTATATGCAACTGAATAGATTGTATATTATGGAATTAGTCAAATACAACCCTGAAACACGTGAAATGAAATTTTCATTAAGCCACGTTGCAAGTAATGGCGGAATTTCAGCCTGAAATTCCTAATTAGTGATTTATCTTTTCTAGAAATTAATATTGAAAAATATTACGCTGGAAAAATTGAAAATGACTTCTACTCTATTTTTAGAAAATAAACCCTAAAAAAGAAAAAAAACAGAATTGAACGCTGAAAAATGAATCGTGAATAAATAGGCGGAAATTAATTATGGTGGAGTTTTAAGCTGAAACGTGAAAAAAGCAGAATTTAACGCTAAAAATAAATCGTGAATAAATAGGCGGAAATTAATTAAGGCGGAGTTTTAAGCTGAAACGTAAAAAAAAAGAGAAATAAAACGGAAAAATTTAAAATTAAGAAATGAGAAATTTAGTTAGAAAATCACTACTTGCAACAACATATATAATTTATTGCTAGTGCTAACCTACTTACGAAAATCCTTAGGGGATTTTCTATTCCGTTTTTATTTACTAAATTAGTTGCTTCAAACACGCAACAAACCATATATAA